>PLCA01000008.1:73184-207011 GCA_003134685.1 Gemmatimonadota bacterium | reverse complement strand
TACTCGGGAAAGCTCACGATGCCGCTCGAGGCGTTTCACGCAGGACTTGGGGACATTTCGATTGTGAGCACTCTCTGCCCAGGTGGCAAGGAGCGCATGCGGCGGCTGTTGAGCGTAGTCGGCTCAGGGCAGGTTGATCTTCGCCCGCTCGTCACGCATCGCTACAAGCTCGACCAGATCGAGGAGGCCTACGACCTCTTCGGCCATCAGCGGGATGGGGTCCTCAAGGTGGCTATCACGCCCTAGGGGAAACAACTGGCCGGAAACGCACGGTTGAAAACTGGTGTATTGGCAGGATAATTTGTTTGGCATGGCTGAAGCCGGATTCTGTGCGCCCTCCGTTTACCGCTGGTCCGTCGGTCGCCCGAACGATCGCCGAGTCTCCGGCGCGGGTGTTTATGAATACATCCGACCGCGCTAAGGAAACGCCGTCGGGGAAGCAGTCGCCGCCCCGAGAAATCGCGCGGCGCTTGATCAGCAGTCGCCGGTCTGAACGAAAGGTCGGCGACACTCCCGCTCGCGCCACCGCCGCCGCGTGCGACACTCTGTATCGGGAGCTTTCGCGTTGGGTTGGTCCCGACGGCTGTCACGCTCTCTTTACGCGCGCGCTCGCGGACACGCGGACCGAATACCCGCCGTTGGCGCAGATTCAGCTCCGAGCGCGCTCGGAGCCCTACATCGACGGCATCGCGGAAACCATCATGGCGCACGGAGACCCCGCGACCGCCGAGGCCCTCGAGTCGATGCTCGTGCGCCTGATCGAGCTTCTCGGCCGACTCATCGGAGACGACATGGCAGTGAAACTGATAGAGCGAAGTCTGGCCTCATCCGAACGCGGTGATGCACCTCCAGATGACAGGAGGGAGGAAGCGTGAAGGAAGAGCGAGCGGTAATTAGGAGTCTTCCCAGCGGAGTGCCCGGCCTCGATGTCGTGCTCGGTGGCGGGTTGCCGGAATACTCATTCAATCTGATTGCGGGCGGACCAGGCTCGGGGAAGACAACGCTGGCGCACCAGATAATGTTCACGAATGCGACTGTCGAGCGACCCGCGCTGTATTTCACCGTGCTCGGCGAGCCGACAATCAAGATGCTGCGATATCAGCGGCAGTTCACCTTCTTCGATCCCGATCTGGCCGGATCTGCTATCCAATTCATCAATCTAAGCGCAGAGGTCATGGATCAGGACTTGGGTGAAGTCCTGAAGCGGATCATTAGCGAGATCGAGCGCGCCAAACCTGGAATTGTCATCGTCGATTCATTTCGATCGATCGGCGGGCAGCATGGTAGCTCCGAGCGGGGGGCAACGTTTGACCTCGACCGATTCGTTCAGCGTCTCGCCCTTCACCTGACTACCTGGGAAGTAACCTCCTTTCTGCTCGGTGAGTATTCCGAGCAGGAGCAGCGAAATCCCGTCTTCACTGTAGCCGACGGTATACTTTGGCTCTCGCAGGCCACTGATCGAAATTCCGTCGTTCGAAGGCTTCAGGTGATCAAGACGCGTGGCCGGGCCCAGATGCCTGGATTGCACACAATCCGCATCACGGATGCTGGGCTGCAAATCTTCCCGCGCATCCCGGAGCAGACGCGTAATCGCGCAGTGACGAAGTACGAGCGATTGTCAACCGGAGTGCCGGGAATGGACGAGATGATTGGCGGAGGAATCGTTGCTGGCGACGCAGTGATGCTTACCGGACCCGCCGGCAGCGGCAAGTCGACAGTCGCCACGCAATTCATGGTGGCGGGATTGGCGAAGGGCGAGACCGGAGTGATCGCGGTATTCGAAGAATACCCGGAAGAGTATCTTGCGCGCGCCAACGCCCGCAATGCCGTGGTCGGGAAGATGATCAAAGAGGGGAAGCTGGAGCTGATCTATCTCCGCCCGCTAGACCTTTCCGTCGACGAGGCCCTTTTTGCGATTCTCGAGGCCGTGGACCGGATCGGGGCAAAGCGCGTCGTCATAGACTCGCTGTCAGGGTTTGAGGTCGCCCTTGCCCCGACCTTCCGCGAGGATTTCCGGGAGTCGCTCTACCGCCTGGTTGGAACGTTGACCGCTACCGGCGTCACGGTCTTCATGACCGCCGAAGTCTCCGAGGCATTCTCGGAGGCGCGCTTTACGACCGAGAAGGTGTCGTTCATCACCGATGAGATCATCGTTCAGCGATACATCGAGATGGAAGGAGAGCTCAAGCGCGTGATGGCGGTGATCAAGATGCGCGGAAGCGACCACAGCCATGAATTCAGACTGTACGAGGTTAGTGCCAAGGGCGTGGTCGTTGGTGATTCACTGACCCAGTACGATGGGATAATCACCGGCGTGCCCACTTTGCGTGCGAAACCGACGCGGGCAAAACGGAGCACGTAGGGCGGAATGAGTTCCCGAAGTCGGCCTGGTGAACGCGCGACCGAGCTGTCTCTTCAGGAGGCACTGCGGCGTTGCATGCAACAAGCCCCGTTGCCATTCGCCATTACGCGTGGCGTGGAGCACACTGTCGTCTACGCAAATTCCGCCTTCTGCCACGTGGCGGGTGTCCCCAACGGCGGCGCGATCGGTGCGCCAATCGCAGACCCGTTCATCGCGACTGAAGGACGAGCGTTGACCGCGATTCTCGATCGGGCATTTCGAAGTGGCGTCGAGATATTGGATGAGCGCATCGAGACGTCGACCGAGAGAGCGAGTGGCTGGCAATGCAGCGTGTGGCCAGTGATTGCCGACGACCGCCGGGTCGAGGCCCTCGGCCTCCAGATTCGCGAGTCGAGCCCGCGAGACAGTGCGCGCGAGCTGCAGCGGCAGGTTGCCGAGCAGATGCTCCTCGGTGCGCTGCGCGAGCGCGGTTTAGCCGACGATGCGGAGGCGGCGCGGCGCCGGGCGGCTTTCCTGGCTGAGGCCGGTCGCCTGCTTGCCGAGTCCGTCGATCAGTCCACGACGTTGGTCGCGCTTACCAAGCTCGCGCTTCCTGCTCTCGGCGCATGGTGCATCGTGGACATTCTCGAAGAGGGTAATGCCATCCACCGACTTGGCATCTACCACCCTGATCCCGAAAAACAGAAGATCGCGCAGCAGCTCGAAGCAACCTGGTCTCCTGAGCCAGACGATCCGTTCGGCGCGCCCGCTATGCTCCGAGAAACACGAACGCTCGCCATCACCAACGACATCGAGGCCACGCTCGCCGCCGGTGCGCATAGTCCCTACAACCTGAACATCCTGCATCAGCTCGGGATTGGATCTCTCCTGACGGTGCCCCTCGTTGCGCGGAAAAGGCTGCTGGGTGCTATCACGTTCATCAGCGCGCACACCGCGCTTTCGCACAGCCCTGAGGACGTGCACCTGGCAGAAGACATCGCGGCCCGGGGGGCGCTGGCGCTCGACAACGCGCAGGTATACGACCTTGCGCTGGTACTCCAACGGAGCGCCGAGACGGCGAACAGGGCGAAGACGGCGTTCCTCGGCGCGATGAGCCATGAGCTGCGCACGCCACTCAACGCGATCGGCGGGTACATCGATCTACTCGACATGGGCCTGCGGGGTCCCGTGACGGAAAAACAGCACGCCGACTTCGCGCGAGTGAGAACCAATCAACAGCACCTCGCCCTCCTCATCACCGAAATCCTGACATTCGTGCGGGTCGGAAGCGGCCGAGTGGCTTACGCGGTGGCCGATATCAACGCCTACGATACGATGCGGCACGCCGTCGAGCTGATCGAACCGCTTTTTGGCCAGAAGGGTCTCGCGTTCAAGGGAATCACTGGAGAGTCGAGCGCCACTGCGCGCGCGGATCCCGAGCGAGTAACTCAGATTCTCGTGAACCTTCTCTCGAACGCCATAAAATTTACGCCGGCCGGCGGCGAGATCAGCGCCGACTGCGCGTTCACGGCTGACACCGTCACGCTGCGGGTCAGCGACACGGGAATTGGCATTGCCGCGGACAAGCACGAAGCCATCTTCGAACCGTTCACTCAGCTGAAGGAAGGGCTCTCCGACCGGGAGAGCGGCGTCGGACTTGGATTGGCGATAAGCCGCGACCTCGCCCGGGCGATGGACGGCGACCTCACCGTAGAGAGCGCCGAGGGAAAAGGGGCGCACTTCACGCTTTCACTTCCGCGGGCGAGCGAAGGCAACAGCGCTTAGCTGACTCGATCGAGCACGGCTCGCACCTTTCGCGCGAGCTCCTCGGGACCCCATAACTCTATCGCAGGTACCGCTGGACGATCGCTCGAAGATTGGCCGAAGCAAACGGCTTCTCGAGATGCTCCTTGGGCGTCTCCGAAAGGAAACGCCACGCCTTTTCCGTAAACGCGCCGCCCGTCACGAAGATCATTCTATCCGCCTGCTCCGGCGCGACGAGCGAAAGCTCGCGGTGGAGATCCATGCCGGTCATCTCCGGCATCATCAGGTCGCAGAGGATGAGATCGAACTGCTCCCCGCCCGCGCAGAGCGCCAGCGCTTCCGTCGCGGAAACCGTAGCCACGACATCGTGCTCCTTGGAGAGGATTCGCTTGACGCTGCGAACCACCAATTCCTCGTCGTCCACAACCAGGATTCGCCCGCGACGACCGGCGGCCGCCACCGGTTCGACGGGCGGAGCGACATCGTTCTTCTTCTTGCGAGCGAGCGGAAGCGAAACGCGAAAGGTCGTTCCCTTGCCCACTTCGCTCTCGACCGTCAACGTCCCGGCCATGTCGGTCACGATGCGCTGGCAAATGGCGAGGCCGAGCCCAGTGCCGACGCCCACTGCTTTCGTGGTGAAAAATGCATCGAAGATTCTGCCGATGATATGTGGCGGGATCCCCGCGCCAGTGTCACTGACCTCGATCACCACACGCTCGCCCTCGAGCTTTGTCGTCACGCGAATCTCGTTGCGCTCCGCCTGGCCCGCCGGCAGCGCCTGCGCGGCATTGACGACAAGATTGAGGAACACCTGGCCCAGACGCGCCTCATTCGCGTCGACGGCGGGCACGCGGCCGTAGAGCTTGACGAGGGTCGCGCGGTGGCGAATCTCATTCCACGCCATTCGCAGTGACGATTCCATGATCGCCTCTACGTTCACCGCGCCGCGCTCCTCGTCGTCGGTCGAGCGAGAAAATATCTTGAGATCGCGTACGATGAACCTCACTCGCTGCGCAGCCTCGCGCGCATCGTCGAGTGGTGTCTTGATCTCCTCGAGGAGCCACGCATCACTCCTGGTCGGACTTGCACCCGCCGAGTCGCCACTGATCATGAGTCTCAGGCTCTCGGTGACGTAATCGAGATTCGCGATCACCGCGGCCAGCGGATTGTTGATCTCGTGCGCGACGCCGGCGGCGAGAGTGCCAACCGAAGCCATCCGGTCGCTGACCATCAGCTGCGATTGCATCTTCTTTTGTTCCGTTACGTCCCGAACAACTCCCAGATTGCCAATGTACTGACCATCTCCGTCGAAGAGCGGAGCACCTGCAATGTTGACCGATATGTTGGTCCCGTCCTTGTGGCGGTATGCGGTGTCGACAACGTCCTGCACTCCCTGGCGTCGCCTTTTGAATGCGTCTTGAGCGGTGGCTCCTGCGCCGGCGCTCATGAAGTCGAACAGGCTCGCTCCTATCATCTCGCGAGCCTCGTAGCCGAGCATTTCAGCAAACCGCCGGTTCACGAACAGGATTCGGCCTGACCCGTCGCTCTTGACGATGCCCTCGGTCGTGGTCTCCACTATCTGGCGATACTGCTCCTCGCTTTTTCGCAGGGCCTCCTCGTCCTGCCGGCGGCGAGTTCGGTCGGTCATCATCGAGAGCGTGCCGATGTATGCGCCCTCGGTGTCGCGAATCGGGCTGGTCTTGAGGAGAACCCACAATTCAGCTCCATTGTTTCGCGCGAGCTTCACCTCGATCTCCTCCGAATTCCCCGCACGCGAACGCTCGACTCGTTCCATCGCCGGTACTCTTGACGCTTCAGGGATGAACTCGAGGAAGGACCGACCGAGCATTTTGTCCTGGGCATATCCAAGCATCTCGGCGAGCAGTGGGTTGACGAAGGTGATTTTCTCCTCGGTGTCGATAGTCCATATCCCTTCGTTTGAGGTCTCGACGATACGGCGGTAGCGCTCCTCGCTCTCGCGCAATGCCTCCTGAGCCTTGGAGAGCAGCACCGGACTGTGGGTCTTCGAATCGACCACCGCGTCGATCTGTCCGGACAGCAGCGCCTCGATGATCGCCTCGGCCTCGGCGAGCCGTTGCGCCAAGTCCTGCCTGGGTCGCGCTTTGGTGCCTGTCATCTGCTGGCCAGGGCCACGCACACCTGGTTCGTGTCGCTGAGTGTGCCGATCACTTTCTGCACCGGCAATGGGGACAGCTTGAGAAGCGTTGGAGTAACGATGATCCCGTCGGCGAGTGCTCGCGCCGGGTGCACGAGCAGATCGACGATTTCGAGCACACACTCAGTGGGGAAATGCTCATCGCAGATCGCTTTCAGATTGGTGATCGCGCGCAGCGAGTTCGGCGCATTTCCCGCGATATAGAGTCGTAATCGGAGCCCGGGTTTGTTCACCCGGATCTTCGCCATCCTAAACGGTTCCTTTGCTGCCATTCGTTTTCAGACCACCATTCGCGTTCGGCGGCTTTATCACTCTGACTTCCTCGTCCGCGTGGCGCATTTTGCGCATCGTCGCGCGGTCAGTTCTCATAAGCTTGGATGCCGATCCGGTGGCGTCGGCCAGGACTTCGATCTCGGCGTTGCGGGCCTCGATCTCGGTCTGGACGACCTGAAGTCGCGCGGCGGCTTCGGCCTGCGCCAGGTGCAGCTGCAGCCGCTTGAGGTCGGTGGCAACCTGGGTGCGCTTGGTGTCCGCCTGCTGCTCCTGTTCCCATTCCCAGCGGGCGACTCCCATAAGCACTTTCCCCTGGGCGACGAAGACATCGGTGAGGGAGACGCCCTCGTCGGACAGTGTGAGCTCTCGAACCTGGTTCGAGTGCCCGGTTCCGCGCGATTTAACGATCGTCAGAGCGCGGTTGCGCTCACCATCCTGCTCGACGTAGGAAACGTGGATCCAGGTATCGGCAATGGTCGAGATGCCGGTGGCCGTCGCCGCGTCGGGGCTCAGTCCGTCCTCGAGGGAAGTATTCACGACCGTGATCCCTTCTCCCTTGAGAAAGTCGAGGAAATGCTGGGCCGCATCGGCCGATGCCAGGTGCTCGAGCTTGGACGAGAGCGCCGAGAGTGGATCGATCACCAGACAACGAGGTTTCTCCGCGCCCACCTTTGCTCGCAGAAGGCCGAACTGGTCTTCGATGTTGGGGCCTCGCGTGCGGGTTGAATACATTTTGAGCACGCCAGTCTTCAGATGCGGGCCGAGTAGAATGCCCACCGATCGGAGATTTCGAACTATCTGCGCCGCGCCTTCGTCGAAGCTCACGTACAAGGTGGGCTCGCCGCGCTCGCAGGCGGCGACGGCGAAGAGTCCGGCCAGTGTTGACTTTGCGGTTCCTGGCGCGCCGGAGATGAGCACGTTGCTTCCGCGGTAGTAGCCCCCATGCAACATGCTGTCGAGACGAGGAAGTCCCGAGGAGATCCGTTCATCCGTGACGTCATACTGGAACTCGGTAGGGCCGCGATTGGTGAGCTGCATGCCTGCCGTCGTAAGCGTGATCGGAAACTCGTCGGCGGCGAAGCCCGAGCCGCGGTATTTCATCACGCGAAGATTGCGGAAGGCCGATCCATCGACCACCTGGTGGCGGAGAACGACCACGCAATCGACCATGAACTGCAGGAAGCCGTAACGGTGGTCGGCGTCGATCCCACTGATCTTCTGCGTGATGATGCCGGTCAGTCCCGTCTGAAAAAGCCAATCGCGGATGCGGTAAATTTCTCGACGCTCCGCTACCGAATCATCGAGCAGGCTCAAGAGCACGTCGATCCCGTCGAAGACGATCCACTTTGCCCGAATCTCTTCGGCCTTGGCTTGAAGGACGGTGAGCATTCCGACCAGATCGAATTCCCCGGCCTTCACCACGTCTGGGGAGAGCTGCGCGTCCAGGAAAAAGAGCTTCTTCTTTGCGAGGCCGGGAAGATCCCAGCCGAACGTGGCGGCATTGGCGACGATTTGACGCGTGCTCTCCTCGAAGGCGACGAAAATCCCCGCCTCCTTTCTTCGAGTTGCTCCGGTGACCAGCGACTGAAGTGCAAACACGGTCTTTCCACAACCCGGTCCACCCATCACCAGCGTCGTTCGTCCGCGAGGCAGCCCACCGTCGGTGATTTCGTCGAATCCCTGGATGCCGGTGAGCATCTTTGTCACTACGGTGTGCGGAGAGTTGAGCTTCATTCGATTGTCCTTTTTTTTTCAAATGGCCGGAACGGAGCAACGCCGGCGCGAACGACGTCCCCATCTTTCGGAAGGAGGTCCGCTCGTAGATTTCATCGATCTCGGGCGAGACCTGAAAGGCAAGGATTTCGAAAGGCGCGGAGAGGCTACGCGTGCGCGCGCGAGGAGATCTGAACGAACGATCACGGCAGAGGGTGAGGAAGTCCATCACCCAAAAGTGTTAGGTACTAACTCCTACGATGCGAGCCCGGGAAAGGAAAACGGGGGCTCATTATTCAAGCTCCTCCCTGCTAGAGGTTGCGGCTTCACATACGTTCCGTTGAGTTGCGCCGATCATCTGGGCTAGGTACAATCCATTAGTTCTTGCATCACCAAAAGCCGAGCAATACCACACCAGATGCTCGGCCGATGCTTCTCTCCGCGCTGCTGGCGACGCCCACCATTACGGCATCGCCATTCTTACAAAGCCGCGGCCCCAGCCGGATTCACCAGACTCAAAAGCTGCGCAGCCACCGCCGCACGTGGATGTCGAGCGCTTTCGCGCGGAGCTGCGCGAGGCCGGCGTCGAGGAGATGATTGGAACTCTGCTCGACACATTCGTGGAAGATGCCCCGATGCGCTTCGCGGCTCTGGAGCAGGCGACGAAAAATCAAGATGCCAAGGCGGTCGCGACCGCGGCACACGCGTTCAAATCAGGCGCGGGCACCATCCACGCGACATCTCTTGCGGCCGCCCTGAGCAACGCTGAGACGGCCGGTCGTACGGGCCAGCTCGAGTCGAACGCTGAACTACTCGAGCAGATACGCGCCGAATACCTGGCAGTTGTGCGCGAGCTCAAGGCAAAGCCCCCCAATGGGAATTGATCTATTGCCGACGGCCGGCAAGTCGCGGGCGCCAGCTGAATCCTCGCGGCAACACTGGATCGTCGACATCGCGCGGCGGGCGCACCTCGCCCATAGCGAGCTGCTGATCGTCCCTGTCGGCTTATCAACCGAAGAAGCGTGGGCGAAGACAGGTGAAGTCTGCGGGATTGGTGAGGACGATCTGACTCGCCACGTCGCCGAACATTTCAAGGTGCCGGTTGCACAGCTGTCGGCCGCGGAGAGCCACGCCCTGAAGCTCGTGCCGGAGTTGGTTGCGCGCCGCCACCACGTCCTGCCTCTCAGGCAAACCGACCGGCAGGTCGTTGTAGCCACTGCAAACCCGGGTGACTACGAAGCCGAGCAGGCGATTGGATTTGTGTCCAGTCGTACTCCCGCATTCGAGGTCGCACCACCGAATGCATTGAAGGCGGCTGTCGACACCCGCTACTCCCCCGACCGTGCGTTCGAATCCCTGATCGACACGCTTGCCGCCGGAGCGATCGAGGACGTGAAAGTCCTGGAAGATAAAACGCCGGAGACGTTGTCGCCGCACGAATTCGAAGCGGCCCCGGTCGTCAAGCTGACGAATCTCATTCTGCAGAGCGCGGTAGCCGAACGCGCGAGCGACATCCACATGGAGCCGGGCACCGCCGGCTCGGTCGTGCGCTTTCGCGTCGATGGCGTGATGAGAGTCCACATGCAGCTGCCGAATCAGGCAATGACACGCGTTGTCTCGAGGATGAAGATTCTGGCCAAGCTCGACATCGCTGACCGCCATCGCCCGCAGGATGGTCGCGCCCGGATCGAGGTGCGGGGGAAACACTATGACCTGCGTATTTCGACCGTGCCCACCCGCGAAGCGGAAAAGCTGGTGATTCGAGTGCTCGACCCAAGCGGCGCGCCCAAGCTCTCGGAGCTCGACATGCTCGACCTCGAGCTGCGGCGTTTTCGGCAGATGCTGAGCAACCGCGAAGGCATAGTGATCGTCACAGGCCCCACGGGATCAGGCAAGACGACGACGCTGTATGCCGCGATCCGCGAGCTCGCCACCGGCGAAGTCAATATCATGACGGTGGAAGATCCGGTGGAGTACGAAGTCGGTGGGATCACCCAAATTCAGGTCGAGCCCAAGCGCGGCGTGACATTTCCCTCAGCGCTCCGCGCGATTCTCCGGCAGGATCCCGATGTCGTGTTCGTCGGAGAGATTCGGGATCTGGAGACCGCCCAGGTAGCAGTGCAGGCGGCGATGACCGGACACCTCGTCCTGGCTACGCTGCACACGAATGATGCGCTCGGTGTAATCCCCCGGCTCATTGACCTGGGGTTGGAACGCGCCAGCATCGCCGGCGCCCTCCGCGGCATAGTTGCGCAACGGCTGATACGGCGGATTTGCCCGAAGTGCGTTCAGGGAATTGATGGCAATCTGACGGACGCTGAAAGGCGGTTGGCGGGCATTTACGGAATCAAGCCTACAGTTCGAGCAGAGGGATGCGAATACTGCGGAATGACGGGATACCGCGGCAGGACTCCGGTGAACGAAGTCTTTCTCCCAACCCCTCCCATTCTTGAGTCGGTCGCGAAGGGAGCGACCGTTCAAGAGCTGCAGCGCGCCGCCACAGCTACAGGCATGCGAGCGATGCGAGAGGTCGCGCTGGAGAAAGTGAGATTGGGAACGTCGACGCTGCAGGAAGTCGATCGTGTGCTCGGCGAGGGCATCTCGGAGACTCCCGCGAACGACCAGCCGCGGATTCTTCTGGTTGATGACGATCCCACCGTCCGCACTCTGGCGCGAGCGTTACTGGAGAAGAACGGCTTTCGAGTCACGGAAGTGGGAGATGGCCCGGAGGCCATCGAGCATTTCACGATCGGCGAGGAATGCGCGCTCGTAGTGCTCGATCTCAATCTGCCGACCCTCAGCGGGCTCGAGGTCCTCGACCGGCTTCGGAGCTCGCCGTCCACCGCTGGCGTTCCCGTCGTCGTACTGACCGGTTCCGAGGGCGACGACGCCGAGATTGATGCCATGAACGCGGGAGCGGACGACTACATACGCAAGCCCCTCGAGCCGGCCCGGTTCGTCGCTCGGATCAAGGCCGCGCTGCGACGCGCAGGAAGCTGAGACATGCATCGACTATTGGGCCGCTGCGCGACCGTAGCATGAGCGGGACGTCCATGTGAACGCGATGGCCAGCACGTTGAACTACTGGCTGGTGGCGCTGTCTCTGCTGATCGCGATCTGTGCTTCCTACACGGCACTCGACGTTGCCGGACGGGCGACGGCGACCGTGGGGCGGATGCGCGCGGTTTGGCTTGTCGGCGGCGCCGCGAGTATGGGCCTTGGCATCTGGTCGATGCACTACATCGGGATGTTGGCCTTTGGCCTTCCAGTCTCGGTGTTCTACGACGTGCCGACCGTATTCCTCTCGCTCGTCGCCGCGATCTTTGCGTCGGGGATCGCACTCGTTGTTGCGAGCCGCGCGAATTGGAGCTGGCCCGGCTCAATCGCCGCCAGCGTGGTGATGGGCGGTGGGATTGCCTCAATGCACTACATCGGCATGGCCGCAATGCGGCTACATGCGATGATGCGCTGGAACTACGCCATCGTCGCGCTTTCTGTGGTGATCGCGGTCGTCGTGTCGCTGGTGGCGATGTGGCTCGCCTTTCGATTCCGGAGCGAGACGCGCGAGATTGCGCCACTGAAGATCGCCAGCGCCGGGGTCATGGGTCTGGCTGTCGTCGCAATGCACTACACCGGAATGGCCGCGGCCACGTTCATCCCGTCCAATCTGGGTGTCGATCTATCCGAGGCGGTAGCCATCTCCTCGTTGGGAATCACCGGCATTATTCTCGTCACTTTGACGGTGCTGGTGTTTTCGTCGGTGACGTCTGTACTCGCTCGACGCATGTCAGCGCAGTCAACGAAGCTCCGCGCGAGCGACGAGCGTTATCGAAGGTTCTTCGAGCGCAGCCTTTCTGGAGCCTACGAGGCCACGCTCGATGGCCGGCTGCTCGAGTGCAACGCCGCCTTCGCCCGCATACTCGGCTACTCGTCTCGTGAAGAATGCCTGGCCAAGCCGATCGCCGAACATTACGAGATGGCCGATGAGCGGCGCGTCTTCGTGTCCCGGCTCATGCACGAGGACAGCCTGTCGAACTTCGAGAGCAAGCTCCGAGGGCGTGACGGCCAGGTCGTCTGGATTCTCGAGACGGCAACTCTGCTGGAGAGTGGAAATGGCGGGGCGAGCATCGTCGAAGGCACGATAATCGACATCACGCAGCGGAAGGAAGCGGAAGACGCGTTGCGGACAGCGAAGCACACAGCCGAGGAGGCCAACCGCGCCAAGAGTGAGTTTCTGGCGAACATGAGTCACGAAATTCGGACGCCGATGAACGGCATCATCGGAATGACCGAGCTGGCGCTAGGCACCGAGATGACGGGGGAACAGCGTGAGTACCTCGAGACCGTCCGGTCGTCCGCCGACGCGTTGCTCGACATCATCAACGATATCCTCGACTTCTCCAAGATCGAGGCGCGCAAGCTCGACATCGACGCGATTGATTTCGATTTGCGGTACATGATCGACGACACACTGCGTTCGCTGGCACCGCGCGCTCACGCCAAGGGGTTGGAGCTGGCCTACCAGATTGCGCCGGACGTTCCGCCCGCGTTGCGCGGCGATCCGTCGCGGCTGCGACAGATTCTGATCAATCTGATTGGCAATGCGGTGAAGTTCACCGAGACGGGAGAGGTGGTGATACGCGTCGAATGCCGGCCGATCGAGGGACAGTTGGTCATCGCGACGTTCACAGTGACCGATACCGGCATCGGCATTCCGCAGGAGAAGCACGCGGGGATCTTCGATCCGTTCACGCAGGCCGACGCGTCAACCACGCGGCGGTTCGGGGGGACCGGGCTCGGGCTCACAATCTCCGCTCGCCTCGCCGCTCTGATGGGCGGAGGAATCAGTGTTGAGAGTGAGGTCGGACACGGAACGAAGTTCCAGGTGGACCTCCCTTTCGAGATAGGAGTCGAAGTCGCACTTGCGGAGGGCCGCCGCGAGCTGCGGGATCTTCACGGGCTCGATGTGCTGGTCGTGGATGACAACGCCACGAATCGGCGGATTCTGGAGGGGATCCTCACCGGCTGGGGAATGCGGCCAACAATGGTTGATGGAGGCGTTGCGGCGATCGCCGCGCTCGACCACGCCCTCGCCATCGCCAAGCCATTTCCGCTGGCGCTCATCGACTTTCAGATGCCGGATCTCGACGGATTCGGGTTGGCAGAGCGGATTAAGCAGCGGCCGGAGCTTGCCACCACGATGATCATGATGCTCTCGTCCGTCGGCCATCGTGGGGACGCCATTCGCTTCCGTGAGCTCGGCGTGGCCTCCTACTTGACCAAGCCTGTCCGCCAGTCTGTTCTGCTCGACGCAATCCTCGCGGTGCTCGCGGGGAACAATAGCCCTCTCGAGCATAGGGTGCTGGTCACGCGCCACAGCATCAACGAAGCGCGTCGCGCATTGCGCATCCTCCTGGCGGAGGACAATGCGGTGAACAGGCAGCTCGTGACGGCACTGCTCGGGAAGCGTGGTCACAGCGTGGTCACAGTCGGCAATGGACGCGAAGCCGTTGCCGCAGTCGCCGAGGGCTCGTTCGACATCGTTTTGATGGATGTGCAGATGCCGGAGATGGACGGTCTGGAGGCAACGGGCTTCATTCGCAAAGCCGAGGAAGTGACGGGCGACCACGTGCCGATCATCGCTCTGACGGCACACGCGATGAAGGGCGATCGCGAGGCCTGCCTGGCCGCGGGGACTGATGGGTACCTGTCGAAGCCGGTGAACGCCAGGGAGCTCTTCGCGCTCATCGACACGCTCACCGGCAGCGGTGCGGTGGCCACGCCGGAGCCGTCCGTCGGCTCTCCGCCGCTTGCTGAGGTGACAGTCCTGCTCGCGACGCAGCCCGGTAAAGGACTGAACTAATTCTTCGCCGCAGCTCTCATCGATTTCGCGCCGGGCTCACGCAGCAGTCGATGCATTGAAGCGAACATGTCCGGGGCAAAGTGACTCAGAGTGTGATTCCGCATCACGTCGCGGACGCCGGGCTTCCCTCCACTGCGCGAAACCCGGGCGATCGTTCCTTGTGGGCTTCGGACAATGCGCGTCTCACGCCGCCGGCGTCGAAATCAGTTCCGTAGACTGGAGTATCTGGCTGCTGCCGCCACGACTCATCGAGCGTGCCGGCATCGACGCCGTCGAATCCCAACTCATCGAGCAGGCGCAACACGACTCCCTTCGCTTTGGCGTCGTCACCCGCGACGGGGAGCGCGATGCGCCCGGGCTCACCCTTGGGGCGTCCGCGTTCGAGAAGGTGTTTCGCGTAGATGTTGTTGAACGCTTTGACCACTGGCCGGCCGAGCTGCTGCGCAACCCACCGGCTCTCGGTCGTACCGGCCTCGATCGCGTCGATGCGACCGTCGCGGCGTTGCGGATAGTAGTTGCCGGTGTCGACGACGACGGTGTCATCAGCGCCCGCGAACAGATCCTTCGGCAGGGCGGGGATATTCTTCACTGGAATTGTCACTATCACCACGTTCTTCCCCCGAGCTGCGTCACGGACTGTGACCGGCTTGGCCCCCGTCTCCTTCGCCAAGGCGGTGAGCGTCTCCGGTCCGCGGGAGTTGGCGACGGAGACATCGTGACCCAGCACCCGGAGGCGACGGGTGAGGTTGCCACCGATGTTGCCTGCGCCGATGATGCCGATCTTCATTTGCTACTCCTGTTCGAGCGGTTTGCTGAACGACGGTCGCATGTCAGCAGTTTTCAACTAGTGTAAAATAAGACCACGTTATTTCGAGGGAACAGAGATAATGATATCCGGATTTGCCTACTTCCGCGCCGCCGCCGCCGGCGTTCTCGTGGCGATCAGCGCCGCTCCCGCGCAAGCGCAAGGCTACCCTTTCAGCGAGAGAGGTGGCGTGACGCAGATGGTCGCGTTTACCGAGATCTCTGTCGCGTACGGACGCCCGGCGGCGCGCGGACGCGCGTTGTTCGGCGCGCTCGTCCCGTGGGACAGTGTCTGGCATCCGGGCGCCGACTCAGCCACGCGCGTCAGGTTCAGCCGGGACGTTTTGATCGAGGGGAGACCACTGCGCGCCGGCGAGTATTCGCTGTGGCTCATTCCCCACGAGGCCGGCCCGTGGACCGTCATCTTCAGCAGCGCCGCGCACGTGTTTCACAAGCCGTATCCGGGCGCCAGGTTCGATGTGCTGCGTGTGGATGTGACCCCGGAGCAGGCTTCTCAAATGGATTCATTCGCGATCTATTTTCCGATGGTGCTGCGTGACGAAGCCGTGCTGCGTCTCCACTGGGGCACGACCGCGGTTCCTTTGCGCATCAAGGCGCCGTTCCGGCCGCCTTCTTAGCGTCAATGCCACCCCGCAAAGCGACACATCGGCGCGAATGCCACCAACTTCGGCTGTGTCGGCTGACGCTGCGCTCAGGGGACTCACCACAATTAATGGTCCATTTCGCTGACAGTGCAGTCACGGATGGAGGTATAGACTGAATGGTTCATCATTTGCACACCTCTGCTCCTCAACATGTCAACTGTCGTCGCACTTCCGCGGATCATTCAGGGTGGGATGGGCGTGGCCGTATCTGACTGGAAGCTCGCCCGCGCCGTGTCGCTCATCGGCCAGCTCGGCGTCATCTCCGGAACCGCTCTCGATACCGTCCTCGTGCGGCGGCTCCAGGACGGGGACGTGGGCGGCCATATGCGGCGGGCCATGCGCTGCTTTCCTGTCCCTGGCGTCGCGGATGAGGTCCTGAAGCGCTACTTCCTTCCAGAAGGGCGCGCGGCGGATCAGCCCTACAAGCTGATCCCGATGTATAAGCAGCGCGTGAGTGTGGAACGGCAACAGCTCACGATGCTGGCGAACTTCGGTGAGATTTATCTTGCCAAGGACGGCCACAGCGGGCCGGTCGGCATCAACTTGCTGACCAAGGTTGAGATGCCGAACCTCGCTTCACTGTACGGGGCGATGCTGGCCGGTGTGGACTACGTCCTCATGGGAGCGGGCATTCCACGCGAGATTCCGGGCGTCCTCGATGCGTTCGCCGAACATCGGGCGGCCTCAATTCGCTTCGACGTCATCGGGCTCGCGGCAGGCGAGTCCGAGGTGCTCACCTTCGATCCGCAGGAGTACGGGGTCACGGACCTCACGCCGCTCACGCGGCCACGCTTCCTGCCGATAATTTCAGCAAGCTCGCTGGCGACGACGCTCGCGCGAAAGGCGAACGGGCGGGTTGACGGATTCATAGTGGAAGGGCCCACAGCGGGTGGCCACAACGCGCCCCCTCGCGGCGAGCCGCGGTACAACGAGCGCGGCGAACCAGTGTACGGCGAACGTGACGAGGTCGATCTCGCCAAGTTGCGCGACCTCGGCCTGCCCTTCTGGATAGCGGGCGGTGCTGGCACACCGCAGCGATTGCGCGACGCGCTGGAAGCGGGCGCGACCGGCATCCAGGTTGGAACGTTGTTCGCCTACTGTGAGGAATCGGGGTTCGCACCCGAGCTGAAGCGTGCCGTGATCGAGCACGCCGCGCGCGACGAGGTGGTAGTCATGACCGATCCGCGCGCCTCACCGACCGGATACCCGTTCAAGGTGGTCGAGTGGTCGACCGATGGCCACGACGATCCAGCGCGCCAGCGCAAATGTGACCTTGGCTATTTGCGCACCGCCTACACGCGCCCGGATGGACGCATCGACTACCGATGCCCGGCCGAGCCGGTGGAAGACTACCTGCGAAAGGGCGGAACGCTCGCGGAGACCGAGGGCCGCAGGTGTCTCTGCAACGCGCTCCTCGCGAACATCGGACTCCCGCAGGTGCGAGCCAACGCAGGGACGGAACCGCCCCTGCTTACGAGCGGCGACGACCTCGAGACGATTTCCATTTTTCTCGCGGGACGCACGAGCTACTCCGCGGCCGACGTCATCAGCTATCTGCTCGACGAAGGCCTGATCCAGCGGTAGGTCATCATTGATGGGAATGGCGCTGAAAGTCGGCGCGAGGCATGCAGGAGCAATTGGAGATCGTTCAAATTCCAATCACGAGTCGTAAAGCGTAAACTCTTAGCATGTCCGCGCCGTTACCCTAGCAGCACGTCCCATCAAGGCCGCAAGGAGGCCGTATGCCAACGATCAGCACCAAAGACGGAGCGCAAATCTTCTACAAGGATTGGGGTTCGGGTCAGCCAGTCGTCTTCAGCCACGGCTGGCCACTCAACGCTGATGCATGGGACGAGCAGTTGTTCTTCATGGCGTCCAATGGGTACCGCGCCATCGCCCACGACCGACGCGGTCACGGACGGTCGACCCAGACCCGGGACGGGAATGACATGGACACGTACGCCGACGACCTTGCGGAACTCGTCGAGAAGCTCGACCTGACGAACGTCATTCATGTCGGACACTCGACGGGCGGCGGCGAGGTTGCCCGCTACATCGGCCGACACGGTACGAAACGGGTGGCGAAGGCGGTGCTCGTGGGCGCGGTTCCGCCGGGCATGCTGAAGACGGCGAGCAATCCCGGAGGAGTCCCGATCGAGGAGTTTGACAAAATTCGCGCCGGCGTCGTCGCGGATAGGACGCAGTTCTGGAAGGATCTGAGCGCGCCGTTCTATGGCGCCAACCGACCGGGTTCCAAGGTGTCACAGGGCGTACGAGATGCGTTCTGGCTGATGAGCATGCAGGCCGGGTTCCCCGCCGCCTACGATTGCATCAAAGCATTCTCCGAGACCGACTTCACGGAAGACCTCAAGAAATTCGACGTCCCGACACTCGTCATCCACGGCGAGGACGATCAGATCGTGCCGATCAACGTCGGAGGCCTGCGTTCCGCGGCGATGATCAAGGGCGCGAGGCTCGAGGTATATAAGGGCGCGCCGCACGGACTGATGACCACCCACAAGGAGCAATTCAACGCCGACGTGCTGGACTTTGCCCGCCAGGACGCCGAGTCCTCGACCGCCACGACTCGAGTGCGGCGTGAGACGCGGGAGACGGAGGTCGCTCCACCAACCGCCTGAGGAGGACGAAGCGATAGGCCACCCGCATCATCCCTCGAACAACGCAGCGCCGACGCGCTGCGTTTTTTTTCAAGGCGTGATTCTTGAACCGTCTCATGAACGGCTGCCGAGTCAGGAAGAGAATGACGCGGCTGACGACTCGGCTGCGAAAGAAACCAACGACGACTGAAACGGCTGCAGGAGGTACAAATGACGGAGTCCGACTTCGTTCGAACCCCCGCGAAGATCCTTGGCGCCGGAACGCCGGCGCCCGACTTTACGCTGAACACCACGCCCGACCAGGTGCTCCGCCTGAGCGAGCTGCGGGGGCGCCCGGTCATCCTTGTGTTCTACCCGGCCGACTGGAGTCCCGTTTGCGGCGACCAAGTCGCGCTCTACAACGAGATTCTTCCTGAGTTTCGAGAGTACGGCGCCGAGATTCTCGGGATTTCAGTGGACGGTGTCTGGTGTCACGCCGCGTTCGCGCAGAATCGCAATCTCCACTTCCCGCTCCTAAGCGACTTTGAGCCCAAGGGCGCGGTGGCGCGACTGTATGGTGCCTACCGTGAAGGCGAGGGCATCAGCGAGCGAGCGCTGTTCGTGCTCGATGCCGACGGGATCATTCGCTGGAGCTTCTGCTCCCCGATTGGGGTGAACCCCGGTGCCGATGGCATCCTGAAGGCGCTCGAATCGCTCGCCGGCCGGTCGGCGCCTGCCAAGGCCGAATCGTTCCGCGCTGACGCGGCGGAGATGCGGCCATGAGCGATGGTCAACTGACGCCACCCGTAAGCGGCCTGGATCACGCCGCCGGTCCCGACAACGCCCCAGTCACGCTCGTCGAGTACGGCGACTACGAATGTCCGTACTGCGGAATGGCACACCTGATCGTAAAGGAGGCGCAACGCGAGCTCGGGAGCGAGCTCCGTTTGGTGTTCCGCAACTTCCCACTCGCCGAATCTCACCCGCATGCGCGGGGGGCGGCGCAGGCAGCCGAGGCCGCTGCGGCGCAAGGGCGGTTCTGGGAGATGCATGACATGCTCTTCGAGCACCAGGATGCGCTCGAGGCCGAAGATCTGCTCGCCTATGCCAAGTCGTTAGGTCTCGACGCCCAACAGTTCGCGCGCGACCTGGCGGACGCAACGCATACGAAGCGGGTGCGCGATGACTTCCGGAGCGGCGTGCGGAGCGGTGTGAACGGGACGCCGACCTTCTTCATGAATGGAGAGCGCTACGACGGATCGTGGGCGAACCAGGTAGCGTTCATCAACAGGCTTCGCGAGGCAGCGCGTCAGGCGGCTGAAACATCCGCGTGACAGAGAGCGGTAACCGCTAACCCCAAGCCCAATCAGACCGGTGGTGTGACCGGTGAAAGGGTCGGGGCGATCTCGCTAGGCGGAGCTGAACGCTCCGGCTTCTGCCAAGCCGGCCTCTGATGTACCGGCCGCGCCGCGATCGCAAGAAGCTCCGCATAGTACGCGATGATACGCGTCTGCACTGATCGCTTCGTGTCGGTGGGCGAAGCCTCGAAGGGGGCGTAGCGGGTGGTCGTCTCGGTATCGGGTCGAAACCACCACCATGGCGGCATCCCCGTCTGACCGGGTGCTTCGACCGAACAGTAGAACTTGAGCCCACCATCAACGAACTCGAAATCCTGTATCACTTTGTCCTTTATCGGCATGATGCAATCTACCTCAATGACGGGTAGCCATTCAGCCGAGTTTTGTCATCCAAGAGCCCACCGCCCCAACCCACCCGCGCGATGTCGCGCTCGCCGATCGACGAAGGCCGCGAGCCGCTAGGGGGCGATCAGAGGCGGTCAACTCGTCCATTTCCGGGGGCCCCCGCGGACAGCCTCGGACCGCGTTTCCCGCCCATATCGTCGCTCGTCAGACTCCAAGCAGTAAGACGGGCCGGTCTTCCGGTTTCCACCGGGCCCCTACCCTCCCGCGCCAACAGCGGGAGCGCTGGAACACCTCCACCGAGGTCGATCATTATGTTCGAATCGTTTGCGCAACTATTCCCCGCGGATTGGCAAGGCGCGGTGCTCACATTGCTGGCGCCAATGCGCTGGCTCGCAGCGTGGCAGTCGACGATAGCCCTGGCGTGGGCGAGCGGAAATTCCGCCGGTCGCACGCTGGCATTCATCGTCCTGCTGGTGCCTGCACTTCTAATCGCGGCCGGCATGTGGTGCACGGTCGCGTCCATTTACACCCTTCCTTTCCGGTCCGGTCGCGGTGCCTTCATCACATCAATGCTCATGGCGTGGTGGGATGCTGGCCGCTGCATTTGGCTTTTCTGGACAGGAATGCTTCGGTTCGGCATCGCACTCGTAGGCTGGGTCATCGGCTCGGTGCGCTTCGCCTTCCTGATGGTGAAGAACATTCTGCTTGGCGTACTGCGCTCGCCGCTCACTCTGCTCAATTGGACATCGGAACGTTACTTCCAGCCCGGTGTTCCTTGGATTGCGTTCCTGGTCCTCACCGTCTGGTGCGCGATCGAAGCGACGATCTTCACCTTCACGCTGCAGCCGACACTCAATGAAGTGTTCGGCAGTCTCACCGGGTTCGATCCGAACCCGCGCGTGATGGCGCCGCTGCTTTGGATGTTCCTGTTCATGCTCGTGGCGGGAAGCTTCGCCTGCGTGCAGGTCGTCACTGAAGCAGTCAAGGCGAAGAAGACAGCTACTATAGTACAGATGTTGGTCGTGGAAAGTGCCGTGATGTTCTTCGAGGTGATTTTCCTCTACCGCGAGCTTATCGACGCGATCACGCCGTGGATCGCCCAGCAGTCGGGCGGCTCGGTGCAGCTCGGTATCGGCGCCACCCTCGCGTTGGCCTCCTTCGGCTGGCTGGGCGTGCGCGGTATGTCATGGTTCCTGTTCGGTCGTTTCGGAACACCAGCGTTGCTCGCGATCCTGTCGCGGCAGGCTGTCTCGATGGAAGGTGCAACGCGCCCAATCGAGAGGGTGATCGAGCCAGGACTCTGGCGCGAGCCGGTCAATGCGCTCAAAGCGGAGACCGCATGGTTCCACGAGGAGGCAAAGCGCATGTTCGAGCTGCTTTCGCTTCCGGTACTGCAGCTCCTGGCAGCCGCAATCAACTTCGCGGTTGTCACCATCAAAACTCGGCCGATGTTCTCACTTCCTTTCAAGTCGCTCGACGAAGTCCTCGCCGCCACGCCGTTGGTGCATTCGCGCCAGTCGTTGGAGTCGGTTGCGAGGAAGCTCACCCCGCACGATCCAAGGCAGAGGGTAGCGTGATGAGGGTATCGCACATGTCCACAGTTCGCGGCGCTGCACTGGCGCTCGTACTGAGCGTAGGGGTGGCGTGCGCGCCACCAGCGGATGGCGCACGGGTCGCTCGGTCGACGCTCGTCATCGGGATCGACGTTAGCGGCTCATTCCGGGGCAAAGCCCATTATGAGAGCGCGATCGACTTCGCGGCGAACTATCTCTATGCTCACATTCACGGGCTTGGTGGACTGAAGCAGCCGACGGCCGTGTTCGTGGGCTCATTCGGCGGGGAGAAGCCGGGAGAGACGAAGTCGTTCCAGCCGATCGACACCTTTCGGAACATGAGCGTCGCGCAGATCGCCGCGTTCCTGAGAAAGCAGTATCCGTCGAATGACGGGCTCACCGACTTCAACCCGTTCTTCGAGCGGGTCGGGACGCTGGTGAAGCGGCAAAACCTGGTGCTCTCACCGCTCAATATCGTGATGCTCACCGACGGATTGCCGGACACGCCGTCGGAAAAGAACGACAGCCTGAGCAAGTACAAGAACATCAACGTGAGTGGTCTCGAGTACCTCTCGAAGAACACCACGATTCGCCTCCTGTATCCGCGCCCCACGGTTGCGGTGCACTGGGAGAAAAAAGTTCCCCGGCGCCGGGTGCGGATGTGGACCGTCGACGACGAAGTGATGGCCACCTGGCGCTCGCACTATCACGCCACGGCGAAACCGGAGACTCAGCCAGAGCTCTGGAAATGGATGGCGGACAACGTCGACTTCCGCGTACGGAGTGGCGGCATCCTGTAACTAGTGGCCCTGAACTCCCGCACAGAGACAAGGAAAAACCCCGCAAACGTGTAACTCGTTTGCGGGGTTTTGCTTTCTACGCATGGGCCTATGCTGTCCCAGGCTGGCTCTCCATCAGTGACTGATGGAGAAGAACCATGCGCCGATCACCGGTCCGCGGGGTGGCCGGCTCCCCGGCGCTGGGGCGGGCGCCCCCGGTGCCGGCGCGGGCGCCGGTCCGTACTCGGGTTGGAAGAGATACGTCATGTGCTTCACCGGATCGACGGCAATCGTCTTCGCGCCACGCATGGTCGGCACGGTCGCTACCACGGTGTACTTGTCCGGTGAATCCTGGTGGACGACGGTGACGTTTCCGTCTCGCCCGGCCGGGATGTAGATCAGTTTTTCCGCGGCGTCCCAACCCAGCGCATCGACTCCATCGCCGTTCGCGATGGTCGCCACTATCCTACCGGAGCTGGGGTCAACGACCACGGACGTCTTCCCACAGCCGGAGAAAATTCGATTCGACGCGCGATCGAACGCGATTCCGGTCGGGCCGTCGCAGGGCGCGAGGGGCCACGATGAAAGCACCTTCATCGTCTTTACATCGATCACCTGCATCGTGTTCTTGCTCTCATTGTTGACGAAGATCTTGCCTTTGCCATCACTGGCGGCGCCTTCCGGGGCGTCGTCCTCGAGCTGGGCCTCGCCTACGATCTCTCCGGTCGCGGCATCGATCGCCGTGGCGGTTCCGATCGGACGGCTGTGATTCGTGAGGATGATCCGATCAGAGAAGTCATCGTACATGATTCCATCGAGACCGCCGCTGGGCACCCTGATCTTCTTGATTGGGACCAGCGTTTTGAGATCGAACATCGTGACGGTCGAATCGCCGCCGTTGGTTGTGAAGCCGTGATTTGACTTGGGCGCCAGCGCGATGCCGTGCGTACGCGGGGTGTCAGGAATGTCCCCAATCACCTTGCCGGTACGACCGTCGATCACCATGACGTGGGTACCACGTGACACGAAGACACGGCCGGTGCCCGCCTCGGCGGTCAGATAGTCTGTTCCCCCATCGCCACCGATGCTGAACCGGTCTACCTTGAACGTTTGCGCGTGCGCGACACGCGGCGCGGCGAGGCTGACAGCCAGGAGAAAGGCTGGGATTGGAAGCGAGTATTTGGTCATGAGGTCCCCGTGGTGGGTGCAGGTGGCTCGGTGCCGAAGCTCGCCATGGAGCTCCGGAGCGGTTGGCGGGTCACGAAATATACGTTCCCCACGCCTCAGAGGCTGACCACGCGTGTGCGGCTTGTGGGTCGGGCTAGTAGACGTTCGCCGTGTCGCGGTAGACGCGCACGTAGTCCAGGCGGTGATACTGAGGGAAGACGGTCGACCCGTCCGGGCTGCCGGCGAAGTCGCCACCAACGGCGGTGTTCATGACGAGCTGCAGGTTGCCGACCGTGATATTCGACGTGTGCTTCGCGCGCTGCGTGCCGTCGATGTACCAGAGGAGGCTGTCGGCGAACCACTCGACGCGGTAGGTGTGGTATCCCGAGGAGAGCGCGACCCCGGCATATTCCGACGTCTCGTGCTGCTGGCCTGGATATGTGCCCCACCAGTGCGTCATCAGGTTGTCGTCGGGCAGGCTGCCGCGGATTTCCATGACGTCAATCTCCGGCGGCCACGCCCCGCCGCAACCGGTGATCCCGTTGCACGGCGTGTTGACGAGCCAGTTCGCTGGCCAGATTCCCTTCCCCGTCGGAATCTGCGTGCGCCACTCGACGGCATTGCCGATGCGCACCGTGCGGTTCGTGCCGCTACGCACCTCACCCGAGGTGTAGCTTCGACCGCCCATTGCGCGTTGCTGGCTGCGCAGCACGAGCGATCCGTTATCCAGATAAACGTCGCTCGGCGTATAGTACTCGAGCTCGTTGTTGACGTTGACCGCTCCGTCGACAGCGATCCAGTTCGCCGCATCGAGTGTGGTGCCGTCGAACTCGTCGGCCCACACGAGCTCCCACTTCGCCGCCTTCGTCGCCGCCGGAACGTTAGGCACCGTCCTGGTCGGCCCGGTCGTCCCGCTATACGCGCCGCCGCACGCCACTATGGCGGCGGCAAAGGTCACGAGCGCAGCTCGATTCACGCGGTCTCCGTCGGGATTCGTTTTTCGGAATGCGAGCAAAACGAAAACAAGTCGATGCAGGTGGGATTAGCGCTGGATGGTCGAGTGCACGGCTGTCCCGCCGCCTCCCATGATAAGGCGAGCGACAACAGCAACCGGCTCCCCTATCTCGAGTTTCTCGCCATTGGTAAACCACACTTCCGTTTCGGTTTCGCCGTGAGCCTGGATAAAGGTCACCTGTTCTGCGTTGATGTAGGTGTCAATTCCCCCGAGTTCTTGCAGCCGCAGAAGCTTCATACTTCTCCCCCGATGTGGGCAATGGCGAAAACTAGCATCTAAGTGGGCGGCTGCCGATTGGGTAGGACGCTTCTGATGAGGCATGGGCGAGCGACTCGCTTGTCCTCACTTGCTGCACCTCCAAATCATTCCCACCGGAAGACCTTAGTCGAGAGGGCTGTGTACACAGCGAACAGCACGAGCAGCGCCGCGACGTTCACCCAGTGCGCGCCCCAACCCGATCCATCCCACACCCCCTGGAGGAGCGCAACGGCGTGTGTGGTCGGAAGCAGGTACGCGAACGCCCTGAGCGCGCGCGGAAACCGGTCCACTGGAAAGAACAGCCCCGACAGGGCCAGCATTGGATAGAGCACGGCAGCACTGATCACCTGCGCGAATCGCGCAGTCGGCACGAGGCTGGCGATCACGAAGCCGAGCGAGAGGATGCTGAACGTGCCGAGGAGTACCGCCACCGTAAAGCTGAACACGTTCACCTGCAGCACACCCGGAAAAAGCCGCCGCCCGGCGAGCATGAGCAGCGTGAGGCTGATCACCGTGAAAACGAGCTTCACGGCGACCTGCGCACCCATGATCGTCACTGGCGAAAGCGGCGTGCTGCGTAGTCGTTTGAGGATGCCTCCTTCCCTGTAGATGGAAATGATCGCCACGAGCGATTGCACCGCGCTGATTGCGATCAAAACAGCCGCGAGGATGGCCACGTTGAAGGGAATGTCGACTTTCGGCGCAGTCACGGGTTTACTGGCGCCGAACGCGCGCCCAAATACGATAAACACAAGCAGCGGCATCACGAGCGCCCCGACGAATCCCATCGGCTCGCGGACAAAGATCTTGGTCTCTAGCCAGGTGAGCTTCCAGAATCCCCGCAGAAACTGAGGTCGCATTCAGTCCCTTATCCCGTGGCCGGTCAGCTTCAGAAACACATCCTCGAGCGTCGGGATCTCGGTACGGAAGCCGCGCACGCGAATGCCCTCACGCGCTATGATGTTGATCACATCGGTCACGAAGTCGTCGCCCGCGCCGCGAATCGTATACGTCGCCCCGCTCCCCTCGGCGCGCTCGACGGTGCCCAGCCCCTGAAGCCGCTCAGCGACACTGGTATCATCGCTCGTGAATACCACAGTCCGCTCGGGGCAGTGCTTTTGTACCAACTCCTCAGGCGTGCCCAACTCGATGATGCGCCCGTGCTCGATAATGGCAACGCGGTCGCAGAGTTTTTCGGCCTCTTCCATCAGGTGCGTCGTGAGGAACACCGTC
This sequence comes from Gemmatimonadota bacterium, assembly GCA_003134685.1. Taxonomy (GTDB): domain Bacteria; phylum Gemmatimonadota; class Gemmatimonadetes; order Gemmatimonadales; family Gemmatimonadaceae; genus UBA4720. Next base: position 181,107 of record PLCA01000008.1, on the reverse strand, counting down.
GTGCCCCGGCCTCTGATGCCGGTCACGAGGCTCCAGATCGCGCGACGCGCCTGCGGATCAAGCCCGGTGGTGAGCTCGTCGAGGAACACGACCTCGGGTTCGTGAATGAGCGCCAGCGCGATGAAGAGCCGCTGCTTCTGGCCGCCCGAGAGCGTCATGAACCATGCGTCGCGCTTGGCTTCGAGCCCAAGCCGCTCCAGGAGCGTGTCACTGTCTACGACACGGGGGTAGAGCGACCGCCAAAGGTCAACCGCCTCCCAGACCTTGATCCGCTTCTGGAGCTGCGCCTCCTGGTGCTGCACACCGATCCGCTGCCGGAGCGCGTTGGCATCGCGTCGTGGATCGAGGCCGAGCACGGAGATCGTTCCCTTGTCGGGAACGCGGTTGCCCTCGACGCACTCCATCGTGGTCGTCTTACCGGCGCCGTTCGGCCCTATCAACCCGAAGATCTCGCCCTCGAACACTTCGAGCGAGACGTCGTCCACGGCCACGGTGCGGCCGTAGCGCTTGCCCAGGTTGGAGACGGCGATGACCGGGATCATGACGAATGTTAATAGCGTTGACGGCGGCACAGGCTTCGCGGGAGATTATGAGCAGCGCTCCGCGTCGTCTCACCCCAGGCAGGATGGTGCATGATGGACATTGGGTTCATTGGCCTCGGCACGATGGGTTCACGGATTGCAGAGAGCCTGATCAAGGCCGGCAACCACGTGCGGGTATGGAATCGCTCGCACGCGCCTGTGGATGCGCTCGCACGATTGGGTGCGCGACCAGTCGCGACCGCGCGCGAGGCGTTCAGTGGCGATGCCGTGTTCTCGATGCTTGCCGACGACGCTGCGGTGCACGCCGTCATCGACCCGCTGCTCGACAGTGCACCGAAGGGAATCGTGCACGTGAACATGGCCACGATCTCTGTTTCTCTGGCGCGCGATCTCGCCGCGCGGCATAGAGACCGGGGCCTCTTTTATGTGGCGGCTCCGGTGTTCGGGCGTCCGGAGTTGGCCGCGGCGGCCAAGCTCACAATCGTTGTCGCCGGTGATCCTGGTGCCGTTGCCCGAATCGAGCCGCTGCTAGCTGTGATCGGCCAGCGGAGCTGGCCGATGGGAGTTCAACCTGAGCGTGCGAACGTCGTCAAGCTCGCCGGGAATTTCATGCTCGGTGCCGCGGTGGAAGGCATGGCCGAGGCGTCCGCGTTCGCATCGCGCCACGGAATCGCCCCAGCCGAACTGCTCGATGTGCTCACCAATGGCGTATTCACAGCGCCTTCGTACCAGATTTATGGAGCGGCGATCGCGCAGGAACGGTACGAGCCTCCGGGATTTCGGCTCGCGCTCACGCTTAAAGACCTGAGGCTCGCACTCGCAGCTGCGGAAGAGGTCAGCGTACCCATGCCGTTAGCCGACGTAGTGCACGAAAGTCTCCTCGACGCGGTTGCACACGGCGATGGCGAGCGTGATCTTGCGGTGCTGGCCAAGGTGTCGATGCGGCGCGCGGAAGCGGAGGATGCATCGGTGATGAGCCCAATCAGTGAGCGGCGCGAAGGCACTCAACCAGGACTCGAGCAACATGCCTAAGAGCGCAGAGATCGCCATCTCGGAGTATCACGTTCTCGGAAACACCGGCGAGCGCGTATCGCCGATCGGGCTCGGTGGCTGGCATCTCGGACTGCCCACGGTCGACGAGCAGCTCAGTCTTCGCATCGTTCGAACCGGGATTGATCGCGGTGTGAACTTCATGGACAACTCCTGGGACTACAACGGCGGCACGAGCGAGATCCGCATGGGGAGGGCGCTTCGCGACGGCTACCGGGACAAGGTGTTCCTGATGACGAAGATCGACGGCCGGTCAAAGCGGGAAGCGACGCGACAGCTCGACGAGTCGCTCCGCCGCCTGCAGACCGACCGCATCGATCTTGTCCAGCATCACGAAGTGATCCGCTTCGATGATCCGCACCGGATCTTCGATGCTGAAGGCGCGAACGCGGCGCTCGTCGATGCGCGCGCGGCAGGCAAGATCCGCTACATCGGTTTCACCGGCCACAAGGATCCGCGCATCCATCTTCACATGCTCGAGGTCGCGAGAGAACACGATTTCTCCTTCGCCACGGTGCAAATGCCGCTCAACGTCATGGATGCGCATTACCGCAGCTTCGAGAAGCTCGTTCTGCCCGAGCTGGTGAAGCACGGAATCGGGGTGCTCGGAATGAAGAGCATGGCGAACGGAATCATTCTCAAGTCGCGCACAGTGACGCCCGTCGAGTGCCTCCACTACGCGCTGAATCTGCCGACGTCCGTGGTGATAACAGGCTGCGACAGCATGGAGATACTGGAGCAGGCGCTGAACGCGGTTCGCACGTTCCGCCCGATGGGTGGGGCGGACGTGCGCGCGCTTCTCGCCAGGACAAAGACGGCCGCCTCGCATGGCGAGTTCGAGCTCTTCAAGACGAGCTCGATCTTCGATTCGACCGCAACGCATCCGGACTGGCTTGGCGACGAGCCCGAGCGCATCCGGAAAATGATGCCGGCGTGAGGTCGTGGCCACCGTGGGCTTTAATCATCGCGACACGAAGACTAGTGCGAATGGGCGGGAATTCCATCGTGGCTATGAGATGCGACGCGATGATAGATCTCGCCGGATTGCTGGGTTGGATCGACGTGCACAATTACGCCGGAAAGGAACGTCAAGTGATGCCGAAGCTGGTGCTCGACCTCTTTGGCGAGTTCATGTCCGCGCTCTACTGTCAGCTCGGGTGCCACAGTGATGCTGAGCTCAGCGTGTAACCTGTGGCCAATCCATCGAGCGCGAACATCTGTCAGTCCGCGAACTCCAGCCACGTGCTCCGCTGCGTGCCTTACCTCGTCTAGCACCTCGGGCTCTACGCCGTCGAGCATCCGCGAAAAAACGGTTTTCACCGACTGCCAGACTATTCCAAGAATGGCCACGGTGATGACGAGACCGACTATTGGATCTGCTTTAGGAAAGCCCAGATACACGCCCAAAGCGCCCACCAGCACTGCCAAGCTCGTCCAGCCATCGGTGCGCGCGTGATATCCATCGGCGATGAGAGCAGCGCTGCCGATCTCCTTGCCGACCTTGATGCGGAAGACCGCGACGAGTTCATTGCCGAGGAACCCAACGAGCGACGCAGCCGCGATCGCAGCGAGATGGCTGACAGGCTGGGGATTCAGGAGGCGGTGAATCGCCTGGTAGAAAGCGACAGCCGCGCTGGCAAAGATCGTGAGCACAACAGCGAGGCCGGCGAGATCCTCAAGGCGTCCGAAACCGTAAGTGAAGCGACGGGTGGGTTGTCGTTTCGCGAACAGGAAGGCGATTCCCAGCGGGATTGCCGTCGATGCGTCGCCGAAGTTATGAATCGTATCCGCAAGCAGAGCAATGCTGTTCGACAAGAGCACGATGACGAGCTGAAATGCAGCCGTCACAAAAAGAGCGATGAAGCTCCATTTGACAGCCCACAGGCCCCGGTCGTTGGACGAGATCGACGGATCGACGAATCCGTGAGTGTGGCCATGTCCTTCGTGAACATGGCCGTGAGTTTCGTCGCCCTTCCCTTTATGCGTGCCACTCATTGACTAGGTCCTCCGACATGTGCTATGGGTGGGCGCGTGGCGTACCATAAGTAATCTATAGTTTTGGCTCCAGTAGCCGAGTGCCTGCTTTCGACACTCGTCGCCTGGACGTCAGCAGCAATCTTCGCGAGGCTTCGCACGCAATCCGTCGATTCCTTCAGACACGATGATCGGGACCATGCCAAGCGCGGCCACGGGATCAGCCCACCACCAACCGAGGGTTGCATTCAGGAACACACCGGCCAACGCGATCGCTGACAAATACGCGCACAAGGAGGTCTGGCGAGCCTCGGCTCGGAGAGCGCCACTCTGCATTGCGGAAGCGACTTTCAACTTGGCACGCGCGAGAAGAGGCATCACCACTACCGACATTGAAAGAATTACGATGCCCGCAATCGTTCTGTCGGGTCGCTCGCGAAACCACAGTGTCTTGGCGCTATCGACCGTGACAAATGCCGCAAGCGCAAGAAAGCAGACGGCGACGAACCGATGGGTGACGTTTTCGGATTGAGAACGCCGAGCTTCGTTGAGATCCGATCGGAGGCGCCATTGAGCGGCACCGCTGGCGCTTACTTCGATGAGGCTGTCGATGCCGAAGCCGACAAGCGCGACGCTGCCGGCAAGCAACCCCGCAATCAGTGAAGCGATCGCTTCAAGGCTGTTGTATCCGATCGTCGCGTAGCTAAGGCGAATACCACGGAGAACGAGCTCTTCTCGCGTTGTAACGCTCACCTCTTCCCCACTGGTACGCGCGGGAGTGGCACTCACGTTCACAATGTAACTCGACGAAGCAGCTGGGCGTTAACGGCTACGACTACTGTGCTGAAGGACATGAGAATCGCACCAACCGCCGGGTTGAGCACGATTCCACACGGCGCGAGCACGCCCGCGGCGAGCGGGATTGCAGCGATATTGTAGCCTGCCGCCCACCAGAGATTTTGCACCATCTTCCGGTAAGTAGCCTTACTGAGCGCGATGATTCGAGGTACGTCGCGGGGATCGCTTCGCACCAATACGACGTCGCCCGCTTCAACAGCGACATCCGTCCCTGCTCCGATCGCGATACCGACATCAGCGGTCAGGAGTGCGGGCGCATCATTCACTCCGTCGCCAACCATGGCAACGCGTTTTCCGGTCCGCTTCACCTCCTCGATCTTCGACGCTTTCTGCTCCGGGAGCACTTCAGCGAACACCGTCTCGATGCCAAGCTCCTTTGCGACGGCATCAGCTACTGCCTTCGCGTCCCCGGTCATCATGATGACTTCGATTCCCTGCTCGTGGAGGCGCCGCACAGCTTCGTGCGACTCTTCGCGAATGGCATCCGCGACCGCCAGCACAGCCAGCGCGGCCCGACCTTCAATGAGAGTGATCGCCGTCTGCGCGCGGCTGCTCGCGCGATCGAGCGCATCACGCAACGCCGGCGGAAGCTCGATGCCGAGCTGCCGAATTAGCGCTGGACCGCCGATCATCAAAGATCGTCCTCCAACGACCGCTTTGACTCCTTGACCTGGTATCGCCTGGAACTGTTCCGCCCGTGACAAGGGAAGACCGCGTTCCTGGGCGCTTTTGACGACGCCCTGTGCGATTGTATGTTCAGATTCCTGTTCAATCGATGCGGCGAGTTTTAGAGCATCATCCCCCGACAATCCGGGCGCTGGGGTAATCTCCACGACGCGAAATTCTCCGCGAGTTAGCGTACCCGTCTTATCAAAGAAGACGGCATTCAGATTCCGCGCTTCTTCCAATCCCCGACGATTTCGAACCAGGAGCCCTGCCCGAGCGCCAAGCGTAGTCGAGATCGCGATTACAAGTGGAATCGCGAGACCAAGCGCATGAGGGCACGCAATCACGAGCACAGTCACGACACGTTCGATCGCAAATGCCGGTGTCGAGCCCGCCAGCAGCCAGGCAGCGAGCGTAATCACGGCAGACACGATAGCGATCACGGTTAGGAAAAACGCTGCCCGGTCAGCGAGTGCCTGCGCCTTGGAGCGGGAGCTTTGAGCTTGCGCGACCAGCCGCATGATGCCAGCCAGTGCAGTACGCTCGCCGACGCCAGTAACCTTGACACGGAGGGAGCCGGAGCCGTTCACGGTGCCCGCGATCACCTTGTCCGCCGGTTTCTTATCGACGGGCCGGGACTCGCCGGTGATCATGGACTCGTTCACCGCGGTGGTTCCCTCAAGGACGACACCATCGGCAGGAATGCTCGAGCCCGGACGAACAAGGACTACGTCACCCTCGCGGAGATCCGCCATCGGGACCTCCTCCGTCTTGTCGCCAATCAACCGCACCGCGGTATCGGGCACCAACTTCGCCAGCTCTTTGAGCGCCCCCTGCGCTTGAGAGATCGAGCGCATCTCGATCCAGTGGCCGAGGATCATGATCGTGATGAGCGTGGAGAGCTCCCACCAGAGATCCTCTCCTCGAACGCCGAGGGTTACGGCGAGGCTGAACGCGAACGCTACAGTAATGGCGAGCGAGATCAGCGTCATCATGCCCGGGAGTTTGTCCTTGATCTCCCGAGCCGCGCCCCGCAGGAACACCATCCCGCCGTAGAAGAACAGGATTGTTCCGAAGATTGCCGGTATGTAGCCAGAGCCCGTGAAAGCCGGTGCGTGGAAGCCGAGCCACTGCTGTATCATCGGCGACCACACGAGAGTCGGCACCGTCAGAGCGATCGACCACCAGAATTTGTCGCGGAACATCTGCACGCTGTGGCCGGCGTGCTGGTCATGGCCCTGATGCTCTTCGTGTCCTCGATGATGGGCATGACCGCCGCCGTTTCCATCCGGCGATGGCACAGCGGCGGATGGATGAGTCATGGCTTCGTGTGTCACGACGCTACCAACTGGCCTGGCGGTGCTTTGGGTTCACGCTCAAGAGCACCGCCGTGAATGCTCTGCGCACCAAGTTGTCCGAGTTGTCGCTCACGCCAAAGCGAGTAAATAGCGGGAAGGACGATTAGGGTAAGGCCAGCGCTCGTAAGGAGACCGCCGACCATTGGTGCCGCTATCCTCTTCAGCACGTCCGATCCCGTCTCCTGACTCCACAGAATCGGCACCAGCGAGAGCGTGATAGCGGCGACTGTCATCATCTTGGGTCGAAGCCGCTCGACAGCACCAATTTCTACCGCCGCATCCAAGTCGTTCCTCGTTGGGGCAGACCCACTTTGCCGCTTCGATCCCAAGGTATGATTCCACGCTTGGTCGAGATAAATGAGCAACACAACGGCAGTTTGCGCGGCTACACCCGCGAGCGCAATGAACCCGATGGCGACGGCAACACTCAGATTGTAGCCAAGAATCCACATCAGCCAGACACCACCGGCGAGCGCGAACGGGAGCGATAGCATGACGATCAGGCTTTCCGCGGTGCTGCGAAAGTTGAAATAGAGAAGGCCGAAGATGACGATCAGGGTGATCGGCACCACGAGACGAAGCCGCTTCGATGCACGCTGCATGGATTCATACTGCCCAGACCACTCGAGTCGATATCCGGCCGGCAGTACGAGCCGCCTCTCCAGGAAACTCTGCGCTTCGCCAACGTAGCTGCCTACATCGCGGTTTCTCACATCCACATAAACGACATTGTTGAGATAACCGTCTTCTGATTTAATGAGCGTCGACCCTTGCACAACTTTGATGCTAGCCAGTTCTCCCAGAGCGACTTGCGCACCTGACGGAGTAGCGACTAACACCTGCGCGATGGCCTCGGGATCGTCACGCAACTCCCGCGGATAGCGCACCAACACGCCGTACCGTTCCCGGCCTTCGATAACCTGCCCCGCATCCATCCCACCCACAGCTGTGCTAAGCGCCATCTGGACTTCGTCTCCTGTCAGCCCGTAACGAGCAGCTGCTGCGCGATCGACGGTTACATCAAGGTATCGCCCACCAACCGCGCGCTCGGCGAACACGGCGCTCGTTCCGCGGACCGACGGCAAAATGCCTTCGATCTCCTTGCCAATTCGATCGAGCGTCGCCAGGTCGGGGCCAAATATCTTTATTCCAACGGGAGTCTTGATGCCAGTGGCGAGCATGTCGAGCCGATTCTTGATTGGCATGCTCCACATGTTCGCTACACCCGGCGTTGTTACCGTGCTATTCGCCTCGGAAACAATCGAGTCGTAAGTCACGCCTGGTCGCCAGTCTTTTTTGTCCTTCAGCACAGCGATTGTTTCGATCATCGACAATGGGGCCATGTCGGTTGCGCTTTCCGCCCGTCCGATCTTTCCAAGCACCATTTGGACTTCCGGGATTCGGGCCAGCGCGGCGTCCCGCTGCTGTAGCACCAGCTTCGCCTGGCCTGACCCGACGCCTGGAAAGAGCGATGGCATGTCCATAATGCTGCCTTCATTCAGAGGCGGCATGAACTCGCTTCCCAGCCGCGACCACGGGAAGAGCGTGAGGAGCAGGAGCCCAACAGCCACGGCAATCGTGGGCCACCGATGGCGAAGGACAAACTCGATGATCGGCCGATAGACGCGAATGAGAAATCGATTTAACGGATTTGTCTCCTCGGGCTTTAGATGACCCCGTATGAAATAACCCATCGCCACCGGAACGAGAGTGATCGAAAGAATCGCTGCCGAGGCCATTGCCAGTGTCTTGGTCCAGGCAAGCGGTTTGAAAAGCCTGCCCTCCTGATCCTGAAGCGCGAAAACTGGCAGGAAGCTCGCCGTGATGATGAGGAGCGATACGAAGAGCGGTCCACCCACCTCTTTTGCAGCTTCTCGCACGAGTTGCCAATGCGCTTTCCCTTCACGTTGCGACGCGTTCCGCTCGATGTGCTTGTGAAGATTTTCAACCATTACAATCGCGGCATCGATCATTGCCCCGATCGCGACCGCGAATCCGCCCAGGCTCATGATGTTCGCGCTCAACCCGAGCACTCTCATGGCAAGAAACGCCATCAGAACACCGATCGGAAGCGTTACGATGGCCACGAGTGCGCTCTGCGCATGGAAGAGAAAGAGAATCGTTATGAGCGCGACGATGATTGACTCTTCGATGAGCTTGCCGCGAAGCGTGCGTATCGCGGCCTCGATCAAACCAGAACGGTCGTAGCCGCCGACAAAGCGAACGCCCTTCGGTAGCGAGCCCTGAACTCCGACCATCTTCTCTTTGACTGCCTTGATCACGGCAAGAGGATTCGCGCCGTACCGCATCACGACCCAACCCGTGACGATCTCACCTTTGCCATTGAAGTCCGCGATGCCCCGTCGAAGCCCGGGGCCCATCTGGACGTTCGCGACGTCGCCAACTGTTATCGGGGTACCGCCCGGCGCGGTGCCCACGGCGACATGCCGAATGTCGTCAATGCTCGTGAATCGGCCACGCCCACGCACGACGTACTCTGACCCGCCCATCTCGAGCACGCGGCCACCCACATCCTGATTCGAGTTGCGGACGGCGTCAGCGACTTTCTGGAACGGCAGGTCGAACGCCAGGAGTTTGGTCGGGTCGATCTCGACCTGATATTCCTTCTCGAAGCCGCCCAGAGATGCGATCTCGGCGACGCCAGGAACAGCTGTCAACGCGGGGCGGACAACGAAATCCTGGATACCCCGCAGTTGGGCAAGGTTGAGCGTGCCGGTCGTGTCCGCCAGGATGTACTGCATCACCCAACCGACTCCGGTTGCATCTGGCCCGAGCATTGGCTGGGTTCCATTCGGAAGCTTGTCGCGCACGCCGTTCATGTACTCGAGCACTCTGCTCCGTGCCCAATACAGATCGGTGCCGTCCTCGAACACGACGTACACCGCCGACAAACCGAACTGACTCATCCCACGAACGAACTTTATGTGCGGAACCTTGAGCAGCTCCGTCTCCAGGGGATAGGTGATTTGGTCTTCGACGATCTGCGGCGCCTGGCCGGGCCACTGCGTCATTACGATGACCTGCGCGTCTGATAAATCGGGAATCGCGTCCACAGGAGTTTTGAGCATCGCCCAGACACCAGCTCCCGACAGAGCAATCGTGACCAGCAGGACCGCTCGCGTGTGAGAGATCGACCAGTCGATGATTCGATTGAGCATGGGCGCCTACTTCTTTGCCGGAGGTGATATCGCTGGGAGTCCGCGCATGTCGGCCCCTTTTTCGTCGACACCGTTCGCGGCTCCGGCCTTAACCCCGGACATTGTTCCAGCTTGCCCGCGTACACCGATCATGCTTCTCATGACCTCGGCAACGTTCGACTCGGAGTCGATGAGGAATTGGGCGGACGTGACCACGCGTTGACCCGATGCCAATCCGCTCAGGATTTCCACGTAATCACCGCCCGTTCTTCCGAGCTTGACCGTTTGCGCGTTGAGCTTCCCATTCCCAAGATCGACGAAGACCAACGCTCGCTCTCCTGTCTGGACAACAGCTGAACGGGGGACCGTTAGCGCAGACTGCGTTGAGCTGTTCAGAACTACCGTCGCGTACATTCCCGGCTTGAGACGGGCATCAGTGTTCAAAACAGTGATTCGGGCCTTCACCGTTCTCGCTTGCTCGCCCAATATCGGATCGATGTAAGTAACTCGCCCGGTGAATGGCCGTCCCGGATAACTTGTGAAGTCGAGCGTCGCGGTCGCGCCGAGCGCTACGCGCCCAGCGTCCTCCTCCCGTAACTGTGCTTCGACCCATACGTCGGACAAGTCCGCGATGGTGTAAAGCTCCTCGCCGGCCTGGATTGATTGTCCCTGTACGACCTTCTTGTCCATCACAAACCCAGAGGCGGGGGAAGAGATGGAGACTGTCCTCATCGGACTACCGCTCGCTAGAACAGTGTTTATCTGTTCGTCGGAGACATCCCACAATCTCAATCGTTCCTTGGCGGCAACGAGCAGGTCTGTGGTGTTGCCGGGAACACCGGGGATGGTGCTCGCGCCCAGAGTGTGCGACAATCGCGCAGACACGAGGAGCTCTTGTTCCGCCGCCACGAGGTCGGGTGAGAAAATCGCCGCCAACGGTTCACCTCGCTTCACGCGCTGACCGACGAAGTTGACGTAGAGTTTCTCGACGTATCCGCTGAACTTGGGTGTGACCTTGGCCACTCGCGTCTCGTTCACGACGACAGTACCAACCGTCCTCACCTCATTGGAAAGTGGGCGCAGTGCGACGGTGCCGAAACTCACGCCGAGCTGGCGGATTTGTTGTGATGTGAGCACGACCGACCCGGCCGAATCGGAACCCATGACCGGCATCGCGTCTGTTTGACCGACCGCTGCTCCCGACGTAGCACCGCCGGCCAGCAAAGAGCCTGGCGAGGGAGGCGTCTTATGCCTGAAGGTCAAGATGAGCAGGACGGCGACGACAACGCCGACAACTGACCAGAGGATCACGCTCCGAGATCGTGTCATCGTAGGATCTCCGAGCCGACAATCTGTTCCAGCTCCGCCAAGTTCTTCGCGAAGTCAGAGAGTGCGCGGTAATACTCAATCTCGTACGTGAATAGAGTGTTCTGGTTGTCGAGCACTGTCAGCAAGTCGGTCTTTCCTGACTGGTAACTCGCCAATGCGGCCGTCGCCGCCGCTCCGCCTTGGGGAAGGATCGCCATGGTATAGATCGCCAACTGCGTGCGGCTCCGCTCGAGCTGGCTAACCAATCTCACAACTTGAGCTCGGACTGAATTGACCCTTGCCCGGCGGTCCGACTCCATCGCTGACAACTCGGCGCGCGCTTCCTCGACCTCCTGGTCCTGGCGAGCCCGTTTATGGATCGGCAAAGGGATCGAAACCTCGGCCGCGATCATGTCGGGAAGCTGATTCCGCTGACCGTACCGGAGCGAGACGTCGAAATCAGGTTTAGACCCCTTCCGAGCGAGCTCGACGCGCGCTGCTTGGGCGGCGATGTTTGCATCGCTCTCTCGAAGCGATGGATTCTGACGAACCGCAAGATCCTGCAGCTCTGCGAGCGGCGGAAATGGCCAATCGACTGTGCGCGCGCCCAACGTCTGCGCGGCAAAGCGAACACGGGTTGGATCGACGGCTATTGCAGCTTGTGCGATTCGCTCCGGAACAACAGCAGAAGGAATCGAAGTCGTATCATCTCTGTTCAACGTGGCATTGAGCTCTGCCGACGTCGCGCGTCGCTCTTCCAGGAGTGCACTCGCGGTTTCACCGAGTCGAGCGGCTTCTACCCGTGCCTTAAGGACATCCTGCTGACCACCCGTTCCGGACGAGTAGTGCGCTTCCGTGACTTGTATTACGTCGCCGAGAACTGCTCGATTTCGTTCGACGATTGCGAGTGAGCGATCAATGTATGCGAGCTCGAAGAACGAGGTACGAACGTCTCGAGCGACGGCGAGGCGCGACGCATCCGCGCTGGCTCTCGCGGCGTCCACTTCCCGCTCTGCTGCGCGCCGTCGAAGGCCGAGCTTGCCCGGGAATGGAACGGTCTGACTGACGCCAAGCACCTTCATCGTCATGGGTTCGACAGAACCAGACGACGACACGGTTCCCATGCTGGGCGCGTTCATCCCGCCAAGTGGCAGATTCTCGATGCCTGCCATGAGCATCGGGTCGGCCCAAGCCGCGGCGGGCCGCACCCGCGCAGAGGCCGCCCTAATACGATCCCGAGCCGCCTGCAGCGAAGGGTTCGCAGAATCGGCTCGCGCAAGCAGAGACTCGAGGGAATTGGATGCCTGCGCGCACGCTGGCGACACGAGTAAAGTGGTTGCTACGAATGAGAGCAGCGCGGGAAGCGCGGATCGATACAATCCCGCACGCCAGGTCAGATTGAAGCGAAGCATAGTCCGATTTTGAAAGAGTCCACGAGACAGCGCGGCAATCCGAAGGAAGCGCGCGAATCCCTCCGACACATCCGGTTTGGATGGGTCGGAACTACAACTTCTATGTTGTGTGGTGGACTACGCCCGAGGAGGTGGGAGCTCGGGCGGTGACGTTACGGAGAGAAGCGTTATTGCGGCGCCAGGCATTACCCGCTCGGGAACTGGTCCCGCTCCGTGAAGAACAGAGGCGGCCGAAGCGAGCGCGGCCGCTGCACACAGCACCATCGACTGACACCCATCAGGTGCCCACGGGGACTTGCAGGGAGCGGCCGGTGCCTTCTGAACGGGTGCGATGTCTTGCGCGGTCGCCTGTCCATTGGCGTGGCCCGATGTCATCGCCATCGCCGTCATATCATCCGAGCTGCCTGGCGTCGTGCATGCGAAGCCGCTCGTGACCAGAACGAAGGCGACGAGGAATAGGCTTGTGAAGACACCGGCTAGACGCGAGGGGCGCTGCATCATGTTAACAATATGCTGACGTGAAGAGCCACGAAAGGGTCACTGCTTCGCAGCATTGACTGGAATTGCGCGATTTTATGGGAATACTCTAGGAGACTCCAATAGTAGACGCTACCGGCGAACGGATGCCTGCCCGCTCGCTATCGCCGGCAGCCTGCCGGTCCCCATTGCCGGACTTTTGCGCACCCAACGGACAGTAACGGACGGTAGTTAGACGCCCTCACGCCGTCCAAGGGTGTGCATGATCTTGGCTTCATGGATATCGCGCTCGTCTGGCTGCCTTCCAGCTGGCGCGTTCGTTAGCGAGCGGATACGTGCCGTCGGTCAACAGTTGTCGTCATTGTCGTCTCTATCGGTGTCCAAAGCGCGAGCGGCGAGGGCGGGGGGCAAGCGTGCGACCCCGACATTATGAGAACGGACTCAACGGCTATCATGAAGGAGTCCACTCGCGGCACCCCGGTCTCGCTCAGGATGCGGGCATCACCCGTTTCACTTCTTCGACCAAACGATCGATCTGCTCGTGCGTGTGGTGGGCGTTCATGATGAACCGCAAGCGGCTCTGCCCTGGTCCGATCGCTGGAAAGATGATCGCGTCGACATGGAACCCAACTGCGCGCAACGCTGCCGCGATGCGGGTACTTTCCCCCTCGTCGCCCACAAACAGCGGGACGATGGGCGTCTGCGTCGCGAGAAGGGGGAATCCGGCCTCCTGCATGCGAAGTACGAAATGGCGCTGGTTCTCCCAAAGCCGGCGTCTGCGCTCCGGTTCATCCTGGACCATATCGATCGCCTCAAGCACAGCAGCTGCCTGGTCCGGCGGCAACGTGGAGGTGAAGCCGTAGGCGGAGCAGCCCGCTCTGAGAATTCGCGCGACGTACGCTTCGGTTGCGACGAATCCCCCGATGCATCCGTACGCCTTGCTCAACGTGCCCATGAGTATGAGGCGAGGGCTCTCGATTCCGAAGTGCTCGCTGGTTCCCGCTCCAGTCATACCCATGACGCCGGTGCCGTGTGCGTCGTCGATGTACACGACCGCATCGTGGCGCTCAGCCAGCACCATCATGTCCGGCAACGGGACGATGTCACCGTGCTGGCTGAACACGCCGTCGCTAACGATGATCTTGACCGCGGCAGTAGAAGCAAGAAGCTTCTGCTCGAGATCATTCATGTCCACATGCCTGTACGCGAACGACGGCGCGCGAGAGGCCCTGATGCCCTCGCGGATGCTCAGGTGGTTGAACTCGTCCGTGAAGAAGGCGTGCTTCCAGTTCGTGCTCGGTGAATATCCGAACGCGCGCGCAAGTTGCCCGGACTTCACCAGGGCCGGCAGAACTCCTAGGTTCGCGAGATAGCCTGTCGCAAAGAGAAGCGCCGACTCTTTCCGTTTGATCCCGGCAAGACGATCCTCGAGCTGGTTATAGATCTCGAGATTGCCACCGAGGAGTCGCGATTCGCAATTGCCTATGCCGTACAACTCTAGCGCCGAATGTGCCCGGGCCTTCATGCGCGGGCTAGTTGCCAGCGCCAGGTAGTTGTTCGTGCTGAACGACACCATCTCTCGGCCGTCCATCATGAACGTCGGGTCGGGCAGCGTGGACGGCGCGAGCACCTCATGCACCGAATCACGTGACGTGAGCCACGCGTCGAGTTCCTTCAGTTCTCTCATTGGGCTATTCGCGATAGTGGCGAGCAACGAGCACCGCATTCATGCCGCCAAAACCGAAGGAGTTGGACATCACGGCACGAAGATCGATTGTGCGCGCTACATTCGGGACGTAATCGAGATCACACAAGGGGTCCGGGTGCTCGAGATGAGCGGTGGGTGGCACGATCCCGCGCTGCAGCGCCATGAGGCTGACAAGCATTTCGACCGCGCCTGCTGCGCCCATGAGGTGACCGTGGAGTGCCTTGGTCGAGGAGACACAGAGATTCCGCGCGTCGTTGCCGAACGTCCGCTTGATAGCGTTTGTTTCGACGACGTCGCCCACCAGCGTCGCCGTCCCGTGCGCATTGACGTAGCCAATAGCGTCTGCAGGCAGTCTCGCATCGGCGAGCGCGAGGCGCATTGCGCGCTCTTGACCGTCCGCGTTCGGCGTGGACATGCCGTGCGCATCTGATGCGTTACCGTATCCCGCGATCTCGGCGTAGATGTGCGCGCCGCGTCGCTCTGCCTTTTGGCTGCTTTCCAGAATCAGTGCGGCCGCACCTTCACCCAAGACCAGCCCCGAACGATCCGCATCGAATGGTTTGCAACTGCGCGACGGGTCGGCGGGATCAGCGTGGGCAAGTGCCTGCATGGCGTCCCATGCGCAAAGATTGCCATCGGTAATCAGCGCCTCGGACCCGCCAGCCACGACAACATCGACGTGACCCGCCTGAATGGCACGATAGGCTTCGCCGATGCTCGCCGCGGAGGACGAGCACGCGGTCGAAATATTGAGCAGTGGTCCGCGCAGATGGTGGGTGATGGAGATGTGCGCCGCGGCGGCATTGCTCATCCCCAGCACGACCGAAGTCGGACGCACGCGTCGCGCTTCCGTAGCGAAAAGCCGCCGATACGACTCTTCAATCGAGGTTGCGCCCCCGAGCCCCGTGCCCCAATAGACGCCGGCACGCAGAGATTCCTCGTCGTCCAGCTCGAGCGACGCATCGGAGATCGCCTGGCCCGCCGCCACGAGTGCGAACTGGGTCGCACGATCGAGCTGCGGCAACCGGTGGGGCGCCCAATGGGCCGACGCGTCGAACGAGATTTGTCCGGCGACGAGCCGTTGCGGCCCGTTGTAGATCTCGGGCCGGACGGGCCCAATGCCCGACCGCGCCGAGACGACGCCGTCAAACAATTCTGTCGGAGTCTGACCGACCGGCGTCACCACGCCCAAGCCGGTGACGACCACGCGACGCACGAGTTGGTCTTAGCCGACGCTCGGGGGCGTCGCTGCTGCGCGCAGCGAATCCACCACAGCGGCAAGCTCTCGGAGCGTGCGGACGCCCTTCACACTCTCTGCCGGTATCGACAGCCCAAAGGCGTCCTCCAGCTCGAACAGGAACTCGATAAATCCGAGCGAGTCGATGCCCAACTGGTCCACTTGAAGATCCACGTCGATCGAATCCGCTTCGCCGCCGAACTCCTTTGCCGCAATTTCCCTGATCGCGAGTAGCGTTTCCATAGGCCTCGATCAAATGTGCGTCCGGTGTCTGTTCCCCGGACAGAAATCATTCTGGGAAATCTAGTGGATGGGAGACTCCAATCCGACTGATAGACTCGTTGGGTCCAGCTGCGCCGTGACCACAAGCTATCGTTGCGGGGTCGAGTAGTTCCAGAGCTGCGAAATCTCCGAGGAGACGAAACTATGCGCGCTACGGCGCGTCCGATCGTACGACGTCAGAGGTCTTATGTTGGCGGCGCAAATCTTAGCAAAATCTTAGCATGGTTGTCGGGAACCGCCCGCCCTACGGTGAACCTTCGGTTCAGCTCGGGGGCATGTAGGCCGAGGTAAGATATGCCCAATGAGCAAACGAAGGATCTCGGAGAGAGCGCATCGACTCACTACGACGCTAGCAGTGCGGTGCCGACCATTTTCCTTCCGAAGGGTGGCGGCGCCATCTGTGGAATCGGAGAGAAGTTCAGCGCGAACCCTGTCACGGGCACCGCATCTCTAAGCGTTCCGGTCTTTACCACACCCAGCCGCTCCGATTTCTACCCTAAGCTGGCGCTGTCGTATGATTCCGGCTCACCCAACGGTCCCGTCGGATTCGGCTGGAGTCTCTCCCTGCGGGCGATCACTCGCAAGCCCGAGAAGGGACTGTCGCGGTACGCGGACGCCGAAGATTTGGACATGTTCATTCAGAAGGGAGAATCCCGCCCGTTGTACAAAATATTCCTGAAGAAATCTTATGCCTGAAGAGATCGAGAGACCTACGCCGCGGCGGTGGCACTCCTTCAGATCGCTATCGCACTCGGGGCTGTCGCTGCTCTTACGCGGTACCGATTGGTCTGGTACGGATCGGTTGGGCTCGGTATCGTTGCAGCAATCCTGTTGGCGATACCCTTCTTTGGCGGCTAGCAATGCAACCTCTCGTCACGTGGCTGAATAACAACACCAACGCAGTGCAGGCGTTCGGCAGCGTCGTAGTTGTTTTTGTCAGCATAGGATCCCTGGTGGTCACGATCGTTCTGGCGCGGCTCACAGGAAAATATGTTGCGCTCACCAACACCATCGCCGCCGCGACGAAGGCGCAAGCAGAGTTCAACTCCGCACTTCAGCGGGAAGCGAAGCAAGCAGCTGCCGAGTCACTATACCACCACGCGCGCAGACTGAAGGGTGTTGTGAACGCTCTTCCAAAGGATACGCCCGCGGTGAACCAGTTGCGCCACTTCAATCTGTTCGGGGAAGCCGACGTGGCGGAGCTGCAACGCCTGACGCAGCTCGTGGGGGGAGAAGTTTACCGGCAGACCACCCTTGCCCTGACCGGTCTCCATTGGCTACTGGGATTGATCGATCGCATCAAGGCGACATCAGAGTTGACCGTCTACGTATTATCGCCACAGGAAGAAAGAGGCTATGAGAGCAGTATGAAGCTGCTCACCCAGGAGCTGACGATCATCGTCGATACATGTCGCCCCATTGGTTTGCCGTCAGCGACCGAGGGCGAGGTGGGCCTCAAGTCCAATGAATCGAGTGGGTGGACCGGTCAGTTTTCGAGTCTGTTCAGCGGCACGAGCGGCCAGCGACCGGTCGGCAGCCACACTACACCTGAGACTCTTTCGGAGAAACCTGAATGACGACGATCAAAGAGATCGCAAGGGAGAATTATCCCGCCGGGAGTCGTTGACGGACAGCGTGATCTGCCGTAGTTCGACTTTCGGGATGTCTGACAAGGCCGGAGTCAATCGACAGCGGAATCGACGGCAACGCGTCCAGAGGCCGGCGCCGTAGTTCCTCGCATCGGCATCCCAGCCAAGCACAATTAACGGCCTTTCGACGTCTAATGGCCCTTCTACGTCATTTGACGCATAGAGTCCCCCCTGCGATTAGGCGATTCTGGAGCTGGAGTAAAGCTCTCTATCGCCACTCTGGAGGACCCGATGAACCTCGACCAACGAACCCAACCGACACTTCGCGAGCGCCTGGAGTTTATCCTGCAGACGCCCTGCGATTGGATACTCAAAGCGTCGTGCGTGACATATGCGACGTTCCTCGTGATGTTCCGGCTCCTCCCGCCTGCCTATCTCACGTGGGCATCCCGGGTCAAGGCGCGCAGGGCCTATTACCGCACCCTCCGCAGGGTGCCCGCGTATCGCCAGTTCATCCACACCCAGGGCAGTCCGCTGATCCCCGAAACGGACAAGGAGACGTACATCAAGGCGTACGACACGGGCGCCCGGTGCGTTGACGGGTCGTTCTTTCACGGGCGCACGATGATCGACGAATCGTCGGGCTCCACCGGTACCCCATACAACTGGGTGCGTAGCGAGAAGGAGCGCCACGAAAGCCATACCTTCGTCAGCTACTTCGCGACGTACTGCTACGGGCGCGAGCGGTGGATCACGATCAACGCCTTCAGCATGGGCGCGTGGGCCACCGGTATCAACATGGGGATCTCGCTGCAAAAGAACGGGATCGTCAAGAACACCGGGCCTGACATCGCCAAAATCCTCCACACTCTCCGCTTCTTCGGCCCGGAGTACACGTACCTGATCACCGGCTACCCGCCGTTTCTGAAGCATCTCATCGACGTCGCCGACGAGGAAGGATTTCCCTTCGAGAAGTACCGGCTCTACGGGCTGGCCGGCGGCGAAGGAATGTCGGAGGGGCTGCGCGATTATCTGCTGCGGCGCTTCGCGAAGGTCTACAGCGGCTACGGGGCAACGGATCTCGAGATCGGCATCGCGGGCGAGACGCCGGTATCAATCGCCATCCGGCGGCTCGCACGTGAGCGCGCGGACGTGAAGCTCGCGCTATTCGGCTCGGACTCCCGCCTCCCGATGGTCTTTCAGTACAACCCCGTCATGCACCACATCGAGGTGAACGAGAACGACGAAGTAGTCTTCACAATCTCACGCAGCTCGCTCCTGTCGCCGCGCATTCGATACAACGTGCACGATCTCGGCGGAGTTCTCACCAGCGACGAGATGGCCGAACGGCTCGCCGCCGTCGGTGTGGATATCGAGCAGCTGAGGCGCGACAGCGGCGACGGAAACGTTCGCCTTCCCTTTCTGTGGATCTTCGGCCGCCGTGACCACACGATCAGCGTGATGGGCGCCAACATCTATCCGGAGGACATCGAGCAGTGTCTGTATTACGACACCGCGCTCGCCGAGATGACGCATTCGTTCTGCCTTTCCCTGGCGGAGAGCCCTAACGGTGACGTACGACCGCGGTTCCTGTTCGAGATCTCGAGAGAGCCCGACGCCGAGCTCTCGCGTCGCTTTTCGGCGTCGATCCTGTCCCGTCTTGTGGAGTTGAACGCCGATTTCCGCGAGGCGTGGCGCGAATATCCTGAGACGCTCGTACCCGAGATCGAGCTTTATCGACTCGGCGAAGGTCCATTCGCGAGCGACGCGGGAAGGATCAAACAAGCGCGCTTCCTACCGGCAGCCTGAGGAGGGGCACATCATGCGCACTCTCATTCAATTCGCGCTGCGTCGGCCGAAGCTGATAATCCTGGTGTGGGTCGCGATACTCGGTGCAGCCGCGCCTTTCGCTTCTCGGCTGGCCGGCGCGCTCCGCGGAAGTACCGACGCCGTGCCGGGCAGTCCCTCGGAGCTCGTATCGCGCGATCTCAATCAAGCATTTGGGAAGGGCTCCGCGTTTGTCTTCCCCGCCGTAATGACGTCACGCGTAATCGCGACGACAGATCCACGCTTCGCCGCTGCGGCGGCCGATCTCGAGAGAGTGCTCGATTCAGCAGGGATGAGCGGCGTGCGTCACTATTGGAATACCGGCGACAAGACCCTGCTCGGGCGCGACGGCCACTCGGCGCTCCTGCTGATAAAGCCGCGAGCGGAGACGTTCTTCGATGCGGAATCGACGGTGGAGCAGATCCGTGGAGCGGCGCGCGAAGCCGGACTCGGTTCGGCATTCGCGGTCAAGGTCACGGGCATGATCTCCCTCTTTCACGATCTCGACGTGAATGCGTCGGATGACCTGCTGCGCGCGGAGCGGATCGGCATTCCGCTGACGCTCATTGTGCTGCTGCTCGTGTTCGGCGCGCCGATCGCTGCCGGATTGCCGCTCGTCCTGGCATTGGGGACGATCGTGGTCACACTCGCTGTGCTCTACGCACTTTCCCGTGTCATGCCCGTGAGCGTGTTCGCGCAGAATGCCGTGACGATGGTCGGACTCGGCATCGGTGTCGACTATGCGCTCTTCCTGGTCAGTCGTTGCCGGGAGGAGCTGGCGCGCGGTGCGTCGTTTCCGAGTGCCGTCGAAGCGGCCGCAACTCAAGCGGGACATGTTGTGTTGGTGTCGGGCCTCGCGGTGTGCACGGGCTTTCTGGCTCTTTTCCTCGTGCACATTCGCTTCCTTCACACACTCGCACTCGGCGGTGTCACGGTTGTCGTAACATCGGTTTTGATGACGCTGACTCTGCTCCCGTCATTGCTGCTGCTGATCGGCAAGAAGTTGAACTGGCCCCGCAGGTTATCGCACCGGCCGCGCGGTGATGGCGGATTGTGGGCTCGATGGGCGCGTGAGACCATGACGAGACCGTGGCGATATCTCATTCCTACCCTGCTCCTGCTCGCCGTGCTCGTTATACCGACGATGCGGCTCAAAGCCTGGAACATGGGCGCGCACGATCTCTCGCCCACAATGGAAGCGCGGCAAGGTTACGAGCTTCTCGATCGCAACTTCGCTGCAGGTTGGATGGGTCCGATCGCGATTCTGGTGAAGAGTCGCGACACTGGAAGTGTCTGGACCGAAGAACGGGAGAATGCGGTCGCCACGATCTACTCACGTCTCGCCTCCGATCCGCGCGCGCACTTTGTTGGTGGGTTTCCACATTTGCTCGCGGTTCTCGGACCAGCTCGCACGCTTGTCCGCACCCGCTCAGATCTCCCCGCTGCGATGCAGGCAGCGTCAGCACAGGTTGTCAGTGAGGATGGGCGTTCGGCGCTCATCTTTGTCGTTCCGCGGTCAGCGCCGGAATCCGAGGAGGTCATGACGCTGGTGCGCGAGCTCCGCGCCGAGTCGTGGAAGGAGGCACGAGATGCCGGTCTCGCGATACAGGTAGGGGGCTTCAGCGCCAGCATACTGGACTTCGATAGCGAGCTTTTTGGAAGCCTCAAGCGCGTGATCCCAATCGTGCTCGTAGTCACCTTCATCGCTCTGATGTTCGCCTTCCGCTCAATCGTAGTTCCGCTTAAAGCCATTACGATGAATCTGATCTCCGTGCTCGCGGCCTATGGTTTCCTGGTGTACGTGTTTCAGGAAGGCGTAGGTGCGGGGTTGATCGGTCTCGTCCCGCCTGGCGGACTCAACTCCTTCATAGTCCTGATGTTGTTCACCATCCTCTTCGGATTGTCGATGGACTACGAGGTGTTTCTTCTGAGTCGCATAAGGGAGGAGTATCAACGAACGGGCGACAACAGCAAATCGGTTGTCACCGGTCTCTCCCAGACAGGCGGACTGATCACGAGCGCGGCTCTCATCATGGTGGTTCTGTTTGGCTCGTTCGGATTCACCCGACTCACAGCCACACGTGAGTTCGGACTCGGACTCGCCTTTGCTGTCGCGCTCGACGCGACGATTATTCGGGTCGTCCTTGTTCCGATCCTGATGGGGTTGCTTGGACGCGCCAATTGGTGGCTCCCGGCGGGGTTTCTACCGCGCCCGACCGACGGGGAGCAGAGATCCGGTCAGAATGTCGGTGGGGATGCCGGGTAAATGTCGGGTCCGCTAGTAACCGACCCGAGCCACAGACCGACGCTGAGCGCAAAGAGACTGTGCTACGGTCCGCGAGGTTCCCATGGACTCCAGTCGTGTTCAGAGGCGTGCCGTAGGTTCAGGATAGGCCAACCGACAGCAGGAACCGACAGCAGACCCGATTTGGACGGGATGCAGAAACCCCGCTCAAGGAGATATCCTCAAGCGGGGCAATTAATTCTGATTCATGGGCCTGGGTAGAGTTGAACTACCGACCTCACGCTTATCAGGGAACGAGGGGGAGTAAGAAGTCCGGCAAGAAACCTGTAAATCGTTGACGAATGGCGTGATCTGCCGTTGTTCACCCTTCGCGATGCCGGATAATGTCGGAGTCAATCGACAGCTGAATCGACAGCAGTTCGGGAACGCAGTGCGCGTGGTTGTGGAGCGCCGTCTGTCGGGGCCGGCAGCCGGCGCTTGTGCGCAGCCCAGCGTCAGCACGATCGGAGCAATCATCATTGTTTTCATACGCGACTTCTTGCTAAAAAAGATCGATCCGCACTTTGCTGCCCGCGACGGAAATCTTGGTCCCGGCCGAGCCGCTGAGGCTCAGCTCAGGGATGTCCACTCCCGACGCTCCCTTTCCGTCGAACAGCGCCGGCGCGCTGGCGACCGCAAACGTCACCGTCTTGGCTTCTCGATCGATGAGCAGCGGAATTACGGATTTCATGCGGAGTATCACGGGTTTCGCAAACGCCACGGTAATAGGTACAAGATCGTAAATCGCCGTGTGATCGTTGACAGCCGTCACGCCGAACGGCGTGTATCCCATTCCCCTTATGTCGCCGGCTCCGCCATAGCTTATGGTGACGAGGGTCTGAGACGTGTTGACGATTTGGTCGACTCGCTGCTGGATGAGACGCCGCCCCTCCGCTTCGAGGGCTTGGCGGTTTACGAAGATGCTGTCGTATCCGTATTCGACTTTCGACTGAGCAACAAGCCGGGCGCGTTGGTCGGTTGAGAGCGGAATCGCCGCGGCCAGCAAATCGGTGAGGTACACGCCTGGAGCGAAGATCCGCTGCTTCCAATCGGGCGCGACGCCGTCGAGCAGCAGCGCTTGCGCAGCGCCGGAACTGTATAGGCGCCAACGCAACGGACCTCCGCCGAACTTGTTGCCGAAGCGATCATCACTGAATGATGCGACCTTCACCATATCGTTCATCTGCGTTTCCAGTAGGCGTCGCAGCACGCCGTCCCGATAGCCGGTGAAGCCGGGGCGGAGGTACATCTCGGGAACCGGTGTCACCCGCTCGCCCAACTCTTCGAACCGATACTCGACGTACACCGCTGTGCCTTCCGTGAACTCGTTCAGGTTCTCGTATGACACTGACGCCGTATCGAGAGCGGCACGCCGCAGCGTGCGCACTGCCAGGTATTGTTCGATGCGCGCCCGCCGTTGGGCCGCATCCTTCGCCAAGACCGCATCACGCAGAATCCGCGTCTCGAGCGCGACCAGTGCATTGTTGCTGGCGTCCATAACGGGATAGTGGGCAACCGCTGCCTCGTTGGCGTACTTGCCCGGCGCAAGGCGGCCTTGGTGCACGTGAAATGCTTCGTGGAGGATGATCTCCACCTCATCATAGGCCGATTGGATAAAGCCCCAGTTCTTGAGGAACTCCGCCATGGTACCCAGTTTCGCACGGTTTTCGATGTCCGCGCGCTCGCGGGAATACTCATCTGCCACGACGAGCACCTGCATGCTGTCCAGAGTCAAGCTGGTGTTCTGGCCGTCGGTATTCCTTTCCGTAGAATCATTGCGGGCGTAAACGATCTTGTCGGGAAGCACCGTGCGGCCTGTGAAGTTTGCGAAGCCAGGCGGACGATGTGGCGCGTTCAGGAGCACGTCCTGCACGTTCGGACGGTAGAGCAGCAGAGGGATCGTGTTCCATTTCCAGCCCGGGTAGATCTGCGGGCCGATGGTCTCGAGGATGTTGCGGTACTCCTTTACCGACACCAGCAGCATCGGATCGATGCGCAAATCGCGCACGGGCTCCTGGGGCCGGGCCTGTCCCTGCAGGCGCGGCTGGATCAACAAACCAATGGCTAACGGGGCGAACCAGAAGAGGCGCTGTCGCATACGTGACTTCGCGGGGTAGGCGTTGTGAAGTTGAATGGTATCCAACGACTGTTGGCTTTACACTCCAACAGTCGTTGGACGTCCGTGTACTGTCAAGGGCCGATGCGGGTGGCTGCCCCCTGCAAGTATCTTTCGGCATGTCGGATTATCACGAGCTCACCGATCTGCACCTGGCGATTCTCGGCGTCCTCTGGGAGCGGCGCGACGCCACAGTCGCGGACATTCACCATGTGCTCGGACGGCGCATGGCCGTCTCACGCAAGACCGTCGCGACGCTGCTCTCCCGGCTCGAGCAGCGGGGTCTCGTCCGGCACCGGACCGAGGGCAATGAGAGCGTCTTCACCGCCACCGTGCGCCGTCGCACCGTTCTCATCTCCCGGATGGCGGCCATGCTGGGGGCCATGTTCGAATCGTCCGAACAGCCGGCGGTGCCGCACGCCGTGGACCGCCAGGACGTGCGCCCCGGCGATGTCGCACGGCTCCGGCTGCTGCTGCGTAAAGCGGAACGCGACCTTCGGAGGCGCTCGTGACCGATCTCATCGCGAGCGCGATCGACTGGTTGCTCACCTGGTTCGTGCACGCAACCATCGCCTGTGCCATTGCGCTCGCCGCGGGCCGATGGGTGATCCGCGAACCGCGGTTTCGCGATTACCTGTGGAAAGGCGCACTGATTGCGCCCTTGGCATCGTCATGTATTGCGGCCGCGGTCGCGACGCTTCCCGGTCGCGGCAGTACAGGCGTCGTGCATC
The DNA here is from genome assembly GCA_003134685.1 of Gemmatimonadota bacterium. Taxonomy (GTDB): domain Bacteria; phylum Gemmatimonadota; class Gemmatimonadetes; order Gemmatimonadales; family Gemmatimonadaceae; genus UBA4720. The sequence goes on along the minus strand of PLCA01000008.1, from coordinate 156,530 downwards.
TCCCGTCCGTCATGCGCGAGCTCCTGCCGTCCGCTCTGCCACCGGTGACGGCGACACTGCAGCTCACCGGCGGCTCGACGGAGACGGCCTCTTCGCGGATTCTTGAGCCACTCTCGCGCCCGATCCGCTATGTCCTCACACTCGGGATGCTGATCCCGGCAGCGCTGACTGGCGCACGGCTGGTCCGGCGACGGCGACGATTCAGCGATCTGCTTCGGGCGCGACGAGCCACGAGTTCATCGCTGCTCGGCGTCGCCAACGAGGCCGTGCTCACGCGCACCGGGCGGCCGGTGCGTGTCACGATGTCTGAAGCAGTCGGAAGCGCGGCCGCTTTGGGCCGGGCGGAGGTCTGCGTCGCGGCCGGTGCGTTCGAGAGACTCGCGCGGGCGGAGCGACGCAGCATCATCGCGCATGAAGTGGCGCATCTCGACCGCCGTGACCCTGCGTGGATTGCTCTCGCGCAGACGCTCGCTTCTGTGATGGTGGTCGTGCCGCTGATCGGCATGGTCGCACATCGGTTCCGGCGCGACGCTGAATTCATTTGTGATGACATTGCGATCCGGCGGGTGGGAAACGCCATGGCGCATGTGCGTGCGCTTGCCGCATTCGCCAACGCGTTTGATCCGGCATCACGACACGTAGCGACCTTCGCCTCGGAACACTCGCCGATCATTCAGCGCGCGGGACGCATTCTCGGGGCCGACCGCGCTCGCCGCTCGTCCTGGTCTGCGGGAGTTGCAACAGCATGCGTAGCCGCCGGTGCATTTGCCCTCTTGTCGTTGCTGCCGTTCGTTTCGACTAAGCCGCGAAGCGTCATGGTGCGGAGCGAGGTGCGCACGATTCTCGCCTCCCCGCGGGCGCCAGCGACGCACAGGCTCAACGTAACGGTCGAGTCGCCCTAGGTTAGGCAGCTTTGCTAGCGTTTGAAAAATCCGGCGTTAGTCATCCAGTCCGCGTATATATGTCTCGCGGCGTGCATCATCAGCCTAACTAGTAATTGTACTACGTGCTTAGTCTGAGTCACGATCGACAGCACGAAGCGAGAGCAATCGAGCGCTGTGAGGCCGCCAGAACTCGTTAAACCGAGTTAGATCGCCATTCTAACGAGCTTAGCCCACTCGCTTTTCGCGGGCGCGTTGGGACGAGCACGCCCATCAAGCGTAAGGTTCGGTGACACGGGAGAAAGTGACTCTAACGCACATCGGTCTCGTATCACCGAGAGACGCGTTCAACGCTGCTGACGCCGCATCGCGAGCTCGGCTTTTCGCTGCTCGATGTAAGCTCTCCGCGCAGACTGGTTCTTGGCGAATATCACTCTCTGAGGCGGCGTAATCACGGACCGGAGATTAGAGAACATTTGCGCGTGGGCTAGTTGTATGGCCCGCCTATTTGTGGAATCCAGCACGCTCAAGCCGAGTTGCCTCGCCCGATTGTTCTGCGCGACGACACCCCACCCAAACTCTTGCTCGAACTGCTTCACGCGGCTAGCCTGATCGGCCGTTAGCGTGATGCCCGCGAACAGAGCTGGGGGAGCCGCCACTGCCGAGTTCTTCCAAAGATGTTGCGGCTGTTGCTCAGGCAGTAAGGGCCTCGGTTTGGGGGCCGAGCCGATCAGGACAAAGTCGTCGTAGGTCTGAACGGATCCAAAATCGAGGTACCAGGTTTGATCGCGGTAACCCCACCAGTGGGGTTCAAACGCGCTCGGGGGTTTACCATTCCATGGGTAATCCAGGGCGCCATTTGACACATATCCGTCTGCGTCGGACCAGCCCTGCGTGTTGCTCCATGTGGCCGGGTCGTCGGCGGAAACTTCGCCTGAAGAGAACGGAACTCCCAACTGGTCCCCCCAATCGCCAATCACTCCCCAACAGACGAGATCGTCCGCGAAAACGTTGTAAAGGCAGTTCTCGCCCTCGGCCACTCTCGTGTTCGCCGGGACTGGGGCCAGCTTGGCTAGGGCCGTCACCGAATTTCCTTCGCACGCGGGCAGAGCGAGGAAGAGTAACAACAGCGGTGTTGCCGAAATCTGAATTTCTTTCATAAGCCCGAAGCGATCAAGGTAGCGGAATCCAGGCAAGAACTTCGATCCGTTTCTTTTTTTGTGCTCAGGGTCTTGTCTCAGCCTTCGCACAAGCCTAATCCTACCTGGTCCAGATCAGGATCTCTCCGCACGAAGACGTCGTACCGGAAAGCGTGGCCGGTGCCGTCGCTGGCCCTTTGTACACCTCGATTCCAGCAATGTCCTGAGGCTTGATGCCGTCAATCACGGAGCGTGACGCGGCTGTTGGACTCAGCCATTCCGGCGCGCGATGAAGCGCGTCGTCGTTGATGCTGGCGGGATCGCCCTCGCTTCCGCCGCCCATCAATACTCTGTCCACGTAGACCGGCATTCCGTGAGCGCACGATTTCGTATTGATGGTTACAACTCCCCGGCCACTGAAAATCTCTCCGTTCGGAAGGATTAACAGGCCAGGTACTCGGCGAAGCATGTCCGAAACCCGGTGCGGGTGCACCTTCTCAATGTCTGCCGCCGTGAAATAGGTGCCCTGGGCGTTCGCCATCCGCTCAGTAAATTCGGGTGGAGCGCCTCGCGTGTCCGGGGCAATTGCGCGAACTGTAACAGGCGCAAGCTCCGCGACGAGCGGCTTCATCACGAAGTCGGCATACGTAACGTCGTTGACGGGAACCTGAAGGCTCAATGCGATGAACTCGAATCCGGCTCGGCGCGCACGGACTTGATGAAGGCCGCTGGGGATTGAGTCTAAAACGAACCACCCGTTATGCGTCGTCAGAGTCGTGCGGTTCAAATCAACGATCGTGATTTCCACGTCGGGGATGATGCTTCCGGTGGGATCGACCGCGGTTCCGCGAATGGAGCCAAGACCATTGCCCTGACCGCGAGCGACGGCGAAAGCAGCGAGGGAGAGCGCGAAAACGCGAGCAATCAGCATGATCGATGTCCGTCTCGGAGATGCCGCCGTATCCAAATAAGAATCGTCCGGCAATCGCGCGATAAAGAGAAGCTTCATGATTCAATTCTCACTCGAGGCCAAAGTAGCGCCAGACCCGGCCGCACGATTGGGGGACCGAGCGCTTCACGGCCCTAGCTCTATCCCGTTGATCATTCTCCCTCATACTCGCATGACCCACGGTTCATCCGGGCGGGTTGCCAGTTGCTCACAAGTTGCTCCTGTTCCGAGAGCAGGAACATAAGTAAACGAACTACGACTTTCTGCCGGTGTTCATAGGGGAATCGGGCGTCGGTGCCGGAATTCTCCGACATTCCTGCCGTACCTTGCAGGGAGAAACGGGTAAAGAAACGGGTAACAAGCCGCAACCCGTAACTGTGCGCTAAACGAATCAGCCGAGTATCCTAGTCCTTTATCCTGGCGTTGACGGCTAGAGAACTCTTTCACGCTACCTACCGCCCGCAGCTGGTGTCGAGTCTGAACCGAAGATCACTCCTCTAACGCGGCAACGCGCAAGCGTTTCTGTTCCGAGCGGCGAAGCTCCTTCGCTCGGCGATCGGCTTCGATCGCCCAGTGGGTTTAGGGCTGCGGCCGATGGATCGGGACGCTGCGACTAACATCCACAGAACTGAAGCAGGGAGCTGCCGGCTCGTAAGGTAGGCGCGAAAATGGCCCGGTCGAGCAACTGCGCTCGACCGGGCCGTCGCACTTCTCCACAGCAAGGTGATTAGTGAAGCGATTTGCTGAACTTGTCGGACTCGTCCCTCTCGAGTCGCCTGCACCGCGCGGCGCCTAGGACGTTGATCCGGCCGCTGCCAAACAGCTCATCGTTGCCGCGGCCCGTTATAGGGTCCGCGCCAGCGATGATGCACTTCTCGGGATTTTGCCCCTGTGAAAGGGCCACAGCGGCGGTGCCTGCCGCGAGCGGCGACGAGAAGCTCGTGCCCGCGGCGAGCACATAGGCGTTAGTGACACCGCAGACAAACTCGCTGCACGCGGATAAAATCAGATCCTCGATCTGGCCTCCGGGTACGAGATCTCCGCCGGGAGCCATTACGTCCACTCCGCGCTTTCCGAAGTTCGTATAGCTCGTGGGCGTGTCGAAGTTCATTTGGCCGATCGGGGCTGTCGCGCCGACGCTCAGCACGTGGTTGAGCATCGACGGAATGTTAATGACACCCGCCTGCGCCAGCGCATCGGGCAGGTCGTCGAAGTTGAGGGCGTCGTTGCCGGCCGCGGCCACGACCATGACGCCCTTGCGCGCAGCGAAATCGACGGCATCCTGCACGGCGTCGATCAGCTCACGCGCACCGGGCAGCTTCCGCCCGATGAGTGCGCCGAGGCTCATGTTGATGACGTTCGCGCCGGCGTTCGTGGCGTAGACAATTCCCGTGATGACGTCGCCGAAGGAGCCGGAGCCACTGCAATCCAGCACCTTGACGGCGATGAGGCTCGCGTCGGGCGCCGTCGAGCCCATGCCGATGCCTTGCGAAGCGACCAGGGCCGACACGAACGTGCCATGGAAGTTGAAATCGTTGATCGTGGTCTGGTCCGCCGGGCCGCACGGCGAAGGGGAGCTCAGAACGCTCCGGCTTTTCGCGAGATCAATCCTCCCCGCCCTCGACGCGTTGCGTCGCAGGTCGAGATGCCCCGGGTCGGTGCCGGTGTCCAGAATGGCAACTTTCTCTCCGGCCCCCTGGTCGGTTGTAAGCCACGCTTTGTCGGCGTCTATTTGGCGCAGATACCACTGGAAACGAGTGAAGAATTGCGCCCCATGCTGATCGGTCTGAGTGGTGGGAGCTGTCAATGTCTGCAGGCGCGATTGGTCGACGACTGGAATCCACCGGAGCACGACGTCCTGCGTGACACCCGTGATCCCAACGACGCCACGCAACCGCCCGGCCGCCTCGCCGCCGATGCCTCCGACGATACCATAGCCGATTTCGGGCCACTCGCGGTGCATTCTCCCGCCCGCGGCGGCGATTAGCTTCTTCGCCTCATCCGGCATATTGGAGCCCGAATACTTGACGATGAAGTGATCCGTCGCCTGAAAGTCGGGCGCGCCCGAACTCTGGAGGTTGGCTACCCCCGGGCGCAGCGGTGTCATCGCACTGGGCGCGGTGGGGCCGGTGTTATCCGCGCAACCAGCAAGGAGCAGGGTGAACGCGCCGAACAATAGGAGGTTGACGGAACGGGTCATGGGCTCTCCGGCGGATGGTGTTTGTGGCGCTGAAGCAAGAATATCGGATCCATACTTAGCGACCCGAAATTGTTCTCGCCAGAGCGAACTCGACCCCCGCTTTGTCTTGGCTTCTGAATGCCAGCGAGCTTCGCGGGGTCATGGCGCGCCGGAAGACGGATTTGCCCGTTGGAATACCTTGCGTCATTTTGGAGCGCCATTACTCGATTCTGTTACTGAAGTCCGGAACTGTAGGTAGAAATAGCAAATAGCACCACACCTAGTTGGTTGTGGTGCCATCGTTTACTGAATTATGGGCCTGGGAGGAGTTGAACCTCCGACCTCACGCTTATCAGGCAGCTTCATACGAACATGAATTAGGCTCAGAAGTTCCTACTCGCCTGCCTTTCACGAACATCCCGCTCAGCATGTCGCGCATTTGAGAAGATCTTGCGCACTTCCGGGAACATTTTGCGCATCTGAACGGACACCACAACGGACACCATCCGGGATCCATATGCAAGTGTGCCGGTTCACTTCCGCGACTTGTCTTGAGCTCCTCAAATCAGTTGCCGACTACGAACGTGGCCTTAATGTTCATGTGGGAGTTCGTGACCGGCGCCCCAACAAGGGTCGCGCCAGATCACAGGCAACGCAGACACGGGACAGGCCGAGCATGCGGGTCGGAGACAAGTCTGCAGCCGGTTATTGTCCATCGGAGGATCTCATGGCTCGGGCTTCGATAGTTGCCGTCGTGCTGGCATGTGTTCACGCATCGAGCTGTCTGGCGCAGGGACTTCCCCGCGCGCAGCCTGAAGACGTCGGTTTGTCGCGCAATGAGCTGCGACGCATTGACACACAGCTACGGTCCTGGGTGGACTCCGGCAAGCTCGCGGGAGTCATCGCAGTGGTCGTGCGACATGGAAAGGTCGCGTATCTGACGTCGGCTGGTTCGCTCGATTCCGCCCGCCAGCGACCGATCGCGGAGGACGCCGTCTTCCGCGTGTATTCGATGACCAAGCCAATCGCGACCACCGCGATCATGCAGTTCGTCGAACGTGGCAAGGTCAAGCTCGATGACCCGGTCTCAAAGTACGTTCCGGCCTTTGCGAAGACGAAGGTGTACGCCGGAGGAGGCGCCGAGCACCCGGTCGTAACCAACCCGGAGCGGCCGGTAACCATTGCCGATCTGCTCACGCACACGTCCGGGCTCACATACGGTTTATTCGGGAACACGCCGGTCGACTCGATATACACCCGGGCGAACATGCTCGGCGATCGTTGGACGCTCGCGCAGTTCGCTGACAGCATTGCGCAGCTTCCGCTCATGTTCACGCCGGGCTCCGCCTTCAATTACGGGCTTTCGATCGACGTCTTGGGCCGCGTCGTCGAAGTTGCGTCGGGAATGACATTCGCCGCCTACCTGGATAGCGCGATCTTTCGGCCGCTCGGGATGAACACGACGGCATTCCACGCGACGTCAGCTATGAAAGGTCGCATCACCAGCGTATTCGTACGCGGGCAGGATGGTCGGCTGCGCGCGCAGAAACCGCTGCTCGCGGAGGTATTCACGGATTCCGGTCGCATGCTGTCGGGTGGCGCTGGCCTACTCTCCACGATCCCGGACTACCTTCGTTTTGCGCAGATGCTTCTGAACGGCGGCGAGCTCGATGGCCACCGGGTCCTTGCGCGTGAAACGGTGGATCTCATGATGCGCAATCATCTGCCCGCGCGGCTCACACCAATCTGGCCGGAGTATCCGGAGCCGCCCGGCAAGAACGGCTTTGGCTACGGCGGCGCTGTGAGGCTCGACTCCGCATCAGCGGAAATGCCTGGCTCTGTCGGGACGTTTCGATGGTCGGGCTACGCGTCGACCTTCTTCTGGATCGATCGGAAGGCTGATCTCATCGCGATGTTGTGGTCGCAGTTCATCCCGGAGCCGGCCATCTGGGACATTGATGGCAAGTTTCAGCGGCTTGTCTACGCAGCCGTTCGGTAATAGACGCGTCACCACCTAACAAGGAGTTGTAGCTGGCCGCGCTGCCGACCTCGCTATTGGGGAGGCTGGCAGTCGGCGCAAACGAACCTCAAATGCTACCAGGAGCCGGACGACCTCACGCTTCGGTCTGCTCTCACCAAGCGCGGAACTCTAACGGCGGACGGGTTGAAGGCCGCAGAACGGACACCGCGAATGGGCACCACGGACCAATCCGGCACAAAAGAGAAAAACCCGCAAGCGCCTAAACGCTTACGGGGTAATAATCTGAGGTTCATGGGCCTGGGTAGAGTTGACTACCGACCTCACACTTATCAGGCAGCTTCATAAGAACATGAAATGGGCTCAGAAGTTCTTACTCGCCTGCCTTTCACGAACATCCTGCGCAGCCATGTCGCGCATTTGAGAGCTTCTTGCGTACTTCCGCGAACACTTCGCCCATCTGAATGGACACCACAACGGACACCAGGGAGTCAGCCCTCGCGAATTGCGGGAGGGATCTGAGCAACCTCTCTCTCGCGCTCAGCGAGTAGCTTGGTCGTGAAGCGCTGGCCCTCCGAAAGCCGTTCTACCTCAATCGCAATCGCATCGACGGCCTGCTGGAGTTGCCCGAGTCCATCGTGGATCTCTTTTAGGCCCGCCTGTGGGACAGCCGTTCCGCTCCCTCGTCGCATGTACATCTTGAGAAGACTGTACAAGCTGCCACAAACGATGGCAACGATGACAATTGTTGTGACAGCGGGAACCCACAAGTCTGGCGACATAAGCACCCTCCCAATCAACACTACGGCAGCGTGAGAGCGAAAGTGCCAGGCGCTGCGTCGTTCTCCTTTACTCGATCCTCCGTTTGTAGTTCTTCGTCAGCTCACCCACCCGCGCACCTCTAGGAGTAAAACATCAGGGACGGGGACTGGAGACAGCCCGTGCTTGCGATTGTAGCGAGCGATGGCCGCGTCCGTTGCCTCGGCTAGGGTCTAGAACACAATCTAACGGAAATTAGTGACAGCTTCTTTTTCGGAGTTCCAATCAAGCATGCTTTCGTAATCACTTCCCAGTCGCTCGCTCCAAGCATGCTGAAATGACATTCGCGCCTGGCGGGGCGCGCTCCGAAGATGGCGATCCGTTTGCTACTGCGGAATCCAATGCCTTATGGTGCTTCTTCTCCCTCGCGCTCGATGAGGTAGGCGGAGAACGCCCGCTGAACCGATTCGAGGCGCTCAGCCATTTCGTTCCCGCCTCGTGAACGCAGGACGTGACAAATTCTTACCCAAGACTGCAGTCATCGGGGCTTGCCTCGACCGGAAGACGAGCGGAGAACGTGCACCCGATCAGCGAAATGGTCAATTTTTTAGCAGGGGAGACCGAAGTCTGCTCTCACCAACACAGGGACACAAGCTCGAGGACGGCGCTGGGGTCGCCCAACGGACACAACGAATGGACACCACGGATCAATCCGGCACGAAAGAGAAAAACCCCGCCAGCGCCGAAACGCTTGCGGGGTAACGATTCTGAGGTTTATGGGCCTGGGTAGAGTTGAACTACCGACCTCACGCTTATCAGGCGCAGTTAGCCGTCACACAAAGTCCGGCGCGGGGCCCGTTTTCATAGGGCAGAAGCCACTATCGCCGGCATCCTGCCGGTCCCCATTGCCAGACTTTTGTGCACCCAACGGACAGTAACGGACAGTAGGTAAACGACCTCACGCCGTGTGAGCGTGAGGTCTGTAGATCAACTCTACCCAAGCCATGAACCTCCGATGTAGCTAAGGTGCGAGCGAGTCAAACCGAGCTCGCGCGGGCGCGACGTCTGGAGTGTGCTCTAGAGGGTTCGGTGGGGGCGTTATTGATGCTGTCCCGCGTCGTCCTTCATAGGACGGGCAGCACCGGGATTCCGGGAACCTGCCTTCCCGCGACCCATTTTCACTGCACAGGTAGCTATGCCCCGACTTCCCGATTTTCGACCGTCATTCACGCTCGCAGCAATCGCCACCCTGGCGGCGTGCGCGACCGCGCCCGGACGCACCGTCGCTACAACAGGTTTTGCGGCTGCGCCGGCGAATCAGTCAGCCGAACCGGTTAGCGAAAAGGCGCTCCTCACACGCGCGGATAATGCGTGGCAGGCCGAATCGTATCCCCTGGCCGCCAGCCTGTACGAAGCCGCTGTCGCCCGTGACTCATCCGCTTCTTTTGCGATCTTTCGACTCGCAACCCTGCGCTCCTGGGACAACCGCCTAGACGAGGGCATCCAACTCTTTCGACGCTATGTAGCTCTCAATCCCGAGTCCGCCGAGGGCCGCCTCTCCCTGGCTCGCACGCTCGCGTGGGGCGGAAACTACGCGTCGGCGTTGGCGATCTACGACTCAGTCATCGTTCAGAACAAGAACGATCGTGATGCGGTTCTCGGGCGCGCTCAAACGCTGGCTTGGGCGGGCCGGCTGCCGGAAGGGCTCGTCGCATACAAGCTGTGGCTCTCAGATCACCCAACTGACCGTGAGGCATCGCTCGAGTACGCGCGAGCGATTGCCTGGAACGGTCAGTTCGACGAAGCAGAAACCATGTACACTCAGCTGGCGAGAACCGGCGACGCCAATGCAGAGAAAGGGCTGGCCCGTGTCATTGGGTGGCGCGGGGAGCTACAGCGCAGTGAGCGCGCATGGCGGCAGGTTCTAGATACCCGCCCGAACGACGCCGAAGCTCTAACCGGTCTCGCCCAGATTCTGAGCTGGGAGGGCCGGCCTTCAGATGCTGAGGCAGCGCTTCAGTTGGCGTTGCAGGCGAATCCGGTCTATGGCGACGCGCGTGCTCTCCTGCGTTGGATCCAGGCCGATTTGAGGCCGAGGGCCACCATAACGGCGTTGAAGACGAACGACAGCGATCGGAATCAGGCGACGACCCTGCTTGTCGACTACTCCAAACCGACATGGCGGAACACCACGCTGGGCGGGAGATACACCGGACGCCGCGCAACGTTCGGGGCGATTGACTCGCGAGTTGATGGACTCGATCTTTTCGCACGCTGGCAGCCGGGCGCTTGGCAGATACGCGCGGACGGCGGGTTTGTGAACCGCTCGTCGACTCTTATTGTGTCGCCTAGTAAATCGGCGACCGTCGCCAGCGGCGGGCTGGAAGTGTCGGGGCAAGTTGGTCGTGCTCTGAAGCTAGGCGGAGGAGCTTCGCGCGCTCCCTTCGACGAAACCGCGCTCCTGATCGCGAATGGCGTGGTCACCTCTGAGTATTCCGGGGAGGCTGAACTCGCGCTACCAGCTCGATTCACACTAAGCGGCGGAGCAAGTCGCGCACGCCTGACAGGCGGCTCGCGTGACAACATCCGCGACGCGTTCTCTTCGACGCTCCGCTGGGCCTACAATCGACAGTGGAGCGTCGCTGTCGGCGGGCGTCAGTTCGGCTATGACACCACGTCAACGGACGGATATTTCGCGCCACGGAGATACACGCTGGCTGAGGTGAGCGGTCGCGGCCATGTCGGTGGTCAGCTGGGATGGAACGCCGACGCCGACGTCGGCCTCGGCAGACAGAGCATAGAGTTCTTTGGCTCCAGTGCCGGCTCGCGCCTCGCCGAACGCGCTGCAATCTCTGCCGGGTACAGATTCGATCCTTCTCGCGAGATCACTCTCCTGGGCGGGTACGCAAACGTAGCTGCGCCTGGCCAGACCGGCGGAAGCGAGTACAGGATGTATTCCTTCGCTCTGCGGGCGCGCGTCGGGTTGTAGACGTAGAAATCGCCTCCCGTGTGCCTCTAAGGGGCGGGTGGACTGTCCGCCTCTAATTGCTCGCATTGCGAGAAGGGAGTTGCAGTCGTCGTACTGACATGAGGCAATTCGAATCATTCGCGGCAATCGCGCCAGGAACGGGAATCTGACCACTCCAAGGCGGATGGCCTCGGGCCATTCGGTGATGGACCACGTCTCGCCGCTCCTTATTGCGGCCGCTCTGATCGGTGGCCTGGTGTTCGCCGTGCGTGCAGCCAGCAAGCATCTCGGCGGGAACAAACACGAATCCTTCACCTTCCCAGGGCTGGTAGGACCGCGCACGCCAACTGTCGTGCGCACACTTACTCCTGCTTCGTGGCGCGCTTACGATCGGCCCGGATCCAACAGCTTGGCGATTCTTCTCACAGACACCTCGTCAGCCTGGCTAGGGCTCACCCGAGGTCTGGCGACCATTGGAGTCCCTTTCACCGTTACTACAGACTGGCACTCGGCTATCACCCATCGAGTCGTGTGGGTCTATCCGCGAATCTCCGGAGCGGAGCTGAACGGCGAGGCGCTTCGAGCCATCGGCGCTATTCCCAGAATGGGGGGAACGCTGATAAGCAGCGAAATAGTAGGCGGGGGGCTGGAAGAGGTATTCGGGTTCGACAGCGCCATCCCATCGAGAGCTCGGGCGGAATTGCGCTTCGGGCCGGAGGCGGCGAGGCGATTCGACCTCGCTGACGACTTCGATAAAACCATTCGGATAGGCTCGAAGGCGGCGCCACAATCAGATTCGAATCCCAATCCGGGAAGTTACGGCTACCACGGGACCAGCGCCGAAGCTCTTGCCACCTTCGAGGATGGCACGCTCGGACTATTCGATAGGCCGATCGGCGCCGGTCACGCGTACGCCTTCGGCGTCGACATCGGCGCGTTGCTGCGACTGGGCTATGACAATCGAGAAGAGGGTCGTCTAGCGCGGTCCTATGCCAACGGGTACGAGCCGAGCCTGGATGTTCTCCTGCGAATAGTGCGAGCGATTTATACAGAGGGCGAGCCCGACGCCGTCACAATCGGCACGGTCCCGAATGGCCGGGCGATAAGCGTAATCCTGACCCACGACATCGATTACGCCAAGGATTGGCCCAACGCGGTCGCATTTGCCCGCTTCGAGAAGAGCCAGGGAATTCGGGCCACGTACTTCGTTCAGACCAAATACCTGCGTGACTACAATGACGCGATTTTCTTTGACAGCTCGGCGATTCGTTACGTCGCATTGCTCGACAGCATGGGCATGGAAATCGGAAGCCATACGGTAGCGCACTCGCGCCAGTTCGCTGAGATGCCGATGGGGAACGGCAAGGAGACGTACCCTGCCTACCAGCCATTCGTGCAGGACAAGCTCCACACAGTCGACGCGACCATTCTGGGCGAGATTCGTGTGAGCAAATTTCTTCTGGAGTATGCGACGAAGAAACCGATCGTGTCTTTCCGGCCCGGCTATCTTTCCGACCCCTTCGCACTTCCGGAGGCTCTGGAAGCCACCGCCATCCTTTATAGCTCGTCGACTACCGCCAACAATTCACTTACTCATCTTCCCTTTCGCCTCGACTATCACCGGTCCGGTCTGGGAGAAAGCACCATCTTCGAGTTTCCGGTTACGGTTGAGGACGAAGCGCGGCCTCCGATGAATCAGAGACTGGACGCAGCCCGACTTCTGGCAAAGCGAATCGCCAGTTACGGCGGGATTTTCGTACTGCTGACCCATCCCAATGTCACCGCCGAAAAACTTGAGTTCGAGCGACAGCTGGTTGCCGACCTGGGCAGCACCGCCTGGATTGGAAGCGTTGATCAATTTGGCGCTTGGTGGGCAGCCAGAGACCACACTCTAGTTCAGGTCACGGACTCGGGGAATCAGCGCCGGGTCGAAATCAAGTCCGATGTCCCATTGGAGGGATTATCCTTGACGGTCCCCGCCAGTTGGACATTGACTGCCCCGACGGGCGATCAGGTCGTTCAGACCGGACGCACTGTAGTCATTTCCCACGCCCAGGCCGGAACGGTTCTCAACTTCCGAGCAAACTGATTCTCAACACTCGACAGGCGTCTACGACCGGACGAACAGGCGCAGCGCACGGCGCTTGGGAAGCTGGCGAGCAACGGACAGTAGGAACGGACAGTAAGGCCCAAAAACGCAAACGCCGCAAGGCAGTTAAGTCCTTGCAGCGCTCATATATGGGCCTGGGTAGAGTTGAACTACCGACCTCACGCTTATCAGGCGTGCGCTCTAACCACCTGAGCTACAGGCCCCTCGCCACAGCTAACCGCCTGTGGCGCAGAGTCTTGCAAGTTAGCCGCGCCCCGAGGCATGGTCAATCGGCGGAACACGACGATCGTGACGAAATAGTAAGGCTGCTTTCACGATCGCGTCATGCCCGGAGATGAGTATTTAGAGCGGGTAAATCTCCCTCGGACGTACAGCCTCATTCCGTCGAGCATCGAATGACTCAAAATCGAAAGGGATTCACACTAATCGAAGTCGTGGTCGTCACAGTCGTGATCGGCGTCCTCGCGGCGGTCGCGGTGCCGCTCCTGGGCGCAAGCAAGGACAAGGCACGCGTCGCCGCGATGAAGGCCGACCTGCATACGATCGCGATCTACGAGGAACAGTTTGCCGCCGACAATCACGGCCAATACTTCTCCGGCACTGCGACGAGCGACGCTCCACTCAACGGATTCACGCCCTCCAAAGACGTGACCGTGACCCTCGTCGCGTTCAACATCCTTGGCAGTCAGCTCGCTGACTGGACCGCCGTCGTAAAGCACTCGCAAACGTCGCAAAGCTGCGAGATGCGGGCGGGAGAGATCACCTGCACGACTGGAAATGCGCTGACGACGGGCATCCTCCCGCCGTGAAGCACCCGCGAACACTGACGCACACGCATAAAAGAAATGCCCCGCAACCGCGGGGCATTCTTACTACGACGATCGGAATGAGAGCGGCGCTCAGTCCTCGTACTTGCGCGGATGCGCCGGGTGAGGCTTCTCGATCTCCTCCGTATCGAACTCGTCGTCGAGATCTATGAGGTCGTCGTCGAGATCATCGTCGAGGTCGTCATCCTCGTCGTCCTCGTCGAGATCATCATCGTCCAGGTCCGCGTCGTCGGCGTCTTCCACATCGTCGGCCCATTCGTCCTCGACATCGTCCTCATCATCATCTTCCAGATCGTCCTCGAGATCCTCGTCCTCGGGGTCACCTTCTGGGGCCTTCTTCGCCAGCCACGCTTCAGTCTCCTCCTCGTTCAGGAAACTGCCCGCGGACTCCAGCATGGCGCACATTACCGTGATCTCCCTGGTTGTTAGACCGAAGCGCGCTCGCGCTTCGCCTCGCGTGACAGTTTCTTCCGATCGTTAGAGTTGAGGAAGCGTTTCCGCAGTCTGATGGACTTCGGCGTAACCTCGATCAGCTCGTCTTCCTCGATATACTCCAGCGCACCTTCCAGCGTCAACTCCCGCGGCGGCTCGAGCTGAATGTTTTCGTCGCTCGACTTGGACCTCATGTTAGTCAGCTTCTTCTCGCGGGTCGGATTGACATCCATGTCGCCCGGCCTCGAATTCTCGCCTACCAGCATGCCCTCATAAACCGCGTCACCAGGGGCAACAAAAAGGGTAGCTCTCTCCGCGAGATTTGCAAGCGCGAAAGCCACGATGACGCCGCCTTCCATAGAAACCAGTGTCCCCCTCGTCCGGCCCGCCAGCGGACCCGCCCACGGCCCGTACTCGAGGAAGCGATGGTGCATGATGCCGGTGCCGCGGGTGTCGGTGAGGAACTCCGACCTGTAGCCGAAAAGTCCACGAGCTGGGATTTTGTAAAGAAGTCGTACCATTCCCTGCCCCGGGTTCTTCATCTCCAGCATCGCCGCCCGCCGCGGCCCCAGCTTTTCGATCACGACGCCGAGGAATTCTTCGGGGACATCGATAGCCAACTCTTCGTAGGGCTCGAGTCGCTCGCCCTGCGGGCCCTCACGCGTGATCACCCGCGGGCGTGATACCTGAAACTCATAACCTTCGCGCCGCATCGTCTCCATGAGAATGGTGAGGTGAAGCTCACCACGGCCCGAGACGGTCCACGTGTCTGTCGATTCGGTGTCTTCCACCCTGAGCGCCACATTCCGCTCGAGCTCCTTGAACAGCCGCTCCCGGATCTGACGAGAGGTGACGAATTTCCCGTCCCTGCCTGCGAAGGGAGAGTTGTTGACGAGGTAGTCCACCGAGATCGTCGGCTCTTCTACCGAAATCCCGGCCAACCGCTCCGGATGCTCGAGATCCGTCACGGTGAGGCCGATCTCGACTCCCTCGAGTCCGGCGAGCGCCACGATCTCGCCCGCGGATGCCTGCGGAACCTCAATACGATCGAGCCCCTCATAGGTGAAGAGCCTGGTCACGCGCGACTGCTCCGCCTTCTGCGAGCCATCGAGTGGCAATAGCGCAACCGAATCTCCGACGTGAATAGTGCCCCGCTCGATGCGGCCGATCCCCAGACGTCCGAGGTATGGTGAGTGATCGATGGTCGAAATCAACATCTGAAACGGACCCGCATCATCATGCGGCGGCGCGGGGACGTGCTCTATGATCGCGTCGAACAGGGGCGAGAGGTCGACCGGCGTGACTTCCATGTCCATTGTCGCCACACCTTCGCGCGCGGACGCGTACACGACGGTCGCGTTGAGCTGGGCCTCATTCGCCTCGAGCTCGATCAGCAGGTCGAGCACTTCGTCGTGGACGCGCATCGGGTCCGAGCCGGCCCTGTCGATCTTGTTGATCACGATGATCGGCGTGCGGTCGAGCGCCAGAGCCTTCCTGAGGACGAAGCGCGTCTGGGGCATGGGCCCATCGAACGCATCGACGACGAGCAGCACGCCATCCACCATGCGGAGGATGCGCTCCACCTCGCCGCCGAAATCGGAGTGGCCCGGGGTGTCGACGATGTTGATCTTCGTCCCTTTCCACCGGACCGAAGTGTTCTTCGCGAGGATCGTGATGCCGCGCTCGCGCTCGAGCGGGTTGGAATCCATGACGCGCTCCATCACGACCTGGTTCTCTCTGAACGCTCCTGCCTGCCGGAGCATTTTGTCGACGAGAGTAGTCTTGCCGTGATCGACGTGCGCGATGATCGCGATGTTACGGTATTCCAGCTTTGCCATAGCCATATAAGTTAGCTAGGCGTGCAAGTGCCTCTCGCGGTCGAGCATATCGTCCTTTTCGAGCTGGATTGTCACGTGCTGGATGCCGAAGAGTCGCATCGCGTCGTGGACGTGCCCCAGCACGTGCTGGTGCTGTCCGGGCTCGCGCACAATGGCGTGCGCGCTCATCGCCACCACCGCCGGCGTGACCGCCCAGACGTGCAGATCGTGCACCGATTCGATTCCGGGGATCGCCTCCAGCTGCGCCCGCACCGCGGGAAGCGGGATATGCGCCGGCGTTGACTCGAGGAGGATGTCCACCGACTCTCGCACCAGGCGCCAGGCGCCCCTCACGATGAGAACCGTCGTGAGGATCGAGGCGATTGGGTCCGCCGCCAACCAGCCGGTGTAGCGAATGAGAATAGCCGCGACCAGCGTGCCGACGCTCGCGAGCAGGTCACCCAGCACGTGCAGGTAGGCGCCGCGCGCATTCATGCTGTCGGCCGAGCTGCCAACCAGCACCCGCGCGGCAATGATGTTGATGATCAATCCGCCCGTCGCCACCGTCAGCATCAGTCCGCCCTGGATGGCCGCGGGCGCGCGGAACCGCGAGGCGGCTTCCCACAGAATCCACGCGGAAATCAGCAGCAGCGTCGCGCCATTCAGGAAGGCTGCTAGAATCTCCCACCGCAGGTAGCCGTATGTCTTTTGTGGCGTCTCCGGTTGCTTGCTGAACCACGCCACGAACAGAGCGAGCGCGAGCGCCGCCACGTCCGTGAGCATGTGCCCGGCGTCGGCGAGAAGGGCGATCGAGTTGGAGAGAAATCCGCCGATGACTTCGACGACCAGCAGCGTCGCCGTGAGCACGAGGGCGATTCGCAAGCTCCGGACTGGAGCATCTGCGGAGTGTGAATGGCCCACGCCATGGTGGTGCACACCGTCCTCTGAGAACGGGGCTTTACTCATGATCGTTCGGGTTCAGAGTCATTTACTTATGACTACCGGCTAGGGGCTGCGGGCGAGCCGGCCGGGGGCCGCGGGCGGGCTGTTTGGTGCGCGGGAGCCAGCGCAGGGGGCATGCGAACACTATCGCAAAACCCCTTGAATGGTGTGCGACCTAGGGACAGCCGCACGTAGCCCCGAGCCGACCCGCCCAACGCCCCCGACCGGTAGTCATAAGTTGCAGTTTTGTGGTAAGTTGTATCCGTGCTCGGCCGGCTGCTCGCCATAATTCTGCTCGTGCTCCTCAACGCGTTCTTCGTTGGCGCCGAGTTCGCTCTTGTCCGCTCCAGACGGACGCGTCTGGAAGCGATGGTACGAAGCGGTGACCGTCTGGCCCGCTTCGCCGTTCGCGCCGCCTCAAATATCTCCCGCATCCTCTCCGCGAGCCAGCTTGGGGTTACGCTGGCGAGCCTGGGCCTGGGGTGGGTCGCTGAGTCGACCGTCGGCGAGGTGTTCGAACACCTGTTCGCGAATCTCCCGTTCGCCATCGAGGTGTCGATGCGCCTTACGCTGGCGGCAACGGTAGCGCTGATCATCGTCACCTATCTGCACGTGGTATTTGGCGAACTGGTGCCCAAGGCCGCCGCGCTCAACCACCCGGAATCGCTCGCCCGCTGGCTCGCGCCGCCGCTGTTGTTCTTCGCCTGGATCACTACTCCATTCACTTTCTTCCTCAACAGATCCTCGCTGGTGATTCTGCACGCGCTCGGTCAGGAAAAGGCGGGCTCGGAGGAAGCAGTTCATTCGCCCGAGGAAATTCGCCTCCTCGTCGAGCAATCGCAGGAAAGCGGACAGATGCTGGCCCACGATGCGGACATGATCGACGCCGTGTTCGAGTTCTCGGAGAAGAACGCGCGCGAGGTGATGACGCCACGGACAGAGTTGGTGGCATTGCCGGTCGAAGCGACGCTGTCCGAGGTGCTGGGCGTAGTCCAGGAGAGCGGGCTGTCGCGCTATCCTGTGTACGACGAATCAATCGACAACATCATTGGAGTGGTGCTGGCCAAGGATCTCCTCAAGCTTCTCGCGCCTCGCACGGACACCGACGCGTTCGATCTTCCGTCCATCATGCGCCCCGTGCACGTGATTCCCGGCTCGCGTGAAGTCGAGGAGGTACTCGCCGATTTCAAGCGGCTCAAGGAGCACATGGCGGTCGTGCTCGACGAGTACGGTGGAACGGCCGGGGTCGTGACAATGGAAGACCTGCTCGAGGAGATCGTCGGCGAGATTCTCGACGAGTACGACACGCCCGAGGATGCCGAAGCTCCCCTCCATACCCGCGCAGGACAAACGCTGGTGCCGGGGAGCACGCACATCGGTGAGCTGAACGAGCACTTCGGTCTCACCATCCCCGACGAGGACTACACCACGATCGGGGGCTACGTGTTCGGAGTGCTGGGCCGGCTGCCCATCGTCGGTGACCGCGTGATCGCCGGCGGCGCGATATTCACTGTGCGCGAGATGGACGGGCGGAGGATCGAGTCTCTGTCGGTCGATCTGCAAGCGGTCGGCGACCGCCGCGCGACTGACCCCGAGCCACAATCGACGCACAAAGAAGCGTAGCCGCGATCATGCTCGACGGGTCGGCGCGATTCAGGCCGACGATGTCGAGCGCGGTTCCGTGATCCGGCGACGTGCGCGGAAATGGAAGGCCGAGCGTCACGTTCACGGCACTGCCGAAGGACGCGACCTTGATGGCAGTCATGCCTACATCATGATATGGCGCGATCACCGCATCGAACTCGCCGCGCATGGCGCGCACAAAAACCGTGTCGGCGGGGAAAGGCCCCTCGATTCCAGCGGCGCGCGCCGCGGGCGCGAGGAGCATGGAGTCCTCGCTGCCGAATCTCCCGCCATCGCCTCCGTGCGGATTCAATGCGCACAGCGCGATCCGTGGCTCGGCGATCCCGAACCAGTCCTTTAGTCCTTTGCGCGTGATCCCGGCTGCCTGGGTTATGAGGTCAGCGGTCAGGTTCTCGGGTACGTCGCGGAGGGCGATGTGCGTTGTCGCGAGAACGACTCGAAGCTTGTCCGACGCGAGCATCATTGCGACAGGCGCGCCCGTCAGGTGCCCGAGCATTTCCGTGTGTCCGGGATAATCGTAGCCGCCGGCATGCAGCGCTGATTTGTCGATCGGGGCGGTCACTATGCCACTGACATCGCCCGCAATACACATCTGGACGGCCCGCTCGATCGCGAGCCCGCTCAGCTTGCCGGCCAGCGCGGGGCCGCCTTCGGCGCGCCACCGTCCCACTGATTCTCCGACGCCGACCCCGGATTCCTCCGGACCCACGACCACAATGTCACAGCGCTCGCCGACCCGTGAGTCAGCGAGCGCTTTGGCGACGATCTCCGGTCCAATTCCGCGGGGATCCCCGACGGTCATGGCAAGACGCGCTTTCACTGTCTACATCCTGAGCGAGACGTAAGTCTGCTTCCGCATGTCGTCGAGCAGCAGCCTGATCGATCTCTCGTCCGAGAGCTGGGCGCGGATCTGATCGCGGATCTCGCTCTCCTTGTATTCGCCGGCGTCCGTCGCCGTCACTATCTGGAGAACGGCGTACTTGGGCTGTCCGCGCGGATTCGCCAGCTGGAACGGCGCGGTGATGTCGCCTGCCTTGGCGCCGGTTATGACCGCGGTGTAGGACGCCGGCAGCGAATCGCGTTGGAACGGCTGCAGCACACCCTTCTCTTCCGTCGGATCGTGGTGCTTCGCGACGAGCGAATCGTACGGCACGCCACGACGCCATTGCGCCGCCACCGTATCCGCCTCGACCTTGGCAGCGGCAACGTCGGCGGAGTCGATCACCGGAGCGATCAGGATGTGGCGCGCTTTCACTTCGGCGGACTGCACGCGATCGACCTTGATGATGTGATAACCGAACGCCGTCTCGATTACCGGGCTCACATCCCCGGGGCGCAGCGCGAACATCATCGCTTCAAACTCGGGAACGAGACCACTGCCGCGGCGATTCCAGCCCAGGTCGCCGCCAAGCTGCTTCGTCCCCGGATCCATCGACTCACGCTTGGCGATCTGCTCGAAGTCGCCGCCCTTTCGGATTTCGACGAGCAGCGAATCGATGTGCGCCTTCGCCTTCGCCTTTGCCGCGGGTGATGCCTTCGGCGCCACGACAATCTGTCTGAACGTTATAGTGGCGGGACGCTTCTGAAGATCGGCGCGGCTGCGCTCGAACGCCGCCGTCACCTCTTCCTCGGTGACGTTGACAGGCTTGGCCTTCTTCCGCAGCTCGGCGAACGCCTTCTGCTGGAGGCTCTGGCGCCGGTACTGCTCGATGAGTGACTTGCGATACTCCTCAGGCGACCCCAGTCCTGCCTTCTTTAGCTCGGCGCGGTAGTCGTCGTCTGAGGAGAATTGCGCGCGAACCGACTTGATCTGACGGTCGGCGCCGGCGGTGTTGTCGGCGTCCGTAACCTCGAGCTTCATCTCCTTCGCTTTCTGAACGAGCATCTCCTCGTCCACGAGCTCGCCCAGCACCGTTCGCGCGAGAGTGGCCTGTCCGACGGAATCGGTGGGAAGCTGCAAGCCCTGCGCTCTACGCTGATTGATGGAGGTGAGCACATCGCTCCAGAGAACCGGCTGGTCGCCGACGATCGCGACAACGCGATCGATCGGTAGGGCCGGCGGCACCGCCGGTGGGGGAGCGGCTGGTGTTTGTGCTCCGATCCCTATGGGCGCGAACGCCGCGGCAACGAGTAGTCGCTTGATCATCCCGGATCCTACCCCGCGACTGAATCGTGGTTCGATCACTTCTTGCCGCCCGGAGGAGTCGAGGACGCGGTCGGTGGAGCCGGGACCGGTTGAGGTCCCAGAGGCACAGCCGTCGACGGCTGGGCCGCCGAGCGCGCCGAGTCAGCGGAGCTGCGGATCTTCGCCGCCTCCTGAACCGAACGGTCGAACCCTGCGTCATTGAACGAATACTTGAACCTCTCGCGCAGAACGTTCGAGAGCGGCGTCGGAACGGCCACGAACGGCGCCTGCTCCTGGATCATACGCGTGAAATATTCGTCGACCCGCTTGGCGGCGAGCTTCTCGCGGTCGCCTTCGCTCTTGGCGCTATCCGCCAGCGACGCCGGCGTCACCCCAAGCTGCGCCCACGCCGAGCGAACGGCGTTGCTGAAGCTCGCGCGGAGCTGGGCCAGCTCGGCTGGATCGATCTGCACCTTGGCGCTGTCGGCCTGCCTCAGCACCAGCTCATTCTTGACGAAGTTGCGAACCAGCTGCAGGAGGAGCGAATCGGGCGACTGCTTGATCTGATCGAGCACCCGGGCTTGTGGCGGCAGCGTCTCCAGCCAGCCGACGAGACGGGCTGTCGTAAATTTCCCCGCGACCGATGTCGCGAGCACGGTGTTGTCGCGCCGGTACGCGTCCGGATCATTGCCCAGCGCTTTCACGGTCGTAACCGCGTCCTTCTTCACCTCGATCTTGCCGTTCGCCTCGAGCTTGGCGAGGTACGTGCTCTCCGCGACGGCGACGCTTCGTCCCTTCGAGGCGATTAGTAGCTGGCCCTTGATCTGATCGTAGGTCGGCCGGTGAATGATGTGAAATCCGTACTGGGTCTGAACCACCGGGGAGATCTGGCCGGGCTTGAGCGCGACGACCGCCTTCTCGAACTCGGGAACCATCGAGCCCTTCGCAAAGATTCCGAGCGATCCTCCGTTACGCGCTGACTGCTGGTCCTGGCTGTTTTTTTTTGCGATATCGGCGAAGTTGGCGGGAGTAACCACGCGGCGAATCGAATCGATTCTTACTCTGACCTTCGCCTTTTGCGCGTCGTTCATTCCCTGCGTGAGCAGGAGGATATGGTCGGCGGCCAGAATCTGGTCGCTGTCCCATTGGCGCTTGGCGGCGGCGGTGTCTTCCACGCCCCAACCCTTCGACACGATGTCATACCATTTGCGCGCCTTCAGATTGGCGATCGCCGGCCACATCGCTTCGTCGATCATCTTGGGATCGCTCAGCGAGTCATTGTGCGCCGCGGCGACGCTGAGCAGCTGGTAATCGACCCACACGTTCGCGATCGACTTGGCGATGTCCTTGCGGATCGGCGCGCGCGATTTGCCGAGCAGGTTCCCCAGCTTGGCGACCGTGAGCTCAGCGCTTCCGGCGCGGGCCACCCAGTCGGTGTGCGCGTTGAGAGCGTCCTTGAGGCCGGAGCAGGCCGAAAGCGTAAAAGCCGCTACAGCGGCGAGAGCGATATTGCGTTTCATGTTTGCGTCGTACGGGTTAGCTGTCAGGTGGGGCGCAGTGTCGTCAGGGCACGGACAAGTCCATCGAGCATCTCAGCTCCTCCAAGACGGGTGAGCTTGAGCGACAGCGGATGCGCGCGACGCACTTCCGCCTGAAACTGTACCTCGTGGAACGCCGCCGAAATCCCCTTCATACGGGGCACCGCGTGCTCGCGAAAGGTAATACGGGCCTCGTTTCCGCGCACCAGCACCGACTCGATGTCGGACGCGCCGCCCAGGAGGCGAAGCAGAGCAGTGGCGAAAAAAAACCGGGCCGGCTCGGGGAGCACCCCGAAGCGATCGCGCACTTCCTCCTTCAAGGCTTCTATCTCCGCGGCGTCCGTCATGTGCGTGAGGCGCCGGTATATGTCGAGCTTGGCGTCCTGCGAGTTGATGTACTCGTCGGGAAGATACGACGGCACGTCGAGCGAGATCTCGGATGGCTGGAGCCGGGGAGCGTCGTCGCCGCGTAGCAGGCGCTTGACGGTCTCATCGAGCATGCGGAGATACATGTCGAACCCGACGGCGTGCACGAACCCCGACTGCTCGGGACCAAGAAGATTGCCGGCGCCGCGCAGCTCGAGATCCTTGAGCGCGATCTGATAGCCGGCCCCGAGCTGCGTATGGTGTTCCAGAATCGTGAGGCGGCGATTCGCATCTTCGTCGATCGAATCCGGCACCAGCAGATAGCAGCTCGCCCTGCGGTGCGAGCGGCCGACCCGGCCGCGCAGCTGATACAGCTGCGCCAGGCCGAACGTGTCGGCGCGGTTCACGAACATCGTGTTGGCGTTCGGAACGTCGAGCCCCGACTCCACGATCATCGTCGAGACGAGGACGTCGATCTCGCCGTCGACGAACTTGCGCATGACCTGCTCGAGCTCTCGCTCGCGCATCTGCCCGTGTCCGACGCCGATGCGGGCGCGTGGCACGACGTGGCGGATGTGCTCCGCCATCCCATCGATCGTCTCGACCCGGTTGTGGACGAAGAAAACCTGGCCGCCACGATCAAGCTCGCGTGAAATGCCTTCGTCGATCAAGCCATCGTCCCACGGCTCGACGTAGGTGAGCACGGGCGAGCGATCTCGTGGGGGCGTCTGCATTAGTGTCATGTCGCGCAGGCCGGCCAGCGAGAGGTGAAGAGTTCGCGGAATAGGCGTGGCGGTCAGCGTGAGCACATCGGTATCGAGTCTGAGCCTCTTGAGGCGTTCCTTGTGTTTGACACCGAAGCGATGCTCTTCGTCAACGACGATCAGTCCGAGCTCGGAGAACGCGACGTCCGGGCTCAGAAGGCGATGCGTGCCGATGACGACATCGACCTTCCCGGCTTTGAGATCGGCGAGCACGACCGCTTGTTCCTTGGGCGTCTGAAAGCGACTCAGCGTTTCCACCCTCACTGGGAAATCGGCCAGCCGCTCGCCGAATGTTCGCGCGTGCTGGTCGGCAAGGATCGTCGTCGGCACCAGCACGACCACCTGCCGGCCCGATTGTACCGCTTTGAACGCGGCGCGCACCGCGATCTCGGTCTTGCCGTAGCCAACGTCGCCGACAAGGAGCCGATCCATGGGTCGAGGACGCTCCATGTCGCCCTTCACGTCGGTGGTGGCCGTCCGCTGATCGGGAGTATCCTCGAATAGAAATGACGATTCGAGCTGGCGCTGCCACACGGTATCCGGCAGGTGCGGCGGTCGGGTCGCGACTTTGCGACGTGCGTACAGGTCGAGGAGCTCGACCGTCATCTCCTGAATCGCGGCGCGCGTCTTGTCCCGCTGCGACGCCCAACGCTTGCCGCCGAGCGCGTGCAGCCGCGGCGGCGAGGCGTCCTTTGTGATGTCGGCGGCGGATCGGTATCGCTCGACCTGGTCGATGCGATAGAGCGGGACGTTGAGCCGGTCGCCTCCCTCGTACTCGATCACCGCGACTTCGACCGTGCTCTCGCGCACGAAGATCTTCTCCATGCCGCGGTAGATCCCTACTCCGTGCTCGAGGTGCACGACGTAGTCGCCCGGTTTAAGCGCCGTCAGGCTCTCGAGAGCAGCGCCGGTGACGTAGCGCCGCGCTCGGCGAAAGCGCCGCTCGCGGCGGAAGATTTCGTGGTCGGTGAGTACTCGATAGCCCGCGAAGGACTCTCCACGCGGCGGCATCACGAAGCCACCGTCCAGAACTCCTATGGCGAGGGTCGCCGGCGAGACGCGGTCGTCGTTCAGGAGCTCGTCGAGACGCTCGGCCTGACCGGCGTTGTCGCACAGGATCACCGTCGGGATTCCATCGGCGACGACCTGTTTCAGCCGCCTCATGTCGCGTTGAATCTCTTCCGGCTCCCTGATTGGAAAGACTATCCGCGCATCTTCGCCTGAGAGATCGATCGTTCCGTATTCACTGAGCGCACGGAGCGTGGTGTCCGGAGACTCGAACAGCTCGTCGCGGCTGGGGGTGTCTTCTCCTCGACGCCGGGCCAGGTCGATGTGGTGCTGCGCTTCCGCCCAGGTTCGCTCCAGCTCGGGCTTCACGTGGGTTCCGCGCGGCACCACGAACAGCGTGTCGGGCGGAAATAGCGCCCGAATGGACGAGCGCTCGGGCTCGACATCCCCCGTGCTGATCTGGCCGTCCACGGGGAGTACAAGCGCGGTCGGCGCGTCGCGGGTCGATCTCTGGGTGAGGAGGTCGAAATGGCGCAGCTCGGTGATGTCGTCGCCCCAGAACTCGAGGCGCACCGGCTCCGCCATGCCAAAGCTGTAGATGTCGAAGATCCCGCCCCGAACGCTGAACTGCGCGACGTCTTCCACCATGGGAACGCGCTCGAAGCCAATGGCCTCGAGGTGCGCGGCCAGCTGCTCCGGGCGCCTGGTATCTCCCTTTCTCAGCTCGAGCCTCGCGGAAGCCAGCGCGCGCGGCAGCTGGGTGCGCTCGAGCAGCGCTCGGCTGGTGGTGACGACGATTCGAAGGTCTCCGCGGCCGATTCTTTCCAGTGTTTCAACACGTTCGCCGGCGACTTCCGCGTGGGCCTCCGCCTCCCCGAAGCTCTCCCGCGGAGGGTAGAAGGCAACTTCTTCGGGCTCTACGAGGGTGCCCAAATCCGCGAGCCAGCGCTCGGCGCCGGCGACGTCGTCGTTCAACACGACGAAGAAGCGGCGCGTAAGATTCTTGGAGAGAGAAGCGAGCACGACGGCATCGCTCGATCCGTGAAGGCCGCCCAGCGCGCGGCGCGAGGCCGGCCCCGGCAGATCGCTCAGCAGCTCCCGGAATTCAGCCAGAGACTCGAATATCGAGAGCAGTTGTGGGAGCGGCATGGCGCAAAGTAAGTGCGCTCCGGAGCTACAGGTAGCGGCCCGCCCCACGGTAGATTGGGCCATGGGCGCTCCTGACAGCAGCCTGACAGGACTCTGGCCCGCCCACTTCCGCCTCAGTTCACCATTGACTTTACAAATTCGTATCGCGAAATTGTATACAAACCCGTGGAGGTCGATATGCGAGCGACAAGATTGGCGGCGGCGGTGGGTACTTCCTCGTTACTACTGTGCGCAATCGCTTCAGTCGCCGGAGCGCAGGAGACAGCCCGGCAGCGAGCCCCAATAATCCGGGTCTATTCCTCGAACGGCTCCTACGCCCTCCAGACCACGAGCTATGTGACTCCCGTCATAGACGTCTCGGAGAACGCCTACATCTTCGCGGTCTCGATGGATGTCGACGGACGCATCCAGGTTCTGCACCCCGATTTCCCCGGCATTTCGGTGCGGATCCTCGCCCACAAGCAGCTCAACCTTCCCAATTTCTTCGCCGGCTTTGCGCAGCCGAACGATGGAGGTGGGTACTACTCCTCGGCTTCCAACTCCGGCTACGGCAATTACGCTGACGGTTACATGGATTCGCGCGGCACGGTGATAGCGCTTGCTTCGCGGGCACCGTTCAACCTGGATCTGATCGAGCGAGACGGCGACTGGAACATCTCGGCGATCAGAGGGCTGATCGAGGGCCGGAGTCCGGAGTCTGCCGAGGGGGCGCTGGCCAGCTATCTGGGCGCCAAAGGCGAGCCGATCGGACGGGACTACATGCGCTTCTCCGGCAACCGGTACGCCGGCTACGCGCTCGGCTCTTACTCTTCATGCGATTTGTACTACGGCTACGCGTTCGCTCCGACTCTGGCATTCAATCGCTTTCAGGCGTTCAACCGCATAGGGCAGCTCAGGTCGCACGGCCAGCAGGTCAGAATCCTCGGCTACGACATTTGCGGCTCTCCGATAATCGCGATCGCTCCGTTGAGGGTAGCCGGGCGGCGTCCGCCGATATCGCCGCGGCCTCCGGGCGACACGACCGGATTTCCCAAGTATCGGTTCCCTCAGCATCCCAAGCCACTGCGTCCCCCTAAGTCCGGTCGGAGTACAGCTCCGGAGGGAGTCTTTCCGCTGCCGCAACGCTCCGGACTTCCTCAGCTGGGCGACGTGACGATCACGGCTCCCGGAAGGCGCCGTTCCGAGCCGGGCCAGATTCTTCAGGGCTACCGGCCACAGTCCGGAACGATGTCGCCCCCGCCGGGTCGAGTCCCGATCGAGCGCGTCACAGCACCGCGCGGGGAACCAACAGCAGCGACCGGGTCGCAACCTCTCCGCGAGTACCGGCCCGAGCCGCGCTCTGCGGCGCCGCCGCCAGTCCACGTTGCTGACCCGCCAAGACAATCTCCACCTCCACCACCGGTGGTGCATGAACCGACTTCCACACCGCCGCCTCCGCCACCACGAGTAGTGACACCGATTACCAAGTCGGAGCCGCTTCGCGCTCCTCCGCCGAACTAGCAATAAGCGTAGACACACTGATTCGAGAAAGAGGGCTGCGAAAGCAGCCCTCTTTCTTTTTCTGAGCGCCGGGAAGAGAGCGCTTGACGGTTATATTACGACGTTCCTTCCGTCGCATCCCGCACAACCCAGAGACACCCCGTTGAAGCTCGAGCACATCCGCAACTTCTGCATCGTCGCACACATCGATCACGGCAAGTCGACCCTCGCCGACAGGCTCATCGAGGCCACCGGCATGCTGCAGAAGCGCGAGATGAAGGCCCAGGTGCTCGATACTCTGGACCTCGAGCGCGAGCGCGGGATCACCATCAAGCTCAACGCCGTGCGCATGACGTACGCGGCGCGCGACGGACAGGACTACGAGCTCAATCTCATCGACACTCCCGGGCACGTCGACTTCACCTACGAGGTCTCGCGCTCACTTGCGGCGTGCGAAGGCGCGATCCTCGTCGTCGATGCGTCCCAGGGAATCGAGGCCCAGACTCTCTCCAATCTTTTCCTGGCGATGGACGCGGGCCTGGAGATCATTCCCATTCTCAACAAGATAGATCTCCCCGGGGCCGAGCCGGAAAAGCGTCGTAAGGAAGTAGCTGACCTCCTCGGCATCGACGGGAGCGAAATCCTTCTCGTCAGCGCGAAGGAAGGCATCGGAATCA
Organism: Gemmatimonadota bacterium; assembly: GCA_003134685.1. Classification (GTDB taxonomy): domain Bacteria; phylum Gemmatimonadota; class Gemmatimonadetes; order Gemmatimonadales; family Gemmatimonadaceae; genus UBA4720. The sequence continues at coordinate 128,799 of PLCA01000008.1, read as the reverse complement.
GCGAGCTCCTCGAGGAGGTCGTGCGCAAGGTCCCGGCACCTGGGGGCGACGAGAACGCTCCCCTTCGCGCGCTGATCTACGACTCCTACTACGACAAGTATCGCGGCGCGATCCCGAGTGTGCGCGTAGTCGACGGCGTGATAAAGAAGGGAACGCACATCACGTTCGGCGCGAGTGAGTCGGTTTACGAGGTCGATGAAGTCGGGTACAATCAGCTGCGTCAGGTTCCCGCCGATCAGCTGGGTCCGGGCGAAGTCGGATACGTGGTTGCAAGCGTGCGATCGGTGAGCGAAACCCGCGCGGGCGACACGATCTTCGACGCCGAGAACCACGCCAGTGAAGCACTACCAGGCTATAAAGCCGTGCGAAGCTTCGTGTTCGCTGGACTCTACCCGACGGACACGACGCAATACGAGACGCTGCGCGATGCGCTCGAGAAGCTCAAGCTGAACGACGCGTCGCTCAACTACGAGCCGGAGACGTCGACCGCTCTCGGATTCGGATTCCGCGCCGGGTTCCTCGGACTCCTCCACATGGAGATCGTACAGGAGCGACTGCGCCGCGAATTCGATCTCGAGCTCGTCACCACCGTTCCATCGGTCGAATACAAGGTCTATCTGACCGACGGATCGATGCAGCTGATCGAGAACCCGTCGTTGATGCCGTCGGGCCAGACCGTCGCCTATGTCGAGGAGCCGTACGTGAAGGCTCGCATCATGGTGCCCGCCGAGTATATCGGCCCGATCATGACGCTCGGCACGGAGCGGCGCGGCGTCTACAAGAACATGACGTACCTCGACACCCAGCGCGTCGAGCTCGATTGGGAATTCCCGCTCGGCGAAATCATCCTCGATTTCTTCGACAAGCTTAAGACCGTGAGCCGGGGCTATGCTTCGCTCGACTACGACATGCTGGAGTACCGGCGCAGCGATCTCGTCAGGCTCGACATGCTGATCAACGGGGACCCGGTCGATGCGTTCAGCGTGATCATCCACGAGGACAAGTCGTACGAGTGGGGACGCAAGATCGCCGACAAGCTGAAGGATCTGATTCCGCGGCAGCTGTTCGAGGTCGCCATTCAGGCGGCGGTCGGATCGAAGGTCATCGCGCGAACGAGCGTCAAACCTCTCCGCAAAGACGTGCTTGCCAAGTGCTACGGCGGCGACATCTCGCGCAAGCGCAAGCTGCTCGAGAAGCAGAAGGCGGGAAAGAAAAGAATGAAGCAGGTGGGCTCCGTGGAGATTCCGCAGGAGGCTTTTCTCGCCGTGCTGCAGGTAGACTGAGTGGGCGGATCGCTCGTTATCCAGACGAGCTTTCTCGGCGACGTCATTCTCACGACGCCGCTCATCGCCGAGTTGGCCCGGCGCGGGACGGTTGACGTCCTCGTCACTCCCGGTGGCGCGGCCGCTCTCGCCAACAATCCGGACATTCGCACCGTCATCCGCTACGACAAGCGTGGGACTTACGGAGCGGCGGTCGGAATGTGGCAAACGATCCAGGAAATCCGCGGCAGGCGCCCTTACAAAGCCGCGTACCTTGCGCAGGGCTCGTTCCGCAGCGGGCTCATCGCCATGATGACCGGCGCAAAGGAGCGAATCGGATTTAGAAGCTCCACTGGACGAGTGCTCTACACGATTCAGGTTCCTTACCGGCCCGACCGGCATCACGTCGAGCGACTGTGGTCGCTATCGATGTCGGATTGCGCGGATCCTCCTACGCGCGACCAGGTCCGGCCGCGCCTGTACCCGTCGGACGAGGACCGACGCATGGTCGACTCGTTGCTGCGCCAGAGCCGGAGCACCGACGAGCCGTTCGTTGCCCTCGCGCCGGGCAGTGCCTGGGGAACAAAGCGGTGGCCATACTATGTCGAGCTGGCGAAGCTGCTTGCCGACGACTTCAGGATCGCCGTCATAGGGTCGAAGGCCGATTCCGCGATTGCGGCGCAGATAACCGAAGCGCTGCCGCCGGACACGGTGATCAATGCGGTCGGAATTCTGCCGCTGCTGGCGTCGGCGGAGCTGATTGGCCGCGCGCAAGCGATAGTGACGAATGATTCGGCACCGCAGCATCTTGCATCGGCAATGGGAACGCCCACAGTCACGATCTTCGGCCCGACGGTGCCGGAGTTCGGGTTTGGTCCTCTCGCCGAGAGAAGCGCGGTCGCGGGAAATGACAGCCTGTCCTGTCGTCCGTGCGATCGACACGGACCACAGCGGTGTCCGCTCGGACATTGGCGCTGCATGCGCGAGCTGACGCCGGACTACATCTCGAGCCTGCTGACGGAAGTCCTCAACCCATCGGTGCCCGTATGAGCGTGAAGGAGCGTTACATCGTCGGAGTGGATCTGGGCGGAACCAACATCGTTGCCGGTGCGATGCCGCTCGATGGTAGCCGCGAGATCGCCATGCACACCACGCAGACACTCGCTGACGGTGGAGCCGCCTCGGTCGTCGATCGAATCGCGGGAATGATCGAGCAGGTAATCGCGCAGACGATGTCGGAGACGGGTGCGGAGCGCTCCGATTTTCTGGGTGTCGGCATTGGATCGCCCGGCCCGCTCGATCGCGAGAAGGGCGTCGTCATCGTGACACCAAACCTTGGGTGGAAGAATTTTCCGCTGCGCGACGAGATCTCGAGCCGGGTGCATCTCGAAGCCACCCTCGACAACGATGCCAATTGCGCGACGCTCGGCGAGTTCTGGTGCGGCGCCGCGGTAGGTGGCCGAAACGTGATCGGGATGACGCTCGGTACCGGAATCGGCGGGGGAATAATCCTCGAGGGCAAACTGTATCACGGCGCATCTGATGTGGCGGGAGAGATCGGTCACACGACGATCGATTCCACAGGACGCCGCTGCAAATGCGGGAACTACGGATGCCTCGAGGCTTACGCTTCCGGGCCGGCGATCGCCGAGCGCGCGCGGGAAGCGCTGCGCGGGGACGAGAGCGAATCCATAATTGTGAGCATGGTCGACGGCGATCTGCGCAAGATCACTGCGCAGACCGTCTACGAGGCCGCGAAGCGCGGCGACTCGACCGCCAGAGAGGTCGTGCGCGAGACGGCTCGCTTTCTCGGGGCAGGCGTGTCGAATCTCCTCAACATGTTCAATCCGGATACCGTGGTGCTCGCGGGCGGCGTCACTCAGGCGGGAGACGCGCTCTTCCGACCGTTGCGCGCAGAGGTGAAGCGCCGCGCATTCAAGCCCGCGGTCGAAGCGTGCCGCATCGTTCCGGGCGCGCTTCCCCTCTCCGCCGGCGTCGTCGGTGCGATCGCAACTTTCAAGATGCAGAAGCTGGGCGAGCTGTAGGTGATGGCCCACGGAAACTCGAAGCCGCGAAAAAAGCGCGTCGGGGTAATGGGCAGTTTCGTCTGGGACGTGATTCACGGACGCGATCCGCGGGACGCGCCCGTCGAAGAATGGGGTGGGATCACCTATGCGCTCGGCGCGCTCGAGGCCGCGCTTCCAGCGGTTTGGGAGTTTGTTCCGATCCTCAAGGTCGGCAGCGATCTCGCGCAGTCTGCTCGGGAATTCGTCGCCAACCTGGACCGCGCCGCGCCGGATGCAGCTCCGATCGAGGTGCCCCACCCGAACAATCGTGTCGCGCTTCACTACCTGAGCGACGAGCGCCGCTGCGAGCGGCTGAGCGGCGGCGTTCCCAGATGGAGCTGGTTGGGCCTGAAGCCTCTCCTCACCGATCTCGACGCGCTCTACATCAATCTGATCAGCGGCTTCGAGCTCGATCTCGAAACGGCGCAGCTCATCAGGCAGCATTTCCGCGGTCCGATCTACTGCGATCTGCACTCGCTGCTGCTGGCGGTCCAACCTGATGGAATGAGGGCGCTGCAACCGCTCCCGAATCCCGCCGCGTGGTGCCGGTGCTTCGACTTGATCCAGGTAAACGAAGACGAGATGAGCATGATGGCTAGCGACCCGATGGCCTTGGCTGCTATCGCCTTTGCAGAGGGCGTTTCCTCGATAGCCATTACGCTCGGCAGTCGCGGCGTGGTCTACTTCGCCGCTTCGGGCTTCGATCGAATCTCCGACGTGCAGCGCCCGATTCTCGGCTTTCCCGCGGGCGCGATCCGCACCGCGCTAGTTCCGGCAAAACCTCGACGCCATCCGGGGCCGGGAGATCCGATAGGCTGCGGAGATGTGTGGGGCGCAACCTATTTCTCCCGCCTCCTGGCGGGTGATACCTTAGACGCAGCAATCGACCGCGCACTCGACGCGGCTTCCCTGAACGTGGACCATCGCGGCGCTACCGGTCTCGCCGACTACCTGCGCGGAGAGCTCAGCATCAAGTGACGACAATCATCAACGTTCCACACTCGCTCGAGGACAAGTCCTTCGAGCAGGTGCTGGATCAGGTCGCACCGCTGCCGCTCGACGAGAAAATCATCGTCGACACGAGGCACGCGCGGTGGGCGTCCCCGTACGGCCTGACGGCGCTGCTGGCGCTGGCGCAGTCCCGCGCGGAGAGGCCGATATTGTATGTCCCTGAGGCGGAGAACGTCAGCACGTACTGGTCGAGGATGGATTTCTTCAAGCACGCAGCCGAGCTGTACGAGCTGCAGGGACGTGTGAAGAGCACCAAGGCGGCGGAGACGAGCGTGCTTCTCGAGGTTACGTCCATCTCCAAGAGCGACGACGTCCATAGCGTCGTCGACAAGATCCAGCAGCGAGCTCAGGACGCTTTGGTGAAGAACCTGAACCTCGACGCGAAGATCACCATGCGGTTCACGATGGCGCTATCGGAAGTCTGCCAGAACATCGTCGAGCACGCCGGCCGCGGCGGCTGGGTTGCCGTGCAGACGTACACCTGGCGCGTTCGCCTCGGCGGGCGCAAGGTCGTGGTCATCGCGGTCGCGGATCCGGGAATTGGATTCAGGCAGTCGCTCGAGTCGGCGCCGGGATTTCAGAGGAAGGACCGCTGGGACGATGGGCAGGCGTTGGAGGAGACCGTCATGCGCGGGGCATCCCGGTTCAGGGATCCCGGCCGAGGTCAAGGCCTTGCCGGAGTGAGGCGTTTTGTTGGAAACTGGGATGGTAAACTTTCCATCAGAAGTGGCACCGCCCGCATTGCTGTGCTTCCCAAGGGCGATTGGGACGAGGACGAGCCGCTGGTAGAGGACCTCTCATACTTTCCGGGGGCGCAGGTGCAGATAACGATTCCGGAGCGCGTGGCGTGATAAATCACATCGATGTGAGCTCGATGCTTCGCAAGAGCGTTTGCGAGCTCTATTCGAACCTCGTTACGCGTCCGACAGGCGCGGCGGTTCGATGCGAGATAGAGCAGGAGCTCGACCGCATTGGCGACCGGGCGCTCACGATAATCGACTTCTCGCACGTCGGGCTGCTCGATTTCTCCTGCGCCGACGAGATCGTAGCAAAACTGCTGTTGCAGTACGTGAGCATCGATGCTCCGCGCCGTGAGGTGTATTTCGTGTTCCGCGGGATCAGCGAGTCGCACATGGAGGCGATCGAAGCGGTGCTGGAGCGTCACAAACTGGCTCTGGTGACCCAACACGCTGATGGTGAGTCGCGTCTGATCGGGATTGTCGGCCTCGAGGAGCGGCGGGCGTGGGAGATAATCTCGCAATTGGGCACCGGTGTCAGCGCTGACGTCGCGGATGCGATCGGACTATCGAGCGCCGACGCCGAGCGAATGCTCGACACGCTGTGGCGCCGGCGGCTGTTGATTCGCTACGACAATGCGTATGTCGCCGTCGGAAGCGCCACGATTCCCTCGCAGGCGACGAGACTCGACGCATGATGGAGGGGTTCCAGCCGTGGCTGATGGTCTCGCGATACATCTCGACGCGCACCGGTGATTCCGAGCGCGGGCCACTCGTTCGGCTGCACCCGAGCGATGCGCGCCGGCGTCTGCTCGAGGACGGCGAGCTCGTCTGGGTCTACGGCCCCCGGCGTCACGAGCTGGCGGTGTTGGTCGTCGATGATTCGGTGAGCCCGGGAAGCGTCGTTGCCCGCGACGTCCTGGGCATCGCCCCAGCAGAGATTGTACGCGTCGTCAAGCACGATTTCGACGCGGGCGGCAGCACCCGCAACCTCGGATAGGAGAGCGCTTGGCAGAAGTGACACGCAAGCTGGGACTGTCGACGACGGCGATTCACGGCGGCGCGGCACCAACCGCTCCGGGCGAGAGCGTCTCATCCCCGCTCGTTCAGTCGGTCAATTTCGCCCAGGAACCGGGGACGAGTGATGGCCTCCTCTATACGCGCTACGGCAACACTCCAAACGCCGAGCGGGTTCAACGGCGTCTGGCGCTGATGGAAGGATCCGAAGCGGCGCTCGTGCTCTCGAGCGGGATGGGCGCCACCGCGTGTGCGATGCTGGCGCTGCTCCGGTCCGGCGATCACCTGGTGTCGAGCTCATGGGTCTACGGCGGAACGCTCAAACTGTTCACTGAAGATCTCCCGGGAATGGGGATCGAGGTGACCCTCGTGAATCCCCTAGAACCACGGGCGTGGCGGCGAGCGCTTAAGAAGAACACGAGAGTGGTGTTTCTCGAGTCGCCGGTGAACCCGACGTGCCGCGTGCTCGAGCTCGGCTCTCTCCAGAATCTCGCCCACGCGGAGGGGATCGCTCTCGTCGTCGACTCGACGTTCGCGAGCCCGATCAATTTCCGTCCGATCGAGCATGGCGTCGACGTCGTCATCCATTCGGCCACCAAGTACCTGAACGGACACCACGACATCCTCGCCGGCGTCGTGTGCGGGAACGAGCCTTTCATCGACGAGGTTCGGCGGAAGATGATCGTCTGGGGACAGGCGCCGGATCCGTTCGCATGCTGGCTTCTGGAGCGCGGGCTGAAGACGCTCGATGTCCGAGTGAAGCGCCAGAACGAAAACGCCATGCGAATCGCGGAGTGGTGCTCCAAACGTCCAGACATAGCGAAGGTGCATTACCCCGGGCTTCCGAGCCATCCCGACCACGAGATCGCCAAGACGCTGCTTGATGGATTTGGAGGGATGATGGCAATCGAGCTCAAGGGCGCTGGCCCGGCTGTGATCCGATTCGTGAAGGGACTCAAGCTGTTCACCTACGCGGCGAGCCTCGGCGGCGTCGATTCGCTGGTGATAGAGCCACGTTACAGCTCACACGCGCATATGAGCCCGGACGAACGCGCGAAGATCGGGATCCCCGATGGCTTCCTCAGGATGAGCGTCGGGATCGAGAACGCGGAAGATCTCATCGCCGATATCGAGCAGGCCCTTCAGCAGTAATCATGATCCGCCTCACCGATGTCGCCAAGGAGTACCCGCGATCGGGAGTCGCGCTGGCCCAAATAAGCTTCGAAGTGAAGAAGGGCGAGTTCGTCTACCTCACTGGCCCGAGCGGCTCGGGCAAGACGACGATCCTCAGGCTCCTCTACATGGATGACAAGCCGAGTCAGGGAGAAGTGTGGATCAACGGCGTCAGCTCGAAGAACGCCACCGGTCGCGAGATCTCACGGCTGCGGCGTCGCCTCGGAATCGTGTTTCAGGATTTCCGCCTGCTCGAGGATCGCTCCGCCGAGGCCAATGTGCGCTTCGCGCTCGAGGTGACGGGCGCTCCCAAGGCGACGATTCGCGCGAAGGTCACCCGCGTCCTTACCCAGGTGGGGCTCGCATCCAAAGCCACGAGCTTCCCGCGTGAGCTTTCGGGCGGCGAGCAGCAGCGCGTGGCGATAGCGCGCGCGCTCATCAATGATCCGTTCGTCCTCATTGCCGACGAGCCAACCGGAAACCTGGACGAGCGCGCAACGCGCAGCGTGTTCCAGCTGCTGCGCGACATTAATTCCTCGGGGACCGCGGTGATCATGGCGACGCACGACCTGGACCTCGTCCGCCGCTCCAACTATCGAACGATCGAGCTCAACCACGGCCGGGTCGTTTTCGACTCATCCGAGTCCCCCGCATCCGAGAGACCGATCGAGGAGCCATGGGAAGTGCGCGAGACACCGCCCGACTCGACGGAGCAGATCTAGATGCGCTCTGCCCGCGAAGCGCTGACCGCCTCCCGCCGCGCGCCGCTCCTCAGCGCGCTCGGCATCGTCACTATCGCGTTTTCGCTCTTCGCATTCGGGCTCTTCGGTCTCGTCGCGATCAACATCCGAAAGGCACTGGATGAAGTAGAAGAACGGGTTGAGGTACGCGCCTTTTTGAGCGACAGCGCGGACATCGAAGCGGTCGCGGCGGCGATGAAGGACATCGGAGACTTCCCCGAGGTCCTGCGGATCGACTATGTGTCGAAAGAGAAAGCGCTCGAGCGCGCGCGGAAGGAGATGGGCGAGTTCGCTGACGTATTCGAGGCCGGCGTTCTTCCGGCATCCATCGAGGTGCATTTGCGGCCGGGCATGCGGAGCCCGTCATCGGTGCGGTCCGTGGCCGATCGGATGAAGACCTACAGCTTCATCGACGACGTCCGCTACGGCGAAGAGTGGGTGGAAAAGCTCTATCGCCTGCGGAATATCGCAACGGTTGCCGGAATCGCGCTCGGCGTCGCGTTCGCGGCGGTCGCGATCATCATCATCGGCGCCACGATCCGGATGACCGTGCTCGCGCGCGCGAAGGAGATTTCGATCATGCGCCTGGTGGGGGCGACGGACATGTTCATCCGCCTTCCCTTCCTCATCGATGGGCTCGTGAAAGGCGTACTCGGCGGACTGCTGGCGCTGGTCTTCGTGTGGGTCGCGAACCGGGTCGTCAACGAGTACTTCATGCAGACGATTTTTTTCGACCGCCAGCTCATCTTCCTCGGCGTCGTTGGCGGCGCGGTGATGGGCGTGCTCGGAAGTCTCTTCTCGGTGGGGAGACACTTACGCCGAATCTGAGCCGCACGTCGTACGCGGTTGCGTTCTGCGCGCTGCTGTTCACTTCTCTGTTGTCGGCTCAGCAGACCGAGAGCGCGGAAGCGCGGGTTAACGCACAGCGCGATGAGCTCGCTCGCATTCGTGCCGAGCGCGACGAGCTCGAGAAGAAAATGAGCGGGCTCCAGAATACCGCTCACGAGATCCGAGACGAAGTGAATCTTCTCGACAAGCAGCACGACGCGACCGCGCGCATGGTGAAGTCCCTCGACCAGCAGATGATCGCAATCACGGACGAGGTGCAGACGACCACCAACGACCTCCAGAAGTCGGAGCGCGAAGCCTCGATGAAGCGCACGGTGCTGCAGCGGCGACTGATCGAGATCTACAAGCGGGGGCCGCTCTATTCCGCCGAGGTGCTTTTCTCCGCGCAGTCCGTCGGACAGCTCGTCGCGCGATACAAGTACCTGCACCTGCTGGCCCTGAGAGACAAGGGCCTGGTTCACCGTCTCGACGAGCTGCACTCCAAAATCGAATCGCAGCAGATACAACTGGTGCGGCTGCAGAACAGCGTGGCCGAGAATCGCTCGCAAAAGGAGCGCGAGGCGGCGCGTCTCGCGGATCTCGAGAAGGAGCAGGCGAAGAACCTCGTGCGAGTGCAGGAAGACACCAAGCGCACAAAGGCGCGTCTCGCGGAGCTGGAGAAGAGCGAGGCGCGACTGAACAACCTGATCGCGTCGTTCGAAGCCGAGCGTAGAAGGGCGAGTGGACGCGGAGCAGTGGCGCTGGCGCCGAGCTCGATCCGCACGACGGACATCGGCCGCCTGGATTGGCCGGTTAACGGAACATTCCTCTATCGGTTTGGCCGCTTCGTGAATCCCAACAACACCACGACCCGCTGGAACGGAATCGGGATCAGCGCGCCCGTCGGCACGATGGTGAAGTCGGTTTCCGCTGGAATGGTTGCCTACGCGGGTCCGATGGGCACCTACGGCAACACCGTCATTCTCGAGCACGGCGGCGGCGATTATTCCGTGTACGGCTCGCTCGACAAGATCGCCGTCCGAAAAGGAACGCGCGTAATCAAGGGCCAGCCGCTCGGAACAGTAGGCGTCAGCGATCCCGCGCTTGGATCCCACCTTCACTTCGAGATCAGGCGCGGCGGGCCGGCGGTCGATCCAGCAGAATGGCTGCGTGCCGCGGCGCGGTGATTCCCGCGCGCCGAAGCAAGGCGACCGCAAGGCTGCCCCGCTCGGCGCTCACGTCTCGATAGCAGGCGGCACGAGCAAGGCGCCTCCACGCGCGAAGGCGATAGGCGCGACGGCGATGCAGATCTTCACGAAGATGGCCAGTCGCTGGGCCGAGCGCGTGTGCGAGGAGGAGGAATGCACGACGTTCCTGACAGAGCTCGGCGATACCGCCGTTCGAGAGACAAACGCGCACGACAGCTACCTGATCAACCTCGCCTCCCCCGACCCAGTGCTGCGTCAGCGCTCCATCGATTCGTTCGTCGGCGAGCTCCAGCGATGCGCCGCACTTAAACTCAAGTTTCTCGTGTCGCATCCCGGGAACTTCATGGATGAAAGGTCGAGCGGGCTCGAGCGCAACGCCGAGGCAATCGGAATCGCCCTCGAGCGCGCGCCGGGAGAAACAATGCTCCTGATGGAAATGACCGCCGGTGCCGGGACGGTGCTGGGCTCCAGCTTCGAAGAGATGGCGAAGCTGATCGAGATGATCCCACTTCCCTACCGAAAGCGCGTCGGCGTGTGCGTCGATACCGCGCACATTTTCGCGGCCGGCTACGACATCGTGAACGACTACGACGGCGTCTGGGCTCGCTTCGACGACGTGATCGGGAGATCGCGCCTTCGTCTCATGCATCTCAATGATTCAAAGGTCCCGCTGGGGTCGCGCAAGGATCGTCACGAGCTGATCGGCGAAGGCGCAATTGGCGAGGGCGCGTTCCGTAGCATCATGAACGACCCTCGGCTCGCGAGCGTCGGCAAGGTCATCGAGACACCCAAACTCGACGATGCTGAGACCACCGATCGTAGAATGCTGGAGCGGCTGCGAGGGTACGTTGACTGAAAGGCAAGTGCAACTGAACGGGCGGGAGGCGCGAGTAGCGTGGTTGCCAGTGATTCAGTTCACGGCGCCCGGACTTGCCTCTGTGGCATTCAGGGCACAAGCGGTTGCTTGTGTCATGATCCTACCGAGATAAGTCCCGGCGTAGTGAACTATCGAACTGGCGGCTATGCTTCTCGCGCCTCCCGCCCGTTCTTTTGCAGTACGGTGGAAGCATGCCCCCCCCAACCACCGATGGGATCATAGAAGCGTTCCGTGAAGCACGAGGAACGCAACCGAGAAGTAGATCACCAAACCAGTCACGTCGACGAGCGTCGCCACGAACGGAGCCGACGCGCTCGCGGGATCGAATCCGATTCGTTTCAATAGGAACGGAAGCATCGATCCGGCCAGGGATCCGAACGCGACGATTCCGACCAGCGAGAACCCGACGGCCACGGCCAGCAGGAAGTAGTGGGGTCCGTAACTGAAGATGTGCAGATTCTGCCAGAGCACGATGCGGGTAAACCCGATCACGCCAAGGATGGCGCCCAGCACCAGTCCCGTGGGCAGCTCGCGGATCGCGATCCGCCACCAGTCGCGGAGCTTCAGCTCCTGAAGTGCGAGCGCTCGTATCACGAGCGAGGTCGCCTGAGAACCGGAATTACCGCCGGAGCTCATGACGAGGGGGATAAACATCGCGAGCACGGCAGCGTGCTCGATCTCACCCTGAAAGCGCTGCATCGCCGTCGCCGTCAGCATCTCGCTCAGGAACAGCGCGCACAGCCAACCCGCCCGCTTCTTGATCATCTCCACGAATCCGATTTCCATGTACGGCGCGTCGAGGGCCTCCATACCTCCGAAGCGCTGGACGTCTTCGGTCGACTCCTCCACCAGAGCATCGATCACGTCGTCAACCGTGACGATGCCGAGCATGCGTCGCTGATCGTCGACGATAGGGATCGCCAGCAGATTGTACTTCGAGATGAGGCGGGCGGCTTCTTCGCGATCCATCTCCGCCCTCACGGTCAGCGGCGGTCTCCTGTTGCCGACGTCGAGCACGTTATCCTCGCGCTCGGCGGTCAGCAGCTCGCGTAGCGAGACGACGTGGACCAGCTCCTGCGTCGCGGGGTCAACGATGTAAATCGCGTACACGGTTTCCTTGCGGCCACCTACTTCTCGGATCAGCCGCAGGGCCTGCTCGACGCTCCAGTCCGATGGAACGCTGACGAATTCGGTGGTCATGATTCCGCCGGCCGTTTCCGGCGGATACTGAAGGAGCTTCTGGAGCGAGGCGCGAGTCGGCTCGCTCACAGTCGCCAGCAGGCGCGGCCGCTCTTCGCGAGGAACCTCCCTGAACAGATCCGCCTGCTGGTCGGCTGACATTGCCTCGATGAGCGGCCCGACCTTGCGCGGCTCGATCAGCTGGATGATCGCACAGCGATGGCGAGTCAGCTCTGGCTCGTCGAACACCTGGACCGCAAGGTCGAACGGAAGTGCCGCCATCACCTTCGCTGCGGCTTCGGGTGGCAGCTCCCGCAAAGCCTCGGCTATATCAGGAGCGCGTAGCTCGCCGAGCGCTTCGCGCAGCTCCTCCGGATCGGTGTGTACGAGGTAGAGGAGCTGCGCTATCGTGTGTGCGGGGATCTCAATCATTTGAAGTAATCGTCAGATGTTTGACTAGAGTAATCAGCAATAATTGACTAGCAGGCGTATTCACGCGTCAGGATGCTGCACAAAATCAATAAGCTGGAAATCAAGGCACATTTGGGCCCGGAGCATATCCCGGTTAGATTTTGTTCGAGCTTCACCACCAAGGAAACGACAGAGTGGGTAGACGCGTTTCGCGATCTGTACGCATTTGGATCTTCGCCGCCGCCCTCGGGCAAGCAGTTTTGCCCGGCGTCGCCGGCATCATCGATGCATCGGCGGCGGGCGGAGTGGCGAGCGCCACGGTGCGCCCGCACGCCGAAGATCACACGCACCCGCGTTGCCCCCGCGTCCATCAGGAAGACACTTGCGCGCTCTGCCAGTTCGTCGCTGGCGCACTTGCCACCTCGACGCCCCGTTCGGCTCCGCCTCTTGAACACGCCAAGTCCCTCCAGATTACCCGCCGTCTCCCGCTCCTCCCCGAGTGGCTGAGTGACGGCGCACCAAGCCTCCCCCGGGCGCCACCCGCGCAGGCGTAATCCATCTGCGCACGCTGGAGCCGACGGCTCCAGCGTGCGCGGCACCACAGGATCACGCGCGCCGATCACACGTGTATCGGCGTTCCGATGGCACCCCTATATCGAGGCAATTCATGATTGCTACAATTCGGCGCATCCACAGTGGAGCTGCGCGCGCATCATTCGTCGCTGCGGCTGTGCTCATATTCTTCTCCCGCGTTGCCGCGGCCTACCCCGTTCGACCGGCAAACGCCGATATTACAGGCGTCGTTTCCGATTCTTCGAGCGGACAACCACTTCCCTCGGCGGAAGTCAGCATCATGCAGGGCACGGAAGTGATATCCAACGCAATTACCGACGCGTTTGGACGCTACACGGCCCACAACATCGCCCAGGGAACGTACACTGTCATGGCCCGCTTCCTCGGTTTCGGTCCGCAGTCAAGGACGGTCACCCTCGGCGACAGCAACGCGGATATCAAGGTCAATTTTGCTCTCTCGCCGGTGGCGATAAGTCTGCAGGGCGTTACCGTCAACGCATCGGTGCCACTCGCCGTTGATACACGCACCGGGGATCAGCGATTCAAGCAGGACCAGTATCATGGAGCGCCGACCAATACCACGTCGCAGATCCTCCAGCAGTCCATCGCTGGTGCGGCTCGCGCTCCGACCGGTGAGGTTCACATTCGCGGTCAGCACGCGGAGTACACTTACTTCGTCGATGGCGTACCGGTGCCGGCCGGGATATCCGGCAGCCTCAACGAATTGTTCGACCCATCGGTTGTCAATGAGATCGATTTCATAACTGGCGGTTGGGACGCCGAGTACGGAAACAAGAATTCCGCGGTCGTGAACATCACGACACGGGTACCTGCCGGCGGATTGCATTACAATCTCAATGGATTCGCTGGAAACTATAACACCTATGGTCAGGGGGTCAGCGCCAGCACCAATTCCGGAAAGCTCGGCTACTTCTTTTCTGGCTCCCATCAGACCACGGATATGCGGAAGGAACCGGTGATTCTCGATCCGACGACGAACAATGTCGAGAACTTCCACAATCACGGCGAGGACTGGTATGGATTCGGCAAGATCCAGTTCACGCCCGGAGCGAACGACGTCGTCAATCTGGACGCGAATCTCTCGCAGACGAAGTTCCAGGTACCGTTCGACACGACCGGGAATACTCAGCTCGACGACAACCAGCGTGATGTCAACAGCTTCGTGAATCTTGGCTGGAGACACCAATTTGCCGGTCCCGAATACACTGAAGGCGGAAGCGCGGCAAGCGCGGGCGCGGCACCGGAGCTTTTCCTGGGGCTATTCTATCGGCACGGTGGTCTTCGCTACACTCCCGGTATCAATGACCAGCCGCAATTCATCTTCTTCCCGGATACGCTTACGCCGTATAACATCCAGGAGAACAGAAACTTCAACGCGTTCGGCGTAAAGGCGGACTATTCGATCCATCCGGCGCGCGAAATGGAAATAAAGTTCGGAACGTTGTCCAGCCTTACTCGTGGTCACGAGGATTTCAGCACGGTTGACGCCAGCGGCAATCCCGGACCCGCATCCATTTCCGACCTGAAGGGATGGGACGCCAGCGGATACGGGCAAATCGCCTGGTCCCCTGTCGAGCAGTTCGAGATTCGAACGGGCATCCGCTACGACGCGCACAACGCTCCTTTTGCCGGAACCCAGTCGCAATGGAGTCCCCGGGTGCGACTCAACTTTTACCCCAACTCGGCCAATACGGTGTATTTGTACTACGGCCGACTGTTTTTGCCGACCAACGTCGAGGACCTGCGCGCGGTCACCAGCGTTGCTCAGGGCGGTGTCGCGACTGAGCCGACGCTTCCCGAGCGCGATCATTTCTATGAGGCGGGATACATACACCGATTCCCCTTCGGCCTCGTTTCGAAATTCGCCGGGTATTACAAGCAGAGCTCGCCGGGTATCGACGACAACACCGTTCCGGGATCCAACATCGTGACGTCGGTCAACATCGCTAAGGTGAAAATCACCGGAATCGAGACGGTGCAGGAGATTCGTCCTCCGGGACCATTCTCCGCGTATCTGAACGTCGCGCTCAATCACGCCTATGGAAGCGGGCCCATAACGGGTGGCTTCTTTCCGACAAATGAGCCGACGGGTTTCTTCGATCTTGATCACGACCAACGCCTGAGCATTCTTGGCTCGGCAACTTATTCGCTGCGCCAGGCGTACTTAAGTCTCACCGGCACCTACGGATCGGGCCTCACCAATGGCGTTGATCCGTCCGTTTGCAATTGCTCATTTGGGACAGGTCTCCTGGATTTCAACAAGGGCATCAAGGTGAACCCGAGCTTCATTCTGGGCGCCAGCACCGGGATTTCGCTGCCGTTCGGTCGCTCACTCATTCATCCAGAATTTTACGTGGACAACATCTTCAACAAGAAGTACCTGTTGAAGGGCGCGTTTTTTAGCGGAGCGTCAGTAGGAAGACCGCGTCAGTTTCAGCTCAGGTTCAGCATCGCGCAATGACGACGACGCGATGGTCCCTGACGCTCCTGCTGATGGGGCCATCGCTCGTTCGTCGGCGTTCGCACGATTCGAATATCGTGTTTCAATCCTTAATCAGTCCAAGAGGTACCGCAATGAAGAGGCTTGCCCCAGTCCTAATGGCGTCTGCCATCGCATGCGGTGGAAGCGATGGCACAGCGCCCAAAGCCCCGCCCAGCGACATCAGCACCATGAGCGTCGGCGAGGTCCGAGTACTCAATCCGTCCGACATTCCGAATGGGATCGATCTGCCTTCCGGTTCTTCCGCCCGGGACTACGTCATCATCGTTGGAAATACGAATCCGACGATCGACGCCGTCGCCACTTTTCTCGTGAAAGCGGACCGATCCGCGGGCGGTTCCTCGGACCTCTCAGCGAGCGCTGAGCTCAGCTCGGCTCTGCAGCGCGCGGGCCAGACAATCAACGTGACGACGCCGCTACAACAGGCCTTCGAGACGAAGCTACGCGCGTTCGAGCGACAGAATCTTCTGCTCCGCTCGAAATCGGCTCCAGTCGGAGCGACGCGATTATCCCTCGGGCGAAGTGTCCAGGCCGCGACCGCACCCGCGGTGGGGGATGTTCTCAACCTCGACGTTCCTGACGGCAGCAGCAACAATCTCTGCATCAACTACTTTCAGACCCAGGCTGTAGTAGCGTCGGTGAGTCGCCGGGCGATACTCGCGGTTGACACTCTGGATGGTCCGCCGACGCTCTTGTTCCCGCAAACGGTTCTGGACTCCATCACGCAGGAGTTCGACAACAACACGTTCGTGACGGATAGTTCGTACTTCGGCAATCCGACGGACATCGATGGCAATGGGCGCGTCATCCTGCTGTTCACCGGTGAGGTCAACAAGCTTACGCCCGCAAACTCGACGGGCGCTTTTGTCGGTGGATACTTTTTCGCGGGGGATTATTTCCCGAAGACAGGAGCAGTCAATCAATCCTGCGCCGAGAGTAACAATGCCGAGATCATGTATCTGCTGTCGCCCGATCCGACGGGGAAGTACGGCAACGTCCGCAGCGCGTCTTCAGTCCGTCAGGGAACGCGGGGAACGATCCCGCACGAGCTCGAACACCTGATCAACGCGGGCAACCGGTACTTCAACCCCGCCGCCACCGCTTTCGAGGACAACTGGCTCGACGAATCCCTAGCGCACATTGCGGAGGAAGCCGTTGGTCGTGTGTCCCGGGGATTTGGAGACCTCCAGACGCTGACGCTTCAGGACATGCTCCCCGCCGGGAATCAGGCTGCGCGTGATGACTTCAACGCTTTCTTTTTCCAGAACTTTGCGCGACTCGCGTACTGGATGGCGCGACCGGATACATCCTCGGGCATCAGCTCCAACTCGGACGCAAATCTCTCCTCGAGCGGGGCGGATTGGGCAATCGGCCGGTATGCGGCCGACAACTATTCGAACGGCGACGTGCGTGCGTTCACTCGCAGGCTTGCGGCCGGTCCCGACAACGGGATCAAGAATTTCACGACGGTTTCGGGCGCCTCACTGGATACACTAATGGCCGGCTGGCTCGTTTCAATGTACGCCGATCACCTTGGAATCGCCGGGCTGGATCCCAAGTACCAGTACCGCTCATACAATTTCCGGGACATAATGCCACCGGTGGCGCAGTCGGTGCTGGGCACGGGTAGCGTATATCCGTTGCTGGTATCTCCAGTCGGAAGCGGATCCGACAATATTTCAGCGACGAACAAGTCCGGCAGCGGGAATTACTTCAGGTTGACTGTTGCCGCGAATGCGGGATCAAAAAATGTGAAGGTTCTCGACCCTGCTGGCGGGGACGTGACTTATCCGGGGGCGCATATCTATGTGTTGCGAGTGCAGTAGAGCCGGTCGGTCCTGACGCGATGGTTAGGATGACCCGTTGGCACTGGCTGCTGGTATTGCTCGGGCCCTCGCTCGCCCGGCGCTAGACTTCCAGGTGATCGCCCTTCCTGGCGACCATCGCGTACAGGACGGGCATCAGGAGAACGCTGATGAGAAGACGGGAGAACAAGCCGCCCACGATCACCAGCGCGAACGGACGTTGCGAGTCCGAGCCGACGCCGCTGGACAGCGCGGCCGGCAACAAGCCCAAAGCCGCGACGAGAGCCGTCATCATGATCGGTCTGAGTCTGAGCAGTGCCGCCCGTCGAGTGGCGTCAATGATCCCCGCTCCCGCCAGACGCAGCTCGTTGGCGTACGAGATGTAAACCACCGCGGTTTGCACCGATACTCCGAATAGCGCAAGGAATCCGATTCCCGACGACACCGAGAACGGTGTGCGGGTGATCGCGAGCGCGAGCAGTCCGCCGATCGGAGCTGAGACGATCACGCCCGCCACGGTGATGAATGGGAACGCGAAGTTTCCATAGAGCCCAAAGAGAAGGACAAAAATCAGCACGAGCGTCAGCGGCAGGACTACAGCGAGCTGCTTTCTGGATGCGGTGTATTCTTGGTACTCTCCGCCCCAAATGATTCGATACCCACCGGGCATCACCACGTGGGACGCGACCTTTTTCTGCGCGTCCTGCACGGCGCCGGCAAGGTCCCGTCCTTCAACTGAGTATTGAACTCCGATGTAGCGGGAATTGTCCTGGCGATAGATGAACGACGCTCCGTTGGAGATCTGAATGTCGGCGACCTCGCGGAGTGGAACCTGGCCGCCGGCCGGCGTCGAGATCAGAATGTTGCCGATCTGTTCCGGGGTTTCGCGAAACTGCGGCGCGAGGCGCACCACAAGGTCGAACAGTCGTTCACCCTGCACCACCTGCGTCGCGGCCGTTCCTCCGACCGCGGCTTCAATCAGGCCGTTCACGTCGGCGACATTCAATCCATAGTGGGCGATCTTGTTGCGATCGACAGCGACGGTGAGGCTTGGCTGTCCCAGCTCCTGCACTAGCGTGATCTCCCGGATCCCCGCCACGCCTGAGAGCACTCGCTTGATTTCGCTCCCCTTCTGCTCCAGAACGTTGAGATCAGGTCCGAATATCTTGACGTCGAGAGCGCTCTTGAGACCCGTTTCAGCTTCGTCGACGGCATCCTCGGCTGGCTGCGTGTAGTTGAACGTCACGCCGGGAAATGCTATGAGCTTCCGGTTTATCGCTTCGATGAGAGCGCCTTTGGAGCGGTACAAACCGTTCCACTCGCCGTAGGGCTTGAGGCCGACGTAAAACTCGGCGTTGAAGAAGCCGGTCGGATCGGTGGCGTCGTCTGGCCGGCCATGCTCCGACGCCACGTCGGTAACCTCTGGAAACGAGCGAAGAATCGCCCGGATCTGCGGGACGATGCGCGACGACTCCTCGAAGGAGATCGTGTACGGCATCGTCGCGCGAACCCACAAAGCGCCTTCGTCCAGGTGGGGCATGAACTCGGCACCGAGTCCCGCCGCGATCAGCAGCGAGATCACGAACACTCCGATGGACCCGAAGACCGTCTCCTTGCGGTGGGATAGCGCCCAATCGAGTGACCGCTCGTAACGGGCAAGCATCCACTCGAAAGCTCTGTTGCGTTTTTCCTTCACACCGCCTCGAAGCACCCACGCCGCCAGCACCGGCATCACCGTGAGGGTGATGAGAAGTGCGCCGATGAGCGCAAAGATCGTGGTATCCGCCATCGGCCGGAACAATCGTCCTGACGGACCCGACAGTACGTAAATCGGCAGGAAGCCCGCGACGATCACTGCGATCGCGTAGACAATTGGGCGATCGACCTCGCCCGCCGCATTCGCGATGACATCGCGAATCGATTCTCCGGGCTGCCGATGAGCAAGCTGGCGGTGGATGTTCTCCACCATCACGACCGCACCATCCACGAGGATTCCGAAATCGATGGCGCCAATCGAGAGAAGGTTGGCCGGGATGTGGCGGAGGTCGAGGCAGATGAACGCGAAGAAGAGCGAAAGCGGAATCGTCGCGGCGACGATCAGCCCGGAGCGGACGTCGTACAGAAAAAAGATCAGCACCACGATCACGAGGAGGATGCCGCGCAGCAGGTTGTCCTCCACCGTTCGCGTCGTGAGGCTGATCAGATCGCTTCGATCATAGAATGGTTTGACCTTCACGTCCTTGGGCAGGATCGAGCGGTTCAGCTCGTCGGTTTTCCGCTGCACCGCCTTGAGGACGGTTTGCGCCTGTTCCCCGGTGCGCATTAGAATGACGCCTTCTACGGCGTCGTTGTTGTCGTTGAATCCGAATTGCCCGAGACGCGGCGCACTTCCGATTACGACTTCTCCGACATCTTTGACCAGCACCGGAGTTCCATTGTGGACTGCCAGCACGACCTTGCCGATGTCGTCGGGAGTCTCGAGACGGCCCAAGCCGCGCACGTAATAAAATTGCCCGCCCTCCGAGTAGAATCCGCCGCCGGCGTTTCCATTGTTCGCTCCCAACGCCGTCGCGACGGCCGGAACGGAGAGTCCCGCTCCGGCCAGCCGCGTAGGGTCGAGCAACACCTGATACTGCATCGTCAGCCCGCCGAGCGAAGACATGTCAGCAACGCCGGGAACCGCCTTGTATGCCTTCTCGAGAACCCAATCCTGGATGATCTTCTGCTCCATCGATGAGCGGTCCGGGCTCTCGATGACGTAGCGGTAGACCAGTCCCGACGGCGAGAAGAGCGGCGACACTCCCGGCGTTACACCCGGCGGAAGCGACAGATCGGGGAGCCTTTCGAATACTTGCTGCCGCGCGAAATAGTTGTCGGTGCCGTCCGCAAAAGTCAGCCGAACGTTCGAGAGGCCGTACAGTGAAATCGATCTCATCACCTGGAGGCCGGGCAGACCATTCATCTCGGTCTCGACCGGAACTGTGATGAGCCGCTCGACCTCCTCGGCAGCATGGCCCGGCCACTGCGTCACTATTTCAACGAGAGGTGGCGAGATGTCGGGGTAAGCGTCGACCGGCAACCTCAGGAGTGACCAAAAGCCGACAACGACGAGTGCAATCGTGAGGACGGTGACGAGGATCGGTTGCGCCAGCGCCCCCGTGACGATTCGATGGACGCGATTCGATTTTTCAGCGACTGGTTGCAGCTCCTGTGGGTCCTTTGGGGCGGTCACTGACTCTCCGCGAACTGGAGGAACAGCGCGCCCTCCGTTACCACTTTGTCACCGGCCGTGAGACCGGTCAGGACCTGATAGCCATCTCCGACGCGCGGGCCGAGCGTGATCTGCCGCCGGTTGAATCCTCCCGACGGGAGTGCCACGAACACGAACGGAAGATTCTCATCGTTCCTGAGCACCGCGGAGGTCGGCACCAGGAATCCGGATTGTTGCGCAGCCGCCTGGATCGCCACTCGCACGAACATGTCCCTTTTGAGAATGCCGCTCGGATTCGGCGCCACGATCCGCACCGCCGTTGCTTTGGTGTTCGGATCGACGAGATCGGCGACGTTGTCGACGACTCCGGGGATCGGATATTTTCCGGCGTCGGTTGATATCGTGGCGTTCGCGCCTTTGCGCACTGCCGCCAGATCCGATTCGAACACATTCGCCGTCACCCACATCGACGACACATCCGCGACCGTGAAGGTCAGAGTCGTTCCCGCCTGCAGCAATTGTCCGGGATTGATCAGCTTCTCGACGACCGTGCCGCTTATCGGCGCGCGAATGACCGCTTCGACCGGCCCCACGGATTTCCCAGCCTGAATTGCCGCGATGGTCGCGGCATCGACGCCGAGCGCGTGCAGCTGCTGGAGCGAAGCGTCGCGGTCAGCGGCGGCCGCCGCTGCATCCGTCTGCGCTTGCTCGACGTCACGGTGCGCGATTGCATCCGTCTTGAACAATTCCTCGTCGAGCACGGCAACCCGGGACAGTTGTCGATACGACGATTCCGCCTTTCGAAAAGCGGAGACGGCCGCGGCAAAATCCGGTGATGACACTGTGGCGAGCGCGGAGCCTCGAGCAACCTGAGCTCCGAGGGGAACAAGAATCCGCGACACCGGGCCTGAAACGGGAGCCAGCACCTGCGTCGAGTGATCGCCGTTGAACGCAACGGTGCCGGTCGTCGCTACTACCGGCCTGAAAACGGATAGCACTACGGGTATCACATGGAGTCGGGCACGCTGCGCCGCGGGAATCGTGAAGCCCGCACCGCTTGCCGAGGCGGCGCTGTCGGCGTCTGGCGGCTTGGCGTCGGTCCGCGCACAGGCGGTGATCGCGGTCGCGCCGACAACCAGACTCCGCAGCGCGTAACGTCCGCATTTGATCAGAACATCATTTCGCATTGGGGAGACCTTTAATGAATGGTGTCGAGCGGAACGCTCACCGCGCGCTCGAGCTCGTAGCGCGAGATGTTCGCCGCGGCGAGAGCGTCGGCGTACTGGCTCTCGGCGCCGAGCAGCGTCCGGCGCGCATCGAGCACCTCCAGCGCCGACGAGCCGCCGAGGGTATAGCTCGCGGATGCGGCGCGATAAGCCGCGCGCGCGGAAGGCAGAAGCTGGTCGCGGATGAAGACTGCCTGCAGGAGCGCGATACGGGCGGTCGCGTAGGAATCGCGAAGATCCTGCGTCACCGCCGCGCGGAGGTCGCGTTCCGACGCCGCGAGCTCGCGCTCGCGAAAGCTCGATTCAGCTATCTGGCCGCGAGTATGCTGCCAGAAAAAGATCGGGAGCGGGAATGCCAAGCCGGTCGAGAAAAGCGCGGGATCGGGAAGGTTGTAGTCGCGGTTGACGCTGAGCGTGAGATCGGGCAGCCAGAACTGCTTTGCCAGTGTCGTGGCAGCGCGCGCTCCCTCTCGCTGTGCCGTGATCGACGCCAGCTCGGGACGCGCCTCCAGACCAACCGCCACGAGACGGTCGAGCGCGGGAAGGCTGTCGGGTACGACGAGCGAATCAGTGGGCAGAACCGGGACTCCAATGAGCTGTCCCAGCAAGCGATCGAGAGCCGAGCCCGCGTTCTGCACATCGAGAGCGTTGGTCAGCAGCTGATTTGAAGCCTGCGCGACCTCGACGGTGGCCTTGATTACATCCAGCTTCGCCGCCGTCCCGGCATTGAAGCGCGCCTCGGTCCTCTTGAGGAAATCGCGCGCCAGCGTTTCGGCATCTGTCAGGTCCGCACGATGCTTGAGCGCGACGAGGAGCGAGTCATATGCCTCCGCGGTTTGCGCTGCCACGAGCTGGCGCTGCAGTTGATACGACAGCTCCGCGGATTGGACATCCGACTGCGCGATTTTTCCCTGGAGCCGGAGCTTGTTGGGAAACGGAACGAGGACGCCGACACCGACATTCTTCTGGCCGGCGACGCCGGAGCGGAAAATCCCCCGCTGCTGA
Source organism: Gemmatimonadota bacterium (assembly GCA_003134685.1). Lineage (GTDB taxonomy): Bacteria > Gemmatimonadota > Gemmatimonadetes > Gemmatimonadales > Gemmatimonadaceae > UBA4720. Next base: position 105,949 of record PLCA01000008.1, on the reverse strand, counting down.
TCGAAAGACGCCGTCACGGCGGGATCCGGAATCGAAACCGCCTCTACTTTTCTGGCCTTTGCTTCCCCGATTTGGGCGCGGACGATCTCGAGCTGTGGATTGTGCGCGAGCGCCAGCGCAATCGCTTCGCGACGCGACAGTCGCGCCGAATCGGGCCGCTGCGACGTTCCGAGCCTCGATATGGAATCGGCTCGGGGCGTTTGAACGGGTTGTTGGGCTTGGAGCGCGCCAGCGAAAAACGCCAGCGCGATCGTTGACCGAGTGAAATGCATGAGCTCCCCAGAGAATTTTGACTAACCACTGAACGACAGGTTCAGGATTCTCTGGGCGGTGCTCGGCAGGAGTTGGGGTGGTTTTGTGCGGCCGAAACGAAATCAGCGGAACCTTGAGCGATGACCAGGCTTGACATGGCCCCGTTCGGAACCGGCGGCGCGACGTGATTTACATTAGCGTGAAACGAGAGAGCGGCGCAGGCTGGGCACGTTGCTTCGTTGTGCCCGCGATGCAAGTCGATGCCGCTCCGCTCGGTGTGCGACACGACACTCGACTCGTCGCGCGCCAGTGTGAGCGACGCGCCCGATAATCCGAGCTGCCCGGCAACGGCGAGGACCATTGCGAACAAACGCAGACGCCACACCGAGCTGCAAGTTACCGAGCGAGCAGGCTTCATCTGATCCTTAAGGTAGCGTTACGCGACAAAAAGGGTACCACTCAACCGCCAGCCGCTGATTTATCGAGGCTGCGATAAATCGCGCCGAGCAGCGTCAGGCCGACGCACAGCATGATCGTCGAGAGTACCTGACCCATCGACAGCGGTCCGACTACGAGTCCGAGCTGTGCGTCGGGCTGGCGCGTGAACTCGAGAGCAAATCGGGCGATTGCGTAGCCGACAAGAAAAAGTGCGGTCACGAGCCCGCGTCGATTGTAACCGCGTGCGCGTGCCAGGCCGTCGATCCACCAGAGTAGCGCACTTAATAGCACGCCTTCAGCGAACGCCTCATATAGCTGCGAGGGATGCCGCGGCACGTGCAAGGGATCCGCCGGAAAGATCATCGCCCAGGGAACATTGGTGGGCCTGCCGTATAACTCTCCATTGATGAAGTTGCCGAGCCGTCCAAAGAACAGTCCCGGCGCCCCGCAAAGCGCGACCAGATCAGTTACTTCGAGGATCGAATGTCGGTATCGTCGCGTGAAGAAGGCGATGGCCACCGTCATACCCGCGATTGCGCCATGGAACGACAACCCGCCCCTCCAAACGGCAAATGCCTCCCAGGGATGCGCGCTGTACTCCGCGCGTCCGTAAACCAGGACGTACACGAGGCGAGCTCCAATCAGCATTCCCGCTACGAGATACCAGATCAGATTGTCGAGATCCGCGCTGCTGAGGCTGGAGCGACCGGTGTGAATGCGTCTTAGCACAAGGCGGTAACCCAACACATATCCGACGACATACATCACGCTGTACCATCGGATCGCGATAGGGCCAATCGAGACTATCGCGGGCGGTATTCGGGGATACGGAATCACCATGTCGGTCTGATGTACCCGCCTTGGAGCAAAGCGATTCACGTCTCAGAGAATTCGTGCTCGTTCACGAACGGCTCAGGCGCGAGGGTAGCGGCGCCCCAACGGCTTGTCGAGCGAAAGCTGGCGAAAGTGTCCAGCCTATCTCACCTGCGAGGTAGCACTTAGCCCGCACACATGGCATTTTTCCACGTTCAATGAAGCGTGAAGATGCCCTCGACTACCACTCATCCGGGCGCCCCGGAAAGATCGCGGTAGTACCGACCAAGCCCCTCAACAACCAGCGCGATCTCGCACTCGCCTACTCCCCCGGAGTGGCGGTGCCCTGTCTCGAGATCAAGGCAACCCCGAACGACGTCTACAAGTACACCGCCAAGGGCAACCTCGTCGCGGTCGTCACCAACGGTACCGCCGTGCTCGGACTCGGCAACATCGGAGCGTTGGCCGCGAAGCCCGTGATGGAGGGCAAGGCAAACCTCTTCAAGCAATTCGCCGATCTCGACGTGTTCGACCTCGAGGTCGGGTCAGAGAAACCGGATGACGTCATCAGGTTCTGCCAGCTGCTCGAGCCGACCGTCGGCGGAATCAATCTCGAGGACATCAAAGCACCCGATTGTTTTTACATCGAGGAGACGCTGCGGAAGACGATGAAGATTCCAGTCTTCCACGACGACCAGCACGGCACGGCAATCATCTCCGGCGCCGCGCTGCTGAACGCCCTCGAATGCGTGGGGAAGAAAATCGAAAAGGTCCGCGTCGTCTTCTCCGGAGCGGGCGCAGCGGCCATATCGACCGCGGAGCACTATGTCAGGCTCGGAGTGCCTCGCGAGAACATACTGATGGCCGACCGGCGGGGCGTGATCTACGAGGGCCGCCCCGGTGAGATGGATCCGTACAAGGCAAAATTCGCGAACAAGACCAAAGCGCGGACGATTGCGGACGCCCTCGTCGGCGCGGACGTCTTTGTCGGACTCTCCGCCGCGGGCGCCATCACGGGCGAGATGGTCGCGAAGATGGCAAAAAAACCCATCGTCTTCGCCCTCGCCAATCCCGAACCGGAGATTCTGCCGGAGCAGGTGCGCGCGGTGCGCTCCGATGCGATCATCGCCACCGGCCGCAGCGATTTCCCCAATCAGGTCAACAACGTGCTCGGTTTTCCGTTCATCTTCCGCGGAGCGCTCGATGTGCGCGCGACGCAGGTGAACGAGGAGATGAAGATGGCGGCGACGCGCGCGCTGGCCGCGCTCGCGAAGGAAGACGTTCCCGATAGCGTCTCGCGCCTGTACGGATTGCGTTCCGTAAAATTTGGCCCCGAATACCTGATCCCCTTCGCCTTCGACCCGCGCGTTTTGCTTTGGGTGGCGCCCGCGGTCGCATGGGCCGCCGTCGCGAGCGGAGTCGCAAAGGAGATGATCGACCTCGAGCAATACCGCGAGCAGCTCGAAGCGCGGCTCGGTCGCGCGCGCGGAATCATGCGCGGGATCATCAACCGCGCCGTGCGCGATCCGAAGCGCATCGTGTTTCCCGAGGGCGAAGAGCCAAAGATCATTCGCGCCGCCCGGATGATCGTCGACGAGGGCATTGGCTCCCCGATTCTGCTGGGCCAACGAGCAAACATCGAGCGTGTCGCCGCCGAGGGACACATCTCGCTTCGTGATATCCTGATTGAGGATCCAAGCACTTCCGAGAGGCGCGACAAGTACGCCGACTATCTGTGGCAGCGCCGCCAGCGCAAAGGACTCAGCCACGGCGAAGCACATCAGCTCCTTTTCAACGGGAACTACTTCGGCTCCGTAATGGTTGCATGCGGCGATGCGGACGCGCTCCTCTCCGGAGTCGGCATGCACTATCCCGAGACCATTCGTCCCGCGCTCCAGGTCATTGGCCCACATCCCAAGGCCGAGATCGTGAGCGGTCTCTACATGCTCGTCTTCGAGAAGCACGTTATCTTCTGTGGAGACACGACAGTCAACATCGATCCCACCGCGGAGCAGTTGGCGCAGATTGCTTACTCGGCCAGCCGGATCGTTCAGACGTTCGGCATCACGCCCAAGATCGCGATGCTGTCGTTCTCCAATTTCGGGTCCGTGCGCCACCCGGAAGCGGAGAAGGTCGCGAGAGCTGTCGCGATTCTGAGGAAACGCGACCCCGCGCTCGTCGTCGATGGCGAGATGCAGGCAGACACGGCGATGGACGAAAACATCCTCCGCTCGGCATATCCGTTCAGCATGCTGAAGGAGCGGGCGAACGTGCTGATATTCCCGAACCTGAGCGCAGGAAACATCGCGTACAAGCTCCTCCACCATCTGGGTGGCGCTACGAAAATCGGGCCGATCCTGCTGGGTATGAATCTTCCCGTGCATATACTGGAGCAGGGCGCCGACGTGCAGGATATCGTGAACATGGCTGCCGTCGCGGTGATTGACGCGCAACAGCGGATCAGCGAGAGGACGGACAAGTAATGGCAACGGAAATAAAACCGCAGCGCAAGCAGATGGCGCGCGAGAGCAGCATTGGCCTGAGCAGACAGGGACTGAATCCGCGCGGCGACGTGCATTGGAATTTGATTGCGCCCGAGCTTTTTCAGGCGGCGGCGCGGCGTAGCGAGGGCGAATTTGCGGACATGGGTCCATTCGTAGCGGTCACGACTCCGCACACCGGACGCTCTCCTAACGACAAGTTCGTCGTAAAGGAGCCGAGCTCGGAGAAGGATGTCGACTGGGGCAAGGTCAATCAGCCGCTGACGGTCGAGAAATATCAGCTGCTGCTCGACGACGTCCGCAAATACCTGAATGAGTCTCCCGAGCTGTTCGTCGAGGATCTCTATTGTGGCGCCGATCCATCATATCGGTTGTCCGTGCGCTACGTGTCGCCCAACGCGTGGCACATGGCGTTCGTGCGCAACATGTTCATCCGTCCCGAGCGGAGCGACCTGCCAACATTCGATCCGAACTTCACGGTTCTTCACGCGCCCGAGTTCCAGGGCGATCCAGCGCGGCACGGGATACGGTCCAGCACGTTCGTCGTGCTCAACCTGGCCGAGCGAACGATTTTGATCGGCGGCACACGTTACGCCGGCGAGCTGAAGAAAGCGATGTTCACGGTCATGAACTATCTGCTTCCGCGCGAAGGCGTGCTCTCTATGCACTGCTCCGCCAATGTTGGGAAAGCGGGTGACACGGCGTTGTTCTTCGGTCTTTCCGGAACCGGCAAGACGACGCTGTCCGCCGCTCCCAATCGCGGCCTCATCGGCGACGATGAACATGGATGGTCGGACAACGGGGTTTTCAACTTCGAGGGTGGCTGCTACGCGAAGGTGATCAACCTCTCACCCGAGAGCGAGCCCGACATCTATCGCACCACGCAGATGTTCGGCACAGTGCTCGAAAACGTCGTGCTCGATCCGGCGACGAAGAAGGTGCGGTTTGCGGATCAGTCCATCACGGAGAATACGCGGGCTTCCTATCCGCTCGACTACATAAGGCACCACGTCGAGGGCGGGCGCGGCGGACACCCGAAAAACGTTGTCTTCCTGACGGCCGATGCGTTCGGCGTGCTGCCTCCGGTTGCGAGGCTGACTCCGCAACAGGCGATGTACTACTTTCTGTCGGGCTACACCGCCAAGGTGGCGGGAACAGAGCGCGGCGTAAAGGAGCCGCAGCCGACGTTCAGCGCCTGCTTCGGCGCGGCGTTTCTTGTCTGGCACGCGACCAAGTACGCGCGCATGCTGGGCGACCTCCTTCGCAAGCACGAATCTAAAGTCTGGCTGATAAATACCGGCTGGAGCGGCGGACCGTACGGAACGGGCAAGCGCATCGATCTCGAGTACACGCGCGCGATCGTGAATGCCGCGCTCGCGGGCGAGCTCGACGAGGTGAAGACGCACACCGACCCGATTTTTGGCCTCGCAATTCCAGCCGAGACCAAAGGCGTTCCGGCGAAGGTGCTCAATCCTCGTGAGACCTGGCCCGATACACGCGCCTACGACGCGCAGGCGAAAAAGCTGGCTGGCATGTTCCGCGAGAACTTCGACAAGTTCGGGAGCGTGGACGCGGCGACGAAGAACGCCGGCCCGAAGGGCTGACGCCAACCCAGCGCGAGAGACGGGGCATGCGCTTCGAGATTCTGCGCGACCCCGTCTGGAACAACATTCGGGTCGACGAGCTGACGCTCACGCTCCTCGACACCGACGTCTTTCAGCGTCTCAGGTACGTGCGCCAGCTCGGGTGGACTTACCTCGTCTACCCCGGCGCGACCCACTCGCGATTCGAGCACGCACTCGGCACGCATCACCTCTCGCGCCGCACCCTGGCGCTCCTTTGCGAAGCCGAAGACACGTCGATCGGTGAAACCGACCAGGCCATTGTCAGATCGGCCGCGCTCCTCCACGACGTGGGACACTACCCGTTCTCCCACGCGCTTGAAGAGATTGGAGCTCTCCACCACGAGGACGTGGCGCGCCCGCTAATCACCGAGGGAAGCGTCGCGACGATTCTCTCCGCGCAGCTGGGCAAAGACGCACCGCTCAAAGTCTTCGACCTCATTCGCGGCCGCAGCGAGAGTCCCTTGCAGGGGCTGATCTCCGGCTCGCTCGATCTCGACAAGATCGAATACCTCAAGCGAGATGCGTTCATGTGCGGCGTCCCCTATGGCGAGATCGATGTCGACCGCCTGACAAACTCGCTCGTCATCGTGGACGATCCCGAAACCGGGCGCCGCTCGCTCGGCGTGCAGGAGAAGGCGCTGTCGGCGCTGGAGTCGCTGCTCTTCGCCAAGTACCAGATGTACCGAAACGTGTACTGGCACCACGCCGTGAGAAGCGCGACGGCGATGTACAAGCGACTGGTGGAAGATGCCGTGAAAGCGGAAGTCGTCGACGTTCAGTCCCTGTCTCGCCACACCGACGAAGGGTTGATGCACAGGCTCGAGAGCGACAGGCCGACGCCGCTCCTCGCCGCGCTCAGGGAGCGCAGGCTTTACAAGCGCGCGGCGGAATGGCCGGCCGCGGAGCTGGATGACGACAAGGTCGAATGGATTGCGACCGACAGGAAGCGCGTCGCCCAGGCGGAGAACGCCCTCGCAAAGGAGTTCGGACTCGGGCCCGGAGAGCTGCTGCTGGACTATCCGGTTAAGACGCAGATGCTTGGACTCGACATCCCGGTTCTCCGGCGGAGCGGCAAAGTCGAGCGGCTTACGGGCGAGGGCTGGATCGGGACAATCAATCTCCCCTCGCTTTCAGAGGAGCTGTACAAGAGCGCGAGATGGCTGCGCGTCTTCACGGCGAAGCGGGCCAGGCTGGAGCCGCGTCGCGTACTCGACGCGTTGGAACGATCGCGCTGACGAAGCGTCATATTATGTATGCGCGCACCGAGATTTTTCGCCGCGTCGGCCGTCGCCCTCCTGGTTGCCGGCTGCGCCATTCCCGTTGGGGCACCGGCGCCTTCGCCGCCTGCTCCGTCGCAGGAAAGTGCGGGCGCTACCGCCGGCGCGGGCTCGAGTGCGTACAGCGACACGGAAGCGCGCATCTTCGAGCTCATTAACGCTGAGCGGCGACATCAGGGGTTGCCGGCGCTTGCCTACAACCCGCAGCTGGACCGAATGGCGAAGATCCAGGCCGCGAACATGGCGCGCCTACACAAAATGGCGCACACGCTCCCCGAATCGCAGCTGCCTACGCTCGGCGACCGCGCAGCCTACGTCGGGTACCCGTTCGGCCGAATGGCCGAGAACGTGGCTCAGGGTTTCCCGAATGCTGAGACGGTGGTTCAGGGCTGGATGGGCTCCAGCGGGCATCGCCACAACATTCTCAACGCCGATGTCGTGGAGACTGGGATAGGCATTGTGAGGGCCCAAGGCGGCGGCCTTTACTTCTGCCAGGTCTTTGGGAGACGGTTAACCTCGCTGTAAGGGGGCGGCGGCCTGCAACCCAGGTTTACAAGGGGCTTTCCCACAGGCTAAGCCCTTGCCCCACAGCAGGTTACAGCCGTCGTGCGGATGAGGTCGCGGAATGTGACCTTGAGCTCGTCAGAACCGTCCTATTGGCATGAGCCGACTCACGTTCGTTGCCTCTCTCCTGCTCGCAGTGTCCAGCTCGTCACTCGCACAGCAGGCAGCCTTCACAGCCAATGATACCGGTCCCGCCTCGGATGCAATCTTCGAGACGAAGGACGCGGCCATCACTACCGCTGGTCTCATTCCCCTCTCCAAGACGCAGCTCCCCAAGGGTGAGCGCGAGGTGAGAATCTGGTACTCCGGTTTTGGAAATCCGCAGTATCTGGTCATCATCCGACAGAAGGGGGCCAACGTCACCGGCCGCCTCATGCTCTGGTGGGATCAGTACTACGAGTCGAATCCCGCCTCGGCCGACGTTCGCGTCGACAACTTCGTCCGCAGGGGCTATGACTGCGGCCCGGTCTCGAAGCGCGATTCGCATTTCGGTGAGGACCGCTGGATCAGCTCGATCTGCGAAGCGAATCTGAAGGGGAATCCGGAATGGAAGGCATTCCTTTCCGAAGTGGAAGCGCACGCGCTTTCGCAGAGCGGCGACGTCGTCCCGGCTGACGATCAGACCGGCGACGAGAACTGGGGAATCACCGTCGAGCGCAGGTCTGGCTCCATCTACGGCGTTTCGCACTACCACACCGCTCTGACGCTTGGTGCTCCGGAGCCAGGCCGCGGTCCGAAGCTGCAGGACATGGTCGGCGATCTTGCCGCCGCGTCGAAGCGCGAACCGGTAGTCGCCCAGCACTAAGCCGTTGACTAGTCGCTGCTGCTAATCACGCAGCTGCGGCAGCCTCTCATACAACGCCAGCGACTGGGGATTCGCCAGCGCCTCCGTGTTCTTCACCGGACGCCCGTGAATCACCTCGCGCACCGCCAGCTCGCTGATCTTTCCGCTGATCGTGCGCGGGATGTCCTCGACCTGAATGATCTTTTTCGGCACGTGCAGCGGCGTCGTGTTGTCCCGCAAGCCCTTCGTGATGCGCTCGCACAACGCCTGGTCAAGGGTCAGGCCCGGTTGCAGCTTCACGAACAACACAATGCGCACATCGCCGGGCGGTCCGCCTTCGATCTCCTGACCTACCGCCACGCTCTCGACTACCTCCGGTAGCTGCTCCACTTGCCGGTAGATCTCCGCCGTTCCAATGCGCACGCCCCCGGGGTTGAGAGTAGCGTCGCTCCGTCCGTAGATGATGTACCCGCGATTGCGCGTGATCTCCGCCCAGTCGCCGTGCCGCCACACGTCCTGGAAATACTCGAAGTAGGCGGCGCGGTATTTCGCGCCGTCGGCGTCGTCCCAGAACGCCACCGGCATGCTCGGGAAGGGACGCGTACAAACAAGCTCCCCGGGAATGAGCCTAACCGGGCGCCCGCGCTCGTCCAGCACATCGACCGCCATCCCGAGACCGGGCGTCTGAATCTCGCCGCGATAAACCGGCAGAATCGGGTTGCCCAGTACGAAGCAGGAGATGATGTCGCTGCCCCCGCTTATGCTGGCGAGATGCACATCCGCCTTTATCTTCTTGTAGACGTAGTCAAAGCTGTGGTCCGCCAGCGGGCTGCCCGTCGATAAAATCGTTTTCAGCTTCGACAGCTCGTGAGATTTGCGCGGCTCCGCGCCGGATTTCTCCAGCAGCGCCAGATATTTCGCGCTGGTCCCGAAGACGGTGATCCCTTCCTGATCCACCATGTCCCAGAGCCGCCCCGGCGTCGGCGCCAGTGGAGCGCCGTCGTAGAGCACCACCTTCACGCCCACGGCCAGCGAGCTGACGAGCCAGTTCCACATCATCCAGCCGCAGGTCGTGTAGTAGAAGATGCAGTCTTCGCGCTTCAGGTCGGTGTGGAGAATCAGCTCTTTCAGGTGCTGAAGGAGCGTTCCGCCGGCGCTGTGCACCATGCACTTCGGCAATCCGGTCGTGCCGGACGAGTACATGATGTAGGCGGGATGATCGAACGGAAAGCGCTCGAAGTTGAGCAGCTTGGTATCTGGCGGTTCGACCGGAGCGGGCGCAGCGGGAGTCATCTTCACTCCATGCGGTGGCGTCGGCCTCGAGGCGTGCGCAGGCGTCACCCTCGACGTACCACCTGCCAGCTCCGCCCTGCTGTATCCACCCGGCGGCGTGCGACGGAACCCCTCTGTCGGAGTCGTCCTGTACCCCTCGGGAGGCGTGCTCTTGGTGGCCGCGACAGCGTACTGCGCCGCGATGAATCGCGACCAGAGAGTTCCCTTCCTCACACCGTCCAGGTCCGGCATCTGCTTTCTGTACGGAGTGACGACGACGTGCTCGAGCGTCGGAATCCGGAACGCGATCTGTCTCAGGCGCGGCAGGAGGTCGATCTCCTTTCCATTGTAGAGATAGCCGTCCGCCGCGAAGAGAACCTTCGGCTCGATCTGGCCAAAGCGGTCCATCACACCTTGAGCGCCGAAATCCGGAGAGCACGACGACCAGGTCGCGCCGAGTGAAGTCGCGGCGAGCATGGCGATGACGGCTTCCGGAATGTTGGGCAGCCAGCCCGCCACCCGGTCGCCGGGCCGAATGCCGGCGGCGTCGAGTGCGAGCGCCAGCGTGCCCACGGCTTCGCGCAGCTCGCGATAGGTGATAGTGCGTTGATGGCCCTCCTCGTTCCACGACGAGAGGGCCGGCACATCATCCGTGAAGCGGAGAAGATTCTCGGCGAAGTTGAGACTGGCGTCCGGGAACCAGCGAGGTCCCTTCTCCGGATCGGGCGGACCCATCTTGTCGAGTCCGATTCCCACGCGCTCGGCGCCCCCGCCGGTACCACGGTGCCCGATGATCCCGCAGAATCTCCACGTCAACGACCAGAATCGCTCCGGGTTGTTGACCGACCATTCGTGGAGCTGCCAGTACGAGTCCGACGAATAGTCGGGGACAGGCGGACCGCCGCGCTCCTCCACGTACCGGAGGAACTCGGTCATGTTCGCCTTGATGACGCGCTCGGGCGAGGGGGTCCACAGCGCCTCGCTCATTTCGGGTTCAGACTCTCAGCTCGTGGGAGGATTGAATTGCGCGTGCTGCCCCTGCAGCCACGACTTGTGGTAGTCCTTGTCCTCAAACTCCAGCGCCTGCTTCGCCACCTTGAGCGGATGAAAGCTGTCCATCATCACTGCCAGCTCGTCGGTGTACTTGGCGCCGATGCTGGCCTCAGCGCGTCCCGGGTGCGGACCGTGGGGGATCCCGTCGGGGTGATGCGTGATGCTCCCAAACTCGATTCCCTTCCGACTCATGAATTCGCTCGACGCATAGTAGAGAACTTCGTCCGAATCCACGTTGCTGTGATTGTACGGAGCGGGCACCGCTTCCGGATGGAAATCGTACGGACGCGGGCAGAACGAGCAGACGACGAACCCGTCTCCCTGAAAAGTCTGGTGCACCGGAGGTGGCTGGTGGACGCGCCCGACGATCGGCTCGAAGTCGTTGATGTTGAAGGCCCACGGATAGAAATATCCGTCCCAGCCCACGACGTCGAGCGGATGGTGATCGAGCATGATCTCGTTGATGCCGTCGTACTGCTTCACGAGAATCGGAAAATCCCCCATCTCGTCGATCGCCTCGACGAAGGTCGGACGCCGGATGTCGCGCTCCGAGTACGGCGCGCCTTCGATCAGCTGTCCGAATTCATTGCGATACCGCTTCGGCGACCGCACGTGTCCCCTGCTCTCGAAGATCACGAGCTTCGGCTGCTGCTCGGCGTGCAGATCGAACCGATACCGGTGCAGGATGCCGCGATGGATCACGAGGTAATCGCCCTCGTGAAAGGGCAACGCGCCGTACGTGCTCTCCAGGATTCCCGTCCCCTTGCTGACGTACACCAGCTCGTCGGCCTGTGCGTTCCGGTAGAAATGCGCGTCGTTCTCGTCGGGCTCGACGTAAAGCATCGCGATGTCCTGATTGAACAGCAGGGGAATCCTGTCGAGCGTGGCACTGCCGCCTTTTTTGGCGCGCGAGGTGAGGAAATGCCGGTGATGGAGCGTCTGGTCCGGATCCGCCTCCCACTTTATCTCGCGCACGCGACGCACCGACTTCACCGTCGTCGGCGGGTGGATGTGGTACATGAGCGCCGAGGTTCCGGTAAATCCCTCGTGTCCGACGAGCTCCTCGGCGTAGATGCCTCCGCCGGGTTTCTTGAACGCAATGTGCCTCTTGCGGGGAATCTTTCCGAGTGTGTGATAGTTCGGCATGGTCTACAGGTTGCCGCGGAGATCCTGTTCGCGCTCGAGCGCCTCGAACAGCGCCTTGAAGTTTCCGGCGCCGAAGCTCTTCGCGCCCTTCCTCTGGATGATCTCGTAGAAGAGCGTCGGGCGGTCCTCCATCGGCTTGGAAAAGATCTGAAGGAGATAGCCCTCTTCGTCGCGGTCTACCAGGATTCCCAGATCGCGAATGGGCGCCAGGTCCTCGTCAATTTTTCCGACGCGCTCGGTGACCGTATCGTAGTAAGTGCCCGGAACGCGCAGGAACTCAACCCCGTTGTCCCTTAACTTCGTGACCGTGTCGATGATGTTGTCGGTCGCAATCGCAATGTGCTGGCATCCCGGCCCCTCATAGAATTCGAGATACTCGTCGATCTGCGACTTCTTCTTGCCCTTCGCGGGCTCGTTGAGCGGGAACTTGATGCGGCCGTTGCCGTTCGCGACGACCTTCGACATGAGGGCCGAGTATTCGGTGGAGATCGCCTTGTCGTCGAACGAGATGAGCTGGGTGAAGCCAAGCACGTCAGCGTAATACTTGACCCACTTGTTCATCGCGCCGAGCTCGACGTTTCCGACGCAGTGGTCGATGTACTTGAGACCGACTCCTTGCGAGTCGCCCTTACCGGCGAACGGAACGAAGCCCGGCATGAACGGTCCCTTGTAATTCTTTCGCTCGACGAGGCTATGGATTGTCTCGCCGTACGTGTGAATGCCGGCAAGCACAACTTCGCCATTCTCGTCGACGAGTGACTTGGGCTCGTACGCCGGCTTTGCCCCCCGTTCGACGGCGAGTCGAAACGCCTTCCTGGCGTCATCCACCCAGAGCGCGATGTCCTTTACGCCATCGCCGTGCTTGTGCACGTGCGCCGCAATCTCGCTGTCGGGCCGCAAGGCGGTCGTGAGCACGAGCCGCACTTTGTCCTGCTCCAGAATGTAGCTCGCGCGATCGCGCGTTCCCGTCTCCGGCCCGCGGTACGCGAGGATCTTGTACCCGAAGACATTGCGATAGAAATGTGCGGCCTGTTTCGCGTTACCGACGTAGAACTCTATGAAATCCGTTCCGTTGATCGGAAAGGTGTCCGTAACCTGCTCAGGTGCCGTAAGTGTCGCGGTTCCCATTACTTCTCCGGATTTCGACGCGATGAGATTTGTGAGGCTTTTACGCCGCTGACCGGCTCTTCCTCACGGAAGGCGCGGCCTCACCCCTTAAATTAGCAAATACGACACCGCTACGGGGAGTGTTGACGAAATCAAGAACCCGGCGGAGCAACGAGCCTGCTGCTTGCCACCGGATCCTCGGCAGATTCCGGGCGACCCGAGAGATCGAACACAACTTCGAGCGCATTCCCGGGCTCGACCGCATCCCACTTCGCGAACAGCTCGGCGCGCTTCGCTCTCACTCGGGCGAGATCGTCCTCGCTGAGCTGCCGCTGCGGCGGGAGACGGTTCTCCGCGCAATACTCAGCCAGCTTCTGGTTCAGGTCATCGGCCGCCACTCGCTCCGCAATGCGACGCTCGAGGTCGAAGAATCCCACGATCATCTCGGAGATGCTCGCCTCGGGCGGGAGCTTACCGCGCGGCCACGGGCTCCCAAAATCCGAGAAATCCCAGCCCGCCGAGACTAGGCCGTAGAAACCCTCACGGAATCCGAGCGTGGTTTCGACGGCGTAGTGCGTGAGGTCGTGCTTCGGAAAGAAAGCCGCCTGCCCGCCCTGTTGCCGCTGCCACGTCGTCGTTCCATCGGCGCGCGTGCAGCTGAGGGAGTTGCGCCCATCGGTGCCCTTCTTTATGCGAATGACGATGCGCTGTGGGTCCGGCATGGACGCTATCTAATGCAGGGTTTCGCCTTTCTCCAGCATCTCGATGAAGCTTCGCATTCGCTTCGCCCGAGTCTCTGCCTTCTTCGCGGTCTGCAGGCGCCAGAGGATCGCGTAGCTGTTCGCTCGAGTGAGCGTTTTGTAGAACGCCTTCGCCTTCGGGTGCTGGTCCAATTCCTTCTCGAAATCCGCGGGCACGGCGGCAGCGCTGGGAGAATCGTAGGCGGCTTCCCAACGGCCGTCCTTCCGGGCGCGCTCGATCTCCTCGAGCCCAGCCGGCTTCATCTCTCCACCGGCGATCAGGGCGAGCACCTTCTCGCGATTGACCTTGGACCAGATGCTTCGCGGACGCCGCGGCATGAATCGCTGGAGCCATGCGGTTTCGTCCTGGGGAAGTTTCTGCGCGTCGATCCAGCCATAGCAGAGCGCCACTTCGACGCCCTCCGCGTACGTGATGGACTTCGTTCCGGATGCCTTCCTGGCAATCCGCACCCAGAGGGCAGGCGAGGTCTTGTGATTCTTCTCCAGCCAGGCGGCGAAGTCTTTCCGCGTCTTGAATCCGCGGATTGCGCCGGGCGCGGATCCAGTCACGGCGGTCTTTTTTTTCATCCCGGCGCCCGGACTCCCGGAATATCCGTCAGTGCGGCGTTATGACTCGGGCAGGATTTTCCTGTTTCGAGGGCACGCCAAGTGAAGGCCGCTCGGACATGAGACGCGCGGTGAAGCGCTGACCCTCGGACAGCCGTTCGACTTCGAGCGCTATCGCATCCACTGCCTGGACGAGCGAACCGAGGGTGCGGTCGATGCCCAATCCGCTATTGGCCAAAGCTGCTTCCGCACCCAGACGGGCCGCCCGTCTGGCGCCAAAATGAGCCCCAACCCACGCTGCGATGAATCCAACCACCGCAGCAATGCCTCCGGCCATACCAAAGAGGAGGAGATAGTGCTCGCGCAGCGTTCCGTTGAAAATCTGAGGAAGCATCGACATCACCGCCATTTTAATTGGACTCCCAGTATTCCAGTTACCTACGAGACAAGATACCCGCGGTTTCGAGAGCCGGCGCATTCCTGGCCGGTGGGTTGTTCACGATCGTTTCGTCTCCCTGCCACGGGCTTCCGCGAGTTTTTTCGCAATTCCGCGATAAAACGCGGCGTCGACGCTCTTGTTCTGCTCGTCCAGACCGAGTGCGGCGAGCTCCAGCGCGTAGAGAATGTTGCCGAGGTACAGCTGCGCGATTCCCGCGACAGTGTCGCGATCGTCACCCATGCGCGGGTGCGGGGGGAATCGGAGTGACATCGCGGTGGTCCGCGCCGGTCGATTCCGCGGAAAGAACGCGAACGACGACCGCGGTGATGTTGTCGTTGCCCCCGTTGACGTTTGCTTCCTGGATCAGGGCGTCGACGATCCGCTCCGGCTTCGCGCGGGACACGAGTAGCTGCTGAATGCGCCTGTCTTCGACCAGCCCCGTTAGCCCGTCGCTCGCGAGAAGAAATGCATCGCCGACTCTGACCTCGCCGTCGAACACATCCGGCTCGATCTCGTCGGCCATGCCGATACAGCGGGTGATCACATTGCTCTGCGGGTGGCGTCTCGCCTGCTCCGGCGTGAGGAGACCCGCGTCGACCTGTTCCTGCACCAGCGAGTGGTCCTTGGTGAGCTGGCGCATTTGGCCGTCGCGCACGAGGTAGATGCGCGAGTCGCCCACGTGTCCGACGATGAATCTCGTCTCGGATAGAAGCAGGGCCGACACCGTGCTGCCCATGCCGAGCTTATCGCGCTCGGTCCTGGTCCGCTCGTAGACGGCGCGGTTGGCATCGCGCAGAGCGTCGGTGACCCGCCCGTGCGAGTCAGCCGCTTCCAGATCGTTCAGGTCCGAGAGGTCGTGGCTCACCATCTCCACCGCCATCTCGCTCGCGACCTCGCCGGCCGCGTGCCCACCCATCCCGTCCGCGACTATGAATAGTCCGCGGTGAGCGTTGGCCGATGCGTGAAGCGAGTCTTCATTACCCTTTCGAATCCGGCCGACATCAGTGCGAGCCGCAACAGCAAGGTGCACTAGCGGGAGCTCATTGGAATGGAAGGACTGGTGGGTGTTCGGTTGATGGAGGGGACCCTCCTGGCCTCAAACTACGAACACGCGAAATGAGCGGCAAGCATCACCCTGCGCGCTTGAGCAGCGGCTCCGAGTCTCCCGCCTGCAGCCTCCACAGCGCGTCGTAGAGGCCGCCCCTCTCCAGCAGCTCGCGGTGCGTCCCACGCTCGGCTACTTCGCCGTGGTGCAGAACCAGAATCATGTCCGCGTTTGCGATCGTGCTGAGGCGGTGCGCCACCGCGATCGTCGTTCGTCCCGACACCAGCACGCCGAGCGCGGCATGGATCTCGGCTTCGATCTCGCTGTCGACCGCGCTCGTCGCTTCGTCCAGAAGCAGCAACGGCGCGTTCGCGGCGATCGCCCGCGCAAAGGAGAGCAGCTGCCGCTCGCCAACGCTGATCGATGCGCCCCGCTCGCCCAGCACCTGACCATAGCCCTGCGGAAACCCGCGGATTATCCGGTCCGCGCCGACTTTCGCCGCCGCCTTCACCACGTCCTCGTCGCTGAGCGGATTCGAGAGCCGGATGTTGGTCGCGATGTCCCCCGCGAACAGGAAGATGTCCTGCTGAACATAGCCGATCAGAGACCGCAGCTCGGCCAGCGGCATGGTTCGGATGTCGACCCCGTTGATGGTGATCCTCCCACGCTGGGGGTCGTAGAAGCGCATGAGCAGATTGACGATCGTCGTCTTCCCCGCGCCGGTGTGCCCGACCAGGGCGAGCGTCTCGCCCGGACGAGCGGTGAAGGTCACTCCCTTGAGCACCCACTCGACCGGCACGCTCTCCGCAGGCTCTCCTCTCTTCTGCCTCGCCAGGTGCGCAATGTCGTAGGCGAACCAGACATCCTCGAACGCCACCTCGACTCCCCTGCTCCTCTTTACCACTTCAGTGGGCGCGGCATTGTCGGGAACACTCGGCACCGTGTCGAGGAGCGTGAATATTCGCTCCGAGCTCGCCATCGCTGTCTGCAGGATGTTGTACTTCTCGGACAGATCCTGGAGCGGTTGGAAGAATCTTCTCACCAGCTGCAGAAACGCCGCGACCGTGCCGACACTCAGGAGATTCGCGTGGACCCGCGACGCTCCCGCAACGATGAGAATCGCGAGCGCGACCGACGTCAGCAGCTCGATGGCCGGGAAGTAGAGCGCGTAGATCGTAATCGATTTCAGGTTCGCATCCAGGTGCGACCGATTCAGCTCGTCGAAGCGCTGCGCTTCCCGTTTCTCCTGTCCGAACAGCTGGACGATTCGCATACCTGTCAGTCTCTCCTGGAGGAACGAGTTGATGCGGGCGAGGCGGACCCGGATGTCGCGATAAGTATCGCGCACACCCTTTCGAAACAGTCCCGATACCATGACCACGAAGGGAATGACGGCAAACGAGGCCAGCGCGAGGCGCCAATCCATGATCAGCATGGCGACGCTGATCGCTACCAGAGTGAAGAGATCTCCCAGCCCCGAGACGACGCCGGAGGTGAAGAGCTCATTCAGCGTCTCGACGTCTGACGTCACGCGTGTGATCAGCCGACCCGCCGGATTCCGGTCGAAGAACGACACCGAGAGCCGCTGCAGGTGCTCGAAGATCTCCATCCGCAAGTCGCGCATGACTCGCTGCCCCAGCAGGCTGGTGAGCCAGGTTTGGCCGTACGATGTGACGAATTCGGCCACCAGTGCGAGGAGCAGGAACGCGGTACAGGTGGCCACGATATGCATATCGCGCGCGGGCACTGCGACGTCGATCACCCGCCTGGTCAGCAGCGGCCCCACGACCTGGACCCCGCCCTCGACGCAGAGAAGCGCGAATGCGCCGTACATCAACGCTCGGTACGGGCGGGTGTAGACGAGCAGGCGACGCATCAGCTTGCTGTCGTACGCCTTGCCGAGGATGTCGTCTTCGTGAGTCTGAGTTGCGGGAGCAGTCATTCAGCCGTATCCTAGCCGGGTTGCAGGTGCGACGCCACGGCACTCGGTTCAGCCATGGTACGCGGGTTGCACTTTTCACAGGCGTCGATGATCCATCTTATCGGTCGACGTTTAACCCATACTGGAGGGAAGATGGGAATTCTCGCATGGATCGTTCTTGGTCTGATCGCGGGTGCGATCGCCAAGGCCATCATGCCGGGCAACGACCCCGGCGGCATCATCGTTACCATTATTATCGGAATCGTGGGTGCGTTCATCGGTGGCTTTCTCGGAAACATGCTGACTGGAACCCCTCTAAATGGATTCTCCATCCAGAGCATCATTCTCGCGGTCATCGGCGCGCTCATCCTGCTGTGGATCTATCGCATGGCGACGAAGGGCCGCGGCGCGCCGCGTGTTCCGTAGCGCGGCACACGGTTCACGCAGGTAAAGGGTTTGCCGCTCTGGCTCTATTGGATCGTTCTCGGCCTTGTCGCCGGGACACTCGCCAAGTTTCTGGTGCCAGGGCGGGACCCTTCCGGTTGCATCATCACCATCCTCCTCGGAATCGTCGGCGCCTTCATCGGTGGCTGGCTGGGAACTCGATTCTTCGGGTGGGGCACCGTGATGGCCGGAGAGTTTGACTTCCGCTCGATAGGCATCGCCACCGTCGGCGCCATAGTCCTCCTCCTGCTCGGTCGACTCGTCAGGCGGTTATAGCCGAGCTGATCTGCCCTCGACAGCGCAGGCCAATTCGGCAAATCTTCGGGGCCGCGCTTAGATTTCGGATGTGAAAGACAGTATCGTCATTCGCGGCGCCCGGCAGCATAACCTGAAGGGCTTCGACCTCGAGATTCCGAGACGAACCGTCACCGTCGTGACCGGCCCGTCGGGGTCGGGGAAATCGTCGCTGGCGTTCGATACCATCTACGCCGAGGGTCAGCGTCGCTACGTCGAGTCGCTTTCGTCTTACGCTCGGCAATTCCTCGAGCGGATGGAGAAGCCGGACGTCGATTCCATCGAAGGATTGTCCCCGGCCGTAGCGATCGAGCAGAGGAATCCCACCAAGACCTCCCGCTCCACTGTCGGAACGGCGACCGAGGTCTACGACTATCTCCGTCTCCTATGGGCGCGCGTGGGACACACATTCTGCCCAAAATGTGGAAGGGAGATAAAGCCGGACACAGTGCAGTCGGTAACCGACGCGGTCCTCTCCCTGCCGGGTGGCAACCGCTTCTATGTCACGTTTCCCCTGCGGCTTTCCAGTAAAGTCACGCACGAAGTGGTGATCGAGAACCTCCGCGCGCAGGGATTTCTGCGCGTCGCCATCGACGGGGCCGTGATGCATCTCGACGAGCTCGCCGAATCCAAGCGCGACATCACGCGCGCAAAGGAGCTCCTCGTAGTGGTTGACCGGCTGGCGGTCTCGCCGGAAAGCGCCGGACGCATGAGCGACGCCGTCGGAACCGCGTTCGCCGAGGGCGAAGGAGATTGCGTAATCCTGTTCACGGATTCGATCGTGTCGCCCATCGACGGATTGACGGTGAGCAAGCTGCGCTTCACTGAGCGGTTCCAGTGCGCGAACGACGGCACGCTTGCGCCCACCCCCACGCCGCAGCTTTTCTCGTTCAATAATCCGCGCGGCGCATGCACGCAGTGCAACGGGTTCGGGGCGATTCTCGAGTACGACGAGTCGCTGGTGATCCCCCACCCTTCCCGCTCTCTGCGCGACGGAGCGATAGACCCGTGGACCAAGCCGCGGTACGACAACAAACGGCGGGCACTGGCGGAGTTCGCGGGTCGCGAGCGCATCCCGATGGACAAGCCGTGGGATCAGCTCACCGCCGCCCAGCGAGAGCTGCTTCTTCATTCGAAGACGCGCGGCTACAAAGGAATCTTTCCCTTCCTGCGTGATCTCGAGGAGAAGCGATACAAGCAGTACATCCGTGTTTTCCTCCGACAGTATCAGACAGCACAGGAGTGTCCGCTCTGCCACGGGACGAAGCTTCAGCCCGAAGCGCTCAACGTGCGGGTGGGTGGCCTCAACATCGCCCAGGTTGCGGACCTGCCCGTCGACCAGCTCTCGATCTGGCTAAACGAGCTGGCGCTTTCCGAATTCGAGCGCAGCGTGGCCGAGATGATCCTCAAGGAGGCGCGTGACCGCGTCACTTTTCTGAACGAGGTCGGTCTCGCGTACCTCTCGATGAATCGCGCCACGCGCACTCTGTCGGGCGGAGAGGCGCAGCGTATCGGTCTCGCCAATTCGCTCGGCTCGCAGCTCGTCGACACGCTCTACGTTCTCGACGAGCCTTCCATCGGCCTGCACGCGCGCGACATGGACAGGCTGCTCAAGCTGTTGCAGCGGCTGCGGGATGCGGGCAACAGTGTGCTCGTCGTGGAGCACGATCTGGCCGCGATCGAGATGGCCGACTACATGGTGGAGCTCGGACCCGGCAGCGGCGAAGCGGGAGGTCAGATCGTTTTTGCGGGGCCAATGAGCCGCGTCAGCGAAAGCCCATTGACAGGCCAGTACGTGACGGGAGTGCGCTCGATTCCGCTCCCCGAGGAGCGCCGCCGGCTCGGTCCGCGCTGGATCACGCTCTCCGGCGCCCGCCAGCACAATCTCCAGGACGTGGACATCCGCATTCCGCTCGGAGCCTTGACGGTTGTGACGGGAGTCTCGGGCTCTGGCAAGAGCACCCTCGTGCACGATGTGCTGTACCGCGCGCTGGAGACCCATCTCCTTGGCGAGCACTCCGCCAAGCTCCACCTCGGCGAAAAAGTTGGCGACTACGAGACCATTACTGGGTTCGATGCGCTCGAGAACGTCGTGATGATCGACCAGAGCCCGATCGGGAAATCGCCGCGCTCGAACCCTGTCACCTACGTGAAGGCGTTCGACGATATCCGCGGCATATTTGCCGACACACCATTGGCCAGGCAGCGCAAGTACACTCCGGGCACGTTCAGCTTCAACGTCGAGGGAGGACGATGCGAAGCGTGCGAGGGGGCGGGAGCGCTCGAGGTCGAGATGGTGTTCATGGCCGACGTCTACGTGCCTTGCGAGGACTGCGGCGGCAAGCGTTACAAGCCCGAAGTTCTGGATGTCACCGTTCGCGGAAAAAACATCCACGAAGTGCTCAACATGACCGTCGATCAGGCGATCAGATTCTTTCCGCGCGAGGAAAAGCTGGGCCAGGCGCTGTGGCAGCTACAGCAGGTCGGACTCGGCTACGTTCGTCTCGGACAGCCGGCGACGACCTTGTCGGGGGGAGAAGCGCAGCGCATCAAGATCGCGCGCGAGCTGGCGCTGGCGGGAAAGAAATCCGGGAAGAAGATGTACGTGATGGACGAGCCGACGACGGGCCTCCACCTCGAGGACATCAGAAAGCTGGCGAAGGTCTTTGACCGTCTTATAGAACAGGGACATACGCTAGTACTCATCGAGCACAACCTAGACGTGATAAAGCTCGCCGACTGGATCATCGACCTTGGCCCGGAAGGCGGAATCGCGGGGGGCAAGGTGGTCGCGATGGGTCGTCCTGAAGACGTGGTGAAGGTCGGGGATTCGCACACTGGACGCTGGTTGGCGCCGCTGCTGGAGCGGCGTGTCGAGAGCGTGGAAATATCGCCACGGATCGGCTCCGCGCGCGCCGATATCGAACCCATTTCGCGTCAGCTGGCTCTTTAGCAACGCAAGCGGAGCAACGAGGTTTCTAGCGGGATTCCTGCGCGATGCGGACAAGCCTGGCCGAGACGGCACGTGGCGCGAATCGGCTGGACTGGGCGATAATCTTGTTCTTGATGCCAGGGATGGCGACGCGCCGACCGTGCATCATCGCGGCGACCCCAAATTCCGCGACGGCGTCGGGGTCCGCCATTCCGAAAGCTGAGAACAGCCCCGAGCTCCCTACGTCGGCCGTCGCGGCAAAGTCCGTGGCCGTGGGTCCTGGACACAGCGCCGTCACCGTCACACCGCTGTGGCGCAACTCCTCGGCGAGCGCTTGCGAGAAGCTGAGCACGTAAGCCTTCGTGGCGTAGTAGACGGCCATCAATGGCCCAGGCTGAAACGCGGCAGTGGATGCAACGTTCAACACGCGACCCGATTTGCGTTTGATCATCGCCGGCAGAAATAGCTTGGTGAGATGCGTGAGCGCGGAGATGTTCACCTGAATCATCTCCAGCTCTCGCTGAAGCTTCGTGTCCGCGAACTCGCCTCCGAGTCCGAATCCGGCGTTGTTGACCAGCACCTCGATCGGGATGTTCTCGTTATGGAGAAAGTCGTAGATCGCTTGCGGCGCGTCGGGGCGCCTCAGATCGGCGGCGAAGACCTGGACTCGGGCGCCGTATTTTCCCTCCAGCTGACCCGCTGCCGCCTCGAGCAAATCGCGCTTGCGCGACACGAGCACGAGGTCGAATCCTTTCCGGGCAAGAACCTTTGCGATCTCCAGTCCGATGCCACCGGAGCCGCCGGTGACGAGCGCAGTCGGATTCTGGGTGCCGTTTCGTTTTGATCGCATGGATGGATGGAAGGTAGCGAATACTGGTTACGCCAGAATTACAGAGCGAGCACTCACCTGGATCGGTTGATTCGAAGGCTTCGAGTTGCTAGCTTGCATAGCTATTCCCGAGTAGCTCAGGTGGTAGAGCAGGTGACTGTTAATCACCGGGTCGGGGGTTCGAGTCCCTCCTCGGGAGCTGTTATAAGACTCGTAGTTGCATCGACTTACTCAGACGGGCACTTTCGAAAGGGAGTGCCCGTTTTGCTTTCTGCTGGACAACTCGTAGCCGTGATAAGTTCAGGGGCGGAATCCATTAGGACTTCGCTTTCTTCGAAGGTTTCGGCTTGCCAGAACTGTTGAGGGCGACCGCTTGGCGAACGAGCGCCTTGAAGGCAGACTCGTCAACTTCTTCTCCTTCGTGGATGTCGATCGCACGGCGTACGTTTCCGTCGAGACTCGAGTTGAAGAGACGAGCCGGATCCTTCAGAGACGCGCCCTTGGCGAAGGTAAGCTTCACGACACTCTTGTAGGATTCGCCAGTGCAGATGATGCCGTCGTGCGACCAAATCGGAGTGCCCATCCACTTCCATTCCTCGACGACGTCCGGGTCTGCTTCCTTGATGAGCTTGCGCATTCTGCTGAGCGTTTCCCCGCGCCAGTCCCCGAGTTCGGCGACTCTTTTCGAGATGAGCTCCGATGCCAACTGACCTTGGCTCGCGTCCGACTTTTTCATGTTCTCATCCTAAGAAGTTCCAGAAATATTTCATTTGCAAGACAGTGGAGGATAGTCATGTAAGACTTCAGAGCAATGTTACGGCGGGCGTATATGTGCGGAAATAGCCGACATCAGCACGTGGGGAATCTCCAGATTCTGCTTGACTATGCCTTGAGAGGCTAATAATTCTGGGCTCTTGCGAGGACCAAGGACCGCTGAATAGGGAGTTGAAAAAACTTATGACGAAAAAGATCAATCGCCGACAGTTCATCGAGTCCTCCGCCCTGGCTGCCGGCGCCACTGTGTTCGCGCCATCGATCGTTGAAGCTCTGGGTACCGGGACGAGAAGTGCAATGGAAGATCCCGCTGCCCAGGCACCACTTTCTTCTTACGATCGGCAAGCGCGAGCGTTGCTCGCCCAAATGACTCTGGAAGAGAAAATCGGCCAGATGACCCAGGCTGAGCAGGACGCCCTGAAAGATGTCAATGACATTCAAAAATATTTCCTGGGCTCGGTTTTTAGCGGAGGAGGCTCGGATCCCAAGGCGGGCAACAGCCTCGTTGCCTGGACTGACATGTGCGACGGCTATCAGGAGCACGCATTGAAGACCCGTCTCGGCATTCCCCTGCTCTACGGAGCAGATGCTGTGCACGGTCACAACAACGTCCTGGGCGCGGTGCTCTTTCCGCACAACGTTGGTCTAGGCTGCACGCGCAGTCCGAAGCTGGTCGAAAGCGCCGCGCGGGTGACATCGGAAGAAGTGCGCGCCACCGGCGTCAATTGGACGTTCGCTCCCTGCGTCGCGGTTCCGCGCGATGAAAGATGGGGGCGAACCTACGAAGGGTTTGGGGAAGCGCCAGAGCTCGCTCGGACCTTGGGAGAAGCCGCAGTCAGGGGTCTCCAGCGCGACGATCTCGGTGATCCTTTGAGCGTTTTGGCGTGCGCCAAGCACTATGTGGGGGATGGCGGCACTACGATCGGGACGGCTGGGTTTGCCAATCGTGAGGGACAGCACCTGCTTGACCAGGGCGATACTCAACTGAGTGAAGCGGATTTAAGAAAGATTCATTTGCAGGGCTACATCAGCACCGTAAAAGCCGGAGTCGGCTCCATCATGCCCTCATACAACAGCTGGAATGGAGTCAAGGTCTCAGGCAGCAGAAGGCTGCTCACTGGCATTCTGAAACAGGAACTGGGTTTCCAGGGCTTCCTCATCTCCGACTACAATGCCCTCAATCAGATAAGCAAAGACTTCAAGGAAGCCATCGGCATCTCGATCAACGCAGGCATGGACATGGCGATGGTGCCATCCGACTATCAACATTTCTACAATCTGCTGCTGGAGCTGGTGAAGGAGGGCAAGGTGCCCATGGCGCGGATTGACGATGCCGTCACGCGCATCCTGCGAGTCAAATTCGCTATGGGATTGATGAACAAGAACCGGTCTCCGCTGGCTGACCGGCGTTTACACAAGACCTTTGGCTCCGCCAAACATCGGCAGGTCGCGCGCGAATGCGTGCGCCAATCATTGGTGCTCCTCAAGAATGAAAAGCGAACTTTGCCTTTGTCGAAGAAGCTTGCGCGCATTCATGTGGGAGGCAAAAGCGCCGACGATATCGGCAACCAATGCGGCGGCTGGACTATCGACTGGCAGGGCAAGAG
This sequence comes from Gemmatimonadota bacterium, assembly GCA_003134685.1. GTDB lineage: Bacteria > Gemmatimonadota > Gemmatimonadetes > Gemmatimonadales > Gemmatimonadaceae > UBA4720. The sequence goes on along the minus strand of PLCA01000008.1, from coordinate 81,525 downwards.
CGGTGATGTTACCCCGGGCGGGACAACGATTCTCAAGGCCATTCAAAACACGGTTTCGCCGGCGACAAAGGTGACGTTTTCGAAAGATGGCAGTGACGCCGGCGGCGCGGACGTGGGCATCCTCGTGATCGGCGAAACACCATACGCCGAAGGCTTCGGAGACAGGGACGACCTCGCGCTCGCCGCGGAAGATTTGACGGCGATCAACAACATGAAGCAGGCGGGCATTCCGGTTGTTGTTGTGCTCTTTTCTGGACGCCCGATGATCATCAACGACGCGCTGGGGCACTGCGATGCTTTTGTTGCAGCCTGGTTGCCGGGGACGGAAGGGCAAGGTGTGGCGGATGTGCTCTTCGGTGATTACAAACCAACGGGCAAACTATCCTGTTCGTGGCCTCGGTCCATGGCGCAGATTCCGATCAACGTCGGCGACAAGAATTACGATCCGCTTTTCAAATACGGGTTCGGATTGACCTTCGCTTAATAGCGCCTTGAAAAAGGGAACCTGATCTAGGTGTTGACACCATAAGCAGGTACGGCCGGCATTCCGATCAACGGGATGCCGGCCGTTGTCGTTGTGCGTCAGGGCATCCCTCACTCCATTTCGTCACGCGTCATAGCTGAGGTAGGACTGGATGGTGATGGACAACTGGCCGCCATTGTCAGATACGTTGAAGCGCTGGCGGCACGATAAGCGGAGTACAAGGGAATCCCTGACAAAGTCGCCTCTTATCACTGACTGACGCTTGGGCCCGGCGGGCAAAAATTACAGTATCGCGTTCCTCTCCCGAAAAGAGGCATGTCCGCCCATGACCGCTGTCGCCGCGCCTGCCAGTCCCGAGCTTCGCATTGCACCGACTGTCCTCAATCGGGCGGAGCACACCATAGAGATAGTCTCAGACGCCGGAGAGGGGGCGCAGAAATGCGGCCAGATCTTCGGAGCAGTCTCCGCGAAAATGGGGAACGGGGTCTGGACGGTGGAGATCATACCCGCCGAGATCCAGCCACCACCTCGCACGGCGGAGGGAGCGAGCGGCAATCGCGTCCGGTTCGGGACCGGCCCCGTCACCAATGGGGGCGACGAAACCAACCTCGTCATCGCTTTCAACGAGCAGGTGCTCCTCGGCCGCCATCGACTCGGCGCCCTCGCGAGCGACGCCATCGTTCTGCTCGAGAACTCCTGGGCAACGAGCTCTAATCCTGACATCCGGAGCGCGTGGGACAAAACGCTCGCCGAGCTCTCTACGACGTCGTATCGGATAATCGAAGTTCCGATGGAGCAGCAATGCCTCACCATCGACGAGAATCCACGAAAGGGCAAGAACATGTTCGCGCTGGGGCTGCTGGCGTACATCTACGACCGCAGCCTGGAGCGAATCGACGAGCAGATCGCGTACGCGTTCCGCAAGAAATCCGAAGAGGTCTACAACAGGAACGTTGCGCTGATGCGGCTGGGTGTCGAATGGGCCGCGGCCAACCTCGATTTCCGGATCGAGGTTCCGACTCATCCTCCGACCGAAGCGCTCGTCGTGATGAATGGCAACGAAGCTCTGGGCATGGGTGCGCTGGCGTCAGGAATGGAGCTCTGCGCGATGTACCCAATCACGCCGGCCACCTCGGTGTCTCACTATCTGGCAGAGGTCTTCTCGAAGTTTGGGGGAATCCTTCATCAGGCTGAGGATGAGATCGCCGCCGTTGGAGTGGCGATCGGCGCTTCGTACTCCGGGAAGGTCGCGTTCACGATAACCTCCGGCCCCGGTTTCGCGCTGAAGACGGAGTTCATTGGATTGGCTGTTATCACCGAGACTCCCCTCGTCATCATTGACGTTCAGCGTGGTGGACCGAGTACCGGCCTGCCGACCAAGGTAGAACAGTCCGATCTTCTCGCCGCCTTGTTCGCGGAGCCCGGCGATGCCCCACGTGTCGTAATTGCGCCGGCGACCATCGAGGAATGCTTCCATGTGGTTGTCACCGCGCGTCAGATCGCTGAGACGTTCCGCACGGTGGTGATCATTCTCTCGGATGCGAATCTCTCGACGGGAGTTCAACCTTTCCCACGCCCGCAGCTGAAAAAGGAATGGCTCGCTCCCGAGCTGGACCTCGCGCCGGTCAAGCAGGGACAGCGCCCCTATGAGTGGGACGCGCGGACGGGTACCTCGCCGCGTTCGATACCCGGGCAGCCCGGTGGAATGTTCACGGTCACCGGACTCTCGCACGACGAAGGGAGCAAAGTCGCGTACGGTGCCGGCGTTCATCAGCGCGCGACAACGATGCGAAGTCGCAAGCTCGCGGTCCTTCAGCAAACGCTGCTCCGGCCCGCCATCAATGGCGACCAGGACGGCGACCTGCTCGTCGTCGGCTGGGGCAGCACGAAGGGCGCTATCGAGGAAGCCGTTGAAAGGGCACGCGCGGAGGGTATTCGCGCATCGTCGGTGCATCTGACATTTCTCTCGCCGCTGCAGCCTGGACTCAAGGAGATCTTCTCGCGGTTCCGGAAGGTCATGACGGTCGAGATCAACTACAGTGATCAGCCCGGCGATCCATTCATCACCGAAGAGAACAGGCGGCGAGGTCAGCTGGCGATGCTTCTCCGCGCGCAGACGCTGTGCGACGTGGATTGCTGGACCCGCGTGCCGGGCGAGCCGCTCCGCCCGGGATTCATCCACCAGGCAATACGCGACGCAGCACTCACACTGACCGGGGCCCGGCCATGACACAATGCGCCATTCTGCCGATGCTCGACGACGATGAGCGTGAGTTCGCGCTCGGAGACTATGAGGGAGCCGTTGCCCGTTGGTGCCCGGGGTGCGGAGATCACTCTGTCCTCACCGCCGTCGAAAAGCTTCTCGTCGCCGAGCAGCTCAAGCCGGAGCAGACCGTGTTCGTGTCAGGCATTGGATGCTCGAGCCGATTCCCCCACTACCTCAAGACCTACGGCTTCCACGGATTACACGGGCGCGCCCTACCGGTCGCCACCGGAGTGAAGCTGCATCGTCCCGATCTCGATGTCTTCGTCGTGATGGGAGACGGTGACTGCTGCTCGATCGGCGCCGCGCACTGGATTCACGCCATCCGCTACAACATCCACATGGTGGCGATGCTGCTCGACAACAGCATCTACGGGCTGACGAAGAAGCAGACGTCACCCACAACGCCGCAGGGATTCAAGACGAACACTCAGCCGTTCGGGAGCTTCCTCCCGCCGCTGAATCCGCTGACGACAACGCTTGGAACGACCAACGTATCATTCGTGGCGCAGACGGCAGAGTGGGTTCCCGCACACCTCTACGCCACACTTCGCGCGGCCTATCGGCACCAGGGCTTCTCTTTCGTACGCATTCTTCAGCGGTGCCCAATGTACACCCAGGGCATGTACGAAGCAGCGGTGAGAGATCCCGGAATGATCGAGCTCCTCGTTCACGACGACGGAGTCGTCGCGCCCGAGCTCGACAAGATCTACAGAAATCGGGCTACGCACGATCCCTCTGATCTCGATTCCGCCAGAAGGCTCGCCGAAGACTCCACTCGCATCCGGCTCGGGCTCTTCTACCGGAACGAGAGCCGCGCGCGCTACGATCTGCTGCGGAAGCCACCCAAAGTCACGAGCAGCGAGCGAATCGCTCTCCTGAACCAGGAGCTCGATCACTATGCAGTCTGACGAACGCGTCGACGCCGCCCTCTCCGCTCTCCGTCCCCGGATCGCGGCATTTCGCCTCGCCGTTTCCGGCGCGATGGAGCGCGCGAAGAACACGCTCGCGTCCGAATCCGGCCCGGATCAGGCGCGCGTTGCACTTGGAGATTTCGCCGCCAGGCTGATAGATCCCGACCGTTTCGCGATGATTTCGTCCCGTTTCGGCCCGCTCGACTCCGTCAGCCTCGCAATCGTCGAGCGCGCCGTGAAAGCACTCGAGGCTCTCCTTCGTGCGGGCGATGAGGATTTCATAGTGGACGTGCGCGCCGGTACGTCAGCCGCCGCCGCGATTCGTGCGCGCATGACGGCTTTGGGGCCGGCGTTTGCAGCCGCGACTATTGTCGACCTGGTGCGACGACGCACCTACGATCCTGCGCAGCACGGTTTGCCTTTGGAGGCACATCCGTTCCAGAAATGGACGGTGGCCGAGCGCCGGCTGGCACCGCCTCTCGTGATACGGCTCGACGGTCGCGACCTCGATGCGTTCGAGCTTGCTCCGCTGATCGATGGCTGGGTCCGTCTCGTCCTGCTGGTAGCGGAACCCTGCACGGTCGCGCCTCTGGCACGGCTCGTGTCACCCGGCGTGTTCGTCGCGCAAACTGGCGACATGAAAGTGCTGGAAAGGGTCACTGACTTCGACGGACCCGCAGTCATCGCCGTGATGAGCGGGTCGGAAGCCCGATTCATCCACGACCCGCGCGCAGGATCAGCTATGTGGCAGCGCATCGAGGTCACTCACATGCCGGCTGCACAACCCCGCAAATCTCTCGGCGCTCGCAGCGCGTGGCAGCAGCGTGACGATCTGTCTCATCTAAAAGCACTCATTCAGCAACCGGTTTTGGCTGCGAATCCCGCTGAAGTACTCGTCGCGGCTGGCAGCAGTGGCAGCTACGATCCCGCCGAACGACTCACCGCCTGGCTACTCGATCAATCGACTACCGACGGCAGTCCTTAAAGGCCATGTCGGATACCCTTGTTGCGGTCCTCATCCTCGGCGGCGTCGGACTGGTGTTCGGCGTGTTCATCGCGATCGCCAACAAGCGGCTCTGGGTGTGGGAAGACCCGCGCATCGACATCGTCGCGCAGATGCTGCCAAACGCCAATTGCGGAGCCTGCGGACTCCCCGGTTGCCGCGCGTTCGCCGAGCAAGCCGTGGCAGGAACGGTGACGCCGGCGCAGTGCACGGTGTCGGGCGAGGCAGCGCGTGAGCAGATCGCCGGCTTTCTCGGCGTTGATGCCGGAGAAGCGGTTAAGAATGTCGCGCGATTGCTCTGCGGGGGCGGCAGCGACGTCGCCGGCTACCAGGCCGAGTATCGGGGACTCTCCACCTGCGCGGCGGCCGCTGCCGTCGCCGGCGGAGGAAAGGGCTGCGCCTGGGGATGCCTCGGTCTCGCCGACTGCGAGCACGTGTGCGATTTCGACGCGATCCACATGAGCGAGACCGGACTTCCGGTGGTGGATATAGACAAGTGCACGGCATGCGGCGACTGCGTGGAAGCGTGTCCGAAGTCGCTGTTCGAGCTGCGGCCCGTGAACGCTGGTCTTCTCGTGCAATGCAAGAACCTGATCAACGGCGACGATGTTCTCGAGCAGTGCAAGGTGGCGTGCACGGCATGCGGCAAGTGCGTACAGGACGCCGCCGCTGGCCTGATCAACGTCGCCACAGGGGTGGCTGTGCTCAACTACGACAAGATCGGGCTGGCCGAGCCGCATGCCGCGGAGCGGTGCCCAACGGGTGCAATAGTGTGGCTCTCCGGCGCGCAGTTCTCACCCGCGCTGGCGATTTCCGGGAGTGCTTGACAATGAAGCTGTGGACAACATCGAAGCCGAGAGAAGCTGCTCAAGACGCCCCGCCATTTCCGGGTGTGCTGCAGGCGCTCGACGGCAGCGCCGCGATCGTCAAGATGGAAACAGCGGCAAGCGAAGCAGCCGGCGCCTATCCCATCACTCCGTCGACGCAGATGGGCGAAGGTTGGGCCGTCGCGGTGGCCGAGGGAAAGCGCAACGTGAACGGCCGGCGGCTGCTCTTCTTCGAGCCCGAGGGAGAACACGCGGCCGCGGCCGTGACGGCGGGCATGTCGATGGCTGGGCTCCGCGCCACCAACTTCTCGAGCGGACAGGGTATCGCCTACATGCACGAGTCGCTCTATGCCGCGGTCGGCAAGCGACTCACCTACGTGCTCAACGTCGCCGCGCGGGCGATGACGAAGCACGCGCTCAACGTGCATGCCGGTCACGACGACTATCACGCGGTTGACGACACCGGGTTCTTCCAGCTCTTCGCCAAGGATGTCCAGGAGTGCGCCGACCTCAACCTCATCGCGCACCGCATCGCGGAACTCTCGCTCAACCCCGGCATCATCGCGCAGGACGGATTCCTCACGAGCCATGTGATCGAGTTGCTGCACCTTCCCGAGCGTGATCTGGTCAAGACGTTCCTCGGCGATCCGTCGGAGCTGATCGAATCTCCGACTCCGGCCCAGCGACTCGTATTCGGCGACAAGCGGCGCCGCATTCCCGAGTCGTTCGATCTCGACTACCCCGCGATGCTCGGCGTGGTGCAAAACCAGGACAGTTACGCACAGGGCGTGGCGGCGCAACGACCGTTCTACTTCGACCACATCGCCGACCTTGCCGATCGCGCATTCAATGAATACGCGGCGCTCACCGGGCGTAGGTATGCGCGGGCGATGGGCTATCGCACAGATGACGCAGAGTGGGTGATCGTTGGCCAGGGCTCCGTCGTCTCGAACGCCGAGGCCGTCGCCGATCACCTGCGCTCGACGCGCGGGCTCAAGGTCGGCGTCGTCAACCTCACGATGTTCCGGCCGTTCCCCGCGGACGCGATCAGCCGTCTGCTCGCCGGAAAGAAGGGCGTCGTGGTGATGGAACGCACCGACCAGCCGCTCGCGGTGGATCCGCCGTTGCTGCGCGAGATTCGCGCGGCGATGTCGAAAGCCGTCGAGAACGGGCGCGTCACTCCCGGCTTGCCGCTGCCATACATGGGAATTCTCCCCATTCGCGTCGAGCAGGTGCCCGACTTCTTCACCGCCTGTTTCGGGCTCGGCAGCCGCGACTTGCAGCCGGGTGACATCATCGCCGCGGTGGACAACATGCTGCCAGGCAATGCCCGCACGCGGCAGTTCTACCTCGGAATCGATTTCGTGCGCGAAGGCACGCGGCTGCCGAAGCTCCAGATCTGGCAGGAGAGATTGCTCGACAGCTACCCGCGGCTTCCCGAGCTCGCGCTCCACTCGGCGAGCGACGTAAACCTTCTGCCTCAGGGCTCCACGGCACTTCGCATCCATTCCGTGGGTGGATGGGGCGCGATCACGATGGGGAAGAACCTCGCGATGACCGCGTTCGAGCTACTCGGGATGCACATCAAGGCGAACCCGAAGTACGGCTCGGAGAAGAAGGGGCAGCCGACGACGTTCTACGCCGTGCTCGCGCACGAGCCGATCCGGCTCAACTGCGAGCTCCGGCACGTTGATGTCGTGCTCTCGCCCGACCCGAACGTCTTCCGCCATAGCGATCCGCTCGACGGCCTCGCCACGAGCGGCGTGTTCGTGATCCAGAGTGACCTCTCTCCGGAATCGTTCTGGCAGACGCTGCCGGCCAGGGCGCGCCAGACGATCCGCGAGCGGAAGATCAAGCTGTATGTGCTGGACGCGTTCGCGATCGCGCGGAAGGAAGCATCCGACGTCGAGCTGCGATACCGGATGCAGGGCGCCGCGTTCATGGGCGCCTTCTTCGCCACCTCGCCACTGCTCGCGCGCGAAGGCGCGAGTGAGAAGTCCGTATTCGAGGGCATTCGTAAGCAGCTCGCCAAGAAGTTCGGATCGAAGGGTGAGCAGGTGGTGGAGGACAACCTGCGGGTGATTCGCCGCGGATTCGACGAAGTGCACGCGGTAGAGCCGGCCGAAGGCGACGTTGCCGACGAGCCAGGCAAGGTGCCGCAGATGCCGATGCTGCTCGACTCTCCGAACGCCGAACAGGGTCCCGGCAATCCGGGCCGGTTCTGGGAGCAGGTGTGCGCGGTCTGCCAGATGGGACAGGACGGCATCGCGGATCCGTTCGCCGCGATCAGCGCGATTCCCGCCGCTACCGGCGCGGTTCGCGACATGAGCGGCGTGCGGCTAGAAGTGCCGGACTTTATCGCCGAGAAGTGCACCGGCTGCGGCCAGTGCTGGACGCAGTGTCCTGACTCGGCCATCCCGGGGCTCGTCAACAGCGTCGAAGATGTGCTGACCGCGGCAATCGACGCGTCGGTGAATGGACTGCGGATGGAGCGCATCCGGCCGATCATGAAGCACTGGGCGCGCGAGGCGCGCAAGCTCATTGACCAGAATCCCAACTCACCGCTCGCCGACGTGTGGGCGCTGTCGTATCGCGCCGTCACCGACAAACTCGGCTGGGATGCGGAACGGAAGGCCGCCGCGGAGCCGGAATTCCTGGCGGTCAACACGCGGCTCATCGAGTTTCCGCTCGCCCGCACCAAGCCGTTTTACGACGCTGTCGAAGCGAAAGCGAAGGGCGCGGGTGGGCTGCTCTCGATCACGATCAATCCCGAAGCGTGCAAGGGATGCAATCTCTGCGTCGCCGTTTGTCCCGACGGCGCGCTCGTGACGGTGAAGCAGGACGAGCCCG
>PLCA01000008.1:0-73162 GCA_003134685.1 Gemmatimonadota bacterium | reverse complement strand
TCGATGGTGGGCGGTGACGGCGCGTGCATGGGGTGTGGCGAAAAAACCGCCGTACACCTGATCGTTTCGGCGATTCACGCTTCGATGCAGCCGCATGTAACACAGCTCGTAGCACGACTCGACGCGCTGATCAGCGCGCTCGATCAGCAGGCACGCGACCTACTGTCGGCCGGCGCCGACCTCGAGGCTGCGGCATCCGCGAAGGGGTCGGTCGCGGTGCCAGTCGATGCAACCAAGGCTGAGCGGTTGCGTCTGCTCAACGCTGCGCTGCACGATCTGCGCGACCTCAAGTGGCGCTACGTCGAAGGACCGAGCGGCAATGGCCGCGCGTCGCTCGCCATGGCGAACAGCACCGGATGCTCCTCGGTGTGGGGGAGTACCTATCCCTACAATCCGTATCCGTTCCCATGGGTCAATCACCTCTTTCAAGATTCGCCATCGATCGCCATCGGGCTGTTCGAAGCCCACATGCGCAAGATGACGGACAACTTCGTCGCCGTGCGCCGTGCCGAGTTGCTCGCGGCGGGCGCCTACGACGCCGCCAGGGACGAGGCGGCGCTCAGCGAGCTCGACTGGAAACAGTTCACCGACGAGGAGTTTGCGCTCTGCCCGCCTATCGTCTCGATGGGTGGCGACGGCGCGATGCTCGACATCGGATTCCAGAACCTGTCTCGGCTGCTCGCGTCGGGGAAGCCAATCCGTGTGGTGGTACTCGACACACAGGTCTACTCGAACACCGGCGGCCAGGCGTGCACGTCGGGATTCACGGGTCAGGTGGCCGACATGTCGGCGTACGGCAAGTCGCAACACGGCAAGACGGAGGCGCGCAAGGAACTGGCGCTGATCGCGATCGCGCACCGGGGCGTGTACGTGCACCAGACATCGCAGGCCTCCGCGTCGCACCTCATTTCCGGCGTGCTGAAGGGGCTCCACAAGCGGCGCCCCGTGCTGATCAACATCTACACACCGTGCCCGGTGGAGCATGGGCTTGCCGACGACTGGTCCCAGCACGCGGCGCGCCTCGCGCTCGAGAGCCGCGCGTTCCCGTACCTCACCTATGATCCGGACGGCGGGCCGAGCTTCGCCGATTGCCTGAGCCTCGAGGGCAATCCGTCACCGAACGATGTGTGGCCTTCCTATGCGCTCAAGTACGTGGGTGACGACGGCGCCGAACAGACGATGGAACTGCCCATCACCATCGCCGACTGGGCGGCCACCGAGGTGCGGTTCAAGCAGCACTTCTCCGAGTTGCCGGCGTCGCAGTCCGGCGACGAGTTGATGCTCTTCCACGAGTACTTCGCGGCGAGCGCCGAGGATCGCGAGGGTCGCACGCCGTTCATCTGGGCGCTGTCCAAGGAGCGGAAGCTCCGCCGTCTCAAGGTCTCGCCAGAAATGGTCGTGCTCGCCGCCGAACGGCAGCAGTTCTGGTCGCAGCTCCGCCAGCTCGCCGGTCTCGAAATCCCGGTGACGGTGCACGACACCGTGGTAAGGCAGATGGAATCGGAGTTCGAACAACGCGCCGATGCACTGCGCCTCGATTATGAGGCCAAGGTCGCCGTGCTCAAGGCGAGTCTTCCGACGCAGATCGCGCGGCGGCTGGCGGAAGGACTGCTCAGGAATGCCGGCACCTCGGCGGCGGTGGCCGAGCTGATCGCGTCGCTGCCGCCGGTGGCGATGCCATCGTCGGCGAAGCCGTCGTCTGGGAATGGTTCGCCACCGAAGATCGGGTTGAACTCCGCTCCCGGCGCCGCAGTGAAGCAGGCAGCGCAGACGGTCCCGGTGGTCCCGGCGTCCGCCTCCGCACCCGGCGCATCTGCCACACAAGCCGCTGCGACAGCCGTCGCCAATGACGACACGCTGGTGCTCGAGGCGTACATCGATTCCGCCCGCTGCACGAGCTGCAACGAGTGCACGAATCTCAACAACCGGATGTTCGCCTACAACGCCGATAAGCAGGCGTACGTGAAGGATGCCAGGGCCGGCACATTCCAGCAGCTCGTCGTCGCGGCCGAGCGGTGCCCGGTCTCCATCATCCATCCCGGATCGCCGCTCAACCCAAAGGAAAAGGATATCGCGAAGTGGGTTAAGCGCGCCGAGAAGTTCAACTGATCGGATGATGAGTTTCGCGACGGGATTCCGGCACGGCGTTCATCCGCCTGAGGAGAAGGGGCTCACCAGCCATGTCCCCATCCGGCGGATGCCCTATCCCGACGAGCTGGTTCTCCCGCTCCGACAGCACGCGGGAAAGCCGGCGAAGGTCTGCGTGAAAACGGGCGACCATGTGGAACGCGGCGACGTTCTTGGCGAGGCCGATGGCTTCATGTCCGTGCCGATTCACGCATCCGCCGCCGGCACCGTGGTGGACGTTGGCTGGTGGCCGCACCCCGACGGCTCGATGGCCGAGTCGGTACGCATCAAGGTTGACCGGTTCGCGCCGCAGGTCGCGCGTCCTCGCATGGTGCCGCACTGGGAAGGGCTTACCACTCAACAAGTGGTGAAAGCGGTGCAGGACGCCGGCGTCGTCGGACTCGGCGGAGCGGCCTTTCCGACGCATGTGAAGCTGGCGCCGCCCAAGGACCATCATGTGCACACGCTGATCATCAATGGCGCCGAGTGTGAGCCTTACCTCACGTCGGACCACAGGACGATGGTCGAGTATCCGGGTCGCGTGCACTTCGGGATCCGTGTGATGATGCGCGCGATGGGCGTGCTGAAGTGCGTGATCGGCGTCGAGAAGAACAAGCCGGACGCGATCGAGGCGCTCCGGCGAACGGTGCCGGACGACCTCGATGTGGCCATCCTTCCGCTCACGGTCAAGTATCCGCAGGGCGCGGAGAAGATGCTCATCCACGCGGTGACGGGCGTCGAAGTGCCATCGGGAAAGCTTCCCGTCACGGTCGGCGTCGTCGTACAGAACGTCGGCTCGGTGTCGGCGATCGCCGAGGTCTTCGAGACGGGGCTGCCGCTCATCGAGCGGATCGTGACAGTCTCGGGGCACGGACTGCGGAGGCCCGCGAATCTCATCGTTCCCGTGGGCACCAAGCTCCGCGACCTGCTCGCGTACTGCGACGGCGTGACGGCAGAGGCCGCCGAAGTGATCATCGGCGGCCCGATGATGGGGCAGGCGCTGGCCAATCTCGACGCGCCGGTGATCAAGGGGACGACCGGCGTGGTGGTGCTCGAGAAAGGCGAGACGCGCGAGGCGGCGGTGTACCCGTGCATCCATTGCGGGCGCTGCCTCGACGCGTGCCCGGTGTTCCTCAATCCTTCGCTGCTCGGCGACTACGCGCGCACGCAGCAGTATGAGCAAATGGTCGACCTGCATCTCTCCGACTGCATGCTGTGCGGCTCGTGCGCGTACGTCTGCCCTGCGAACATCCCGCTGTCCCAGCTGTTCCAGGCGAGCAAGCTCGCACTAAGGCGCGCACAGCCGGCGGTGGCATGAGCACCGAGAAACTCGTTGTCACAGCGTCGCCGCACATCCGGTCACAGGACTCCGTACCGCGGATCATGTGGCACGTCGTGGCGAGCCTCGTCCCGGTGGTGCTGGCCGCAGCGTGGTTCTTCGGTGTGAGCGCACTGCTGCAGATCGCGACGGCAGTGATAGCAGCAGTTCTCACCGAGCGCCTAACCGGAAAGGGCGGCGCGATCGCCGACGGCTCGGCAACGATCACCGGACTGCTGTTAGGTCTCACACTTCCCGCTGGATTTCCGCTCTGGATGACGGCGCTCGGCACCGCGTTCGCGATCATCTTCGGCAAGCAGGTGTGGGGCGGGCTCGGCCAGAACGTGTTCAACCCGGCGCTCGTCGGCCGCGCATTCCTGCAGGCTGCCTTCCCGGTGGCAATCACCACGTGGCCCTCGCCAGGCGGCGGCTTCTTCGCCCTACACGGCGACCTGTTCGCAATCCCGCTCACGCATCCGTTGCCCAACGCCGTGACGTCGGCGACTCCCCTCGGATTGCTCAAATTCGAAGGAAAGGGCACGGCGATCAGCAATCTCGTGATCGGCAGCACCGGCGGCTCGCTCGGTGAAACGGCGGCGCTCGTAATCCTGGCTGGAGGCGTGTACCTCGCATGGCGCGGCTATCTGAACTGGCGAGTTCCGGTGAGCATCCTGGCTACCGTGATGGCGTTGAGCGCCATCATCCATTTCATTGACGCGACCAAGCCCGGCGCGCTTTTCATGATCTTTTCCGGCGGTCTGATGCTCGGCGCCGTGTACATGGCGACCGACATGGTGACGTCGCCGATCACCAATCTCGGCAAGTGGGTATTCGGCGTGGGCATCGGAATACTCGTCGTGGTGATCCGGGTGTGGGGCGGGCTCCCCGAAGGCGTGATGTACGCGATCCTATTCATGAACGCTCTTACGCCGTTCATCAACAGGGCCACGCAGCCGCGGGTCTTTGGCACCCGGCTCGTGAGCGTGACATGAGCCCTCACGCGCATCACGGGCCGCCGAGCGCGCCGAGCGCAGTCGCGGCGACTCCGCCGGCGACGGCCAAGGCGCCCGAGGTTTCGTCGTGGAAGCTGCTCGCCACGCTCGCGATTGGCGGCGCGGCGGCGGGGCTTCTGGTGGTCGCGGTCTACAAGGCCACTCTGCCGACCGTCGAGAAGTACGCGGCGGCAAAGGAAGCGGGCGCCGTGCGCGAGGTGCTCAAGGCACCGGCGCGGTGGGACACGCTATACCTGCAGAAAGGCGCCCTCACCAGATCGCCCACTGGCGGCGACGATCGGAAGGGATTGCCAAAAGCCTACCTGGGATTCGACGCGGCCGGAAACAGACTCGGCGCCGCTGTGACCGCACAGGAGCCCGGATTTCAGGAGGAGGTTCTTCTGATGATCGGGTTCGAGCCCTCGAACGGGACGCTCATCGGTTTCAAGGTGCTCGACGAGAAGGAAACCCCCGGACTCGGTGACAAGATCGAGCGCGACACGTCGTTCGGGTCACAGTTCGTTGGCCGCGTCGCGCCGCTCAAGGGTGTGAGATCGCGCAATGCCACCGATCAGAGCCAGGTGCAGACAATCACCGGTGCGACGATTTCCTCGCGGGCAGTGATTCGCATCATCAATCACGCCGTGGAGCGGTGGCAGCCGTTGCTCGTCGCCTACGAGAGGGGAGCGGCGCAGTGACCACCACTATCGCTCCCGCGCCCGCGACAGCGCCCGATCTGATTCCCGGCGCCTGGCCTCCCGCGGCCCCCGAATTCGTTCCGGGCGCGCCGCCTCCGGCGACGCTTTGGGCCGACACCTGGCGCGGCATCGCCAAGGAGAACCCGGTGCTCGTGCAGATGCTCGGGATGTGCCCCACGATGGCCGTCACCAATGTGCTCGCCAACGGCATCGCAATGGGCGTAGCGACGATGTTCGTGCTCGTCGGCTCTGGGCTCTTCGTCTCGCTCCTACGGAAGTACATCGCACACGAGGTGCGCATTACCTCGTACATCCTCATCATCGCGACTTTCGTAACGCTCGCCGACCTGCTCCTCGCAGCGAGTTTCCCGGAGATTAGTAAGGCGCTCGGGCCGTTCATCCCGCTCATCGTCGCCAATTGCCTCCTGCTCGGGCGCGCTGAAGCGTTCGCGGCGAAGGTCGGGCCGGTGCGTGCGGTGGCCGACGGAATGGGAATGGGCATCGGTTTTACGCTCTCGCTCGCGGCGATGAGCGCGATCCGTGAACTGCTCGGCCGTGGTTCTCTGCTCGGTTTCGACATCCTCGGGCCCCGCTGGGAGCCGTGGGTTTTCATGGTGCTTCCCGCGGGCGGATTCTTCACGCTTGGATTGCTGCTCATCACGGCTGCCTGGATAGACGAGCTCCGGCGGAAACGACGCCTAGTGGTGGCAAAATGAGCAACCTCGCCTGGATCTTCGTCTCCACCCTCCTGGTGAACAACTTCACGCTGGTGATGTTCCTCGGGCTATGCTCGTTCTTCGGCGTCACTGCCAAGATCGAGACTGCGTGGCGGCTCGGCCTGGCGAACACCTTCGTGCTGATCATCACCGCGGTGAGCGCCTGGATACTTAACACTTACATCCTGACTCATACGCCGTACCTGCGCACGATTGCCTTCATCGTCGTGATCGCGTCAGCGGTGCAGATCGTCGAGATGGGCGTGAAGAAGTATCTGCCCGTGCTATTCCGCCAACTCGGCATCTACCTGCCGCTCATCACCACCAACTGCGCGATTCTCGGGCTGGCACTCTTCCAGACGAGCCGGCACTACACCTTCGTCGAAGGGCTCGTCTTCGCACTTGGAGCAGGTTTCGGGTTGACCCTCGCGCTGTCGCTGCTGGCGTCGATTCGCGAACGAATGGAAGTGGCGGACGTTCCTGTAATCGCCCGACGGATGGGATTGGTGCTCGTCGCCGCCAGCTGTCTTTCACTGGCATTCATGGGATTCGCGGGGATGGGGAGCCAATGATGGAAACGATCATCGCAATGGTATTGATGGCCTCGCTGTTCGTGCTGTTCGGTGCAATCAAGTACCGCGGCTGCACCGGACATTGCGCGGGGTGCACAGGCGCCTGCGGGCGTCACATCGAGGGAGATCAAGATGTCGAGTGACCCGTTCCTTCGCCGGCATCCTGACCGGCGCGAGTTCCTGACCATGGGCATAGGCGTGTTCGTGGCGCTCTCGCTGCCGCGGGCGCTGCGAAGGCACACCTCGCTCGTAAAGCGCACCGTACCGCTGATGGGCACAATCGCCGAGGTGCAGGTCGCGCACGCGGACGAACGGTTCGCCGAGGATGCCATCGATGCCGCGATCGCCGAGCTCCAGTGGGTGGAACGGACGATGACCCGGTTCCGGAGCGACTCCGACATCGGGCGCGCCAACCTCGGTGCCGGGCGCGATGGTGTGCGGGTGACACCCGAGACCGCCTTCGTGATTGCGGCCGCGCTGCGCGCTTCGTCGGTGAGCGATGGCCGGTTCGATCCGGCCGTCGGCGCGGCGTCGGAACTGTGGGATGTGCTCAACCGTCACGAGCCGCCCGCGGACAATCGGGTGCACCGACTCGCCGCGCGCGGCTTCTGGCGCAAGGTGGATGTGGCCGAGACCCCCGGCTCACCGCGGGTGCGTTTCGACGATCCCGACCTGCATCTCGACCTCGGCGCAATCGCCAAGGGATACGGCGTGGACAGGGCCACTGATGCGCTCCGAGCGCGTGGAGTGCGGCACGCGATCGTAACGGTGGGTGGCGACCTGTTTGCGCTCGGGCAATCGCCCGAAGGGGAGCCCTGGACCGTGGGCATCCGTTCGCCACACAACCGTCATGCATTGGCCGCCACGCTCCGCGTGACCGATCGCGCCGTGGCCACCTCGGGTGACTACGAGCGGTTTTTCCTCTGGCACGGGATGCGGTATCACCACCTCATCGATCCGGCGACGGCAGCGCCACGGCTCACGCCTTTCCACAGCGCGACCGTGCTCGCAAGCCGCTGCATCGACGCCGATGCCGCATCGACGGCCGTGTTCGGGCTACCGCACGACGCCGCGCTCGTGATCGCGCAACGGATCGACGCAAGCGCCGAGGTGATTCCATTGACGTGATGACATCTACTCAGCGATTTCCCAGGAGGGGGCCAGGTAGAGACACAGAGGTTACGCAGCGCGCCTTCGAGCGGCTGGTCGATGGCGGTGGCAATAGGGAAAACGGATCGGAAAAAGCAGCAATAATCGCGTTGCGGTAATGCCGCCGCGCAGTAACCACGGAGGACGAAATGAAAACCATCGACGCATACTGCGCGGCCTGCGATCAGAGCGTGCGGCTCGTACTCACGGATGAGCCGGGGCAGGACGGCCCTTCACCGATTCATGACCGTGAGGTCGTTTGTCTCGAGATTGGAGAGCATTGTTCCGGTGCACTATGCCCAGTGGGCGCGGTACCCCCGATTGTCATGGCGGCGCGCCTCGTACGAAACGGCTTGCAGACGAAGATGCAGCCGATCGTGAAAGCTCACTGCGCTGCATGCGACAATTCGACCGACTTCGTAGTTGTGGGTGCCGAGTACTGGATCTGCTCCGAGTGCGGGACGACGTCAAAGCGGGAAGCGATCCAAGCCAGGCAATCCGGGAAATCTCAAGGAGATGAAGCGCGATGACCCCCGAGAGCTGGGGGCAGCGAGCTGGCTCGTCCCAAGAGTACACTCTGGCTAGGCCAATCAGTGCATTCGTTGTGCTGCTGGGCGGCCTCGCCTTTGCAAATAGAACAGCACAGCAGCCGTCCGATGTCGGATCGGGGGCAACCACCCAAAGCAATTCGCGGGAGCAACAATGATCGCAACCAACACCATCAAGGGAATCACACTCGCGTTCGCGCTCGCCGTCGGCTCGGCGTGCGCCGGCGTCAGGAAGAAGACAACGGACGTCAACCCGAGCATGAATCGCGCACCCACATGCGCGGCCGCTATCGCCGTTTACAACAACCGCGCGGCTATCCCCTACGACTACTACGAGCTTGCCTGGATTGAAGCCCAGGGCAACTCCGTCTGGACGACCGATAACCAGCTCCAGCAGCAGATCCGAAATGGTGCGGCGAAGGTCGGCGCCAATGCTGTGATCGTCAACCCGGTCGAGCAGAACAAGACCACAGTCAAGATCCTCGGAGAAGTGATCGGCACGAAGTCGGCGACGGCGAAAGCCAGCGCTCTCGCGATCTACATGCCTCGAGACAGGGCGCGCGTGAGAACCGCCTGCGGCACCTAGGGCAGCGCGAGCTCGGATTCACCGCAGCAACCAGGCGCGGGCTGGTGGTCACACACCAGCCCGCGTTTTTGTTTCGGCGGTTCCGTTCTCTTCAGCATTTCCACTCGCCGTCGAGGCTCTGGCGCCATTCGACACGACTCGAGCCGGGTGCGAGATTTACCCAACACACAACTCCGGCCACCGCTGATTTCCATGAAGAAGACACTTCTGTTCATCTGTGTTCTCGCTGGATCCGCTCACGCGCAGAACGGGCCGCCATCGGGCCTGCGTCGGTCTGGATGCACCGCGGGACTCCAGCTGCCGGACGGCTTCTGCGCCACTGTCTTCGCCGATGGAGCCGCGGGGGCTCGGCACGTCGTCGTCGCGCCGAATGGTGATGTCTTCGTCAATACGCAGGCTACGCGTGGGGGCCGCGCCGCGCCGGGCGCGAACGCGCCGTCCAGCACCGGCGGAATCCTGGCGCTTCGCGACACCAACGGCGACGGAAAGGCAGACATACAGGAGCGCTTTGGAGTGGGCGGTGGAACCGGCATCGCGCTCGCCGGGAATCAGCTCTACGCAACCGCGGGAAATTCGATCGTCCGGTACCACCTAGCGTCCGGCTCGCTCACGCCAAGCGGAAATCCCGACACGATCGTAACCGGTCTCCCAATGACCGGGTCGCATCACTCCCACAATTTCGTGCTCCAGGGCCAGACGCTCTATGTCAACATCGGCTCCGCAACCAACTCATGCCAGCAGCACGATCGCCAGCCCGAATCTCCCGGATTCAACCCGTGCAGTGAGCTCGACACGCGCGCCGGAGTCTGGGAATTCGACGTGAACCGCCTGCGCCAGCGGCCGAGCGATGGACGGAGATACGCGACGGGCCTGAGAAACTCCGTGGCGCTCGCGCACAATCCGTTGGATGGCTCCCTGTACGCCACTGTGCACGGCCGCGACCAGCTGCACGACAGCTGGCCGAAGCTCTTCACCGTCGAAAAAAGCGCCGAAAACCCCGGCGAGATCCTGGTGAGGGTGGATCGGGGTGCCGACTATGGATGGCCGTACTGCTACTACGACGTCGATCGCCGCGCGTTGGTGCTCGCACCGGAGTACGGGGGTGACGGTCAGCAGGCCGGTCAGTGCTCAGGCAAGGCCCAGGCGCTGATGGCGTTTCCCGGCCATTGGGCTCCCGACGGAATGCTTTTCTACACCGGGGGCCAGTTCCCCAGCCAGTACCGCGGCGGGGCTTTCGTCGCATTTCACGGCTCATGGAACCGTGCCCCGCTGCCGCAAGCCGGATTCCGTGTCGTGTTCGCGCCGTTCCGATCCAACCGGCCGACGGGTTCCTTTACCACATTTGCGGACGGATTCAATCCCAATCCCGCTTCCGGAGGGGCGCGGCAGAGCCGCCGGCCAGTCGGCTTGGCTCAGGCCCCGGACGGCTCGATCTTCATCACCGACGACACCGGAGGCACCATCTGGAGGGTCTCGTACCGCACCAAGGGGACGACGACGGCCCGCCCACGGACGCCCTGACCAGCACGAAAATCATTGCGTCCGCGCCATCTTGGTGAGAGAATAAAAAGCAAGTGACCTCTCCTTCCCTGGTGACCCCGCCCCAGAAACCTATCGGTACCTTCCTGAGGCGCCTCCTTGGGACGTTCAGGTCGCGCCCCGCCGAAAAAGCTCCACCGGTTCGCCCCAGCGGGCTCGACACGGAACGGCGCCTCAGCTTCATGCTCGAATCGGTGCCGGTCAACCTCTGGTCCACCGACGCGCACCTCAACATCACTTTTTCGCAGGGTGCTGGTCTCCATCTCATTGGCACGAGCGCAAACGAGCAGGTTGGGATGACGCTCTATGAGGTGCTAAAGTCGCGCGATCCCGGCTTTACTCCGCTGGCGGCGCATCTGAGAGCTCTACAGGGCGAGCTCGTTCGCTACGAGACCGACTGGCGGGGAAGATCGTTCGAGACGCGAGTCGAGCCAGTCCGCGCCGCCGACGGAAAAATCACTGGAACCGTCGGAATCGCGATCGATGTAACCGACCGAAAGAGTCTGTACGAGGCGCTACAGACGCAGAACGTCTACTTCGCCACGCTCTTCGAGAGCGCACCCGAGGCAATTGCGATCCTCGACGAGCGCGACCACATCATCCGCATCAATGGCCAGTTCACGACAATGTTCGGCTACACGGAATTCGACGCGATCGGTCGGAGCATAAACGATCTGATCGTCCCCAAGGAGATGGTCGAAGAAGGCGAAAGGCTCACCGCGCGAGCGGTGGCTGGAGAGAATCTCAGAGCGGAAGCGCTTCGGCGTCACAAGGACGGCCACACTCTCTGGGTCGCCATCGCCGCGACGCCGTTTGGCGTGGCGGATCAGCCGGGAAGAGTCTACGCCATGTACCACGACATCTCCGCCCGGAAGCACGCGGAGGACGAGATGAAGGCGCTACTCCTCGTCGACCAGCTGACCGGACTTCCCAACCGGCGCGCGTTCATCACGCTGTCGGAGCAGGCGCTCAAGCTGGCGACTCGGCAGGAGCGCGACGTCCTCATGATCTTCATCGACGTTGATCACCTCAAGCAAATCAACGACACTCACGGACACCTGGTGGGCGATCGCGCGCTCATGGATACCGCGCGCGTGCTCCACGAGAGCTGCCGCGAAGCCGACCTCATCGCGCGTCTTGGAGGCGACGAATTCGTCGCGCTGATGGCGGTCGATTCCGATCAGACCGCCGAGCTCGTTTGCGACCGGATAAAGTCGCGCGTGATAAGGCACAATCGGGAGATCGATCGCGGATACGAGCTCTCGCTCAGCCTGGGCGCCAAGCGGTCAAAGGCCGAAGGGACGATGCTGGCGGATCTGCTCGCTCAGGCGGATACGGCTCTCTACGAGCAGAAAAGAGGACGCGGGCGCCCTCACGCACTCTCGCGATAGTACTCCGCGAGGCACCAGGTAACCATGTCGCCGAGCAGAATCTTCGTGCGCTCCGATGACGGAAAGCGTGCGCCGACTTCTTTGACGAGATTCTGCGCTGCGATGACCACGCCTTCACCGGTCTCTCCACCGTCCTTCATCTCGGTGACGAAGGTGCACACTGCGTTCTGCAGCTCTTCCTTGGTGTAGACTCCGGCGGAAAAAACCGTCGCCAGCGCCTTCGCGAGATTCATGTAAGCCGTGCTTCTCGCGTTGCGCGCGACTCTCTGTTCGCTGCGCTTGGCTCCGCCCCGCGCGCGTTCACCGCTTTCCTCTTTGTGTCCCTGGCGACCCGTCATGCTTGGAACGTGCGACGGGCCGCCGAGCGTGTCAAGAGTTTTGAGCGATCAAGGAAGCGCCCGCACTACGCCGCATGCGATGCGCGCACCGCTGTTGCCGGACGGATTCGTGAGCTGGTCATCGACGCTCGCGTGAATAACGAGCGAGGTGCCATCGGCATCAAATAGCGAGCGTGGTCCCGGCGTCAGCGAAACACGATCAGAGGTGAACGCGACGTTTCCGATTCCGCCGGCCGGGATCACGATGTTCGGATTGTCGCCGGCGTGTGGTCCCTTCGGGTTCTCCAGCCCGTGCTCCATCCCCATCGGGTTGTAGTGACCGCCCGCGGTTGCGAAAGCGCCGCTCGACTCGCACCTCCCGACATCATGGAAATGAATTCCGTGCGTGCCCGCCGCCAGCGAGAGGTTTGCGATTTCCACGTGGACGAGTCCGTCCTTGTCCTGCCAGATCTGGGCGGTGCCGATCGGTACGCCGCTGGCGTTGTACATGAGGGCGTTCGCGGCGGAAACGGAATTCTGCATTCGCTGCACCGATGAACAGGCGCCGCAGAGCGCGACGATGGCGGCGATGGTGAACAGCAGGGATCTGTTCGGCACTTTCATCTTCGACTCCGGTTTATGGTAATGTCTATTGCACATCGCGAATTTTGAACTTCGTCCAGATGACGATTGTCGTGCAATCCTGCCCCACGCGCATGTACTGGGCCGGCGCGTTAGCCCCGGAATAAACCTCGACGCCCACGACTTCCTGGCCGCTGACGAAGTTGTTGACATCTCCGGGCGAAGCCGACTGCCATGGCATGTCGTCCACGATATACTGCACGCAGCTTCCGCCACCGGTGAGGCTGGTTGTCCCCCTCGAGCTGGTTACATCCTCGCCGTTCTGTCCGTAGCTGATGTGCAGCGAGGGAACGAGACGCAAGATGTCGGTGAGAGTGTTCGGATGCATGCTCTGAATCTGATCCGGTCCGAGGTAGTAGCCCATCCCTGACCGCTTCCTCTGGTTGAATCCCACCTTGTCGAGGCTGGCCTGGCGGCGGGCGGTCACGACAACCGGATTCATCATTGCCACGAACTTCGGCAGCTTGATCGTCACCTGCTTCGGCTCGTGCGACGAGAGATCGACGGGGACGGTCTCAGCGCCAAAGCCGAGGTGTCGCGCCAACAGGACGTGCGTGCCGGAGGGCAGATTCTTCATCGTGAACTCGCCCTGCTCGTTGGTCAGAGCAATGACGTTGGTTCCCACGACCTCGACGCGGCTACCGGCGTTGGACGGGGCGGCCTCGAGCACGACCCGACCGGAGACGGTTGCACTGCCGGATTTCGCTCCTGAATCCACCCGCGACAGCAGCATCGTGCGCGCGAAGAGCTCCGACTCCTCGTCGCCGAGCGAGATCGGGATCTCCGATGTGACGGCTCCGGCTTTTCGGGCCTGGAGGGTCGCATTCAGCGAGTTCGGCAGTCCGCAGAGCTTGAACGCGCCCTGCGCATCGGTGCTGTCTCGGATTACCCGCGGCGTCCGCTTGATGCCGGCCGCCTTGGACACTTCGAGCTGCGTCCACGCGATCGACACCTCGGCGCCAGCAACGGGCTGGAGCGATTCCGGATCGGTAACGTGTCCGATCACGGCCGAGGTGCCCTGCGGGCGGAAGCCGCCCGGCGGACAAGTCCTCCGAATGATCGTCGCAGCCGACGGCACCGAGAGGAGCACAAAACTCGTGCTGTCCGGGCCGATGTGAAACGGCTGGCTCGCCAGTGAGATGCCGAGCGTGTCGAGCAGCGGATGGAAGACACCGACCTGATAGGTGCCGGGCGGCAGGCTGTCGATCCTGAACTTCCCGAGAGAATCCGTCACGAGCGTCGCCTTAGCGCCCTGTATGATCACATCCGCGCCGCGCAGATATCTCCCGTTAATGCTGTCGATGACCACGCCCGCGATCGCCCCAACCCCCGAACTTGCGGCTGCGGTTGGAGCCGGTGTCTTCGTCTGGGCGAAGAGCGGCGCGCCGGCAGTGTAGACGGCAAGGGAGGCGATGATCGTGAGTCGTGTCGCAAGTTGCATCAATCTTCCAGCGCGGGTTCGTAAGCAGTCTCGGTATGCGGTGCCACTTGAGGGTGCGAGCTGATGAGACGCGCGCACGTGTTCCATCGCAGAATCGCGTCGTCGTTGCCCGCGGGACGGATTGCTTCGGCCTTCTCGTACCAACTCATCGCAGCCCGCAATGAATCATACGCCATTGGACCGCTTCCCATCCCGCCCCGGTGCAGTTGCGCCTGCCCGCTGCGCTCGGAGGCGATGCCGGTGTAGTAGGCACGCTGGTACGGATCGGTGATGCGCGGCAGCGTTTCGTGCACACCCCTCATGACCGTCGCGTGAACCCCCTCCGCCAGCTGATCGGTGAGAGCGAGCGTCAGCATCACCAGCACCTGTTGGTTGGCGGGATCGATCTCCAGGATGTCGCGGCAAATGCTCTCGGCCGCCCACGACTGATTGATCAGACGATAGCGCTCGGCCTTCTGGACCGCGCGCGGAATCGCTTCCTTCGAAATCGGTTTCAGCTTGAAGTCCTTGAATTCCTCTTTCACCGAGCTTCTCCCTGACCCGTGTCCGTTGATTTGCTACCCCGCATAAGCCGGACGAGTTTCGCTATCGGGTCGTAGTGATTGTCGACTACACGCTCCTTGAGAGGAATGATGGCGTTGTCGGTAATCGTAATGTGCTCCGGACAGACCTTCGTGCAGCATTTAGTGATGTTGCAATAACCGATGCCATGACTCTCCTTCAGCTCGTCCGTTCGATCGAGGATGTCGAGCGGATGCATCTCGAGCTGCGCCGCGTGCACCAGAAGCCGCGGACCCACGAACTGTTCGTGCAGCTGGTGGTCGCGAAGAACATGGCAGACGTCCTGGCACAGGAAGCATTCGATGCATTTCCGGAACTCCTGAACGCGGTCGGCGTCGGACTGCGCCATCCGCCAGGTGCCATCGGGCGCATCGGGAGGCCTCGGTGTGAACTTCCGGATTCGCTTTTTCGCCCGGAAGTTGGAAGAGACATCCGTCACCAGATCTTTCACGGGAGGGAAAGCGCGCATGGGCTCGACGGTAACCGGCTTCTCGAGATCGAGCTCGCTCAATCTCGTCATGCACAGGAGTCGCGGCATCCCGTTGATCTCCGCCGAGCACGAACCACACTTCCCTGCCTTGCAGTTCCAGCGCACTGCAAGGTCGGTGGCACCCTCCGCCTGGATCTGGTGAATCGCATCGAGGACGACCATGCCTTCCGAGACGCTCGTCGAGTAATCCTCGAGCTGTCCGCTCGCGCCCATGCCGCGCCAGATGCGAAAGGTCCCGGCGCGCGTTTCGGTCCCGGCGCTCGTATTGCTCCTGGCGGCGGCTCGCTGGCCGCTTTCGACGATGTTTTGCGCGAACGACTGGTTGGAGGCCATTACTTGTTTTCCTCGACGATCTTCTTGAGATCTTCCCGCATCTCGGGAATCGGCTCGCGCGTCACCTGCATCTCACCATTCGCCCCGCGCCGGATGACGATGTTGAACTTGCCGTAGCTCGGATCCTTCTCGGGGAAGTCGTCTCGGAAGTGTCCGCCGCGGCTCTCCTTTCTTTCCAGGGCCGCTCGAGCGACGATCTCCGAAACGGTCAACAGATTCTGTAGGTCGAGCGCCGTATGCCACCCCGGATTGTACTCCCTATTTCCTGTAACGGAAACCTTTCGCGCCCTTTCCTTCAGCGTCTTCAGGGCGTCGAGCGCGCGCCGTATCTCGCCTTCGCGGCGCACGATGCCTACCAGCTCCTGCATCATCGTTTGAAGATCATGCTCCACCTGGTAGGGGCCTTCGCCGCCACCAGCCCGGTCGAAGGGCTCGAGCGCCACGCGGACGATCGCGTCCGCCTGTTGCGTATCGACCTTGGCTGACGACTGCCTCGCCGCGAATTCGGCCGCGTACTTGCCGGCCCGCATTCCGAACACCAGGAGGTCGGAGAGGGAGTTCCCGCCCAGCCTGTTCGCGCCGTGCAATCCGGCACCCACTTCGCCCGCGGCGAAGAGACCGGGTACGGAAGACATCTGCGTGTCGCCATCGACGCGGATTCCGCCCATCACGTAGTGCGTCGTCGGTCCTACTTCCATCGGCTCCTTCGTGATGTCGATGTCGGCAAGCTGCTTGAACTGGTGGTACATGCTCGGAAGTTTTTTCTTGATGTGCTCTTCGGCGTTGGAGAGCTTCGAGCTGATCCACGAAATGTCGAGAAAGACTCCGCCGTGCGGGCTTCCCCTTCCCTCGCGCACCTCTTTCATGATGGCGCGCGCGACGTGATCCCGCGTGAGCAGCTCAGGCGGCCGGCGCGCGTTCTTGTCGCCCTGCGTATAGCGCCAACCTTCCTCTTCGTTGTCGGCGGTCTGGCCGCGGTAGTTCTCGGGAATGTCGTCGAACATGAAGCGACGCCCTTCCTTGTTCACCAGAATTCCCCCTTCGCCCCGCACACCCTCGGTCACGAGAATTCCGCGTACGCTCGGCGGCCACACCATTCCGGTCGGATGGAACTGGACGAATTCCATGTCCTGAAGCGAGGCCCCCGCGTTGTACGCGAGCGCCTGTCCGTCACCGGTGTACTCCCAGCTGTTGCTGGTGACGCTGAACGCTCTC
Source organism: Gemmatimonadota bacterium (assembly GCA_003134685.1). Classification (GTDB taxonomy): domain Bacteria; phylum Gemmatimonadota; class Gemmatimonadetes; order Gemmatimonadales; family Gemmatimonadaceae; genus UBA4720. The sequence goes on along the minus strand of PLCA01000008.1, from coordinate 56,527 downwards.
CCAATGCCGCCGGTGGCGAGTACTACCGCCTTCGCCTCGAACAGTTTGAACCGGCCTCGCTCACGATCGTAGCCCAGAGCGCCGGAGATACGATTGCCGTCCTTGAGGAGTGAGACGATGGTGCACTCCATATGCACATCGATCGGCTGGTGAACGGCATGGTCCTGCAGAGTACGGATGATCTCGAGCCCGGTGCGATCGCCGACGTGAGCGAGCCGCGGATATTTGTGCCCGCCGAAGTTGCGCTGGAGGATTCGGCCATCGGCTGTTCTGTCGAAGACTGCGCCGAGCGCCTCGAGCTCCTTCACGCGGTCAGGCGCTTCCTTCGCGTGAATCTCCGCCATCCGCCAGTTGTTGAGATACTGGCCGCCTCGCATCGTGTCGGCAAAATGGACTTCCCAGTTGTCGCGGTCGTCGACGTTCGCGAGTGCGGCAGCGATTCCTCCCTCGGCCATCACCGTGTGCGCCTTGCCGAGCAGCGACTTGCAGATGAGGCCCACCGAGGCTCCGCTGTGCGCCGACTCGATTGCCGCGCGCAGGCCCGCGCCTCCGGCGCCGATCACGAGCACGTCGTGCTCGTGCCTCTGGTATTCCGCCACCTAGAAAAGCCTCACATCGTGCCAGATGCCCATCGCGCAGAGTCGGATGAACACGTCGGAGAACGCGACCCAGACCAGGCTGAGCCAGGCCCAGCGCATGTGGCCTCGATTTAGGCAGCTGACGCAGTCGTAGGTCTTTTTTCGGACGGGAGCGCGCGAAAGCTGGTCGAGATAGCCGCCCACCAGGTGCCGGAGCGAATGGCATCCAAGCGTGTAGCCGCCCAGCAGGATGACGTTCACGACGAGGACGATCGTCCCAAGGCCGATTCCGAAATTCTGGCGGCCCGTGTCCCTGTTGAAGAACCACATCGCCTTGTAGGCGTCGCTGGACAGGATGACGAGGAAGACCAGCGCCACGTAGAGGAAGTAGCGGTGAACGTTCTGAATCACGAGTGGAAAAAATCTCTCGCCCCGATAGCTCGCGCGGGGCTCGCCCACAGCGCAGTTCGGCGGGTCGGCCCAGAAGCTCTTGTAGTACGCTCCCCTATAGTAGTAGCAGGTGAGCCGGAAGCCGGCGGGAAAAGGGAGGATTAGTAGAGCCGGAGAAAATGGAAGAAACGCTGGGATCCAGGACGGCCGGCCGCCGTGGATCCACGCGTGAGGAGAATCGGAGAACAGCAGGGGCGAGTAGAACGGCGAGAGGTAGTTCCCGAACGCGTAGAACTTGTTTTGGAACGCCGCCCACGTCGCGTACACGAGAAAGCTGGCGAGCACTATGAAGACTACGAGTGGTTGAACCCACCACGCGTCGCGGCGCGTCGTCTGGCCGAAACCGCGGCGCGTGAGCTGGACGACTTCAGATGCCATTGATCAGATACCTCGCGCCGGGGCGGCGCGTGAGCAATCGGGCTGAACGAGTTCCTTCCTCGCAAAATTAGTTTTTGCGGCGATGCGGGGATAGTCTGAGAGCAGATGCAAAGAGCCTCCGGCACTTTTCAGCGCCGGAGGCTCTTTGATTCTTGAGAGTCGCTACTGTTTACTACTTTACTGCCGGGGCAGTCTTGCCCTTCTTGCCCCAGCCTTTGTGTCCGCCCTTTCCACGCTCGGCCATCGCTTTCTGGCGAGCATCGAACTTCGCCTGCTGAGCAGGCGTCAGGATGGCGCGAATCTCAGCGTTTTCCTGAGTGCGGTAGGACTGGCCACCCTGCATCACCTGGCGGGCCTTCTCCATGCTGCTGCGGGCCGCGGCGGTATCACCCTTCTGACGAGCTGCGCGGGCGGCATCCATGAACGGCTTCGCCTGTGTCCGAAGCGCTTCGTTCTGCGGCTGGTACTTCGCGCGGATCGTCTTGATCTGCGCCTTCTGCGCGTCGGTCAGGTTTAGATCACGGCCGAACTCGCCACCACCTGGGGCTCTGCGACCCTGCATCTGGCTGGAGCGAGATCCGCGCGAAGGCGGAGTCGTGGCAGACTGGGCCGCTGAGACACCCGCCACACCAACGATCATCAAGGCGCCAAGCGCCAAGGTACGAACTGACGACATTTCAATCCTCCACAACTGTTGAGCGCCGCTCGCGGAAATGCTGCGGCTGTTGAGTTAGACGGGCACCCAGGCTCGTCGTTAAGGGTTCCGTCCAGATCGCGGGGCCCCAGCGTTAGATAGGTGTGGAGGACCCTAACTGGCAGCCCCGGAACTCCACCGGAAGAGCTCCCAACGATTCAGCATGGGTCAGCCTACGGCTCCCTGCTTCGGTTCTGTGGATGCCAGCCGCCAGCGGGACTCAGTCCGGAATCAACCCGCCGCGGCAGCCGGCAGGGTGCCGAACCTTCTCTCTCTGGAGTGGAACTCGTTCACCGCGCTCTGCAGGTCGGCGGCGGTAAAATCGGGCCAGCGGCGATCAGTGAAGTACAGCTCGGCGTAGGCGCATTCCCAGAGAAGGAAATCGCTCAGACGCTGCTCGCCGCCAGTGCGGATCAAGAGGTCGACATCGCGGGACTCGCCGTCCCAGTGATAGACGTCGGACATCGCTCGCGAGAGATCTTCTCGGGTGATGCTCTCGGCGCCACTCAGGCGCTGGGCAGCTCTCATCAGCGCGTCGCGGGCGGAGTAATCAACTGCAATACGCAAATCGAGCCGGGTGCAATGCCTGGTTGCGTCCTCGGCGGCTCTGATTGCGCGAAGCAGCTCGGCCGGAATGCGATCGCGACGTCCGATGATGCGCATGCGCACGTCGTTCGTGACGCATCGGTCCGTCTCGGCAACCAGGTAGCGGCGGAACAGTCGCATCAGCAGCGCGACCTCGCGCGAGGGGCGCGCCCAGTTGTCCGCGGAAAACGCGTACAGCGTCAGCATTCCGATCCCGCTGTCGGGAGCCGCTTCGACGATCTTTCGCACGACGCGCGCGCCGGCAATGTGACCAGCGGTGCGCGGACGCCCCCGCGCGTTCGCCCATCGTCCATTGCCATCCATAATGATGGCGACATGAATTCCTGATTCCGCCGAAGAAGCCGGACGGGCGTGCGTGTGCTTCATTGCGTGGTGTGTATGGGGCACTCTGTCAGCGCTCCCGCGTGGCGCGAATGAGCGCCTCCATGTGATCGAGGTAGCGCTCGAGCGCGCGCCGTCCCGCGGCGGTCAGCCGGTACTCGGTCTTCGGCATCCGCCCCTCGAAGGACTTGGTGCACGCGATGTACTCCGCTTCCTCGAGCTTACGGGCGTGCACGCTCAGATTGCCATCCGTCGTCTTCATCAGCTTCTTGAGGTCGCTGAAGCTGAGTGAATCGTTGACGGCAAGAGCGCTCACGATCCCGAGCCGCAGGCGCTCGTGAATGAGCCGGTCGAGGGAGTCAGCTCGCGATACAGCCGCGCTACCTTCCGATTTCCCGCGAACGGTTCGCAAGTCTCCCACCGTTGGGCGACGGTCGTCACGCGCGGTTCCGTGCTTAGCCACCGTGCCTCCATGCGATCGGAATTCCAAACGCGATGTGAAGGCCGCCAAAAGCGGAAGCCATGATCCAGTCGTTCCACGTCGCCGGAGTGAAAAGGGCAAGAGTCCCCGCCAGCATGAAGCAGATCCCCATGACCGGCACCACTCTCACCGAGAACGCGCCGCCGGCAACGACTCCCGTTCCATAGAGGAGCAGCCACATTCCCGGAATCGCGGCAACGAGGCCCGCGCGGTAAAGGACAATTGTCAGCAGCGCGCCGACAAACATCGGCGGCGAAAAGCTCAGAATGAATTTCCGGCCGGGCCCGGAGAGCAGCGGCACATGCGCTCTGCGCGCCTTTTGCACGATTGCCCACAGCATCACGGCGGGAGCGAGAACAGCAGCCGCCATCCAGACGTAAATCGACTCCAGCGCCGAGTGCTGCGCGCTGGCGATCGTGGCCGCGATTGTGGCGATGACTCCGACCGCCACCATTCCCCAACCCGATACGGCCGTGAATGCGCCGGCCGCCTCCATCGTGTCGCGGATGAAAGCGAGATTGTCCATCGCGCGCACGTGCAGCGCTGGTGGTTCCGGCGCCGGAGCGCGATGTAGGGGTGTGACCGAAGCCATGGGAGCGAAACTAGGGGTTGGGTTAACGGCTGTCAAGTACTTTGCGGTACAAAGCTCGGCTGCTTTCTTGCGTATTCCTTGCCCTCCTACCCCAGAGCAATCGGTCCGGGCAATGGGTCGCTGGCCGGGAAGCTCTGCTCTACCATCTTGTCCAGACGCCGCTCATCGATGGCGTCGGCCAGCAGCTCTACCAGCTTGGCGCAGAAAGCGGGCAGATCGTCGGGCTTTCGGCTCGTGAGGAGCTTCTGATCGACGTGCACCTGCTTGTCCACCCACGCCCCGCCCGCGTTTCTGACGTCGGTCTCCAGGCTCGGCCACGATGTGATCGTCCTTCCACTGATAGCGTCGGCTTCGACCAGCAGCCAGGGGCCGTGGCAGATCGCCGCCACAGGCTTGTCCAGCTCCATGAACTCGCGGACGAAGCTCACCGCCTCTTTGTTCGTGCGTAGCCTGTCCGGGTTGGCGACCCCACCCGGCAACACCAGAGCGTCGAAATCCTGGGCCGTCACCGCGGATACCTCGACATCCACGCGGAGCTTCTCTCCCTTTGCGTCGTGGTTCATCGCCTGGATCTCGCCCGGTTTGTCGGAGACGAGCATCACCTCAGCTCCCGCCTGCTTTAGCGCATTCCATGGGGCTGTGATCTCCACCTGCTCCACCCCGTCCGTGGCGAGGAATGCGACTTTGCGCCCCCTGAGCTGGTTGGGCATTGCGATCTCCTGTTGCGGTTGGCGTCCAGACCGATGCTCTCATTCAGGTCAGAAAATGTGCCAGCGCCGGACCATCGCAAGGCACCTGACCCCGGACGTCGCCGTGACCATATTTCGACGTGCCGATCGTCGAACTCTACGGACATGAACAGCTGCGCGAGCGGCTCGCCGAGAGCATTAGCGCCGGAACATTGCCGGCGAGCCTGCTCTTCCAGGGGCCGCGCGGAGTCGGCAAACAGCGTCTCGCTCTGTGGCTGGCGCAGCGTCTGCTTTGCACTGAGGCGGACTCACCCTGTGGCGCATGCAAAACCTGCCGCTACGTCGCCGAGCTGACACATCCGGATCTTCACTGGATCTTCCCCCGGCCGCGGCTCAAGGATTCCGATCCGGATCTCGAGCAAGTGCGTGACGACTACGCCGAAGCCACGGTCGAGCGCGCCGCGGCAAACGGACTCTACGCGGCTCCATCCGGCACGGAGGGGATATACGTCGCGACCGTTCGCTCGCTCGTTCAGAGAGCGGTGATCTCACCGGCGATGGGAAAGCGAAAGATCTTCATCATCGGCGATGCCGAGCGGATGGTGCCGCAGGAAGGCGCGGACATGGCGGCGAACGCATTTCTCAAGCTGCTCGAGGAGCCGCCCGCTGATACGACGATCATCCTGACATCGAGCGAGCCGGGAGCGCTCCTGCCAACCATCCGCTCGCGCGTCGTGGCGGTCCGGGTGCCACTCGTCCAGGACAGCGCGGTCCGCGCTTTCGTGGAGAACCCGGTCGTCAAGAAGGCGCTCGACGCCAAAGCGAAGATGACCACGTCCGAGCGCGTGCGCGCGGCCGCGGGCGCGCCGGGAAGACTCCTCACTGGTGAAACCGACGCCAGGGCGACGATCAACGCGCGCAAAATCGTCGATGCCGCAGTCAGCGCGCGTCGGTCCGCGGTTTACTCCACGGCTCTCTTGCAGGGATCCGCGGGCGCGCGCGGCGCCTTCGCCGACACGCTGGAGGCGCTGGTCGAGTTATTGGGTGAGCGGGCGCGGAACGCGCTTCACCAAGACGATGTCTCCGCCGCCGCCGCCGCGGCTCGCGCGGTCGATGCGGTTCTCAAGGCGCAGACCTATGCGAGTGGAAACGTCAGCCCGCAGCTCATCACCGCGAAGCTGATTCGAGAGCTGTCCGAGACGCTGACATGAACGAGCTTACGCATCTGGACGATGAGGGACGAGCCCGCATGGTCGATGTCGGCGGGAAAGCGGAGACCGCGCGCACGGCGCGCGCGGAAGGCTCGATAACGATGAGCCTCGATGCACTGGATGCAATCGAGCGACACGCTCTCGCCAAGGGAGACGCCATTGCCGCCGCGCGTATCGCCGGAATAATGGCAGCGAAGCGGACAGCCGAGCTCATTCCTCTCTGTCACCCAGTCGCTTTGACGGACACCGGAGTGGATCTGGAGGTGGATCGATCGCTACCCGGGATTCGCGTGACAGCGTGGGCATCGACGCACGGAAGGACCGGAGTCGAGATGGAAGCGCTCACTGCCGTCACCGTCGCCTTGCTCACGATTTACGACATGGCGAAAGCGCTCGACCGCGGAATGGAGATCTCGGAGGTGCGCCTCACCGAGAAGCGCGGCGGAAAGAGTGGCGACTGGAAGCGAATCTAGCGGCCGGATTCAAGTCGCCGGCGGACTAAACCGGCGGGAGGCTTAGCACCGGGTCTTCCGACCGTTTTCCACTCTGCCGATGCGGCTCCATGTGAACCAGTACGCCGACGACGCTTGGAATCGCCCCCAGAATCGCATATTTGACCTTCGCCCCGATCTCGTGCGCGTCCTCGAGCGAGATCGAGGGGTCGGCCTGCACGTGAACGTCGGCGTAAAACCCGAGCCCGTACCGTCGCACCTTCAGATTCTCCACGTTTCGGACGCCCTCCACCGAGCACGCCGCTTCCAGCACTCGCTCCTTGACCGAACGGTCGGGCGCTTCATCCATCAGCCCCGAGATCGCGGGGCGGAGAGTTCGCACCCCGTTCACGGCAACAAGCAGCGCAGCGACGAGCGCCGCCCAGTCGTCGGCAGCTTCCCAGCCGGGCCCGCCTATTAGCGCGATGCTGATTCCGATGAACGCGGCGAGTGAGCTGATCGCATCCGCCCGGTGATGCCATGCATCCGCGGTGACGACGGTGCTCCCCACATCCTTGCCGACCAGCGACACCCTTCTGTAGAGGATTTCCTTGACGAAGATTACGCCCGCCGCGACGAAAAGCGTGAACGGCGCCGGAAGGTGTTGGGGGGCGAGAATCTCATGAATTGACAGGATCGAGATGCCAACCGCAGCGCCAAGCAGCATCAGCGAGACAACCGCGGCGGCGAGCGGCTCGGCCTTGCCGTGGCCGTATGGGTGGTCTTCGTCGGCGGGACGGGCGGCGATGCTCAGGCCCATCCACACTATCAGCGAAGAGAAAATGTCTGCCGACGACTCAACGGCGTCGGCCACCAGCGCATTGGCGTGACCGACGATGCCCGCAAACAGCTTTACGAGCACCAGGACCGCATTTATCAGCAAGCCGGCCTGCGCCCAGCGGATACTCCGGCGGGTGGCGCTATCCACCGCAGCTGGCTCTAAAGGTCGGCTGTCTCCAACCGCTCGGCGCCCGCATTGATGCGCGACGCATAAGCCTCCGGATCCTCTCCGGGGACGCGAAGGGGAATCACGAAATCGGGATTCTCCGGCGGATTGGAGAAGGGGGTGTTCACGAAGAGGTCTCCGCCGCGGGCGATCACCGCCGCCTCGAAGCGATCGATGGCGGTCATGAGGTCGTCCAGTTGACCGCTGCTCTCGCGTCCAGTGAGGAGCACTCCCTTCTGCCGCAGTCGCCCGGCCAGCTCGAGCGCAGCTCCATCTCGCTCCTCGCGGCGATGCGGGTCGAGTGCCTCCTGCTGTTCCTCAAAGGATTCCTCTGTCATCCACCCTCCGTGGTTTCGGGATTGCGAATATAACCTGCAAGTCCCGTGATACCCGTCGTGAAAGCTGCGACATTAGATGAGTTCCGTCGAGGGCAGACACAATGTCGCGAGCATTCGTCAAAGAAGATGCTGGGTGGGGCGATCCGGGGAAACGCTATTCCCTTCCTGCTCGTAGCGACCCCGGCTACGATCAGGCGGCGGCCGAGGCGTTGCTCGAGGGCGCGCGATCGGGCGACACGGGAAGCGCCGAGAGCGCGACTGGATACTACTGGGGCGAAAAAAAGCTGCGCCCCTTCGTGGAGGCGATTCGCGCGCGCGCGGAGAGCGAGGGAGACGAACGGCTCACGCAGCTTGCGGAGAGGTTTCTCCGCTAGCCGCCGCCAGAAACCGCGGGCACCTCCAGGACTGAATGGCGGCGCGAAATCTCCCGCGCCGCCGCTCAGGCACCGCGACCACTTGCCGACCGGTTGGAGTGTTCGCTACATACAAGCGCCCACTCACCCTCGCCCGCCCGGAGAACTGATAGTGAATTCTCGCGCCCTTTGCCTGTTGGTTGGCGCCGCTCTTACGTCCCTGCCTCCGTCGTCCGCCATTTCACAGCGTCGGCCGCTTCCCGGCCGGCCCGTTCCGGGCTCACCGACGTCATCGGCCGCGTACGACAGCAGTGCGTTCGCCGCCCTTAGGTGGCGCGAGATCGGCCCGTTTCGAGGAGGACGCTCGGTCGCGGTAGCAGGCTCGAGCAAGCGCCCCAATGAGTACTACTTCGGAACGACCGGGGGCGGAGTCTTCAAGACGACCGACGGCGGAATCACATGGGCGCCGGTCACCGATAAATACTTCGGCGGCACGATCGGCGCGATCGGCATCAGCGAATCGAATCCCGACATCGTGTACGTCGGCGCCGGCGAGTACCCGATTCGCGGAAACGTGTCACACGGCGATGGAGTTTGGCGGACGAGTGACGCGGGAAAAACCTGGACGTCGATCGGCCTCGCCGACACACGGCAGATCTCGAGGGTGCGGGTCAATCCCACGAACCCGGACATCGTCTACGTCGGGGCCCAGGGACACGTCTTCGGCCCGAACGCCGAGCGCGGCGTTTACAAGACGACCGATGGGGGGAAGACGTGGAGAAAGATTCTCTACCGCAACGACTCCACCGGCATCACCGATCTCGTGCTCGACCCGAACAATCCCGAAATCATCTACGCGGCATTCTGGCAGGCGTGGCGGACGCCGTGGCAGCTGGTCTCGGGCGGAGCGGGAAGCGGCATCTTCAAATCCACAGATGGCGGCGAGCACTGGACCGAGTTGACGCGGAATCCCGGCCTGCCCCAGGGAGTGATAGGCAACATCGGCCTGGCGGTTTCACCGAGCAACTCGAATAAAGTCTGGGCGATTGTGGAAGCCGATTCCGGTGGAGTGTTTCGCTCTACCGACGGAGGGGCGACGTGGGCGCGAACCAACAGCGATCGGAGGCTGCGCCAGCGCGCGTGGTACTACACTCGCATTTTCCCGGATCCGAAGAACGACAAATCAGTGTACGTGCTCAACACCGGCATGTACCGATCATCCGACGACGGCAAGACATTCCGGCCGATCCAGGTTCCCCATGGCGACAATCACGACCTGTGGATCGCCCCCAACGACGCGGAGAGGATGATCGAGTCGAACGACGGGGGCGCGAACGTGTCGTTCAATGGCGGGAAATCCTGGTCGGAGCAGGATCAGGCGACGGCGCAATTCTACCATGTGGTCACCACCAATCATTTCCCGTATCGCGTGTGCGGCGCGCAGCAGGACAATTCGACGATGTGCGGTCCGAGCCGGAAGAGCGGCGGCATCGACATCAGCGACTGGTACGACGTCGGCGGCGGCGAGAGCGGTTACATCGCGGTGCGGGCCGACACGCCGGACATCGTTTTCGCCGGATCGTATGGCGGTCTCCTTACCAGAAAGGATATCAAAACCGGCTTCGAGCGGGACGTGAATCCGTGGCCCAACAATCCAATGGGGCACGATGCGGCCGACGCGAAGTATCGCTTTCAGTGGACCTACCCGATCGTGATCTCGCCGCACAACCCGGGACGGATGTACGTCGGGAGCAGCGTGATCTTTCAGACGGACAACGAAGGCCAGACGTTCAAGCCGATCAGTCCCGACCTCACCCGGCACGACCCGCGCACGCTCGGCGCGTCCGGCGGCCCGATCACCAAGGACCAGACATCCGTCGAGTACTATGCGACTGTCTTCACGATTGCCGAATCGCCGCGTACGGCCGGCGTGATCTGGGCAGGCTCGGATGACGGGCTGGTCAACGTCACGCGCGATGGTGGAAAGACCTGGAAGAACGTGACGCCGGCCGGCCTGCCGGAGTGGGCGCGAATCTCGATGATCGACGCGTCGAATTTCGCGCCGGGCACGGCTTATGTCGCGGCCAATCGGTACCAGCTCGACGACATGAAGCCGTACCTGTACAAGACCAACGACTACGGCGCGACGTGGACGCCGATCACGAACGGAATTCCCGCAACGGAGTTCACTCGCGTCTTGCGCGAGGACCCAGAGCGCGCGGGCCTCCTGTACGCGGGAACGGAGCGAGGTGTCTGGATATCGTTCGACGACGGCGCCAACTGGCAATCACTGCGTCGCAACCTGCCGATCGTTCCAATTCACGATCTCGCCATCAAGGAAGGCGACCTGATCGCGGCGACGCACGGACGCTCGTTCTGGATTCTCGATGACCTCTCCGCGCTTCGTCAGATGAGTCCGGAGATCGCTCATGCTCCCGCGCACCTGTTCAAGCCGCGTAAGGTCTATCGCGCCGGCTTTGGCGGTGGAGGCGGAAACGGCGCGGCGGGCGGACATCCCACCGGTGCGAATCCTCCCTCAGGCGGCGTCGTCTATTACTCGCTCGCGCAACCGCGCCAGCTGGTGACGATCGATTTCCTCGACCCGCAGGGAAAAATCATTCGCAGCTTCACCAGCCAGCAGGACCCGAAAGTCGCGGCTGATTCCGTTCGCGCCGACAGTGTTCGCTCGGCGCGCAATGACAGCTTGCGGCGCGCGGGCGTGACGCCCGACACCGCGGCCCGCGCCGAGGCGGGGAGCGAAGAAACGCCACCGGGCGAAGACGGCCCGGTGCGGCGGCCGCCTCCCCCGCGGGTGGCGAACAAAGCCGGCCTCAACATGTTCGCCTGGAATTTGCGCTATCCTGATCCCTCCGTATTCGAAAACATGATTCTTTGGGCAGGCAGCATTTCAGGTCCGGTGATCCTGCCGGGAACCTACGCCGTCCGCCTCAACGTGAACGGTCAGAGCTACATGCAGCTTCTCACGATAGTGAAAGATCCGCGGAGCACCGCGACCGACGCCGGCCTGAAGGAGCAGTTCGACTTCCTCATGCGTATTCGCGATAGGACCAGCCAGGCAAACGATGCCGTCAAGACCATTCGCAACGTGAAAGCACAGCTCGCAGATCGCGCGAAGAAAATGCCGGCGGACAAGAGCGTCGCGTTTTCTCGCATCGCCGCGGACCTGTCGAACAGGCTCTCGGCGATCGAGGGCGAGATATATCAGGTCAGAAATCAGTCGGGCCAGGACCCGCTCAACTACCCCATCAGGCTGAACAACAAGATCGCGGCACTATCGGGTGTCGTTGGGGGAACCGATGCCAAACCGACGAGCCAGTCGTACACGGTGTTCAACGATCTCTCGGCGCAACTGGACCGACAACTGTCGGCTATGCGCGGCGCGCTCATCGTCCTGCCGTCGATCAACACGACGCTGAGCGCGGTCGGCTTGCCGCCGATCGTGCCGAGCACCGAGGAAATCAAACCTTCTCCTGCCAATATGCCGTCGGCCGCTGACGCGGGCGAAAACGAGGGAGAGAAATAATCTCGATGCGCGCGCGCATTCTGTTGATTCTGCTTGGAGCCGGCGCGGCGGCGCTGACCGGCGCGTGCAACGGTGACGCCGACCGGTCGGCCACGCGCATTCGCGTGATTGATTCCACTTACACTGAGTCGTGGCAACCGATGGAGGACACCGGAACTGTTTACCGGATTGAAGTTGTCTCTCCGCTTGGCGCGGACACGATCAGAAACGTCATTCCACCAGCGCCGATTCTGGTGGGCGATAGTCTCGTCATCGGGCTCCTTCAGTTCTCAGAGGATTCGTCGACGCCACAACGCCAGATCTTCCGCCTGCGTCTGGGAAAACACCGGATCGAAACGAGCCCTATACCCGACGACGTCTGGTCCTCGTACCAGGATCTCCTCGTCTCCCCGGATGGACGCTTCCTGGCTTACGTCGGCGAGGATACTACGCCCGCGAATCCCGGCACCTATGGAATCGTGCGCGATCTCAAGAGCGGCGCGATCGTGGTGAGGGGTCCGGGAGGTGGCGGATGCGATTGCGACGAGGACTTCAATCATGCGCGTTGGTTCGCTCCCGACAGCTTCGAGATCGCCGTCGTGCACAGCAACAGCGGCGGGGGGTGGCAGCGACTGTCCGGCAAGGCATCGGCGAGCCGGATTCATGTGGACACCCTGACCGATGAACCGGACTGGCATTGAAAGATCCCACCCGCGCTTTCCTCCGCCACACGCTCGCCACCATCGCCTATCGAGCGGCCAAAGTCGAGCGTCTTGCTCCGCCCGGCTTTGGAAATTTCCAGCTCGGAAAGGCTGCTCGCACTCCGGTAGAGATCGTTGCGCACATGGCCGATCTGTTCGATTGGGGCCTCCGCATGGCGCAGGGAAAACCCGACTGGGTCCAATCCAAGCCGCAGGCGTGGAGAACGGAAGTAGCCAGGTTTCACGCGTCCCTTCTCGAGCTCGACAGGTACCTCGCGTCGGATGCTCCACTGGGCACGACCGCCGAGGAATTGTTTCAGGGCCCGATTTCAGATGCGCTTACGCACATCGGTCAGATCGCAATATTGCGGCGGCAGAACGATTCGCCGGTGCGGTCCGAGGTCTATGCCAGGGCGGATATTGCGTCCGGCCGGGTTGGCGCTGAGCAGCCGACGAATAAGTTCGAGTTCGACAGCCCGCCGGTGCCGACGACGGCCGAGTAGATGGGCCGGGGCACACGGTCCGCGCCAAATATGGAATGCGAGAGCCCTCTGCTGCATCTTAAATTTCCGATCGCTCGTGTAACCTGTCGCTTCCTGAGTTCGTAGAGATTCCAATATGCAGACATCCGTTCAGACACCCGTGCGTCCCAGCCATCCGACCGGGGTCGGTCCCGGAGCTCAAGAGCCATCGATAATCGTTGGCGTGCCGCAAATCACGGTGAGCGGGCCTCCGGGCTCCCAGACGATCACGATTCCCATGCCGCGCACCGCCGCCGACATAGACGCTCTGAAGGCGCGCCGCGACGAGCTCTCGAACCAACTTCAATCGGTTGACAGCCGGCGCTCGAAATTGATCAATCAGCTGAAACAAACCGCGGACGCGACTGCAACCCAGGGACTGGAAGCGCGGCTCGCGCTGCTCGACGCGCGACAGCTGCAGCTGGAATCGGATATTCAGCTGACCGGCCAACAGCTGACGAGCCCGTCCGCCGGTGTGATCGCCAGCACTGCGGCGCCTCCGGTTTTCGCCGGCCTTAGATCGAAGGATGTAATGACGCTCTCGGTGCTTTCGATTGTCTTGGTTTTCGCTCCGCTGGCATTCGGCGCAGCCCGCGCGGCCTTGAAGAGAGCCAACCGTCCCGGACCGCCGGCGGCCGCATTTACGGAGACCGCCCAGAGGCTGGAGCGGTTGGAAGCATCAGTCGATGCGATAGCGATCGAGATCGAACGGATATCGGAGGGGCAGCGCTTCGTTACCAAGCTCCTCTCCGAAAGCCAGCCGGCGCCCATGCTTGGCGCCGGCCAGCGCACTCCGGAGACCGTCCGAGGAAGCTAGACCGCCGGGGAGGCGATCTTCGGGTTGGCGTCGATCAACGTCTGCTGTCTCAGCGCCGCGGCGCCCATCATGCCGCCCAGTCCCATCGACTCGACCACGTTGCTCGGAACGACCATCAGCGCGCCCTTCTCCTTGAGTCCCTCGTACAGAATGTTCATCGCGCGGAGGTGAAGCGCCGTCGGATTGTTCTCGTACGACTTCGCCGCCTCGAAGAACAGGTGCGCAATTTCCACTTCTGCCTGGCCGAGGATGATGCGCGCCGATTTCTCGCGCGACGCCTGCGCCTCGCGGGACATTGCGTCCTGTAGCGAAGTCGGAATCACAATGTCGCGCATCTCGACCGACTGCACGGTCACTCCCCATGGGTTCGACCTCTGATCGATGAGCGCCTGGAGCTCCGCCTCGATTCGCTCGCGTCCGCGAAGCAACTCGCTCAGCGAAGTGCGGCCGATGATGTCACGCAGTCCGGTCTGGGCCGCCCAGCTGACTGCCTGGGTGTAGTCCTGCACTTCGAGCGCTGCCTTCTCGGAATCGTGGACCATCCAGAAGAGAACGGCGTCGACGTTCACCGGCACGGTGTCCGAGGTGAGCGTCTCTTCGGCGGCAAAGCTCGTCGTTATGACGCGCTGGTCGATGTAGATGGAGATCGTCTCGACGAATGGCGTGATCCAGAAGAGGCCAGGGCCACGCAGCCCAGTGTATTTACCGAGGCGGAGCACGACGGCCCGCTCCCACTGCTTCGCGATCTTGGGCGATTGTGAGAAGAAAATCCCGCCTAACACGAAGATCGCCAGCCAAGCCGGATTCTGAGTGGCGCCCGTCAGCAGAATCCCGGAGAGGAATGAGACGACCAGAATGAAAACTGAAACCACATTGGCACGACTCTGCGACCGTGAAGCCCGCGCCGCGCGGCGTGCTGCGAGAACTTCGTCCATGCCTGGCATCTATTTTTTCTCCTCGTTTCTGAGCTGAGTAAGTAGCTCGGGTAAAGTGAATCCCAACAGCGCGGCATCGCCAATGAAGCGTCGGATCAGCTCGCGCAGCTCCCGCTCACGGTGCGCTCGCGTCGCCTGGGGCGACGGAGATTCCCGAACGAAAGTGCCCACTCCGCGCCTCGTCTCCAGCATTCCATCGCGCTCGAGCTGGGCGTAGACCCTGGCGACCGTGTTGGCGTTCACGGCGAGGTCCACGGCGAGCTGCCGCACGGTCGGAAGCTGTGCTCCCGACGCTAGCTCCCCTGTTGCGATCGCCGCTCTGATGGACCGGTCCAGCTGAGCGTAGATCGGCGTGGGGCTGGTTGAATCGACATTGAAAGTAGGCATTGTCTGCTTGTACTATCACATTAGGACACTACGGTGGCAAGGGGGAGCCGGTTTCAGGCGGGTTCGAGCGCTTAACTGCAACGGAATGGGCGGGAGGCTGGCAACTGCAACTGAACGGGCGGGAGGCGTCAGTAGCGTAGTTGTCAGTGTTTAGTTCACGACGCCGGGACTTGCCTCTGTGGCATTCAGGCGACTGCTCGTGCCCCGCACGCCAGTAGTAAAGTCAGGGCGTAGTGAACTGGCAAACTGGCATCTATGCCTCTGACGCCTCCCGCCAGTTCAGTTGCAGTCACCAGCCTGAAGTTTCGAGTCATCGGCTGTGAGTGAACATCAGATCAACGATCTCATCGTACATGCTGTCCGCTTCGCGTCCGCCGGTTCGAATCGCGCCCGTCGCGCAGTGCTTGAGATGGTTTCGCATCAACTCGCGACCGACCCCACGAAGCGCTTCCTGGACCGATGACACCTGGGTAAGGATGTCCGCGCAGTAGCGGTCCTCATCAACCATCTTTTGCAGCCCGCGAACCTGCCCCTCGATGCGGCGAAGTCGCATCAGGTTTCGTGACTTCACTTCGGGATCGACGCCGACTGCCTTTCGCGAGCCGGCGGACGCCTCGCGAACCGCGCAGCCGCACTCAGCACCGTTCGTCCCGGTGTGCTTGTCACCGCGTTTCAGCTTCGTGCTCATCTGATCTCCTCGTTGTCTCAAGGCAAGCGGACGCTGCGAAGCCGCAGGCTATTCGTGACGACGCTCACCGAGCTCAGCGCCATCGCGGCGCTGGCGATGATCGGGCTCAGCATCAGTCCGGTGACAGGGTAGAGCACGCCCGCGGCGATCGGAATCCCGATGACGTTGTAGACAAAAGCCCAGAACAGATTCTGCTTCATCGTTACCATCGTCTGGCGCGAAAGAGAGATCGCGGTCGGGACACCGCGCAGATCGCTCCGCATCAGAGCGATGTCGCTGGCTTCGATGGCGATGTCCGTTCCCTTGGGCATCGAGACGCCGACGTCCGCCTGCGCCAGCGCCGGCGCGTCGTTGATTCCGTCGCCGACCATGGCCACGACTCTGCCCTTCTCCTGGAGCGCCCGAATCTCCATCACTTTGTCGCGCGGCAGCACTTCCGCGACAACGCGCTCGATTCCAGCCGCCTTCGCCACCGACTCGGCGGTCGATCTCCTGTCGCCTGTAAGGAGCAACACATCGATTCCCATTTGCTCGAGCCTTTCCACCGCCTCGCGGGATGAGGGCCTGATTGCATCCGTGACGATAATGATCCCGGCAACCCGGTCGTCAATCGCAACGAAGAGCTCGCTCGCACCAGCGACCGATCGCGCGGCGACCGTTTTTTCCGCGGCGCCAGCGTCGAGCCCGAGATCGCGCATCAATTGCGCATTGCCCACCGCCACTTTGCGGCCGCTAACCATTCCGGTTACTCCGCTCCCGGTGTGCGATTGAAAGTCGACGACCGGTTCGAGACGAACGCCCCGCTCGCCCGCGGCCCGTACGATCGCGGTCCCGACCGGATGCTCGGAATGCCTCTCGAGCGACGCGGCCGCGGTGAGGATCTGGTCTTCCTCGACCGCGCCGATCGCGATCACGCGTCCGACGGAGGGAATTCCTTCCGTGACAGTTCCTGTCTTGTCGAGCACTACCGTGTTGACCTCACCAGCACGCTGGAGAATCTCGCCACCCTTGATCAGCAGTCCCAGCTCCGCTCCGCGGCCAGTCGCAACCATCACCGCGGTCGGAACCGCCAGTCCCATCGCGCACGGACACGCTATGATGAGTACGGAGACGGCAGCCGCGATTGCGCGGGGCAATGCCGCGGTGTCGGCGAGAAAATACCAGGCGAGAAACGTGACGATCGCGATCGAGACGACGGCGGGGACGAACACAGCGCTGACTCTGTCGGCCAGTCGCTGAATCGGAGCGCGGGAGCTCTGCGCGTCCCGCATCAGCTTGACGATGCGCGCGAGGACACTCTCCGCGCCGACGCTCGTCGCCCGATACCTGAAAGCGCCGGTTGTGTTGAGAGTCCCGCCGACGACCTTTCCGCCCACCGCCTTTGCGACCGGGAGCGGCTCACCTGTAAGCATCGACTCGTCGACCTCGCTCGCGCCGTCGATGATCGTTCCATCCACCGGGACGCGCTCGCCCGGCCGGACGACGATCGTATCGCCTGACACCACCTGGGACAGCGGCTTGTCGATCCAGTCGCTTCCCCGCTCCACTCTGGCGGTTGAAGGCAGGAGCGTGACGAGTTTTCTCAGGGCCTCGGAAGTCATTCGCCGTGCCCGGGCTTCGATCGCCCGGCCAGCGAGGACAAGTCCGATGATGAATATTACCGCCTCGTAGTACACATCCGGCGCGATCCCATTTCTGGCGAACAGGCTCGGCGCCAGGGTCGCGACCAGCGAATAGACGAATGCCGAGCCCGTCCCCAGCGTGACCAGCGTGTTCATGTCGGCCGAGCCATGGCGAAGTGACTTCCAGGCGCGGAGGTAGATGTCGCGGCCGGCCCACGCGAGGATCACGCTCGTGAGGCCGAGGAGCTCGTAGTTGACGAGCGCATTCCCCATGCGAAGCATTGAGAGCAGCATGGCGAGCGCCCCGGCGAGGACGCTGACGGTCGCCTTGGTCGCGAGCAAGCGAGCCTCGCGCGTCCCCGCCTCTACCTGGGCTGAATCCGCGCCGAGCGAGATTTCATCCGCGGCAGGCAGCTCTGCATCGTACCCTGTTGCGCGAACCGCCTCAATCAGATGCTGCGGGCTCACGCTGGCCGGGTCGTAACGAACGGCGGCGCTGCTGGTGAGGAGATTGACCGACGCGTCGATGACCCCGGGCTCGGCCGAGAGCGCGCGCTGCACGCGCGCCTGGCACGCGGCGCACGTCATTCCCGTCACTGGAAAAGTGATCGAGTCCTCCTTGTCCGCCGCAAGCGTAGCCGTCACGTCAGCACCCCCATGATGACTAAATCAATATACCCCCCTCCCCTATGTCAATGGACATTGGGATGCACGCCTCTTTCGCGTAGCCCGCCCATCCCGGACCGGGCAAGGTGGGAGCACATCTTGCGTTGTACGGGCTCTGGAGGTTGTCGTGCTTCTTCAGGAAGGCTCAATGGCTGCAACGCGGGAATCGCTCACAGCACACTCGGATGTTCCGTTCGAGAATTGCACCCTCGCCAAGGCGTTGGCGGAGAGAATGCGCTCCAGCAGCGAAGATCTGACGCGGCGCTGGCTCGATCGAATCAGCGCCAGGGTCAAGCTCGACCCCAACCGCATCTTCCCCACGGATACGCTCCTCGACCACGTCCCGCTGCTCATACTCGGCATCGCCGACTACATCGAGAACCCCGAGAAGGTGATTCTGTCGGAGGTGCCGATCGTGGCCAAGGCCATGGAGCTGGGAGAGCTCAGGTTCTCGCAGGGGTTCGACGAATACGAGCTGTTGAAGGAGTACGAGATCTTTGGCGGAATCCTCTTCTCCTTTCTCTCGCGCGTCGTGGACAGTATCGAAGAGCCGTGCAGCCGGGGCGAGCTGCTCGCGTGCGCGCACCGCCTCTATCTGGCGGTAGCCCTCATCCAGCAGGCGACGTTGACTCATTATCTGAGCCTGGTCAAGGAACGGCTCAACGAGCGCGAACAGCGGCTTCGCGGCTTCAACCGCGCTCTCAGCCATGAGCTGAGAAATCTGATCGGTACGATCGCGGGGGCGGCTGAGATTCTCGAGCTGGGGACATTCTCGCCCGAACAGCAGCGCGCGATGACGTCCATGATCATTCGCAACAGCACCAACATGAAAGCCACGCTTGAAAACCTCGTTGAGCTCTCGCGGCTGGACGAGGACGTACGCCAGTCGCGTCATATCGCCCTCCCCAACGCGGCGGCGGAAGTGGCACGGCAGCTCCGGGAGTCGGCGCGCGCTCACGGTGTCGAGATCAGGCTCCCGGCAGACTTGCCCACGATCAACGTGAGCGCCGCGGCGTTCGAGTTATGTCTCTCCAACCTGCTGGCGAACGCGATCAAGTACTCCGACCCTTCCAAGGACAAGCGGTGGGTCGAGGTACGCGCCTACGTCACCGCGCCGGACGATGGCGCACAGGCCGAGACCGTAGTGGAGGTGCACGACAACGGGCTGGGTGTTCCCGAAGCCAAACGCGCGAGCCTCTTCAAGCGCTTTTTCCGTGCGCACGAGGAATCCAACAGAGAGATCGACGGAACGGGGCTCGGCCTGAGCATTGTGCACGAGACTGTCACGTCCCTTGGAGGAAAGGCTTGGGCAGATTTTCGCGAAGATGGAACCACCTTCTTCTTCACGATGCCGAACCGCCGGTCAGAAGACGACGCCGCGCCTGCATTGGCTAACGTTCCCGCGGTCAAGGCTACCGGATTGGGCGATCGAACCGCAGAGGATTCGGCACGTTGAAGCTGAAGTGCCACCACTCCTGGTCGTAGTTCACGAATCCTTCGCGCTCCATCGCGGCTTTGAGCCTTTGCCTGTTCGCCGCCGCTTCGCCCGACGCGTTCGCCGTGTGAGCCGCCGCTGAGAACGTGTCGAATGGCGTGCCCATCTCGAGCTCCCGGCCAGTCGCGAGGTCGATCAGAGTGAGATCGATGGCGAGGCCAAGGTTGTGTCGCGAGCGGCTGGCGATGTAGCCGTCCTTGAGCAGTTCGGGCCGGTTGACGCGCTCGGTCCAGTCGACCATCGCCAGCGTCGCCCGAACCGGACGATATGCGTCGAAGACTTTGATGCCGAGTCCTTGCGGCAAGAGATCGCGCTCGACACGCGATAGTGCGTCCGCGGCCTCCCGTCGCAGAAATGCGCGATTGGCGAGATACCCCGGGAGCGGAGCGCCGGTGAAGTTGTTGGACGTCGCGTAGCGAAGATCGACGACGATCCTCGGGTCCAGCGTCCGCACGTCGGTGAGAAGACTGTCGGCGGCAGCGTCGGGCGCGATCTCCGTCTCGGCAGTATTGACCGGCGGAGCGACCGGCGCCGGCGGACGGGCAACCGGCCGGGAGACGCACGCAAGCAATAATGCGCCGAGCAGGGGAGCGGAGAATTTTCGCATTCGGAAGAATACTCCGCGCCACGGGCGTTCACGAGTCATTCCTGCGACATCCCGATTGGCGCATATTTTTGCATGGCAAGCTCCGACGCGACAAGCCCAGCTTCGCTCACACACGCCACCCCGCGCGGCCACCGCGCCGCCGTCATTGCCAGCTTTCTCGGCTGGACGCTAGATGCGTTCGACTTCTTCCTGGTCGTGTTCTCGCTCACCGCGATCGCGAAGGAGTTCCACAAGACGGATGCGGAGCTCGCGCTCACGATCACCGTGACGCTCGCGTTCAGGCCGATCGGCGCGTTCATATTCGGATTGATGGCGGACCGGTACGGCCGGAAGCTGCCGCTGATGATCGATCTCGTGTTCTTCTCGATCGTCGAGGTTCTTACGGGGTTCGCGCCCAACTATGCGACGTTCTTCATTCTGCGCGCCCTGTTCGGAATCGGCATGGGCGGGGAGTGGGGCGTCGGAGCATCTCTGGCCATGGAAAAGGCGCCGAAGGGTCGGCGCGGCGTTCTCTCCGGCTTGCTGCAGGAAGGGTACGCGACTGGATATCTCCTCGCCGCCGTCTGCTATTTCTTCGTGTTCCCGCGCTGGGGCTGGCGGCCGATGTTCTTCATCGGCGGAGTGCCGGCGCTCCTGGCCGTCTTCGTCCGCTTTCGTGTGGAGGAGTCTGAGGTCTGGCAGCGCACCAAGCACAAGGATTGGAGCAGCCTCGGCCGCGGCATAGCCTCGCACTGGAGGCTCTTTCTCTATCTGACGCTGCTCATGGCCGGCATGAACTTCGTCTCGCACGGAACGCAGGACATGTATCCGACATTTCTGCAGCGCGACTGGGGATTCTCCCCACAGAAACGCGCCGCGCTCACGGCTTTTTCGATGATCGGCGCGATCATCGGTGGCGTCACCTTCGGCTATCTCTCCGACAGGATCGGGCGACGTCGCTCGATCGTGATCGCACTGGTGCTCGCGATCCTCATAATTCCTTTATGGGCGTTCTCGCCATCACTCACCGGTCTCGTCATCGGCGCATTCGCAATGCAGTTCATGGTTCAGGGGGCGTGGGGAGTGATTCCCGCGCACATAACGGAGCTGTCGCCGGATTCGGTGCGCGGTTTCCTTCCGGGGTTCGCCTATCAGTGCGGCGTACTGATCGCCAGCTCGGTCGCCTACCTCGAAGCGCTCTTCGCAGCGCGCACCAGCTACGCGCAATCGATGGCAATCGTGGCGGTGACGGTCTTCTCTGTGGCCGCCATTATCGCGTGGGCGGGTCGAGAAAAACACGCGGTGGAGTTCGGCTAGCGCCGAATCCGCGACCGGGCTGGCAAATCCTGGCTCAGGTCGATTCGATTTCTTTCGCTTTTGCGACGAGCCCGTCCAGGAGCGCGCGCACGTGCTCAGGCCCGGTGCGTGGATTCATCATCGTCACGCGCAGCACCGGGCGACCGTCGAGAACGGTCGCCGTGATCCAGCCCGTCCCTTCCCTGTTGTAGCGTGGTCGAAGCTCGCGATTGAGCGCGTCGATGCGCTGGGTCTCGGACGCGGGTGAACTTTTTCCGCGGCGCACCCTTTCGTCCCCGCCAAGATAGCGGAAGCAGAGAATGTTGGCTTCCGGCTCGTGGATATTCTCGAAATCCTCGCGTTCCTCGATTGCCTCGTAGAGGAGCCGTGCGGTGTTGCAGAGGTGGTCGTAGATTCGCCCCAGGCCATCGGACCCGAAGCGCTGCATCACGAACCACAGCTTGAGAACATCGGCGCGACGTGAGCACTGAAAACTCCGAATCCCCTGATCGATGACGCGCGCTGACTTAGCGGCATGAAACAGGTACGGCGCCTGTTGCGCGAACGCGCGCTCCAGATCGCCTTCATCGCGCGTCAGCACCATGCCGGTAGCGAGCGGCAGCAGCATCATCTTGTGCGGGTCCCACGCCAGCGACCGCGAGTGGCGCAGCCCGTTGAGGGCGCGCGGCGGGCGCGCCGACAGCAGAGCGCTGGCGCCGTGCGCGGCATCGACGTGCAGCCAGATGCCCCGCTCCTCGCACAGCGCACCGACCGCCTCGAGGTCGTCGAACGAGCCCGTCGCCGTCGTGCCCGCGGTCGCGACGACCGCCATCACGCGTTTGTCATCTTCACGCAGACGGTCGAGAGCGGCAATGAGAAGATCGACGTCGATCCGGTGATTCCGCGACGCGATCGGTATTCCCCGGCGCCGGCCCATCCCGAGCTGACCAATCGCTCGCGTCACCGCATAGTGCGCGTGCTCTCCGTACACGACGACCGGAGGATCCGCGCCAAGCCCGTCTTCCCAGGCAGTCGGGACGGCTGCGTTTCTCGCCGCGAGCATTGCCGTGAAGTTGGCTTCGGTGCCGCCGGAGGTGAGAGCGCCGCCAGCCCGCGCGCCGTAGCCCGCAAGCTTTGCCAGCCAGCCGACGATCCGGTGCTCGATCATCGTCGCTGTCGGCGACATCTCCCACACCGCCAGTGACTGGTTGAGCGCGCCGATCACGCTTTCCATCCAGACTCCGACGGGAAGCGGCGCCGATGTCTGATGGCCCATGTACATCGGGTGGTAATACTTGTTGGCGTCGGCCAGCACTTCCTGCTCGAGGCGGGCTATGATCTCCGCGACCGGATGTCCTTCGCGCGGAAACTCTTCCTCGAACCGCCGCGCCAGCTCCTCCGCTGAGCGCGGCGTCGAGACCTGACCCTTCCCGGCGCGCGTCGATGCGAAGTAGCGAGCGGTCACCGCGGCAAATTGTTCTCCGACTTCGAGCGAGGTGTCCGCCTCCAGCTCGGCGAGAATGTCATCGATCATGCCCGCAAATCTACCGCGACTATCCCTCGAGCAGTCCGTTCTGACGGACGAAGTCAGCCAGCTCGCCTCTCGATCCGACGCTGAGCTTGAGAAAAATGTTCGAGAGGTGGGTGCTCACCGTGCGCGCCGAAATCTGAAGCGCGCCGCCAATTTCCTTGTTGGACTTACGGGTTGCGACCATCCGGGCGATCTCCATCTCCCGGCCGGTCAATCCGGCCGCGCCGCTCGTCGCCGACTTGGGCGGCGGCCTGACTCCGAGCTCTCGCATTTCCTCGCGCGTTCCATCGAGCTCGACCGTCGCGCCGATGCGTACGAACACATCGTGCGCCTTGCGGAGCTCGCGCATTCCACCCTCCCGGTCTCCCACCTCGACCAAAGCGCCGGCGAGCCGCCGCCTGATTTTGGCTGCTTGCGGAGGAAATGGAATCGCTTCGAGCTGCTCGACGGACGATTGCAATAGCTCGATCGCGCGTGCCGGGTCGCCATCTCGGAACCTTGCGAGCAGGCCATCGCACCCATCCGCGTAAGCAAGTCCCAGGCGGTGATGAAAACGGCCGGCATCGCGTCTCATGCGCGCCGAATGCTTGGCGGCTCTATCGAAGTCGCGAGCGAAGAGCGCCGCTTCCCCCACCGTCGGCAGGAGCCATTGAAGGGCCCACACGATGTATCCGGTTCGATCTGCGATCGCGAGTCCCGCCTCACCGATGCGAACTGCCTCCTTTGGGTGACCTTTCGCCAGATAGTACGACGCCATGCCGAGATGCGCCGGAACGATCGAAGGCACGTCGAGCGCGCGATCACCCGCGCCCGCCAATGATCCGGCTTTCTCGGCACCCGCGAGCTTCCACGCTTCATCGAAGTACTCTTTCGCCTTGTGGTCGGAGCCCCGCCAGAGATAAATGAGACCAGACCACACGTAGAGGCGCGGCAGAAGCATGCGCTGGTTGAGACTCTTGGCGAGACTGATGGTGCGCTCCGCGGTTTCGAGCGCCGCATCCCAGTCGCCGACGCTCGAAGCGTATTGCACAAAAAGCTCGGCGGACCAGAGCGGCAGAAGCAGCGAATGCATTTGCTCCGCCAGTCGATCGCTGGCGGCGAGATGCTTCAGAAAAGCCTGGGCATCTCCGCAAACTCCTTCGAGCAGCGCCATCCCCCAATGCGCCGTCCACTCCAGCATGCGCTGACCAGCGGCTTCAGCGTGTGCGATCGCCTTCATCCCGTGCTCCCGCGCGAGATCAAGCGGGCCTGCCCACACGTAGAGAAGAAGAAGCGCTCTGTGCGCACGTGAAAGAAGAGCGTCGTTCCGGATGCCACCTTCCGCCGCCGAAGCGAGCGCAGCCTCGACTTCGGCCTGGGCTTCCAGCACTCGCCCCAGGTCCTGGAGAGCGATTCCTTTGGCAAGACGCAGCCTCACCGTAGTCGAGCGGTCGCTGAACGCAGACGCCGCTTGAAGTCCGGCTTCGTAGTGCGCCAGGGCGTCGGCGTATCTCCCGCTCCAGTAGCACGCGAGTCCCATACGGTGGTCGATGTCGGCGAGCGCCCCTCTCTCCCCCCGTGCCGCGGCACCCTCGCGCGCCCTAGCCCATAGCTGCATCGCCGCATCATACTCGCCCAATCGCTGCCGCGTGCGCGCGAGAGTCGTGAGAATCTTCTCGCGCGGCGCATCGATGATCGTGGGATCCTTGTCCAAATGCTCCAGGGCCGCCGCCAGATAGTTCGCCGCCTCTCGATTGGCGTACTTCTCGATAGCGCCGCGTCCAGCGGCGTAGAGGTATCTCACGGCCTTTCGCGCCAGCGACTGCGAATGGGCACGGGCGTAGTGGAGGGCCAGCTCGTCGGCATGGTCGAGCGCGGCGTCGCCGTAGAGGCTCTCGAGGGCTTCGGCGATCGTCGCGTGCAGTAGGCGCGCGCGTGCCTGCCCCAGCTCCGAGTAAATCACCTGCTGGAGCAGCGGATGGGTAAAATCATAGTGGATCGCATCGACATTGATCGCATCAATGCTTCCGGTTTCCGCCAGCACTCGCTGAGCAAGCAGCTCTTCGACGGCAGCGATCATCTCCGTCTCTGGCAAGCCGGAAACGCTGGCCAGCGTATTGTGCTCGGCACGGGTCCCGATGACGGCCGCGAGGTTCGCCAGGGTTCGTGCGTTTGGTGACAACCGGTCGACTCTCGCCTGAACGACATCGCGGATTGTGGACGGCAGGTGAAGAGTCTGCATTTCCCACCCCGTCCAACGGCCGTCCTTCTGGCTCAGCGCACCCGAATCCACCAGCGACTTGAGCGTCTCTTCGACGAAAAACGGATTGCCCCGGGTCCAGTCGTACAGCATCGGTGAGAAATGCCGGGTCGCGGCCTTCTCAACACCGAACATCCGCTCGACTATTTCCTCAACGTCCAGTTGCTCGAGGGGACGGAGCTTGTGCACAGTGAGCGATCCGAGGCCCAGCAGCGACTGTTCCGTGCTGCGCAAGATCGCGTTGGAGTCTCGCTCGGTCTCGTTGTATGTACCGAGCAGAATTATTTTCTGGTTCTCGATGTGCCGTGCTACGAAGTGCAGCAACTCGAGCGACGATGCATCAGCCCACTGAAGATTCTCGAGCACAATGAAGAGAGGCTGCTTGGCCGAGAGCCGGCCGAGGAACTGAGTGAAGTTCCAAAGGAGGCGTGCCTTGATCTCGGACGGATCGGCGCCGGCCGACGCCCGTTCGCGGTCCGAGGGTCCCGCCAGGTTTGGAAACAGATACCCTAGCTCGGCTGCCCCGCCTCGAGTGAGGACGGAAAGCGTGGTGGGCTCCAGCGCCCGGACGAGCGGCAGAAGTGCATCGGAGAAGAGCGCATACGGAACTCCGGTTTCCACCGGATACGAACGTCCCACCGCCACGCTCCAGCCCCGCTTTGCGGCCTTGTCGGCAGCGGCGGCTGCCAGGCGCGTCTTCCCGATTCCGCCCTCGCCAACGACGAAAACGGAGCGACCAGCGCCCCTTCCGGCTTCATCGAGCGTCTTTGACAGGAAAGCGAGCTCGGCGGTCCTGCCGACCAATGGCGCTTCATCAGGCCTTGGCATCGGAGCCAAATGTACAAACCTCATTGCCTGGATGCTTGCTGCTACCGGAGCAAGTCTTGTTTTTCTCGAGCTAGGCCGATGGCTCGAAGGTCATTTGCCCCTCTTCAAGGGCTTCCTGGCCGGCTTAGGCGACAAATCGAGCATTTTGTCCTCGCCCAGATATTCAACTGACTCGGGAACCCCCAGTTTGCGGAGACGCTGCACCGTCTCGGCGATGCTGCGCGCCGCGGAGAGAATCTCGGCGGCGATTTCGGGTATCTCCTCCGGCGACGGCTTGTCCGCCAGAAGTTCGGCATTCATCATCAGCACGGTCAGCTCATTGTTCATTTCGTGGGCAACCGCGATTGTCGTCTCCGTTATGCCAGCCAGGCGCTCGCCGTGCGCCCTTTGCTCCTCCCTCTCACGCTCGAGCGTTATGTCCTGAACCTGGCCGATGAAGTAGATCGGAACGCCTTCTGCGTTGTGCACCGGGGCTACTGCGAGCGAAGCCCAGATCACGCGCCCATCCTTTCGATAATAGCGCTTGGTCAGGTGGTAGCTGGCGATCTCGCCGGACATGAGCAGGTTCAGCTGCTCCACATCCGCGCTGACATCATCCGGATGCGTGATGTCGGAAACGCGACGCTGAAGCAATTCTTCCTCCGAATAGCCGAGCATCTCACAGAGCGCGCGGTTTGCCTTGAGCCAGCTTCCGTCCCGACCGACGAACCCCATTCCGTGGGGAGAATGACGGAACGCATTTCCGAACTTCTCCTCGCTCTCCCGCAGAGCGCGCTCCATTTCCGCGCGATTGCTGATATCGCGTATCAGTCCGAGAAACGCCTGCTGCCCTTCGAAAGTGATTGGGACCGAAACGATCTCGGCGGGGATCACGGTACCGGCCAGAGAGACGAAGCGCACTTCCAGCGGTCCTCCGCCCACACCGCTCTTGAGGACATTGCGGATCCGTTCGATGACTACGGGAGCTGAATCGGGATGCACAAACTCCATGATCGAACGCCCGACAAGTGACGCCGGATCAGAGCCGAGCTGGTCGGCTGCGAAGCTGTTGAGGAAGAGAAACTTCTCCGGCGTGTAGACGACGATCGCCTCAGGGGCCGATTCGATGATCGTCCGATAGTCAGGCGTCGTTGGCCCGCTCGACATTTGTCATCTGTGTAATACTGCCGCACTAAACAAGCGTCTGCAACGAATCCGTGGCCCGGACCTCGACTGTAATTCGCCTCGATGCATTAGTTTTCCAACCCTCGGCGGCTAGTTGCGGCCCCAACCGGCATGAGGACCACTGTCTGAAAAAAAGCGCGAGCGGCTCAGGAAAGCAAAAACAACAGGAGGCGGCGATCGATCTTGCCGTACGAACCCACGACCTCGAAGAGGCGAACAAGACGGCCAGCTTTGTCGCACACGAGCTCAATAACCTCCTCACCGTAATTCAAATCAACACTGAGTTCCTCCTCGATACCGCCGGCGATAACCCAGCCAGCGCACAGGAGCTCGCCGAGATCCAAAGGGCATCGAGGCGCGCATCGATTCTGGCGCGGCAGTTGCTGGCGTCATCGCGGCTCGAGCCGTTCGATGCGAATCTGGCCGAATCGGTCCTGAAGAAAAAATCGGCCTCCACGCCGGGAAAATCGTCAGCACCCAGCCCCGATAAGTCGACCCGCACGGCCGAGACGATTCTCCTGGTCGAAGACGAAGCCGCCGTAAGGACACTCACGAAAAGAATCCTGTCCCAGAAAGGTTATCGTGTCTTCGAGGCCTCGGACGGCGCTATCGCCCTGCGTGTCGCCGCGGCTCACGTGGGCGAGATCGATCTCGTCCTCACCGATGTGGCGATGCCGAACCTGGGCGGACGCGGCATGGTCGAGGAGCTCCTGGAGCTGAGTCCCGGAATCCGCGTCCTGTTCATGTCGGGTTATCCGAAGGAAGAGATCTTCCCGGACAAGGGAAGCGCTAATCGCACCCCCTACCTCCAGAAGCCCTTCACGGGTGAGACGCTTTTTTCCGAGGTCCGCGCGGCGCTCGGCTACGTGAAGTAGCTACCCTGGTTGCCAGCTGCCGACGGGCGGTGTCCCTCGCCGATCAGGCCTGCGCCAATTGGCTGGTACAATTCGGACAGCGTGTGGCGGCCGCGTCGATCGACATTCGGCAGAACGGGCAATTCCGCTTCGCTGCTTCCGCCGCCGGCTTGATGAAGATCTTCGAGATTCGCCAGGCGACGAGGCCGATTATCAGGAAATTGATCACGGCGGCGGCGAAGTCTCCGACGCCGAACTTCACCGGGCCGACGCTCCATGTCGCCTTCTGCCAATCGCCACCGGGGCCGATTGCGACGACGATCGGCATGATGAAGTCATCGACGATCGCTTTCACCAGGGTGTTGAGCGCCGTACCCACCACCACGGCTATCGCCAGCGCCACGACGTTCTGCTTCAGCAGGAAATCCTTGAAGTCTTTCATCATTGGCATGAACGGGTTAGAGGGTTCAGGCTGAGAGCGACAAGTTATCGCGCCCGGACGCGTCCGCGCGAAGCGCGGCCAGTCTGCGAATCGCGGTGATTCCGGCGACCGGCCCGAGGGCGAGGACTACAAATCCCCAGCGCCAGCCTGCCCGCTGCGCGATGAGCGGGACAACCTGCATCGGCAGCATCGTCAACAGAAATCCGAGCGAAGTTTGAACGGTGAGCGCTGTTCCAACCGCGTGCGTCGGAACCGACTCGGTCACGAGCGTGCTGAATTGGGCGCTGTCCGCGATCACGAAAAATCCCCACGTCATCGCGAGGGCACCGAGTATCCAGATCGGTCCGCCAAAGAGCAGTCCGCTAAGCAGACAGCAGCTTCCACTCATAAACAGGGAGATGGAGACGAGCCGCTCCCTGCCCCGCTTGTCCGCGACCAGCCCGCCCCAGACCGAGCCGAAGCCGCCGATGGCGATGGTCGTGAACGCCAGGAGCGATATCAGCCTCGGTGCGCGGAATCTTCCGCCGGAGGCTGCGGCAACGCTCGCAGCTAGAAACGCCGGAATCCAGGTCCAGAACGCATACAGCTCGAACATGTGACCGAGATAACTTGCCGTGGCGAGCCTCCACTCCCGCACGCGCACCACATCGCCGACGTGCCTCCACGAGAACGGGCGCGACGTGAACGGGAACGGCCCTTCGCGGTACCCCAGGGCAACGAGTAGCGCGGCGATCACGGCTCCCACACTTGCGGTGAGCACCACCGGTCGAAGGCCAACGTGCGGAATCGCGCGCACCAAATAGGGAATGGCTTTTCCGACCGTGAGCGCGCCTACGATCACACCGATCGCCAGCCCCCGCTGCGAGCGGAACCAGGTCGCGGTCATCTTCATTGCCGGCGGGTAGACCCCGGCGAGAAAGAACCCCGTCAGGAACCTCAGCACGAGTGCGTCCCGATAGCCGGGAACCGCCAGAATCGCGGCATTGGCGACCGCTCCGAGCAGGGCGCAGGCGCTGAAAAGTCTTTCTGCCGGAATGAGATCGGCGAGGTTGAGCACAGCGGCCATTGCCGTTCCGCAAACGAACCCGAGCTGGACGATGGTGGTCAGCCATGCCCCCTCCGATGTCGTCAGTCCCCAGATCCGTTGCAGCTGCGGTGTGACCGCACTGGCCGAGAACCAGAGCGACATTCCAAGCAGCTCGGCAAAACCGAGTAACGCAAGCACCCGCCAGCGCGTCGAGTATGTGTCTGCTGACATCCTGAAAAATTACCCTCGGCGAGACGCAACTTCGACATTGCGGCGTCCGGGGCCATGTTGAGTATTGAATCCTGCTGCGACACTCCAACTTCCGGTCTCCCTTGAGGCGAGCGCGTACGCCTCACCCATGACGAACCCGTCCCAGGCAGCTCCGCCGTCCACTCCAGCCGCACCTTCAGCCCCCGCTCCACGGCCGGCGGTCGCCACACTGTCGCGCGAGCTCGCCGATTTTCTCGTCGAGCTGTCGATCACGCTGAACAAGCACGCCATCTACCCGGAAAGCCATCCACTCCTTCATGGGGCGGTAGACGGGGTCGCGAATCGACTGGGGACGCTGTTCGTCGGAGAACGGGAGTCGCTGTCGATCGGGGTCGCGCGGCGCCAGCTGATCATCGAAGGCGTCGCCACCGATCCGCTCAACGCCGTGCTCAAGGAGCTTGCGCAGCGGCTGCACAACCACCACGTAGGCGCTGTGAAGTTCGTGCGCGGAATCGGGCGCGATGAATTGGGGAACGCGCTGGCAGCCCTCGCCATCGATCCGGTTCGGTCCGAGAAACCGATTGGGCTCGACATCGAGCGCGTCGGCGAGCTATGGCAGCACGTGCGATTCTTCCCGCTCACCTACGACCGCCTGCAGCTCATCGAAGACGAACCGGGCGGCGAACCCCCCAGCGCCGATCAGATGGCCTCGGGACGAGCGACCCAGCTCTGGATCGGACTCGCCCGTGCCGCGCTCGTATCTGACACGTCCAATCCAGCCGCATCGCGCGATGAGGCCGACGATAGCACCGCGCTCGAGCCGGCGACCGTCGCCCGCGCAATCGACGAGCACCAGCGCGAGGAGGCGTACGACCAGGTCATCGTTGGCTACTTGCTCCAGATTGGGGAAGAGCTCAAGACCGCCGAGGGGCCCGAAGCGGCGGGATTGCAGAAGCGCGTGTCGCGTCTGGTCGGATCGCTCAAGGAATCGACGCTCGAGCGGCTTCTCGAGATGGGAGGAGACAAGGGACAGAGGCGGAGATTCCTCCTCGACGCTTCGCAGGGGATCACCGTCGAAGCTGTAATCGACTTGGTGAAGGCGGCATCCGCTGCCGAGGGACAGACAGTTTCTCACTCGATGCTGAGAATGCTGTCGAAGCTCGCGCATCACCCGTCGTCGGGCGGACCGCGCGCCAAGACCGACCCGTCGATTCGGGACGTGATGCGCCGCCTCGTCGACGACTGGACCCTCGACGACCCCAACCCCGAGGCGTATCGCCAGGTGCTCGAGAGCATGTCCAGCTCCAGAAGTTCCGCACCAAAGCCGTCGAGCACCGCGGTCCCCACGGAAATCGAGCCCGAGCGGATGGTTCAAATCGCGATCGAAGTGGGCGGCATGGGGCCGCAGGTCCGCGAGGCGATGCTTGACCTGTGCAAAGCCGGTCGCGCCGAGATTTTGCTCGACCTGGTCGAGCGCGCGCCCAGCGAAGAGGCAGGCGCACCGGTTTGGGAATTCCTCCAAGGCGAACGCATTCTCGAAACTCTTCTCCAGCAGCAGCGCGTCGACATGCCACTGGTCGCGCGGTTCGTGAGGCGCATGGGAATCGGCACCGTGCCCACCCTGCTCTCCGCTTCCGCCGTCTTTGACGACGCAAAAACCCGCGCCCAGTTCTACGACATCCTTCAGTCCCTGGGCGACGACGTGGGCGCGACAATGGCGGAGCGGATTCCGGAATCCCCACCCATGATCCAGCGTGAGCTGCTGGCCCAGCTCGGACGGCTTGGCGCCCTGCCCGCCGGGTTTTCCGCGCGGAGCTACCTCGAGAGCGAAGAGGCATTGGTCCGCCGCGAGGCCGTGAGACTCCTGCTTCGCAACGCCGCTGAGCGTGACGAGACCATCATGAGCGCGCTTTCGGATCCCGACGACAGAGTCGTTTTTGCCGGCCTTACGATTGCGCAGGATAAATGTCCGCCCGCCGGAATCGAGCTGATCAGGCAGCGAGTCGATCGCGGCGAGCTCGACTCGCAGCTCCGCACGCTGGGAATCCGGATAGTCGCCCAGCAGCGCACACCCTCGACACTCGCCTGGCTTCTGACCCTTCTAGTTACCGAGGCTCACTGGCCGAGAAAGCCGAAGCTCCGCGCGTCGACACCGGAAATGCTGGCTGCGCTCAGCATGGTTGCGACGTACTGGCTGGCCGACCCCGCGGCGGAAACGGCTGTCAGACTCGCCGGACTGAGTAGGGATCCCGAGGTACGCGCAAAGGTGGCGCGCGGCCGAGAAACGGCCACTCCGGGGAAGGATTCCAAGAATGAGTGATCCGATCCGGTTT
Organism: Gemmatimonadota bacterium; assembly: GCA_003134685.1. Classification (GTDB taxonomy): domain Bacteria; phylum Gemmatimonadota; class Gemmatimonadetes; order Gemmatimonadales; family Gemmatimonadaceae; genus UBA4720. The sequence continues at coordinate 24,534 of PLCA01000008.1, read as the reverse complement.
CTCGTGTCATTCGGGCAAGCCGTCTCGACGATGGCTCTGTACAACGAAGGACATCCAGCGCGCGAGCGCGCCGTGGACAGATCGTTCCGCTGCCTCCAGGACCTCCAGCAGCACGATCCCCATCCGCGGTTCTCGTTCCTTGGAGAGGAGACCATCTACCAGGAAACTGCACTTCGTGAGCTCGGCGACTGGGAATGGGGAATGCGTCTGGCACACGCCGGCGTGCAGCGAATTGAGCTCGACACCAACGTCACCCGTGAGCAGTACGAAGAGTTTCTGGAGGAGATGATGGCCCGCATCACTCTCTCCGTCATCGACACGTCGGAAGCCAGGACCAGCCGCCCCACCGGGATCAAGGTTGGCGCGCTCGGCATACGGGGCGAGACAAGGGAGCTGCAGGAAACGCTCGATGCTCCCGCGCCCATCGCCACGATCTCGTACTCGCTCGGCGAGGAAGCCGCATCGATTCAGTCGATGCACCGGGAGGTTCAGGAGCGCGGGAAGCTGCCTCTGGCCGAGGCGGAAGCCGTCGTGCGCTCACTCTCGATGGCGATGCACGGCGATCAGGAGATGATACTGCCCCTGCTCCAGCTCAGGGAGTTCGACGAATACACGACCACGCATTCACTCAACGTCTCGGTACTGGTAATGGGACTGGCGGAGTCCCTGGGACTGGCGCAGCAGGACGTTCGCACGTTCGGAATCGCGGGCTTGCTGCACGACCTCGGCAAGGTGCACATCCCGCAGGATATTCTCAACAAGCCGGGCAAGCTCACGGACCAGGAGCGGCAGGTGATGCAGCAGCACCCGGTCGCGGGTGCGAAAATGATCATCGAAAGCGGGCGCCGTCTCGACCTTGCCGCGGCGGTGGCGCACGAGCACCACATCATGATCAATGGCCAGGGTTATCCGACGCAGCACTTCCGCCGCGATTGCCACAAGGCGAGCAAGCTGGTTCACGTTTGTGATGTTTACGATGCGCTGCGGACGCGGCGCCCCTACCGGGACGCGTGGGAGAGCGAGCGTGTGCTCACCTACCTCGAGGAGCGGGCCGGAACGGAATTCGAGCCGGAGGCCGCAACCGCCTTCGTGAGTTTGATGCGCAAGGTGGATAGCGGAATTCAGCGGTCGCCGATGCCCCCGGCGAATGGTGCCGAGCCTGCCACTTCGCCAGTCGAAAACAAGGGCGATTCCGCGCCTCCGGGCGGGCCTCCCAGGCCCCCTGAAGGGTCGCCTTAAGGCCTTCCCGGGACCCCAACGTAATGATGCGTCGGCACCGACGCATTCTGCGTTGCCTCCGCCACCAATGCTCGTCAATGATAGACGGGGAACGAGAGAGAGATTCGCAAAGGTGTGATCACCTGCACCTAATCAGGTGATAAGCGGTTGGAGTGAAAAAGGGGCGTCCCGAGACGTCCCTTTTTCATTTTCAACAGTCTCTCTCTAGCTTGGACGGGCCCGGGACCTGGCCCCGGGCCGTGATCCACGCTTTTCCAGGAGCGGCTTGTCGAAGAGCATCCGCGAGGGCGTTCGGGCCAGCCCCGATGCATCGAGCCATTTCTCGAGGCCATTCGCCAGCGCCTGCTGATCCGACTTGGCGAGGGTATCGAATCCCTCGATCAGATCTGTCTGGATCACGCGCTTCGATCTCTTCACGAGGCTCGCGCCCGGCCGCGTAAGGCGAAGCACGGCGCGGCGGCCGTCGGTCGGGTCGGGCGTCCGCGTCACCAGCCCCTTCGTGATCAGCTGACCCACGACCTGCGACACAGTGCTGTGCGTCGTCATAGTGACCGCCGCGAGATCCTTGACTGACTGATCGGGGACCTGGCCCAGCTCCCTCAGCACGAACAACTGTGCCGCGCTGATGCTCAATTCGCGCTCGACAGCCTCGGCCGCGGAGCGAAGACCGCGCACCATGCGCCGCACCGCATTGAGCGCGCGAGAGAGGTCCGGCTGTCTTTTTTTCTTCGGCTTCGGCATGAGAGACCCGTGACGGGTTCGAATCTCGGCTATCCGAGTTGGAGTCCGAGAAGGGTCCGGACTTCAGAACTAATTTAGTGCCGACCTGCGCAGCAGAGCCAGACGACGCTCGCCCCCAAAACAAAACGCCCTTCCTCCCCTGGAGCGATACGGTCGGCGAGAATTGACGACCGTCGCTCTTGACTGGCGCGGTTGGCACAAAATTCGGCACACGGTATCGCCACACGCGGTTGCTCGGTTTCGGCACCACACATCACAGTTCGGTTCTAGCGCAGTGTGGCTCCCGCGCGGACCTTTTGGCTAACCCCGCACCGGTCAGCCGCCGCGTTTGAACAGGGAATGCCGAGTTTCTCAGTGCGGATTTCGCTGCGGCGAGGGCGGGCCGCCCCGGGCCCTCTGGATTGCCGCAAGCGCGCCCTCCGCCTCGGCCATTCGTGGATCCAGCCGCAGCGCCGCACGGAACTCCGCTTCCGCCAAATCGAGCTGGCGCCGCTGCGCGAAGAACACGCCGAGCACGAGGTGATTGCCCGGCCGCTCGGCGTTGTAGCGCTGGCTCGAAACGAACTCCGCGGCCGCGGCATCGAACGCGCGCCGCTGATCGGCGCTCTTCAGTGAATCGGCAATCGGCGCCAGCAGCCAGGCCGCGCCCTGGCGCACGGCGCGGGTGCTATCGGCGAGCATCAGCACGCCGAGTGCGAGTCGCTGCGAGGCGCCGAAGCTCTCCGCGATTTGCAGCGCCGCGAGGCGAACGAGTGGCCGGCTATCGTGTGACCACGAGCGTGCCGCCTGCAGCGTGATCGAGCCCGGGTGTTCGGCGAGTCGGCCGAGTGCGGAAGCGCGCACGAACCATGGCTCGGTGGAGTCATTGGCCACACGGACGAGTGAGTCGTTCGCGCTGGGGTCGTGCCGGTCGTCGGCCGCGAACGCGCCGGCGAAGCGCTGAAATCCCGGCGCCGGACTGGGATACCAGGCACGGATCTGCGCAGCGGCCCAGCGTGCGTCGCGATTCGTGTGGCACGCGTTGCAGGCGTTCGGGACACTGATGACCGCTGTGAGATCCGGCCGCGGGATGCGCATGCTGTGATCCTGACGCGGGTCGACCTGCATGTACGTGGTCGCCGGCATGTGGCAGGATGCGCACGTCGCGCCGGGACCGGCGGCGAGGTGATGATGGTGCGCGGTCGTGTCATACTTCGCCGCGAGGTGGCACTGTGTGCAGACCCGATTGCCGGGGAGGCGCAATTTTGCCGAATGCGGATCGTGACAATCGGAGCAGGTCACTCCGAACGCGTACATCTTGCTCTGCAGAAACGAGCCGTAGTTGTAGACCTCGTTCTTCTGTTGACCGTCCGGATGGTACAGGTCGGAGATGATGAGCGGGATGTAGTAGTCGAACAAGTGCGCGCCTGCCGTGTAGCCATCGGCGATGTGCACGCGGCGGGCGTGGCACTGGGCACACGTCTCGATCTCGTGATCGGTGCGGCGCGGCGCGCTGCGATAGGGAATTCCCGACGTCGAATCGGTGGTCCAATGCACGCCGCGACGCTCGGTGAGCCGCGCTTCCAGCCCATCGTCGTGCCAGAAGATGGGGCGCAACCAAGCGGGATAGCGCCCCCACCGTGCGTGCCGCGAGCCAGGGCCATGACACGCTTCGCACGCCACGTTGATTTCGCCGAACGACGTGCGGAACTCATTGGTGCGCTCGTCGTAGCCCTTTCGGAAGGCCGTCGAATGACAGTCGCCGCAATTGGAATTCCAGTTGTACTGACTCCCCGTCCAGTGGAGCTCGTCCTGTGGTCCGGCGCCGTGGCCAGGCGTGAGCGAGAACCAGCGTTGCCCGCCCTGGACTGCGGGGCGGGCGTCCCAAGCGACGGTGAGCGCCTGCACACGGCCACCGGTGAGCTCCACGAGATACTGCTGGAGCGGATAGACGCCGAACGTCCAGCGGATCTCGTAATCGTGCAGCGCTCCGTCTTCGCCGTCGGTGTTCACGAAGTAGTGATCGCCGCGGCGGAAGAACGTCGACGTGACGGCGCCGCTCGTGAAGCGCGTGGCGTCGAACCGGCCGAGCACGGCGCCCTGCTTGGCGTCCTGCATGGCGACGGCGTGCTGCGACGATTTCCAGGACGCGTCCTCGCCTGCGTGGCACGAGGCGCACGCCGCGGCGCCGACGAACTCGGCGCGCGGCGAACCAGCGGGCTTAGTTGACTGTTGCCAATGCCGCCCGAGGACGAAGGCCGCGAATGCGATCGCGATCAGGACGACAGCGGCCAACGTGGCGACCCGGGCGCGCGTGTTCGATGGCATTCCTAGCAAGTAACGTGAATCTGTCGCTCGTAACCAGTGTACGCTTCATAAGGCGACACGGCGACACAAACGATAAGCGGTCACACGCTACCCGACGCGTCTGGCGGAATTCGCCACAGCGCCGCAACTTCGCGAATCGATCCGTGCCGTGCGCATCACGCCTAACGGACGTTCCCGCCCCTTCCCCTCTTTCTTGCGAGCCGCCCGTGCCCACATTCGCCGCATATCGTTTTCGCGCGTTCGCCATCGGCCTACTGGTGGCCGCCGCACCAGTCGCTTTGCCCGCGCAGGTGACGACGCTGCCGAGCGAGACGCCGGCGAAGATCGTGCCGACGAACGATGGGTTCGACCACACGCGGCGCGACGTCATGATCCCCATGCGCGACGGCGTGAAGCTCCACACCGTCATCCTCGTGCCGAAGGGCGCGAGCCGAGCGCCCATACTGCTCACGCGTACGCCATACGATGCGACCGCGCTGACGAGCTACGCCCACAGCGCGCACCTCGGGCCAAACCTCAACGGCTACGACAACGCGCTCGACGTCATCCTCGGCGGCGGCTACATCCGCGTCGTGCAGGACGTGCGCGGCAAGTATGGCTCGGAGGGCGACTATGTGATGAATCGCCCGCTGCACGGCCCACAGAACCCGACGTCCGTCGACCACGCAACCGACACCTACGACACCATCGACTGGCTCGTGAAGAACATCCCCGAGTCGAACGGCAAGGTCGGCATCCTCGGCATCTCCTACGACGGGTTTCTGCCGCTGATGGCACTCGTGAACCCGCACCCCGCGCTCAAGGTGAGCGTGGCGATGAATCCGATGGTTGACGGCTGGATGGGCGACGACTGGTTTCACAACGGCGCATTCCGCCAGCAGAACATGCCGTACATCTACGAGCAAGCCGGGACGCGTGACAATTCGGCAAAGTGGTGGAGCACGCACTATGACGACTACGACATGTTTCTGCAGGCGGGCTCGGCAGGCGAGCTTGGGCGGCGGCGCGGGCTCGAGCAGGTCGGCTTCTGGCGCAAAGTGCTCGCGCACCCCGCATACGACGCATTCTGGCAGGACCAGGCGATGGACAAGGTGCTCGCGGCGCAGCCACTCAAGGTGCCACTGATGCTCGTCCACAGCCTCTGGGACCAGGAGGACATCTACGGCGACATCGCTGTCTACAAGGCGCTCGAGCCGAAGGATACGAACAACGACAAGGTCTTCCTCGTCCTCGGCCCGTGGCATCACGGCCAGGAGATCGAGGACGGCTCATCGTTAGGCGCGCTCAGGTTCGAGAGCAACACGTCGCTCACCTTCCAGCGCGAGGTGCTGCGCCCGTTCCTCGATCACTACCTGAAAGACGACGCGCCGAAGTCCGACGTCGCGCCCGTGACTGCTTTCGAGACCGGGACCAACACGTGGCGCCGGCTGACGGCGTGGCCAGCCGGGTGCGCAAGCGGGTGCACCGTGCGCGCAACACCGCTTTATCTGCAGCCGCGCCTCGGGCTGGCCTTCGCGGCGCCTGACGCTGGCGGTCCCGCGTACGACGAGTACGTCTCCGATCCGGCGAAGCCCGTACCGTTCCGCGCGCGCCCCACGCGCCCCGTCGGCTACGACAATGGCCTGACGTGGCCCGAGTGGCTCGTCGACGACCAGCGTGAAGCGTCGGGACGCCCCGACGTCCTCGCCTTCACGTCGGATGCGCTCACCGAGCCGGTCAAGATCAGCGGCCAGGCCATCGCCAACCTCGTTGCGTCGACCGACGGCACCGACGCCGACTGGGTCGTGAAGCTGATCGACGTCTACCCCGACGAGGTCGCCGCGCAGCCCGCTATGGGCGGCTATCAGCTCATGGTTGCCGCCGACATCTTCCGCGGCCGCTATCGGGAGAGTTTTGGGACGCCGAAGCCGATCGAGGCGAACAGAGCGCTGGCGTATCGCTTCGCGCTGCCGACCGCGAACCACGTGTTCCTACCTGGTCACCGCATCATGGTCCAGGTGCAATCGTCGTGGTTCCCGCTCTACGACCGAAATCCGCAGTCGTTCGTGCCGAACATCTTCTGGGCGAAGCCCGGAGACTATCGCAAGGCAGTGCAGCGGATCTATCACGCTCCGGGGCAGGCGAGCTATGTGGAGCTGCCGATGGTCGTTGCGCGGTGAGGCGCCGCGCGCGGCGCCCGGAACCCCGCTTCAGTCATTTCTGCTCGGGTAGAAGGAACTCCAATCTGGGCGCTCCTGCGGAGATCAGCCCGGCACCCAGTCGACCCTCTATTCCGTCGTTTTGCCGTCGAAGTGTTCGTTGTCGGCCTCCGCGTCGCGACGGGTGTGGTGGACGACGCCGTCCCGATGATTCGGCGGCGCATAGAGCGTATAGAGCTTCAGTGGAACACTGCCGGTATTGATGATGTTGTGATTGGTCCCAGCCGGGACGAGCACGGCGAAGCCCGCGCGGATCGCCGTCCGAACGCCATTGAGAACGGCCTCCCCCGTCCCTTCTTCCACGCGAAAGAACTGGTCGAGCTTGTGGACTTCCGCCCCGATCTCTTCCTTGGGCTTCAACGCCATGACGACGAGCTGGCAGTTCTTTGCCGTATAAAGCACCCGGCGAAACTCGTCATTCTTGACGGCGAGACCCTCGATGTCTTTCACAAAGCCTTTCATAACGACCTCTCCCCGAGCAATTGGCTTCCGCCTTAGCTGGCGGCCTACAGCACCCGCATGAAGGCCACCAGGTCCTTCTTCTCCTGTTCATTGAGCTTCAATTCCAGGACGAGGTTGAAAAACTCCACCGCGTCCTCCAGCGTCAGCAGGCGGTCGTCGTGCAGATACGGCGGCGAGTCCTTAATGCCGCGCAGCGGGAAGGTCTTGATCGGGCCGTCGGCCGACGCCGTGAGACCGTTAATCGTGACCTCCTTGAAGAAGCGCTCCACCTTCAGGTTGTGCATGGTGTTGTCGGTGTAATACGGCGGGGGGTGGCAGCTCGCGCACTGTCCCTTCCCGGAGAAGATTCCCTGGCCACGCATCTCGCTCTCACTGGCTTTGGCAGGATCGAGCTTGCCGAAGACGTTGAGCTTCGGCGCGGGCGGGAAGTCGAGCAGCGCCTGGAACTCCGCCATGAAATGCACCTGGCTTCCGCGTTCGAGGACGTTGGTGCCTTTACGCGCCGCGTCGGCCGGGATGCCGTCGAAATAGGCGCCTCGCTGCTCGAACTCGGTGAAGTCCTCCACGGTCTTCATCGCCCGTTGCGAACCGAACAGGCGCTGAATGTTCACGCCCCGCAGCGATGGCGTGTCGATCCGATGCCGATGCTCATTGGGCCGAATATCGCCGACCGTGTGGGTGGCGGCGTTCGTATGGCCGTTGGCGTGACAGTCGAAGCAGGCTACGCCCTGAGAGGCCTTCAAGCTGCGGCGGTCTTCGATGGCGTTGAACTGCTGCTGGGGAAACGGCGTGACCAGCAACCGCAATCCTTCGAGTTGCTTGGGATTGAGGATGTCCTTGAACAACTCGTTGAAGTTGCTGAGCGTCACTAGTTTCCCTTGCGAGACGTCGCCCAGATCCGGCCTTGTTGTCAGATAGATCGGCGCCGGGAACTCGGGCAGGAAATGATCCGGCAAGTCGAAGTCAAGGTCGAAGCGAGTCAGATCCCGATCGGTCTGCTTCTTCGTTTCCTCGATGAGGAATTTGGGGAAGATCATGCCGCCTGCTTCGTGGTGGGGATGCGGCAACGGAAGAAAACCGGCGGGCCAGAGCTGCTTTTCCTTGACTTCCTCTGGCGACAAGGCCGCGAGTTTCTCCCAGGTCATGCCCGCGGGCAACTTGACGCGCACGCCGTCTTGCACCGGCTTGCCGCGCGACATGGCCGTTCCCCTGGCCGGCCGGTCGGCGAGGTCGTAGCGCGCCGCGAGCAAATCCTGTTGGCGCTTCGCGAACATTGGTTTCTCCGCTTGAAGGCGTTTTACCAGGGTGGGGAAGTCTTCAGCGACGACCGTAGGTGCCTGCGCCAAGCAGACAACCGCCGTGGTGGGCAACACGGCCAGGAACCATCCCATTCGAGACCAAACTGACATGGCGGACTCCTTCTCATTGTGTCGAAGTAACGAAACTTTCAATGTTACACCCCCGTTCGTGGGCGGCGGAATCGGGGAAATCGACCCTCCATTGTGGTGAGTCCCCTGATTGGCAGCGGCACCCGGCCCAGGCAAAGTTGGTTGCATTCGCAAAGGGGCCACTGGTGAATACGCGCCCGTGAAGAACCGCCCGGCCTTAAATCCAAAGTCCAAATGCCATTGCGCCACAAAACAGCGTCAATGACGCGCCGCTATACGAAAACGAAGGACAAGGGGAAGTCGCGGCGCAGTCGGTGAGGTTCTCTTGAGAGCCCGCTCCGCTCACCAACCGCATAGATAGCCGCACAGGGGGGTTCCCCACTGCGAGCCTAAGGTTAGTGACCCGGGTGGGTTTCGAACCCACGACCTACGGATTAAAAGTTAAGGAATTGCGCCTGTGGTCTAGTGCCATCTATTGCGTTCCTCTTTGGTCTGCAAAGAGTTAGCAAGGCCGGGGTGTTTGGTCTAGTGGAGCCCTTTGGGGCCATTTCTGGCCCCTCAAGTCAGATGGTCTCTCAGATGAACGGCGATGCGAAACCTACTTGCCGCGCGTCTCTGGCTTCCCACGTCGCCGTTTTTGAGCCGAGGTAACTCAGGGCCGAATTCTTTAGCTGCGAAGAACAGACTCTTCACTGCTTCAATTGCCGGGATATCTGGTCGAAAATCGCTGCCGAGTAATCGCCGCGCCTACCGAAGATCGTCTGCGTTCTGAACCTTGACAGGACTCGCACCGTTGTCTGTCCTGGAGTTGCCTCCTGAACGACAATCCGAACCTGGTCACCGTTCCACCAATGTTGGTCACCGGAACCGCGGAATTTCATCGCATTGAACATCGCAGCGTGATCGTCGATCCTGGTGGATGTCGGACCGAGGCAGCGAGTGTGTTCGCCAACTTTCAAATCGTGATTGATTGAGTCGGGACAGTCTCGATCCGGTTCAAGGTCGGTGGCCAGCACAGCCTGCTGGGCAGCTCGCAAGGTCGTCGCGAGGTCGGCGGAGAAGGTACGAGCGACGCCCTCGGTCACCGGTGCGCTTCGCAGACTTGCGTCCCAATGTGCCTGATCCGCCGAGGTCGCGCATGCTGCCAAAACAATCGCGACAAGCGCATACGCAAGTCGTTTCACGCCATTTTCACACACGTTATTAACCAGCCCTTCGATACTCTCGGTGCGCAAATCGTTGTACGGCAACTGGCCTCCGATTAGTGACGCTGAAAGTTGTCGACTCAGCCAGTCTTGCGGAACAGCACGGCCTCCAACGTCGCCACAGCCTCCTTCGTTTGCTTCGGCAGTGCATGGCCGTAGCGGGCAATCGTGAACGATGCCTTCTCGTGACCCACCAGATCAGCGACCACGTTGACAGGAGTGCCAGCCATCAAGAGCCGCGTCACATAGGTGTGGCGTAAGTCGCAAATCCGAAACCCCGGAGTGAACTCGCGTGTTGGGAGCGGTCCTGTTGCATGCTCGCGCTTCGGCTCCTCACCCCACTCGCCCAGCCCAGCCTTCGAGCACACCCGCTCGAATGACCGCCTCGCCCCATGCAACGGCCCACCCTTGGAGTTGGTGAGTATGAAGTCGAGATCTTGCCACACCTCACCGGCGTGCAGGCGCTGGAGCTTCTGCACCTTCCGCCACTTCTTCAACTCGTCCCACACCGAAGACGGAATCGGCACATCGCGCTTCGACTTGTTCGTCTTCGGTTTCAACACCCGCTGTGACCGTGAAGGCCGCTGCGGGTTTTTGATGCTCCTCTCAGATGAACGCTCAGATGCATGGGTCAAAACGACGAAAAAGCCGCCCATGATGGCGGCTATCTCGTTGTGTTTCAACAATGACCCGGGTGGGTTTCGAACCCACGACCTACGGATTAAAAGTCCGTTGCTCTACCAACTGAGCTACCGGGTCTTGACGGCCTTCAAGATACCACGGGCGCCACGTCGAGTCAGCGGCTTGCGCCAGTCGGTTCGAGGCCGGTGGCGCTCAGGCCGCGAGGCCCAATCGGGTCGACGCGGCCCGCATGGAAGCCTCTGGACGACTTGTCGGGATGCGCGTTCTCCGCTTCTATCGCGCGAAGCCGGAAAATATCACAAATCTGCGTTAGTTCGGGCTGAAGGCACCCGCGCTGATCCAGTGGGACGCGGGAGGTGGCCATCAGCAGCAAAAGATCGTCTGCAGAGTACCCCGCATCAGGGGCGCGAAAATGGCATTTGCCTTCTCAAAGGTCAACGCAGTCATTCGCGCTGTGAGGATGTCCCGCCAGCGCGAGGTTGCGGCTGCCCGCATGACTGCGCTAGAGGAGAGCAATCACCTCCTTCAGGATCAGGCTCGCCAACTCGAGCACCAGACCAGCGAAGCCCGCGAGCTGGCACACGAGCTCGCCCTCACCAACGAGGAATTGCGCGCCGTCATCAGCGAGGCGAGGAAAGCGTGGGAGGCCGCCGACTCGGCAAACCGCTCGAAAGCCGAGTTCCTTACGGTGATGAGTCACGAGCTGCGGACTCCGCTCAACTCGATCGGCGGCTACGTGGATCTGCTGGAGATGGAGCTGCGCGGACCGCTCACCGGCGCGCAGAAGTCCGACCTCACTCGCATCAAGCGCAGCCAGCTGCACCTGCTGGGCATCATCAATGACATTTTGAACTTCACCCGACTCGAAGCCACCGAGGTGAAATACGACATCATCGATGTGCCGCTCCGCCCGCTGATCACCGATCTCGACGCTGTTGTGAGCTCGCTCGCGCGCGCCAAGTCAGTGGCCTACCGGTGTGATTCGCCCTCGCGCAACGTGTACGCGCGCACCGATCCCGACAAGCTTCGGCAGGTCATGATCAACCTCCTTTCCAACGCGGTGAAGTTCACGCCCGCGGGCGGACGCGTCAGGGTTTCGTGCACAGTCAAGGAGAAATCGGTTTCGATCCACGTCGAGGACAATGGACCCGGTATCCCGCACGACAAGCACGAGTCCGTGTTCGAGCCGTTCGTGCAGCTCGATCGCGGTCTGACCCGGACAACCGAAGGCACCGGACTCGGCCTGGCAATCAGCCGCGGCCTGGCGCGGGGGATGGGGGGAGACATAGTCCTGAGAAGCGACCCGGGAGTTGGCTCCGTGTTCACTGTAAACGTTCCGCTGGCGACTCGAACCCCTAGCCATAGCCGCAAGGAACTGAAACGGAGCGAGAAGCGAGCTGCCGGCTGACAAAGGAGTTCTAGCTCCGTCTTGCGCCTCGAAGCCGGTCGTGGGATTTTCGCTCTCCCATAGCCTCCTGCTCAATGCCAAGCAGAACCACAATTCCCCGCCTTGCGGTCGTGATCGGTGCCATCGCCTGCGCATCGGCCCCGCCCCAGCGTCAGACGGCCACCCCCGAAACCGCCAGCGGATCGCAGCTTCAGGCGAAGACAGCGGGAATGGAGAGGCGCGACGGATTCATTCCGCTGTACCTCGATCCCAGACAGGGGAAGATCTACCTCGAGATCCCACGCGACTCGACCCGGGCGTTGATGTTCGTCAGTCTCGCCACTGGGCTTGGATCAAATCCGATCGGCCTCGACCGTGGAGCGAGCGGCGATTCCTACATCGCGCGCTTCGATCGGAACGGGGACCGCGTCCTCGTCGTATTTGAGAACTGGAACTACCGCACGTCGGCGCTGGACAATCCGGCCCACGCGCGATCCGTCATCGAGGCTTTTCCGCCCAGCACTCCCGCTTCGCTCCCGATCATCCGGCAGGATGGTCTACGGCTGGTAGTCGATGCGACCGAGTTTTTCATGCGCGACTGGAACGACGTGGCTGGAGCCATCGCCTCGAGCGACGAGGGCGCGTACTCCGTCGCTCGCGACCGCTCGAGCATCTACTGGCCATACACGAAGGCATTTCCCGAAAACACCGAGGTCGACGTCGCGCTCACATTCGCCACTCAGGGTAGACCGGGACAAACCATCTCGTCGATCGTTCCCGACGGAAAATCGTTCACGCTCAGGCAGCACATCTCGCTGCTGCCGCTTCCCGATCCCGGCTACAAACCGCGCGTGCTCGACCCGCGGGTCGGGTTCTCCGACGTCGTTTTCAAGGACTATGCGCAGCCCATTCAACAGCCGCTCGAGCAGCGCTGGATCGCGCGCCATCGACTCGAGCGCGTGAATCCCGCGGATCCCAACAGTCCGATCAGGAACCCGCTGGTCTACTACATCGACCGCGGCATTCCGGAGCCGATCCGAACCGCGACGAAGCAGGGCGTCAGCTGGTGGATCGACGCGTTCGATCGCGCCGGACTCAAGGGCGGGTTCAGGGTCGAGGATCTGCCCGAGGGCGCTGACCCGATGGACGCGCGGTACAACGTCGTCCAATGGGAGAATCGAAACGAGCGTGGCTGGTCCGTCGGAGGCTCCCTAGGCGATCCGCGCACGGGCGAGATAATCAAGGGCATGGCACGTCTGGACTCGCACCGTGCCCGGACCGATTACAACATCTACGCCGGTCTGTTCGGCGCCGACGCCGCTGCCGCTGACACCGCGTTCGTACTCGCTCGCGTGCGCCAGGTGAGCGCGCACGAAGTGGGACATACGCTTGGCCTGTCTCACAACTACATCGCGTCGACCTACGATCGCGGGTCGGTAATGGACTATCCCCCGCCCCGCGTTACCGTCAACGCGGCTGGCGACATCGACATCTCGAGCGCCTACGCCACGGGCCCCGGCGCGTACGACGTGTTCGCCATTCACTGGGGATACGGGATTTTTCCGCCCGGATCCGAAACAGACTCGCTCCGTGCCATCGTCGAGGACGGCTTGCGGCGCGGACTTCTCTTTCTCTCGGATGCGGACGCGCGTCCTGATTTCGCGTCTGACCCACGGGCGAACCTCTGGGATGATGCGTCGACGCCCGCCGAGTTTCTGCGGCGCGAGATGGCGGCCCGGCGGCTGGCGATGTCCAGATTTGGAGAGCGCAACATCCGCGTCGGGGAGCCGCTCGCGCTCCTGCAGGAACGGTTCGTCCCCCTCTATCTCATGCACCGGTTCGCGCTCAACTCGCTGACAAAGACGATCGGCGGCATGGAGTACGCGAACGCGATACGGGGCGACCAGGTGCAGGCGACCCACCCGATCGAGGCGGCCACCCAGCGCGCGGCGCTCGCGATTCTGATTTCCGCGCTCGGCCCGCGCGAGCTCGCAATTCCTGACACTGTCCTCGCGTTGCTCGGACCGCGGCCATTTTCCTACCAGCCGTACGTTGAGCTGTTCAGCAGCCGCACGCGCCCGGCGTTCGACGAGCTGGGAGCGGCGCGCACGCTGGCGCAGTTGATCGTTGACGGAATTCTTCAGCGGGAACGCGCCGCGCGCGTCGTGGCATTTCAGACGCGCATGCCGAACCCGCTCACGCTCGGCGAAGTAGTCGACGCACTGACGTCCGATTGGAGTGCGCCCAGGCTCGCCAGTCCAAAGCTTGACGCGCTGAGAAGCGTCGCGCAGCGTGCGGTTGTCGACCGCATGCTACTTCTGGCCGCGGACAAGGAGGCAGCACCGGAGGTGCGCTCGCTCATCGAGCTCAAGATGAATTCCCTGCGTGCGCGCAGCCGTGCGCTGTCTTCATCGGGAGACGAAGAGCGCCGCGCGCACTGGGCCAGCATAGCCGCGGATCTGAATCGCTGGCTCGAGCGCAAGGAGCTTCCCTCCCCGACTCCAGCGTTGCGTGCGCCTCCGGGAGATCCGTTCGGCATCGATTGGTAATCCACCGCGCGCCCGTTGCGCGTGTTGTGAGAGCCGCTTTTGCGCCATTGCGCTCTCCGCCTCAGGGATCGCGACGTATCATGCTGTGATTCTTGCAGTATTGAGCCGTTGAAACTGTTGTCCACAGCAGCGTGCTGCTGCTCCAGTTGTCCGATTTCTCATCTCTACAGTCCCACTTGCCCAACCATCAGGCATTGACGAGCCCCGCCAGGCTCGCTGCTCTCCACAATACGGGACTTCTCGAGACGGCCGCTGACGACCGCCTGGACGTCTTCACGCGCCTCGCGGCGCAAGTCCTCGACGTTTCCACCGTTCTGATCTCGCTCGTCGACGCCAAACGCCAGTACTTCAAGAGCGTGGCCGGTAACGGCGGTTCACCTTCGGCTGGCTGGAATCCGCTCGACGCATCGTTCTGCCAGGACGTCGTCGGGACGGGGATGCCGCTCGTGATGGCTGATGCGCGGAACGACCCCGTCTTCGCTGACAGCGGAGCCAAAGTCACGGCTTATGCGGGTATCCCGCTCATCACCGAAGACGGTCACGTGCTCGGCGCTCTGTGCGCATTCGATGAAAAACCACGCGACTGGAGCGAGCGCGACATCGGTGTGTTGACAGCACTCTCCACCGCGGTCATGTCCGAGATTCAGCGCCGCATTGCCGCGCGCGCGGTGCACGACACGCAGCTCCGCCTCATCGCCGAGCGAACTCTCTCGCACGCGGTCCAGCAGCAAATGCCGGTCGGCGTCGTCGTGGCGGAAGTGCCGTCGGGGCGGCTCGTTTCGGTGAACGCCCAGATGACGGAGATCTTTCAGACGTCGTTCACGCCCTCGCCCGACCTGCACAGCTACAACGAATGGGTCGGGTTTCGCGACAGCGGCACTCCGCTCGCCGCCCTCGAGTGGCCGCTGGCGCGCACTGTACTCAGAGGGGAGAGCGTGCGTGGCGAAGAAATCCGCATTCTCCGCGGCGATGGCTCAGATGGCTACATCCGCATGAGCTCCGCTCCCGTGCACGATGCTGACGGCAATGTCGTAGCCGCCGTCGCGATCGTGGTCGACGTGACCGACCAGCGAAAGGCCGAGCGCGCCGTGCGTACGACCGACGAGCGCTTTCGCTTTGTGGCAAGAGCTACGAACGACGTCATCTGGGACTGGGACATCAAGACGAACGCTCTCGTCTGGAATGATTCCGTCGAACACGTGTTCGGGCACCAGCAGAACAAGATCTTTCCGGAGATCAAGTGGTGGTACGATCACATCCATCCGGAAGATCGCGATCGGGTCACCTCCGGAATTCACGGAATACTTGATCACGGTGGAACGAACTGGAGCGATTCGTACCGCTACCGCCGCGCCGACGGGACCTACGCCAACGTGATGGATCGCGGCCACGTCGCGCGCGACAGCACCGGCACGGCGATCCGCGTCATCGGCGCGATGACGGATGTAACCGAGCGCTCCCGTTCCGAGGCGGCGATCAGGTTCCAGGCGCAACTGCTCAACGCCGTACAGCAGGCAGTCGTGGCCACGGATCCCGAGGGGATCGTGATCTTCTGGAACGCCTTCGCGGAGAACCTCTACGGGTGGGCCGCCGAGGAGGCCGTTGGAAAGCCGATTCAGGAGTTGACGCCATCGCCCTTTCTTCGCGATCACGGCGGAGAGATCGGTCAGCGCGGCGCAGCCGGAGAGAGCTGGACAGGCGAGTATCTGGTGCAGGGAAAATCGGGCAAGGCGTTCCCGGCTCTACTCACGACCGCTCCTGTCCGCGACGAACGCGGAACCGTGCTCGGGTACGTGCGCGTCTCGATCGATCTGACCGAGCGTCGCAACCTCGAGGAGCAATTCCGCCAGTCGCAGAAGATGGATGCCGTCGGTCGACTGGCCGGAGGAATCGCTCACGATTTCAACAATCTCCTGACGGTGATCAGACTCAACACCGAGATCATAATGGAGGGATTCGACCCGACGGATCCGCGCGCCGAGGACGTGAAACAGATCAGAAGCGCGGCGGAGCGGGCATCCACACTCACCAGGCAGCTGCTGGCGTTCAGCCGCAAGCAGATTCTCCAGCCCCGAGTGCTAGACATGAACAGCGTGGTCGCGAGCGTCGAGCCCATGCTGCGACGTCTCATCGGCGAGGACATCACGATCGCCTCGGCCTGCGCCGCGCGTGGCTACGTCGTCGCCGACCCGGGCCAGCTCGAGCAGATCCTCGTCAATCTGGTCGTGAACGCGCGCGACGCGATGCCGCAGGGCGGCACGATAAGCATCGAGACCCGGAACGTCGAGCTGGACGAGACTTACACCAGCGAGCACGCGCCGGTCATGCCTGGACGCTACGTGATGCTCGCGGTGGGAGACACGGGCGTCGGAATGAGCGTCGACACGCGGGAGCACGCGTTCGATCCATTCTTCACGACAAAGGAAGCCGGCAAGGGGACGGGCCTTGGCCTGGCAACTGTGTATGGAATCGTCAAGCAATCGGGCGGCTACGTCTGGATCTACAGCGAGCCGGGGCATGGAACCTCGCTCAAGCTCTATTTTCCGGAGGTCAGCGCCGCCACGGCCTTCCAGCCAGGCGAATACAAGCCCGCCACGAAGGAAGCGTCACGGGGATCCGAGACGATTCTGGTCGTCGAAGACGAAGAGGCAGTGCGCGGATTAACGTCGCGGATTCTGGAGAAACAGGGTTACCGAGTCCTGTCGGCGCAGCACGGACGCGAGGCAATGGACATCGCGACGAAGGAGGTAGGCATAATCGATCTGGTGCTCACAGACATCGTGATGCCCGGCATGAATGGCCGGGGCCTGGTGGAGCGCCTGGCGGGAATTCGCCCGAGAATGAAGTCGCTCTATATGTCGGGTTACACCGACGACGACATCATCAGACGGGGATTCATCGAGCCCTCGAAGAGTTTTCTTCAAAAGCCCTTCACTTCTGAAGCCCTGCTGCAAACCGTGAGGAAGGTTCTCGACGAGGGCTGAGCCGCGGCCGAGTTGAGCGCGCGTGTACTGACCTGTATATAGGATCATGAACTCGAACGCTATCGGCGTGGCGGCGGCGGTGATATCGCTCGCCCCGCTCGCGAATTACGCTTGCGCCCAGGATACGACGGTAGCCAAGCTCGAACCGGTAGTCGTGGAGGTCGGGCGCGGTTCACACACATCCCCCCTCGACCTCCCTTTCGCCGTCACCGTTCAGACCCCGGACTCAATGCGACCGGGTCAGCGGCATCTCTCGCTCGATGAAGCACTGTGGCTGATCCCGGGCCTCTCAGTCTCGAACCGAAACAATCCGTCGCAGGATCCGCGCATTTCCATTCGCGGCTTCGGCGCGCGCTCCGCATTCGGGGTTCGAGGCATCCGAGTGCTGCGGGATGGCATTCCGCTCACGCTCCCCGACGGCCAGACGCCTGTTGACTACCTCGACCTCGAGTCGGTGGGCCGCGTGGAGGTAATGCGCGGCAGCGCATCCTCGCTTTATGGAAATGCGGGTGGCGGAGTGGTCGACATCCGGACCAGTGACCCGCCTCCAGTTCCGGTTTCGGGTGCTGTTCGAATGTGGACTGGAGCTTTTGACACGCGTCGTCTGGTCGCGAAGACCGGGGGTGCGGCCGATGGATTCGGATATCAGGCCAACGTCGCACGAACCGAAAGCGACGGCTATCGCGACTACTCGCGTCAGCGGATGACGAACGGGTTCGCGCGCATATCGTACGACGACGGCGGAGAGTCCTACGCGCTCGAGTGGCTCGGCGTGAATACGCCGGTCGCGCAGAATCCGGGAGCGATTACTCGCGCACAGTTCGAGACTGATCCTCGAATGGCGGATCCGCTGTCAATAAGAAAGGGCGCCCGCAAGGCCGTGACTCAATCCCAGTTCGGCCTCACAGCGCGTCACACCGTTGCGCGCGGTGAGATCGAGGCATCGGGATACGTTGGAACACGGACACTCGACAATCCGCTGACCTTCGGTGTCGTGGATGTTGGCCGCGCGATGTCGGGCGGGAATCTGAGAGCGACGCTTCCCTTCTCGCTGCTCGGCGCCGATCACAGACTCACCGCGGGGACGGAAGTCCAGCTGCAGAACGACCTGCGCCTGAATTACACCAACTGCAACGACGTTCCCCCGCCCGCCACGCCGACGGCAACGTGTCCGCTCCTCGGCGTTGAACGCGGGTCTGTGACGCTGAATCAACGTGAGATCGTCTCCTCGTTCGGCTCGTACGCCCGGGATGAGATGAACCTGGGAAAGCGATACATCTTCACCGCGTCGGCCCGGACCGATGCCGTGCGCTTTCGAGTGAAGGACAAACTTATCAACGCGACGAATCCGGACGACTCGGGGCAGCGGCTTCTCGATGCCGTGAGCCCAATGGTGGGCATTCTCGCCCGGCTGTCTGAATCACACAGCGCCTACGCAAACATCTCATCGGCATTCGAGACTCCCACCGCGACCGAGCTCGGGAATCAGCCGAGCGGAGCGGGCGGGATAAATCGCGACCTGAAGCCGCAGCGCTCGACGACCTACGAAGTCGGGGTCAAGGGCGTGGGCGACAAAGGGCTGCAATACAACGCAGCACTGTTCGCAACCGGTGTGCACGACGAGCTGATTCCGTTCGACATCCCCGCCAGCGGGGGCAGGCGATATTTTCGGAACGCCGGCCGCACATCGCGCCGAGGGGTCGAGCTGGGGCTAGGGATTGCGATCAGGCAGCTCGAGCTGGGCGGGGCTTACACCTACGCGAACTATCGTTTCGTCGACTTCACCGTGGACACCGCGCACTACGCCGGAAACAGGATCCCTGGCATTCCGCGCCAGACGCTTCAGGCAAGCGCGGCGCTGCACGGGTCGCTCGCGACGCTGGTCATGGAAGCGACCCTCGCCGACAGAATGTTCGTCGACGACGCGAATTCGGAGAGCTCTCCGGGGTACGCAGTCTTTAACGCGAGAATCGTGTCGAGCGCGTTGTGGAATGAATCGGGCGCGGAGCTCACGCTGGGAGCGCAGAATCTGTTCGACACGCGGTACATCTCGTCCGTCAGCGTGAACGCCGCCGGCGGGAAGTTTTACGAGCCGGGATCCCAGCGGTCGATTTACCTGGGCGTGAGCCTGCTCGCCTCAGCACCATCGCGGCGATGATCGTTTGAATGAGAAAGAGAGGAAGCCAGGCGGCTCCCTCTCTTTTCAATGTGTCTCCCTGGGTCGAACAAGGCCCGGGACTACTGCTTCCGCAGCTCGATGCTGCCGTTCACGCTGCTCGCCCTCACGTCGCGTCCGCCATTCCCGATTGTCCCCGACGCGTGGCGCGGACCCCAGCGGCCCGAGAGCGTCATCGGGAAATCACTCTCGATTCCACCGTGCACGGTGTCGAATTGGAAAGTAGCGTCAAAGCGCGCGGGCACATAAATCGTCACGGATCCGTTGACGGTCTTGAAGTTCATGTCGTCATCACCCTGAAGCGAGGCCATCCGCGCATCGACGTTTCCGTTGACCGTCTCGGCCGTCACGGGGCCCGCCGCGGTATTCACGTCGACACCGCCGTTCACCGTTGTTGCCCGTACGGGCCCGCTGGTGTTGCGGACAACGACGCCGCCGTTCACGGTGTTCGCCCGCACTTCAGCGCCAACGTCGCGCACCGATACGCCACCATTGACGGAGTGCGCGCCGACCTTGACGGAGCGTGGCACGCTGACCGTGATCTTGACGTTCGAGTGCGTCTCGTTGTTGCCGTTGCGGTGAGACGACTCAATACCGCCATCCTCGCAGCTCGAGTTGTTGTTCCAGATGGCGCAGATCGTGACGTTACCGCCAGCCTGGACGACTTCATAATGGATGTCGTCCATCTCGCGCCCGTTCGACCTCTTCACGGCAACGAGATGAACCATGTTGTCGGGGCTGGGCGCAAAATCCACCGAGCCGTTGATGTTGAACACGTTCATCCAGTGGCCTGGGTCCACCCGGCCATCCCACTTCCATGTATCGGAGTCGCGCCCATACTGCTGCTGCGCGGCGAGCGCCGGCGCCACCAGCAGGACGGCGAGAGCGACCAAAAGTCTCGTTCTATTCATCATGTCTCCGGGTGGTTGAGTCTGAACCACTGTTGATCACTATGCTTCCGCTGAATGTCTGGGCGGTAACTTTTGCTCTCCCGTCACCGATCGTGAACTCGATTCGACCCTCCCTTCTCAGGCTGCTTTTGGGTGGTTGAAGTGTGACGGGAAAATCCGACTGCAGATCGCCGCTGAAGGTCTCCACGCTGAACTGGGCGCCCGCGCCCGCCGGAATGTTGAGGCGCAGGGTTCCCGAGTGGGATTCGAAGCCGTACCTACCCGACGGCTCGATCGTTC
Organism: Gemmatimonadota bacterium; assembly: GCA_003134685.1. GTDB lineage: Bacteria > Gemmatimonadota > Gemmatimonadetes > Gemmatimonadales > Gemmatimonadaceae > UBA4720. The sequence goes on along the minus strand of PLCA01000008.1, from coordinate 4,066 downwards.
CCGAATACACTATGTCGCCACTCACTGTCTCCGTGCGCACATCTTTCGATTGAATTCCCACGAGGCGGATGTCGCCGCTCACCGAGCTCGCCTCGACGTTTCCAGTCACGTTCTCCGCGCGAAGTTCGCCGCTGACGGTCTCTGTTCGCAGATTTCCGTTCACCTGGGCGGCGTGCACCGATCCTGAAACCGACTCGGCGCTCACCGTACGTATGCCGTCGGTCACGTCGACGTCGCCGCTGACGCTCGTCGCCTCGATCTCGCCCTGCGAGCCCTTAGACGTTGCGTCGCCCGACACCGCCTCGAGGATGAGCCGCGTTCCACGCGGAACCGATACATCGTAGCGGGCGTCACCCACGTTGTTGTGCCTGCGGCCCCTCCGGCCCCCTTCGTCGGAGTCGTCCACGCTCAGGCTGACCCTCGACGAGTTCGCATTGAAGCGCAGCAGGCCGCTCTCGATGGACGCCGAGATCTTGACGTCGGCGCGATCCCAGCCCGTGACGCGGATTTTCCCGGAAATGAGCGAGAGGTCCACGGCGCCGCCGCGGTCCAGTCTCACTATTGTGTCTATCTGAGTGAGGCCGCGTATCTGCACCCCCTGCTCGTCCTGCGCCTTTGCCGCAATTGGAAGGGCAGTCGCTACGACCGCGGCCAGGATGAGTCGTGACAGCTTCAATTCGTTTTTCATTTTCATGTGCTTGCCGGCAGCATGGCCGCCGTACGTAGAAGCTCGACTTTCTTGTCGAGCGCGTGTGTCAGCTGCTGGTCGAGCATGTGGCTGGCCGGATCTCTGGCGAGGGCCGCCCTGCTCTGTGCGATTGCAGCATCTATGATCTGAAGATTCCTCTCGATGATCGCCACCGTCGAGGAGTCGAGTTGGGCCCTCCGCTGGCTCACGATGTTCTGGAGCATTTGGATCTCCTTTCCGTATACGAGATCGGAATGCTCGCGGTCAGCTGTGGATTGGCTCGCGAGACGGGCAGGTATGCCGCGCTGACGCGTGGGGGCGTCGCCTATGACGACGCGCGATGTCGCGCCGGGCTGAGTGCCCGGGACAGCGACATCCACCGGCGCGGGCGTGGTCGAGCCCGGAGTCACTCCGGAGTCCGTGCCGGTATTCGTTCGCGGCTCATTCTTGATCGACGTTGCCTGGGCGACAGCGCTGCCCGGCGTCAGCCGCAGCGAGTGAGCGGCGAGCATGTAGGTGATTCCCGCGGTGCTCACGATCAGCGCAGCTGCCGCGACTCCCATCCACGCCGGCGCGAAGCGCCTCTTACGCTCTGGCCGAGCCGCAAATGGAATCACCGGCGCCGCAATGCGCGCCTCGATCCCCTGCCACAGGTCTCGCGACGGAGCGAGGTCCGGCATCGCCGCCGCTTCCTTGCTGATGTTCTCGATGTCTCTCAGCAGACTGGCGCAACGCACGCACTCGCTCAAATGCCGTTCGGCCGAAGCGCGACGCGAGTCGTCCAGCGTTCCCTCGAGATAGTCGGGGAGCGCGGTATCGAACGCTTCGCAGGTCATGTTGGAGCTCGTCATCGTTCCAGTGCCTCTCTCAAAAGAAGTCTCGCGCGATGGAGCTGCGCCTTACTCCCGCCCGAGGTTATTCCCATCATCTCCGCAATCTCCTCGTGCTTGTAACCTTCGACATCGTGGAGCACAAAAACCTTTCGCGCTCCCGCTGGCAGCCCAGATATCGCTTGCGCCAGGTCCATCCGCTCGACGTACATCGGAGCACGGGCTGCCTGATCCCACCGTTCGTCGTCGACATCGCCTTCATCCATTCTCGAAGCTTGTTTGCCCTCGCTCTTTCGCGCGTTCAACACCACGTTCACCGCGAGGCGGTGCAGCCAGGTCGAGAATGCGCTCTCTCCCCTGAACTGCGGGAGCTTCTCCCATGTCCTTACGAAGACATCCTGAGTCAGCTCCTCACCCTGCGTCCTGCTTCCGGACATTCGCGCGCAGAGGGAGAACACCCTGTTCGCGTGCGTCTGGTACAGCCGCTCGAAGGCCTGACGGTCCCCGCCCGCGGCAAGCGCCACGTCCGTGGAATCACCCATTGCTACGTGTGCCAGGTTGGATGCCGCCGCCATTCGATCGTTGTCCCTGTCTTGTTGCGAGATTGGATAGCTCAAAGGGCTCAAAGGTTTGAATTCGGGACAATCGGCTTTCCCTGTGGCTGCAGATATGACAGTCTGGCCCGGTCTATTGGTTTGAAACGGCTTCGGGGGCCTCTCGGCGGCCTCGCTGAGGCCTCGCTGAGGGATCACCCGTCACCGACCCCCAAGCCCAGAGCCAGCCGAAGCTCGCCCGAGCCCCGCTCCAGGCCCGCGGGGGACTCAGCTACGAGGGTAACGTGACCCACCTTCCGCTTCTCAGTGGGTGCCTTCCCATAGAGGTGCAGGTGCGCTCCCTGAACCGCCACTACGCGCTCGAGGGGCGGAATGTGTCCGATGATGTTGAACATCACGGAGGTGCCGCGAGGAGTCGTGGCCCCGAGTGGCAGCGACAACAAAGCCCGCAGGTGATTTTCGAACTGACTCGTTTCCGCGCCCTCGATGGTCCAGTGACCCGAGTTATGGACGCGGGGCGCCATCTCATTCGCGAACAATTCCCCATCGACCGAAAAAAGCTCCAGCGCGAGGACGCCAACGTACGCGAGATGATTCATCAGCCGCCGGCAGTATTCGGTCGCAACCGCGGCGAGCTCTGGTGTCACGCTCGGCGCAGGCGCCGTTGACTGTCGCAGGATTCCTTCCCGGTGGACGTTTTCGATTGGTGAATAGAATACCTCCCGTCCGGCGGTGTCACGGACGCCGATCACGGACAGCTCGTGCTGGAATCCGACGTACTTCTCGACCAGAAGTTGCGATCCCTCGAGTCGCTGCCAGGCCGCTTCGAGCGACGCCGCGTCGCGGATCACGGCCTGTCCCTTTCCGTCGTAACCCATTCTGCGAGTCTTGAGGACGACCGGGAGCCCGATACGAGCGGCAGCGCGCTGCAGATCCTGGATCTGGTCTACTGGAGCGAAGGGAGGAGTGGGAATATCCAGATCGGTAAAGAGCTGCTTCTCCAGCAGCCTGTCCTGCGCGATCGCCAACGCCTTTACAGGCGGAAAAACCTTGATACGCTCGGCGACGAACCTCACCGTCGAGACAGGTATGCTCTCGAATTCGTAGGTGACGACGTCCACGCCCTCGAGAAAGCGCTCGAGCGCCGCCTGATCACCATAGTCCGCGGCGATCAGCTGACCGATCTGCCCGACTGGAGCACCGGCGTTTGGATCGAAGAATCTGAACTCGATGCCGAGCTGATAGCCGGCGAGCGCGAGCATTCTTCCGAGCTGCCCGCCGCCGAGGACTCCGACTCTCACTCGCTCGCGGCCGGGTCGGGTTGAGCGAGAACCGCCTTGGTCTGCTCGGCGCGAAACGCGCGCAGCCTGTCTCTGATATCGGGCCGATTTATGGCAATGATGGACGCGGCGAGCAGCGCGGCGTTAATCGCGCCAGGCTTGCCGATGGCAAGAGTACCGACTGGCACGCCCGCTGGCATCTGCACGATCGAGAGCAGCGAGTCTATGCCCTGCAGCGCCTTCGATTCGACCGGAACGCCCAGCACTGGAAGCACTGTCTTGGCCGCAGCCATCCCGGGGAGATGCGCCGCGCCGCCCGCTCCCGCGATGATCACTTCGATTCCGCGCTGCTCGGCGGACGCGGCGTATTCGAAGAGCAGATCTGGAGTACGGTGTGCAGAGACGATTTTCGTCTCGTGCGGGACCCCCAGGACATCGAGAATCTGAGCCGCGTGCTGCATGGTGTCCCAGTCGGACTTGGAGCCCATTATCAGTCCAACGAGCGCTTCGGCCACGGCGATTCCTCTCGGTGTTGTGATCCGGCTCGCGCCGCTTACAGCTCTCGGTCCAGTTGCTGGTCCACGTCGTCGAGACCGAGTTCAGCGCCGGCTACAATTTCGTAATCGAAATCGTCCTCGTCCGGCATGCCGACATCGTCCAACGCTCGGGGCTCGAGATCCTGCGACACTGTCTGCTGCTCGAGCTCGAGCAGCA
>PLCA01000012.1 GCA_003134685.1 Gemmatimonadota bacterium | reverse complement strand
CCCACCACCATCGGCGTCGTCGGAGTGGACACCGTCACCGTTGCCACCGGCACTGGAGTGACCGTGATCGAGGACGTACCGGTCTTCGTCTCACTCGTCGCCGCGATCGTCACTGGGCCACCCGCAGCCACTCCGGTCACCAGACCATTCGCGTCTACCGTGGCTGCCGCGGTGTTGCTCGAACTCCACGTCACCGTGCGACTAGTCAGCACGTTGTTGTTGGCGTCCTTAAGCACAGCCGTCAGCTGCTGCGTCGCGCCCACGACCAGGCTTGCCGACGAGGGAGTCACCGTCACCCTTGCCACTGCTTCCGGAAGGAGGATCGCGTAGGTGCTGAAGTGTGACAGCTCCGCGCTGACAACTTTCGCGTTGAGATCCACTGTCGACCCCGGAACTGCCTGCCAGCCGGAGTTCGGGTCATGCCAATAGAGTTCGAGCGCGCCCTCTGCTGTCCCCGAGGGCAGGTTCGCGACGTCGTACTTGATCTTGAGCACGACCGGTTTCGCGAAGTTGGTCCCGGCGGGTCCGAAATCGAACGGCGTGCCCTTTACGACGCGGGGATCATTGGCAAAGGCGTTCGAAGCGACTACGGACACACTGGTGTTCGAAGTCAGCGCGGCCGCCGGCACAACGATTTGCACAACCCCGGACTGCGCGGTTAGCGTTCCGCCCGTAGCGGAAACCACTCCGCCATCCAGCACGGTGATCGTCGCCGTCGAACTCTTCCCATCGACCGCCGCGGTAATCGTCGCCGTGCCTGGAGCAACCCCAACGACCATTCCTGAAGGCGAAACCGTAGCCTTTGCCAGGTCAGAGCTTGTCCAGGAAAAACTGCGCTGCAACACTTCGCCCGCGGCGCTTTTGGCCGTCGCTGATAGCTGGATCGCGGCTGCGGGTACCAGAGTCGCCGTGTCCGACACGAATGTTACGGATGCTACCGTCGGCGGCGGGGGCGGCCCAACAACCTGATCGCCTCCACCGCAGGAGCCGATGAGCAAGCCCAGGGTGATCGACCCTATGGAACGGTAAATTCTCTTCATCAGCGACGGAGCCCTTATTAGCGCGGAGCGCATTAGCGCGAGCCATACCGACGCAAATCGTTGCCCACAGTCAACCCCTTGTGGCGCAACACCTTACATGGACACGGACAAGCAAAGTGTTGCGAAAACGCAACGTGACAGTGGGACGCTACACACAGGTTCGGCTGACAGCTGGGTGACAGCTAAGCTCCGCCGTGACAGCCTGTTGGCCCTTCAAAGCAGTGCACACAAAGGGCGCGTGAGATCGTGAACAGGTGCCGGTAAACGCGGTAGGCTTCTTGATTCCCTTTCCCCTTCCGGACAAAGTACCGCGCTCTGAGGAGGCTCCCTGCGGACAATCCTTGCACTAAGTCTTCTCGTGTTCGCCGGAAATGCGACACGCTCGATAGAGGGCAGCTATGTCGCCCGAACAATGAATGGCCACGCCCTTCCGGCGGAACTGCGCATACCCGCGACAGCGGGCGACTTTCGATTGTTTCGCCTAGAGCAGGGCGTGCTGAGGCTGAGCGGCCGCGGAAGCTTTACTCTGTATTTCCGGTATTACCATCAACTCGTTTCGCGCGGTAGCCAGCCGAAGCCCACGCCCGTGTTGTCAGATTCGGAGACGGGTACGTACAGAATTCAGATGGGCAAGATGATCCTGACACCCGCGAAGAAAAAAGGAGCTAGACCGCGTGCCCCCATCACCGCGACGATTGCAGGTGACGAAATAAGAGCCACTTACCTGCTGGAGAATGGAACCTCACCGCAGCTGGTGACGCTGATCCTTCGCCGCGATGCCAGCTATTGGTGATCGCTGACGCGGTAACCGGTCAAGGATGGATGTAGACGACAGCTATGCCGCTGAACGGGGCCATGATGTCGACCGTGCCGCCGCCTGAGACCGTTCCACCCGCTGTCGTCTGGCCATTGGCTGGGTTAAACCACTCGACCGTGCGCGACCCCGACACGCCCGCGAGATTCACCGTTACACTACCACCGGTCGGCAGGAATACCAGGTATTCACTGCCCGCCACGGCCAGGCAGTACCCGCTACTTGCGAGGTCGTCACGGGGACGAGAGTGGGACAGATCGATTCGAAGCGCGTAGGATCTGGCGTATCCCATGTTCGTCCGGATCGCTTCCCACTTCGGATCACTCGGATTGTATTTCGGGTCTCCCACACCCGGACTGCCGTCATAACCATCCATGAACAGCGTATTGTGGCCGCGCGTGAGACTTCTCCACGGCCAGGCTGCGTCACCACAGATGCCGCACAAATGGTCAGTGTCGGACATGCTCACCTTGGAACCATCGGCCACCGCGAGGTTGTTGATGTCGCCATTCATCGACACCCAGTCGGCCGTGCTGTTCACCACGTCGCTGTTAGTGCCCTGGGGCACCGTCGGATAGGGGACCGTCATCCCGACCGCGTGTTGCTTCGGTTTGCTCGCCTCATAAGAGCGGACCAGGTTGATCATGTGGTACTGCCAGGCATCACTCGATTGCTCGCTCTCGTTGCTTATCTCATACATCACGTTGTCCAGATCATTTACCGCGTCGATCACCGCCTTGACGTAGGTATCCTGGAGTGCCGTGATCGCCGGTATCGAGAGCGTCTGGGTTTCCGCGCCGGAGGCGTCCCCATTCGGATCACCGTTGATACCGTTGATGTTGTTCGCCGAATTAAAGGGGTGCGCTAACCAGGGATTGGCCGCAGTCGAGCCGGGCTTGGTCTCCACGCTCCAGCCATTGAAGAGCATGATCGAGACGTAGATCCCGCGAGTACCCGCATCGATCGCCCGCTGCCTGACGCGGGCCAAATACGCAGGATTGACCTGATTCAGATCGAACTTGGCACCTCCGTCAGCTCCTATCCCGGGCCCGGTTCTCACGTAAAGCGTGGGCGAGAACCAGTGGCTCAGGCTCGTCTCCGCACTCCAGCGCGCCTGCTCCCACATATACAGGCGGGTGAAGTTGTGGTTATGACGCTGGAGAAAACTGAGAAAGGCTGGATAGTCGAATGTTGGTGGCGGGTTCGAGGTTCCATTGTCCTCTATGGTCTTCCAATACTCTGACCCCGTCAGATACACAACCCGCCCCGACGGATCGGCAAAGTAGCGCGGGTTGATTGTGCTTACTCGCAGCGGACCAGACGCAGCGTTCGTCGCAACGACCAGTGAGGTGGAATCTCGAAGGCCTCCAATTTCTGCGCGTATGAACGTCGTGCCTGCGGCTTCGCCAGTCGCGGTTCCAGCGGCATCGATTGTCGCCACCGCGGGTACGCTCGATTGCCACGCGACTGTCAGGTTGCGCGACGAGCCATCCTCGTAAGACCCAGTCGCTCGGAAGTCGACGACGCCAGAAGTGCCGATCACGGCGCTGCGCGGCGTTATGGTGACTGAAGACAGTCTCGACGACTCGCCGCTGGTGCTGCTGCACCCAATGAGCAATGGGACAAGCCAACAACCGATCAATCGCCGCGACATTAAGGCCGTTTCTCAGCTACGTTGCGCGAGAACCGCGATCGTCTGGCCCAGTCCGAGTCGCTCCTTCGCTCGATCTATCGACTCACGCGAGAAGAATCGACCCAGCAGTCGGTTGACCCTGGTCGAATTGACGACACGGAGGAATCCCAATCCTCCCTCGGGCAAGAGTGTCGTGAGGCGTCGAATGACGAAATCGTCTCGCAGCAGCCGACGCAACTCGCCCGGTGATACCCAGCGGCGAATCTGCCCGACCGCAACTGGAGTCACGTCGGTTCGGCGCTCGAACACAAGCCGGTTTTGAGTGGTCAGAATGAGGTACCCGCCGGGCTTTAGCACATCCCCGATTCGCTTCACGAACGCCCGCTGATCGCCCACATGGCTAAGCGTCTCCAGGGACACTACGATGTCGAATCCTTCATGCTCCTGATTGGAGTTCGAGAAATCTCCGCATTCAAAAGGAATGTGTGGATACCGATCTCGAGCTTCACGAATTGATCCATCGGCGATATCGGTCCCGACAACGTGCCCAAACTCCGCTAATTGGCTCGTCAACCAACCGGTCGCACACCCCAGGTCCAGAATACGGGGCTGCCTCAGTCCCAACTGGCGTATCCAGTCGAGCACTGTGTCCCGTCGCTTCATCGTTGGCGTATCGATGCTTGGGTCGTATCCGGCTCCGCGATATTTGGCGTTCCACTCGTTCCAAAACCGCTGTTGCTCAGCCTCGGCGGGGAGCGCATCAGCCGCTGATTCTGCGTTCGAATTCAAGGTGTCAGTCCTCCCGGGCTCCGATCTCCCGCTACCGACGCGGCACGTCGCGACTCATTCAAAGCCTCAAGGCGCATCACCACCGGATAAAGATTAGCAGCACCATGAGTGTCTCGATCCGTCGTCATGACAAAAGATGTGGCGGGGAAAATGTGATCGTACTCCCGCTCCATGTCGTATCGATACAGGTAGACGCCTAGATAGTACGTGCCCGCACCGAGGTGCAGGTCAACCTCGAACTCACATTCTGCCCTCTGGCCAGCATCAAGACGAACCGGCGGATAACCCAGCCTTTCGCTGGAGGTGTTGAAGACGTCGTAAAAGCCGGCGTCGAAAAGTTGGATTACTACCGCGACCTTCTCGGCGGACTGTGTCGCTTCCAGAATCACCTTGATGCGAGCCTTGCTGCCGCTGGAGAATCGACCGATTTCGCCGCCTGCGCCGCTTATTGAAGTAGCGACGATACGAACCGGTCCGCGCACCGTTCGTTCTCCGTGACTCACCGCGGTGTCGAGATAACGGCGGATAACCTGATCGGTCGGCCCATCCGCGACAATCGAGCCCCGCTCGAGAAGGATCCCCCGATGACAGAACTCCGCCACGGCCTGGAGGTTGTGAGACACAAAAATTACGGTGGCGCCACTCTTCGCAATTGCGCGCATTTTCTCGATTCCTTTGCGCTGGAACGCAAAGTCACCAACACTCAGGACCTCGTCGATCACGAGGATATCCGGCTCCAGGTGCGCCGCGACGGAAAAGCCGAGACGGGCGAACATGCCTGACGAATAGCGTTTTACGGGCGTATCGATGAATTCCTCCAAACCCGCGAAGTCGACAATTTCATCGAACTTGCGTTTGACCTCCGCTCGCGTCATGCCCAGGATGACCCCATTGAGAAACACGTTTTCGCGCCCAGTCAGGTCGGGGTGAAATCCAGCCCCCACCTCGATGAGCGCGGAGAGGCGTCCCGTCACATCGATGCTCCCGCGAGTGGGGACCATGATTCCGCTCAAATGCTTGAGCATGGTGCTCTTTCCGGCGCCGTTGTGGCCAATGATGCCGAGGGTCTCACCCTTTTTGACTTCGAAGGAAATGTCGTTGAGCACCCAGAACTCCTGCGGGGCCAACGCGCGCTCGCGATCCTTGCGCACTGCTCGCTTGACTAGCGAGGGAATTAGATCACGGAGTGAATCGTGCTGGTCGCCACGCCGGAAGCGCTTGAAAACGTGATTCATTCGCAGGGCCTGTTCGCTCATCGCATCCTCAAACGCTTTCCGCGAAGCGTGGCTCGAGCCGGCGGAAGAAAACGACGCCGCTCCAGAAGAGGAGAACCGACACGCACGCGCTGTAGGCGACCCATCGAAGCTCCGGTTGCCGACCCAGGATCACACTCGAGTTCAGGCCTTCGAGCAGAGGCGCAAGCGGGTTCAGCATTAGAATCGAGCGCCACCTGCCAGCGACTGAGGCGTCATAAAGCACCGGGGTGAAAAAAATCGCGAAGGTCAGCACGACCTCGACGATATACTTGATGTCGCGAAAGAAAAGATTCGCTGCTGACATGGCAATGCACAATCCTGCGGTAAAAATCACGAGAATGAGCAACAGCAGGGGCGCCCATAGCATGGTAAGCGATAGCCCTACTCCCGCGAATGGAAGAAGCACGAGCAGTACTGGCACTGCTATTCCCATATCGAAGAGCGAAGTCAGCATCGATGACAGGGGAAAAATGAGGCGCGGGAACTTAATCTTGGTGACCAGACTGCTGTTGCCAGTGAGGCTAGTCGTGCCAAACCGCAGAGCGGAAACGAAAAATGCCCAAGGCAGTGCTTTCACCCCGATGCCACCAATATCCGCGCCGGTGATTGGCCGCCCGGACACTCTCGAAGCGGCGATACGCACGACTACTCCCGCCGATGTGATAATGATGGGCATGAGAACCGCCCAGAGGAGTCCCATCACCGATTGTTTGTACCGGATCCTGATTTCCCGCCAGGTGATCATGTAGAGCAGCTCACGATTCCGGATCAATTCCCGGAGCGCATCAATCACCCGCGTTCTCCACAAACTTTGACCGCTTTAATCGGGCACGTTCCCGCCAGAGCCACCTCGGCCTGGCGATGGCCTTGAGCGCTGCCCGCCCCACGTGGGGCGCAAGAGCCAAGCTCGAAGGAAGCTCCTCCCCAACCGTCGCCAGGCCCCTTTGATGATAGTTCCAAAACTCTCTCTCGCGCGCGAGAAGGGTACCTTCGCCGAGGATCCTCAGGTATTCCGCCCGCACCTGCCGAATGCGGCTGTTCAACTCCTCCGTGGAAAGAAAACGCGGTCCAAACTTTCGCAGAACCATGTAGGAGTCCAGCACGCGCCAATCGAATCGCTCGATATCCGTGAGGACTCCGCCGTTACCCGTGCGAGTAAAGGACAGAACTTGATGCACGAAGCCCATGTCCGCGTCGGCGAGCACCTCATAGCATAGGTCGGTGTCGTCGTGGAGAGACGATTCGGGATAAAACGGCCGTCGGTTCGCGACGATATCAGCACGGTACAATAGTGTCGTTGGTGAGCCGAAGATGAAGCGTTTCTCGAGCAGCTGCAGCCTGCTTGCGGTTCGTCCCGAAATGAATTCAGTCGGCCATTCAATCCCGCTTCCGGAAAGGTTTCGACCCATCAGGAAATAAGAGCTGATGATTGCAGCAGTCGGATGTGCTTCTCCAACGGCTACCATTCGCTCAAGGCACTCGGGGAAAATGAAGTCGTCCGCCTGCACGAGTTTTACGTAGCGCGCATCTCGAGCGACTTGGCGAAGAGCGCCATTGTAATTTCGGACCTGGCCGACGAATTCAGGATTGCGTATCACCCGAATCCGCTGATCTCTCTCCGCATACTCGGCGGCGATCTCGGCCGAACCGTCGGTGCTTTGGTTGTCGACCAGCAAGTACTCGAAGCGTAAATAGGTTTGCGCTAGCACGCTTTCGATGCACTCGCGAAGGTAGTCCGCGGTGTTGTAGAACGGTGTGACTACACTGACAAGCGGCTGGCGGGTCATTGGCTCTGCTTGAGAAGCTGCGGCAGCAATTCCTGTTGTTGCACGACGGAGGCGCGTGCGTTAGCCACGTAAACACGCAAACCCTCCCCACAGGAATCGAGATGATCAGTGAGGTCACGCAATATCGCCATCGTCTCGTCGGCAGAAGCCGTGGTCAGGTCAGCGCAGAACGCCGACATTCCGGCGTCGTCCATCACCGTTCGCACTTTCCGCTCGTGTGAAAGTGCGAGCACGGGGCGAGCCGCGACCATTGCCAGAAGAACGCCGTGAAGTCGACTGGAAATGGCCATGTCCACCCCGCGATAGAATTCCAAAAGGCTGTCGGGGCTCGTCGCCTGATTAATGGACGTGTCTGCGCGGGTCGTCTCATCGAGACGATCCCAGACATCATTCACCGCCACCATATCCTCCGGGGCGCTGACGAACAGTTGCACGCGATTGCCATCTATTACGGTGGCAGTCACCAGGTCGGCCCAGAGACCTACGAGGCGCTGGTATTCCGCTGCGTCTTCGCTGGGCCAGCTGCCGGGGCGGAGGTACGTCATCGGGCTGATACCCACGTCATACCCGGGTCGCCGACGCGGCCACTGCGCCTCGCAGGTGAGCGCAAATGCAAGGTCCGGCACGATGGGGATGTCGCGTTTGATCCCCAGTTGCGCGGTAAGCGCGCGTGATCCGGAATCTCGAACGGAACAATACGTAGCCTGTTCGACTGCGTAGCGTAAAAGTCGTCTGCTCAGCCAGGTTGACGCACCGCCATAACCGACGCTGAGAAAGGCAAACGGCACTCCCGCGCGTTTCGCGAGCCAGGCCCAACGCGCTAGCGCGTAAGGCTGGCCCCAGGCACCCCCCCAAACGTCATCAAGCTGGCCGCCACCCGAGGCGAGAAGGAGATCAGCTGATCGCAACCATCGCCACGCGCGCGCGAGCGCTTTGGCCTCGAAGACCATGTCAGCGGTCCAGTCTGAGGCCCATCTCGTCACCTGTCCCATCAGCGGCACGCGGCGAGTTCGGCGTGCTATCGACCGCGCGGCACGCACAGGAAACGGCTCCTCCTCCCTGGGTGCACAGAACAGCGGGCGATTCACACCTGTCAGAGGCTCGGCGGCCACGCCATGATTGGCGGCCGTACGCGCGGGATGCAGTGTGAACGCGCGCAGCTCCGTTTCCGGCCAGCGCTGACGTAGAGCCTGGAACGTAGCCTGAAGTATCGCCTCGTCTCCGAGATTACCCCAACCAGAAGGATAGATCACACCGATCCGTGGCGCCTTCGGAACAGATCGAGCACCAGCAGGTGCCCCAGCACACGCTTCGCTCACTCTCTCTTCGGCGGTGATAGCTTCGTCGAAGATGGAGGGCGACACACTCACGCGGCGCTGCGAATCGGTTCGTGCTACTACTTCCGTCCGATGAGCGCCGCGGTTCTTGAGTCCGGGAAGAGTCAATTGAAGGGGCGGAAGACCGGCTTCACAGGCCGGCCGACGAGATGCGAATCTACCCCATCCGTCAGGGCGCGAGCGTACACCTCCGCGGCGCAATCCACTGCTTCGATGGTTCGATCGATGTCATCATCGCTATGTGAGTAGCTCACCACGAACGACGGAGCCAGAACACCGCCGCGAATCAGCTCTTGCATCAACAGCGCGCGAAACGCCTGCGAGGGCTTGTGATCGGCTCCCTTCGTTGAGAAGACCAGGTTGCATGATCGGCCAACAACCTGGATGTAGTCTTGGACCCCGTGCCGTCGCGCGACTTCTTCGACGCCGCGCCGCAGCCTCTCGCCCTGACGGTACAGCGTCTGGACGACCGGCTCATTTTGAAACACTTGCATCGAGGCGGTTGCCGCCGCAAGCGAATGCGTTTCCGCACCGTGCGTCGTCGACAGCAGGAACACACGCTCTTTCGAATGCGTCAGTCCCCCGCGCTCCATCACCTCTCGCTTTCCCGCGAGAGCGGCGAGTGCGAAACCGTTGGCTAGGGCTTTACCAAACGTGGAAAGATCGGGCACGATGCCGTACAGGCGTTGTGCGCCGCCAACATGCCACCGGAATCCTGTGATCGTCTCGTCAAGCACAAGCAACGCGCCATGACGGTCGCACAGCCCACGCACCTCCGCCAGGAAACCCGGTTGAGGAGGGACGGCCGTCTCGGCTTCCAGTACCACACAGGCAATTCGATTGGGATGCGCTATGAACAACGACTCGAGGCTGCTGGAGTCGTTGAAGCGGAACTTGACCGTAAGCTCGCGGATTGCATCGGGAATGCCCGCCGGCATTTTCGTAGAACCGATGAACCAGTCATCAGTCGAGAAAAACGGCTGATCACCGCAGATCGCGACGAGATCACGCCCTGTATAGGCTCGAGCCAGTTTGAGGGCGGCAGTTGTCGCATCGGAGCCGTTCTTGGCGAACTTGACCATCTCCGCGCCAGAAACACACGAGAGAAAAGTCTCTGCGCATTCTACTTCGCGGGGACTCGGACGGGTGAAGTTGCTGCCATTTACCAGCTCTTGTCGGACTGCCTCCAGCACTGACGGAAAGGCATGACCCAATGCGACCGATCGGAGGCCCATGCCGTACTCAATGAACTCATTTCCGTCCAGGTCCCATACGTGCGATCCTGAGCCGCGAGCGATGAATGGGGGTGCAGTCTCGGGGTACTGGTCGTCACCTTTGGCGTAAGTGTGAGCGCCGCCCGGAATGATCTCGTGAGCTCGGTGCTGCAGCGCAAGCGTTGCCGAGGACGTCGGGGTATGCGCATGGCCAATGGTGACGGAAGTCATGAGATGTTCCTTTCTTCACTGCGAACCGATCGGTTGAGCCGGTCCGCGGGAGCCTGAGTTTCCAGCTTGGCGTGCCAGTCGCACCAGAACGAATGGTGCGCCACACCTGGTGTCCGAAAGTAGGATTCGCGGTGCTGGCGGTACGCCCGTTCAGCGGCCTCGCAACTGATCCATGTTCCGGCCGTGTCCTCTCCCAACGCGCCCGACGAGCCCAGCGGGAACTTCCATCGAAGACTGCGCTCCAGCTTGGGTTTGGTCATCAGGTGTTGCGAAAGACGGTGCGTGCCTCGGATGACGTTTAGTGGAGCCCGCATCAGCCATTTTCTCGACATGCTATCAATGATGTAATTGAGTGACGGCGGGACAGATATCGAACAGAAAGTGAATTGATCTATGAGCTTGAACGACTGATATCCCAAGTCACGAAGCTTGTGCAAGACGCGCAGTCCGTCGGCTGCACTGATCGGTTTAGCGTCGACTGCACATTCGCTTTCTATGGAGATGTATCTTGGCAAGCTGGATGGGTTTAGGTCGTCGAGGCATAACATCTCGTTACCTTCTATATCAATTTTCAGAAAGTACGGTGTTCCGAAACGCCGCAGCACCGAAGCAAACCGCGTCGTAGGAATCTGTATGGGATGGCTCTGATAACCGTTGCGTGCCGCAATCCCTTGATAGAACGAGTTGAATTCCGGCTTTCCCTCACAGATCCAGAACTCGGCCGACCCTTCTTCCTGCGCGATACCAACATTCACGATTTCGAGATTTCCCGCTTCGATATCGCGACTGAACAGTTTACGCCCAGCTTCGGCCAAAGTCGGATCAGCCTCGACTGCCACCACTCGATGGCCGCGAGAAAGATAGAACGCAGTATCCTGTCCAATGTTGAAGCCTACGTCATACACCAACTCCCTTTTCATAGACATCCCCGATAACCGCGTCGCTCGTCGCCGGTTGCGAAGCTCTGATTGTGACCAGTTGGAACTCATGCTGATACCGGCTGGCCGCGCAGGTTACGCGCTTCGATGATCTGACCCCACACGACATTGAAGGTCCATCGCGCGCGGAAAACAGTTTCGTCGTCGAAGCACGCTGCGCCTTTCAGAACCAGCGCCGTTTGCACGAGCAGTTGCTTGAATAAATGCCTTGGTATTCCGCGCCAGGTCGATAATTGCCGGCGTTGCTCAGTGTGGGTCATACGATAGTGACCGCGCCCGAACCGGATCGCCCGACGCAGGATCCAGGACCGGTGCAATTGGAAATCACGGATGAAGTGCTCTACCTCGGCATCACGAACGTGCCAGGCGGAATGGCCATGCTTCGCCAATCGTACGACAAATTCGGTTTCGCTTCCCATCGCGTAGTTAGCTCTCCGAGGCCCAATGGTCGGGTCGAAGCGAAAGCCTTGCCTAAAGATCTCCGTGCGCACCGCCATGTTGGGGCCATATACAGAGCCGGGAGCCATTGGGCCTTCGGGCATGGACGGTGGGGTGAGCGTAAATACGGGCCCGCCCGGCACCCACTCAACGATCCAGTTGGGAGGCATGACCTCCCAATGAGGCCGGACAACCCCGCCAAAGACTGAATATGCTGGGAGACTGTCGGCCGCGTTCCGCATACAGACCAACCAGTTCGATCGAGGGAAAACGTCGTCATCGGTCAGCAGAACCAGATCCCCTTCGACTTGATCGAGTGCGGTGTTCAAAGCGAGATTCTTGCCGGGTTTCTCTTCGTAGAGATATGTGAGCGGCAGTCGGTCGAGGAATGACTTGATGATTTCGCCGGTTGCGTCCGTGCTTGCGTTGTCCACTACGATGAGCTTCCAACCACCTGTTGGCACTTCGAGTTGGCGATACGCGGAAAGTACGCCTGGAAGCGTGTGCATTCCGTTGCGAGTTGCAAACATCACTGTGAGCATTGATCTATCGTCGCCCCTGTCGGACACTAAGCAAGCCATCGATCGGACTCATTAGTCTCAGTCCATGGTGTCCGACTCGTGCAAGCTTTTCGGTGGTAGCGGTTGCAGCAAAGGTGCCGCCTATCTACGGCGGTCAGCACCTTGATTTGACGGCGACACTCGCGGGCTAACCCGCTGTCATCACGCGGCTTGGGAGGCCGACAGGATTCGCAGAGCCCACCCGTGTGATGTACGGGCTAATCAAAGGTGTTGTGGGAGAGCCACAGGACTGTGACGCGCGCCGAGGGATCGCCTCCAACCACATCTCCCATCAATAGAGGCGCACTTTGACAGTCAGCCACCCGGAGTATTCGGCCCCTCCAACCGTCGTAGACGGCGTTACGGTATTCGAGAAGTCGCCAGCCTCAGGTTGTCGATGAACATCGACTGATCGACCGGCGAGCCGTCTCCAATGTACGGTGCGATCAGGAACTGGCTGAATTGCATAGTCGGATGCGCGCCGGTCCGGAATAAAATGTCATGCCTGTCAATTATGAGTGCGCCGTTGAACCAGTATTGCATGACTCCGTCCGCCTGGCCAATCCCGTTCACAATCGTGTTCAACTGGAAATAGGCTTCGACGAAATTCCAGTTGTTCTTGTAGCCCGCTCCCGGATTAGGCTGGAATACAACTGGCCCCAGAAGCTGCTTGCTGTTGTACCAGTATCCACCCGCGTCGAAGCACTCGGAGAACATGTTGCTCTCCGCCATGCCGTTGCAGCCGCTGGTCGAGCGGTCCTCGGTTACCCCGACGAGGTTGTGCGGTAGCGCACCATACGTGCTGTTTACGGATTTGTTGTCCTGCACCGTAAGCCGCGGTTTGCCTCCGTTCTGATAGTTCTGCTCGATGTACACAACCATGAATCCGTTCGACGGGCCGTCCCAATCACCGTCCAACGTGCTCATGGCGTAGAATTCGTGCGGATGGTAGAGCTGATTCGAGCCCACCCAGTTTGCGCTGTACTTCACGTTATAGCTGACGTAGAACGAGTTCGACGGTGTGAACTTGTGGCGCTGGGCATTGCCGTTTGTCGGGGTCGTTGCCCCTGCAAGGAACCTGTATTCGGCCGAGCTGACACTGCCGGCAATGTGTTCCGTGGTTGACAGAACCGCGCCTGTGTTGTCGTACCAGCCGCGCGACGCGAGATTGGCATCCTCGAAATCCTCCTCGAACAGCAAGGTCCCTCCCGACGAAACAGCGGTGACCGTCACGGCCGACGAGCCCGCCTTGCCGGCGCAGGTCGCCGTGATTGTAGCCGAGCCTGCTGCGACCCCGGTAACTACACCACTCGAATTCACCGTTGCCGCTGCGGCGTTGTTGGTCGACCAAACGATGGTCTGTGCGGTCATGACATTTCCGAGAGCATCCCTGACCGTTGCCATCAGAGGGGCCGTCGCACCAACAACTATAGATGCTGTCGAAGGCGCCACCGTTACGGTGGTCACCACCGGTGGCGGCGAAGCCGTCACCGTAACGGCCGACGAGCCCGTCTTGCCGGCACAGGTCGCCGTGATCGTAGCCGAGCCTACGGCGACACCGGTAACCACGCCATTCGAATTCACCGTCGCTGCAGCGGCGTTGTTGGTCGACCAAACAATGGTCTGCCCGGTCATGACATTTCCCTGAGCATCCCTGACCGTCGCCGTCAGCGGCGTCGTCGCGCCAGCGACTACCGATGCTGTCGAAGGAGCCACTGTAACGGTCGTCACGACAGGAGGCGTTGCAGTTACCGTGACGCCCGCGGTGCCTGACTTTCCTGCGCAGGTCGCGGTGATCGTCGCGGAACCTGCTGCGACGCCAGTGACCACGCCGTTTGCATTCACAGTCGCCGCGGCCGCGTTGTCGCTGGACCACGTCACGGTCTGTCCGGTCATCACATTGCCCTGAGCATCCCTAACTGTTGCCGCCAGGGACGTCGTTGCACCAACCACTATCGATGCTGTCGAAGGAGCCACCGTGACGGTCGTCACGACGGGTGGAGGTGGAGGCGATGAAGTTACCGTGACGCTGGCGGTGCCCAACTTTCCTGCGCAGGTCGCGGTAATCGTCGCCAAACCCGCTGCAACCCCGGTGACCACGCCATTTGCATTCACAATCGCCGCGGCGGTATTGTCGCTGGACCAGCTGACAGTTTGTCCGCTCATGACGTTGCCTTGCGCGTCTTTCACGGTTGCCTGAAGCGTAGCAGTGCCTCCGATGCCGATCGAGGGAGACGCCGGTGCTACCGTCACTGTCGTCACTACTGCCGCTGGCGTTTGCGTAGCTGCTGACGCGACGTTCGAAACGCCTCCGAAAACTGCATCGCCATGGAGCGTTCCACGAAATGCGATCAACTGGAAGTTGTAGGTCGTCGAAGGCGACAGACCTGACACGGTGCATGTTAGCGTCCCACTAACTCCTGTACCCGAAACGGGTGTCGCGCATGTTCCGCTCGCCGTCGAGCTCGCAGAACCCCATGACATGGGTGCGACGGCATAGCGCACGTCGTAGTCTGCTGGCTGGCCCGTACCATCGTCAACCTGTGTGTACGAGAGGGTGATCGAGTTATCTGCAATACCGGACACAAGGAGATCCGAGACCGTGCCCGGTGGCGCCACGGTGGTACCGGTCGACCCGTTTCCCGAGCACACGATGAGTGTAGGCAGCAGGGCAACCCAGGCGGTACGGATTGCGATGCGCTTGGCGAGCGAGAATATGGACGGCATGAGCGGAGCTCCTTTATTCTGAGGCGAGCGATGTGCGAGGCAGCCTGGTAACAAAAAAGCCGCCGCGGCACCGACCGATTGTCGGATTCACTGGCGGCTCGGCTGGCTTCGCGGAAGACCCGCTCTAGCCCCGTGGCTCTGCGTCACCGCCTCTCGACGGCTTTGCTCTGAGCAGCGTAGTTACTCATTACGATAAACGGTTATAGAGGCATGTCCCAACGTGCTTTGTGCACATGCCTCTTCTGCTACACTATCAGACGCTCAAATCTCATCCATAGTAACGCGCGCTGGGGCGCTGCGCCGACGCATTCAAACGACCGATCAGGCGGGTCGGCGCCGCGTGCCAACTCTGCGAATGCGTCCCCCGATCAACGCCACAACCTCGCCCACGGCGGGTAGCGGGTCGGACCATCGAAAGACCGGTTGATATGGCCCGATCCATGATCGCGCCCACCCTATCAGCCCGAGTCGACCAGCCGCGCGCTCGACACGGACAGCCTCGAGATCGTAGTATGGAAACACGCAACGACGTCCGACTGCGTAGTCCGAGATCGTTTCAACCGGTTCTCCCGCAGCATCACGTATCGCCAATTCGCAGACGTTGACTCCACAGCGGGCGGCGAACTCGACGTACCACCAGGGTCTCGCGTTCACCTCGATGATGTTGAACACCCCGTCCCGGGAATCCCGCTTAAACTCGGCGCTGAAGATTCCCCGGTAGTCAATGTCTCGAAAAAGGGTTTCCAACGTTCGAGCGGCGTTACCCGTCTCGCTCACTGGTACGCTGATCATCAATGTGCTGTTCCCGAAGTCCGGAGGACTCATTCGCAAGCGGCGCCGCGCAAAGAGTGCTCTGACTACGCCGTCGCGGTCGACAAATCCATCGATGAAGTAGTGATTGGTCGGCGGTCCGGGGATGTACTCCTGCAGCATCATCTCGAATCCGCCGTGGATGCACTCGGACAGCCGATCATTTGCCTGGGGCCTGTCCACAATGCGAAAGGCCTTCACGTTGAAGCGGGCGAAAAACTGTTGCGAGTGCGCCGGCTTCAGGAACGAGCTTTGAAGGACGGCGTCGGAGACGCCAGCGAGATCCTGAACCGACTTCATCAGTCGCGTCGCAGGGTGCGGCAGCTGCAGCCGGTCGAGCGCGGCGCCGAAGCGCGCTTTGTCAACGAGAAGGTCCAGTGCGGGGAGAGGAGCGACGCTGGCCGGATAACGAGCGCGAACCGCTGCCGGGAGGGCAGCGACCGTCCTCACCCAAAGATCGCTGCTCGCCATGAGAATGGTCTGGGCGGGAAGGCTTTCGAGACGCTGCGCCAACATTTCTGCTTTCAGTCCTGATAAAGCAGGCGGGCCCGCACGGTACCAGCGCGAACGCCGCGTGACGCGGTCGATGTCCGGTAGTGCGATGACATCGGCTCCCGATTCCGAGAGTGTCCGCAGCACGCCGAGCAGTGTTATTCCGGATCCCAAAGCGAGAACTCTGGCGCGTTTTGCCGCGGCTTTCATTGCGACCTCCCGCGGGCCGGAGTGGCCATCACTTGGGCTTGAGAAGGCCAGTCATCAATTCGAAGCCGAACTGGTATGGAGAGAGATACCAGTCCGAGATTGTCGTGCGCTTCAATTGAAGCGGATCGTCGCCGGTGCGAACGGTGCCTCCGTACGCCGAGAGACAGCATCTCAATCCAAGCTCTCCGACAACCACCTGGTTCGCTGCGGACATGTTTTTCCGCCCGCCAAAAGGATAGGCGAAAAGTCCGGAGTGATCACCAAGCTCGGCGTCGAGACGGGTGCTACCGCCGCCAATTTCGCGGCGAGCCTCGTCTGGGGGAATGACTCCAAGATCGGGGTGTGTCTGAGTATGAGAACCGATATCGTGGCCTGCCGCACGAAGTGCGCGCGCCTGGTCCCATGTCATCCACTTAGTCTGGATTTTTTTTTCGGCGTCCCACCAGGGAACGTAATCCGTGCCGACGAATTGAGTCGTTACAAAAAAACATGCGGTCTGACCGTGGCGCTCGAGAATGGGTGCGGCGATGGTAGCGTTGCCTCGGTATCCATCGTCGAACGTGATGGCCAGGCAGGCCGCCAGCTCGGCGCCCGTCTCCAAACGTCGCAGCAACACACTCAATGGGACGACATCGAAGTATCGCCCGAAGAAACGGACAAATTCCTCGAATTTTTGAGTGGTGTAGGTCAGCGGGTCGTTCGGGAGGGCGTCGTTCACTCTGTGGAAGAGAACGATTACCGCTTCGTCCCGGCGCATCCGTCGGTAGAGACCGGTCCGAAAAATTATCCACCCTGCGGCTGCCTTGACGCGGCGCGCCGCTGAACTCAACAGCCCGTTGGGCATTATCGACACACTAGCGTGACAAGAATTGTGTGGGGGACGGTGCGGGATGGACAAAGGCGCTCGCAATCCAGCTGACGGCGCCTCAACCCAAAACAACTAAGCCCGCAAAATATAGATGCTTTCAATTACAGTACGATTACAGACGACTATCCGTTGACGCCGCAATGGACGCCATTCTAATTGTTTGCACCGTCCCGGTCAGGAACGCCTTCTATTGAATGCGTGAATCGATTATGCGAAACGTGTGAATCGATTATGTGAAACGCGTGACTCGATTATGCGAAACGTGTGAATTGGTTGTGGCCCGGTCACCACAGGAATGGGGTAAAACCGCGACAAAGGAGCGAATCACGGCGGTCAGTGGACTTCCATCGAACTCATAAGCGCCTGCAGAAACACGACTTATACGCCCGACAACGTTGGGCTCGGTGGGAATGGAAGATGCTTTGTCGCGTCGCTGAGAATGGCCGCTACATGCGGCGCGCAAGATCGAGTGGACGTGCTCCCGCGCACGACTGCCCTGAATCTGGCCGGCGGGCACACTTCCACTGCGAGCACGTGATCTCCGCACCGTATCCCCATCTTCGCGCACAACTGCGTTCAGCTCCCAAGGTCTGGGTCGTCACAGGAGTCGCCGGGTTCATCGGCTCCAACCTCCTTCAGGAACTGCTGGCGCTGGGGCAAACAGTTGTCGGTGTCGACAACTTCTCGACCGGCCATCGCTCCAATTTGGACGAAGTCCTTGCCAGCCCACTGAACGGCAAAGCGCAGTTCCGGATGGTGGAAGGCGACATCCGGGATCTCGAGACGTGCCGAGCAGCCTGCAAAGGCGCGGACTACGTGCTCCACCACGCAGCGCTCGGCTCCGTTCCCTGGTCGATGGATGATCCGCTCCGCACGAACGCCGTCAACGTCGATGGCTTCGTCAACATGCTGGTCGCGGCAAAGGACGCGGGTGTCAAGCGCTTCGTCTTCGCCTCTTCGAGCGCAGTGTACGGAGACACCTCGGACTATCCGCAAGTCGAGGAAAGGCTGGGGCGCCCGCTATCGCCGTACGCCGCCAGCAAGACAACCAACGAAACGTACGCCGTCGCCTTTCAGATGAGTTACGGCCTGCAGTCCATCGGATTGCGCTACTTCAATGTGTTCGGGCGACGTCAGGATCCCGCGGGAGCTTACGCAGCGGTGATTCCGCGCTGGATCGCGAGCCTGCTGAGAGGCGAGCGGTGCCGCATCTTCGGTGACGGAGAAACCACCCGTGACTTCTGCCACGTGGCGAACGTCATTCAGGCCAACCTGCTTGCAGCGACAGTGAATGATGTCAACGCAACGGGGCAGGCATACAACGTTGCCTGTGCCGAATCGGTCACCCTGAATCAGCTCTTTCAGGTGATGCGCAACCGGTTGGCGCTACAGGAGCCACGATTTGGTCTTGAGCTACCCCAATACGACGCCTTCCGCCCTGGTGATATTCGGTTCTCCTGCGCATCGATCGAGAAGGCGCGCCGGATGCTCTCTTTCTCGCCCACGCACAGCGTTGAGCAAGGACTGGAAGAGGCGTTGGGCTGGTATGTAGAGAAAGCGCAAGCGACCGCTGGTCACCCAGTTGCCGCAATGCCACGTCACCAACCGGCTTCAGTCGTCAACCCGCCGCACCATTCCGGAACCCCTCTTACGCTGGTGGCGTCATGACCGAGACGAATCCGCGCAAACTGGTCGCTCTGATCGGCTGTAGTGACGAGTGGCTGTGTCGCTCCCTCGAGAGCGTTTTCGCGGAGAAGGGATACGACGTCACGCGAACCGGGTCGGGCAAGCAAGCGCTCAAGCTCGCCCGACGCGGCGGCTACGACGTCCTGATGCTCGACGAGCAGCTGCACGAGCTAACCGGTGTCGACGTCTGCCTGGCGCTGCGGGAAGACCCGCTGTTTGATCACGCAACGCCAATCGTGATCATCTCCTCCTCGCATTCGACCCTGCCCGGGCGAATCAAGGCGTACGCCGCCGGAGCCTGGGAGTACTGTCATCTTCCTCTCGACGTCGACGGGCTTTTCCTCAGGCTCGTGACCTTCCTCCGCGCGCGGCAGGAGCTGGCGGCGTCCCAGACGACGTCATTGATGGATCCGGCGAGTGGTCTCTACACTCAATTTGGGCTGCATCAACTGGCGGAACAGCTCGAGGCGCGCGCGATTCGGAACCACGAAGCTTTCGCATGTGTCACATTCACTCCCGAGCAAGCGGCCCCTGAATCGGGACAGCGAGGAAACGGTTCGGCTCGCGAGTTTTTTGCCGACGTCGTACACGTAGTGCGTGAACAAGCAAGAAAGTCGGACGTGGTCGCGAAGACTGGCGAGTCCCAGCTCGCGATTCTGGCGCCCGACACCGACGCCGCCGGCGCCAGGCTACTGGTCGCGCGGCTGCAGCGCGAGCTCGACGCGGTGTCGAAGAACAACGCTCGCGCGGGCTCGTTTCGCCTCCTGGCCGGCTACTGCGCGGTGTCGGATCTCGCCGCCGCCAACGTGGATGTAAACGAGCTTGTCCATCGCTCGGAGAGTACAGTGGCGCACGCAGCTGCATACGCGCACGGCGAAACAGTGGCGAGTTTCGATGATCTCTACCTCTCCTGAGCGCCCGCCGCCCGCGGACTCCCCTATCCAATTTCGTTAGGGCAAACTGCCGTTTCACAAGACGGAAAACTGCGCTCCAACCATAACACTTGAGTCATACGTGTAAGCCGCTCTTGACCTTATGCGTACATACCCCCAATATGGGCGTCCGCGAGCGGGTCAATCGGGGGACGAGGAAGCATGGCGCAGATGGACCCAACTGCAACAAACTCCGCATCAGCTTCAGATAACTTTCAGGGCTACTCGCCCTTTTCGTCATCGTCGAATGCTGGCGCAGGCGGTCGAGCAAGCGACGGCGCCCCTCCTCAATCGGCCCCGGTCTCCATAAGCACCGGCTGCTCTCTCGTCCGTGCTCTCGAGCTGGCCGCCGACCGGACCGCGACGACTATCGCGCACGGGACGAAGCAGACACGCCGCGAAGTTCGGGAACGCCTCAACGAGGTCGTCACCTGGTTGATCGCGGGCCTCCGCAACAACGCTCTTGACTCCGCACCAATCCCTCCTGTCATCGCGCGCGAATACGTTTCCTCGTTGAAGGTGAATTTTCTCTCGGAGCTGGCGGTGACGCCGGACCTGAACGCGAACGAAGTCGTGCGCACGTTGATCAAGCTCGATGAAGCAGAGGACGCGTGGAGGCGTACCGACCGTGGCAAGTTCATCTCTCGGCTGACTGGTGCGGATTGCGCGGACGCTGTGGTGGCGATCGCCCACGACATTCGTTCTCCCCTCTGCTCGATTCTTCTCCTCGTCGATGCGCTCCGCCGCGCCGAAAAGTCGGCACCAAACGCAATCAGGGAGCGGCAGCTCGGACTCATTTACGGCGCCGCATTCGGGTTGAGCACGACTGTTTCAAATCTCATCGGTGCAGCGCGCGGCGACGGTGTTGTGCAAGGGAAGCCAATGCCCTTCTCCGTCAGCGAAACCATGCACTCCGTGGCCACGATCGTGCAGCCCATGTGCGAGGAGAAAGGAATTCCGCTCGGAGTCGAATTCCCCGAAAATGACGCGCGGGTCGGGCACGCATCCGCGATCCAGCAGGCGCTCCTCAACCTCGCGTCCAATGCTCTTCGCTACACGGACGCGGGCTCGGTCGCGATGGGTTGTAGCGAACTTTCGGCGGACCGGGTCGAGTTCTGGGTCGAAGATACTGGTCCCGGCATACCGGACGACGTGCTCGAGAGACTATGCTACGGGTTCCCCCCCGAGGGCGTGAAGCTTCGGTTCTCGAGCGCCGGTCTCGGGCTCGCGATCGTGCGCACTCTTGTAGAGGCCATGGGGAGCACGCTGCAGGTTGACTCCAGCGTCCAAGGAACGCGATTCTCGTTCGTTCTCTCGCTCCCCATAATGCAGTAGGACACTTCGAAGGGCAGCAGAACGGGCTCCATTCTGTTGCGTTTTGTCAAACTGTGCTTCGACTAAGTCATTATAGGGAAACAAGTTAACCGTTTCAGCCTCCTCAGAGCCGAATCTAGGGCCCCGGCGCTGGTAACCCGGCCTCGCCTCGGTCGTCTCCCCCAATAAGACTCACGCTCAGCCTGTACGCGGCCCCAAGCCCGGACAGGTTAGCACCTCCGAAAACCGGCAAACCCACCGAAAGGTGGCGACGCAAAGCTACGAGGCTAAAGCGCTGATCAGGCGCCATGCCAGTCGAGCTACCGAAGAGGAGCCTCGATGCAACTGTCCCAGGAACGTCCGCCCCTTGCTTTGATTGCGTGCGGCGACGATTGGATGAGCAGGGCGTTGGAGAGCGTTTTTCAACAGCACGGGTACGTCGTCGCGCACACCCGCTCGGGCGTGCAAACCATGGAGCTGGCGCGTCTGGCCAATCACGATCTCCTGGTACTCGACGAATCCCTCGCCGATGTGAAAGCGATCGACGTCTGCCGAGCCATTCGAGAGGGCGACCACTTCGATCACTCCGTACCAATTGTGATCACTTCCCCCACACCCGCCGATCCCCGCGCCCGCATGGCGGCCTTCAGCGCGGGCGCCTGGGAATACTGCAGTCATCCAGTCGATCTCGAGCCGGTTTTCGTCAAGCTCGAGACATTCCTTCGCGCACGCAACGAGCTCGTCATTGCCCGCGCCGAAGACTTCGTCAATTCCACAACCGGCCTCTACACGTCGTTCGGTCTGCGCCAGTTGGCCGGAAAGCTCGGCGCGCGCGCCCTCAGGAAACACGAATCGTTTGCATGCCTCGCGTTCGCGCCCCAGGTCCACGATCGCGAAGTGGGATCGAGTATGTTGTGGAAGGAAAGTCCAGTCGGCTTCGCCGACGTCGCCCACGTCTTCCGTGAGCAGAGCCGCCAGTCGGACGTCGTCGGCCACGCTGGTGAGTCTCGGCTCGCGATTCTGGCGCCGGATACCGACGCCGCCGGCGCGCGACTACTGGTTGCCCGCCTGCAGCGAGAGCTGGACCGGGCATCGAAGAACAAAACCATTGCCGGTCAGGTTCGTCTTCGCGTAGGCTACTCGGCAGTGTCGGATCTGGCGGCGTCGAAAATCAACGTTGCGGAGTTGGTGCACCGCGCGGAGAGCGCTTTGGATCATGCCCCAATCCAGGGCGATGCCAGTGCCATCGTCAGCTTCGACGATCTTCCGATATACTGATCCGGCAGATCACGCTACGCCCCGTGCCGGGAGCCGGGGCGAGACTCGGACCGAAAATAGTTGTAGAGAGTGGAGCGTACAGGGATCGAACCTGCGACCTCCTGGTTGCAAAGCAGGGCAATTACTTAACCAATCACGACAATCTGCCGGACTTCATAGGGGAATCGAGCGTCGGTGCCGATTCTTTCCGACATCAATATCGGGGTTTGCCGGGAGAAACTAACCCCCAAACTGACCCCCGACCTCACGCTTGTCAGGCATGGAAACTAGAAGCTATGGTAGGACAAGATGTCCGCATTTCACTCTGACGGATCGCAAAATGTTCTGTGCAACCTTAGCTGCTGTCTCCGGATGTCCGTATCCGACTGACACCAGAACTGACACCTGCTCCCGACGCAGCGAATTACTCGACCAATCACGACAAACCGTCGGACTTTAGAGGCGGGCAACTCAACGCTTTTCAAGCCAACGAACGATGTTGACGGATGCTGCATCCATGGCCGCATTGTGCGACAAGCCCGCCGATTCAAGCAGCTCTATCTCCTCGAGCACTGACTGACCGGGGACGACCGCAAAGCTAGGAGTGGAGTAATCAGTACCAGCGAGAATTACAATGCCTGCCCGGTACATCCGTCCTGTGAGCTCCACCAAGAAACGGAACGTGCTCAGCCAAGCATCGCGCGAGGGTCCGACTGGCTCAGACAATGCGACGGCACGATACGCTACCAGCGTCGGCACAAATACCATGTGTTGACGTGCAAGGCGAGCAATCATGCTGTCGCCTGCTGGGGACGACCACCATACCTTGGCCTCCTCGACGTCTTTCGCATACCCGGCGTATATCGGGCTTGCGAGCATCGACTCGCCGGCGTGCTCAATGCTCTCGACACCAGAGTCAACCGCAACCCACGCCGGAATACCTTTCGGGAGATGCGACGCAACCTTCAGGTGGCGCGCGTGCGCCTCCCGAATCACGGCAAAGTATACCTCTGGTGTCAGACCATTATGGGTCTTGATGAAGTCGACTCCCAAATCGGCGAGCGAATCCACCGCACGGCGACCCTCCGCAGGCGTCTGAACGATGGCGCGGAAACGTGGGTTCTTCTTCGGACCGTCGATGACGGGACCCGCGAAGAAGATGCGAGGGCCCTTACGCTCGCCGCGCGCGATCTGATCGCGCCACGTCCTCAGTTGGATGGCATCGCCGCCCACGTCTCGCACACCAACCACTCCGTATTTGAGCAAGCTATCTAGTGCTTGGTCGCCATACCAAGACAAATGTGAATGGGCATCCCACAAACCGCGTACTTCTGGGTGCGTGCGAGGGGTCGCGCACCCGCTGGTCACAGCAAACGCAACGACGGCCAGTTCAAGGAGCACCCTTCGGCGGGGTATTTTTGTAGGTACAGAGTCGTTGGCGCTCATCGTGAACTGCAGCGCTTGTGTTGCCTGATCCACGAAACTAGTCCGTCTTGAAATCCAGGGATGTAATGCCCGAGCGATTTGGTCTCTCGGTCGTGACCTGTGCGCGCCAGAAGCAGGCCGTGATTGCCAGCCTTGAACACGCGTACCGTTGCGTCCTTTCAAACGTAATCAGGCAGCCTCTCCGTCTCGCAGCTGATGGGGTGCCATGCCGTAGCGCCGGCGTAGGTCGCGACACATATGAGCATGATCCGCATAACCCGCCTCTGCCGCAAGACGAGAGAGACTCATTGGGGTGCTTTCTATCTGCGCGCGCGTCCATGCGGCGCGGTACTGTCGTCCTAGCTCCACAGGTGAGGTACCGAAAGCAGCGCGAAAAAGTCGTGACAGATATGTAGGGTGCACACCTGAACGCCTCGCGAGCTCGGAGAGTGTCGGCACCCTGGGGCTCTCACGTTCTATGAACTCGCGAAGGTCAGCGCACCGCTGCGATGGGCGAACTGAAGCCTCACGCTCTCGCGCGTGTCCTTTGAGCATCTCCACGGCCAGAACTTCGAGGGCAATCGGAGTCCACTGATCGTTCCTACGAAGTTCGTCCTTTACCCGGTGGAGTATATGAGCATCAGTCCACGAGTCTGGCCTGACGATCGAGGCGGAGAACAGCGCATTCAGTCGTCCCGCGGGGCGAGGAGCAAAGTTGATGCACTCCACCGCCGCTGCGCCGAAGCGGTTTGCGTGGATATCGCAGCCTGGGTGCGCGATAACATCACCCGTAGACACGGAAAGATTTTGGTGCGGACCGCGCTCATCGAAGTCGCCCGATGACACCAGGCATAGATACGGGCCCTCATGAGAATGCGGCGTTGTGCGGGAGTGGCCGCGGTGCCGCGTTATCGTGACAATTATCTCAGGCGTGTCGAAGGTCCGTACCGCTAGCGCAGTGTATTCGGCCCGTGACAGGGTGGAAATTTCTGAAGCCATTTGACCCTCGTCATGACTGGGTAAATCCGAACGTGCCACAAAAGATCGAATCCTTCAAGGCAGTCTGATCCGTTCAAGCGCCGGGAGATGTTGGCCCGCATGATTGGCGGTACACAGATCAATTCTGGAGTCATAGACCACATGACAAGCGCCCAGCTCAGATCCGCCTCTTTTAAGCGCATTGCGTCTGCCGCCGTCGGAATTGCTTCCATCTCTACGTTGGCCCACACCCAACAGTTACAGACTCCGCCAGCGGCCACGCCTTTATCGGCGAGTCCAATCGTGCGGCTTCCGATGGATCTATACGGCGGACGAATCCCGTTCATCACGATTGGGGTGAAGGGCGGACGACTCCTCCACGTGATACTCGATACGGGGGCAAACGACGATATACTGAACGCTCGCGCAGTTTCCGAGCTTCATCTGCACGTCCTCAACCCGGAACGCGTCGAGCAGCCCGGTGGTGCGATCGAAATGGGGAAGGTCGACCCGATCGAGATTCGACTTGGCACCCACGTCGTGGACAACATTCAATTCGTCTCCGCACCGCTCGATGGCCTGCAGCCGTTCCTCGGCCGATCGATCGACGGCATTCTTGGCTACGGCTTTCTATCGCGCTTCGTCGTCGAGCTTGACTACGACAGACGAGAAGTGTCCTTCTTTGATCCGGCTACTTATGTAGCTCCTCGCGACGCAACGGTGCTGCCTCTCACGTTTCGCGGAAAGAGTCCGCTCGTGAGCGTCAAGCTTGCGCGACCGGACGGAACTCTCGTGACAACGTGGCTCGAGCTGGACACAGGCAGCTTCGAAGCACTTGGGCTCGACGGCGCTTGGGTGAAGCGCGAGGGACTTCTATCTGGACATGAATGGACGCGTCCGATCTTTGGGCTCGCGATTGGAGGCGAGACGAAGGGATTTCGGTTCCGGATACCGACGGCGCTGGTCGGGCCCTATCCGATCGCGCGCCCGGTCGCGAGCGCCACCACAAGCGACAATGCGGGAAGTGGATTTTCCGACGTCGCCGGCGTGCTCGGAGGCGAAATTCTCAATCGCTTCCGCGTGATACTGCGCTTTGCGGATTCGTCCATCCTCCTCGTGCCGGCGTCACGTCTCGCGAAGCGTTCCGATTGGATTGACATGCTGGGCGCGCAGGTGGTCGCGGAGGGCTCCGCCTTCGATACGCTTCAGGTGAGAGCACTCATGCCGCGAACGCCTGCTAGTGAGGCGAAACTACACGTGGGAGATTTGATTCGCGCGGTCGACAGTGTCTCGGGAATGGAATTAACGCTCGAACGGTTCGGTACTCTCATGGGAGAACCTGGTCGCCGCCGCACCCTACGCATTCAACGCGGCGCTCGCTGTCTCACCATCGTCGTGAGAACAAGGCGTTTGATTTGAATTGAGTTGCGGCAGTTTGGACGTCAGGCAACCAATGGCCCGCGCGGCTGTGCGCGCCCTGCTGGCGAATCGCATGGGACTGCAGATTGGACGTCCAGCGTCTTTAGAGGCGCAGGCTTTCGTCACCCCGGATGTGCTGCTGTGTCCGTTTCGAATAGAGCGAATCGGCATTTTCCCCAACCTCACGCTCATCGAGCGTGACGTTAATGTTGAGGTAGAAAGTCTTGACCGCTCGCTCCTGCTCCGAGAGCAGGCGGAATGACACCGTGAGGGCCCTGCCACTACCACGCATTCACTCCTTCTTGCGGTTTGACGACAGTATTGCTACCGAACGCATTGCGATTGTCTCGTCGATGTCTTCGACGTAGCCGAGGTGCTCGCGGATTTTTGACGTGTCGTAATTCATGTTCTGCTCGAAACGATACGGTCCCGTCTCCGGTCCCACATCCGGGCGTTCAGGCAATGTTAGGAGACGTTCCGCCATCGTCGGCGCATGCTCTTCCCCGACGTTGTAAGTTTGGCCGGTAGCTCGATCGTCTGTAACTGTCAGCACGATCGCTTTCGCGACGTTTTCGACATGGCCGTGGGTCCAGCGCCAAGTCGGTGCGTGACGAAAAGCATATACAGTGCGGAGGTCGCCGTTGTCCTCTGGCCCGTAGACTTTCGGTAAGCGAAGAATCGTTGCCGGCAAACGAGGATCCGATCGCAGAGCCTGCTCGGCGAGAACCTTATCGTACCAAAACTCAAGGGACTCCGGCGGGGTCTCCGCGCGTCTGTATGGGTATTGTATGGTTCTGATTGTCGCGCCCTCGACTAGAGGAGTTGCAACGATCGGCCCCGAATCGATACCCATGAAGATTCCGTATGCCTTATACACGTCGCCGCTGCTTAGTGCTATCAAGCGGCGCGACACGCCGCTAAAAGCCTGGACCGCGCTTTCAGAATCTTCTTCCCCCATTGCGATCATGTGAATCACGACCTCTGGCTCGAGCCGGCGGAGCTCGTCCGGGATTCGTCGTATCGGAAGGCCTAGGTCAGGGTTCCGCACCACAACTACGTCAGGATGCAGAGTTGCATTGTGGACTCCACGGTGAGCGACTGTCACCAAGTGTCCCTTCGCCGCGAGACGTGCCGAGACGCGCGGGCCGATGAACCGCGTGCCGCCAATGATGAGAATCCGCATTCACCAAAAGTATCAGTATTGCGTAGTGAACTCCGCCGACGCAGTGATAAATCCCCGCAGCGCCATACATGCATTCCTTGCAGCCTTTCGCGCACTTCCAACGCTTATCTATGTACAGCGTTTCAGCAGGAGTGGGATGAGGTTAGCTCAATCGCCCGGCAAAGCATCTGGGCGGGGATACGCTGTGTGCCTTACAGGAGTCAAGACTCTTTTGCGGTATAATTGGCGTTAGATGGCACCAGGCGTCCGAATCGGCGGACAGCGAGAGGCGCCCGAGTCATTCGCGGGGAAAACATCATGGCGAAGAGCGTAACACCTATGATCCACGTGCCCGACGTTCGCGCGACCGTTGAGTGGTACGCTCAGATCGGCTTCACGGTGACCGACACATACGACGATGGCGGCAGCGGCTTTAGCTTCGCGATTCTATCCTTCGGCGGTGGACAAGTCATGTTCAACTCCGGCGGGCAAAGCAGCCCCCAGAAGCGTCGCGAGGTTGATCTGTATCTCGACGTCGACAACGTCGACGAGATCTATCAAGGACTCAAGGATCGCGTGGAGGTGGTGAAGCCCCCTCATGACACTTTTTATGGTATGAGAGAGTTCATCATCCGCGACCTCAATCGCTTCTGGATAACATTCGGCCATCAGAGGGCGAACTGATCGCGGCTGCTTAACTGACGATCAGATTCAAGCGTCAGCGACCTGCCATCTAACAAACGTTGCAGCAGAGGACGTAGCAGCTGCTGGTGGATGGATGGACGTGAGCACGCTGCTGGAAGTTTATCAGCAGTCGGATGAAGAGTCGGTACTGGCAGTCACCAGCGTTACGCTGAAGCTGCGAGAGAAAGGCGTGGCCTAGCAAAGGCACGGAGAAACTCTGCCGAAACTCTGCCAGATCGGTAGCAAAAAAAAAGCACCATCAGCGTAAATGCCGACAGTGCTTTCTCTTACAGAATCGGGACGGCGGGATTTGAACCCGCGACCGCTCTGGCATGCCTATCGGCGCGGGTGGGCCACCGCGAGAAAGGACTTACCGATCAAGGATGTCGCCGCCGTCGGCGGGTGGAAGGATATCCAGACGCTGGTCAACTGCTACCAGCAGGCCGACGACGACACGATGCTCCTGGTGATGTCG
This sequence comes from Gemmatimonadota bacterium, assembly GCA_003134685.1. Taxonomy (GTDB): domain Bacteria; phylum Gemmatimonadota; class Gemmatimonadetes; order Gemmatimonadales; family Gemmatimonadaceae; genus UBA4720. The sequence goes on along the minus strand of PLCA01000012.1, from coordinate 44,469 downwards.
CACCCGAAAAAGATCAGCGAGCGAGTGCCGAATGGCTGATCCAGCGACGGCCCGGTACGCCTAGAGACACAGAAAGAGACGCACTCTCTCACAGAAAGAAAAACCCCGACAGCATAAATCACTGTCGGGGCGAGATTTAACTCAGTCGGGGCGCCCGGATTTGAACCGGGGACCTCCTGCTCCGAGAGCAGGAGACACGCAGGCGCAGTTTCCCATGCGGAACCACGCCGGCGAGCCGATTCTGGAGTCTATGCCCGATCGCTGGACAAATCAGGTTGCCCACCCGGTTTTTCGATACTCTCACCGAACGACCCGCTCAACCGCTGTGGTCGCGCACACAATTCGCCGTTGAAACCATCTTTCTGCCCGCGAGGTACACAATGCGTCAATGGTCGTTAGTTCCCTCGCTCGCCATCGCTGTGGTTGGAATCATCGGTTGTGGCAGCACCGATACGACCGCGCCGCCGCCTGTGACGGTGCTCGGTAGTACCGTTTCGTGGTTCGAGGGCGATGAGGTCCAGCTCGACTACACCAAGCAGTTCGAGTGCAAGATGCCCCCGAGCGCTGGGTCCCCCTCCGGCTGTGAGATGGGCGCCGATGCGCAAGCGTCGCCGACGAATGGCACGTCCATCCCCGTGCTCTACGTGATGGTGCCGCTTGGGTTCACGCCCGCCGCGAGCACGCTGCACTGTCCGACCGTCGGCAACTGTGTAGCGCACCCTTCGACGCTCGACATGACCCGGGTCTTTGGTGCCGGGACGGCGAGCTCGCCGCTCCCGGCCCACAGCCACATCATCATCGACCTCGACAGCCACAGTGATGGTCCGTGGACGGTCGAAGTCATCGGCGTCAAGGACAGCAACACGTGGGACCTCATCGTCGGCACGAAGAATCTGGCGGAGGTGCGTCTGCTCCAGTTCCAGGATCCGACCGAGACCCATATCACCGCTGATATCTCTACGAATATCTTCTTGTTCTTCAGGGTCCGCTGAGGGTATCGAGTTCCGCGGCGCGCGGTGAATCCGTGGCGGCGAACGATGTTGTCGTGAACGAATCACGTCCGCGCGCATCGAGACGACGGTCGACGCCGGCCTTCCTGATCGTGCTTAGTGGACTCGGGATCGGCATCGGAGCGTGCCTGCCCTGGATGTACTATTTCGCCGGGCTGGTCCCTTTGCGCGGTGTGATCGGCTTGAACGGGCGCCTGCTGCTGTCGGCCGGCGCCGTGTGCGTCGCGCTTGGCGTCATGCTCGGCCGCGGTATTCGGCTCGGTCCTCCCACACTACTGCGGCGCGTGACGGCGGCACTGGGGGTTGTAATCACCTGCGTCGCCGGCTGGTTGCTGATCGGCGTTTGGGAGCTTGCCCACACTCGTGGTGAGAGCACGATGCTGGTGCTGCGACCGGGGCCTGGACTGTTCGTGGTTGGCCTCGGCGGGGTGCTGCTGGTACTCACCGCGTGTATTCCCGAACGGCATTGGAGCTCAGGGGTGCCCGCGAAGCACGAGAAGGAACCGGTGGTCGAATCGCAGGATCTGTGCGATCTCGACGCGCCGCCGATCACGCCGTGATCGCTGCTACCGCTTGCGTCAGCCGATGCAGCTCCTAGTCGTCTCGCCGATTCTCTATGCTCTTTGCGCGTGACCTCACGCTCATCGGGCGTGAGGTGCCCGTTGGGCAGCAAAGCTCTCTGCGAAGGGCCGCTCCTGATCCAAGAGCAGGGGCAGTCGTCGGCGACCTCGCCGAACCCGAACGTCTCGGCCGCCAAATCGGTTCGATCGGGGCCTCGCGGGGGCGCTTATAGCATAGTACCTTGCTATGCAAGGTACTATGCTATACATTGTACAGACCAATGACAATTCACTCGTAAGACCTGGCCTACGTGCCTCCGCGCCTCGAAGCCACGACTGAAAAGTGGGAAGTGCAGGTCCGAAAGGGCGTGCTCGAGCTCATCATCCTGCTCTCGCTGCGCAAGCACGAGCGCTATGGCTACGAGCTCATCACCGTCGTCACGGGGGCCATGGAGTTCGAGCTCACCGAGGGGACGATCTATCCGCTGCTCAGCCGGCTGCACAAAGATGGACTGCTCACCGCGCGCTGGGTAGAAGTGCCCGGCGGCGTGCCGCGAAAGTATTATCGCCTGAGTGAGCGCGGACGGGATGCGCTCGCCGCGATGAAGACGTCATGGATCCGGCTTACCTACGCCGTCCAGCGCCTCATGGGCGACCCGCGTGCCACTCGCCAAGAACCCACAATCCGTGGGAGCGCCAAGTGATCCATCGACCCCTGACTGGTTCGACTGAAGGAAACGTTGACCAAGGCGGTCCATCCGGTGTCCCGCGAGATGCGGACGCATTACGCCTGTGGAACGACTATCTCGATAACGCGTCGAGAGTGGCTCGCCGACTTCCGGAAACTGAGCGTCGAGAGCTCGTGCTGGAGCTCCGAAGTCACCTCGCGGAGAGCTTCGCGGCCGCCGGCGACCAGGATGACGCAGATGAATTGGCGCGCGTCAAGGCCGCCATCGCCCGCCTGGGCCGCCCGCGTGACTTTCTGCGTCCGATCCTCGCCGACCACCTCCTGGAGCAGGGTGCCAGCACTTTCCACCCGCGCCTGTTGGCGGAAGGTCTGTATCACAACGTGTTTGGCGGACTCAAGGCAGGAATCGTTAGCGTCGCGTTCGCGGTGGGGTACGTGCTGATCATCGTGTTCGCGGCGATGGCGCTGATGAAAGCATTCGTCCCGAGCCATGTTGGCTACTTCGTGTACCCGAATGGGACACGCACCTTCGGAATCCTTGCCGATACGACCGGCGCGCGAGAGGCGCTCGGCTTCTGGGTCGTACCGCTCGCTCTCGCGGCGACGACGGTCCTCTACGTCCTGCTGACTCTCGGCCTGCGCGCGGCTCGTCGGTTTCGGGGCTGATCCCGCATCCGCAACCACAGGAATACAAGGTCGCTACTCCCTTTTCATGAGGTTCAAATGAACATGACACTCTTGGCCGCGGCCTGCCTCGCCGGCTCCGTTCCGCTCGCAAATATCAGCGCCCAGACACCCTCCACCCAAAACAGCGTCGTCGATCTGCCCGTCAGCTCACTGTTGCCGATCATGCGTGTCTCGCTCGACGGCGACGTCGCAGTGCACAGCTGGGATCGCGATCAGGTCGAGGTCCGCGTCGAGGATATCGTCACTGGCCGCGTCATCGGGTACAGCAACGAGGCCAAGCGCGGTCCCTATGCAGTCTCGATTACCCGCACAGACAGTGGCATCGTAATCGCGCCTCGGGCCAGACGCACGCCTGTCGCGATCGGATTCAACTCAGTGCGCGACCATCTCCGCCACGACATCTATCTCCCCGCAGCCGCTCGCATCTGCCTGCGACTCGGCAACGGAAATGTATTGATCGACGGGCACTTCGCTTCGGTCGAGATAAGCGGCGATGAGTTGCAGCACTCGATAAAGCTCGAGGACCAAGCGTCCGGTGCATCATCGAAGTCGTCGTGTGGTGTCACGTGATTCCTCGCACGGGGCCAGGCGAGATGACCAACCGACGCGCGCTCGTCGCCCAACTCGGTTGGTACGTCGCGATCACCTTCGGCTCGTCTTTCGCGATCGCCTGGTTGACGTGGTCCAGAGGGGGACTTGGTCATTTCCCGGGCTTGCCGCTCGCGATGCTGTGCCCAATGTTGGCAGCGTTTTTTGTTCAACGCGTGATCGCTCGTGAGCCTGTGTTTCGTCGCGGGCAGCTTGGTCTGAGGGCGGGACACTGGCGCGACTGGGTCATACTTCCGCTTGCGGCAGCGGCAGTTATTGCGACGATCCTCGGTCTGACCTTTCTTCTACATCCAGACCTGCTCGCAGATCAGCGAACAATTGCAGCGAACGTCGACAACCTTCGCGCCATCCCGGGCGGCGCACAACCTGTTGGAATTCGTCTTCTTCTGGCTTACGGGATCACGCTCTTAGTTGCGCCCGTCTTGAACATTCCGATCTTCCTCGGCGAAGAAATCGGGTGGCGCGGCTTCATGACCCCGCGACTCGTAGAGCTCTTTGGCAAACCGGGAATTCTCATGGCGGGTGTCATCTGGGCTCTTTGGCACACCCCCTTCATTCTGCTCGGGTTGAATTATCCGGCACGTCCTGTCTTAGGGCACCTCATTTGGATTCCCGTCTGCGTGGCAGGTGGCACGTTGCTCCAGGGAGTTGTCACTCGCTCACGGTCAGTTGTCCCCGCCGCTCTTTGCCATGGGGTGGTCAATCAGCTCTCGACCCTTACTCTTAGCGTCTTCGCAGTTGAGCCGCGGTTTCGCGACCTCGTCGATGGACCGAGCGGTGTCGTGACACTCCTGATCCTTGCCCCACTGGCGTGGTACGTATATCGCCGTCTGCTGAACGCAGACATCATTGATGCGGTTGGACCTCGAAGAGCGTCAAACGGCGTATGAATCGCTAGGCGACGATGCCACGAGAACACGAATCGGTAAGGCTTCTTATCTACTGGCCACCCGCGAGCAACTGAACACAGTTCCCGAGCCGTGCAGATTAACTGCGTGCACCGACCACAGCGCGCATATGTAGCCAATTGCTGGAAAAGCGTGATTATCTTGGCGGGCGGTGCAATCGAGGCGCTACTGCTTGATGCGCTGTCCTCGGACATCGCGAAGGCTAAAGCGGCGTCGTCCGCGCCGAACAAAGCGGACCTGACTAAATGGGACCTCGCTGACCTCATTAACGTTGCCGTAGAGATTCACGTTGTGCCGAACAGCGTGGACAAGCTGTCGCACTCCGTTCGCCAATATCGCAATCTCGTGCATCCCGGAAACGAGCTTCGCCAGAGGCTTACTTTTGATCACGAGGAAGCGCGCATCGCGTTTGAGGTGCTGAACATGGTTGATCGGGAGTTGACGCACTAACGAGACTGGCGCACGCAAAGCGTGTCAGTGATTCTCCAAAACCGGGGGAAGAGCGCTGTGCGCTCTTATGACCCTTGGCCCGAAAAGGTTGACCTTCCCTTCGGGCTTGGTCAATATCGAAGCGTGCGTAACTATTGGTGCCAATAGTTTTGAGGCCGAATACTTCCGAAATCTCCCCCGGGCAAGTCATGGAATTGCTGCGCCTAAGTCCATATTTCCCAATGAGAAGGCGTGTGATTGCAAGTACTTCCAATTCCAGTAACCTGTTGAATGGGGTTCAGGGGGTCGCGGGCTCAAATCCCGCCGTCCCGATTTGCTAAGTGAACCCCGATTCGCGTTTTGCGCGGTCGGGTTTTTTTCTCCAGTATCGCGGGGTGGGCTCGATTTCGATGCAATGTACGTGAAAGAACCGCACCCTTACTTTTATGATCGATGGAAAATGAGTCGCGTCGCTGGCCAGCGTTCGGTCGGGTCTTACTCTTCTTCGCCAGCTGCGCCGTCTTGTTGGCCACGACCGCGTCCCTGACGCGCAGAATTCCTGTATTAGCGCCCGCATTCTCTATAGGGACAGTCGCAAGCCTCGGAACATTCGCTCTGACTGTGCTCTTCGTGCGCTGGGAAGGAATCTGTCTCAAAGATGTGGGGGCCTCACTCGGTAGACAGAGCCTGCGGCGTTTTGCCGTGGGCATTCTTCTCGGATTGCTCCTGGTTGCGCTTCACACCTCAATCGTTGCGTTTGAGGGCCACGTGCGATGGGTCCGCGCTCCGGGGGTCAGTTTTTTCGAGGCGGCGACTGCTCTTGCTACTTATTTGCTACTGTCATGCAGGGAAGAATTGGCCTTTCACGGATATCCGTTGCGTCGGTTGGAACACCTCCGTGGCCTCTTGGTTTCATTGCTTATCGTCGCGTTTGTCTTTGCGATTGAACACATGGCCGGAGGCTCGACATGGGTAGAAGCGCTCTTCGGAGCAAGTATTGGATCACTTCTCTTTGGTATGGCCTCGATTGCGACGAAAGGTCTGGCAGTGCCAATAGGTCTGCACGCCGCCTGGAACTTCGGTGACTGGATGCGCGGTGGCAAAAGCTCAAGTGGTCTTTGGAAGTCGGTCGTAGCAGACGGATTCCAAGAACGCGTCCAACTTGTGGCGATGAGCGGTTACGCCGTGGTGATGCTTTCAGCCACATTCGCTTTTTGGTGGTGGTATCGCCGAAGCATGCACGAGGGACAAGGCAATGTGCCGCGAGTAACGATTCTTACTGTCGAGTGATGCCGCCATCGCGCCGTCAGCTACAACTCCTTGTTAGGCCGCGACCGCGCTAACTACTCACCGCTCGCGAAAGGCAGATGTACCGACCCAACTTCGGTCTGTAGCGATTACCCGTTTCTTTACCCGTTTCTCCCTGCAAAGTACGGCAGGAATGTCGGAGAATTCCGGCACCGACGCCCGATTCCCCTATGAACACCGGCAGAATGTCGTAGTTCGTTTATGTATGTTCCTGCTCTTGGAGCAGGAGCGACCCTTCGCAGAGAGTTTTGCTGCCAAGGGCGCACCTCACGCCCGATAGGCGTGAGGTCGAGCAAGAATGCAGCACGTCTCGCATTTCAACTCCGGTCGTGTAGTCGGTTTGTCGGAGCCTGCTGAATGTCCGTCACGTAGGCGATGCGTGGGTGCACGGCCAGGAGAATTATTTCGAACGAGCCTCACATCGAAATGACCGCGGGCAATGATGGACTGGGCGAGCCGACGCGTCCTGTCCTGGCGCATCTCGATCACGCTCGACAGTACCTTCTGCATCGCGGCGGTCGAGGAGGCCATCGCGCGCTTCGGTCACCCCGAGATCTTCAAGACGAGGCATACTTCTTCCCGCAGCCGCTGTCCGCAGCGGCCTGACCACCCCGCTATCCACTTATCCAAGCCCCTTTCGCTGTACAGAAAAGCGGAGCCACTTCTCTTTCTCTACCAGCAAACGCGGCGATTCGACTCCAAGGATACATTCAGCGTTAGTTAGGTTGATATATCTTTGGCATCGTTTGTTGTGTGAAGCGAGGCAGCAGCGTATCGCGCATCGCTAGTCGATAGACCGACCACGCAACTTCGAACGCGTCTTTTCTTACATCATCTTCCAGAATGCGCTCGTAAGTATCGAGGTTCGTGTGCCAGGTATTGGACTGATATTCGATCGGGTCTTGGTTTAACCCAATGGCTGGCAAGCCGACGTAAATGAAAGACGAGTAGTCAGTGCCGCCGAGACCCCGGATGCTCGCAGCCCTCACACCCGCAACTCCATCGTCCTTGAAGGGCGCCAGTATCTGCCGCATGATGGCGGCCGCTTCCGGAGGGCCGAAAATAACTGCGCCCCTAAGCCGCCCGGTGCCATTGTCGATATTGAAGTAGCCACCAAACTTTTCATATTCAGGTTTCGGATTCTCAAAAGATCCGAAGTGCGTTTGAACATAAGCCTGGGATCCGAGTAGTCCTTGTTCTTCTCCACCCCAGAGCGCGATACGAATTGTCCGCCGTGGTTTTACGCCCAGAGTTTTCAGTATGCGCCCTGCTTCCATCATGATCGCGCACGCGATCGCATTATCGGTTGCGCCGGTTGCGACATGCCACGAATCCAAATGCGCACCCAGCATGATTATCTCGTCCGCCTTATCGGTGCCGGGAATCTCAGCGACTACGTTGTATGAGGTCTTGCCTTCGGGATAGATGCGATTGACGATATTGAATTCGAGCGTTACGTCGATGCTATCGGCGAAGATGCGCGTGATGCGACCATAGTCTTCATTGCTTATCACGACTGCCGGAAGAGCCCTGTTCACGTCAAACGTACGATTACTCATCGCTCGAATTTGACGAAACTCTCGCCCTGAATCGTTCACGCGAACCACCGCGCCACTTTCCTTTAGAAACGTATCGAGCTGTTCGTCGATCTGCCGGTTAGTCAGCAGGACGGGCCCAGGGGGGTCAGGAGTCGAAGACGGGGCCGGGGGTGTTAGTGGGGGCGCGTTTGGGCCATAGCGCTGCTCGGCTTGTTCGTCAGTCATGCGTTTCGGCGGCGGATCCAAAGTTATTGGCACAACGATGTGCTTGCCGGCCATAACGATACGTCCGCGTACTTTTGTTTTTTCCGTCGCGAAAAATGACGTCAACTGCTCTTGTGTTGCCTGCTCCGGCAAAATCAATTGATAGACTCGCGCGCGCACGACTCCCTTCGTGCCCGGTGTCCACGCGACCACTTTACAGGTCAGCACCTCTTTCACCGGCGAAACGATGTGCGCAGTCAGTCTTTCATTAAGCCAACCCGGATGACCAAAGTTCCACGACTCGAGATGCGCACTCTGAAGCCCCCATTCTGTCATTTGTTTGACGGCCCAGTCGGCGGCGCGTTTGTAATTCGGTGAACCAGTCAAGCGTGGACCGTAAATATCCGTGAGCACATGCTCAGTCTTCATAAGTTGCGAGTTGTTCGCTTCTTCCTTGCGAATGCGTGCGAGCAGGTCTTCGTCGGATCCTGATTGGGCGAGAAGCGGTAACGAGGCCAATGAAACTATCAGTGATAGCGCGATAATACGGACGTTAGGCATGTCGGTAACCCTCGGGGTTTCTTCAAGATTAATTTCTCAATACCTTTTCACGATCTCGGTCACGGAGACCCTATCAACCAACAGTTGAGAAGATCCGCTGGTGTAGAACCATTCCTGAAAATACTTGTCCAGATTCCTGTGCGAAATCCGTTCGGCTACTAGTTGAACATCTTTGAAATCTGCGGGCTTCTCGCGAAACTCCGTGACGAACGTTCTAACAATTTGTTTGAACTGTTCTTCACCCACGAGCTGATGAAGTACATACAACGACCACGCGCCTTTGTTGTAAGAGTTGCCGCCGAGGTCATACTTACCATATTCGGCAATCGGCGTTTCGAAGTTCTTCTTATCTTTCTGCGCGCGCTTGATAAAGGAATCGCGATCTCGATCCATCTCTGCCAGATATGCCTGCTCACCCTCGAATTCTCTCAGCGCGAGCGCCTGAAAGTACATTGCGAACGCCTCGTCGAACCAACGCGTGTTCCGGACTTCCGGCTTGGCTTTCGCATTCCAACTGTGGGCAATCTCGTGATAGACCTCGAGGATTCTCTTTAGGTCTTTGAACGCCGCTGCGGTTTGTAGAAAGTAGTAATCCGACGCCTGCGAGCCCCAACCATCTGGAACCTCGATCACGGTGTAGCCCTGATAATCCTTCAACTCGCCAAACATGGTCGAGTAAAGCGAGACCGCCCGGCTGGTCCCCTTCAGAATCTCAATTGCGTTCTTCTCGTCCTCTGGTAAGACATAAACGGCAAGTTTCTTCGTCTCGTCTTTGAGCACTTTGAACTGCGCCGCTGCAATATCGATGCGCGAGGTTGGCACTTTGCTCTTGAACGAGAACGTAGTGAGACCCTCTTTGGTTGACGCCGTCAGTGGCGCTCCTCCGCAGGCGACGAGATATTCATCGGGAACAGTCACTGCGAGATCATAGGTAAAAGGCACATCGATACCGTAGGCTTTCCGCAGACTTTCGAACGTCGGCTCAGCCAGCATTGGATACGCCAGAGCATCGGGGCGGATCAGCGAATATTTCTCGCTCACGCGGTCGTTTACGTAGCTCATAACTTCGGGATAGCCAAAGATCGAGCCTCGATAGGCAATCGCGACGCGAATGCTTGCTCCGGAAGCGATTGGTTCCGCTAGGCGAAGCCTGGTGAGACTTGCCTGAAGATTGCTCTCTCCAACCTTAACGATCGTTTGCTCAAACTTGATTGGCAATCCATTTTCGTCGCTGACTCTTTGAATCTCGAGCAGCCGATAAAGTAGGAATGGCAGGTCAGACATTGGTTGGCCCGTTTTATTTGTCACAGTCATCGTCGCGACTACTTCAAGTTTTCCCTCCTCTGGGAACAGACGAATCTTGAGAGAATAGTGCGTCACAGAGGGAAGCTGCATCTCGCTGTTCACCACGTATTGATGCATGCCACCTGGGTAGACTCGGCTCAGTTGAGCTCGCGCAGCATGCGGGCACGCGAGTGTCGCCGTCAGAACGAGTGCCGAGACGAAATGGCTGGTTTGCATCGCATCACCTCAGGGTTTGCAGAGTGGACGGCCCATGATTGCATCGAACGACCTTATGACACCGCACGCAGTCATTTGGTTTGTCTTGTGCTGGCGTCAGTGGCGTATGTCATGGCATCTCAGGGCTCCACTGGCGCCAATTGCGACGAGGCGATGCGAACCTCGCTGATCCATCGAGATTCATCTTCGACGGTCAGCCACAACGCGCCGGCCATCCGGGCGCCGAAGAGTGGGGATGGTTCGGTGGATGTGTCCGACGGCATGACAGGTGTCCTGGGAAAGGGTGTTGCCGACAATACGGATAACTTAGTTTTTAGTTTCCACTCCTGCACAAATGTGACGGGGTGAAGCGGAAACCCGGCTTGTCTATATACCCGTCAACACCATCACCGCAGAAAATCCGATGGAGTATCGAAAGCCGATAACAGCCGCGATTGCGCTGTCGATTGAGTACGACATTATCCGGCATCGCGAGGGTAAACACCAGCAGATCACGCTGTCCGTCAACGATTTAACGATTTCTTGCCGGACTTCTTACTCCTCTTCGGTCGCCTGATAAGCGTGAGGTCGGTAGTTCAACTCTACCCAGGCCCATGAATCAGAATTTCTTGCCCCGCTTATGGATACATCCATAGGCGGGGTTTCTGCATCCTGTCCAAATTGGGTCTGCTGTCGGTTCCTGCTGTCGGTTCCTGCTGTGGGTTGGCTACCGAGATCCGGCTAGATCGCTAAATGCCTCAACTCCCTAGCCCGGGTCCGGCTCGCACTCAGCTTCGTTCCATCCTTCATTTCGATCGACAACCGGCCACCGTCTTCGGGCAGGAAGGCCGCAACCTTGTCGAGATTCACGATGTGGGATCGATGAATCCTCACGAAGCGCTGAGGATCGAGTCGCGCTTCGAATTCGCTCATGGTGAGATAGACGAGATACCGCTTCCCCCCACTGTGAACTCCGACGTAGTCGTCTTCCGCTTCGAGTCGGTCGATGCCATCGACGGCGATCGGGATGATCCGACCCCGGTCCCGCACGAAAATGCGCGAGAAGGGCTCCCGACCTCCGAGAGCCGCGCGTGCGCGCTCGGCCACCGAGACCTCTCCTCCTCCGTCCAGGCTCTTTTTCACGCGCTCCAGCGTCGCCGCAAGTCGCTTTGATCCGAAAGGCTTGAGCAGATAGTCGAGCGCCTCGAGCTCGAACGCCGTGACGGCGTAGCGATCGTACGCCGTCGTGAAAACGATCGCGGGATCGTGCGTGATTCGACTCAGAACCTCGATACCCGTCATCCCGGGCATTTCGATGTCGAGGAAAACCAGGTCGGGCTGCATTTCGTCAATCATGCGGACCGCGGAAATTCCGTCTGCCGCCTCGCCAACGCACTCGATCCACTCCACGTGCTCCAGAAGCTCGCTCAGCCTCTCGCGCGAAATCCGCTCGTCCTCGACGATCAACGCACGGGTCTTCATCCGACGGCGCTCTCCAGAGAGCCGGCAGGGCGCGCAGCCGGCGGTCGGAGCGATCTCAAGGATGGGACTGCGGCCCCGGAGCGGGCCGGCAGCGACAGCCGCACGGTGAAGCCGGCGCCGCGAGCCGACTTGATCTCGAAAGTGCTCTCCCCAGAATGGCGCGTCTCGAGCCGCTGCCTGACGGCGCGCAAGCCGACCCCGGTTCCGCTCGCGGCACTCTCACTGAACCCCGGACCATCGTCCGCAACCTCGAGCACCAGCGAAGAGCCCTCGAGCCAGGAGGAAATCGTGATCCGACCTCCCTCGACACGCGGGGCGATGGCGTACTTCACCGCGTTCTCGACCAGCGGCTGCAGCGTCAGGGAAGGGATGACGCAGTCGAGGGTGTCCGGACTGATTTTCTCGACGACGCGGAGGCGATCCGTAAGTCGCAATTGCTCGAGCGCCAGAAAATTCCTGACGAACTCGATTTCATCGGCGAGCTGCACATCCTCCTGCTTCGTCCGATTGAGTTCGAGAACGTAGCGAAGCATCTCGCCAAACTGCTCCAGCGCTGCTTCAGCCTTGTGTGGATCGCGCCTGACGAGAGCGATGACGGTGTGAAGCGTATTGAAAAGGAAGTGAGGATTCAGCTGACCACGAAGTGCACTCAACTCCGCAGTGACGCGAGCGGCTTCAGCGCGAGCCCTCGCTGCTTCCTTCTCTCTCAGGCTCTTCGTGATGCGAATTGCGTAAGCGATGCCGGCAATTACCCCGTACGTCCAGAAACCGGTAACCATCTGCCAGCCGGCGAACGTCCGCGTGGTCGCCACAGCGCCGCTCCAGCCAGCTCCCGTCGCGATCGAGCCGAACACGAGAACCAGCCACGCCGCGCTGTAAATCGTAGCGAAAACAAGGTGCAGCGCGAAGAAAAGAAGGGGATTTCTGGCCGGCCACCGCACCCGTCCCGTCAGCCACCAGACGGCGACGCCGAGTAGAGCGGGTATGATCGCGTAGTCGACGCCGGAGTATTTGGCGTTCCAGCCCGAGGTGCCGCGCTCGCGACCGATCAGCTGCGCATAGGCGGCGGCGACTGGAACCCAGGCGCTCGCGTACAGTAGCCAGTTTCGAGCGCGCGACGACGCGGTCGTCGTCTCTTTGTCTTCTGTCACAACAGAGATTCTAGCGCGGCTTCACTGAGGGGAGCAACACATTTCGTACCCAATTGAATTGGGGATCGATCGCCAGCGCCTTGTTGTAGGCAGCAGTGGCGTCGTCGGGCTTGTTCTGCTTCTGATAGACCTGACCAAGCCAGGCGTAGACTTCCGCTCTTCCCCACGAAGGGGCGGGCGGAACCGGATGATCCGTCTCGAACAGCTCCGCCGCTTTCTTCAAGTGCTTCTCGGCTTCCGACATTCCGCCTCCGAACTGGGACGGGGTGAACATCGCACCGATGCCTCTCAGCAGCCACACCCGGGGGTTGTTTGGGCCAAGCGCGATCGCGGATGTCATCTGTGATCCGGACTCAGGTCCGAGAAACATCGCCTTCAGTGGGTGGAAGCCGATCGACCTGCCCAACACCGACGACAGCAGCGCGTGGGTCTCTGGCATCGGTTTTACCGCCAGCGATTGCTCGAGAACCGTTCGTGCTTGATCGAGCAGAGGCTCAACCTCGTTACGGTGTCCGAGACCCTCTTGGAGAGATGCCTCGCGATGGAGCTCGTAACCTTTGTAGTGAAGCAGCAAAGCATCATTGGGAAATGCCACGAGCGCGCGGTCGAGAAGAGTCCTCGCGCTGCGAAGCCGCGTCAGATCCCCAGCGTCCGTGGCGGCGTCGATCTCGTGAGCGGCGGAGTCCGTCCATTTGCTGGCGCCGGTGAGCGCAGGCGCCTGCGCGAATGCAGCGCCGGAAATCACGAGTGCCGAAGCGGCTACTAGCGAAAGAGTCTTGTTGCTCACTTTGAATCCTTGGAGTTGAGGTTTACTGGAGGACATCGTTGTGGTTACTGCCGAGCGAACGAGATACTGCCGCCCACATAGTACGAGCGATTGAACAGGCTTCGAACGGGAATGCGCTGCGTGTAGTCGCTACTGTAGCGATACTCGAAGACGTTCACCCGATCGAAGAGGTTGTTGACTGAGGCGAACACGACGAGGAATGACTCCGGGGACAATGGTATGAAGCGGCTGATCGAGAGGTCTACTCGCTGGAGCGGCGTGAGGCGCTGGGAGAATGGCGGGCCGTAACTCGGCACCCACAGCTGACGCGTTTGATCGAACGTCGCACCGGTGACGGGCGTGTACGGCTTTCCGGTCGCGTAGCGGAACGCGCCGCTGGCGTTCCAGCCAATCCCGAAATTCTTCTCCGCGACAACGGTGAGGGAATGCGTGACATCGAAGGGCGCTCGGGCCCGGAGTCCGCTCGTCGGATCCGTTCTGTTCGCGTCGACGAAGCTGTACGACACTCTGCCGCCGAGAATTCCTGGAATGGCGCCCTTGAGAAAGAGGTCTGCACCGTGGCTCGAGCCCGTTCCACCACCGACCACGACTCTGTCGAGCGACAGCTGCGCCAGATCGTGATATTGCTTGTCGTACAGCTCTACGCGGGCAATGTTGGCATCGTCCCCGAGCTGCGCCCCGATCACAGCCTGGCGCGCAGACATCGGCGCGAGCCCGGGTCGACCCAGGGCGGCGTCGAAGTAGAGCGGATCTGGAACCTGGTGATAGACTCCCCACGCGGATGTGATCGTGGCACTGCCTCCAACTCGAAGCGCGGCCGAGACGCGCGGATCAACCGTTCGAACATTGGTGAATGAGGAGCGGTCACTGCGGATTCCCGTCACCAGCCTCAGGGCGTTCACCGGCTGGAAATCCGATTCGACGAACAGACCGTTCCTGGCGCCAGAAGTTTTCGAATCGAACTTCGTGAGTCCCACGCTTGGCACTCTTCCAACGAATCGGGCGCTGCGCCATTCCGCATCCACACCAGTGCGCAGCGTGAGCGCATTTGCGGCAGTCCACGCTGTCTGCGCGAAAAGCTGGGTCGAGCGCTCGATGTCGCCGAGTGTGAAGGCGCCGAATTCTTCAGCGCGGTGTGTCTGGGCGGAGGAGACGCTGATGGTCGGCGCGACGGCGCCGAAGAGATCCTTCCAGCCGGTTTGATACATCGAGCTGCGGAAGTCAGCAGCATATCCGCCCGACGCAGACGGATCGCTCGGCTCGATTCCGAGTGCACTGTGGCGCACGATGCCGAATGACTTGAACTCGGCGCTCGGCCGATATTTCCAGATGGCACTGCCGCTAAAGTCCGTGCCGTTCGGCGCCGGCGAATAGGAGCGGGTGCTGCCATTCAGCTTGAACATTGGTCGCGTGTCGCTTCGTGTTGCAGTCGCGTGCGTCCCGACGCCATGAGGGAGCGCGAGGTTGAGTCCCGCTGAAACAGCAGCAAGTCCGGCTGTAGCGACAACGGACGTCTGAACCGGGCGGCCCTGAGTGCGAAGATCGGCGACGCCTGAGAGGATGTTGCCGTACCGAGCTCCGAATCCACCGGACGAAAAGAAAATCCCGTCGAGCAGGAATGGATCGACGGTTACGGTGTAGTTGCCGGTTGGCGTCTCGTAATTGTAGGGCTCGATCATCACGACGTCGTTGAGAAGCACTTTCGTCTCGCTGACGTCGCCGCCACGCACGAAAAGCCCGGTACCCTCATCCACGTTCTGCACGCCGGGAAGCGTTTGGATCGCTCGCGCGATGTCCGCCGTGGCGCCCGGCGTGGATGCCACCTGAATCGCGTTGAGCACGGCGCCACGCTCGGAGCCGGCGGTGTATGCCCCCGCGACCACGGTTATGGGGATGAGAACCGGGGCTTGTCTTACGAGAGAAATCTGGACGGAGCCAGCGGTCGCGAGATCAACCGCGCGCTGGGTCGGTGCAAACCCTATCCGCCTGGCAACGATCGTCGCCGCTCCGCGCTGTATCGTGCGGATGGTGAATCGGCCGGCGGAGTCTGTAGTCGCTCCTTCCAGCGATTCGAGCAGAAACACATCGACGCCAGCTATCGGCGCTCCATCATTGTCGCGAACCGTCCCACGGACGAATCGCGCGCTGTCGGGTGATTGTGCGCTTACCGCCTGCCAAGCAGTCGCGAAAGATGCGACCGCGAGCAACACCCCTGTGAGGAGAGACCGAGTCATGCTGCAACGTACGACTCCCTATATCACAGAGCTTCAGCCTTTCGGTGAACCGTCGTCGCGACTCGGTAAGCGGTCGTTAGCGCCTGTGTTGGCTTCTCGCCGAATTCCTGTTTGCCCCCTGATGCTGGGTGATAGCTTAAGAACGGCTCCGTCGTACGTACTTTCGACGACCGTGTCTTGCTGTCGATTCCGCTGTCGATTGCCTCCGACATTATCCGGCATTCCGAAGGCCCAACTACGGCAGATCACGCTGTCCGTCAACGATTTAGTGGTTTCTTGCCGGACTTCTTGCTCCCCTACGGTCGCCTGATAAGCGTGAGGTCCGAGGTTCAACTCCTCGCAGGCCCATGAATCAGAACTTTGTGCCCCGCTTATGGATACGTCCGTAAGCGGGGTTTCTGCATTCTGACAAAGAGGGCCTGCCTTGCTATCGATTGGCTACTGATTGGCTTCTATGGCCAGCATTCTAATGAGGGAAACCGCTTTCGGTGCCCTCCCACTTACCGCTTCAGACTCGGGCAGCGCTGATATGCGTTTCCGGTTTGACTCAGGGCGATCTGCTTTTGCTCCGCTTCCTTCAACGTTACGGTTGACGAAACCAACGCGTACTGCTTTGTAATCGTATGAAACAAATCCGTCGGCTCTGGGGCATCCCAGAGAACCCGAGTTCGCACGAAGTATGTTCCCGGCGGAACACCAGCGAATGTGAAGTTGCCGCTGGCATCAGTTACTGTCTCGCGGTGGGTGCGGCGGAAGAGATCGTCGGGTGACGCCGATGGGTCGAAGGCGTCACACGCCATGCCGAACTGCTGGTACCATCGCCGCGCGGAGGACGTGGCGGGGTCCAGGGTTACAGGCTGACCTTTCGCAACGTTTTCCTTCCCTCCCTCAGAACTGATAAACGCCCTGCCTGCCAGCGACGCATTCCCTGTTGAGGCGAGATACGGCGCGTATTCGGCCTCGCTTACTTCCGCAGTCGACTGCAGCGTTGCGCGGTTACGTGGATCGTCGATGGAGTCGAGAAAGGCAACAACGACTCTGGTCGCCGAATCGAAGGACGCTCGACTGACATCGCCGATAGTCTTGTTGCCCCTGTTGAAAAGCCCGGAAGTCGACGACGTCCGAATAAAACTCTCGAGGCGCCTACCGGCAGAAACGCGATGATCGAAGACGAGGAGGTCGATTCCGGTGTGGCCGATCCACCGTCCGTCTTGCCAGGAAGGACCGTATCCGACGATTGTGGCGGTGATGAAAACACGTCGCGGCGCCGTAGTGTCCTCGGTCGATTCCAGGATGACTGCGGCTGGGAACGCGGTGCGCATCGTGGTGGCGAGCGAGGACCGGAATGCGGGGCCATGTAGCGAGCCGGTGCGGTCGCTGACGGTCAGGATCAACGTATCTCGGACGAATCGAGATGAGCTAGGCGGCAGCTGGATAGCGATTGGGTCCATGTTTGGCGGCGTCAGGTTGGAGCAGCTCGCGAGATTGAGGCACATCGTGAGTCTTAAAATCGGTTTCATGTCAGCCACCTCATGAGTACAGGAGCCAGTAGGCAAATGGGCAATCCCAGGAGCGCAAACTCCAGGCGCTCTCGAACGGTCGGTTGGGTGCGTTGGTCGACGTTCATTTGATTCCTCCAGCGAGGCGATAGGGAGTCTTACGAAACTTCAGAATCGCCTGATCGGCCGGGGGACTCTATGCGTCAAATGACGTAGACGGGCACTACGGTCAGGCCATAGGCCGTTGATGCGGTGAGCATCCGGGTTACGCGTGGGACTACTAAGCCTCGCCCCAAGGACTATGCTGCTGTCGATTCAGCTGTCGATTGACCCCGACATTATCCGGCATCACCAGGGGTGAACAACGGCAGATCACGCCATCCGTCAACGATTTACAGGTTTCTTGCCGGACTTCTTACTCCCCTGCGGTCGCCTGATAAGCGTGAGGTCGGCACTGCTCGCGAAAGGCAGATGTACCGCCCCCAAGATCGGTCTGTAGCGATTACCCGTTTCTTTACCCGTTTCTCCCGGCAAGGTACGACCTGAATGTCGGAGCATTCCGGCACCGACGCCCGATTCCCCTATGAACACCGGCAGAATGTCGTTTTTGGTTGATGTATGTTCCTGCTCCAGTAGCAGGAGGTTGCGCATCGCACCGACTCCTTCTCGCGCGCACCAAGCGTATTGGGGATCGAGTGTCGGTTATCTGATTTGCAGCGTGTCGCGGCGAGAACGCCTAGCGTGAGCAGACCGGTGGAACAGCAGAAAGGGGGCTAGCTCGAGGACAAACAGACCCCAAACAAGCCCCCAGAATAAGTAAGTCATGGAGCGTACAGGGCTCGAACCTGCGACCTCCTAGTTGCAAATCAAAACATAGCACAAACCAATTACATCAATTTGCCGGACTTTAGAGGGGAACCGAGCGTCGGAGCCGGTCACTCACTTAGTGGATGTCGTACTTTCGCCGGAGAAACAGACCCCGAAACAGACCCCCGAATTGCGTCTTGATTTTCCAACGCGGGCATCTCCTGTTCCCAAAGCGGGAAAACCGCCAAAGCAATCACGACATTCTGCCCGACTTCATAGAGGAATCGAGCGTCGGTGCCGGTTTTTCAGAACGCAATATTGCGGTTGCCGGGAGAAACTCACCCCGAAACTTACCCCGATCTCACGCTTATTAGGCAGCTTCATACGAACATGAATTAGGCTCAGAAGTTCCTACTCGCCTGCCTTTCACGAACATCCTGCTCAGCACGTTGCGCATTTACGAAGATTTTGCGCATTTCCGCGAACATTTTGCGCATCTGAATGGACACCACAACGGACACCATTGTGGACCCGAGCAGCTCGAGACGCGGAAATCCCTACCGCGGTGCGGTCTACTTACCGAACTTCTTCCCATAGACCTTGTATCCGCGGCGAAGCCCTTGTTTGGTGGACCCCTACTTTGGGCTACCCAGGAAGGCTGGAACGGACCTTCCCCGTGCAGCTGAATCACCGTGAGTCCCCGCGCCCCGCCAAAGTGCGGGTGCCGCGCCGGAACGTAGATGAAATCGCCAGGCGCGTAGGTGCGAACCGTGTTCCAGTCGGCGGTGTTCCCCATGCCGAGCATGAATGTCCCCGACAGCACCGTCAGATGCTCGCCGCCCGGGTGCCAGTGAACGGGAAATTTGTATCCATCGGGGAACTGCAGGCTGAGAGTGTAATCGCCCTTCGCGCCGGGATTGCCGTGCAGCACCGCGATCTTCGTCCCGGGATCGAAGCGGGCGCCGAGAAGTCGGTCCAGGCGAGTCGGTCCCATCGGGCCGACGAGGGTTGAAAGGCCGTGGATACCAAACGCGAAGATGGATGTCCGCGCCTGGAGACGCTGACAAAAATGGCACCAGGACTTACGAAAGAGCCCTGCTAGGGAGCGGGAGAAAGTTCGAGCGCCAGGGTGAAAACAGAGCCCTTCCCGACCTCGCTCTCCGCCGTCAGCTCGCCCCCCATCGCCCGCGCCAACTCTCGACTGATCGCGAGCCCCAGGCCCACCCCATGCTGACTGCCTACGTTCGCGCTTCTATCGAGCTGCACGAAGGGATCGAAAACGGACTCGAGCTTGGCTGCCGGAATTCCTCGACCGGTGTCGGCAACCTTGATTCTCGCGAAACCGTCGCTGGACTCGCAGGAAAGCGCTATTGCGCCACCGGGATCCGTAAACTTGAGCGCGTTCGTGAACAGGTTCAGTATCACCTGCTGGATCTTCTCGGAATCGCCGACCGCCATGCATGTCCCATCCATCATCACATGCCGGTATGCGATATTTCGCGCCTTCATCTGCGGCTCGATGAGCAGGTGCGATGTCTCGAGAATCGCGTCGAGCCGCACAGGCTCGCGCTTGATGTCCACGGAGCCGGCGTCGATCTTCGCAAAGTTAAGCACATCGTTGATCAGGCCGAGCAGAAATTGTCCGCTCTTTTTTATTCGCGCGAGATATTCGCGCTGTGTCACGCTCACCAGACCACCGATCTCCATCTCCATGAGCTCGGTGTACCCGTTGATTGCGTTGAGCGGAGTCCTGAGCTCATGGCTCATCACGGCGAGGAACTCCATCTTCGCATGGTTCGCTTTCTCCGCTACACCCTGCGATTGCGCCAGTTCACGGTTCGCACGCTGGAGCTCGTCCGCCTGCATCGCGAGCTCGGAGCTGCTCTCGTGGAGCGCCTCCTGAGCGAGCTCCATCTCCGTCGCCTGCTGGCTAAGAATCTCGTTCGCATCCTCAAGCTCCCGCACCACCTGTTCGAGCCGCGCCGCCTGCTCCTCCAGCTCCGCACTTTTCCTCATGAGCTGCGTGTGTAGTCGCGCGTTGTCGATAGCAATCGCCGCCCTCCGGGCGAGGTCCATCGCGAGCTCCACGTCGCTCTCGTCATAGTGTCGGCCCGATTCGGCCATCACTATCGTCAGCGTCCCGAGCTTCGCCTCCCTCGCGATGAGAGGAACGATGATGAACGAGGTGAGTCCCAACGCCCGAATGAGGGCCGCGTGTACCGGATCGCGTGCACCGGCGTCGATCATCTCATCGGTAATCTCACGGAAAAGCACTGGCTTTCCGCTCGCCAGAACGTTCCACCGGCTTGTCGGCAACTCCGGGTCTTCCGGATACCGCTCCTCCAGCTCCTTCGCCAGGTTGATCTTTTGAGGATCGGAGTGCACGACTGCGAGTCGGTTGAACCTGCCATCCTCCTCGAGGATGTCGACTGCGCACCAATCGCCAAGTGTCGGCACCACGAATTTCGCGAGCTGCACTAGTCGCGACTCGTAGTCCATGGACTCGTACAATCCCAGCGTCGCTTGCCCGAGGAATCCTATGCGGCGGCTGGCCTCTTCCGCCGCCGCGAGGGTCGTACGCTCCGCTTCGAGAGTAAGGCGCTCGGTGACGTCCTGTCCCGTGCCGACCATGCGCACCGGCTTGCCATCTCGGTCGTATATCGCCCGTCCCCGTGCGTGCAGCGTGCGCACCGACCCATCCCGCCTGATCAGTCGGTGGTAGTAATCGAAGGGTTTTCCAGAAAGAATTGCGCCCTGCACCGTCCGCATCATCATCTCGCGGTCGTCGGGATGCAGCCGCTCGGTGTAATTCTCGAATGAGGGGATGAACGAGTGCGGATCCTCGCCGAAATTCCTGAAAGTCTGGGTGGTCCAGGCGAGGCGGCCGGTAGCTATGTCCCACTCCCAACTCCCGATCAGCGCCAGCTCCTGGGACTCGGCAAGAATCTGTTCCGCCTTGGCGAGCGCATCGCGCAAGCTCCTTTCAGAAGAAGGAGCGTCGCCAGGAGTGCCGCCCATACTAGGAACGCTACGCTTGAAAGAGTCCGACCAGGAGTTGCCGGACTCTTTCATTTGCGGACCAAAGAACGTTCACGGAACTCTGAATAAAGCACACCCCAGGCCTTGTCAGACTCGCGGCGTAGTGTTTCGGCCTTTGAGGAAATGCCAGATGATCGCGACCACCGCGATGATGAGGAGGATGTGAACAAGGCCACCAACCACGGGGAAGATAAAGAACCCCAATGCCCAGAGAACTATTAACACCAGCGCTATTGTGAGGAACATGGCCGCTCCGTAAACGTTGTGGGCTCGCAATCCTGCAGAGAACAGGTTGCTGGTGTGCCTTAGACCTTCCGCTCAGTCTTACCTAAGTCTTTTTGGATCTTGCCCTTCGCTTCCTCGACCCGACCTTTCATGTGTTCGCTTGAGTCACCGGTCGCCTTACCAACATCACCGCGAAACTTGCCTTCGGTTTCCTTGATCTTCCCCTTCGTCTCGTTCTTGAGACCGCGCTTGTTGATGTCCGTCATAAATCCTCCGACAGAGGTGGGCCGCGAAATGAGCGGTGTTTTTGTCGATCTATCCAACGCAAGCGTCGGGCCTCTGTCGCTGTTTGGGACGTTGGCTTTGCACCCCTTTACTCACCCTAACAAACGGACAAGCGGGTAATGTGACTCGTACCGTTCGGGACTAGGCCTAGCCAAACCGTCCTGGCCTTCGTGTCCTCAGTGGGAAAGGAAGTCGAGGAGAAAAACTTCACCGCAACACGGACAGTCCGTTCACCTTGGGGCGCCGTAGTATCACTGTATGCACCAACCGAGCGCCTGCTCAAGAAGCTTCTCCTGGCGGGTGAGCTGGTGCGAATAGGGTGCGGCCCTCACAGTCACGTCGCGGAGAACAGCCAGCTTTACCGCTATAATCACCTTTTCCGGGGCCGCGCCGTCGGCTTTCATCTTGTCGACAAGGGCGCACACAAGCGCACGAACTTTCTCCAGTGGAATATCATGTTGTGTCACCGCTGCGGTTAACTGGGCCTGGACCGCATTCGTATCGGCGCCGGCATCGTGCTCAGTCATTGCGCCAATGTCCACCGCTGTTCAGCTCAGAGCAACCGTATTTTTTGTACATACGAACTTGTACGCCCATGGCACGGGATGCGCTGGAGTAGGCGGTTCCAACCAACTTGATAGGGTGTTGCGAGAGTGTCCCCCGACGATCCCGACACGAGCAAGACGGAGAAGATGTGGTCGAGCGTAGCCGCCGACCTTGAGCGGCTCGCTGAGGCAAACGAGACCCTCAATCGAACCTGTGAAGAGCTGCGTCTTGACCTTCTGGAAGCGCGTCATCAGAACCAGAATCTTAAGGAGTTGCTTCAGAACCGACGTTCCGGTTAACTCCTCGGCGTCCGCGTATCCATCCACCATCACCAGTTCTCAACCAACGTTCGCCGCGCACCGCTGAGCCTGGCGAACATAGGTAGTAAACTGGATGCGATCAGCACCACGCTGATCTTCAAGAAATTGGCGGCCGCAACGCTCGACGGTCAGCCCTTCTCAAGGGTGACCAGCACGGCAGCGTCCACCTTGAACGCCCTTGCAAGATCGTCGGGCTTTACCTGAAGGACGTCGCAGAGAACCTTGAACGTCTCTTGAAGACTTACCGTCTTACCGTCCATTTTCGGAAGGCTGCCCACCGTCGTCGGAGCGCCGAGGCAGTACGGTGGGAGCCGCTTGCGGCTGTGCTGCCTTGCCCTAATAATTGGCGCCTGACAGTGGTGATTATAGAGAAGCAAGGATGCACCCAACGGCTACGCCCGCGCGAGTGATACTCATGTTCTCGAGTGCAGCACGTGACTAGTCCCTCTGAATACCCGTGACGCCGACCCGAATCAAAGGCTTGCCGATTATAGCAAGCTTACCTGACTTTATCAATGAAGACAGTAAAGTAGGATAAATTGCCCCTAAAAGGAGCTATTAATGCTGAGCTTCTTGGGAGAGGGTTGCTCCGAGGGAGTCGTACTCGGCGCTCGCGGGGCGGCAACGTGGGCGCGCTGGGCGCCCAGACTGCACTGCGAAAAAACGTCAAGAAAGCTGAGCGTCCTCAAAACGAAGATCATTGTAGGAGTGCCGCCCCTGACTGCTGCCTAAGCGATGGCTTGCAGGCCTCTGCGCCACACCATGAAGTACGGTGAACGGTTTGCGCGCGACAGCGAATCGTGGCGCGTCGCGTGCGAATGCTGCGCGCGCAGTGTCGGATATCACTCTTGCATTCCTGGGCGTGTCACCGACTGACACTGACCACGAGCGGGCCCGTGAGCTGATTCTCCGATTCGGCTGGAATGCGACTGCATATCAGATTCTCAACCCTGGAATTGAGCTGTGGTTCGCGCCTGCCGGCGACGGAGTAGTCGGTTTCGTGAAGCATGGTCGGGTTCGGGTCGTCGGGGGCGCGCCCGTCTGCGATCTCTCGCGTATCGAAGCAGTTGCCGCCGACTTCGTTGCGGACGCGCGCGCGCGCGGAGAACGCGTTTGCTATTTCGGCGCCGGTGCCAGGCTTGATGCCGCCCTCGGCGCAACCTCAGATTGGTCGCGGGTGCTTCTCGGTGCCCAACCCGTCTGGGATCCAAATCGGTGGCCAGCGGCGGTCAACCGGCGCGGCTCGCTCCGGGCGCAGTTCAATCGCGCGCGCAACAAAGGCTTGGTCGTGACAGAATGGCCGTCACACCTTGCCGAGGACCATCCCGCGCTAAGACGATGTCTCGCGGAATGGCTGGAGACGCGGAACTTGCCGCCGCTTCATTTCATGGTCGAGCCCGAGACGTTGAGCGCGCTCCGCGACCGCCGCGTGTTCGTCGCCGAGCGCAGCGAGCAGCAGGTCGTGGGCTTCACGATCCTCTCGCCAGTCCCTGCGCGAGACGGCTGGCTGGTGGAGCAGATAGTGAGAGGCCGCGAGGCACCGAATGGAACTGCGGAGCTGTTGATTGATTTCGCCATGCGTGCAGTTGCGGCGGGCGGGTCCAGGTATGTGACACTCGGACTGTCGCCGTTGTCCCAGCACGCGCCCGTCGCCGCGATCCAGCACCCGCCGTGGCTGCGGCTCGTCCTGCGTTGGGTGCGTCTTCACGGGTCGAGATTTTACAACTTCGCTGGCCTCGACGCGTTCAAGGCGAAGTTCAACCCTGAAGCCTGGGAGCCGATCTACGCTATCGGACAGGGTACGAGATTCTCGCCGCGAGATTTGTATGCGATTGCCAACGCGTTCAGCGGCGGCGCGTCGATCCGCCTTGTCATGCGCGCCCTTGCAAAGGCAGCACAGCAGGAAACTGCGTCGCTCTTCGCGTCGTTGAGGTTGCTACACGACTGAGCCGGACCGCGAATCTGCACACAGCTCCTCACGGTCGGAACTCTCGCTTCGCCGCAAGACAACCGACCTGTCTCAAACGCCGGATCCGCCCGGAGGCGCCATTGAGCTACTCCACTCGCGCTTACCTCGACGAGGCTGTCGATGCCGGACCCAACAAGCGCAACACTGCCAGCAAACAACCCTGCAATCAACGATGCAATTGCCTCGAGGCTGTTGTATCCAATCGTCGCATAACTCAGATGGATCCGGTCTGCTGACTCCAAAGGATTGGCACCAGCGAAAGCGTTATAGCGGCGACCGTCATCCTCTTTGGCCGAAGCCGCTCGACAGCGCCGAACTCCACGCTCATCGAGCGTGAGGTCTTATTGGCGTGAGGTAGAAAGCCTTTACCGGTGGCTCTTGCTCCAAGCCCAGGAGACAGTAGTTCGGCGCTTACGCGAAAGTACGTGTAAGAAGTTTAGGGGGGACTTTTGTTCCCCATCCACGCTGGGAAACGAGGCGGCCATTAAAGGCCGCCCCGTTTTTTTGTTCTCAGCTGCGCGGCCCCCTCCAGCTCCACGTCGTCCGTGACGAGACTACTTCAGATAGAGCTGCTGGTAGGTTCTCGTTCCCAAGACTTCCCGCATCGCGCCCCGGTCGATGTACTGCTGGTCGCGCTGCCGCTCGGTGTTCTGAAGGACTCGGTTCGCGACAGGCTCGATTCTATCCCGCAGATTGTCGAGTGCCGCCCAGTTCTTGTACGTCACTGTCAGCATCACGTCGTGGTCAGTGGGGGTCCGGGCATCCGAGGTGTAGATCGCATAATCGGTGACAAGACCCGCGGCCTTCTCCGCTTCCAAGTTGGTCTTGTACGCCGTATTGAGGTACTCCATGTATCGGTCGAACATGCCAGGCTTGGTACGGACATACGAGACAGCGACTACTGGTCCTTCACGATAGGCGCGAGTGGCCTGCGCGGCGGCAGTGTTCGACGTGGCTGCGGCGCTCACGATCGATAGAGCAGTCGCAAGCGCGAGAATTGTGGGTCTCATAGAACCTCCCGGGTGGGTAGAAGAACATTGCCCCGGTAAAGCCTCCGGAGCATCGCCTAATATGTGGGCTCCCAGTTGATTCCGCCGAACCTTCCCGATCTACCGTTGATTGTAGGAGCCCGCTAGTTCGCGAAGTCCCATCTCGCGCGAGCGGGCGGACGCCGCCTGCTCCAGTAGTAGGAGACTGCAAAACCTCGTTCGAACGGCCTCACGCCCATCGGGCGTGAGCTCATGTCCCGAAGGTGCCGGAAATCCTACATCAAAGGTCCAATCCTCACGCGGGTGCTGGCGGCGTACCAGCATGGCGGAAGTGCAGAGCCAACCGACACTGCTAACCAACACTTTCCCCATATAAGAAAAATCCCGCAACCGCGTAAGCCAATGCGGGACAATTAGTTAAAGTTTATGGGCCTGGGAAGAGTTGAACTACTAGCCTCACGCTTATGAGGCGCAGTTAGCCAACACACAAAGTCCGGCGCGGGGCCGGTTTTCATAGGGCAGGAGCCACTATCGCCGGCATCCTGCCGGTCCCCATTGCCGGACTTTTGCGTACCCAACGGACAGTAACGGACAGTAGGTAAATCGGAACCCGCGACCCCCTGAACCCCATTCGAGTTCAGAGGGGACCACTCTAATACTAAAAGTCGCGTTCTCATAGGGGGCACGGGCGTCGGCGTCCGATTTCCGCAGAACTAGGTAGCACTTTGTACTGAGAAACTCGACCGAAACTCGACCAAAGCTCAGACGAGCGCACGGGCGGCTTAGTCGAGCACGGCTGGCGGAGCACCAGAGGGCATTGAGGTGAACTCGTGGTATTTCCCTCGTTAGATCCTAGCTCTTGACGTAGCGCACCACGTCTTTTTTTTTTCGGGGATCTCCGGAGCTGTGACTGCGGAGATCGCCTGTTAACCAGCCGTTGGGAGGTTCCGTCGAACTGGAGGACGACGATGCGACTATCAGATTTCATCGTGGCGAGCCGTGAGCCGATCCTCGCAGAGTGGGAGGCGTTCGCACGTACACTCGCGCCACCTAGCAGCTCGATGGACATCACGGCGCTCCGCGACCATGCCAACGAGATGCTAACCGTGATCGCCGCAGATCTCACAACCCCGCAGGACAAACATGAGCAGGCTGAAAAATCAAAGGGGAACGCACCAGCCGTCGATGAGAAGACGGCGGCCGAAAAACACGGGGCGGATCGGGCCGAAAGCGGCTTTACCACGGATCAGATGGTGTCGGAGTACCGCGCCCTTCGTGCCAGCGTGATCCGACTCTGGAGGAAGGCGCGCGGAGAGATCGCACCCACCGACCTCGAGGATCTGACGCGATTCAACGAAGCGATCGACCAAGCGTTAGCCGAAGGAATTGCGAGGTTCACACAGGACTTGGATCAATCGAAGGAAATGTTCCTCGCGATCCTAGGTCATGATCTTAGGACTCCGCTCGCGGCGGTCATGATGTCGGCTGAGTTCATGCTCGAAACGCAAGAGCTCAGAGAGCCGCACTTAACGCTCACACAGCGGATCTCCAGAAGTTCCAAGCGCATGAACCAGATGATCGGCGCTCTCCTGGATTTCACGCGAAGCCGTCTCGGCGGAGGCATCCCGATCGTTCGTGCCGAGATGAACATGGGGAAGGTTGCGCATGATGTCGTCGACGAGATCGCGGCGGCGCATCCGGATCGAGCGATCAAGGTCGACGCGCGTGGCGAACTCAAGGGTGAATGGGACTGCCCGCGAGTAAGCCAGGTTTTGACCAATTTGATCGGCAATGCGCTGGAGCACGGCTCCAGTGGGGCACACGTCACAGTCGACGTCCATGGCGATGACAAGGAAGTCACGATCGCGATACACAACCAAGGCGCAGCGATACCGACCGACCAGTTGAAGGGGATCTTTAACCCGATGAAACGCACGGCGACAACTGGGAACACAGGATTCGACGGATCGTCCGGGAACCTTGGTCTAGGGCTCTACATCGCCGAGCGAATCGTGCACGCGCACAAAGGGAGAATCGAAGTGGAGTCTGCAGAAGAGCGCGGCACCACCTTCACGGTTCATTTGCCGCGCCGGGGAGAGCCCGACACGGGCTCCCGATAAACCCGACACCGGCTCATAACCTGCTGCGCAGCCCGCACCGCAGCCGAAGGATCAAGTTTTGGATTCGCGCGAGAATTTCAAGGCCTCGGAATTCCATGGGCCTGGGTGGAGTTGAACTACCGACCTCACGCTTATCAGGCGACCGCAGGGGAGTAAGAAGTCCGGCAAGAAATCTGTAAATCGTTGACGGACAGCGTGATCTGCCGTAGTTGGACCTTCGGGATGCCGGATAATGTCGGTGTCAATCGACAGCTGAATCGACAGCAAGAATGTTGTTCACATGCGGCGCTTTCGAATCCAGGACTGCTCAGTGGACTGAGGAGCGCGCATCGGGGGATCGCACCTAAGCGTGAAGGTTATGCACCCGGCAGTAAAAGAAAACCGTGAGCATCAGGATCACGAGCACCCAACCTGCCATCCCAACCTGACCCACGGCTATTTGATACGTTGCTGCACCTGCAGGCTATAATCAAAGTCGTGAAAGGTATCCTTGAAAACCATAAACAGTATGAAAAAACCGTCTATTTTTACTATCGGTCATTCTACGAGACAAATTGACGAATTTGTCGAGTTGCTACAAATGCATGGTGTCAAGGAAGTGGTTGATGTTAGATCCATACCCATGTCCCGCCACAATCCACAATTTAACGGCGATGCCCTAAAACAATCCTTAAAACAAAACGGTATTCGGTACAAGCATTTGAAAAAGCTTGGCGGTCTGCGTCATTCAAAAAAAGATTCAATCAACCTTGGTTGGCGCAATGTCTCATTCCGGGGATTCGCGGATTATATGGCAACCCCGGAATTCTCGGAAGGTTTGGAAGCGCTTACAAAAATCTCAAGCTTGAGAGAGACTGCTATCATGTGCGCTGAGGCTGTACCATGGCGCTGCCATCGTTCACTCATCGCTGATGCGCTTGTTAAGAAAGGATGGCTGGTACGGGATATTATTGGCCGCACGTCTGCCGCAAAACATCGGTTAACGCCATTCTTGAAAGTCAGGAAAGGCCAGCTGATATACCCCGTACCCAAAACGTGATTCGCTATCAATACAAGAAGCCAAAAATACTTTTCGTGGGCATCAATCCTCATTTTGGATCATTCAACCGAGGTGTGCCGTTTTCCAATAACAAGCTGTTTTGGTATCTTCTTTCCGAGGCGGGAGTTATCGAGGAAAAAAGAGAAGAACTTCGAAATGACGAAGCACTAAAGCAGGTCTATAAAGAGAAATTCAATGCAGTGTATGGATTAGGGCTCGTGAATGTAATCCATAGACCAACGCAAGATATCACCAAGCTTAACAAGGGCGAGGAGTTGCCCGGCCGGAAAAGGATTTCCCGTATTATAGAAGCTGAGATGCCGAAAGTGGTGTGCTTCATTGGCAAAGTCGCTTATGAAAAGTATACCGGATTAAAGGATTTCTCTTTTGGCTGGCAAGACACTATGGGTAAATCAAGGGTATTCGTCATGCATTTCCCTTTGCGCGGGAAAGCAATTATCAGAGTCCGTGAGCTAAGAGAGATTGTAACGAGCTGCTCAGGGTTAAATTAGCTCTCTTTGTAATTCGATATCACATGATCGCCGACTAAGAATGTTCGTTCACGATGGCTCGTCTCAGGTTGCTCTCTCGAACTCAACTTCCGCGTGGAGGCCCTTCAAATCCCGGTGAACGACCGCAACCGCCAACTTCTTGCCGCTGCGGCGATAGGTGATCGTGCAGTCTTGCTTAGCAGCGTCAAGCTGCCCGTCGATCTCGGCGTTGTCCCAGCGCTCGGCGTGACCGACATACGCGAGGCCGAAATCGTACTGCTCGGTCCAGAAGAACGGCACGGCGTCAAACCGCTCTTGTCTTCCAAGGATATTGCGCGCCGCGGTCTGCCCCTGACGCTCGGCCACTACCCAGTGCTCGACGCGGATGCGCTCGCCAGTGAGCCGGTCGGGCCAGCGCGCAATGTCGCCCGCCGCGAAGATACCCGGAATGCTCGTCTCGAGGTGCTCGTCCACCGCGACACCGCGATCGATGGCGAAGCCAGCCTGTTCCGCCAGCGCGATCGCCGGGCGGACGCCGATGCCGACGACGACAAGGTCTGCCGGCAGGTGTTCGCCGTTCTGCAACGTGACACTCCGCTCGTCTATAGACGCCGCGGCGGTGCCGAGATGGAACATCACCCCGTGTCGCTCATGGAGCGCGCGGATGAAGGTTCCGACCTCCGCTCCGAGGATTTTCAGCATCGGGACGGTGTCCGGTGCAACCACATCCACGGCAATCTTCCGTGCGCGAAGCGACGCTGCCACCTCGAGTCCGATGAAGCTGGCGCCAATCACCACGGCCCGCTTCGACACCTGCGCTTTGGCTACAAGCGCGCGGCTGTCGGCGAGGGTGCGCAGATAATGGACGTGCGGAAGATTCGCGCCAGGCACCTTGAGCTGCACCGGCTCAGCGCCGGTGGCGAGTAGCAGCGCATCGTAGGGATGGCGTGTGCCGTCAACAAGCTGCACGCGCCGACTCGCTGTGTCGATCGTGGCGACTCGAGCATCCAATCTCACCTCGATGCGGTGTTCTCTGTAGAAATCCGCCGATCGGAGAGGGTTGGACTGCGCGGACGCAGCGCCCGACAGATAGCCCTTGGAAAGATTGGGGCGATCACAGGGAAGAGACGAATCGGAGCTCAACATCGTGATGCGGCCGGAATAGCCCAGACGCCGGAGCATTTCTGCTGCGGCATTGCCCGCTGCGCCACCGCCAACGATCACGACGGACTCCGGTATGCCGGCTTGCGCCGGGAGCGATGGCGGCCCAACGCTCTCAAGCTTTGCTCCAACATAGGCAGTGCCGTCCCGCTGCTCGACGTGCCAGCAAGACACGGGGTCCAGCGCCGGCGGGCGGAGCGCCTCGCCAGTGCGCACGCTGAAACAGGCGTGATGCCAGGGACAGCGCACCGTATCATCGACCAGTAATCCGTCGGCAAGCGGGGCACCATAGTGCGTGCAGACAGCACCGATCGCGAACAGTTTGTCTCCGCGTCGCACGAGCAGCGCCGGTTCGCCGTGTGCATGCCCGAGAAGCATAGCGCCGTCGGCGATTGTCGAGAGAGTGATTCCCCTGGTCAGATCAGGCCCGCTGAGTGTGTTGTTCATTGGATCTCCTTTGGGATGATCAGGCCGAGCAACAAGCTCGGCCTGTCCCGCCTCACCCCACACCGATGACAGCGATGCGAATGAGCCGGATGAGCGGCACCCGACCGCGAGTCTGTGGGCGACGCGGGCTGGCCCCGCGATTGCGGCATGATATCACCGATCCCTGAGGGAGGCAGTTGCTATGACGACGCGACGATTCAAACGCGGCGACCACGTGAGCTGGAACTCTGAAGCGGGCCGCGTGAGCGGCCGGATCACTCGGGTCGTGACGTCGGAGATCCAGTTCAAAGCGTACACGGTCCATGCCGGCAAGGACGAACCGCAGTATGAAATCAAGAGCGACCAGACGGAACACATCGCGATGCACAAGAGCTCCGCGCTGACAAAGCTCTCGC
The DNA here is from genome assembly GCA_003134685.1 of Gemmatimonadota bacterium. Classification (GTDB taxonomy): domain Bacteria; phylum Gemmatimonadota; class Gemmatimonadetes; order Gemmatimonadales; family Gemmatimonadaceae; genus UBA4720. The sequence goes on along the minus strand of PLCA01000012.1, from coordinate 13,481 downwards.
GTTGATCCTTCGATTCACCGTCCGCGCGAAGCCCGTCCCCGGAGCGATCTGCGTCTCGACCACATCTAGCCATGACGATTCTCGATTTCCCGCTCTGGTTGCGCGCGACGCACTTTCTCAATCTACTCTTCATCTCGTTGCTCGTGCGCAGCGGATTCGAAATCCTGAGTGCGCATCCCAAGCTCTACTGGAATGAGGACTGCACGCCGGGTAGCGAATGGCTGCGATTCACGCGCAAGCGGCTGCCCACGCACGAGCTCTGGACGTCGCGCGACGAGGAGGAGTCGTTCTCGTCATGGATCGCGCTCCCCGGACGCAAGAACCTGGGACTGGGCCGGCACTGGCACTTTCTCGCCGATGCGGGCTGGCTGCTTACCGGACTACTGTATGTCGTGATGCTCTGCGTCACGCCCGAATGGCGCCGGCTCGTCCCCATCTCCTGGTCGATTCTCCCGGGCGCTCTGCACGTCTTGCGGTCTTACCTCGGGTCCCATCTCGTCGTCACCCCGGGACAATACAACCCACTTGAGCAGCTGGCGTATTTCTCGGTGGTCTTTCTTCTGTCACCTCTCGCTATCGCGACCGGGCTCGCCATGTCACCCTCGATCGCGGCACGGTTTCCGTGGTACATCCGGCTCTTTCGGGGTCGTCAGGCCGCGCGCAGCATTCACTTCCTCTGCCTCTGCGCGTACCTCGCGTTCTTCGTCGTGCACCTCTCGATGGTGATCGCACACGGCGCGATTAGCGAGATGGGGTTGATCGTGCTCGGCGACATCCGCCTCGCGTACGGCGCGCTCGGGCTCATCGTGGGGCTCGCTGGCCTCGCCGGCATCATCGTGATCCACATCGTGGCCACACGGTACTCGCTCAGCCATCCACGACTGGTGCAGCGGCGCACGCAGGCGCTAACGGATCCCTTGCGCCGAGCGCTGTTCGGGTACGGTCGCTCGGTGCAGCGGTACGCCCCCACTGAGATCTCGCCGTACTTTCGCGTGAACGGACGCCCGCCCGCGGGCGCCGAGTATGCGGCGATGGCGCGTGAGCGATTCGCGAGCTTCGTGCTGGACGTGGATGGCTTGGTGGAACACCCGTTACACCTAACGCTCGCGGAACTCCGACGCTGGCCGAAGCAAACGCAGATCACCAAACACTGTTGCATTCAGGGGTGGTCCGCCGTCGCCAGCTGGAGCGGCGTGTCGCTCGGCGAAATCGTGCGGCACTGTCGCCCGCTCGCGGCCGCGCGCTATGTGGTGTTCTACGCGCTCGACGACAAGTCGACATCTGAACCCGATCCCGCCGGCCCGGGCGGCTTCTACGGCACGATCGACATCGCCCTGGCGTCGCACCCGCAAACGATCCTCGCCTACGAAATGAACGACAGTCCGCTGCCCGTGCCACACGGCGCGCCACTTCGCCTCCGGGTGGAAACGCAACTAGGCTTCACGATGGTCAAGTACGTTCGCCGGATCGAATTCGTGCACGACTATGGGCATATCGGCGCGGGCCAGGGTGGCTGGCGCGAGGATCACCAGTATTACAGCCAGGAGGCTGGGATCTGAGGCTGGGACGGCAGCGTATACTACCGGGCTCCGGTTATCAAACACGGCCTAACCAACACAATACGAGAGACGCTACCATGTCATCGATGCACCGCACCATTGAAGGCGAAGTCCTCGTCCGGCATCTAACCCAGGACGAGCGAATGGTTGACCCCGTACTCCTCGCCGAGCACGGACGGAGCGCACGCACACTCGTCAAGGAAGGACCGCTGCGGCTTACCATGATTGGCATTGCGCCTGGTGGAGATCTGCCCACGCATAGCACCGAGGGACCGGTCACCGTACACATGCTCGAGGGCGAGGTTGTCTTTCAGGCGTTGGGCCGGGCGTATCCATTGCGCGCAGGGGATTTGCTCGTCCTCGCGCCTGGCGTTGAGCATTCTGCACGGTCTGCGACCGGCGGCCTCTTCCTTCTCACCGTTGTGCACGCGCCATCGGCAGGCTCAAGGTCTTAGAGCGAGTGACCGGAGTAACCGCTGCCACCTCCCGAGCATCACTCTCCTGATTGCAAATCAAAACATAGCACAAACCAATCACATCAATTTGCCGGACTTTAGAGGGAAACCGAGCGTCGGAGCCGGTCACTCACTTATACGATATCGTACTTTGGCGGGAGAAACAGACCCCCAAACAGACCCCCGAATTGCGCCTTTGTTTTCTTCATGGGTGCGCACACGGTCGGCATGTACGCGCGACTGTACGGAACCCGCACCAGCATCCCCACAATCAGAAAAGCAATTCCGGTAACGACCGCCAGCACCTGCGCCTGATTGAACATCAGCTGCGCTTCGTCGCGATTCTTTCTTCCGACAGCGTGCGATACGACGGTCGTCGTACCGACGCCGAGCATCTGCGTCAGGGCGAGCACGATGAAGGTGAAGTTGCCGGATATTCCAACGGCGGCGATCGCGTGCGTGCCAAGCCTGCCGACCCAGTAGAGGTCGATCAGGAAATACAGCGTCTGGAAGATCATCGTCACGGGCATGAAGCTCGTGGTCCTCAACAGATGCCTGGTGAGCGGTCCGGTGGTGAGGTCTTCCATGCTACTTCTTATTCAAATAGTGTTTTTCAAGGAATTCGGACCTGAAATTCTGCGGTGGAACCGGAATGTCTGGCCGGCCCTCTGGAGTAAAGTCCATAAGATTCCAGTACGGCCACACCGTGTCGACGTGATTCCCCGACAGCTCGGTGGCCCAGAAATGGAAAATCTTTCCCTTCTGTTTCCTGAATACGTGCATCACCGGCAGCTGCATGTCATCGGAGTCTCCCTGACATTTGTAATCGGCCTGGAAAGGCGAGCTGAATCCAGAAACCAGCGGAATCTGTGACCATTCACGTTTTTTTGCCCACGCATTTATTCGCTCTGCCGGAGCTTTGGCGATCGCTACAAAAGCGGCGTCGCGGCTGACCTGATACCAGCTGCGATCGAACCCATCGACCAGTGAGGTGCAGGACAGGCAGGGATTGTCCCAGTTCGGACCGAACATGAATGAGTAGAGCAGGAGCGTGTTTTTGTCGCCGAACAGCTCCGAGAACTTCACACTCTTACCGAGCTTCCCATCATTGGCCCACTGGAAGACGTAGTCCTCCTTCAACTGGCCGCCGGGAGGAAGCTTGCGGCGTTTTGCTGCCACTGCCTTCACTTTCTTGACAAGCTCGCGCTCGTCTTTGAGCAGTGAATCACGCGCAGCGCGGTACGCTTTGCTTTCGTTTGGATATCGCGGGGCACTCATCCTCATCCCTTGAAATCGATATTTAGAATTTAGTGCAGCTGGCTGGCCTGCCGACTATTTCCCAGACCTCAGCGCGCGACGCGATACCTCAGGTGAACGACGCCCGGCGCCTCGACGACTCGCGTCTGCTCGAACCGCGGAGGCGGGTCGCCCAGGTTGTCCAACAGGCGCTCGCCGGCGCCGAGCAACAGCTGCGCCATCGAAATGTTGACTTCATCGACGAGGCCGGCAGCGAGAAATTGGTTAACGGTTTGGGCGCCGCCCATGATCAGGACATCCTTGGCAGCCGCCACCCGCTTCGCCTGGTTCAGCGCTGACTCGATTCCATCGGTGACGAAGTGAAACGTCGTGCCGCCCTGCATCGGAAGTGGATCGCGCGAGTGATGCGTTAGCACGAAGACGGGCATGTGATAGGGTGGATTCTCGCCCCACCATCCCTTCCAGTCCGGCTTCCACGGCCCTGGCCCACCGCCAAACATGTTTCGGCCCATGATCACCGCGCCAACGTTCTCGAACATCTCCTGCATGATTGCCGAGCTCGCGTTGACGGCACCACCCTTTTGGCCATGCTGCTCTTTCCATGCGGCGAGCTCGACCGCCCACTTGTGCAGCGCCTGACCGCCCACGCCGAGTGGGTCCTTCATGCTCTGATTCGGCCCGGCGACGTAGCCGTCGAGCGACATGGTGATCCTGATTAGCGTTTTGCTCATTTCGGCCTCTTAAGGAATTTCTACTAGCGTCGAATGGGACAACCGAAAATCGACATTGAGGAGCGCGACCGCCCCGCAGCGGCTTAAGGCTCAAACGCCTCCCACGCTTTCCGTACCCGGTCCATCAGACGAGCAAACGGGCCCGAACCTAACTCCGCCATGGCTCGCATGTACTGTTTCTCGCGCGGGGTACGCGCGGAGGAGCGCGTCGTCGTCGTACTGGTTGCCGAGCCTGGGAGGATCCTGAAAGAAATCGGACATACGTTTCTCGATCTTTAACGCTCGGGTCGCGACGGTTGCGTCGCGGCGGTCAACGCATGAATGGTTATCGCGGTCACGTTTGGAGTCGCTCCCTCGGATGTAAGAGTGAGGCCCCGCGGGCCCGCCGTGGGAAAGATGAGTTCAGTGACCGACGTTTCGCCTCCCTGAGCCAGGATCTCGATCGACGACGCATCGAGCAGGAATCGAAGAGCGACATCACCATTGGTGATGCGTAGTGGCGCCTCATGACGCGTAGAGAAGTCGCGGTGGAACCCCGTCTGTCCGGAGCGGGCCCGATCAAGCACAAGCCTGTTGTGCGTGGGATCGAAGGTGAGTGATGTGCGTTCGCCCGCCGCCGTTTGGAGATTGACCGTGAAGGGATCCTTTCCGGTCACGCGACTGAAATTCATTTCAACATCCAGTAATCGGGGAAGATCATTGTGTGCAACGAGCCATCGGGCTGCGGCCGCAAACGTGCCGCCGCGAAACCGAAGGGGTGATGGCAGGCGCAGCTTCTTCAACTCGGTCACAGGTTTCTGGACGAGTCGCAAGCCATCGGGCGTACGGCGGAGCATGAGCTCCCGTGGCACCGTCATGGCGCTGCGCCACGGAGAAGTGGGGACGTCCTGCCCGTACAGCCAGTTGCTCATCCACCCGATCCAAACCCGACGCCCATCGGAGTTCGGGACGTCGTTCCATGAAACAGCGGCATAGAAATCCGGGCCGTAGTCCGCCCAGTGGATATCCTTGACGGCGCCATCCGCGACAAAGTGCTTGCCGTCGAACTTCCCCGTAAAGTACTGAGTGCCCGAACCGCCGGCCGGACCGCCGGGATTGATGTTCACGATGAGCACCCACTTCCTGCCTCCGTCCTCCACCGGGAGCGTGAACAGGTCTGGGCATTCCCACTGTCCGCCCGTCGCGCCGGCGGGACCGAACTCACTGACGTACTTCCATTGCTTGAGATCGGACGACGTGTAGAAATTAATTTTTTTCTCGTTCGGCAGCGCTACCGCCATCACCCAGCGGGAAGTCGCGTCGTGCCAGAACACCCTCGGATCACGGAAATCTGCCATGTGCAGATCGAGAACGGGGCCGGGCACTTTCGTCCACGTGCGTCCTCGGTCGTTGCTGAACGCAATCCGCTGGTCCTGCGTTCCTTCGCGATGGCCCGTGTAGATCGCCACGAGTGGCGGCTTGCCGTTTCTACCAAATCCGCTGGTGTTCTTCCAGTCCACCACCGCGCTGCCGGAGAAGATCATGATGCTGTCTTCCTCAGCGAGCGCGAGCGGCAGATGCTCCCAGTGGATGAGATCGCGGCTGACCGCGTGGCCCCAGCTCATGTGGCCCCATTTGTCGCCGTACGGATTGTGTTGATAGAAGAGGTGCCATTCTCCCTCGTAAAAGACCAACCCGTTTGGGTCATTCATCCAGTTCCGCTCAGGCGTGAAATGGAACTGCGGCCGAAATGTCTCGTTCTGCGCCTGAACGCCCGAGACGAGGGCGGAGAAAATACAGAAGAAGGCAGCAAGCGCGGCGAATGGCTTCATGCGAATTCCAGTAGGCTCGCTGGAAGCGGTGTGGTCGCGCCCGGTTGAGAGCAGACAAAGGAGGCGACGGCGTTGGCGTGTCGATTGATTTCCATGACTGGGAGGCCACGGAGAAAATCGAAGACGAGCGCGGCGGTAAAGGCGTCGCCAGCACCGACGGTGTCGACAACGGTCGTTGGAACCGCCGGACATTCCGATTCTTCACCGGCCGCGATGACGAACGCGCCGTCGCGGCCATGCGTCAGCGCGGCGAGACGGAGCTCGTAGCGAGTCATCAGCTCCATCAGTACGTCGCGGGGCGCCCGTGCCTTGATACCGCAAACCTCCGCGACGATCGGAAGCTCCTCGCCGTTCAGTTTCAGCGCTGATGCGATCTGGAGCGAACTCTCGATGGTCTCAGTGTCGTAAAAGTGCTGCCGCAGATTCACATCGAAGACCTTGAGCGCTGTTGGGGGGGTCGCTTCGACAAAGCGGCGGATGGTATCCCGCGAAATGGATGACCGTTGGCCGAGCGTTCCAAAGCAAACGGCATCACAGCGTCGAGCGAGTGATGCGCGCTGATCCGACCACGACAGGTGATCCCACGCCGTGTTGACGGCAAATTCATAGCTGGCCTGGCCCGTCGCGTCGAGTGTCACGAGCACGCGGCCAGTCGCGTGCTTCGGGTCGCGGGTGACGGACGCGCATTGCACTTCCCGCTGACCCAGAAAATCCAGCGCCCGATCTCCCAATTCATCCGCACCCACCGCGCTCACCATCCAGGCTTCGGCACCAAGGCTCGCCGCGTGGCAGGCGAAATTGGCGGGCGCGCCGCCAAAATGCGCGGCGTCGGGATAGACGTCCCACAACACTTCACCTATTCCCGCAATTACGGGACGCGCGCTCATATCTCGACGCCGAGTTGTCTCTGGATCTCCTCGAGCGGCACGCCCTTGGTCTCCGGTACCATCGTTCTCACCCAGATGAGTTGGAGCACCATCATCCCGCAGAAGAAGAGGAAGATGTAGCCGGGCGCGAATGCGGTCACCATGGCAGGGAAAAACGAGGTGAGAAGCGCGGCGAAGATCCAATGTGTGGCGCTGCCCAGCGACTGGCCGGTCGCGCGATATTGATTGGGGAAAATCTCGGAGATCAGTACCCAGATCACCGTGCCCTGGCCGACCGCGTGCGCCGCGATGAATGCGAAAATGGTCGCTGGCACGATTGAGTAGTGCCGGGTAAAAAACGCCCACGCGCAGAGGCCGAGGGATGCGATGTAGCCGAAGGAGCCGATCGTGAGCAGCGTGCGGCGGCCAAGGCGGTCGATCAGCCAGAGGCCGACGAACGTGAACACGAGATTCGTGATGCCGATGCCCACGGACTGCAGCAGCGCGGCCTTGGCGCCGAGCCCTGTCATCTCGAAAATCCGCGGCGCGAAGTAGAGAATCGCGTTGATGCCGGAGAGCTGGTTGAAGAACGCGACGAGAAACGCGAGCATGATCGGCACACGCAGACGCATTGACCAGAACCCTCTCGCGCTCGTCTGTCGCGTGGAGGCCGCAACAATAGCATCCGCTTCCGCCTCTATCTCCGCTGGCGATGCGGCGGGCTCGATGAGGCGGAGCACTCGCAGTCCGTTTTCGCGGTCGCCTTTTCTGGTGAGCAGCCATCGCGGACTCTCCGGAATGGCGAGACACATCAATGTATAAACGATCGACGGGAACGCCGCGACGCCGAGCATCCAGCGCCATGCGTTGGCGCCAATGCCGGCGAGCAGCGCGTTCGAGAGAAACGCGATGACGATGCCGAATACGATGTTGAACTGGAACATCCCCGCCAGTCGCCCGCGGTGCGCCGGCGGTGCGATCTCCGCGATGTAGAGCGGAGCGACCACTGTGGAGACGCCGATGCCGATGCCGCCGATGAAGCGCGCCGCGATGAATGCTTCGACATTCGATGCCAAAGCGGAGCCCACCGCGGAGCCGATGTAGAGCACACCGATCCACAGCAATGTGGGCTTGCGGCCGAACCGATCCGCCGGCCACCCACCGGTCAACGACCCCACCACGGTGCCGTACAGCGCCGCGGCCATCGCGATCCCGTGCACCCCGGCGCTCAGGCCCCACAGCCCCTGAATCGTCTGCTCGGCGCCAGAGATGACCACGGTATCGAAGCCAAAAAGAAATCCGGCGAGCGCTGAAGTGATCGCCCACAGGAGCAAGTGACCGTTCATCTGCGGCTGGGTTCCCCGGTGCGGCGTCGTCGGGCCGCTGGCCGCTTGAGCGAGGGAAGTATTCATGTGCGGTCTGCCCGGATTTGCGCGGTGCCCGTCATGGCCGACAACCTCCCTCTCCAGGTCTGAGACGGCGTATCGTCGCCGCTCTTAGGGACCACGTCAAGATGCACGATAGCGCGGATGCACGTGGAATCGCAGGACTCTGGCGATTTTTTGTCCTGGTGCCTAGCGTTCGCTTATGTGCGGACGCGCGACGGTCATCAATCCCGACGGGATCACCGAGAAACTCTACGGCTACACGAAGAAGTTCGTCCCGAGCGACTGGAAGCCTCGCTACAACCTGAACCCGCACGAGGACATTCCAGCTGTCTATTTCGATCCGTTTCTGAAGAACGGGTCCTCAGGACGATGCACTGGAATCTCATCCCGTCGAAGCTAGAGACCCGGGATAACGTCGTCGAGTTCGATTCCCAGTATTCGGGTCCGAGCCTTTGGCGCCGTAGGAGCGGCGGTCTCGATCTCCATTCCCCCTGAAGAAGCGCCGTTGATGGATAGCGGGAGCCTTCACGAGCTCGGGCTTGGGAATCAAACAAAGAGACGACGAGCTAGCATGCCTGAAATGGGTGACATCCTGCGAACGTGGACGTGTAGCGGCGAGGAGCAGAAACGAGGAGCTTTTCAAAACGGCCTTAGTGACCGTTTAAGTCCTTAAGAGTTGCGGCGGCCTCAGCTGCCTTGGCAGCGGAATCGGCAGCAACAACGCGGCGGTTATGCTCAGCGCTCTTTGTCGCGCTGAAAGCCTGGACGAACATATAGCTTTGATCCGGCCGCTCATTATCTATTGCACGACCGAGGTTAAGCTCACCGTCTGCGAACCACCACTGGTTTCCCGCGTAGGCCGTCGCTCCACTTCCCGTAGGTGATGGAGTAGTGCCAGACCAGGAAGTGTCGGCTGCGCCGTACTTCTTTGAGAACGCGGCCGACATAGCGTCGAAAGCGTCAACATCCATCGTGAAACCCCAAGTAACCAGCTTTCCGTCAAGATAGATCTTCGAGGGCTGCTTGATCCAGGCGCTACCGATCTTTGGTTGTGTGGACCATTGACAGCTTTGCTGACCCAATCTGCTCGGGAGGCATATGGCATCGCCCGGCATCGGGTCGCCAACTCTGGCACCCATGAACTCAAGCGGTGGTCGGGTGGTTTTCGAGTTGTGCGCCCCCGCTTCGACTGACGCCTTGCCGTTCGACGAGCCGCCGCACGCAGCCAGACCGGAAAGTAGAACAAAGAGCTTTCTCATCGGCGCTCCCTTTTTGGACCGGTCAAGAGCTTAGCGCTGCTTGAGGGAACGATGCAACTCGGATTCGATCGGCCGAGCAGGTCTCAGCGGCTCGAAGCTTTCGCGGCGCAAGCGAGATGATTGTAGAGGGAGAATCGTGGCCGCCGCCCCAAACTTAGAACTTTTGCAGGTCACGGACTTTAGTCGTTTTCCGGGCTATGCACCGAGTGCCGACGTAAAAGCGGGCCGTTACTTCCTGCTCGAACAGCACCTTTCGACGCTCGTATAGCGCATCATCCATATAGTAGTCAATCCCAATGCCTTCTTTTTTGTCCCCAGGGTACAAAGGGCCGCTGTGTTCCTCTTCAGTTCTTCGCATGAGTACCGTGCCTCTATCTTGGTCGGCACGCACGATCGGATAAGAGTAATTGGGTTCGAGCAGCGCGGGCGGGAATTCAACTTCGAGGCTCCAGCCCGAGAGAATCTCTTCTCCTGTGTTCTTGATCCAAACTGGCAAGCGATACTGGTGGCGTGCGCTTTCAATTCGCAGATCTCGGTAACTCAAATCAAGTTCGACCGGCGGGAGTATATCCGCGGGAATTCCAACTCTTCTTAGAATCAAACCAATCGCTTCCGTCAGATCATTTCTCAGTTGTTCTTCTGCGGTCCTCGAGTTTTCAAAGGTGATAACACGGTTTCCGCGTAAGTCGAAGGGGAGCGCCTCTGGTCCGCCATACTCACTGTGCTGCAGCAGAAGTACTCGCTCAGGTCCGAGCCGCTTCAAGGCGTACCCTGTTTCCAAAATGACATTGGGATTGGGCGCTAGCCGCTTTGCTTCAGCGGTGAGTCTCTGATATGTAAGAGAAACATCGGCGATGAACAGACCGCACTCATCGATCTTTCGAAGGATCGAAGCGACCATCGCGGGCGATCCCGGTAGACCCTTAGTGTCATGATCAAGCTCTGGCCGAACAACGAGAGATGGGTCCTCAGGCAGGTCGCGTATTGCTTCCTCGATCGCACGCTGCAGGAATTTGCGTCCGATTCGCGGAGGGAGATCAGATTGCCAAGCAAAGAAAATCGTTGCTCTCACAGACCTCCGACGTTCGAGTGTCCTAGCGTTTTCAGACGCGATCGCAAGGTACTACGGCTCCTCCAGCAGGAGCGAGGCTGCTCTCTCCGTACTACTAAGCCTTAGCCGCGCACGACCGCCGACTACTTTCGCGGCCCGTCGAAGCGCCCGCCGCCCTGCAGCAAGGTCAACTTCGTTGCGCGCTCGCCATTCATGGTGAAAATGAATCGGAGCGCCCGGTCAAAGCCGACTCCAAACGTGTCGTTCCCTAGGTAGAGAAGCGGGATGGCGCTCTGGCCCTCCAGCTGCGCGGTGAGATTGTCCGCCTGCTCGGCAACCGTGAGGTCGCGCGGCCCATTCGGCAACGCGAGCGCGTACACGCCCACATAACGCTGACGATTGGCCGCAGCGAGCGGGAGCACCTTTGGCGGCTGCTCGAGTGGGGCCCCGAGCGCCGCCCGAGCGAGCTGCTTGAGCAACTCATCCGAATGCGCCGAGCCGGAATTGGCGAGCACGGTAATCGAGAGCTCGGCGGACGGAATCCAGGCATTTCCGCTGGCGAAGCCGTTAATGCCGCCGCCGTGCGCGATCATTAGCCGGCCGGCGATCGTATCGCGGCTGAGTCCGAATCCGTATCTGGACGGGGCCGCGGCCCCCACGGGCGTCGTCATCAGCGCATAGGAGGCGGCGGAAACGACGTGACCCGTATTGAGCGCGCGGTTCCATTTCGCGAGGTCGCCAACGGTCGAGCACAACGCGCCCGCCGAATATGGTTGCGACATGGCGAGATACTGCGTGTTGGTCCACCCGTTCCCGGCAGCGTCATAGCCGCGCGCCCGGCGCGGAACGATCGGTGTCGCGAGGCAGTCGCGGGTGTCTTCAAGACCGAGGGGCTTCGCGAATCGCTCGGCGATGTCATTCCCCCACGAGTGCCCGGTAATCTTCTCGATCAGCATTCCGAGCACCACGTAGCCGGAGTTGTCGTACCTCCAGTTGGTGCCAGGCGCGAACCACATCGGCATGTTCGCAGTCAGCGCGACGAGCGTATCGGGAGTCATCTCCTCGCCCCACCGGCGCACCCATGCGGGGCCGATGCCCGTGTAGCTCGGGATGCCAGACGTGTGATTGAGCAGCTGTCGCACTGTGACAACCCGCCATGCCATCGGGAGCGTCGGGAGGTACGCGCCGATCGAGTCGTCGAGCTTCACCCTGCCCTGTTCGACGAGTTGCATTACCGCCGAGGACGTGAACTGCTTCGTCACCGAACCGATCCGATAGACGGAGCGCGGGGTCGCGGCGACATCTTCTTCAAGGTCGGCCTTCCCCCACGCGCGCATCGTTATCGTGTCGCGTCCGCGAACGAGCGCGATCGCGACGCTCGGCGCGCCCCGCTCGCCTATGAACGCCTGTGCGAGCGAATCGGCGACGCGCGCGACAGCCGCCACCGGCGGGAGTCCCTGAGCGCCAAGCGAAAACGGGAGGACGAATACGGCGGCGGTCACGAAGCGACGCATAGATGCCTCTGGCACATGTGTGTGGCGTTGTTGCTTATGTCAATCTGGACTCCGGCGTTTTAACCCGCCACCTGCTGAACCGCATTCAGGTGCCCGGTAAGCGTCGCCTCGGCGTAAGCGCACCTGCTCCAGTAGCAGGAGGTTGCGCATCGCACCGACTCCTTCTCGCGCGCACCAAGCGTATTGGGGATCGAGTGTCGGTTATCTGATTTGCAGCGCGTCGCGGCGAGAACGCCTAGCGTGAGCAGACCGGTGGAACAGCAGAAAGGGGGCTAGCTCGAGGACAAACAGACCCCAAACTAGCCCCAGAATAAGTAGGTCAATGGAGCGTACAGGGCTCGAACCTGCGACCTCCTAGTTGCAAACCAGGCGCTCTCCCANNTCTCCCAGCTGAGCTAACGCCCCTCAACGCGAAATATAGACGAACACGTGTCTCGCCGACAACGCGCGCCGCTCGTGTGCGTGTTGCGGGAGCTGCGCACCGTACGCTGGCTACTCGTGCGCCGGCAACGGCTCCATCGTGCGCGGGTTGACGGGTACCTGCACCTCGTCGCGGTAGGGCGAAGTCATGAGCAAGACGCGCATGCGCGGGAATGCATCCATGAACGAGAGATAGCAAAACCCCCAGATGCCCAGCAGACCCGCGGTGACTCCGAGCTCCCAGATGCCAAATGGGACATTCCCGACAACGCCGTAGATCGAGGGGTAGACCTCGAGGTAACGGTGTATCCAGAGACCAAGCACCGTCGACGCCGCAAAGAAAACCATGGTGGGGAGAAAAACCTTCGCCGCGCGCGAGAGCAGCCCAAAAAACGGAAGGACGAACATCAAGGCAACGGTGATCAGCGTCGGAATGCGCCAGCCTTCAATTAGCCGCAGCCGCATCCAATGCGTCTCCTCGCCCAGGTTGCCGTACCAGATCACGAGGTATTGGCCAAAGGTGAGGTAGCCCCAGAACGCGGTGAAGGCGAAACAGAGCTTGCCCAGATCATGGAAATGCTTGTCCTGAATCAGATCGTAGCGCTCGAGGTACCTGCGCCAGGCCATGACAATCAATGTCCAGCTGGCGAGCGCGGTGACCCAAGCTCCCATGAAGAACCACCAACCGTACATCGTGCTCTGGAAGTGTGGGTCGAGCGACATCGACAGATCCCACGACAAAAGAATCCACCCGAACGCGAACGCGAATCCGAGGAACACGGCGAGCTTGCCCTGCAGGGAGTGCGTCGAGTGAAGCTCGCGTCTCTCGTCCTTGAATCCTCTTCGCATCCGCTCGCGAAGTCCGCGCGCCCATTTCGCGCCCGACTCCGGAAGGATTCCCACATCCAATCTTACCGAGGTGTAGATGTACCAAACGCTCAGCAGCGTGATGATAGCATAGACGACAATCACCCGCGTGAAGAAGAAGGGCGGATTCAGCCACACGCGCTTCTCCGGAATCTCCGGCACGTGGTTCGACCACCAGAAGATGTGGTGACGCCCCACCAGCAGGGCGAGAAGCAGCACGAACGCAACGGGCAGAAACGCGGCGTATCCTTCGAGGAACCGGATGATCGGCCTCGACCATCTGGCGGTCGTGATCCGTTGCAC
>PLCA01000001.1 GCA_003134685.1 Gemmatimonadota bacterium | reverse complement strand
TGCAGGAGCACTCGATCGTGCTCATTCGCGGCGGCCGCGTGAAGGATCTCCCGGGTGTGCGCTACCATATCGTCCGCGGCTCGCTCGACGCATCGGGCGTCAACGGCCGCAACAAGAGCCGCTCCAAGTACGGCACCAAGAAACCAAAGGTCGGCGGTGCTGCAGCTGGGAGTAAGAAGAAATGAGGCCGCACCTACCGTTCACCGGAGCTGAAAGTTGAGTCGCCGCAAAAAGTCCATCAAGCGTCCTATTCTTCCCGATGCGCGCTACGATAGCCAGACCGTCTCGAAGTTCATCAACGCCATCATGTACCAGGGCAAGAAGTCCACTGCCGAGAGAATCTTCTACGGGGCGATGGACATCGTTGAGAACAAGACCGCGCAGCCCGGTGTCACGATCTTCAAGCAGGCGCTCACGAATCTGAAGCCCGCTGTCGAAGTGAAGAGCCGCCGCGTCGGTGGTGCGACCTACCAGGTGCCCGTCGAAGTTCGTCCCGACCGCCGCACGGCGCTTGCCATGCGCTGGTTGATCACGTTCTCGCGCGGCCGCAACGAGAAGTCGATGGCCGAGAAGCTCGCCGCCGAAGTGATCGCCGCCAGCAAGGGCGAAGGCAACGCGGTCAAGAAGAAGGAAGACACGCATCGCATGGCCGAAGCGAACAAAGCATTCGCGCACTACCGCTGGTAGAAAAACGAAGCGATTCGGAGTCTGTCCATCGTCCAGCGATCACACGCTGGACGATTTTTTTTGACGTAGGCGCCCTTGGGTGGAAAGCCGCACGATCAGCGCGGGGTCGGCGTTCTCGCCCGATCTCCTTGGCGCCGCTCGGTAACTTCTCGCGCCATTCTCCGACGCTCGGCCGTCGTCGCTATCACCGCCAGCGCCAGCTCGATCATTCCGTATGCCAGACCGACCAGCGAGAGAAGCGAGATGACCGCGAGAAGGCGTGTCATTCCCGCTGACAAGGTTCCCTTTACCACCCAGTAGGTCGAGCCCGTCACCAATATCGCCGAGGCGACGGTGATCCCCGCCGCCTTGCCGATCGACATACCCCGATCAATCGGGGGAAGTATTTCGTGCGGCTGCTCAACAGTAGCCGAAGGGTCAGTCATCAAGTTTCCGGTTTGTAGTTCCCATGTGTACGACCAGAATCTGAGCATCATGCTTCGTGCCGGGGCGACTTTCAAGGACGACGTCTGCAATCCGCTTGTAATCCGCCTGTAATCGGCTTGCGACGTTTCCGCCCTAAAGGCATCTTCGAATGATGGGATAAGTGCCTTCCAATCCATGGGTTGGGGGATTTCGTAAGTCGCTGGGCGTCCGAAAGCGGGGAGGGACGGTGAAGTACCCAGAAGTCCAGAATTATGTTGGCGGCTCATTCGTTGGCAGCGACCGCTCATTCCTCGAGGTGCACAACCCGAGCGATGGGAGCGTCATCTCGCGCGTGCCGCTGTCGAGCCAGGCCGACGTCGACGCGGCCGTTGCGAGCGCCCAAAAGGCGTTTCCGGCGTGGGCGGCCACCCCGATCAAGGAACGCGTGCAGGTCTTCTACCGCTACAAGGCGCTGCTCGAGAAAAACATCGACGCGTTGGCCGCGCTGATAACAGAAGAAAACGGGAAGGTGACATCCGAAGCCCGCGCGGAGGTTCTAAAGTCGGCGGAGCTGTGCGAGTTCGCGTGCTCGCTGCCGCAGATTGCGCCGGGCGAGGTTCTGGAGGTCAGTCGCGGTGTCGAGTGTCGGGTCGAGCGGTATCCGCTCGGGGTCGTTGCGGCGATCACGCCATTCAACTTCCCCAACATGGTTCCGAACTGGTCGCTGCCCAACGCGATCGCTCTCGGCAACTGTCTGATTCTCAAGCCGTCGGAGCTGGTGCCGCTGAGCGCGGGAAAAATCGCGGAGCTGCTCAAGGAAGCGGGATTGCCGGAGGGCGTGCTGCAGATCGTCAACGGCGGTAAGGAAGCCGTCGAAGGGATCTGCGATCACCCGGGAATCGCCGCGGTCAGCTTCGTGGGTTCGACCAAGATCGCGAAGGTCGTCTATCGCCGTTCCACGGCGACGCTGAAACGCTGTCTGGCACTGGGCGGCGCGAAGAATCACCTCATCGTCATGCCGGATGCGGCGAAGGAGATGACGTCGAACAACGTCGTGGCATCGATGTCGGGCTGCGCGGGCCAGCGCTGCATGGCGGCGTCGGTGATGGTCGCGGTCGCGAAGACTGACGAGATCATCGAGCGCATGGTCGAGCACGCGAAAAAGATCGTTCCCGGGAAGGACATTGGTCCCGTCATCTCGGCCGCCGCAAAGGAGCGAATCGAGAAATACATCGCCGAGGCTGAAGCGGCCGGCGCGAAGGTACTTGTGGACGGGCGCCGGGCCGTCGTACAGGGCAAGGAGAGCGGATACTTCATCGGGCCGACGATCATCGACCACGTCACGCCCGACATGCGAATTGCGCAGGACGAAGTCTTCGGCCCAGTGCTGGTGATCATCCGGGCAAAGGACATCGATGAGGCGCTGAAAATCGAGAATGCATCACCCTATGGGAATGCGGCATCCGTTTTCACAGAAAGCGGCGCCACTGCGCGATACGTGATGGAGCACGCGAGCGCGGGGATGATCGGCGTAAACGTCGGAGTTCCCGTTCCGCGCGAGCCGTTCTCGTTCGGAGGCTGGAACGATTCCAAGTTCGGCGTCGGCGACATCACGGGACGCGGCTCGATCGAATTCTGGTCGCAGGCGAAGAAGATGACGACGAAGTGGAACAAGGAAGCGGGAACCAACTGGATGTCCTGATTGGCCTCGACGGCTGGCAACGCGCGAGAGGCGATAACAATTCGGAGGCTGTATGAGCGTGGATAGATCGGTGACCTTCACCGGGATCAAGTTCGAGAATCCCTTTCTGCTTTCTTCGGCGCCACCGACAGAATCGGAATCCAACATCTCGCGCGCTTTCGAGGCGGGATGGGGCGGAGTGGTCACCAAGACGATAGGACTCCATCCCGTCGTCAATGTTTATGGGGCAAAGGCGAAGTTCATGCGCACCACGCCCGACGATGGAAATGTGTCGATGAAGAAACGGCCCGGTGCGGCGCTGCATTCGTCCTGGAACTGGGAGCTGATCTCTGATAAAACGCTCGAGTGGTGGGCGCCACGGATCCGGAGGATCAAGGAAGCGTTCCCGAACAAGGTACTAATTGCATCTATCATGGCTGGGTCGGGAAATGATAAGGAGCTGCGGCATTGGCAGGAGCTGGCCGAAACGGCGCAGGGAGAAGGGGCGGATGGATTGGAGCTCAACTTTTCCTGCCCGCACATGGACCGCCGCGACATGGGGTCGAACATCGGAAAGGATCAAGGGCTCTGTTCCGTCGTGACCGAAGCTGTGAAGGAAGTCGCCAAGGTTCCGGTATGGTGTAAGCTCACTCCCGCGACCGCGGATATCGTCGTCGAGGCGGCGGCGTGCTTCCGCGGCGGAGCGGATGCGATCGTCTCGTCGAATACATTCCCGTCCATTCCGTTGATCGATCCCGAGACGCTCGAGTTCGAGATCAACGTGGACGGGCTCGTCTCGAGCGGCGGACTTGGTGGACCTGCGATACTCCCGCTCGCGTTGGCAAAGATGGCACAACTTACTAAAGCCTTTCCAGATCGCAGCTTTTCCGGAATCGGAGGTGTGTCCGATTTCAATCAGGCCGCGTCCTACTTTCTGCTCGGGTGTGGAACAGTTCAGGTTTGTACTGCCGCTATGCTCGATCAAGCCGTCGGACCGAACGTCATCAAGCGGCTGCTCTCAGGTCTCGACAAATTCATCGAGGCACACGCGAAGGATGGGTGGAAGAGCATAGAGGATTTCCGTGGCATCCGTCGCGACAGGATCGTGCTCCAGTCGGAGATTCGCCGTCCTGATACGGCCGACTACCACTCCGGCTACGAAACGGTGGAAGGGTACGCGGCGCCGCAGCCTGAAGTCGCGGTGCGGGCGTAGATCATGACCATCGCATCCACTTCGCCGCCGCGCGAGAGAGCAACGAGCAGCAAAGGAACCGGAGGCTCGCGCGCGCGGGTCAAGATGCCCCCGTCGGACCATGTTCCGAAGCCGTACACAGGTCCCTCGCGCGCCGAGCTCATCGCGATGAGGAAGAAGTACACGAATCCGGCGGTGTTCACGCTCTACGGCGAGCCGTTGCTCATCGTCGAAGGTCACATGCAGTGGCTGTTCGACGAGACAGGTAAACGTTACCTCGACATGTTTGCCGGCATCGTCACCGTCTCGTGCGGGCATTGCCATCCGAAGATCGTCGCGGCGATCCAGAAGCAGGTGGAGACACTTCAGCACGCGACCACGATCTATTTGCATCCGAATTTTCCGCTCCTGGCGAAGAAGCTCGCATCAAAGATGCCGAAGGGCCTCGACGTCACCTATTTCGTGAACGATGGCAGCGAGGCCAATGATCTCGCGGTCACGATGGCAAGGCTGTTTACGGGTAATACAGACGTAATAGCGCTCCGAAACGGATATCACGGCGGCTCGCCAAGCTCGATGGGCCTGACGTCGCACAGCACCTGGAAATTCCCCGTGCCGGGTGCGGTGGGAATCCACCACGCCGTTTCACCCGATCCATACCGGAGCCAGTTCTCGGGCACGCCCGAGGAGATCGCATCCAAGAGCGCGGAAGACATACGTGAAATCATCCGCTACTCGACGCCTGGCAGGATCGCGGCGTTCATCGCTGAGCCGATTCAGGGTGTAGGTGGCGCGACGCACGGCGCGCGGAACTATCTGAGCGAGGCGTACAAGATCACGCGCGAGCACGGCGGCCTTTGCATCGCCGACGAAGTCCAGACCGGCTTCGGACGCACCGGCGATCACTACTGGGGATTCGAGAACTTCGATGTCGTGCCGGACTTTGTCACGATGGCGAAGGGGATCGGCAATGGCGTTCCGCTTGGCGCTGTTACCACGAGGATGGATATCGCCCAGGCCCTAACGCAGCGCATCCACTTCAACACCTTCGGCGGGAACCCCGTCTGCATGGCGGCCGGACTCGCGGTGATCGACGCCATCGACGAGGATGGACTTCAGGAGAATTCCCGCGTGCTTGGGAAGAAGCTGAAGGAGGGATTCAGAGGGCTCGCGAAGCATCATCAGCTCATTGGCGACGTCCGCGGCATGGGCCTGATGCTCGGCGTCGAGCTTGTCCGCGACAGAAAAACGAAGGAGCCGGCAAAGAAGGAAACCCTTGCATTGCTCGAGGCCGCTCGCGAAATGGGCGTTCTCTTAGGGAAGGGCGGGCTCGATGGCAATGTGCTGCGCATCAAGCCGCCGATGTGCATCACCGCTGAGGACGCGGACTTCACACTGGACGTGCTCGATCGCGCGCTGACGGCCGTTGCCAAGTAAAAAGCGCGCGGCTCGCAGGAGTCCATCATCGAGCAAGAAGCCCTCTGCGCGAAAGAAGGCCACAGCGACTAAGAAGGGCTCGGGGAGCGCGAAGCCCTCAACGAGCAGCAAGCCGTTTGCACTGGCCCGGAGCAAAGGATCGGTGGCATTCGACCAGATCATCAAGGGTGGAAACATCGTCACACCCGCCGGAACGTTCGTCGGCGACATCGGAATCACCGGAGAGAAGATCTCAGCGTTGGGCAAGAATCTCGAAGGCGATGAATCGACGAAGGTGATCGACGCGAAGGGTCATCACGTGATCCCGGGCGTGCTCGACGTCCACGTGCACCTCGAGCTTCCGTTCTGCGGGACTGTGTCGGCCGATGACTACCGCACTGGCACTCGCGCTGGCGCCCGCGGCGGTGTCACCACGCTCATTGATTTCGCGATTCCCTACGCCGGAGAATCCCTCGCGCAGGCGGCCGACAACTGGATGAAGAAGGCGAAAGGCAAGTCGCTCATCGACTACACGTTCCACATCTGCATCACGCGCTGGAACGAGCACAAGGATCAGATCAAGGGGATGGTCGATCGCGGCTTCACCACCTTCAAGGAATTCATGATCTATGAATCCGAGGGCTGGCAGTCTGACGACCGGGCGATGTTCGGCACGCTCGAGAAGATGAAGGAATACGGCACGATGCTACTTGTGCATGCGGAATCCGCACGGGTCCTGGACGAGCTGATCGCGCGGCACCACACGCCGGAGCTGATGAAGAAGTACGGCGCGCGGCTGCATCCGATGACTCGGCCGAATTTCATCGAGGCGGAGGCGATCCAGCGCGCTGTGCAGTGGTGCGAAGCGACCGGCGGGCAGCTCTACATCGTGCACATGTCGACGGGCGAAGGCGCGGACATTATTCGAGCGGCACAGGCGCGCGGCGTTCCTGTTCTGGCGGAGACATGCGTGCAGTACCTGGTGCTCGATGATTCCGTGTTCGAGAGGGAGGACGGGCATCTCTTCGCCTGTTGTCCACAGCTCAAGAAGCCAAAAGACGTGCAGCGACTTTGGAAGGGCCTAAAGAGCGGGGAAGTCTCCGTAGTGTCGACAGACACGTGCACCTTCAATCGAGAGCAGAAGGCAATGTGGGAGGGAGACTGGACCAAGATCCCGATGGGGATGCCCGGCCTGGAGACATTGATGCCGCTCATTTACACGCGTGGCGTGCTCGCCGGGAAGATCACGCTCGAGGAGATGTGCACCAAGCTCTCCACCAATCCCGCGAAGATCATGGGACTCTATCCGCGCAAAGGAGCAATACAGGTTGGGGCCGACGCGGACATCGCGATCATTCATCCGAAGAAAACGCACAAGGTCGATCCCGAGTCGATGGAGACCAATGCCGACTGGTCACCTTACGACGGTTGGGATCTCGCCGGCTTCGCGCGCACGACGCTTTCGCGCGGCGACGTGATCGTCGACGACTACGAGGTCGTCGGCAAGGAAGGGCGCGGCAAGTGGCTGCCACGTAAGACCGCGGGCCTCGCATCGTGACCACAACGGCCGCGGGCGCGACGTACGCGGCCGAGGCGATCCCCGTTCCGGACGACATCCAGCACAGTCCGCTCTGGAACAAGGATCTCGCGCCGACGCCACTTTCGCGGCGCACGTGGTCCACCTACAACATTGCGGCGCTGTGGATCGGCATGAGTGTGGTCATCACGACATACACGCTCGCGTCCGGCCTGATGCAGGAAGGCATGACCTGGTGGCAGGCGTTGATGACGATCCTCCTCGGCAACGTCATCGTGCTCATCCCGATGGTTCTGAACGCGCATGCCGGGACCAAGTACGGGATCTCATTCCCCGTGATGTGCAGAGCGAGCTTCGGAGTTCGCGGGGCAAACATTCCCGCGATGCTCCGCGCCGTCGTCGCGTGTGGGTGGTTCGGCATTCAGACTTGGATCGGGGCGCTCGCGCTCAACACGCTGTTTGTTGCAGCGTGGCCGAGCTGGGCTTCAGTCACCGGGGGCGTGGCTCTGGCGTTCGCGCTGTTTTGGCTGATTCAGGTCGCGATCATCGTGAGGGGAATCGAGGGAATCAAGATGCTCGGCAGCTACGCCGCGCCCTTTCTGCTTTCCGGTGGAATCCTGCTGCTTCTGTGGGGGATTCGTCATGGCGGAGGATTGGGCCACATTCTGACGGAATCTCAGCGGCTGCAAGGCAAGACGTCAAACGTTTCATTCTGGAAACTCTTTCCGCCCGCGCTCACGGCGAACGTCGGATACTGGGCGACGCTCAGTCTCAACATTCCCGACTTCACACGCTACGCGCGGAGTCAGCGATCGCAGGTCACTGGTCAGGCACTCGGCCTTCCGACGACGATGACCACGTTTGCGTTCATCGGTGTGGCGGTGACCAGCGCGACGATCGTGATCTTCGGCAAGGCCGTCTGGGACCCGGTGGTCCTCGTGACGATGATTGGCGGTCCTGTGCTGATAATCTTTGCGGCGCTGATCGTGCTCGCCGCCCAGCTCCACACCAACATGGCGGCCAACGTCGTCTCCCCCGCGAATGACTTTTCGCATCTGAGCCCGAAGCGGATCAGCTTCGTAACTGGCGGAATCATCACGGCGATCATCGGGATACTGATGATGCCGTGGAAGCTGTACGCGGGCGCTGGCGCGTACATTTTCACGTGGCTGATAGGGTATTCGAGCCTGATGGGCGCGCTGGGCGGAATCCTCATCTGTGACTATTGGCTGCTGAGGAAGCAGCGCCTCGACGTGGATGACCTGTTCCGAATGAACGGACGTTACTGCTACTGGGGCGGTGTGAATCCGCGAGCGGTGGTGGCGCTGGTGCTCGCGATTCTTCCCGTTGTGCCCGGATTCGTCCGTGCTGCGGTGACACCCGGCGGCAGAGTTGCGCACCCCGATTTTTTCGATCAACTCTATTCATACGCCTGGTTCGTCACGTTCGGACTCAGCTTCCTGATTTACTGGCTGCTGATGCGGCGACAGATCGCCGCCGGCAAGTCGATTACTCAAAACTCATAGGAGACAGCGGGATGGCCCGTGTCGTAAAGTGTGGTCTCATTCAGGCGTCGCATGCGGGCTCGACCGAAGCACCGCTCGAGAAAATCCGCGAAGCCAATATCGAGAAGCATCTCAAATTCCTGGATCAGGCAGGGAAGCAGGGTGTACAGATCGTCTGCATGCAGGAGATCTTCACCGGCCCGTATTTCTGCGCCGAGCAGAATACGAAGTGGTACGACGCGGTGGAGAAGATTCCTGACGGGCCGACGACACGCCTGATGCAGGAGGTAGCGAAGAAGCACTCGATGGTGATCATCTCCCCGATTTATGAGGAGGATGAGACCGGTGTTTACTACAATACCGCCGCCGTCATCGACGCCGACGGGACGTATCTCGGAAAGTACAGGAAGAGCCACATCCCCCACACCGCGCCGGGATTCTGGGAGAAGTTCTATTTCAAGCCCGGCAATCTCGGATATCCTGTTTTCAAAACGCAGTACGCGGACATCGGCGTCTACATCTGCTACGACCGGCATTTCCCCGAGGGCGCGCGCGAGCTCGGGCTGAATGGCGCCGAGATCGTGTTCAATCCCTCGGCGACGGTGGCTGGGCTGTCGGAGTACCTGTGGAAGCTGGAGCAGCCGGCGCACGCGGTGGCGAACGCGTACTTCGTGGGCGCGATCAATCGCGTCGGCGTCGAGAAGCCGTGGAACATCGGCGAGTTTTACGGGCAGAGCTACTTCTGCGATCCGCGCGGGCAGATCGTGGCCCAGGCGTCACGCGACAAAGACGAGCTGATCACGGCGGAGCTCGACCTCAACAAGATTCGCGAGGTCCGGAATGTGTGGCAGTTCTACAGAGATCGCAGGCCGGAGACGTACTCGGGGCTATGCAAACTGTAGAACTGTGAACTGAAGACTACCTGCCAAGGGCGATGGGCGGGCCGGCTTGGGGCTTCGGGCTAAACTGGAATGCATCACGAGACAGCCCGCCGCCAAGGGCCGGGCGGCCGGCGTGCGCGACGCAGACCTCGCGGTAGCTGGCATCGAGCCGGTCGAGCTCTCCTTCCCAGTCCAATCCTTCGGCGGTGCGCCGCGCGCCGCGCGCGAGATCATCACGCAGCTTGCGATTCATGCAGAGCCGCACGATTGCGTGCGCCATTCCGGTGACGTCACCCGCCGGGTAAGCGAGCCCGTTCACTTCGTGCCGCAAGTGGTCGGCGACTCCCCCCGCCGGCGTGGCGATCACGGGAAGTCCGCTCGCCATCGCCTCGAGGACGACGAGTCCGAGGGTCTCCGTAAGCGATGTGAGCACGAACGCATCGGCGGTCGCGTACAGTTGCGGTAGCTCGCGCCTGTGATCCAAAACGCCGGGGAAGGTGACGTCCGGCGGCGCGGCCCGGCGCAGCGCTGGCTCCTCGGGTCCCCCGCCGGCGATGACGAGATGCAAGCTTCCCACGGCGAGTAGACCTCGAGCGATTCGGAACGCCTCCAGAATCCGCTCCACTCCCTTTTCAGCGGCGAGGCGCCCGACGTGGAGCAATACGAATTTGCCCTCCCAGCCATTCAGACGGCGGAGCATTGGATCGCATCGGGACGGAGAAAAAATTCCTGTGTCGACTGTGCGCCCCCACACCTCGACGTCCCGAAGTCCAAGCGCGAGGAGGTCCGCGCGCGCCATCTGTGAAGGGGTGTACGTGCGCAATGCGCGTCCGTGGAAGCGGGCGATGTAACCGGACACAGTGCCCTTCAGCCACGGAGCCCCGTACGCTTCGGTATAGCGACTGAAATCCGTGTGGTAGGATGAAACCAGAGGAAGCCCGGCGCGGCGCGCGGCGACCTGACCAAGGCGTCCGATCATGAACTCGGTGGCGCAGTGCACCAGGTCGGGTCGAAACTCTTCTACGGTTCGGGCGATGCGCCAGTACGCAGGCGCCGCGAGTCGAATGTCTGGATAAGGCGGGAAGGCCGCGCTCGGCAGATCCACACGCAGGTCGGGGTTTCCGAAATCGTTGACGAACTGTTTCACGCGCCGCGGCGGGTTGCTCGGATAGCGGGGAGCGATCACCGCGACTCTCCAACCGCGAGCCCGCAAACCTGCTACCGCGAGTGCCGTCACGACGGAGACTCCGTTGACCTGCGGCGGATAGGTATCGGTGCAGTAGACGACACCCGGTGCCAGATCTTTTTTCAACGGCAGACGCGAGTCCATGAAAGGCTAAACACAAGATAGCTGTGGATAGTAACCAGTCTGTCCGTTCTCTGTCACGACTGCGTATTGATCTCTATAAACGATGACAGCGCCGACACTTACAGGCTTGTGGAGCATTGTTACACAGTCGGGGTCGGTTCGTGGTCATAGCATGACATGCGAATGCTACAATTCCGTACGAGCGGAAGCGCCAGGGTTCCATCCGCGAGCTATGAACCCGAGCTATACATGATCAATAGCACGATGCTGCTCTCGAATCTTGGCGCGCGCGATCGCACGCTGTTCCTGCGATGGGCGCTGGCAGATTCGTCGCGCCTCGCCCGTGTACTCTGGGCCATCCTCACGAACGCCGGCGGGGCTACCTGCACCATTCTCGTGGCGACGCTGCCGCTGCTGGCAGGCGGTGCCGCCGCGGTAGTAGGAAGGCATGCGCTCGCCACGCTCCTGTTGTCACACGTTTTCGTCCAACTCATTAAGCGTACGGTTGGACGACCACGCCCGTCGCGCGCCGTAACCGCAACCGCGCTCGTTGTGGAGCCTGATCGTTTTTCGTTTCCATCGGGACACGCGGCAGCGGCGATGTCGGTCGCGTTCATCTACGCGAGTGCCTTCCCGTCGCTGGCGTTGCCGCTCATTGCGCTCGCCGTCGGAATCGGGATGTCTCGGGTGTTCCTCGGGGTTCACTACCCAGGAGATATTTTCATCGGGCAGATCATCGCTGTCGTTACCGGCCTAGTCGTTCTGCACGGATAGCTTCGATATGCGCCTTGGCACGTAGTCTTCCGTAATAGTTGAAAACGCGAGAGTGCCGGCTCTGGCGCGAGTATAGTCGCAGGGTAAATTCGCGGAATGGCCCCACGCGATTTCGAGATCGACAAGGATATCCGGCGGGCATCGACGCTGCCAGCGCGCGTGTATTCGGACCCCGAGTATTTCGAGATCCAGAAGGATCGCGTCTTCGCGCGCAGCTGGCAGTGGGTCGGCGATGCCTCGCGGGTCAAGGCTCCGGGACGCGTGGCGCCGTTCACGCTGCTCGATGGATGTCTCAACGAGCCGCTGGTCCTCACCTCGGACGACGAAGGCACGACGCATTGCCTCTCAAACGTTTGTACGCACCGGGGCGCGATCGTGGTCGAGGGCGAGGGCCACGCGCGCTCTCTTCGCTGCAGATATCACGGACGGAAGTACTCGCTCGATGGCAAGTTCGTGTCGATGCCGGAATTCGAGACGACGGTCGGATTTCCCTCTGAGAAGGACAATCTCCCGCAGCTGCCGCTCGAGCGTTTCGGTCCGCTTCTCTTCAGCGGCCTCGCTCCTGAGATGCCGTTCGACGAATGGATCGCGCCGGTGCGCGAGCGCGTGTCGTTCATGCCGCTCGAGGAATTCGTCCGGGACAACGCGACATCGCAGGACTATCTGATCAACGCCAACTGGGCGCTCTACTGCGACAACTATCTCGAGGAGTTCCACATCCCGTACGTGCACGCGGGATTGGCGGAGAAGCTCGACTACTCCGGATATCGCACCGAGAGATATCGCTATGGCAATCTGCAGCTCGGAATCGCAAAGGCCGGAGAGCCGGCGTTCGATCTGCCGAAGGGACATCCAAACGCGAGCGAGCGGGTGGGGGCGTTCTATTTCTGGTTGTTCCCCAATATCATGTTCAACTTCTATCCGTGGGGACTCTCCCTCAACGTCGTCACCCCCCAGTCAGCCGGACGCACCAAAGTCGCGTTTCATTCCTACGTATGGAATCAAGCGCTCCGCGAGAGCGGCGTCGGAGCGGGACTGCACCGCGTCGAGATGGAAGACGAGGAAGTAGTCGAGTCGGTGCAGCGCGGAGTGCGCTCGCGACTCTATGACCGTGGCCGGTACTCCGAGCGCCGTGAAGTGGGCACCCACCATTTCCACGAGCTGCTCGCCGATTTCATGGCCAGACCGCTCGCCACGAACGGTTCTTCGCGACTGACTTCGCGCGAGTGACCCAGCCCGTGGAGACGCGGGAACCGGCGAGCGCGCCCGCCGCTCGACCGACGCGGAGCCTTCTCGCGGTACTCGGAGTCGTATTCGGACTCTCGGTAATCGTCGGCAATACCGTCGGCTCAGGAATCCTTCGGACACCCGGTGAGATCGCTCAACATCTGCCGAGCGTGCCGCTCTTCCTGAGCGTCTGGGTGATGGGAGCGGTTTACGCCGCGTTGGGCGCGAATACGTTGGCCGAGCTGGGGACAATGATGCCGGAATCGGGCGGGTTCACGGTCTTTGTCCGCAGAGGCATGGGCCCGTACGCCGGATTCGTCATCGGTTGGAGCGACTGGCTATCGACGTGTAGCAGCGCCGCGCTGGCGGCAATCGTCATCGGTGAATACACGGCGCTGCTCTTCGGTTGGGAGAAAGGCGTCGCTTCGACGATCGGATCGGCGGTCATTGTCGCGTTCGCTCTGCTACAGTGGATCGGCGTCAGATCGGGGAGCAGAGCGCAGATGATAACCGCCATCGCGAAGACCGGCGCGTTCGTCGTTCTCATCGTCGCGTGCTTTGTCTGGGGTCGCGGATTGAACGTACAGGCCAGCGACACCGCGCGCCTTCCCGTGTCGCACGGATTCGCTCTCGTCACCGCGCTCGTTCTTTCGATGCAGGCCGTGATCTTCACCTACGACGGGTACTACGCAATCACGTACTTCTCGGGCGAAGTGCGAGACCCGGCGCGTGAGATCCCGCGCAGCATCTTCGGCGGAGTGATAGCCGTCGGGCTCCTTTACGTTCTGGTGAATCTCGCCTTTTTGTACGTCCTTCCCCTCTCCAAAATGGCCGGAGACCCGCTCGTCGCCGGTTCGGCGGCGCGCGAAGTCTTCGGAACGAAGGGGGATACGGTTCTGCGGTCGATCATGATCATCTCGCTCTTGAGCGCGGTCAACGCGTTTCAGCTCATGGCTTCGCGCGTGCTATATCGGCTCGGCGCGCTGGGATTCCTGCCGTCAGCGGAGTATGTGAATCGGGGTGGTACGCCATCTGTCGGCTTGTTGCTGAGCACTATCGTCGTGCTGGCGCTTGTGATTACCGGAACCTTCGAGTTCGTGCTGGCGATCACGGCCTTCTTTTTCGTGGCCAACTACGTTCTGACGTTCGGGAGTCTGCTAATACTTCGGAAAAAGGAGCCCGACACTCCTCGGCCGTACAGGGCGAAGGGTCATCCGTGGACGACTGGTGGGGTGTTTGTGCTTTCAGTCGCCTTCCTTTTAGGTGCGGTCGCGGCCGACACGCGGAACAGCGTCTATTCGCTCATTCTTCTCGCGTTGAGCTGGCCGCTCTATTTGCTGGTGCGTCCAAAGGTCGAGTCGTAGTAGTCAGGGACGTATCGGGCGTTTGGGGGGGAGGAGTACGAACGCACGGCGCCCTCTTCCAGCTGCGCAATGCGCGATCGGCCGCGTGGACACTCTGGTTCCACTCAAACCATCGACGCTCCGCCGGGAGCCGGGCACAGGCAAGCCGGGCTTCGATGCCGGCGCGCGCGTCCGGAGGCAGCTCTGCGCGCCGCGATACCAGAGTGGGGATCGCGTCTCTCGACAGTCTGTTGGTGTAGTCCCAGTCGAACTTCCCACTTTGCGCCACACGATCGATGTTCTGGTTGACGATCCACGCTTCGTAGTTCCAGAACACCAGGACGGTAAACACACCCAGGGCAATCTCCGCCACCCGCCGTCCGAAGGATATGGAGATCCCGCCCCGCGCGACTTCAAGCGCGAGCGCGATCAGCACGAGCGACATGGCGACCATGTAGGCTTGCGGAAACAGTCGACCCGTCGTGAATCCGTAGGCCTGCTCGTAGAGAATCACTCGCCGGAAAGCGGAGACGAGCACCAACTCGAGCGCAACGAGAAGGGCGAGCTCGAGCCGAACCAGCATCCGCCGGTCACGCTCGGTCGCGTCAGCGGGACGCGCGTATTCAAGAATCAGGATGATCGCACCCACAATCGTGGCCGCGAATGAAAGTTCCCCAAAACCGCGGCGCGCGTACTCGGCGAACGTGACGCCGCTATCCATCACTACCGGTGGTGGGTGAATGAAGTAGGAAATCTGAAGCACCACAAAGAGCCAGAGCACAACCGCGGCGCTCCAGAGCATCATTCGCTGCTCCGTGAGACCGATTGTCAACGTTCGAGGAAGCGCCGGGATGTTGGGAAGTCTCGATCCGATCTGTCGCGATGAGATCGAATTTGCTCCCAGCGTGATCGACAGCAGGAAACCGAAGAACAGCAATCGAGGTGGGAATGACCAGTCCGGGAGCCACTCCGCAATCCGGTCGGTGCCCCACCGAATTACAGGATCAGCGCTGCCGAGCAGCATGATGAGAATGAGCACGATCGGCAGGGACAGCAGAGTTCCCCTGATTATGGACCTGGCTCTAGGGGAGGAGATCGACCCCGGGGCGTCAGCCGCTTCGAACGCGGTAGCCTGCCAGACCCGCAATGGCGCCAGCAAAGGCACTGCGGCGAGCAATTTTGCTGAGAGTGCACTCCAGGACTCGGAGCCGACAGCGATGACGGCGAGACCGAGCAGCATCGCATCGCTAATCACGACGAAGAACCGGATCGGGTCTTTGTCGGTGACAGCCAGCCCGAAGCTGAGCACGGTGGCCCAAGTCAACAGTACGAGCAGGGGTGCCTCGATCTTTTTCTGGCCGACGATTCGGGAGAGGATTGCCGAGATGGAGGCAGCGGTTACCCAGATTGCCCAGTTGATCCCCGGCCAGGCGGAGAAGAGGAGGGCAGCTCCCAGGGCGGAAGTGACGAGAGCGGCGGTCCAGGCTATTGCTGCTGAGTTGTCGCGCATAGGAGTCCGAAAGTGATTTGGAGTACATCATATAACGATGCAGAGTACTTTACGTAACAAAGTAAAACCACACAAGGGGGCGAAGCTGCAAAGTGCGGAGCACGGAGCTGCTTTTTTCGATCTGGTCCCATTGACTTAGCCTCGTCGGCGAATACCTTTACAAGGCTATGGCGGAACGCAGCTTACCGCGGCCGCATTACACTAAAATTTAATCGCCGAATCAGCCCGCTCGCGCGGGCACCCGCCTAAGACGCGGTCGGCGCGCCTCGAGTCCCCATTCGCGAACCAGTTGCGGATGCACCCGGCGGCAGCGGATGGATACCGGTCCCGTTCAGGGACGCCCTGGTCCACCCGCATTTTTGTTGAATTGAGACCACCGTCTCCAGCTGTTTGCTGGGGCCGCTTCTATAGAGAGAGTTTCCAGAGATCATGGCACGCCACACCCCGCTCGACCGCTATCGTAACATCGGCATCATGGCCCACATCGATGCCGGGAAGACGACTATGACCGAGCGCGTCCTGTACTACACCGGCAAGACCCACAAAATCGGCGAGGTGCATGAAGGCACCGCGACGATGGACTGGATGGAGCAGGAGCAGGAGCGGGGCATCACGATCACGTCCGCCGCGACCACCGCGTTCTGGATGCGGAACGACATCGAGTACCGCATCAACATCATCGATACGCCGGGTCACGTCGACTTCACCGTTGAAGTCGAGAGATCCCTCCGCGTGCTCGACGGTGCCGTAACCCTTCTGGATTCCGTTGCCGGCGTCGAGCCGCAGACGGAGACCGTCTGGCGCCAGGCCGATCGCTACAAGGTTCCGCGGCTGATCTTCGCCAACAAAATGGACCGCGTCGGGGCCGACTTCGATCGCTGCATGCGCATGATCAAGGACCGCCTCACCAGAAACGCGTATCCGGTTCAGCTGCCTGTCGGAACCGGCGAGACCTTTACCGGGCACATCGACGTCATCGAGCGCAAGCAATACATCTTCGACGACGAGTCGCTCGGCAAAGAGTTCGAAATCACGGAAGTCCCCGAGGAATATCGCGAGGCGATGGAGAAGGCCCGCCACGATGTGATCGAGGCAGCCGTCTCGCACGACGAAGTGCTGATCGAGAAGTACTTCAGCGGCACACCGCTCACCAACGACGAGATTCGACACGCCATTCGGAGCGCGACCGTCGGCGGCTTCATCGTCCCCGTGCTTTGCGGCGCAGCGTTCAAGAACAAAGGCGTGCAGGCGATGCTGGACGCGGTAGTCGACTTCCTTCCTTCGCCCGAAGATGTCCCTGCCGTCGAAGGACACCTGCCAAACGGCGAGCCGGCTGAGCGACATCCGAAGGACGATGAGCCGTTCTCGGCGCTCGCGTTCAAGATCGCGACCGATCCATTCGTTGGTAAGCTGACGTTTTTCCGTGTGTATTCCGGTGTTCTGAATTCGGGCTCCTACGTCTACAACGCGACCAAAGACAAGCGCGAGCGCGTCGGACGCCTGCTCCAGATGCACGCGAACAAGCGGGAAGAGATCCAGGAAGTTCTCGCCGGCGACATTGCGGCTGCGATCGGCCTCAAGGACACGCGCACCGGCGACACGATGACGATGGAAGACACGCCGATCATCCTCGAGGCGATGAAGTTCCCGAATCCCGTCATCGACGTCGCGATCGAGCCGAAGACCAAGGCAGATCAGGACAAGCTGGCGATTGCGCTACAGAAGCTGTCCGAGGAAGATCCGACGTTCCACGTGCACTCCGATCAGGAGACGGGCCAGACGATCATCTCCGGGATGGGCGAGCTCCACCTCGAGATCATCGTCGACCGAATGCAGCGCGAGTTCAAGGTCGATGCGAACATCGGACGCCCGCAGGTGGCGTATCGCGAGACAATCAAGAAGCGCGTCGAGAAAGTCGAAGGAAAATTCATTCGCCAATCGGGCGGTAAGGGTCAGTACGGGCACGTCGTGATCAACATCGAGCCGGCGAAGCAGGGCGAAGGCTTTGTCTTCGAGGACAAGATCGTCGGCGGCACGATTCCGCGTGAGTTCATCAAGCCGGCGGAGCAGGGAATGCGCGAGGCGCTCGAAGGCGGAGTGCTCGCTGGCTACCCGATGGTCGATGTGAAGGCGGAGCTGGTGTACGGCTCGTACCACGACGTCGACTCCAGCGAAATGGCGTTCAAGATCGCGGGATCAATGGCGATCAAGGAAGCGGCGAAGAGAGCCGGTGCCATCATTCTCGAGCCGATCATGAAAGTCGAAGTCGTGTCGCCCGATCAGTACATGGGCGACGTGCTTGGCGATCTCTCATCGCGGCGCGGAAGAATCGGCGGCATGAATCAGCGCGGCGAGGCGCAGGTGATCGACGCGCAGGTGCCGCTATCGGAGATGTTTGGTTATTCCACGAAGCTCAGGTCGATGACGCAGGGAAGAGCTGTCTACTCGATGGAGTTCGCGCATTACGAGGAAGTTCCGAAGTCGAAGGCCGAAGAAATCATCAATAAAGTCACCACAAAGGCGAGATAAGAAATGAGCAAAGAGAAATTCAATCGCACCAAGCCCCACGTTAACGTCGGCACGATTGGCCACGTCGACCACGGCAAGACCACTTTGACGGCGGCGATCACGGCGATCCAGGCCAAGAAGGGACTGGCAACGCCCGTTGCCTTTGATCAAATCGATAAAGCGCCCGAAGAGCGGGAGCGCGGCATCACGATCGCGACCGCCCACGTGGAGTACGAGAGCGACAAGAGACATTACGCGCACGTCGACTGCCCGGGCCACGCCGATTATGTGAAGAACATGATCACGGGTGCCGCGCAGATGGACGGGGCGATTCTAGTGGTATCAGCGGCCGACGGCCCGATGCCGCAGACGAGAGAGCATATCTTGCTCGCCAAGCAGGTGAACGTGCCCTACATCATCGTGTTCATGAACAAGGTGGACATGGTGGACGACCAGGAGCTCCTGGATCTGGTGGAGCTCGAGGTTCGTGAGCTCTTGAGCTCCTATGACTTCCCGGGCGA
>PLCA01000006.1 GCA_003134685.1 Gemmatimonadota bacterium | reverse complement strand
GGCGGTGGCGGACAAGGCGGTGGTGGCCAGGGCGGCGGCGGTGGTGGTGGTAAGCCCGGCGGCGGCGGTGGTGGTGGCGGCAAGCCCGGCGGTGGTGGCGGCGGCCAAGGCGGCGGCGGCCAGGGCGGTGGTGGTGGTGGACGCCCGCCCGGCGGCGGCGGACAAGGTGGTGGTGGTGGCGGGGGTAAGCCCGGTGGTGGCGGTGCGCCGGGCGGCGGTGGTGGCGGGATGGGAGGAGGCGGTGGCGGTGGCCGTCCGCCCGGAGGCGGAGGCGGCGGAGGTCGTTAACTCTTCCCCATCGAGCGGGGCGTCGCGGTCGCGCGGCGCCCCGTTTTTTTATTGATGCAATATCCCGCTGCCTTTCTCTGGTCGCTGCCGTGGATCATTCCACCGGTCGTGACGTATCTCCGACTGCGCCACTCGCACTCCCTGGACGAGGAGAGCGACGTCGCGCTCGAGAATCCGCCGCTCGTGTCGGTGATCGTTCCCGCGCGCAACGAAGCGCACAACATCGAGCGTTGCGTGACGTCGATTCTCTCGACGACGTACCCGAATGTCGAGCTCATCGTCGTGGACGACAGCTCGACGGATGGAACGGCGCAGATCGCGCGCGACGCGGCCCAACGTGACCCGCGCGCCCGCTTCATAAAATCGCCGCCACTCCCAGACGGCTGGTTCGGCAAGCAGTGGGCGTGCGCGACCGGCGCGAGAGTCGCGCGCGGCAGCGTGCTCCAGTTCACCGACGCCGACACGCTGCACAGCCCCGATCTGGTGACGCGCTCGATGAACGCCATGCGCCGCACCAGGGCCCAGCTCTTCTCCGTCGCCGGTCGCCAGGAGCTCGGCGGATTCTGGGAGAAGGTGATCCAGCCGCAGATCTTCACGATTCTCGCGATGCGCTACGGCGGCACCGAGTCCGTTACACAGGCGACCAATGTGCGCGACAAGATCGCCAACGGGCAGTGCATCTTCGTCACGCATGACAGCTACAACGCGATCGGCGGGCACGCGAGCGTGCGCACGTCGGTGGCGGAGGACATGATGCTGGCGCAGACATTTTTCGCCGCGCGCAAGAGAGTCGTGCTGGTGCTCGGCGTGAACCAGCTATCGACCCGCATGTACGCGTCGCTGCGAGAGATAATCGGAGGTTGGCAGAAGAACGTCTTCGCCGGCGGGCTCGACTCGGTGCCATTCGGGAAAGTTGGCCGGACGCTTTTTCCACTCTTCCTGTTGATGCCACCATTGATAGAGCTGCTGCCTTTGCTGGCGCTGGTACTGGCAGCGACCGGAGTCGCGACAGGCGGCACCCTGCTCCTGTGGGCAGCGATCTCGGTGGCGGCGACGCTGGGTTGGTGGATCGTAGTCTATGTCACGATACGGGAGAATCCGCTCTACGCACTGGCGTATCCGCTCGGTTCCCTCGTGCTCCTTTACATCTTCCTGACCGCGGTAATCCGCGGACGGCGTGTCAGCTGGAAGGGGCGGACTTACATCTCGCAGTAACACCGGCGCCGGCATCTGGAACTCGCGCGGCGCTGGCCCCGTACTGCATGGAATCCCCCCAACCAATCTCACAGGAGAATCGAATGGGACCCGGTGACATTGGAATCTTCATCGCACTCATCGGGGTTCTCTCGGGCGTTGGTGTGCTCGCTGGCGCCTTTGCCGGTGCCTATTTCTTTGGAAAGAGCAGAGGTCAGAGAGAGACGCTTGGCTCGGGCAGGGATCCGGAGCTTATGGCGCGCCTGGCGCGCGTCGAGCAGATCGTCGAATCCACCGCGATCGAGATCGAGCGCATCAGCGAAGGGCAGCGATTCACTACCCGGCTGCTGTCTGAAAAGAAAGCGTTTGAGCCGTAGGACCTGAACGACCGATCTCACGGTTATCTCAATCGCACTAGCCGGCAACCATCGCCCAACGTTCGAGAAGTCCGTCGCGGGTCCTCGGCTTCTGACGCTTGTCTGACAGGTGACACGAAACCGACAGTTCGTGGTATGCAAACGCCCTTTTTGATCTCGGGTCCAGCACTACGTCGGTCCCATGCGCGCTGTCCGTGCTCAATCGAATCTGACGAAGGCGCGATCCTGTGCTGAGAAGATCTGACGCATTTCTGACACCGACTGAGTAGGGTCGACGGCGTGAAGTCACCACCCTCGTTCAGGAGCGAAGTATGTCGTCACTAAGAGCGCGAAGTAATCAGTTTCTACCCGTCTGTATTCTGGTGATTGGCATCGCGGCATGTAAGGCCGATCTGGGTCCACCGGAGACCACGGCGTTGAAGGCTCCGAACATAAGGCCAGTAGTAATTTCAGCGCCGTCGCGGCTGACGATCTATAGCAGAGACAATGGAAGGAGTTACACCCTCGATGTTTTTGCGCGGACAGTTCAGTTTTCCACCGGTGAGAGGATGGATTTAACTGTCAGTCAGACCAGCAAGATGTACGCTGTATTTGAGAATATCATCGCAACTGATCCCGTCGCGGATAGCCTAGGTAAACTGCTATATGGCGATCTCGGTTGTCACCCGAAGTGCATCACGCCTTATTCGTTGCCCAAGA
This sequence comes from Gemmatimonadota bacterium, assembly GCA_003134685.1. GTDB lineage: Bacteria > Gemmatimonadota > Gemmatimonadetes > Gemmatimonadales > Gemmatimonadaceae > UBA4720. Next base: position 93,850 of record PLCA01000006.1, on the reverse strand, counting down.
AGGGCGCTCAAACCCTGAGTGGTTCATTAGATGGGGGCAACGATATTCAGACTCCTTTCATGAGTTCATCGCAAGTTGCGGGAACCCTCACACTGAACTTCTCTGAAAGCGGCACAACGTCCTCTCTGGTCGTTCAAGACGCATTGCAGGGCGATCCTTGCACTGACATAGTCACAGCGGCTGCCGTCGCGAAACTGAATTACACTTCAAAACGAACTAGGGTACTCGACGAAAGTCTGCTCGCCGGGGCCCTCGAAGTGGGGAGCATTTATTTGGGGTATGTTTTCCCAGAGGGCACAGCGGCGGGAGCCGCGCTGGATTCAAAGCTCATGGGAGTCCTGGTAAGCAGCTCACAGGTGAATATCATGGCTTTTTTCTGGAACTCAAAGGGCTGCAGCTCGAGACAACTTGTCACCGCCCCGATCTACCACATTCCTGCGCCTGGGACTATCGGAAGCCAGTGGGTTTGTGCGCCCGTGCCCAATTCTCAGATTAGCATTAACGGGGGAAGTTGGGTCTCGGTGGAGGTGAATATTTGTGAATGGGTCCAATGAACTCCGATGACCAAGTCGCCATGTCTGTCGTCCTGACGATGCGCTTGCCGCTGGAAGTAACTTTAAGAATCTGGCGCACGCCGCTACTCATTTTCTTGACATGCGCGACGTTCCTTCCGGTGCTGGGTTCCGCCCAAGAAACCGCTACGTTCGATCCCTTGGGCGTTCCCACGCCGTCTGTCATGTTGTGTCGTCCGATATCGCAAGACGCAATAGACTCGGCTCCCATCCAGCTAGAATTCCGCGAGGGGACCGATCCCTTCGGTCAGCGGGTTAGCAGCATTTTTTTCGATTCGGTTGGGACGCCTCGATTGATGTACGTTGTTGCGCCCTGGACGGTCTCGGATACTGCGTTCAGACTCTACACCGTTGTGGTCCGGTTTCAGCCGAAACGTGTCGGCATAAGCGCGATCGTACCAGTGAGATATCCCTCACCGACGTCCGATTCGATCAAACGAGATAGCACTATCAGAGAGAAGCTCACAGAGCCCGCAATCGCCCATGCCGAAGCACTGGCGAAGTGGTTCTGGGAGCATCGCTGCAATCAAGCGTCCCCAGGCCAGTAGCGGCAGTTCGGATTCGCAAAAACGTAGAGGATGAATCGCGGTATATATGACCCCTTTGAATAGTCAGGACGAGCTGTCAGGGCCCATCAGTACAGGACGACACAGATTTCTTATCGCTCTGGTAGTCGCGGCCATTCTATCGGCCATCATTTTCCCGATGTCCTGGCAGCTATTCGTGGTCTACATCAGCGTTGGCGGAGTGATCGGTTTTCTTGGGACGCTCGACGAGCTGCCCAAGCTTCTGGGATTTATCATTCTTGCCGTTGTCGCGTATATGGGTCCGGATTGGATGGCGGCCATTGCACCACAGTGGCATTCGACAAGGGTGGAACCAAGCATAGTCGTGCTGGGTGCAATGGCCGTAGTGGGTCTGGCCTTCGTTCACCGGCCGCTCCGATAATTTCGCTTTGCCTGAGCGCCATCGAGTAGCGTCTTCGCACGCCACAGCAGCGATTCGCGTTGCATAGCCACCAAATGATGTAAAGCAACAACCGGCCTCCGGTTACGCTCGATGCGTGCAAAGTCTCGAGCGTGCCCTTGGACTTCTGCGACGTGCGCGCACAGTCGATGGAGCGAGCTCGATTCTATCGGAGCTCGGGTTCAGCGCACCCCCGCTGCCACTCGACAGACAAGCTCGGACGACGCTCGGACTCCCCACCAACATCCGCTCCGCCGGGATCGCTCTCGGAGCCGATTGCCTCCGCGGACTCGTCCTGGAGCTTGACCGCGCTTCCGACCTCAGGCGGACGCTTGGATCGACGGCAAAGGCGCTTTCGACTAACGCTCCACAGTTTCTTTGGATCGTCTGCGCGCTCAGGCCAGACCCTGGCGAGCTCGCAATCGCATGCTGGTCCTCGGCTCGGTCGCGGATTCGTGTCGACTCACTCGTGTGTCTGGTCGACAAGCTCTACACCAGCGATGCCGAGACTTTGTGTGCACTCTCGGATGTGGTAGGCGACTCGGATCTGGTCACCCACTCGCGATGGCTGGATGTTCTTGGCCGCGAGGCAATCACGAACCGATTCTTCAGCGCTCTTCAACGCGTCGTCTCGGAGCTCGCTGAATCCCTGAGCGGTCGGGCGAGCCAGGCGGAGCGTGGCGAGCTCGCATTGCTCTACATCTCGCGACTCGTCTTTCTCTCGTTTCTCGAAACCAGAGGATGGCTCGATGGCGACTTCGGCTTTCTGACCAATGGATATTCCCGCTGCCTCGCCGAAGGCGGAGGATATCAAAAGCGAGTATTGGAACCCCTCTTCTTCGGAACTCTGAACACGGCTGTGCGCGCCCGCTCGGCGCGAACGAAGCAATTCGGGCGAATTCCGTTTCTCAACGGCGGACTCTTCGCTCGTTCGCACCTCGAGAAACAGCGACGTACCAGCGTGTTCAGCGACGAATCGTTCGGCAACGCCTACGGCTCCCTGCTCTCTCATTACCGCTTCAGCGGACGCGAAGACTCGGCCGATTGGTCCGAGGCGTCGATCGATCCAGAGATCCTCGGCAAGACGTTCGAGGCTCTCATGGCTGGGCCCGACCGGAAAACGAGCGGTGCGTTCTACACGCCCCAGGATCTGGTGGAGGAGGTCACCGAACACGCCCTCGCGTCGCTCCCCGACGCCGGCGATCGGATTAACGCCCTTCGCCAAATCAAAGTGCTGGATCCGGCGTGCGGCTCCGGCGCATTTCTCGTCCGCGCGCTCGAGCGGATCGCCACGCTCAGAAAAGAGCAGGGTGAATCCGGCTCCATCGCCGACATCCGGCGCCGCGTGCTGACGTCTTCGATCTTTGGCGTGGATCTCAATCCGGTGGCCGTCTGGCTCTGCGAGCTGCGTCTCTGGCTCTCGATCGTGATCGAGAGCGACAATGCCGACCCGATGCGCATCGCGCCACTCCCAAATCTCGACCGACACATCCGCGTCGGCGATTCACTGGCGGGCGGAGCATTCGATGATCGCGGCGCTCCACTCAGCGGAAGCAAGATCGTACGGGTGCGCGCTCGTTACATGAGGGCCGTGGGACAGCGAAAGCGCACCCTTGCTCTGGCCCTCGATCGCCTGGAGCGCTCGGCCGCTCTAGATGTGCTGAAGCACAAGCGCGTCAGGCTGAGCACCGAGCGCAAGGAGATTCTAATCGGGCTGCGCGCCAGGGACCTCTTCGGTGATCGTCACGCTCCGAATGCGGACACTCGACTCCGGCTCGCCGGCATTAGGTCCCATCTCAGAGAGATCACCCAGCGAGCAAAGGCCTTACGTGCGGGAGCCGCGCTTCCTTTCTCCTTCGCCGCGCACTTCTCCGATGTGGCGGCCGCTGGAGGATTCGATGTGATCATCGGCAATCCGCCGTGGGTCCGCGTGCATCACATCGCCCAGACATCGCGGGAGCGGCTGAGGAGGGATTTCGCGGTATATCGAAACGCTGCCTGGGAGAGCGGCGCGACGTTCGCCGGTGCGGGGCGCGGGTTCGCAGCCCAGATCGACATGGCGGCTCTCTTCGTCGAGCGCTCGTGTCAGCTGCTCCGGCCCGGCGGCACGCTCGCGTTACTACTTCCAACCAAATTGTGGTGTTCGTTGGCGGGCGGTGGAGTGCGCCAATTCCTCGTCGACCATACGGACATCGTCGCGCTCGAAGATCTGGCTAAATCGCATTCGCAGTTCGACGCCGCGGTTTATCCATCGCTGCTGGTTGCTCGCCGGCGTATGGACCGCTCTGATGATTTGAGGCCGACGGTGAGTGCAGCAGTTCGCACGACACAGGGCACAATCCAGTGGAACTGTTCTCGCGAGCTGTTGCCTGTCGATAACACACCGGGCAGCCCGTGGGTGCTGATCCCGCCGCGCGCGCGTAGGGCGTTCGATCGAGTCGCGCGCGCGGGCGTTCCCCTCTTTCGAAGCGAATTCGGGCGCCCGCTTCTGGGCGTCAAAACGGGATGCAACAGCGCCTACATCGTGCGTGTCGATTCGATCGATGCCGACGTTGCATGCGTATCCGCCGGCGGCCGAACTGGCCTGATCGAGCGCGACATGCTTCGCCCACTCATTCGCGGCGAGACGCTGGATAAATGGGCTCTGACGGGGCCTCGCGAGTATCTGGTGTGGCCTCACGACGAGCACGATCGACCTCGACGTGAGCTCCCGCCACTCGCGCGCCGGTGGCTGCTCCGCTTTCATGATGTATTGAGCGCACGAAGCGATCTCCACGGCCGATTCCCCTGGTGGTCGGTGTTCCGCACCGAGAGCGCAGGCCACGAGAGGCCGCGGGTTGTCTGGGCCGACTTCGGATTGACTCCCTGCGCGACCGTCCTCAAGGCGGGAGAGCCGTTTGTCGCCCTCAACAGCTGCTATGTCGCACGTTGCGCCACAAGCGGCGATGCCTACGCGTTCGCAACGCTCCTCAATAGCTCATTGGCGTCGGCGTGGCTCAATTCAATCGCCGAGCCCGCCCGCGGCGGCTATCGGCGGTACCTCGGGTGGACCCTGTCGCTTCTTCCGATTCCTGAGGACTGGAATCATGCCCGCACGCTGCTGTCACCACTGGGTTACCGGGCCATGCACGGCGACATCCCCGCGGACGATGAGATTCTCAGCGCGGTGTTGGATGCTTATCAACTGAATCTCGCGGACGTGCAGTCTCTGCTCTCCTGGACGGTCGACTGCGATTAGAATCCGCTGCTCTCGTGCGGTCGCGGATTGCGCGATTGATCCTGGCCGAATCGCCGTCCCAGGCAACGGTGGGATCCATCTCCCTCCAGCCGCACCAGATCTCGGCGGCGACCCGCTTGCGGGCAGCGCTGGATCAATTCGGTGGAGCGCTGCTCTGCGACGATGTGGGAATGGGTAAGACCTATGTTGCAACGGCGATAGCGCAGGAATACGCGCGCCGCCTGGTCGTGGTCCCCGCAGCTCTGACCCCAATGTGGCGCGATGCGCTCTCCGCCACGGGGACTGTCGCCGAGATAGTGACGTTCGAGTCGTTGAGCCGCGCAGATGCGGATGACTTGCGCAACCGGCGTCTCACGGAGCCGGAGCGAGAGCGCTATGACCTGATCGTCGTGGACGAAGCCCACCACGCGAGAAATCCCGCGACCAACAGATACTTCGCACTCGCGTCGCTCGCTCGAGGCGCCCGTGTGCTACTACTCAGCGCGACGCCGATTCACAACCGGCGCGCCGATCTCGTGTCGCTGCTTTCGCTGTTCCTCGGATCGAGGGCACGCTCGATGACATCCGCAGAGCTCGCGCTGTGCGTCGTGCGTCGCGAGCATGCTCAACTGGAGGGGCCACTCATCATTCCAGTGGTGTCGGCACCAACGCATCACCAGCTCTCCGACAATCCGGGAGTGGTTGAGGACTTGATGACTCTCCCTCCACCCATTCCCGTTTGCGACGGCGGGCTCGGTGGTGTCCTCATCGGTCGAGGCCTGGTGCATCAGTGGGCGTCGAGTGAAGCCGCCTTGCACGAAGCGGTTCGGCGGCGGATCGCCCGGGCGACCGCGCTCAGCGCATCACTGGAAGCCGGGACGTATCCTACCGCGCGAGAGCTGGAGACCTGGACTTATGGTGATGGCGCTTTGCAGCTGGGATTTCCGGAGCTGCTCTCCGCTCCTACTGCTGACAGTGCTGAGCTGCTCGATGCGGTTCGCGCGCATCTCCGCGCGTTGGGGGAGTTTCGAGCGCGATTTTCTTCCAGTACCGCGCTCGACGAGGAGCGAGCGAGAATCGTGGCGGATATCAGGGAATCGCGGTCAGGCTCAAAGGTCGTCGCTTTTGCTCAGTACTCCGAAACGGTGTCCATGCTATTCCGTCGATTGGCCGCAGCGGGCCGCGTCGCGATGCTTACGTCCCACGGCGCGCGGGTGGCCGGGGGCGCGCTCACACGTGCAGAGGCAATTGGTCGATTCGCTCCACACGCGAGCCACTTCCCGACGCCGGGTCCTGCCGAAGCGATTGATCTGCTCCTGACGACAGACCTGCTGAGTGAGGGAGTGAACCTGCAGGACGCCGCCATAGTCGTTCATCTGGATATCCCGTGGACGCTCGCGCGAATGGAGCAGCGCGTGGGGCGGGTGGCGCGAATGGGGTCGCGTCACGAACGGGTCGACGTACATGTCCTGCGTCCGCCTCGTAGCGCCGCTGCCGTGCTCGATACCGAGATGATCGTCCAGCGCAAATGGAACATCGCGCGAAGCTCGGTCGGCACGAGCCAGCCAGATCCGTTGGCAGAGGCCGCCCCCGTTGCGAACGCAGCTTTAGCCTTCAACTCATTTGTCGAAAGCTTGCCTGCGAAGACCGAGCGCCTCCGGTCCATTCTCAAGAAATGGATTGCAGGTGAAGGCGCGGATAGCTGCGACACGATCGTCGCTACCGTGGATGCACCCAGCTCGGGCTTCGTAGCGGCGATTTCGTTGAAGCAGGTGGAGCACTCTTCCACTTCATCATTCGCGCGACCGCAGCTGCTGGTTGGTATCGCGGATCGGGTGTCGACTGACATTGACGCGCAAATCGCAATTTGCCTGGGCGTCGGCATCAACGAGATCCCAACCGACACGACTGACGCCGAGCACGCCGTTTGGGCGATAGAGTGCTGGTGCACACACGAGAGAGCATCCGCGGCGGCCGGTGTTGGAGCATCGAATTTTGTTCGGCGGAAACAGATCACCAGTCGCATCGATTCGGCGATACAGAACGCCCCGCCTCACTTGCGATCTACCCGCTCGACGATCGCCGCTCGCGCCCGTAAGGTTGTGACGACGCAGCAATGCGCCGCCGTCGAGCAGGAGCTCGACTCGCTATTGCACTCCGAGCTTCTCGGGGACGAATGGCTGCGAGCGATCGCCGCGCTCGACCCAACACAGCTCGCCACCCACAAGGTGAATTCGTCGAATGGAGCCGTGAGAGTTCACGCGCTTCTCCTCACGCGCAGCCCATAGTGCGAGGAAGCCCGCAAACATTCTTGCGGGCTTCCCGGTTTTTCGAAGCTGTTGTCTACGCTTGACGAAGTCTCACACCGCTTCGATTTCGCTCACTGCCCGGTCGAGGATCTCCTTGATCTTCCTGATCTGCTCCGGAGTTCTCGACGCGCTCTTCGATGCGTAAATCGCGGCGCCGACGTTCTTGAATCCGCGGTGCACCTCCATCATCGGCTCTCCGAAAATGCTTTGCGCGAAGTCGGCGATCCGTGAGAAGATGTCGTCGATCAGCGGCTGATTCTCGGCCAAATGCGCGCGCCCTTCCTCGGTGATCTCGTAGATCTTCTTGCCGCTCTCCTCCGGCCTCGCTCGCGCGTAGCCCAGGTCCTCGAGCATCGTCAGTGTCGGATAGACCGTTCCCGGGCTAGGTGAATACATCCCGCCGAAACGCTCCTCGATCTCCTTGATGATCTCGTAGCCGTGACGCGGCTTCTCGTCCAGCAGACGAAGAATCACGAACTTGAGATGCCCCTGATCGAACATCCTCCCGCCGCCGAACGGACCGCCACGCGACTTCCCCCGCCCACCCCAGAAGGTCCCGGCGTCAAACCCAAAGTTCTCCGGCCGCATTCCAAACGCCCAAGCGAACCCCGGCCCGCAATTTCTCCCGTTCATTGAATTACCCCGCCCAAATTGGACTTACCGAGCCAGTCAGACGCCAGCTAGCGCCTGTGATAGTACTGGCGATATATCTTTGCGCCCGCAAGCTATATCGGGCGATATATCGGCGCAAGTCCAAGAATTAGGCGCCTGCTGCTGCCTCCTTCAGACGCTTTATGTCGATCTTGTCCATCTGAAGCATCGCCTCCATGGCCCTCTTCGCCTTCCTGGGATCCTTGTCTCCCAACAGCTTGCCCAGAATCGAGGGAATGATCTGCCAGGACACGCCATACTTGTCCCTTAGCCAGCCGCATCTGTCCTTTGCTCCGCCCGCGGAAAGCTTCTCCCACAGCTCGTCGACCTCTTTCTGCGTCTCACAGCTCACGAAGAACGAGATTGCCGGCGAGAAGGCGACCTTCGGCCCGCCATTCAAGGCGTAAAATTCCTGCCCATCGAGCTGGAAAGTTGCGGACATCACTGTCCCCTTCGGTGCCGGCGCCCCTTCTCCATATCGAGTAACGCGCCCGACCTTCGAGTTCTTGAAGATGGACACATAGAAATTCATCGCCTCTTCGGCTTTGCCATCGAACAACAGGAACGGTGTGATTGATTGCATATGGTCCTGGTTTGCGTTTTAGTCTGCGAGAGCTTTCATCATCCTTCGGCGTGCCTTGCACGGTATAGAAGTCCGCCCAACCAGCAGCATGGCAAGGCCGTCACCGCGAGAGAGATCGGGTACCAGTTCGGCCCCAGGTGCATCGGGATCGTGAAGATTGCGCTGCTAATCCCCACTACCGTGCCGAGCACTCCCAGCGCCAATGCGTGGCGCATCGGATCGCCGGGCGCGAACATCGCTGTCATGTACCCTCCAGCAATTGTGAAAACGATCCGATAGGACAACGCCAGAAGACTCAGGCCGTTGTACATGGGCTGGCCCCATGGCGGATACACGTGGAGCAGGTGCAGCACCTCGTCGGTGACCATCGAGAAAACGGCGACGGCGAGAAACCCCGCGAGCACCGCACCCGCGCTTCGCCACATGTTGCCCAGACGCACGCCCATTGTCGTCATTGGACTTGTCATTTGTCTTTCCCCGCCAGCCTCGATGCCAGCAGCTCGGCCAGCTTGTCGTAGCTCCTGGACACACCGCCCTCCATGGGAGATTTGAGCACGCCGTCACGGACCTCTTTCGATTCGTAGAGCACCGTGGTCGTCATCGTTGTCTGGCCGTTCTTTTCAACAAGGACCGTCGTGTCCACCGCATCGCCGCTGTACCAGAGCTCGTCGAATTTCTCGGTGGCCACGATTCGCTCGGGCCGCACGATCTCGCGATAGATCCCGCCCATCGCCAGCTTCTCGCCGTTCGCACCCTGCCACACGTAGCGGTACGCGCCGCCCACCTTTAGATCCACCTCGCACACAACCCACTTCCAGCCCCCAAATACGCCGAGCCAGCGCTTGATCAGCTCGGGCTTGGTCAGGGCCTCGAATACCATGCTGCGCGGAGCATTGAAGACGCGTGTCATCGCGATCTCCCGGTCCGACGGCGTAGTGACCTGCAATTTCTTCTTCTCGTTGTTCGCGCTAGTGATCATCTCTTATTTCCTCTTTGCTTTAGACGTCGACTCTCTTTCACCTCTTCCAGCAGTGCGTCGAGGCGCTGGTAATTGCCCTCCCAGAACTCGCGGTAACGCTCCAGCCATGCGGTTGCTTCCGCGAGCGGCTTGGCCTCGAGCCGCCGCGGGCGGCGCTGTGCGTCGAGGCCTCGCGAAATCAGCCCAGCGCGCTCCAGCACCTTGAGATGCTTCGAGATCGCCGGCTGGCTCATCGAGAACGGCTTGGCCAGCTCCCTTACAGATGCCTCGCCCGTCGCGAGCCTGGCGAGGATCGCCCGGCGGGTGGGATCCGCCAGCGCCGCGAAAGTCGCATCAAGATGACGAGGCGTCATCCGCCCATAACCTGAAGGTTGCATAACTGATAGGTTATATAAGCAGAAACGAGCTGACCGTCAAGCCCTCCTGATCGTTTCGCTCTCCGGCACTCGTAAGCGCTCTGGTCCAACGCGCCCAAACGGCCGTAGTCCAGAAGAAATGCGCGCTTAAACGCAACAAATTCAATCGTTTACCGCTTCGAATCAAAGCCGGACTGTCGGGCTTGCATCTTGCCGATCTTGCAAGCGGTTACAGCGTTTTCACACACCGAGCTGGACCTGACAGCGTCATGCCAGGCCACTCTTTCGAGCGATCGATTCGCCCCACATGATCGACAAGTCGTACAGCCTGGGTCTCGTCATTCTCTCAGTCGTAGTCGCCACGATTGGCGCCTACGTCGCCGTCGAGATCGCGCAACGCGTTCGCACCGCTGAACGTCGCCGCCTTGTCTGGATTGGCGGCGGAGCCCTGGCGATGGGTCTCGGCATCTGGAGCATGCACTTCGTCGGCATGCTCGCCCTGCACCTTCCCGTTCCCGTCTGGTACGACGCCCTTCTCACCTTCGCCTCCGCCGGCGCGGCAGTAGTCGGGTGCGCGATTGCTTTCATCATCTTCAATCGCGGCACCGTACGCGGTTGGCTGCTGGGTGTTGCCAGCGTCTTCATGGGTGCCGCGATCGCCGGCATGCACTACACGGGCATGGCCGGAATGCGAATGACTGGCCATGTCATCTACGATCCGGTCATCGTCGCGGCCTCGATTGGCGTCGCAATCATAGGCTCGTTCGCGGCCCTCGCTCTCACCCGGAATCTGCTCCAGCCTGGCTCGGAACCGGGAGCGCCTTACAAGAAGACGGCAGCGTCGCTGCTCATGGGCTTGGCGGTCGCAGGGATGCACTACACGGGGATGGCTGCCGCGCAATTCACCGGTGGGCCAGCCGGCTGGAGACCGACTGGCTATTTCGTTTTTGGGTCGTACGAGCTCGGACTGATAGTCGCCATCTCGAGCGTCGCTCTCCTGGCGATCGCCCTCCTTGCCACACGGTTCGTTCGCTGGACCAACACGACGAGCAGCAGGTTCGAGAATCTGCTCGATCTCGCTCCCCAGGTTGTGTGGTTCGGCCGACCGGACGGACACATCACCTACAGCAATCCGTACTGGTACGAGTACACCGGCCTCTCCGAGAGAGAGACACTCGGCTACGGGTGGACCACAGCAATTCATCCGGACGACCGCGAGCGCGTCGTCGCCAACCTGCAAAGCGCGGTTGAAGAGGGGCGCTACGAGTTCGAGTTCCGGTTGCGTCGAAAGGACGAAAGCTACTGCTGGTTTCTGGCGAGGGGCCGGCCTGGTCGCGATGACTCGGGAAAGGTCGATGCCTGGGTCGGCATCGCGGTCGACATCGAAGAACGGAAGACGGCGGAGCAGGAAGCCTGGGCCGCGAGCCAGGCGAAATCGGAGTTTCTCGCCAGCATGAGCCATGAGCTCCGGACGCCGCTCAACGCGATCGGAGGTTACGCCGAGCTGCTCGCGATGGGTATCCGCGGTCCTCTCAACGCTGACCAGGCCCAGGATATCGCCCGCATCAGGCGCAGCCAGCAGCATCTCCTTACCCTGATCAACGACGTCCTGAATTTCGCCAAGGTCGATGCGGGCCAGACTGAATACCGCATGACCGCCGTCCCGGTCGACGAGGCGCTACGCGATACGGAGTCGATGATTGCTCCGCAGGTTCTGGCGAAGGGTCTCCACTATTCGTACAAGGGCGCCGGCAAATCGGCCTCGGTCCTCGCCGATCCCGAGAAACTGCAGCAAATCGTGCTCAACCTGCTGGGCAACGCCGTGAAGTTCACCGAGCCCGGCGGCAGCATCACGCTCTCGAGCGAGTTGGTTGGAAACTGCATTGAGATTCGGGTCGCGGATACGGGCCCCGGAATTTCACCCGAAAAACTCGACAGGATCTTCGATCCGTTCGTTCAGGCCGAGCGTCGCCTCAACCAGCCGGTGCAAGGAGTGGGACTTGGATTGGCGATCAGCCAGGATCTCGCTCAGGCGATGGGCGGAAAGATCACCGTCGAAAGCGAAGTCGGGGAGGGCTCGACGTTTACGCTCGAGCTACCGCGCGCGCCCCGCATGGACCCAGCGGACCGACCATCCTTGGAATCAGCCGACCGACCACTTGTCGAACCAGCCGACAGCCAGCTTCCTGAACGATCCCAATCCCAGAGTTCGGAAGCACGCAGTGACGAGAAGGAGCGCGAGTATCACGAGGCCTAGTCGCCTTCAGCGCGCCTACGGAGTTACCCCACCGCCCGCTTCATGAAGCTTCGCATGCCGAGGATCCAGAAGATTGCCGTGACCACGATCAGCGCCACGATCACGATCGGAAGCGGCATGTGCGGCGCCGTCGGCGTCAGCGCCGCCCGCATTCCCTCCGCGACGTAGACGAGCGGATTGATCAGCACCGCGTATTTCATGATCGGCACCGTGCTCAGCCCCTGCCACGGATAATACGCGCAGCCGAAAAAAATCATCGGCGCCAGGATCACTCCGAACATGAGGCCGATCTGCTGCGGCTGGATCGCGGTGCCCAGAAACAATCCGAGCGAAGAGAACGCAGCCGCGCCAAGTATCGTGATGAGTAGCACGGTACCGAAGTGCCCGAATGTGAGATTCGGAATCGGTCCCATGATCAACCGCGCCACCGGCAGCACGAACAGAGCCGAGACAATTCCCTGCAGCACGCCCGCGACGATCTTCTCGGCCGCCACCAACCATATCGGAAGCGGCGCCAACAGTCGATCCTCGATCTCCTTCGTCCACCCGAAGTCCTGCACCATCGGCAGCGCCACCGACTGAATGCTGGAGAATGTGAGGCTGATCGCCAGCACACCCGGCAGGAGCGCCGTCGTGTACCCGCGACCCATGAATCCCATCTTGGGGAGCAGGTATCCAAACACGATCACGAACATCAACGGCTGCATCGTCGTGCGCAGAAGGAAAAAAGGGAGCTCGCGGCGCGCCACACGCATGTCGCGGCGCAGCAGTGCCAAAACAATGGACGACGCGGTCACCTCCGCTCGCGGGGCGGCGATCACGGCGGCCGTCATACGAGCTTCCTTCCCGTCAGCGACACGAACAGCGTCTCGAGACTCGGCTGCAGTAGGTGGATATCCGTCACCGTGCGCCCCGCGGTCTCGGCCGCCTCGATCAGTGCCGGCAGAATCTGCCCGCCGCGGCTGCTGTGAGCGCGGAGTATTCCATCCTGTGCTTCCACCCTGCTGACTCCGTCTATGGTTTCGGCGATCTCCGCTGCCGGATGCGCGTCGCCGTCCAGCACCAGCTCGATCAGCGTGCCGCCCGGCGCCTTCGCCTTGAGCGCTCGCGGGGTGTCGAGCGCCAGCAGCTTGCCGTGATCGATGATCGCGAGCCGGTCGCAAAGACGATCGGCTTCGTCCATGTAGTGCGTCGTCATCACGATCGTGCGCCCGCGCTTGTGCAGATCGAGCAGTATGTCCCACAGATCCAGACGCGCCTGCGGATCGAGTCCCACCGTCGGCTCGTCGAGGAAGAGGATATCCGGCTCGTGCATTAGTGCCCGCACAATCATCAGTCGCTGCTGCTGCCCACCCGATAGCTCCGCCATCTTTGATGACGCTTTTTCGGAGAGTCCCATGCGCTCGAGCAGCTCGTACGCGCGCTTGGTCGAGACATCGAACGGAATGCCGAAGTACGCGGCGTGGAACTGGAGGTTCTCCAGCACGTTGAGGCTGAGGTCGGCATTCGGCCGCTGCGGAACGACACCGATCGTCTGGCGGACGCGCACCGAATCCTCCACCACGTCCGCGCCGGCGACGTTCGCCTTCCCCGACGTTGGACGCACGCGAGTCGTGAGAATCCCGATCGCGGTCGTCTTGCCGGCGCCGTTTGGACCGAGCAGCCCGAAAAATTCGCCCGCGCCGATGTCGAGATCGAGCGACTCGAGCGCAATCACGTCGCCCGACGGGGGCGCGGTTGTGCCGGGTGGACCCCACCGCGCGCTGTAGGACGAGCCGCCAGGCTTGGACTTTCCGCTACCCTTGTAAACCTTGCGCAGCGCGCGCATCTCGATCGCGTTCACCGCTAGTTATTCCGATACACGTGGTAGAAGAAATCCGGCAGGAAGGAGTTGAAGCTAGCGGGTCGCGCCGAAAGTGCACGACGTCCGGTAGTCGGATCCTGCTACTCAGGCCCCGATTGGGTGCCAGGTCGTTTTGAACTCGATGAAGTCCCGGATTTCGTAAACACTCTGCGCCTTCTCACCGGTCCAGTCGATCTCGTCGTCACGCTTCCGCGCGCGCACCCGCTTGATGCTCTCGGCCGCGCCGAGCTGGAGCTGTTTCTTCTCCTCCTGACTCACGACCGCGTTAACCCCGCGTATGTGCGTGTGCGTAGCGAAAGTCGGCACCAGCTCCTTCCTGAACCCGGTTAGGAGATTCACCACCCCACCGGGAAGATCCGACACGGCGAGCAATTCGCCCAGCACGATCGCCGGATACGGAAATTCCTCCGACGCCAGTGCGACGCAGACGTTCCCGGACACGATCACCGGCGCGATCTGACTCAAAAGTCCCAACAGGGGAAATGCGTCGTCCGCGATGATGCCGATGATTCCCATCGGCTCCGCGACGGTGAAGTTGAAGAACGGGCCGGCGACGGGATTGGTGTTGCCGAGCACCTGCTCGTACTTGTCGGACCAGCCGGCGTAGTAAATGAGACGATCGACGCTGGCGACTACTTCCTTCGCCGCCGCGGCCTTGGTCGACGCGCCGGAGATCACGAGCGCGTCAGTCATCTCGGCGCTCCTCGACTCCAGCATCTCGCCCAGCCGGTAGAGGATCTGCCCGCGGTTGTACGGCGTGCGCCGCGCCCAATCAGGCCCGGCCTTGGCTGCCGCTTCCACCGCGTTGCGCAAATCCTTGCGCGTGCACTGGGGAATATTGGCGAGCAGAGAAGGTTGACCCTTCGGCGACAGCTTCTTCTGAATTGGGAAAACGCGCCCGCTCTCGGAGCGAATGAATTGTCCGCCGACGTAGACCTTGGGCGTCTTGGTGACAGGAATGCGCGCCATTTAGACGACCTTCCCGTAATCCATGAGACCCTGGCGCCCGCCTTCGCGCCCGAATCCGGATTCCTTGTAGCCCCCAAACGGCGACGATGGATCGAACTTGTTGAACGTGTTCGCCCACACCACGCCGGCTTTGAGCAGCGTGCTCATCTTGAGAATCCGCGAGCCCTTGTCGGTCCACACGCCGGCCGATAATCCGTACATCGTGTTGTTCGCCTTCTCGACTGCTTCCTCGAGCGTACGGAACGTCAGCACGCTGAGCACCGGTCCGAAAATTTCCTCTTTCGCGATCCGATGGCTTTGTGTGACTCCGGTAAATACTGTCGGTTTGAAGTAAAACCCCTTCGTCGGCAGGTGACACACCGCCGACTGATACATCTCCGCGCCCGCCGTCACGCCTGAGTCGACCAGCTCGGAGATTCGCTCGAGCTGCGCCTTGGAATTGATCGCGCCCACGTCGGTGTTCTTGTCGAGCGGGTTCCCAACGCGCAGGACGTCGATCCGGTTCTTCAACTTCGCGACGAACATCTCGGCGATCGATTCCTGAACGAGCAGCCTGCTTCCGGCGCAGCAGACGTGGCCTTGATTGAAGAAGATTCCGTTGACGACGCCTTCGACCGCCTGGTCCACAGGCGAATCATCGAAGACTATGTTCGCCGCTTTTCCGCCGAGCTCCAGCGTCAACTTCTTGTCGGTGCCGGCCAGCTGACGCATGATGATCTTGCCGACCTCGGTCGACCCGGTAAACGCGATTTTCGCTGCGGTTGGATGCGTGATTACTGCCGCTCCAGTCTCGCCGGCGCCGCAGACAATGTTCACCACCCCGGGCGGCAGCTCCGCCTCGATCAGCAGCTCGGCGAACTTGAGGGCGGTGACGGATGTCGTCTCCGCCGGCTTCAGCACCACCGTGTTACCCATCGCGAGAGCCGGCGCGATCTTCCACGCCAGCATGAGCAAGGGGAAATTCCAGGGAATCACCTGACCGATGACGCCGAGCGGAACGACTGTGGCTCCGGGCGTCGCGTACTCGAGTTTGTCGGCCCAGCCCGCGTGGTAGAAGAAGTGCGCGGCTGCCATCGGCACGTCGAAATCGCGCGACTCCTTGATCGGCTTGCCGCCATCCATCGTCTCGGCCACCGCGAATTCGCGCGCGCGATCCTGAATGAGGCGCGCGATGCGGTAGAGATACTTGCCGCGCTCGGCGCCGGCGAGCCTGCTCCACGGACCGAACGCTTTGTGCGCGGCCTGATAAGCCGCGTCGACGTCGCCTTGATTCGCAAGCGCGATCTGGGCGAGGGGTTCTTCGGTGGCCGGATTGATCGAGTCGAAGTACTTGCCCGACTTGGGCGCGACGAACTTCCCGCCGATGAAGAGATCGTACCTCGGTTTCAGTTTCGGATCGGCTGTCTCGGGCGCCGGATCGTACTCCCACAGATCGCCGAATATCAGATGAGGAACCGAGCTGGTCGTCGCCGCTGGCCGAGCAATAGCTCTTGGAGTTGTCATGTCAGTAGCTCTCGGCGGCCTCTGTGAAGTAATAGGGCGCCTGGTACGCGCCGGTCTTTTCTTTTTCGATCTGGCGGAGCAAGTCGTTGAGCAGCGAGCTCGCGCCGAAGCGATACCGCGACGAATTCAGCCACGCGTCACCTAGCGTCTCCTTGACGGCGACGAGGTAGTGAAGCGCCTGCTTCGCGGTCTTGATCCCCCCCGCCGGCTTCATCCCGATCGCAATGCCTGTCGCGAGATAGAAATCGCGGATCGCCTCGATCATCACCTGGGTGTTGGCGAGCGTCGCGCTCCCCGACGCCTTGCCGGTGCTGGTCTTGATGAAGTCGCCGGGGCGAATCACCTGCATCGCGAGAAACGAAGCTGCGCGAACGTTGTCGTACGTGTCGAGCTCGCTCACTTCGAGAATGACCTTGAGCTGAGCGTCGCCGCAGGCCTCGACCACGGCGCTGATCTCGTCCTGCACGGCATTGAACTCACCGGAAAGGAAGAGCCCGCGATTGATGACCATGTCGATCTCGTCCGCGCCATCCGAGACGGCAGTGCGCACTTCCTCGAGACGCAGCGGGAGCGGGCTCTGTCCCGACGGGAATGCAGTCGCGACTGATGCGACTTTGATGGCCGTATCGGCCAGCCAGCGGGCCGCGTATTTCACCAGGAATGGGTAGATGCAGACGGCCGCGACCGGCGGCACGTCCGGATCGGCACTGGGGCGCCGAGCTTTCTGGCAGAGCGAGGCGATCTTGCCGGGTGTGTCCTTCCCCTCGAGCGTGGTGAGGTCGACCATGGAAACCGCCGTCTTCAGACCCCAGAGTTTGGAGCCCTTCTTGATGCTCCGGGTAGTGAACTTTGCCACGCGCTCCTCGATTCCGACCTGATCTACTGTTCCGATCTCATCGAAGAGTTTGCTGAAGCTCGTGCGCAGGGCAGCACCGGCGGGGGGGGACATGGTCCTCGTAATATCGCGACCAGAATCCCCCATTACAACGCTACTTTCTCCCAAATCACCCATTACAACGCCGCACCGCGAGCGATTACTTTGGCAGCATGACCGAAGTGCGTCCCTACGCTGTCCTGTTCGATCTTGACGGTACGCTGATCGACTCCATCGCGCTCCTGCTGGCGTCGATGAAGCACACGTTTCAGGGACGACCGCGGCAGCCGACGGATGCCGAATGGATCGAGGGACTGGGGACTCCCCTTCCAAAGCAGCTCACGCCGTACGTCGAGTCGGACGAAGATCGTGAGCGTCTCGTCAACCGGTATCGGACCTTTCAGAACGAGAATCACGACGAGTTGATGTCGCATTACGAGGGAGTCATCGACACGCTCGCCCTTCTCTACCAGCGCGGTCACCCGATGGCCGTTGTGACGAGCAAGGGGAACATGATGATGGAGCGCGGGCTCAAGTTCATCGGCGCCGACGACTACATCGAGGTGGCGATCGGCTACGACTCGGTGCACATCCACAAGCCCGATCCCTATCCGGTTAAGGCGGCACTGGAGAAGCTCGAATACCTGGCCAGCGAAGCTGTCTTCGTCGGTGATTCGCCACACGACATCAAGTCGGGCAACGCGGCGGGCGTGATCACGATCGCCGCATTGTGGGGTCCTTTCACCCGGTCAGTGCTCGAGCCGTACAAGCCGACCTACTTTCTCGATGACATAAAACACCTTCCGGCGCTAATGGACCGAATCGCAACGGAAAATGTGGGGTAATATATTGTCGCACGTTCGACCCTCTTAGGAGCTGGCAAAATGGGTGTGTCATATCAGACGGGAACGCTGGTACGCACCGGTGAAGAGCGAGCCACGCTCGTTCGCCGGACCTACTCACTGGTGCTTGTCAGTGTTCTGGTGACGATGGTGGGCGCCACGTTCGGACTATCGCAGCCGCAGTTGATGGCGGCAGTTCAAAGGCACCCGTTCATCGCGTTCTTCTGCTCGCTGGCGCCGCTGCTGCTGGCCACGCGCCAGAAGGCCGTGTTCCCGGTGAACATCGGCCTCGTTCTGCTCTTCAACTTCGTGATGGGCGTAATCATTTCTCCGGCGCTCTTCTTCTATGGAAGGTCGCAGCCGGGGCTCATCGGGCAGGCGGCAGTGCTGACGATCGGCGCCTTCGGAATTCTCACGCTCTACGCTTTTGTGAGCCGCCGCGATTTCAGCGCCTGGGGAAGTTTTCTCATCGTCGGCCTGTGGGTGCTGATAGGCACGATGTTTCTGAACTTCTTTTTCCAGAACGCCATGGTCGATCTCTGGTTGGCATCAGTCGCAGTGCTCCTGTTCAGCGGGCTGCTTGTGTTCGACACCTGGCGCCTCCGCAATTTCTACGGGCCCGATGAGTACGTCGGCGCCGCAGTCCAGATTTACCTCGATCTTCTGAACATGTTCATGGCGGTCCTGCGGGTTCTCGGGAACCGGCGGAACTAACTGATCTTCTGTTGCGCAACCTCTATCTGACCGGCCATATCGAGATCCTTCTGCGTAATCCCGCCCGCGGAGTGAGTGCTCAATGTGCAGATGACCTTCGTGTAACGGATATCGATGTCGGGGTGGTGATCGGCCGCGTCCGCCGCTTTGGCTACCGCCGACACGAAAGCAATCCCCGTCAGGAAATCCCGGAACTGAAAAGTCTTGGTGATCACTTCTCCGCGCCGGCTCCAGCCCGGGAGATTCCCCAGCTCTCGCTGGATCGAAATGTCGGATAAACGTTCAGCCATCGATTACTTGCTCCACGCAGAGTGCTTGGCGAAGAAGATAAGTTCGAGATCATACCGCGCAATGATCTCGGGCATGCTAAGCGTCCTGCTCCTCACCGGCCTGCCCGCGATCGCAAGCGCGCAACAGTCCTCATCGGGTGCGCCGCCCGGACCGCCAGACAGGTACTGGGAAAGGTTAGCTCTCGGTGCCGGCGTGAGTCTTCTCGCTCACGAGACCGCGCACATACTCACCTCTATCGCGCTCGGCTTTCACCCGTACATCGGGTTCGACAAGGGACGGCCCACTGTATTCTCGGGGATCGACAGCAACCAGTACCCGCACGATCAGTTTCTTTTTTCCGCGGCGGGACTGACAACCCAGGCCGTAATTGACGAGGCCATCCTGGACATCCCACACTCGCGCGGCGGAGCGTTCGAGCGGGGACTACTCGCCGGCGGAATCGGCACGACCCTCTTCTACGTCACGATCGGCCGCAACGGCTCGGTCAGCGACATCAGCGTGATGGCGCGGACGGGGTCGCTCTCCAAGACACAGCTCTCGCTCATCTTCGGCGGGCTCTCAGCGATCCACGCTCTCCGAATTTCCCGCGATTCGAGTTACGCCCATTTTTTTGTGCGACCCACGCAGAATGGTGCCGCCCTTGGCATTTCATTCTGACGCCTTTTCGCTTCGGAGGCGCATCGAATACCGAAGCAAGGAGCTCTAAGCCAACCACGCTGCTCGGCTGAGAGCTTTCATACGGGCGGCAACAGTCTAGCGGGTTGCCAGGTATCGATCCCAATCTGGCCTCCGCATCGCCTTCGGTGTATCTTCGGTAGGTGAAGGACCAAGACCCCAGCCTATTCGGTGAAGCATACGAGCGATCGGCCCGGCAACTCCCGGTCATCGGCGAGCAGAAGGACATACGCTACTACTCCTCGCCGGCCAAGAGCGTCCTCAACGGGCCCGAGAGCACCGGCATGGGGTTCTGGTCAATCAATCCCTACATCGGCTGCGCGTTCGGCTGCGCCTACTGCTACGCACGCTACACGCACCGCTACGTGATGGAGCGCGCCGCCACCGACGAGAAAATGACCGAGGTCCTGGGCGAAGCGTACAACAGGCTGCCGCCCTGGCTCGCGTTCGAGCGGAACATCTTCGTGAAGCGAAACGCACCTGAGGTCCTTAGTCGCACTCTCCGGTTCGGCAGCGACCGGCACCTCAGGCTGCTTCACGGCGAGACTATCGTGATCGGCACCGCGACTGATCCGTACCAGCCGGCCGAGAGAAGATTCCGGGTCACTCGCGAAATTCTCGAGGTGCTGGCCGAGCATCCCGGATTGAAGGTGTCGATCATAACGAAAAGTCCGCTCATCACGCGCGACATCGATCTGCTTTCGCGGGTCAACAGAATCTCGGATCTTTCCATCCACATCTCACTCATTACCCTCGACCGCGAGCTGGCGCGACGGCTCGAGCCGAGGTCGCCCACGCCGGAATCGAGGGTGCGCGCTCTCGCACGGCTCCGCGAGGCAGGGCTCGATGCGGGAATCAACTGCATGCCGGTACTGCCAGGAATCACGGACAACCCGTCCGATCTCGAAGCCTTGGTGAAGAGAGTGTCAGAGGCCGGCGCCACCTATGTAGGCGCTTGCGCGGTGCGGCTCCAGTCCGCGGCGAAAAAGCGCTATCTGCCCTTTATCGAGCAGGAGTTCCCGCACCTGGCGGAGAGGTACCGCAATACTTACGGGAAGAGCGCGTACGCGGGCGAAAAATATCGCGAGGGTCTCGCGCGCTTCTTCGAGAAGCTGTGCGTGAAGTACCGAGTACGCGGCTGGTCGAGGCACTACGACGAAGAAGGGGACGAGTCGCCTGAACCGGCGCTCGTCCCCAATGTGCAGATGGCCCTCGAGATATAAACCAGGACGGCGGCGCGAGCCGCCGAACCAGCGCTTACTTCGCGGCCAGGGCTTTTTCCATCGCCGCGAAGGTTTACTTCGCTGCTGCCTTCTTCTTGGCGTGATGGACCGGCTTCTTTGCTTCTTTCACCTCGGTCTTCGTGCTCTCGCCTTCAGCCTTCGCTTCGGTAGCCATTCCGCCGCCCGATCCGCTCGCCGTTTTACCAGCCGGCGGATTGTCGTTCGGCCCGAAGCCGATGTTCATCGCAGTGAGCAGCGCCGCGGCGTTGTTCGCTGAGTTGAATTTCTTGGCGCAAGCGGCGATAGCGCGACGGGTCTGCGGGCCGTAGTGGCCGTCGACGTTCGTTACGCCGCAGCCTTGGTCACGCAGCTCCTGCTGCAACGCCAGGAACTGGATCTTGGAGAGTCCAGCCTGAGCAGAAGCCAGGGCTGGGATGGTCATTAAAGCGATAACAGCGATGGTCTTCTTCATCTTCGATGCCTCCGATCAGGGATGGTCTCTACTATTCTACCATACAGTGCAGTACAGAGTACAGTACAGAGTTCTCGCAGCGCTGCAAGGTCCACGCCGAGAGCAAGATTCGCAGCGGTGAAATGGACAAAAAAAACGCCCGGCTCGCAAGGAGTCGGGCGTTTTCTTTGGAGAATCGGGTCTAGCGGAGCGCCTGGATGATCAGGGCGCCTACTGCGAGGAGTGCCACGCCGATCGCGATTGCCGAAACAGGCGTCATCGTGACCTGGTGCTTCCACCAGCTTGTGGCGGTGCCGGGCGTGTCGGGAAGGGCCGCCATGATCCGCTGCTGAACGTGCACCGGAGTGACCCGACGGCGGAGCATCTCGCTCTCGGCGTTTATCCGGGTCCACAGCTCGACCTTCGATTTGCCCTCGACTTCACTTGCGCGCATTGCGTCTACCTCGCCGTCTAGCCAGTCGTGCAGTAATGTGTGACCAGAGACTCCATTGATCGGAACCTCCCGATCGTACATCTGCTCGGCGGGCTTGTCCTTTCTCTGAAGGGGCTCTCGTCCCGTGATTTTTTCGTTGCTCTCGAAACCAGCGTCATCGCGAATCATGCGTACTTCTCCTCGAGCAGTTGTTGGAGGGCCTCTCGCGCCCGATGCACTCGCATCTTCAAAGCGCCAACGGTCGTTTCCAGTAACAGTGCCATCTCTTCGTACGATCTCCCTTCTACGTGCTTCATCACGAACGCTTCACGCAGCGAGGGAGCGAGTCTGGCCAGAGCAAACTGCAGATCCGTACGCAGCTCGTTGCGATCCATCTCTTCTTCCGGCGTCGAGTACGTCGAGGGCTGATCGTCCTCGTCGTAGCTCACGTGCGTTCGCCGAATGTTCTTCAGCCAATCCTTGCACGAGTTAGCGACGATTCGGAACACCCAAGCGTCAAATCGGCCGCGAACTTCGCCCAAATGCTGATAGGCTTTAATAAAAGACGCTTGGAGTAAGTCTTCCGCCACATCCGGACTTCCGGTCATCCCAAGTGCATGTCGGTACAAGGGATCGCTATACCGGGTTATCAGAACCCCGAACGAATCCTTGTGACCCGCCAAAACCTTGGCGATGATCTCCTGATCGGCATCAATTCCCGGCACCTGACCATCCGGCGTCGAGCCCTCCGCGCCCAATGGTTGAGCACCCTGATTTTGCAGCGGTGTGGCTGTCATCTTCACCTGCCTAATGTAATCCCTTTGCCTGGCCCTATATAGACCCAACTGGCGCGGGGATAACACCTTATCACCGATACGACGTTTTGACGATCAGAGGCTCGTGGAAGCAACCGAGTTTAACGAAGCCTTACCGTATACAGATGCTCAAGCGCGATGTCACGGTGATAATGCCTCCCATCCCGGTCGCTGTCGGCGCGGTACCGCCGGTATCGCTGGCTGTAATGGGTCACCTTTCCGTCGGCTGAGGCCTTGTTCAACAGGGAAAGGAGTGCCTCTGGTGGCAGGTGCCCCTCGGAATTGAAGCTGACGAGAGCATGGGTCGCTGACGTAGCGGAAAGGAGAGCCGAAAAGAGCTTCTGAACCCGCCTTCCGTGGGACCACTGGCTGCGACCCTCCTCACCGGCGAGAAGCCCGACCTTCCCGCGGATCGCCGGCGCCGACTCGGTCCAGCCACGCGCGAGGATCTCGGGGATGTGATAGTAGGCAACGTATTGGCGCGAGTTGTAGGGAGGATCAATGTAGAGGAGATCCACCTCGCCAATTGATTTCGCCGCCTCGATTGCGTCCATGAGATGCGCTCGCGCGGGCTGGGCTCCTTTGACGGGGACCTCGGGAGCTACCGCGAACGCCCGTCGAGCGTTCGGCTGCCACCGCTTCATGTACGACGCATAGACGCCCGCGGTATTTGCGACCCTGTCCGCGCCTTCGATGATCGCCGCCAGTAACACATAATAGCTGTCCTCGCCAACCCTCCCAGCCTTTCGCCAGCTCTCGAGCTCTTCGCGCGCCGCATCGATTCGTCCGGCGTTTGCCGGGGTGAAGTACATCCTCCCCCCGCTCTCGCTTCCGCCCGCCGGAGAGAAGTGCCGGCTGATGAAGCTCTCACGTGGGGCCAGTGCGGCCAGCTCGCCTGCCATCTCGTTGAGCAAAGGATCCGCGAAGTCAGCGACCACGTATGCCCGCTGGAACACATAAGACGACATGAGGAGATCGCTCGATTGGACGCGCCACCCCTGAGCCTTGAGCGCGCGGCTCACACTCGCGGTCCCCGCGAACGCGTCGTGCACGGACCCGACCGGAATCCCACCTTTTTTGAGGGTCCGGAGGATGAACGGAAGAAGCCGGGTTTTGTTTCCGATGTACCGCATGATGCTACGAGGGCGAATGCAATTGAGGGCGAGGTTGTTGGCCTCGCCCTCGAAAACGGGATCAGCTCGACTCTATTGGCAAACCTGTGCCGGCGTCAGCACCGCCTGCGGATTCACGGGAATCGCGAATCCGTAAGTCGCGTTGAGCGCATCGACGGCCGCGTTTGCCATCTCCTGATATCCCTGCACGTTCGGATGCACACCGTCCATGCTGATGTACTGGCCGTAAGGAAGGGCGCAAGTCAATTGCTTGACGACGCTGTAGGCACCGCGGTTAGCGATGGCCTTGCCGAGCACCGCGTTCAGGTCCAGATAGGCCCAGCCGTTCGCGCTCGCCTGCGACTGGATAAAGCTGTTCATTCCGGCGACGACCGCGGTGATCGTCGTAACGTCGGCAGGAGTAAGGATGTTGTCCTGCGCACCCGGTGTGTCGGTGCAGCTGAGATCGAACGCCGTGCCGGTTGCCTGCGCGGTCCCGACTGCGGTTGCCACCTTGATCGGAACGAAAATCAGATTGCCATTTGCCTGACAGTCCGCATTGATCACCACGCCGAAGTTTGCGAACTCGGCCCGGTTCTGCCACAGCTCATCGCCAGTACGGAACGACACAATGCTGGAGACGTTCGGTACGCCGACGAGAATCGCTTTGGCGCCCGTCTTCTTCACGCTATCCAGCACCTGCACGTAAACCGGCTGCCAGACGCTGTTCGGGACGAAGGTAAATGGGGTCCGGTACGCAGCGGCAGGCGCCACGAGGCCCGTAGTCACTCCGAGGACTTCATTGGCTCCGAGCTCTACGGAAACGAGCGTCGGCTGCTGCCGAATCATCGCCATGACCTGCGTAGTCTTCGGCGGGAGCACGAGCCGATACTGTCGGCGGCGCTTCAGGCCGTCGACCGACGCGGTCTCCGGAGTAACGCGGAGCGCGTCGTATGTGTTTGCGCCATCGATCCCAAGGTCGTTTGTCGGCAACGTGTAAGTGCCAAGCGCTGCACACAAAGTATCCGGTATGCTCGTCGCCAGATTCGCGGTGGCACTCACTCCGCTCAGACGTCTACTGAACTGAAGCGGAGCAATGAGCGGTGAAAAGCATCCGGGCGGCGCAATGAGCGGCTGCGTGTAGGGAGCGAATGCCTGATGCGCGAGAAGCTTGGTCCAGTCCTGCTGCTGACTGAAATACACCACCCCATCCGACTGCACGCCCATGGTGAGACTGGTGCCGATCGCCACGTAGCGTGCGAATGCCGCCTGCCCTGCCGGACCCGTAGTCTTGTCATCGCTGCAGGCAGCGAGAACGACGAGGGCGACAGAACCGGCAAAGAGTGGCCAGTTACGCTTCATAACGTCCTCATGCGCGAACGAACGAGCAGAGGCGGGTTCACGAACAAGGCGCTGATAATATCTGTAATCACCGAGAGGTCTCTGTAATGACCGAAAGGTGCGCCACTCCAGGAATCACCGAAAGGTGCGCCAGCCCAGGGTTCGAATCGATTCGCCGTGCTCATTGAGCTTCGGTGGGGGGAATCTCACGCTGCCCGGCACGCTCGGACTGACACCCGTTCGAGGGTCCGCTTCCACGCCCTCGAGCACCTCGGCCACGTTTCGCACGAGCCCGCACGGTACCTTTGCTGCCTGAAGTCGATCGATCCAATGCTGCGCGCTCATCTCCTTCACCTGCCGAGCCACGCCCGACACGAGGCGGGCCCGCTCCTTTACTCGCCCCGCATTCGCTCGCAGTGCCTCGTCTTCAGCCAGCCGGTGAAGGCTGAGCGCGTTCGCACACGCATGCCACTGTGCGTCGCTTCCCACCGCGATCACGAACGGCCTGTCCGCCGCATCGAACAGCTGATATGGAACGAGGTTGGGGTGCGCGTTTCCCCATCGCTTTGCATCGCTACCAGAGACGAGAACATTCTGCGCCACGTTCACGAGTGCTGCCCGCGCACTGTCGGCGAGCGAGATGTTGATCCGGCGCCTTTCGCTGGGGACCGAACCGCCGGCTCGCTCGAGGGCGACGCCCAGTATCGCAATCGCCGCATCCTTCCCCGCAATGACGTCGGCGAGAGCGACCCCGACTTTCATCGGAGCTCGATCAGGCTCTCCAGTTATTGCCATCCAGCCACACTCCGCCTGGACCACAAAGTCGTAGCCGGGGCGCGTGCTCTCCGGTCCGAACCCCGAGATGGTGCACCAGATGAGGTCCGGATTCTGGTCGAGGAGCGCCCGGGGATCGAGCCCGAGCCGTTCGAGAGATCCGGGCAGAAAGTTGTCGAGAACTGCGTCGGCGCCACTGATGAGACCCAGGACGATCGCGCGATCCTGAGCGTTCGAGAGGTCCGCGGCGATGCTTTTCTTGTTCCTGTTGACGGCCAGGAAGTACGCACTCTGGCCCTCTGGATCGAATGGTGGGCCCCACCCCCGGGTCTCATCGCCTTCGCCCGGTCGCTCGACTTTAATGACGTCGGCTCCCATATCTCCGAGCATCATTGAACAAACTGGGCCGGCAAGGACCCTGCTCAAATCGAGTACTTTTAGCTTCATTTCGGCAATTATGTCGTCTTACTGTTGCATAACTGGTGTGCTACTGGCTATAAAAGGTGTTAAAAACCCGCAATTGCGACCCACATCTAATATGGATCACTCCACCTTGTTTTAGTGACGAAAAATCATATACTTAGCGCCGTTCGAACCTGTTGGGGTTTAGAACCCCACGTCTGTGATTTCCCACCCGTCAGCTCCATCCCGTTGCGCTGACCGGAGCCCATAAATGTCCGATAGAGAAAAAACAGCCGCTGTTGCTACTCCAACAGCACCTGCCCCAGCCGTCGGCTCGGCCACCACGCTTGGAATACCCGGCGCAGCCGGAACACCGGGCGCCCCCGGCGCTCCACTGATCCCGCCAAGGCGGAGCCCAGGCCACCGCGGAGCTGACGTAAAAGATACCGTCGCCGAGATGGCGGCGAAGGCGCACGAGATCAGCCTGGAGGCGGGCAGCAAGATGGCCGCAGCCATGAAGGACGTCGTCGGCGCCGCCGCCGGACTGACCGGCCTCGTCCTCGAGAGCGCCCGCGATCTGCTCCAGTACATGGTACGGCGCGGCCAGATGACGCAGGAGGAAGCCGACAAGCTGATGCGCGAAGTCGAATCTTCCCACGCCAAGAGAAAACCGTTCACACCGCCCCCGCACGCGGCCACAAAAGCGGCGGCTCCGAAGGCAGAGTCTTCGCATACGCCGCACGTGTCACATACGCCCCATGCCACCGCGCATACGTCGCATGCCGCGCACACCTCGCATGCGTCCCATGCCGGACATAGCTCTCATTCGACGCCGGTCCGACACGTGACAGCTCCGGCCAAGCACGTTGCCAAGCACTCCGCTGCCAAGAAGCCGACCGCGAAAAAGACGACGATGAAGCCGGCCGCAAAAAAACACCCGGTCAAATCCGCGACCAAATCCAAGCCCAAAGCTTCAGGCAAGTCCGCGAAAAAAAGGTAGACCGTGCCCATCCCGCGCGGCGATGCAGTCGCGCTCGCCCGCGCACTGATACAAATCGATTCCAGAAATCCCACCCTCGCTCCGGATTCACCGGGCGAGGGTGATTGCGCTCGCACCCTAGCGTCAGTTCTCGACGACTGGGGATTCACCGTCCAGTTGATGGAAAGCGTTTCCGGACGGCCCAACGTCATCGCTCGCCTGGGGCCGCGCGACGCGCCCGCTCTCATGCTCAATGGACATCTCGATGTCGTCGGCGTCGAGGGAATGATCCACGAGCCCTTCGACGCCCACGTCCGTGGCAACGGGATCTATGGCCGCGGATCCGCCGACATGAAAGGCGGAGTCGCGGCAATGTGCGCGGCGGCCGTGAAAGGAGCGGACGCCGGTTCGACCAGACAGGTTCTAGTCACGGCCGTCGTCGATGAGGAATACGAGAGCCTCGGCACCCGTGCGCTGCTCGCCGGCGGAATCCGCGCCGACGCTGCAATCATCACGGAGCCCACGCGGCTCGCGATCTGCCCTGCGCATCGCGGCTTCGTGTGGATGGACGTCGCACTGACGGGAAGAGCGGCGCACGGAAGCCGCTACGACATTGGGGTCGACGCCATCACCCACGCGGGTCTGCTACTCGCCCAACTCGAGAAGCTCGAGCGGACCCGCGAATCGGGCCCGCGCCATCGATTGCTCGGTCGCGGCTCGCTCCATGCCTCGAAAATCCAGGGCGGAGTTGGAATGTCCACTTATCCTGAAGCGTGCAATCTGTCGATCGAGAGACGAACCCTTCCCGGCGAATCAGCCGAGAAAGCGCTCAAGGAGATCACTGACGCGTGCGCGACCGTGCGCTCAAAGCACCCTCAATTCGCCGCCCGGGTTACATTGAGTACGGCACAGCTCCCGAGTGATGTTCCGGTGGATTCTCCGATCGTGAAGAGGCTACGCGGCGCGCTCGAGCGCGAGAAGCTGCCCGTGAAAATCGAAGGACTCTCGGCGTGGACGGATGCGGCGCTTCTCAACGAAGCGGGAATTCCCACGATCTGTTTTGGTCCGGGCGACATCGCGCTGGCCCATTCCGCCGAGGAGTTCGTGCCGATCGAAGAAATAGATCTCGCCACCCGGGTGCTGACGCGCGTCGTCCGCGAATGGTGTGACGAGACTGTCTCTCCTTCATAGAGGATCCGTCGAGTGGCGCAGTGGACTCACAAGCAGTACGACCTTCTCGAGAGCGCGATCACCGGTGGAACGCGGATCTCGGCCTACCGGCGCGGAACCGAGTACGTCGTGGTGCCGATGAGATTGCGCATGATCAAGGGCCGCGAAGCAGTCGAAGCGACGCATCCAACGACCGGTGACGAGATCACCATCTATCTCGATGAGATGGACAGCTTCGAGGTCGTGAAGTGACGCGTGCACAACCTGGTGACCTGGTCGCGATCTACGCCGACGAATCGTGCATCGGAAACGGACGCGAGGGAGACAATCCAGGCGGCGCCGGCGGCGTGATAGAGTGGCTTCATCCCAAATCCAGCGAAGTCACCCGCTGTGACTACTGGATCTCCGAGCCTGCGACGACCAACAACCGTATGGCACTTCGATCGGTCATCGAGGCGTTCCGCGAGATCTCCCGCCGTGGCAACTCGTACCGGGTATTGTTCACCAGCGATTCGACGTACATCGTCGAAGGAATGAATTCCTGGGTCGGGTCGTGGATCTCGCGTGGCTGGACGCGAAAAGGTGGACCCATTGAAAACCTGGAGCTGTGGAAGCAGGCGGTTGCAGCGGTGGAGGACCACGAGGTCCAATGGAGATGGGTGCGCGGACACAACGGGCAGCCGCAGAATGAATACGCAAACTTCCTTGCGACCCGCGCCGCCGCGGAACGATCAAACTCAGGCGGGTTGCGAGAGTCTGAGTTCGACGGCTGGGTGGCAACGCAGAAAGAAGGAACGGTCGACTTGAAGCACATGGCTCCCTTCCCCGATCTCCAATCCTTCCAGCCGAGCAAGCGAGCATGGACGACCTAGACCGCCTTTTTCAGCGCCTGGTTCACAACATCAGAAACGGACACGCCGAGTATCTGAGCGTGCCGTTCACGGTGCAGGAGCTGTACGACACTCTCGTCCCCTACCGCCACTACCGGCGCGACCTCGGCATCGAAACCAATCAGGACTACGAAGCCGCGCTTACTCGCCTTCTCTCAGGCGAAAAGGGTTACGTGCGCGCCGACCACGCGATGCAGGACCGGTTGAAAAAGGAGATGGCGTCTCCGAATGCGGATGTGGGGGCCTTTCGCGACTACGCCGAAGCGAGGATCTCGCTGGCACCCGACGCGCTTCAGAAACTCGGAGTCGCGATCCCGGCACAGAATGCCGGGGGTTACTCGGTCGGCCGCACCGATCAGGCAGGGAACGGCAACGGCGGCGCTCCCGGAGAGGCGACTACGTCGTTCGTCGCGCCGGCGATATCGACGATGGAGCCGGCGGTAGGATGCAAATTCTGCGGAGGGACTTTGCCGGAGGGCCGGACCGCGATTTACTGCCCGCACTGTGGACAGAATCTCGCCGCGAAACACTGCGCTGGGTGCGGCGCGGAGCTGGATCCTGTTTGGAAGTTTTGCGTGAATTGCGGGAAGAAGGCTTAGGACATTGGCGTGTCATAAAATGGATCTCATAACTGCGAACTGAACGGGATCCGAATCCGAGAACTGCAAACTGCGAACTGAACGGGATCCGATATCTGAGAACTGCGAACTGCAAACTGCAAACTGAACGTGATCCGAGATCTGAGAAGCGTAGATACCAGGTTTTAGTAACTGCGCTGAGACGTATCTGGTGGCGTTATGGTAAAGCCGTCGGTTGTTGTAATAGGAGGCGCGTTCAGGACGGTCGGAGCGCAGTGACTACGTACTGAGATCTATGCCTCTGACATCTCGGATCCCGTTCAGTTCGCCGTTGTCGGATCCCGTTCAGTTGCAGTCGCTAGATTGAAAGCCATGAGCGAAACATCAAAGAACACGGGTGTCGTCTTCCTCTCCGCCGTTCGAACACCGTTCGGCACCTTCGGAGGAAAGCTCAAGGGATTCTCCCCCGTCGATCTTGCCGTTCACGCCTCGAAGATCGCGATCGAAAGAGCGGGAATCGGCGCCGCTGACATCGATCAAACGATTTTCGGAAACGTTCTCTACACGACGAACGATTCCATTTACTTCGCCCGCCATGTCTCGCTCAAGTCGGGGTGCCGCCAGGAAACTTCGGCGCTCACGCTCAACCGACTGTGCGGCTCCGGATTTCAGGCTGTGGTCAGCGGAGCTCAGGAAATCATCCTCGGCGATGCCCAGGTCTGTCTGGTTGGCGGAGCCGAATCGATGTCGCTGGCGCCGCACGTCATTCGCGGCATCAGATGGGGCACGCCACTCGGCAAGGCACCGCCGATGGAGGACATCCTGTGGGAGGGGCTCACCGATTCCTACGTCGGGCTCGGAATGGCGGAGACCGCGGAGAACCTGGCCGAGAGGTACAAGCTGGATCGCGGATGCGTCGACGAGTTCGCGCTTAGATCGCAGCAGCTTTCGAAGGCGGCGTGGGACGAAGGAGTCTTCAAGGACGAGGTCGTTCCGGTTCCCATTCCGAATCCCAAGACCGGAAAGATCGAGGAGATGACGATCGACGAGCACATGCGGCCCGATACGACGGCGGAGAAGCTGAGCGCGCTCAAACCGGTATTCCGAAAAGGCGGTGTCGTGACCGCTGGAAATGCATCCGGCATCGGCGACGGAGCCGGCGCGATGGTGATCGCCAGCGAGAAGTTTGCGCGCGAGCGCAAGCTCGAGCCGCTTGGAAGGCTGGTGTCGTGGGGAGTGGCGGGTGTGGATCCGGCGGTGATGGGAATCGGACCCGTTCCGGCGTCGAAGGCCGCGCTGGCAAAGGCGGGATTGTCGATGAAAGACATGGATCTGATTGAGGTCAACGAGGCGTTCGCTGCGCAGACCTGCGCGGTCGAGCGCGAGCTGTCACTTCCACGTGAGCGCCTCAACGTGCATGGCGGCGCCATTGCGTTGAGCCATCCGCTCGCCGCTTCTGGAGCGAGAATCACGGCCCATCTACTGCATGCGTTGCGTGCTCAGGACAAGCGATACGGACTTGGCACCGCGTGCATCGGCGGCGGCCAGGGAATCGCGGTCATCGTGGAATCCATTCAATAAACTGCGCTTGCCGCAGCGAACGGGGAAATCATGAAGTCATTGGTCAGGGTATTCGGATTGGCATCGGCCGTCGCTTTCGCGTCGGCTTGCGCTTCGGTTGGCGGCGGCACCGGCGGCTCCACGACGAGCGGCGGCGCGGGTCCGACACCCGGGCAATCGCCGCCAGCCATAATCTGGCCCATCAAGACTCGTGAGCACGTCGATCTCTGGCTCCATGGATTCGCGATGCTGCAGGAAGACACCACCTTCGTGCCTTTCTTCAAGCGCGGCTACAGCACTGACATGATCGTTCTCAAGAACAGAGCGAATGTGGTCTCGCAGCTCGATGCCAACCGCGACAAGCTCCACGCGAGACTCGTGCTCAATCCGCAGCTGATCAACGCCCAGTTCGTGCCGCTCTCGTTCTCTACGTGGAGCGAGCTGACCCAAACCGTCGATCTGTTCGTTCGCGCTAACGGCGATCCTCGCGCCGCGTCGTCGCAGCAACAGGCGGGAGCAATCGCCTATCTTGCCGCCTACTTCCAGACCGGAGCGGACCGGGACTGGCTGCGCCTCTTCGTCCAATCCCTCGATGATGAGAGCGGCCGTTTCTACCACTCCTACTGGGTCCAGCAGCAGCGCGAGCGCAGCAACGTGCTCGATCTCGTCGACACGCTCTGGCAGCGGACCTATCGCCCGCGGATGCAGCGATTTCTCAACAACACGCAGCAGGCACAGGGAACAGTTCTGCTCTCGCTACCGCTGGATGGCGAAGGTCGATCGCTGACCAATGGCAAGCAGTCGAACACGATCACGGTCTCGTTTCCTGAGCGGCCGAGCGATGCCGTAGAGGCGATTTACGTGATCGCGCACGAGGCGGTCGGTGGAATCGCGAGCACCGCTGTCAAGGACAACATCACCCCCGAGCAGAGCCGCACTGGACTCGGCGAGCGCTACCAGAGCGCGGCGGCGGTACGCGGCGGGGCGCTGCTCATTCAGCGCACATCGCCGGAGATTCTCGACGGCTACATGCGCTACTATTTGAAGTCGGTCAACCGGCCAGCGGGCTCGAACGTCCAGGCGGCCTTTACGGCGACGTTCACCCTCACCGACACCATTCGCGATGCCATTGTCCGCCAGCTCGATGTCGTACTCGGGGGGATTTAGCCCGAGCTCCTCTGGGTTGTCGCGAACGCGGCGCTGGGGGGCTGACTTCGAGCGCGACACCGGACAGCAGTTCACGGAGCAGATATAATTCTGCATGGCCGATGAGAAGTCTCCACTGCCCGCGCCCGTTCCTGCGCGGCAGACGCTGCTGGACCGTCAGGCGCTCGAGCGCGTGCTCGCGCGAGCCGCGGAGCTTCAGGGCGCGAGCGCGCTTCCCGAATCCAGCGATCTGATCAGCGAGAGTCAGCTCCTCGACATCGGAAACGAAGTCGGGCTCAATCCGGCGACCATCAACCAGGCGCTGGCCGAAGAGAGAACGCGCGTCAACGTCCCCGAGGAACGCGGTCTCGTGGCGCAGATAGCGGGGGCGAGTTTCGCTACCGCGACGAGGACGGTGCCCGGGACTCCTCGCGACGTTCTCGCCACGATCGACGCCTGGATGCTGCGCGACGAGTGTCTTCAGGTGCAGCGCCGCTTCGCCGATCGGATCACGTGGGAGCCCCAGCGAGGGCTGTTCGGCAAACTGAGACGCACAGTCAACGTCAGTGGCCGCGGCTTCTATTTGATGGATGCGGGCCAGGTGTCCGCGACGGTGATGCCGGTGGAT
Source organism: Gemmatimonadota bacterium (assembly GCA_003134685.1). Classification (GTDB taxonomy): domain Bacteria; phylum Gemmatimonadota; class Gemmatimonadetes; order Gemmatimonadales; family Gemmatimonadaceae; genus UBA4720. The sequence goes on along the minus strand of PLCA01000006.1, from coordinate 60,726 downwards.
GCTACGCGCGTCGTCGTCAGACTCGACGCCGATATTCACGCCAGCAGAGCGCGTCGGGTTGGAATCGGAGGGTTTCTGGGGACGATGGGAGCAGCGGCGAGCGGAATCCTCGGCCTCGGGCTGATCGTTGCTCACATCCCACTCTTTATTGCGGCCGGCTTTGCCGTGCTTCCCTTTGCCGGCGGAACGCTCGCGGCGTACAGGATGGCACGGTCGCACCGCGGCGTGCTTTCGAGCGTGCAGCTCGCGCTGGAGCAGATCCTCGATCGGCTCGAGCACGGCGAGTTCGAAACGCCTGGCGGACTGCTCGGAGTGATTTCTTCGCGAGCGCGGTTTCCCAGACGATAGATTAGAGCGTAATCGCTCGAGAGGTTGAGCCGCTCGATGAAAAAAATCAGGAAGGTCGGCGTCCTTGGCGGAGGCCTGATGGGAAGCGGGATCGCCCAGGTCTCGGCTGCGGCTGGATTCCCAACAACTGTGCGCGAGGTCTCGGAAGCCCTTGGTGAGAAATCGCGACTGGCGATCGAGAAGTCGCTCGCCAAGGGCATCGAGCGCGGCAAGGTGACGGAAGCCGAGCGCTCTACGACGCTCGGGAATCTGCGATTCGTCACCGACCTGAAGGAGCTGGCGGACTCCGACTTATTCATCGAGGCAGTGGTCGAAGATCTCGACGTCAAGAACAGCCTCTGGTCCCAGCTCGACCAGATAGCGCGGCCCGACGCGATATTCGCTTCGAACACTTCGAGCCTGACGATCATCGCAATGGCGACCGCGAGCGGACGCCCGGATCGGATGCTCGGCATCCACTTCTTCAATCCGGTGCCGCTGATGAAGCTGGTGGAGGTCGTTCGCACGATCACGACCAGCGAGGAGACGGAACAGCGAGCTCTGGATTTCGTGCGGGCCCTCGGGAAGGAGCCGATACGGGCGAAGGACAGCTCCGGATTCGTCGTGAACCTGCTGCTGATTCCATATATGATCGACGCAATCAAGGCGCTGGAATCGAACGTCGCTTCGGTCGAGGATATCGACAAAGGGATGCAGCTCGGCGCTGGACACCCGATGGGACCGTTCACTCTTCTCGATTTTGTGGGCCTCGATACCGTTTACAAGATCGCGGAAATCATGTTCACGGAATATCGGGAGAGCCGGTACGCTCCCCCTCCTTTGCTCAGGCGAATGGTGCTGGCCGGGATGCTTGGCAGGAAATCGGGGAAGGGATTCTACGATTACTCGTTCAATCCCCCGCGCGTGAGCAGTCTCGGATTGTGAGCCAAAGCTCTCCCGAGTAACGATGCACATTCGTTCCGTCAGGGGTTTCGACTCGTGAGCCTTCCGGGATTCCGCGGGTATTTTCGCGAAGACGAGCTGGCGCGCGCCGTCTATTCCGAGGCGGCGGGCATTGGGCGCGCGATTCCGGCCGCCGTTGCCGTCCCCGTTGACGCGGAGGATGTCGTCGTCCTGGTGAAGTGGGCGGCGGAGACTGGCACGAGCCTCATCCCGCGTGGATCCGGAAGCAGCATGTCGGGCGGCGCCATTGGAGCAGGAGTAATCGTTGATCTCTCGCGCATCAATCATCTGGGCAGGATCGATGAGAGGGATCGGACGGTTTGGGCGGAGCCCGGAGTTCTATGGTCGACGCTCGATGTGGCCGCGAGGCGAAAGGGGTTGCGATTTCCCGTGGATCCGTCGAGCGGAGATTTCTGCACGCTGGGTGGAATGGTGGCGACCAACGCCTCGGGTGCCCACAGTCTCCGTTATGGCGCGACCCGCGCCTGGGTTAACGCGATCGACTGTGTGTTCAGCGATGGGGATCGCGCCATCATCACGCGCGGCGAGCCGGCGCCGAGGAGAATCGAGGCCATCAACAGGTTTCTGCGAGATGTCCACGGCGAGATCGTAGCGAGCGACAAGCGGCGGCCGATATTCCATCTCGGGGTGCGCAAGGAGTCCTCGGGGTACGCGATTCACGACTACTCCACGAAAGCGGACCTGGTGGACCTTCTCGTCGGGAGCGAAGGGACGCTCGCGATCATGGTCGGGATTCAGCTCACGCTCTCTCCGCTTCCCGCGGCGACCAGCAGCGTGCTCGGATCCTTTCCATCTCTCGAGGAAGCGACAGCGGCGGCGACGAAAGCCGTCGAGGCAGGGGCCAGCGCCTGTGAGCTGCTCGACAGAACCTTTCTCGCATATGCCACTACCGGCAGGAGCGCCGACGAGAAGTTCCGCCAGAGGATGGAAGGAAGCGCGGCAATTCTGCTGGCGGAAGTCGAAGCCGACAGCCCGGACGCGGCCGCGGCGGGAGCGCAGCGACTCGCGAGGGCCTTCAGTGAATCGGGAGCCAGGGATGTCGATGTCGCGCTGACATCGGAGGCGGAGCACGATCTCTGGGAGCTGCGGCACGCGGCCAGCCCGATCCTTTCCGCCCTCGAGCATTCGACGTCGATGCAATTCATCGAGGATGGCGCGGTCCCCCTGGCGAAGTTGCCGGACTATGTCCAGGGAGTGAGGAAGGCGCTGGCCGAGCGCGAGGTGAGTGGAGTGATCTTCGGTCATGCCGGCGATGCCCACGTGCACGTGAACCCGCTGATCGACGTCAGGCAGCCCGATTGGCGCGACAAAGTCTCGGGCCTTCTCGAGGATGTGGTCAAGCTCACCTCGCGCCTCGGTGGCACGCTCACCGGAGAGCACGGTGACGGAAGAATCAGGACGCCGCTGCTCGACCGCGTCTGGCACAAGGACGCGATCCGCGCCTTTGCCTTGGTCAAAAAAAGCTTCGACCCGACGAACATCTTCAATCCGGGAGTGAAGGTTCCGCTTCCGGCGCAGAAAGCGATCACCGACATCAAGTACGACCCGCTGCTTGCTCCACTGCCCGAGCGGGCCAGAAAAGCGCTCGACGACATGGTGACAGCGCGAGCGTACGATCGTTTCCGGCTGTCGCTGATCGGCGGATAGTCTTAGTTTTCTGCCGCTTGCCGGCCGTTGATTGCGAAGTGAACAAAGCCCGCAGCCGCCAGCCGGCCCGCCGACAGCCCGCGGCAGGTAGTCTTCAGTTAGCAGTTTTTTTGTCCAACGCTTACCAAGAAGCCACTCTTGTACTATACCGAGCCAGTAGTGACTCTCCTCGCCCGCCCGGTCTTTCTGGAGCCCGATCACCTGAATGTCCGCTGGCTCGGAGAGAGCACCGATGGCGAGAGGCTCGCGGAGTTTGCCGGCCGTCTCTGCTACATGAGCCAGAAGAACCCGGCCAACCGGGCGACCCGTGATTACCTCGAGAACATCAAGAAACAGGGACATGGAAGCGTTCTCGAGCACGCGAACTACTCTCTCCTGCTGGAGGGCGTGAGTCGCTCGCTCACCCACGAGCTGGTCCGCCATCGCGCCGGCTTCGCCTATAGCCAGCTAAGTCAGCGGTACGTCGACGAGTCGGAAGCCAACTTCGTCGTCCCGCCGGCGATCGTCGGAGACGAGGCGCTCGAAACTGAGTGGCGGACCCAGATCGACCAGGCGCAAAAAAGCTACGTCCGACTCGTCGAGCACCTGATGGAGCGTTATGGCTGGGTTCCCGATAAGGTCCATCGCCGGAAGATGTCGAGAGAGGCCGCGAGAGGAGTTCTTCCCAACTCCACCGAGACGAAAATCGTGGTCACCGCCAACGCGAGAGCCTGGAGAACGATGCTGGAGCTTCGATCGAGCGAGGGAGCCGAGCTCGAAATTCGCCGCTGCGCCATCGTCATGCTCAAGCTTCTCCATAGGGAAACTCCCGCTTTTTTCTCGGACTTCGAGATCTACCAGGCGGAGGATAGGAGAGAGGCTGCCCGGATCGTCTACCACAAAGTCTGAGAGAAAATCTCCGACCTCCAAAAAAAGTTTTTCTCGGACTTTTTTTCTTTTCCAAAACGCGGAATAATTATTGCGCCTGGTGGTCCGCGTTTATATACTCGTGATCAATGATTCGATCGTTTGAATTTTCGTAGGGTGTCGATGACTCTTATCGGACTCGCCTACAATCAAAAGCCCGAGCCAACAGAGCTCACCAGCCCAGCATCAGAGGGCGGCCGTCAGGAAGACGGGGAGCTTCTCCGCCCCGATGAAGAGCCTCCTAGTAAAAGCGTTCATCGCTCCATTCTCGATGAAGAGCCTCCTAGTAAAAGCGTTCATCGCTCCATTCCCGATGAAGAGCCTCCTAGTAAAAGCGTTCATCGCTCCATTCTCGATGAAGAGCCTCCTAGTAAAAGCGTTCATCGCTCCATTCCGGAGCTAGTCAGCCGCGACGAGTTCGCCGAGTGGGACAGCCCCGCCACGATTGCCGCCGTGGAATCCGCTCTCGCTCGCCTTGGAAAAGTCGTCCGCCTCGAGGCGAAAGACGATTTCCCGGAGAGACTCCGCCAGGTCAGACCCGACATCGTCTTCAACATCGCCGAGGGAATTCACGGGGTAAACCGCGAAGCCCACGTTCCGGCGATCTGTGAGTTTTTCGGAATTCCCTACTCCGGAAGCGATCCCTTCACTCTCTCGCTCTGCCTCGACAAGGCGAGAACGAAGGAGACGCTGACCTTCTACGGCATCCCGACTCCGCGGTTCGCGGTCGTCGAGAAGCTCGAAGATTTCAAAGCCGCCGCTGGCGAACTAAGCCTTCCGCTCTTCGTCAAGCCGCTCCATGAAGGGTCGTCGAAGGGAATCACCGACAGCAATCTCTGCTTTGACCTCAACCACCTCTTCAGGCAGACCGAGTTCCTCCTCGAGAGCTACAAGCAGCCCGTTCTCATCGAGGAGTATCTGCCGGGGAAGGAATTCACGTGCGCGGTTCTCGGCAACGGCACCGACGCGACGGTGCTGCCCATCGTCGGAATGAATTTCGAGACGCTGCCCAAGGGCGCTCTCCCGATTTACAGCTTCGATGCAAAATTCGTCTGGGATCGTCCCGAGAGTCCGCTCGATATTTTCCAGTGTCCGGCGCGTATCACGCGGGAGCTTCAGGCGTCTATTGAGCGAGTAACGCTCGACGCCTTCCGTGTGCTCGGCTGCAGAGACTGGGCGAGAATCGATGTTCGTCTCGATGCTTCCGGAGTTCCGAACGTTCTCGAAGTGAATCCGCTGCCCGGAATTCTTCCCGATCCAGCGGACAATTCGTGTTTGCCGAAGGCCGCGCGAGCGGCAGGGATCGGTTATGAAGAGCTCATTCAGAATTGTCTGAAGTACGCTGCGGCGCGGCAGGGGGTGGATCTCGATCACTCCCTCTCGCGGACCAGCGGAGTTCAGGGCGCTCCCGCGCTCGCCGCCAGCGCATCGGCGTAACCGATACCAGACAAAGGAACACGATGAAGATTGCCTTGTTGTTCGACGGCCTCTCGGCCCTCGGGAAAGCTCCCGAGGTTCAGCTGCTCGATTCCATCGAAGCTGTGGAGACCGCGCTGCTGGATTGGGCGACGGAGGTCGTGCGCGTGCCCGTGAGCAACGACGGCCGCTGGGTCGAGCGCGTCCGCAAGGGAAAGTTCGATCTGATCTTCAATCTCGTCGAAGGGATTGACGGAGAGGCCATATACGAGCCGATGGTCATCTCGGTGCTCGAGCTCCTTGGAATCCCTTTCACCGGAAGCTCCAGCTGGACGACCGCGCTCACGCTCAGAAAGAACGTCGTCAACGGAGTGCTCGACCGCGCCGGACTGCCGATGCCCCGCTGGGCACATGTCCGCCGCGGCGATGAAATCACGAGCGTCGGATTCCCGGCGATTTGTAAGCCGGTCGCCGAGGATGCCTCCGTCGGAATCGAGCAGCGCTCGGTCGTAAGGACCATGCGCGGTCTCTCGGCAAGGATCGAAGCGATGTTCGAAGGCTGGGACGAGGTGCTGGTTCAGCGCTTCATTCCGGGCCGCGAGGTGAACGTCGGCATCGTCGGCGACGAAGTCATGCCGATCGCGGAGATCGATTTCGCTCAGATGCCGCGCGGGATGTGGCACATCGTCTCCTATCGGTCCAAGTGGGAGACTGGGAGCGATGAAGATCTCGGCGCCAAGCCGAATTGTCCCGCCGACCTTTCCGAAGATCTTTCCAATGAGCTCATCGCCATCGCCCGCACGGCATGGAATGTGGTAGGTGGAGAGGGATACGGCCGCTGCGATTTCCGCATCGACCAGTCGGGTCGCCCGTGGCTGCTCGAGGTGAACGCCAACCCGGACATTTCGCCGACCGCGGGATTAGCGCGCATGGCTGGCGTCGCGACCATCGGCTATTCCGACCTGATCCGGCGCATCTGCGATCACGCGCTGGCGAAGCGTGGAGAGAACTACACAGAGCGCTGGGCGAAGACACTCAGGCTGTCCGGACTAGGTTGAGCGTGATGTTGCTTGAAGGGTTGCAGGAATCTGGCATCGAGTCGTTCGGCGCCGGAATATCGCCCCGATCCGAGGATGTTCGGATCATCTACAACGCCCCTAACGGGGCCGGAGTGGTGCACGCATGAGCGATTGGCAACAGATCATCAAGGATCAGAGCATTGCAAGTCTCGAGAAGCTGGCGGAGAAGTTCGGGCACGACGTCATCGACGTCGAGGCGCTGAAGCCGGCTTTCGACAACTTCCAGATGCGAATCACTCCGGCTGCTCTCGAGCAGATCAAGGAAGTGGGCGATCCGATGTGGAATCAATACGTACCGACGGTCGAAGAGCTCGACGTGGTGGACGGCGTGATTGATTCGCTCGATGAGGACGGCGACTCGCCAGTGCCGAACATCACGCACCGCTACCCGGACCGTGCGCTGTTTCTCGTGAGCCCGATTTGCGCGACCTACTGCCGCTTCTGCACGCGGCGCCGCAAGGTCGGCGATCCCGAGAAGATTCCGCTCAACCAGTACGATTCCGCGTTCAAGTATCTCCGCGAGCATACGGAGATCCGCGACGTCATCATGAGTGGCGGCGACCCGATGATGTTGAGCGATCGGAGGCTGGAGTACCTTTTCCAGCAGCTGCGCGCGATTCCGCACATCGAGATCATCCGCATCGGGAGCCGCATCACCTCGCACCTGCCGGAGCGGATCACGCCGGAATTCTGCGAGATGGTGCAGAAGTACCACCCGGTCTTCATGAACACGCACTTCAATCACCCGAGCGAGCTGACACCGGCCGCCGTCGCCGCGCTGGACCGCCTGTCGAGAGCCGGCGTATCGCTTGGCTGCCAGACGGTGCTCCTCAAAGGGGTGAACGACGACCCCAAGGTGATGATGAAGCTGATGCACGAGCTGCTCAAGGCGCGCGTGCGGCCCTACTATCTATATATGGCGGACCAGGTGGCGGGCGGCGAGCACTTCCGCACGACCGTGCAGAAGGGGCTCGAGATCATGCAGGCCCTACGCGGGTGGACATCGGGTCTCGCTGTTCCGCAATTTGTCATCGACTCCCCGGGCGGCGGCGGCAAGGTGCCACTCCTGCCCGAGTATCTGGAGTCAATCACTGACGACGAAGTGATTTTCAAGAATTACGAGGGCAAGCGGCAGGTCTACAAGCAGCCGCACACCGTGCCTGCTGCTCCGGCCGAACTCGAGCCGGCAGCCGAAGTCGGTGTCGTTCCGATCAGCAGGAAGAAATCCGCGGCGCCGAGGCGAACCAAGCGCCGGCGCGCGGCGGGCGAATAGGCCCACCCGACAAAAAGGCCGCCTCGCTGCATCGAGGCGGCCTTTTTGTGCGGCTGGTCAGATCACATTCGGAAGTTCGCCATATTGTTGCTATGCCGGAATCACTATTGATGCAATCCGCCTCTGTTCAACCAGGAGGATTTATGTCGAGAAGTTTTGGAGTCGCATTGGCCGCTGTTGTTGCCTTCGCTTCCGCCGCGAGCCCGCAGAGCAAGCCACCCGATGATTGGTCCGCGGTAACAAGCGCCATCGGTCGACCGGGCGTGGTTCAATCCGATGGCGCGATGAAGTACGGTTTCCCACGTAGCGATCTAAAGGTGACTGTCAACGGCGTGAGAGTCAGACCGGCTTTGGCGCTTGGGTCATGGGTGGCATTCAAGCGAACGGCCACAAACGAGGCGATGGTGATGGGCGATCTCGTTCTCATCGAGACGGAAGTCTCGGCCGTAATCGACGCGTTACAGCAGAAAGGCGTTCAGCAAACCGCGGTGCACAACCACCTCCTTCGCGAATCGCCTCGGGTCCTGTATGTTCACATTTCGGCGCACGGCGACGCTGCCAGGATCGCGGCGGCGATTCGAGCCGCGCTCGACCTCACGAAAACTCCCCCGCCGTCGCCGCCCGAGCGTGCGCCGGCGCTAGAGCTCGACACTGCACTGATCCATCGGACACTCGGGTACGGTGGAAAAGTGAACGGCGGTGTCTATCAGGTCAGCGTCCCGCGCCGCGAGCCAATTACAATGGATGGCGAGGTCGTCCCCCCATCGATGGGTGTCTCGACCGCGATCAACTTTCAGCCGACAGGACGCGGGTGGGCCGCGATCACCGGCGACTTCGTGATGCTTTCGAGTGAAGTGAACCGCATCATTCCCATCCTTCGCGCCGGCCAGATTGATGTTACCGCGCTTCACTCTCACATGGTTGGAGAAGAGCCGCGACTTTACTTCATGCACTTCTGGGCGGACAACGACGCCGGCAAACTCGCGGCTACGCTTCGACGCGCGATTGACGAGATGAAATAAAAAAGGCCACCAGTTGTGGTGGCCTTTTTCTTCTGACGAAGTGTGGCTTAGTCCCCTTCCTCTTCTTCGAAGGTGAGACCATCCGCCTCGCGAACGCGGTCGAGCATGGCGTTGACCGGAACTGCGATACCCCGGTCGTTCAGCGCGGATTCGTTACTGGATCCACGCTGGAACCAACTCCCCACTCCAGGCGTTGCTTCTGCACCGCTCGCACCAGCCGCCTCTTCGTCAGGGGCGGTATCCGAACCATACACGTCCATTCGACCTCCACGGGTTCACTGTCCTTTGCAACCATGTCTCCGATACCCCAAAACAGGAGTTTCGAGCCGTTGCAAGAAGCTACAACTTGGACCCAAACCCTCCAATAGTAAGACGATATCCGAGGCCGAACTGGTACAACCGGAACGGCTTTCTACCGGACTGCATTCGGGTCGATTCCCCTAGTAGCGAAAATCCGGCCAACAGCCTCGCCAATCTTGTTATTGGGGGTGCTGGCGCCAGCAGTCACACCCACCCGGACGTGAGCCTTACGCGAAAGCCAGTCCGAAGATTCGACGTCTTCCTTCGCGCCGAGGGGGCGGTGACGGATTGTGCCGGACTCGGGATCGATGTCGTCAGCATCCTCGACATGGTAGGTCCGGACAGTCTCAGAGCAGAGAGCCGCCAGTGACATCGTGTTGCTGGAGTTGTATCCGCCGATCACAACCATCACGTCGAGGGGCTCGCGCAACAGTTCAACTACGGCATCCTGACGCTCCTGGGTCGCGCTGCAGATCGTGTCGAAGGTCCGGAAATTCTCCTTCGCGTATTCGTCTCCCCGGGCGTGCGCCATGGAGCGTCCCACCAGCTCTCCGATGGCGAGGGACTCACGGGCGAGCATCGTGGTCTGATTGGCGACGCCGATTCGCCTGAGATCGCGCTCGGGATCGAAGTTGGGGGAGGTCGCGTGCGCAAAGCGCTCGACCAGAGCCGAGGCGTTCAGGCGCCCTTCAATGAAATCACACACCAGACCGGCCTCGTCGATATTGCGAACGATGAGGTACTGGCCACCCGCGTACTTCTCTGCCTGCGAGGCCGTGGCGCGCGTCTCTTCATGGTAGTACTTGCCGTGGATCAGCGAAGTGAATCCATCGCGCGCGTAACTCTCCACCCGCTTCCAGACATTGAGCACGGAGCCGCACGTCGTGTCGACCATCACGCATCCGATTTGCCTGAGGGTCTCGAAATCCGTGATCGTCACCCCGAAAGCTGGAAGGATGACCACATCTTCCGTCTTCACCTCTGAGAAATCGATGCGGCCATTGTCGGGCATGAGGAACGTGATCCCCATCCCCTGGAGTTTCGAGTTCACGTGCGGATTATGGATGATCTCGCCAGCCAGGTAGATGGTACGATCGGGGAACTTCTTTCTGGTCTGGTATGCGTAGTCGACCGCGCGCTCTACCCCATAGCAGAAGCCGAATTCCTTCGCTAAACGGATGGTTACATCCCCTGCGGTCAGGGTATATTCCCGATCCTTGAGCAGGTCCACCAGGTGGCCAGTATAGTCCGAGGCCAGTTCGGACTGGATCTCGGATTTCAACCCGAATCCTTTCCGAAAGTACGTGGCACCCCCGGTTCCGTTTGTGGTGCTGGCCTGCATATTCCCTGTGGTGGGAGCGGCGGTCCCGCCCGGACCCTGCCCCTTCACCGACGTATCAGACATACCTTGAATCTAGCAGTGACCAACCGTTAATGCGCTTCGATAAACGACGATGACCGAGTCATTCGGAGCGTATCCCGCAGAACAGACAGTGGCGCCCATCGAAAGCGCGCCATTCATACCCGCCATCACGCGGCCGCCAGGCCTGAGTCGACCTGCACCCATCGTCAAAGGCGATACCATAGGTGTGGTGGCTCCATCGTACGCCCCGCAGCACGGGTGGCTCCTTCGTGGGGCCAAAGCGATGGAGGATGCCGGCTACAAAGTCATCCTCTGCGACGAGGTCGACCGGTTCCGCCGCTTCCAGCAACGCGAAGATGAACGGCGCGCTGAAAATCTCATGCGCATCTGGCTCAACCCCGATGTGAAAGCGGTCATCGCCGCGACCGGTGGCTACGGGGCCGTGAGGCTCCTTCCCTTTCTGGACCCCGATGTTTTCCGCCGGAATCCCAAGTCTTTCGTGGGATACTCGGACATCACGGCGCTGCATCTCTGGCTGATGCGTCGAGCTCAGTTGCGTGTCTTTCACGGCCCGACTCTCGACGATCTTTTCCCGGGCGGGAACGACCCCACGGTCCTATCCCTCCTGACCGCTCTCTCCACGCCGCGCCCCGAGTCGGAGATCGGACGCGGAAGCGCGCGCGCCGTGCGGCTGGGCACAGCAGTGGGCCGGCTCACCGGGGGAAATCTGTCTCTGGTACAGCAGACCATCGGCACTCCCTACGAGATCGATACGCGGGACGCAATTCTCTTCCTCGAGGAGACCCGCGATCCCATGTCAGTCGTGGACGAGCGCCTACTCCACCTGCGCGCAGCAGGATTGCTCCGTCATGTCCGTGGCATCGTCTTCGGCCAACTCTCGCTCGATCGATCGGAAGAGGATGAGTTCGAGGATTTCCTCCTCGATCTTGTGTCCGATCTCGAGGTGCCGATTCTCATGGACTTCCCCTCCGGACACGAGGTCCCGAACCTCACACTTCCCCTCGGAACCGAGGTGGAGCTGGTCGCCGACGGAACGACGGGCTGGCTTTCCTATCGGGAGGATGCGCTCTCTTTTTCTGAGGAGAGGCCGCGGCTCAGCCTCGTCTAGAGCCCGCCTGCTTTGACCGTTGCATCGACCGCGATACACCAGACGTGAAGGAGCATCAGGTGAACTTCCTGGATAAAAGCGCCCTCCTCGCTCGGCACGGCGACCACATGATCGGCGTCGGCACCCGTCAGCCCCTGCTTGCCGCATAGCGCGATTGTTACCGCGCCCTTGTCCTTCGCGGCTTTGAGACCGCGCAGCACGTTCTCAGAGCGGCCGCTCGTCGTAATTCCGACAACGGCATCACCCATGGTCACCAGCGCTTCCACCTGACGCTCGAAGAGGGCGCCGTATCCAAAATCGTTGGCGATGCACGTAATGACGGCCGAGTCGCCCACGAGCGAGATTGCGGGCAGCGGCCTCCGCGTTTCCTTGAAGCGCCCAATCAGCTCCTCGACGAGATGATTGGCCTGGGTCGCGCTGCCTCCGTTCCCGAAGGCAAGAATTTTCCCGCCACGGCCCAGGGAGGAGATGATGGCTTCGGCGGCGGCGTCCGATGCGGGCTGAAGCGAAGCGATGCATGCATCGATGACTTTCCGATGCTCGGCGAAATGCGTGGCAAAGTGTTGTGCTGGCATGCGCGGATTATACGAGTGAGAGCAGTCGGCGCCAGTGCGCGTGGCCGCTATCGCCCCCGGCGGCGCCGCCGGGGGTCCGAGCTTCTGCCTGGACCGCGTTTACGTCCACCTTCGTGAGAGCTTCCACGTCCCCGAGGACCGGGGCTCGGTCCCGCGCGAGATCCGTGTCGGGCGCCATGCCGGTGATCGCCACCTCTCCGATGCTGCCGAAACTCTCCCGCAATCCGCCGTACCTCACTCTCGGCGTGCGACAACATGCTGCGATCGTCCTGAGTCTCCTCCACTTCGTCCGGCGACCACGGCTGCGCGAGGCGTTCCTGGAGGTCCTCTAGCGTGTCGGCGCGCACGGCACCACGCTGACCGCGGAGCACAACGAATCGCACCGGGCGATCCAGGGCGGGAACTTCCGCCGCCGTCAGCGTGCGCGCGACCTTTTCCGGGAGACGAAGTCTGGCCACGCCGCGACGCTCGCCATCGCGCTCCTCCACATCGTAGTCGATCCCGATATCGCGGTCACGAATCGTCACCTGATTGGGCAAACGATCGAGGCGTTCCCGGACCTCGAAAGGAACGAACTGTTCGCTGTCCACCCCGAGCCTGGCGGATTGGAAATCATCCATGGAGCTGACCTGAGCCAGCTGGTCTTCATACAGCGCGGTGAGCTCGGGCAAACCAAGACGCTTCGTCTCGCCGCCGGAGCGCTTGTATGCTCCACGGATCTCTTCGATCGCTTCGCGGTTTTTCTTCACCGCGAAATGCTTCGCTTCGCCGCGCGCCAGCGCTTGCGCGAGCACGTGTCGCGCTTCCTTCGCCAAATCGGGTGGAAACTCTTCCACCGTCTCCAGCTCACTCTCGAGCTCGTAGCCGAAATAGTCGAGCGATCGCTTCAGCATGAGCGGACCGTGCTTTCGCCGCGGATCGTAGACTACTTCGACTTTGCCGCGGGTCGCGTAACGATGGATCAGCTCCATCGGGATCTGCGTCCCTTCGATCGCCGCGCGAGGAATGCCGGAGCGATCGGCGAAGTATCGGAGGTCCCCCGCAATCGCGCCCCAGCTCCCGGCCACGCTCGTCTTGGAGACCCGTGCCTCGGTCCCGTCGGCCGTGTGCTCGTTGATCACGAGATCGAAGGGCATGTACTGCGCGAGCAGCTCAGCGAACTTCCGATAGATGTGATCGCGCGCATTCACCATTTTCGTCGGCAGCTCCATGCCGAGGGCCCGATAGATGCTCGCGGTCGCAAGTGCCGCGTCTTCGATCGCCTTCACCAGCACACCGCGCTGCTCCGCCCAGCCCTCGATGCTCTCGTCGAAGAGATGCCGGGGAAGTCCGTATACCTCACCGATGTACCCGCAATGCGCAAATGCCTCGGCGTAGAGATTGTAGGCGGTGAGATGATCGCTCCCCGGCACGATCACACCGGAGAGATCGCGTTCCTCGCGCGTCATTCGGTGCAATGACTCGATCGAGCTCATCACGGCCAGGTAAGGAACGAGATCGTCATCTGCGTTCACCAGCAGCTCTGCCCACGGGCGATCCACCGGCATCGCCTCGACGGATTTTCCGTAGCGCGAAAGCCGTCCGTTCTCGATGATGCCCCGCTGCTCGAGCAGCGATATGGCTTTGCGATAGGCGACGCGATCGAGCGGAACGGGGAGCTCCAGCTCGTCCGCGGCGACGCCGAGATCCGCACAGGTCATCGCGACGCGCTCCGAGTCCCCCGCCAGCTGGAACTCGGGGGCCGTCGGCCTCAGCGAGGAGAAATGAATGTCGCGATCGGAGAGTATGAAGACCCTTCCGCCGGCGACGCGGCCGTGCACTCGTCCCGCCATCTGCAGGATCTCGTTGGCGCCGAGGTGGAGCCGAGTGAGGACGTTCTTGCCGCGCTCGATGACGTTGCTGAAGCGAGTGTCGTCGATGACCACAGTGTCGAGGCCCTGAACGTTGAGAGCGCTCTGACCCGCCGCCGTCATCGCCAGAAAATACGGTTTCTTCTCTTCGCCTTCGAGAAATGGGCGAATCACTCTGATTGGTTCGCCACCATGATAGAACGCGCTGTTGATCCGGGGAAAACGTGCTCCCACCGTTTCCGCCGCCTCTTCGACTCCGGCTCGAGTCGGGAGAAACATCCCTACTCCGCGGCGCTCCTTTACGATCTGCTGTAGAAACCGGTCGTCGAGAAATGTCCGGGGATCCTTCCGCACGATCTTCACGTCAGCCGCTTTCGATGGATCGAACGCCGACGTCTCAAGCACCGCCGCGGCATTGAGGTAACGCGCGTAGAACGTTGGATCCACGGTCGCGGACAGCCAGATGAACCGGCACCCTACTCTCTTACCGAGAGCCAGACACAGCTCCAGCTCCGCCGACGTCTGATGAATCTCGTCGACGACCAGGCTATCGGTGGGAAGTATGTCTCCGTCCTGGAACCATCGTCGCGCGATCCCCGTCGTGACCACGATCACGTTCCAGGTCGGCGTCTCGGGCGTCGCTTCGCGCTCGCGATTCACCACTCCGGTTTTCAGAACGTCGGTGCCGAGGATCGTCTCGGCGATCGGGCGGATCGAGAGTGTTTTGCCGGTGCCCGTGCCGGCCACGATCCCGAATCCCTTCCCCGCTGCCGCCAGCTGACGAATTTCCTCGCCGTGCTGCTTCTCGAGGATCGTCGGGATCCGCAGGCCGAGCGCGAGCTCGATTGTCTCGCAGGCAGCACGCGTGGGCGCGATGACGATGAGGCGACCTGTTGGCGGCTCAGCCGCTACGTACGCCTCGCGGTCCGGAGGGAGGTATCTGTCGGTGACGGTGCGCTGCATTCACCGTGGAAGTTGCACACATCGCACCGGATGCGAAACGGCCCCGGAAGACCGAAGTCTTACGGGGCCGTCGCTATGACCAAGAGGCTTAGTGATTGCGGTTGTCGTTGTTATTCTGCTTGTAGTTCTTATCGTCTCGCTTCTGTTGCTGTCTGTCTTCCTTCTGCTGCTTGTCCTGCGCCTTCTGCCACTGCTTGTCGTTCTGGTTGGCGCCGCGGGAATTCAGGATCGTGAACGAGCCGTTCCGGTTGCGACGGGCGCGCTGGATCACCAGGTTGCCGTTCGCATCGCGGGTGCGGCGCTCGTAGATCGAGTTGTTGTTGCCACCCTGGCCGACCTGATACCAGCCGCCGTCGACGCGATTACCGTTGTCGTTGCAGTTCACGTTGTTGCCGCTACGACCGAAAATGATGTCGCCGACGGTGTTGGTGCTCTGGTTGTAACTGCAATTGGTATTGCGATTGTTGGTGTTGTTGCTGTTGTTGATATTGCCGATCGTGTTCGTGCTGATGATCGACATGTTGCCACGCGAATCGCGGCGCGCACGCTGAACTACGATGTTGCCGTTACGGTCCTGGGTGCGGCGCTCATAAATCGTGTTGCCGCTACCATCGCGACCGACCATGCGCCACGATCCATCGGCGTTTACTGAGCCGCTGCTGGTTGGTGAGGGCCGGCTGCCCAGGATCTGAGCATCGAGTGTCGCTGTAGAAGCGAGGCCCGCGAGTGCCAGTGTGATTACGAATACCTTCATTTTGATATCCTCCGAGTAATTAGATCGACGAGCTCGTCGGCGGGACTAGACTTGCTCTTGTCGTTTTTTCCTTTTTTCGTCTTCGGCGCGTCATCTCCGAAGAGAACCCTGCCATTGGCCGGACGATTTCTCACTGCCGACGCGCAATCAGTTGGCGCCGGCTGACGCGCTGCCGGTACATCGTTGATCCAAATGCGGCACATCCCGGTCGGCGGAAAGAACCCGGGCGGCACTATCTGCTCACGCAGCTGCGATTGCTGGACCGCAGGCGCCTGAGGCTTTGCCGGAACCGGTCGTTGCGCTTCTGCCGCGCTCGCCGAGACAATAAGTCCCAGGATAGCGGGCATCGCGAACCGCAAAAAAGACCCGAGTGAGTTGGTGCCGAAACGGTGAATCATGCCGTATAGGGGTGCACGTGCGGTGCCATACCCTGTGAATTGTGGTAAGTCATTATGGGACATGCAGTTACCTGCACCAGGCCGACTCGATTGAAGCCCCCGGTGTCCTCTCAAAGGGACGAGACAGCGAGAGATTCATACACATTTGGTCGGCCATAAAAACCACCCTTTTATTGGGAGCAATAAACCCCTCTCCCGGCCTGGCTAATCCCCGAAAGAAATGCCGGTTGCGCGTGCCGTCAAGACCGTGTCGTGATCAATCTCGACGCGCTTCGGCACTTTGAGCACGTCGGCGAGCGGAATGGAAACGATGTGCGGCGACTGAAGCGCGATCATGTGGTCCCATTTCTCGTCGGCGACCGCGCGCACCGCCGCGCCGCCAAACCTCACCGCCAGCAATCGGTCGTAGCCGGTCGGCTGGCCGCCGCGCTGAAGATGTCCAAGAATCAGGGAGCGCGTTTCTTTCTTGGTGCGCGTCTCGATCTCGTCGGCGAGCCGCTCGGCGACGCCGCCGATCCTGACCGCCTGACCCGGCATGGACTTGCCACGGATCGCAGGAGCTTCACCCTTGGGGAACGCTCCTTCCGCGATCACGACGATCGAGAAGTGCCTGCCCGAGCGGTCGCGCGCTGCGATCTTCTCGCAAACTTTTTCGATGTCATAGGGGATTTCGGGGATGAGAATCACGTCGGCCGTACCGGCGAGCCCGGCATGCAGCGCGATGAATCCAGCGTTGCGGCCCATCACCTCGAGAACGATGACGCGGTCGTGGCTCTCGGCCGTGGTGTGCAGCTTGTCGATCGCTTCCAGAGCCGTGTTGACCGCGGTGTCGAATCCGAAAGTCGTGATCGTACCAGCCACATCGTTGTCGATGGTCTTGGGAACGCAGACAATCTTCATTCCAAGCTGGCAAAGCTGGTGGGCGATGCTCATCGATCCATCCCCGCCGATGGAAATTACGGCGTCGATGCCCAGCTTCCGCGAGTTTTCGATCAGCTCTCCGGACCGGTCCTTGTCGACGAACGTCCCATCGGGTTGCGCGATCGGATAGCTGAATGGATTCCCGCGATTGGTGGTGCGGAGGATCGTCCCACCCAGGTGCGCAATGCCCCGCACGGTCGCGGCAGTCATCGGAATGACTTCTTCTTCGCCGAGCAGCCCGGCGTAGCCCTTCTTGATGCCGAGCACTTCCCAGCCGCGGTTCACCGCCGAAAGCACGGCGGCGCGAATTACCGCGTTGAGCCCGGGAGCGTCACCTCCACCGGTGGACAACGCGATCCTCATGATTTCACGATTTCTCTTCTATAAGTGATAGGACTTCACCCGGCTTGGCGTGCCGCCCTGTCTTGGATTTCTCGTAAACTGGAATTCCATCTACGATAATCTCGAACCTGCCGCCCCTCGACGGAATCATCTGCAGCTCCGCGTCGGGAAAGCGCTGACGAATCTCAGCCGCCAAACTGGCGGCTCGTGGCTGGTAGTTTCAAACTACGCAGTACTCGATGCTGATCTTCATTGGGCCCGTGGTGGACGTTGAGCTCTATTGAGCCGTCGGTGCGTACTGCTGGACTAGTTGAAGCGCTTCCGGCGTCCCGACGGCTTTCAGCGCATTGATTGCCGGCGTACGGATCACGTTCTGCCAGACCTCCGACGCCATCATCTGCTTGGCGAGCGGAAGCGCCGCATTCTTCTCGAGGAGGATGTCCGACGCGAGGGCCGCACCGCGGACGAAGAGACTCGGATCCGTGCGCGCGATTTCACGTAGGCGGATGTTCACGTCTCTGGCGGTAGTTCCGCTCAGCGTCAGCCGACCAATCGCGGTCACGGCTTCCTGGCGCACGCGACTATCCGGATCGCGAGTCGCGGCCATGAGAGCATTGGTGACGCTCCGCATCGGCGCGACCGTGGCCCGGGTCGGATCGCTTCCCCAGACACCGATCGCATCTACCGCGCGAGCACGCACAGCCCAGAATTTATCGTTGCGCGTCGAGCCGATCAGAGCGTTGAGCGCCGCCTGGTCACCTGGCCGCTGCGCCAGCACATCGACCGCTTCGATTCTGCCGAGCACGTCGTCGTCGTACACGAGCTGGTAGCGCAGCATCGCGGTGGAACGCGGGAAATCGGTGAGATCGAGAATCCAGTTTCCCTTGTCCCAGCGAATCGAGCGGGGTGGAGCCTTGAGATTCGTCCCGGCTTCTCCAGTTCCATTCCGAACCGGCACCACGAAGCGGACGACGCCGCTGTCGGTACGGACCTCCACATCAGCGTCGACATCGAAGAATCCGGTGAGGCTGTCGCGAGGCTGTATCTCTTTCGCGCTGATCACCAGCCGGCGGGCGGCGCGGTCATACAGTGACGAGACCTGAAACACCGGAAAGCCGGCGCCGTACACCCATTGGTCGAAAAACGCCTTGTAATCCTTGCCGGTCGTTTCCTCGAACGCCTTGCGCAGATCGTCGGTGACGACGTTGCCGTAGGCGTGCGCCGTGGTGTAATGGTTCATCGCTTTCCAGAACAGATCGTCGCCGAGCTGGTGGCGAAGCATCTGAAGAATGGTCGCGCCCTTCGGATAGATGTGACCGCTGAAGAACACTTCGATGGGATCGTTGACCCACTTGCTCCATACAATCGGCCGTCTGGTACGGCGGTCCGCATCGATCGTCTGCTCTTGGGCGCCGAGGCGGTCGAGCGCGCCTTCGTCGACGCCGAGATCCTCCTCGCGAAAGACCTGCTCCATGAACGTTGCGAATCCCTCGTTGAGCCAGACATCTCCCCAGTCGCTTGTTGTCAGGAGATCTCCGTACCATTGGTGCCCGAGCTCGTGGGCCATGAGACCGGCGGAGTTGGCCTGCGGCTCCGACCATGCGGGGTGGAGAATCTCGGCGTCGTTCTGCGATGTCGCGGTGACATTCTCCATTCCGCCGTACTGGAATTCAGGAATGACGATCTGGTCGTACTTGGACCACGGATACGGAACGCCGGTCTTGCGGGAGAACAGATCGACGGCCTGAGGAGTCTTGGCGAATCCGCGCCAGGCGGCGTCGACCGAATCGGGGTACGTCCAGTAGCCGATCGGCACGTTGTGCCAGGCCTTGTCCTGGAGCACCGTGTAGTTGCCGACGACCGTCGTCATCAGGTACGTCGACGCGGGCTTATCGAGGACCCAGTGCCATTCGATGCTGTCGCCCACCGCGCGCGATCCGGCGAGACGGCCGTTGGAGAGAGCGCGCTCGCCCTTGGCGGTCCAGATGTAGAACTCCCAGGTCGTCTTGTCGTTTGGGAAATCGTAGGTGGGAACCCAGTAGTGATTGTCCTCGGTCTCACCTTGAGTCCAGACGATGTGCTTGGCGGGTCTGAAGTAGGCGCCCTTGGAGCGATTGGCGCCATCGTATTCGATGGTAATGGCTGTCGTTTGCCCCGAGGCCAGGCGCGTCGCGAGGTGCACCGTGAGCGCGCGTCCATCGTAATCGTATTTCAGCGCTGTGGTGCCAGTGGCGACGGATTTGAACGTCATGTCGCCGGCGTCGATGACGACATTCGAGAGTGGCGCGGCGCCCCGGAGTCCGGCGATTGTCAGCGTTGTCGTTCCAACCACTGCCTGACGCGGCCAGTCGAAGCGGACGATCGTCACTTGATGCTGAAGATCGTACTTCCGCACTCGCTCCGGATGCGTGACCCCATCAGGCGGCGGGCCCCAGACGATCAGAGGCGTCTCCTGAAAGGGTGGAACACGATCCACGGACCGGCTCGTGTCCATCTGAAACGGAGGAAGAACGGGCTGCGGACTGGGCCGCGGGATCTCGGTCGAAGGAATTGTCGACGGGGTCGTTGACGGCGATGCGCAAGCGACGATGAGCGCGCTTGCAGCGGCGCCCATGAGGAGTAGTCCTTTCATTTTACGCTGGAACAGGATGAATACGTTCGGGAGATTCGGACCAGCTGCGTAGCGTGCTTTCATCATATGCTATCTAACCAGTTAACCCGGCGAAAGGATAGGCACTGATGCGACGCGCGTTCACCATCGTCGAGCTCACCATCACGATCTGCGTTCTGGGCGTACTGTCCGCCATCGCCATGCCATGGGCCGGCGAATTGCTCGACAGGGTCCACGTTCGCGGCGCGGTCGTGGAGATCGAATCGACTTTCAGCGGCGCCCGACACATAGCGATCGCGCGGTCCGCGCAGGCGACGGTCGATATCGACACCGCGACTCGGACGCTCTACGTCAGTGTTGGAGCCGACACGCTTCGAAAGCGTGAGGTCGGAGCGGATCATGGAGTTCAGCTCTCGGCGAGTCGTGTGCGGATGTCCTACTCGGCGACTGGCATGGGATATGGCGCCGCGAACCTCAGCGTCTTCGTGCGACGGAACGCGTCCGTCGATACCGTTTTTGTGTCGCGACTGGGTCGCCTTCGGCATTGATCGATACCGGCGGGGCGATGTCCACGGGATCCTGCTCGGTTGCAACTGGAACAGCCACATCCGAGGTGGTCCCGAAATCGTAGCCGGGAACCGAGATCCGCGGAATCTGCTGCCCGATCATGCGCTCGATGGTGCGCACCATGGCGATCTCGTCGGGAGACATGAAGGTGTAGGCATCGCCGGTGGCCGCGGCCCGGCCAGTGCGGCCGATGCGGTGCACATAATCTTCCGGCTGCTGGGGCACATCGTAATTGATGACGTGGCTGATGCCACTTACATCGAGCCCGCGCTGCGCGATGTCCGTTGCCACCAATACCCGGATCTTGCCTGACTTGAAATCCTCGAGGGCGCGCGTGCGCTCACCCTGCGATTTATCGGCGTGCATCGCCGTCGCGGCGATTCCCTGATCCTCGAGGTGCCTGACGACGCGGTCCGCGCCGTGCTTGGTACGCGTGAAGATGAGAACCGAGTCCATATTCGCTTCCTTCAGCAGCTCGACGAGCAGCGTGCTCTTTCGATCACGCGGCACCGGGTAGACGGCGTGCGTCACCGTGCTGGCCGCCTCGGAGCGGCGTCCGACCTGCACGACCACCGGTTTCCGCAGATACCTTCGCGCCAGGGCTTCGACCTCGGGCGGCATCGTCGCGCTGAAGAGAAGCGTTTGCCGGTAGGGCGGGATCTCGGCCACGATCCGATTGAGCTGGGGAGCGAATCCCATGTCGAGCATGCGATCCGCTTCGTCGAGAACCAGGACCTCGAGATCGTCAAAAGAGACGTTCTGGCGCTCCATGTGATCGAGCAGCCGGCCAGGTGTCGCGACCACGACATCCACCCCATTCAGCAACGCCTTGGATTGGGGCTCGATTCCAACACCGCCGAAGATCGGGACGACGCGCAGATCGGTGTACTTGCCGTACTTCCGGAAGCTCTCCTCCACCTGCGCGGCGAGCTCTCTCGTCGGAGTCAGGATCAGAACGCGAACGCGGTGAACGGGTTCCCCGTTCTCGGCAGTGAGCGGAGTGCTGATCAGATTGTGAACGATGGGTAGCGTGAAGCCCGCGGTCTTTCCGGTTCCTGTCTGGGCGAGACCGATCAGGTCCCGGCCTGCCAGAGCCAGTGGAATCGCCTGTTGCTGGATCGGCGTGGGATGGGTGTATCCGGCGTCGCGAACCGCGTGGAGCACTTCGGGGGCGAGGTCGAGGTTGTCAAAAGAGAGTCCCGCCTCGAGGTTTTCTTCGATCATCTTCGTGTAATATACCCAGGGTGGCAAAGGGCAACTGCAACTGAACTGGCGGGAGGCATCAGTAGCGTAGGTTCCAGTTATTCAGTTCACGACGCCCGGACTTGCCTCTGTGGCGTTAAGGGCACAAGCAGTTGCTTGTATCATGACGCTATCGAGATAAGTCAGGGCGTAGTGAACTAACAACTGGCATCTATGCCCTCTGACGCCTCCCTCCCGTTCAGTCGTAGTTGTTGTTGCAGTTAGACACCCGCTCGCCGCAATAGGCCGATCAACCCCTCGTTCACCTCGTCCGGTGTCTCCTCCGTAATGATGTGCCCCGCGTCGGAAATCGCGCGCAGCACGATCTGGGGAAGGAGCCGGGTGAAGATCCCCATTCCATCGTCGGGCATCATGTGATCCCGGCTGCCCCACATGGCGACGGCCGGAAGGTTGACCGCGACGAGCCGCCGGTGAGTCGCCGCGTTCCAGTCGTAGCTGTGGAGCAGCTCGCGCATCGCGAGAGAGAATTCCGGGAACTGCGATGGGGCGAGGTATTCCTCGACATCGCGTTCCGTAAAATGTCCGCGTTTTCCGTAAACCCGCATCAGCGCGAGCTTCACGATCACTCTCGGATTTATCTGGCGAATTATCGGCGTAAGCACGGCCGGGGTTAAAAAGCGGTACAGCCCCATCAGCGGTAGACCTCTCAGCCCGACGGGGGAAAGCAGGCCGAGACATTGGGCTCGCTCGGGGTATCGCACCGCGAAGTGGTAGATGAGCGATCCGCCAAGCGAATGCCCGGCGAGCGCGGGACGCTCGAGCCCCAGCACGTCGAGGATGTCGCGCAGATGCACTACCAGCGACTCGATAGTGTACTCTTCGCTCGCGAGCGGTTTGTCGGACAACCCATGTCCTTTGAGGTCCACGGCGATCGCGCGAAATCCCGCCTCCGACAGCGCCGGCATGTTGCGGTGAAACGTGTAGGCGCTGCAACCCAACCCGTGAACGAGTACCACCGGGGGCGAAGCCGGATCACCCCGCTCGACCACGCGAATTCTTATTCCTGAGCGAAGACGCGGAAAACTCACGCGATACGCTGGTTCACCGGCTGGGAACATCTCGCCGGGCTTGAGATTTCTCCGACGACCGGCCCCAATCACGGAATCAGATTAGTTCGATTTCTCGGCCGAGAAGCTTTCCGATGAGCCCGATTCGGAAGGTGACGTCGGCCCATTTCGATTCAGGGGTGGTTCCGTCGTCGAGGGGGAAGGTGGACCACGCCCATTGATGGGTCGTCGTCGGCCGATCCGTTCCCTTGTGCGGATGCCACACGCCGCTGCGGTCGCGATCGTCGACGAATCTCTCGTAGAGCTTCATCCAACCCTCGTTGCGGCGGAGGAAGTTGAGACGCGCCATCGTCTCGAGCCACAACAGCGCGAACGGGACATCCGCCTCGACAGCGTTTCGGTGCGGGAGGACGTCACCCATGATCAAATGAGGCTGGGGCACCATTTTCTTCCCGAACAGCTGGATTGTCTCCTGACGCGGGAGCGGCTGTGTGATCCAGTCGTAGATGCGTTCGACCCCGCTGAAGTGCTCGTGGCGGAAGATCGGCATGTGCGCGAGCATCGTCAGCGTGTAGATCGATGGCGGCGCGGATTCCGGCGCAAGCACGTGGGTGTTGCCGACCCGCATCCACGGCTTCTCACCAAGAGGCGAGTTGAGATACGAGACGGTGCGCTCGAGAATTCGACGCGCTGCGCCACGCAGCCGCGGATCGTTCTCGTATCCCATCTGCGCGAGCGTCGCGGCCGCGGCTTCGCGGAAGATGCCGCGCGTGCGCCGAACGATATCATCATCTTTCGCCTTGGTGCCGAGCTCGAAGGTGAACGCAGGATCGTTGTCCTCGGC
The DNA here is from genome assembly GCA_003134685.1 of Gemmatimonadota bacterium. Lineage (GTDB taxonomy): Bacteria > Gemmatimonadota > Gemmatimonadetes > Gemmatimonadales > Gemmatimonadaceae > UBA4720. The sequence continues at coordinate 37,185 of PLCA01000006.1, read as the reverse complement.
GAGGAGTCGGAAAAGTATTCGGCGAGCGAGAACGAGGGGGGGCGACTCACGGCTCCAGCCGTACTCGGAAAGGCGTCGCACCGCCGCAATCGTTCCGATGTTGGCGAAGTCGGTGGCGTGTCGCCCCGGAAGTGAAAGAACCGACTGATTCCACATTCCATCGCGGGACTGCGTGACCGCGAGCCCGATGGCGGGCCGGTGCGAATACGGAAGCCAGTCGAAATCCGGCGAGGCCGGGTCAGCGGTGCGCGCGACCTCGGTCATCGCCCGATACTTGATCGGCGCTGACGCGTGCTCGAGCAGCCAGCTCAACGGAAAGGAGACTGGCTCCGGGGCGGATGCTGTTATCGTTGGGGCTGGTTCGACGGCGGTACTGGGTGCAGTCACAGGCGGCGCTCGGCACGCTGAAAGGAGCAATACTCAAAACCGGCGAGCTGGATGAGCCGCCGGCAGCGGGGAAGAATAGCACGATTTCGGTCCGGCGCCTAGGGGCGGGACGCTAAGTCGCTGGAGGAGAACGGGTTAGAGGGTGGGAACTGCAACAGAACGAGAGGGGAGCTATTTCCTTTCAAATTGGTAGCTGTCAGCATTACTACGTCGGGACGTTACAGGCGTAAATCGAGGCACAAGCTACTGCGGTTACCCTTCATCGCACTCCAACCTTTTCTTGATCTGTGGCGTATAACATCCGTGGCGCCAGTTCGGCGTCCAACACACATCTCCAGGAGAGAAGGATGAAGGCTATTCGCATCGCCACGCTGGCTGCTGCCCTCTGCGTTGGCATGACATCGGTCGCAGCCGCCCAAGGCGCCCCACCTCAGGGCCAGGGCGAAATGCGCCGTGGCGGCGGAATGGGTGGAACACTCCTCAAGGATATCAACTTGACGGATGCGCAGAAGGATCAGGTCAAGACGATCCGCGAGAAGTACATGCCGCAGCTGATGGAGATTCGCAAAGCGTCTCAGGCCACTGGTGCCCCTGACGAGGCGAGCCGCACCAAGATGATGGATCTCCAGAACAAGCAGGCCGTCGAGATCCGCGCGATCCTCACCGCCGATCAGCAGGCGACGTTCGACAAGAATCTGGCCGAGATGAAGTCGCGCATGGAAGGTCGCCGCAACGGCAGCAGCTAAGCACCAACTACGACCGCGGCTCCAGTGCCGCGAGCGTGTAGTTGCTCTTCGGGTTCCAGAGGATCCAGCTCTGGAACCCGTTGTCGTATCCAGCCTTCTTCTGAGCTCGAATCTGTGCCGCCTCATAGCGGGGAGCACCGAGCGTGAAGTCCTGGTACCACGGGATAATGAGAGCGGCGTTGGGAATCGAGTCACTCCGGGCGATCGCGTCCTTGAGCGCGTGATCGATTGTCTGGTAAGGGTGCGCGTTGGGATTGCGAAGCTTGTAGGTGCCGCGCGCGAAGTGCGACGGGTAAATCATCGGCAGCACGACGTCCACCTGATCGACGAACATCTCCCACCGCTGGCCGATTCCCATGTCGGTGGTATCCGTCGCCGTGAGTCCAAACACATCAGCGGTAACGCGGATGCCTTGTGGCTTGAGCGCGTTGCGGACGAAGCCAAGCTGATCGCGAATGACCTGCGCGCGCGAGCGGCCGTTTGCCAGCGGATAAACGGTCTCGTTGATCAGCCGCTTCTCGTCGGGAAAGCGCACATAGTCGAACTGGACTTCGCTGAAACCGACCTCGTAGGCCTCGCGCGCGAGGTCGGCGGCGTACTGCCAGACGACGCGCTGGTGCGGATCGAGCCACGGGTGGCCGTTCTTGTCGAGCCAGGGCTTGAGATCGGATTTTCGCTTGATCGCGAGATCCAGCTTCTTCTGGGCAAGGAGAGGATCCTTGGCGACGACGATCCGCGCGATCGGATAGATGCCGTGCGCCGTCATCGTGTCGAGAACGGCGCGCAACTTCGAGCGCGACATCCAGTGGCCGTCGGCAGTGTCGGCGCCAATTTCGCGCGCCAGCGGGACGCTCGACCGATAGAGCACGAATCCGCGATCATCCTTCACGTCGATGACGAGAGCATTGATCTCGGTCGTCCTGGCGACCATGATCAGCCGATCGAGCTTGCTACCGAGCGCCGCCCATCGATTCACATAGAGGCCGCGGAGGGTATCGGGAGTCGGAACGTGAGCGACGGGCACGACTGAATCAGTTTTCACCGGCGTGGACGAAGCGGCCACGTTGCCGCCTGGTACCGGCGACAAGTCACCACTCTGAGCGCCTTTCTCCCCCTGACAGGCGAGCAAAACCGAAAGGAGCGCGATCCCTCCTATCCGTGCCGTGTTCATCTTCTTTGGTATCGTGGGGGCGCGACGCGCCCGGGATCAGAGCGCGTTGATCTCGGCGTTGGCGTCGGAGAGGTAACCCATCTCCCTCACCACGCTCTGTGCCTGCTGAGTGACCATGGTGAGGCCGGTCGGCTGGGCGTTGAGACCGCCGGTGCGGAAGCGCACCAGCTCGAGGCGCATCGATCTGAGGAGATGACGACAGTTGTCCAGCTTCTCCTGGGCTTCTTTTTTCTTGCGCCCGATCTCCGCGATGGCGCGGCGCTGCCGCCGCAGCATCGCGAGACGGCGCACTCGTCCCTCGCTCGCGCTGTAGTCGAGCGGATTCGCCTGGGATTCGAGCATGGTTATCTCTCTCTCGACACCCTCGGGCGTCTCACGGCCGGCGTTGCGATCCATGTCGGACAGCGTCAGCGCGAGCTGCTGCACCCTTCTGAACACCGCGTCGGCGGATGCCGCGACTTCTGGAATCTGCTCTCTCTCATCGGGCGGCATGTTCAGGAGCTGCCGATGGATCTCGCGATGATCGCTTTCCGCTTCACGAATGGCCGATCCATACCTCGAGTCCGCGAATGGCGCGGGCGATCCAGCTGGGATCGGACTGAGGCTCGTCGTCGGGCCACCAATCCTCGGGTAGGGCTGAAAAGGCTGCATCGTCGGCAGAGGAGAGATCGGGGAGAACATTCCCTGCCCTCGCGACCGCGCCCGGGCGCGAACCTCAGCGCGCTTCTTGTCGTCGAACAGCGCGCGCGCATCGTCGATCGTCTCGGCGGCGACATCGAAGAGCAGCCGTTCGCGTGGCTGACGGAATACGTCGTGCCAATCGTAACCCGCGGCCCAGAGCTTCGAGTACTTGAACGCGAGGGCCACGGTCCAGATGACCGTGAGCGCGATGAAGTCGTGATTCGAAAAGAGCGAGATCGGAACGAGGATCGCGTTTACGGCGAGATAGGGCGCCAGCTTGCGCCGGAACGACACGACCATCGGCGCGTTCCACTTGCTCAGCTCTTCCGGGCTGGGCTGGGAGGGCGTGTATGGTGATTGCGTCGGTGGCGTGTAGCGATCACGTATCGAATCGGTGATGTGGTCGCGGATTACCTCGTTGAGATCGCGTTGGCGAGTGTCGCCGCGTGCTCCGGCTGTCGATGCCGCCGGCTGCGCCCGCGTCGCCAGCGTCGGCATCGAGCCACCATCGAGTGCAACCGCGAAGGCAGCTGCGTTCGGGAAGCGATCAGCCGGATCCTTCTCCAGACACATCATCACTGCCCTGGAGAGATCTTGCGGCAGATCGGGCCAGCGCTCGTCCACAGGGATCGGCTTCTCCGAGAGATGCTTTACCAGCATGGACGGCGTGTTGTTGGCGACGAACGGCGGCTGACCGCACAGCATCTGGTAGCCGACGACGCCGAGCGAGTACAAGTCGCTGCGGCCATCGATTGCGCTGTCGCCGGCCGATTGCTCCGGAGACATGTATGCCGGTGTTCCGATCGCCATTCCGGTCGCGGTGAGCCGCGAATCTCCGCTGTCGGTCAGGGCGCGGGCGATGCCGAAGTCCGTCACCATGGCGCGACCCGTCTCTTCATCGATGATGATGTTGTCCGGCTTGATATCGCGGTGGATGACGTTGCGGTTGTGCGCGTACGACAGCGCATCGGCGACTTCGCGCAGAATGCGCCGCACTTCCACCGGCGCTATCGGACCGTGCTGCTGGAGGCGCTGGCCGAGGTTGTCGCCCTTGATATACGACATGACGAAGTAGACGAGATTGTCCTTCTCTTCGACGGTGTAGATCGGAACGATGTTCGGGTGATTGAGCTGCGCGGCAGTCTCCGCCTCACGCAGGAATCGCTGGCGGATATCGGCGCGGAAACTCAGCTCGGGCGGCAGGACCTTGATCGCTATCTCGCGCTTGAGACGCCGGTCCCGGGCGCAGTACACGATACCCATACCGCCGCGACCGACCTCGCTCTCTAGCTCATAGTTTGCAGAGAGGACCTGAGCCACATGTGTACCGAGCTCGTCGGTTGGACTAATTGGCATTTGGCCGCGTCAATTCAGCAGGTCCCGCGTTGCGATTCGTGCCGTGCTGGCGTAAAACCACGAGAGCAAAAGATGCAGTAAGGGAGGCCTCTGGAGTAGTATCTAAATAAGAATCTTGTCCTCGGAATGACAATGGCACAGCGACAAACATTACCTGTTCTCCCTTTAAGGGGGACTGTGATTTTCCCGGGCCTTACCCAGCCGATAGCGGCGGGCCGGCCTTCAACCCTCCGTGCGATCGAGGCTGCCCTCAAGGGCGACCGGCTCGTGTTCGCCGTCGCGCAGCGCGACAACACCGAGGAGCCAACGGCCGACATCCTGTATTCGATGGGCGTCATTGCGCGCATCGGTCAGATTCAACGTGGGCTTGGCGGCGTACAGCTCTTGTTGCAAGGCGAGCAGCGCGCGACCGCCCTTCAATATTCGACTGCGGACGGATACCTGAGCGCGGTAACCGTTCCGGCTGAGGAGATGACTCCTCAAACCGAAAACGATCCTGCGTTCACTGCGTTACAGAAAGAAACGCGCGAGCGGGCGGCTGAGCTCGGTGAGCGCAGAGGACTTCCAGAGGAAGTCGTTCATCAGGTTCTCGATTCCGTCACCGAGCCGGGCCGTTTTGCCGACCTGGTCGCCGGCTATATCGAGCTTCCCGTTGCCGAGAAGCAGGGACTGCTGGAAACACTGAGTGTGGAGGAGCGGCTGCGCCGGGTTCTCGTCCACGTGCAGCGGCAGGTTGGCCTCCTCGAGGCGCAGGAAGACATCAAGTCGCAGGTTCAGGAGGAGCTGGGCGAGCGGCAGCGCGAGATGTACCTGCGCGAGCAGCTCAAGGCGATCCAGAAGGAGCTGGGCGACGACGACTCGAGCAAGGAGATGACGGAGCTTCGCGACAAGCTCGCGAAGCTGGAGCTCCCGAAAGTGGCGCGCGGCGAGGTCGAGCGCGAGCTCGGAAGGCTCGAGCGAGCCGGCCGCGAGTCGATGGAAGCGCAGGTGATTCGCACGTATCTCGAGTGGATCGCCGAGCTTCCGTGGAACAAGCGATCGGATGACCAGCTCGATCTCAAGCACGCCGAGACTGTGCTCGAGGAAGATCACTACGGACTCAAGGATGTGAAGGATCGCGTCCTCGAGTTTCTGGCCGTAAGGCAGCTTCGCGCATCCCAGATGGCGGACGAAGTCGAGAAGACCGGCGAAGTGCCGGCCGCCCGCCTTTTCGCCAGCAAGGACGATGCGACACCGTCGCTAGCCGTCGGCGAGCACGGCGACCGGCCGATTACCGACAAGGTGGAGGCGAAGTCACGCGCGATGGCGAAGGGGCCGATCCTTCTTTTCATCGGACCGCCGGGCGTCGGCAAGACATCGATCGCCAAATCGATCGCGAGATCGCTTGGCCGCGAGTACGTCCGGGTGGCACTCGGCGGCGCCCGCGACGAAGCGGACATCCGCGGACACCGTCGCACCTATGTGGGCGCGATGCCGGGCAGGATCATCCAGGGACTCAAGCAGGCTGGGACGAAGAATCCCGTCTTTCTGCTCGACGAAGTCGACAAGCTCGGAACATCGTATCAGGGTGATCCGTCGAGCGCTCTGCTCGAAGTCCTGGATCCCGCGCAGAACGACACTTTTACCGATCATTACCTCGGCATCCCGTTCGATCTGAGCGAGGTTCTGTTCATCGCGACCGGGAACTTCGTGCAGAACATTCCTGGTCCGCTGCTCGACCGTATGGAGGTCGTCGACTTCGCGGGCTATACCGAGAAGGAAAAGGCCGAGATCGCGAAGAAATACCTGCTGCCGCGCCAGCTCGAGGAGTCGGGGCTGAGCGGAAAAGACATCAGCTTTACGGAAGACGCCATCATGTCGGTGGTGTCGAACTACACTCGCGAGAGTGGGGTGAGACAGCTGGAGCGTCAGATCGGCGCGGTGGCACGCAAGCTCGCGCGCAAGATTGCGTCGAGCGAACAGGTCGAGCACAAGGTCGACGCCGAGACCGTGAGAGAGCTACTCGGCAGACCGCGCGTTCATCCGGAGCACGCGTTGCCGGAGAGCGAGGTTGGAATCGCGACGGGGATGTACTACACGCCGATGGGCGGCGACATCATGTTCGTAGAGGCGTCGATCAGACGTTACTACGGCAGCCGCGAGGCTGACGCCACAACGCAGGTCGGTCCTGGCGGCCCGGTGTCACTGATTCTGACTGGCCAGCTCGGCGACGTCATGAAGGAGTCGGCGCGTGCCGCGTTCACTTACGCGACGAACAACGCCTCCATTCTCGGGATTCCACGTGACAGGCTGGGCGCGATCGAAGCGCACATTCACGTGCCCGCGGGCGCCATTCCAAAGGATGGTCCGTCGGCCGGAATCGCGATCGCGACGGCGCTCGTGTCGGAGATGGCGGATCGTCCAGTGAGGCAGGACGTGGCGATGACGGGTGAGATTACGCTCCGTGGCCGGGTGCTGCCGATTGGTGGTCTGAAGGAGAAGGTCCTCGGAGCGCATCGTGCGGGGATCAAGACCATCATCATCCCGAAGGGAAACGAGGCGGACATCGAGGACGTTCCAGAGGAAGTTCGGAAGACGCTCTCGTTCCACCCCGTCGAGACGCTGAGCGAGGTGCTGAAGATCGCGCTCGTTCCGGTGGAAGCCGGAGAGCAGGCGGCGCCGCTGAAGATGGCGGAAGTCGCGTAAGGCGGCGGTAGGCGAAAAACAAAACGGGGGGCCAGGATTGGCTCCCCGCTTTCATTTGTGGAACGCCCTAGCTCCAGCTCAAAGTAGCGACGGCGCCGGCGGGCAACGCGTAAAGGATGGCCTTGCCGCCAACATGCACCGAGAACGACACTTCGGCCGACGCGGTGTTGAGAACGATGAGGACTTTCGAGCCGTCATCGGCATTCTTGAAGGCGACGCTCTGTAGCCCGCTCACGTTGGTGGTCGACGCGATGCGGTGTGCCCCGGGCCTAACGAACCGGCTGGCGTGGGCGAGCGCGTAGTACTCCACGTTGCGCGTGACAAAGCCGTTGGCCGAGTTGATCGTGATCACGCCGCGGCAGTTGCCGCACCCGCCCAGATGGGGGCCCGCGTTCTCGTCGAGCGCGAGATTCCACAGCGCCACGCCCTTGGCCCACCCGCGGGTGCTGCCGATGATGAGCTCACCGACGAAAAACTTCAGGTTGTCACCAAACACTGTTGCCCATCCACCACCAGAGCATTCGGTGAAGTAGGCATCTTTCGAAGGATACGCCGCATGCACGTTCTCCTGCACGCCTACGCTGCCGGCATAGCAGTGCCAGGCAACGCCACTCACATATTTTCGCGCGGCGCTGTCGGCGAGCACAGCGAGCGGGGAGCTCGGAAGATCCCAGTTGTGATCCCAGTCGAGGATCAATGCCTGAATGGAGTTCTTCTCGAAGATTGGCCCGACGTGTTTGCCAATCACCTCGGCCCGAACCGGCGGATCGAGCCGCATCCCTGGGTAATCCGCGGGCTCGTACGCGGGCTCGTTCTGCATCGTCACGGCGAAGATCGGTACCCCTTCCGCCGTGTACCCTTCGACGAACTTGCTAAAGTACTGTGCAAAGGAATCGTAGAACTCGGGACGCAGGGTGCCCTGAACGAGGCTTCCCGTTGTCTTCATCCAGCCCGGCGGACTCCAAGGTGATGCAACCAGCTTGAGCTGCGGGTTGATCGCCAGCGCCGCCTTGAGCGCGGGAAGCTTATCGGCGCGATCTTCATCGATGGAGAAGTGTGCGAGCGTGGAATCGGTCTGGCCCGCCGGCATGTCGTCGTAGCTGTAGTCGTGCGTGGAGAAGTCCGACGCACCCATGGGGACCCGCACGAAGCTCAATCCGATGCCGGGATTGCGGCCGAACAGCTCGTGAAGAATTGCATCGTGCTGAGCGCCGAGCTTGTGCTGGATCAGGTACGCCGATGCATCGGTCATCGCAGCGCCGAAACCGACCATCTCCTGATAGCTCGTTCCCTCATCTACATCGATGACGACTGCTGATGCGTCGGCACCGGAGCGGATGAGGACGTCGGGCTGCTGGGAGAGCAAATGCGTCTGGTCCGCCGTGGTGAGCCACACCTCCGCCACGGGACCCGAAGGGGTTCCGTCACCTCCGGGGTCGACCGCGGTGTTGTGTCCGCACCCTGCCAGGAATCCGGCAAGGATGACGCAGCGGGCACGCTGGGCTCGACGACCCCAGAATAGCGTTTGCGGCGTCACCAGCCGGTGTTCTGCGTCAAGAGAGAGTTGCTGTTGATCTGCCCGTCCGGAATGGGAAAGAGGTTACTGGGAGCACCATGAACCGATGTCTCGCCAGGGAAGAGTGCCTGCATTTGCAGCGTCTTCGCCCTGACTGTGGCATCGAGAATGCCCCAGCGCGACAAGTCGAACCAGCGCTGGCCTTCGAACGCAAACTCACGCCGGCGCTCGACGCGAATGGAATCCGTCAGCGCGGCCGAACCAAGGCCGGACACGGCGGAAATGCCACCTCGTGCACGAATCTGGTTCAGCGCCGCTTCCGCTGTCCCGTTGGTCGCGGTGCCACCCGAGCTCACCGCCTCGGCGTAGATCAGCACAACGTCAGCATACCGCTGGATGATCCAGTTGTTCGGCATTTGCTGCCAGGAGCGGGCGGTCATGTCCTTGCTGTCCGTTTCGTCAAGCCACTTGTGGAACGCCGCGCCGTTCGGCACTCCCCACGTCACGACGTCACCCAGCGCGGTCGTATAGGGGGACGTCATGTAGGTGGCGCCATTCCCGCGCTGATCGTTCGCGGAGTAAAGCGCTATCAGGTCCGGATTCACCTGGATCAGGCCGTAAGCGTCCCCACCCGGGAATCCGGAAGGAAGAGTGAACAGCGTCTGAACACTGCCTACGACGCCGGGGGTCTGCTCCGGCGCGCCGTAGTTGATCTCGAAGATGCTCTCTGGGTTCACGTACTCAACCGAGATTTTGAAATTGTCGAGCCAGCGCGCGTTGAGCGAGTAACTGCCGGAGGACATCACCTGTCCCGCGAACTTGGCCGCGTTGTTGTAGTCCTTCTGATTGAGATAGACCTTGGCGAGCAGTGAGGTCGCGGCGCCGGAAGTGGCGCGGCCAAGGTCCGCTCCGGAGTAAGACGGCGGAAGATCGTTCATCGCTGTCTGGAGGTCACTCACGATCAAAGCATAGACCTGAGCGGCCGGGGTTCGGGCGATCTTGGCATCGGCCACCGACTTCGCCTCGTGCTCCATCAGCGGAACGTCGCCGAACATCCGGACAAGCTGGAAGTACATCAGCGCGCGCAGATAGTGCGCCTCGCCGAGCACACGATTGCGCTCGGTAACGTCCATTACAATCGGTGGTACCCGGTCGAGGACAATGTTCGCCTTGTTGATCGTAATGTAGGCGTTGGTCCACAGGTCGTTGATCGACCAGAGCGTCGGATCGAAGGTATAGGATGCGAGCTGGTGTCCGTCCGCCCCGTAGTTCGGCGTGGCGAAAGCGTCGTCCGAGGCAACGTCGGACTCGTACCAGACCCAGAAGTACACCCACTGTGACTGCGAGTATACCGAGTTGACAGCCGAGACCGCGTCAGCGGCCGACCGGTAGAAGTTCTCGGGTGCGAGTACATCGGTGGGCTTGGGCGCGAGGAATTGATCGCAGCCCGCGACCGACAGCGCGGTGAGACAGCTTAGAATCGCGGTCTTCCGGCGCAATGCTTTGAGAAGATTATTGGTATGCATAGAATTCGCGTGACTCCCTCGCGCTAGAAGGCGGTAGTAAAGCCGAAGATGAACTGACGTGTCTGGGGATACGTGCCGAAATCGATGCCCTGAGCGAGGACGCTGGTGGCATACTCACTCACCTCCGGATCATATCCGGTGTACTTCGTTTTGGTGAAGAAGTTCTGCGCGCTCAGATAGATCTCCGCGTTCTGAAGATGGCCGGCCCGCGTCGATTGGAGCAGCGATGACGGCAGGCGGTAACCGAGGCGGATGCTCTTGCCACGAATGTACGAGCCATCCTCGACGAACAGTGTAGATGGTCGTGTGTCGTAAGTGTTGCCGATTTTCGGGATCGGTATGCCGTTGGCCCCTCCGCTTTGTGCGGGCAGCACGTCGGTGAGCTGGTTGCTGTTCCCGGCATCATTGGTGAGCAGTGCTCGCGTGATGTTGTAGATCTTGTTTCCCTGCGAGAACTGGATGAAGACCGAGAGGCCGAAGTTCCGGAATGTGAAATCGTTGGTGAAGCCACCCGTGTATCTGGGCTCCGCGCTGCCGATGATTTGCTGGTCCGCGGTCGAGATCACGCCATCGCCGTTGAGATCCGCGTACGTCGGCTGCCCGTTCGACATGCCGCTGTAGACGTAACCGTAAAACGAGTTGATCGGCTGTCCCACCTTGAGAATGGTGGGGTTCTGATTGGCCCCCGCGCCGACGCCGACTGGCCCCACGATCTGCGAGTCCGCCCCGATGTTGAGCACCTTGTTGCGGTTCCAGGCGATGTTGAACCCGGAGGTCCACCCGAGCGCCCCAGTGGTGTTCACTGTGTTGAGAGAAAGCTCGACGCCGCGATTGCGGACGCTGCCGATATTCTGAAGCTGCGAGCTATAGCCGAGGTTGGCAGGGACGGCGACCTCGAGGAGAAGATCCCGGGTTGTCTTGTTGTAGACATCGCCGGTCAGCAGCAGTCGGCTTCGCAGCAGGGCGAGGTCGAGTCCGATGTTGCCCTGACTGGTGCTCTCCCATTTGAGATTGGGATTGGCCAATGTGCTCGGGCTGTAGCCGACGACCTTGACGCCGTTGAACAGGTAAGTGGAGCTGCCCAGCGTCGCGAGCGCCCGGTAGTTACCGATGTCCTGGTTTCCGGTTTTTCCAATACTCGCGCGCAGCTTTAGATCGTCGAACCATCCAAGTCGCCTCACGAACGACTCGTCCGACAAGCGCCAGGCGATTGCAGCGGACGGGAAGTAACCGTACTGGTTACCGGAGCCGAATTTTGAGGACCCATCGACGCGTTCGGTGACGGTGAAGAGGAACCGGTCGACGAGGTTCCAGTTCGCGCGGGCGAAGTAGGAGGCGAGCGATGAATGTGGCGCCCCCGTCCAGACCCCGATGAATGTTCCAGCGGTGTTGAGTCCGTTCTGCGCGAGCGCGTCGGTGACGAAGTTCTGCCCTGTGCCCGCCACATTATCGGAGTTGGTGCGCTGGAGGGTCATGCCGCCGAGCAGATCCACTGCGTGCAGCATGCCGATCTGTCCCGGCCTGAAATGCAGCGTGTTCTCACTGAGCCACGTCGTCACCGCAAGCGAGCCGCGACTTCCATAGCCGCCGGTGGTCACGCCTGGGTAGGTCGTCGATGGAGAATAGAAGTCCTGCATCGAGGACAGGTAGTCGGCTCCGAATGACGACCTGAATGTCAATTGGGGAAGCAGGTCATACTCGCCGAAGACATTGCCGACGAAGCGGTTTTGTTGCTCCTGATTGGTGATCAGCGTGGCCGCGCCGACAGGATTCGAGAAGATTCGACCGGTAGCGGGGTTCACCCCGATGAAATACTCGCTGCCGGACCCGAGCACGCCGAGCGTTGGCGGAGCGGTGAGTGCGTTGAGCAGGACGGAAGAAACTTCCTGGCCACCGCCACCATTCGGCATCAGGTTCGATTGTGAGCGACTCAAGGTGAAGCGATTACCGACCCGGAACCGGCTGCTGATGTCCTGATCGAGGTTGAGCCGCACGGAGCCGCGATTGAGATTGGTGTTCAGAACGACACCGTCCTGCCGGAGCAGGTTCCCCGAGACATAGTAGTGCGTGTCGTTGTCACCGCCTGAGATCGACGCTTCGACGTTGGTGAGCGGAGCAGAGCGGAAGATTGCGTCCTGCCAGTTGGTGTTAGGAAGCGCGGCGATCTCTGCCGCCGTATATAGCGGAGGCTGACCGCCGTTCACGCGGGCGGCGTTGGCATAATCGGCGAACTGCTGCGCATTGAGAAGCGAGAGCCGATGCCGCACTGCCTGCATGCCACGGTAGGCATTGAACGTGACTGTGTTCTCTCCCGAGCGCCCGCGCTTGGTGGTAATCAGGATGACGCCGTTCGAGGCGCGTGCACCGTAGATCGCCGTCGCCGATGCATCCTTCAGTATGTCGATGGATTCGATGTCGGATGGATTGAGCGCGGCGAGGGGATTCATACCGCTCACACCCTGAGTCTCGAGCGTAAAGGTGTTCGTGCCGTCGGCACTGGCTGCGATAGGAACCCCATCGATGACGTACAGCGGATCGTTGCCTGCCGCGATGGAGTTGCCGCCGCGAATTCTTACCGCCGCGCTCGTACCGGGTTGGCCGCTGCCGGTGGTCACCTGAACGCCGGCGACTCTGCCCTGGAGCGCTTGCTCCACCGACGTAACGGGCGTGCCTTGAATCTGATCCGCAGTCACTGATCCAACGGCACCGGTGAGATCGCGACGCCGCTGCGTCCCATAGCCGATGGTGACCACTTCATTAAGACTGACCGCCAACACACGAAGCGAGAAGTTAGCAGTCACCGTCTGGCTGGTCGTCACCACAACCGCGGCGCTGTCACGTGAAAACCCAATGCGCTGGACGTAGACTGTATGCGGACCCTCCGGCACGCCGGTGATCGAATAGGTGCCATCGGCGCCAGTCGAGGCACGGAGGCGCGTGCCGCTCACCGAGATCGTCGCGTCACTCACCGGCTCCGTGGTCCCGGCTATCGTGACGCGGCCGGTGAGGTTCCCGCTGACGTCGTCAGGAACCGCCGCCGACGTCGCAGGAACGAGCGCCATGTGTCCGTCGGTCGAGACCCACAACTCGACGTTGACGTCCCGGAGCAATTCATAAAAGGCGCTCAGGACGCTGCCGTTGCGCACGTCGATTGAGACGACGCGGTCGAGAGGTACCACTGCCCTGCTGTACGAGAGCGGCGCTCCGGCGCGAGACGCGATCTGCTGGAGCGCGTGCTCGAGGGTCACGTCGCGAAGCCGCAGAGTGATCGCCTGGCGCAACAGGACCGGTGCGTCGCTCTCGTCGATGGCCGAGGCGAAACGAACGATGTAGGTGGTTTGCCGCGTGACGAACGGCTGCTGGGCTACCGCGATGGAGCTCACGGTGAGCAGGGTGATCGCCATGAGCGACCGTGCGATGGTCGTACGAATTAGAGACTGCATGTAGCTTCCTCCCGAATGCTGGGGCGATAGATCGCGATGATCATGACACAACGTGGTTAGGGGCATTGGTGTTATCGCGCGCGGCGGACCGCGGCGGGTGAGTGCGAGGATGGCGTCAGACCGCCGATCCTCTCCAGGGTGACGCGCTCGCCGGCTCGCCGAACGCGGAGACCGAGCGTGGCTGCGACGAGATCGATCGAAGAGCGAAACGAGACGTCCGTCAGCACTCCTGTGAATGGCAGCGTCCCGAGTCTTGGATCGGCGAGCTGCACGTCGGCGTCGTGCCAGCGTCGCAGCTCGACGATCACGGTGGCGAGTGGCGCGTCGTGGAACACGAGGCGGCCATCGAGCCACGCGAGAAGTGCGTCGACGGCGACGCCGTGCGTGAGGCTCGAGGTGCCGTCGATTCCGAGGCGACCGACATCGCCCGCACCGAGGCGGCCGACGCCGCTCATGGCGACCGCTCCGCTGCGGACCACGACCTGCACGGCCCGATCCTCAGCATAGCTCCGCACTGCAAAGTCGGTCCCAACGTCGCGCGCAATCGCCGTCCCCGCGTAAACGATGAATGGACGGCTCTCATCGTGCTTCACCTCGAAGTACCCCTGACCCTCGAGGTACACGGCGCGTTCGTGTTCGCCGTAGGCGGCGGCGACCCGTATGTGGCTCGCCGGTGCGAGCCGAATGCGTGTTCCATCTGAGAGCCGGAGCTCGGCGCGCTCTCGATTGGCAGTTGAGAAAGATTCCTCGGGCGGCCGGGACTCCGCCGGGGCCGTGTCCTTACGCGCCACACGGAATACGGCGACGACGACGAGGCCGGCAGCTACCGTCGTGTACATGATTCGACGCCAGCCTGAGCCATTCCGGCGCGACGGAAGAAGAGCGAAGAGATGGCGCGGTTTCGTGCCCGTGACATGCCGGGCCTTCGGGGAGCCGCCGGGAACAGGAAGCGAATCACCCTCGGTTTCGCGCAGACGGCCTCGCAACTGCGTCCAGGATTCCCGGGCGTCAGGTGGAGCGGGACGTAACCGCTCGTCTTCCAGTTCCGCTAGAAACGATGCTAGCGCCGTGGCGAGATCGGGGCGCGCCATGAGATGGCGACGCACGATAGCGTCCTCCGCCTCGGAGCACTCGTGCGCCAGATAGCGATCGAGCAGCTCGGCGTCGATGCCGTCGCCCGGCATCCGATCAGACACGGTTGCGGACGGGCAGACTGCGATCTCGCACATGTTCCACACATGTACGTACCGCGAGCGGCCGCAACGTTACACTTCGCTACGAACGCGAGTTAGTGGCGGGCGTGCTCGAGCAGGGGGACGAGATCGGCGCGGGCGCGGCTCAGCAGCGTCCGGACCGCTTCCGGACTGGTGCCGAGCACACGGGCGATCTCGAGCGATGACATGTCATGTTTCCAGCGAAGCATCATGGCGATGCGCCGCCGTTCGGGAAGCTCGGCGATCGCGTGGACGACCGCCTGGTCGATTTCCTCGGCTTCGAGCGCGAGCTGCGGGTCCATCGGAGGCGTGCCCATCGTCGTGGCGTCGACCGTGACGCTTCCAGACGTTTGACCGATCGCGACCGAAGCTGGACTACCGCGTTCCCACGCGCCCCCTCCTGGCGCTCGCGCATTCGCGCCGATCGTTCGCGTGACCACTCGCTCATGCCGAAGGTAATTCAGCGCCAGGTGGCGAACCGACGCGTACAGCCACGCTCGCACACGCGTGTTGACTTCCCATGTCGCGCGTGTTCCCCAGACGGCGAGAAACACGTCCTGGACCAGCTCCTCTGCCACGTCCCGCGAGCGAACGTGAGCATAAGCGAAGCGCCACAGCTCGTCGTGGTGAGCCAGATAAAGCAACTCGAATGCGGCCTCGTCTCCGCTACGAATACGCGGGACGAGATTCGATTCTTCATCGTCTACTGGGGCGGAAGCCTTAATCACAGCCGGGCCATCCGAAAGGCTAGAAGAGAGAACTTGGAGGGTGGTTTGCGAACATAGTGTTGGGAATCGGAATACGCCACCTCGCCCCCGTCGCGAACTCAGCACTCCCAGCCAGGCGGCTGTATTTGTACCACCAGCCGAGGGGGGTTCAGAAAATGATCGCCCCCCAGGCGAACAACTTCCATGGATCTGCCTTCAAGGACGCCGGCTCCGTTCCTTCCACGAAGTATTCGGTGTAACGGCGCTCCGGAGGAGTCTGATCCGTCGCGAGCTCACCTGTCGCGCGATCCACGTCGCCAAAGATCACGCCGAGTGGTGGAATCCACTGCTCGGCGGCACGTGACGTGAGAATCTCCGGTTTCGCGGCGTAATAGCGGGCGACCATTTTGCCCCACACCGGAGCGGCGAGCGATCCACCGGCCGCGCCGGCCGTGATCGACATCGGCTTGTCGAAGCCGAGCCAGACTCCGGCGACGAGATCGGGGGTTAGCCCGATGAACCACACATCGGAATTGTCGTTGGTCGTTCCGGTTTTTCCAGCGACCGGAATCGATGCCGGTAGATAGCGTCGGATGCTTGCGGCCGTGCCGCGCTCGACGACGTCACGCATCATGTCACGGACGACGTAAGTAACCCGAGGGTCCAGAGCCGGAGCGAGCGCCTTCACCTCGCGACTCATCACGATTTTCCGGTTCCTGTCTTCGACGCGGTAGATGAAGCGGGGCTCTACGGGCGTGCCCAGATTCGCGAAGGTCGTATAGGCCGCGACCAGATCCAGCGGCTGCACGACTGACGCGCCGATCGCGCTCGACGGATACGGAGCGATCTTCGAGCTCAGCCCCATCCTGTGCGCGAGATTCGAGATCGAATCCATTCCGAGCCTTTGGCCGAGCTGGACGGCAACCCCGTTGCGCGACTTCGCGAGCGCGTCGCGCAGGGTGATCGGACCGAGGTACTGGCCATCGGAATTCTCGGGGCTGTAAACGGTGCCGTTTGGAAGGTTGATCGCGAGAGCCGTGTCCTGGAAGATCGTGTTGGGCGCAATGCTGTCGGCTATGGCGAGCGCGTACACGATAGGCTTGAACGACGATCCGGGCTGTCTCATTCCATCAACGGCGCGATCGAAATGCGAGTCACCGTAATCGCGTCCGCCCACGAGCGCTCGAACATCCCCGGAAGTTGGATCCAGCGCGACTACCATTCCCTGCAGATAATCGGTTGTCGTGCGTACCCCCGTCCGTGACACCGCCCCCGGGACGAATTTGGGATGCGCGTAGTCCGGCTGTGATTCTACCGCGGCCGTCTCTTCGAGCAGTGCGCTCATTGCGGCGTTCTGAAGGATGGGATCGAGGCTCGTGTAAATCCGATAACCGCCTTGCGCGACGGGAATCCCCGCGCGCGTGGCCTGGACGCGAACGACATCGACGAACCAGGGCGAGTACGCGGAATACCCGGCATTGGGGAAGGTCACGAGCGGCGCCGCCTTCGCCGCTGTCGCCTGCGCGGACGTGATGTAGCCCTGATCATTCATCAGCGAGAGCACGACGTTGCGCCGCTGGCGCACGCGATCGGGATACTTGAGCGGATCGTAGAGCGCGGGCCCCTTGGGCATCGCCGCCAGCGAGGCTGCCTCCGCCAGCGAGAGCTTCGACGCGCTCTTGCCGAAATAGTGTCGCGCCGCGCTTTCCACTCCGTACCAACCGTGTCCGAATCCAATCTGGTTCAGATATCCTTCGAGTATCTGATCCTTGGTGTAGTGCTTCTCCATCTCGCGCGCGGCCGACTGCTCCGCGAGCTTCCGGCCCAGACTTCTGTCGGTACGGTCGATGAGCGTGGGATGCATGTTGCCCACGAGCTGCTGCGTGATGGTGCTCGCCCCGCGGCGCTCTCCGAAAATGTTGTCCTTGAGAGCGCCGGCGATGCCGACGACATCGACTCCGTCGTGCTGGTAGAAGCGGTGATCCTCCACGGCGACGAACGCCTGCGGCAGATATTTCGGCAGCGATTTGATCGACACGCTGGTGCGGATCTCCTTGCCGATCTCGCCGATGAGCGACCCATCCCGGGCCAGGACGAGCGAGGCCTGAGGCATCGGAACGATCGTCCAGGGCTCCGTGTCGCTGGTCCCCGGCTGCTGCGCGCCCACGAGCGCGGGCGTAAGGACAAGCGCGGCCAACACGAGGGCGCGCAGCGGTTGATTGTACCTCTGCGCTATGGCAACTTCAGAAGGATGGATCGATCTATTCATCTCGTCGTCGTTCAGTTCAAGCCGCGAAAGGGCGAGTACGCCACCAACCTCGCCCGTCTGGCCGGCATTTTTTCGCAAATCGACTCGCTCGACCCCCGTCCCGATGTCGCAGTCTTTGCGGAGACAGCCCTCACCGGGTATTTCGTCGAAGGGGGTGTCCGCGACGTCGCCACTACAGCCGGCGCTTTCGCCGGGGACCTTCAGGCGCAGTACGCCTCCGCAGTTACTACACCGCGGCCACTCGATGTGTGCATTGGGTTCTACGAGGTGTGGAACAACGCCTTCTATAATAGCGCGCTCTATGTGACGCTGGGAGGCGATCAGCCCGTGATCCGCCACGTCCACCGCAAGCTGTTCCTGCCGACATATGGGATGTTCGACGAGGAAAGATTCGTCGATCGCGGATTCGAGGTGCGGGCGTTCGACACGCCATGGGGCCGGGCCGCCATGCTGATCTGTGAAGATGCCTGGCACAGCCTTACGGGAACCGTCGCCGCGCTGGATGGAGCCACGATGGTTTTCATCGTCTCCGCGTCGCCGGCGCGTGGCGTCTGGCCACGCGAGGACGAGGGCCCCGTTCCAGCCAACCTCAAACGTTGGGAGCGACTCGCGCGCGACATCGCCGAGGAGCACGGCGTGTTCGTGGCGTTGGTGAATCTCGTCGGCACCGAGGGAGGAAAGACATTCGCGGGCGGGTCAATAATCTGCGGACCGCACGGAGATGTCCGCGCGCGCGCACCGTTATGGGACGAGACGATCATGACGATCTCGCTCGATCCGCAGGATCTGACGCGCGCCCGTTCCGACGCGCCGCTGCTTACCGACCTTCAGACGATGATGCCGCACCTCATGCGAACGGTCGATCGAATTCAGGCGGGTGAGCGGTTGGAATTGAGCTACGACGACGAGCCGACAGAGGGCGGACCGCTCACTCCGGCGAACCGAGGCGCGGGTGGGGAGCGCGCCGCGGCGACCCGGCGACCGGCAAAGAGCTCGAAGCGCGGCACGGGCAAGGCTGAAGCGAGTCGCAACGGCAGCGAGCCGATCGCCGTGATGCGCGCACCCGAATCTCGCTCGGGGCCGCCGCCGCTCGAGATCGATCCTGAGCTGACCGCTGGCTGGCTCGTTTCCTTCCTGCGAGAGGAATTCGAGCGCCGGGGATTCGAGAAAGCAGTGGTCGGCCTCTCGGGCGGAGTCGACTCGGCCGTGACCGCCTATCTGTCCGCGCAGGCGCTTGGAAAGGAGAACGTAGTGGCCGTCCGCATGCCCTATCGGAGCTCCAATCCCGATTCCCTCGCCCACGCACAGCTCGTGATCGATGAGCTCGGCATCCAGACGCGCACAATCGACATCTCGCCGGCCGTGGACGGCTATCTCGCGAGCGAGCCGGATGCCGACCCCGCGCGCCGAGGAAACGTGATGGCGCGGGAGCGAATGATCGTGCTGTTCGACCAGTCGGCGAAATATCACGCGCTCCCGGTCGGTACCGGCAACAAGACCGAGAGACTGCTCGGCTACTTCACCTGGCACGCCGATGATTCGCCGCCGATCAATCCGCTCGGCGATCTCTTCAAGACACAGGTGTGGGAGCTCGCGAAATTCCTCGGGGTTCCCGAGGTGATCGTGAGCAAGCCCGCGTCGGCCGACTTGATCGCTGGCCAGACCGACGAAGCTGATTTTGGAATCAGTTACGCCAAGGCGGACAAGATTCTGAACTGGCTGGTGAGCGGATACAGTCCAGCAGCGCTGGTGGCACGCGGTTTCGATCTGGACATGGTCGAGCTCGTTCGGAAGCGCCTGGCCGGAACGCACTGGAAGCGAAAGCTTCCGACCGTGGCGCTGCTCAGCCTCACGGGAATCGGAGAATCCTACCTCAGGCCCGTGGATTACTGACCGCTATTGCGCTTGGCAGGATGATCCGCTCAAAGCGACTTTCGGCGGCAGTCTGAATTCACAGGTCGACACGATCTGATATCTCGAGTTGAATTCACGCTCCGCGGCGGCAACCGCAGCGAGCTTCTTGAAGAGCGCCGCGGAAATCGGGAGCCATGACCATCGCGAAAAGGCGAAAACCGCTAATCACCATCCCTGCCTCCTCGTTGTCGGGACTCTGACGATAGGCAGAAAGCCGGCCAACATGGACGGGGGCCAAACCGATAGCCGCTGCGGCGCATTACCTGCTATTTTTTGGGGGACAGTTCGACCCCGCCCGCCGGAGAAACATGGCCACCAGAACCATCCCCGATCGCAAATCCACAGGGTCACCAAGCGCCCGTCTCTCGCCTGAACAGCTCGTTGCCGCTTATCGCAACATGCTGCTATCGCGTCGGTTGGACGACAAGGAAGTCCAGCTCAAGGGGCAGAACAAGATCTTCTTCCAGATCTCGGGGGCGGGTCACGAGGCCATTCTCACCGCGGCCGGAATGGTCCTCAAGCCAACTTACGATTGGTTTTACCTGTACTATCGCGATCGCGCTCTCTGCCTCGAGCTCGGCGTCACGCCGGCCGAAATGCTGTATGAGGCTGTGGGCGCGGCGATTGATCCGGCCTCGGGCGGACGCCAGATGCCGAGCCACTGGGGACACAAGGCGTACAACATCGTGTCGGTTTCCTCCCCGACCGGGACGCAGTTCCTCCAGGGCGTTGGCTCCGCGGAGGCCTCACTCCGCGCCAAGCTGCTGAACATCTCGGAAGGATTCCAGAAAGACGAGGTCGTCCTTGTCACCACCGGCGAGGGCACGACGAGTGAAGGCGAGTTCTGGGAGTCCCTGAACACGGCGTCCAACCTCAAGCTGCCCATCGTCTACCTGGTCGAGGACAACGGTTACGCCATCTCGGTTCCGGTCGAAGTGAACACAACCGGCGGCAACATCTCCAGGCTTGTTCGCTCTTTTCCGGACTTCTTCATTGAAGAGGTGGACGGGTGCGATCTGCTCGCAAGCTACGATACCATGCAGCGCGCGGTCGATTACGCGAGGGAGCGAAAGGGTCCGGCGCTCGTGCACGCGCGGGTCATCCGTCCGTACTCCCATTCATTGTCGGATGACGAGAAGATGTACCGCCTGCCCGCCGAACGCGACGCGGATGCCGCGCGCGATCCGGTGACGCAATTCCCGAAGTGGCTCATCAGCGAAGGGCACGCGACGGAGAGCGAGCTCAAGCAAATACAGGAGGAGGTGGACACGATCGTTCTCGCGGCAACGGACGACGCCCTTGCTCAGCCGCAGCCGGGACCGGAGACAGTCTACTTCGGCGTTTATTCACCAGACATCGATCCGACTGGCGAGCAGTTCGACACAGAGGATGATCCCCAATTCTCGGGGGACCCGACGACGATGGTCGATCTGCTCAACGCGTGCATGAAGGACGAGATGCGGCGCGACAAGAAGATTCTCGTCTTCGGTCAGGACGTCGCCGATGTCTCGCGCGAAGAGCATATAGGCAAGCTCAAGGGCAAGGGCGGAGTGTTCAAAGTTACGTGGGGACTACAGAAGGAATTCGGCGGCGGACGCGTTTACAACTCCCCGCTGGCAGAAGCGAACATTGTAGGCCGAGCTATCGGGCTGGCCCTGCGCGGATTCAAGCCGGTGGTGGAGGTTCAGTTCTTCGACTACATCTGGCCCGCCTACATGCAAATTCGGAACGAGCTCGCGACGATGCGCTGGCGGTCGAATAACAACTTCTCCGCTCCAGTCGTCGTGAGGACGACGTACGGTGGATATATCCGCGGCGCGGTCTACCACTCGCAGACGGGGGCTTCGATCTTCGCGCATTGTCCGGGTCTGCGCGTCGTCTGTCCCTCCACGGCACTCGACGCCAACGGGCTCCTGCGGACGGCGATCAGATGCGATGATCCGGTGCTCTTCCTCGAGCACAAGCATCTCTATCGTCAGACGTACAACAAGTCGGCCTATCCCGGGCCCAACTTCATGATTCCCTTCGGCAAAGCGAAGGTGGTGCGCGAAGGAACCGACGTCACTGTCGTCACGTACGGCGCGACGGTTCGGCGCGCGGTCACGGCGGCGAATACGGTTGCCGACACCGGAATCTCGGTCGAGGTGGTCGATCTCCGCACGTTGAGCCCATGGGACAGGGATACTGTATTTGAATCGGTGAAGAAGACGTCGCGCGTGATCGTGGCCTATGAGGATTCTCTCTCCTGGGGTTTCGGGGCCGACATTTCGGCGGCGATCGCGGACGAGTGCTTCGCGTGGCTGGACGCGCCAGTGAAGCGCGTCGCGTCAGCAGACACCTTCGTCGGATATGCGCCGAGCCTCGAAGATGCGATTCTTCCGCAGGTGGATGACTTCAAGCAGGCGTACGAAGAGATTATGAAGTTCTGACCGGCGCTGTTGCAAATAAAAAAAGGCGGGCTCGTTGTGAGCCCGCCTTTTTTTTGATATGTGCGAGCTACCTGGGCGGAATTGCGCCGCCCTGAGCGCCACCCTGAGATCCCGCCATGCCCGGAAGGGTCACCGGCGTGTAGGTGGAAGGAATCTCGAACAGCTTTGGATCCGCATCCACCCATTGAACTGACGTGACCTCGGCCTGCGTATTGGTGGTTCGTGTCTGGCCCTGTGCGATCATCGTCGAGGTGCTGGAAGCGCGGAGCGGAGTCCGCTTCGGAAGCTTTTCCTGCATCGCCTTCATCTTGTCCGCGAACTCCTTGCTGGAACTGCCGAACATGGCAGCCATGTCGCCGCCGCTCAGGCTGGCGAAGGGATTGACCACACCTTTGATGTCGTCGGCGAAGTAGTAATCGGACGTGCTGGAAATCTTCACGACCTGTTCCTGACCCATGGCGTTGATGGTCATCGTCATGCCGGTGCCAGTGCGGTAGTGGGAGGTCGGGTGCCCGAGTATCGTCGGACCCGCGCCGAGGTTGTCAACCTTCGCCTCCGTCCCCGAAAAGCCCATCTTCACACCTGACCGTTGCGCCTGCGCGAGCATGTCGGCGGGGCGAACGCGAAGATAGTGGCTCGCCTTGGCATCGAGGTACGTCATTGTTGTTCCGTTATCGGAAAGGATCATGCTGACTTCACCGCCAGACCCGCCGAGCGGACTGACCTGGGCACCGGGTCCCTTCATCGTCAGGTCCATGCGCGTCTTGTCGCCAGATCCAACGGCGTGCCCCTGAATGACACTGGTGTCGGGCACCCCCGAGGTGATCACAATGGTGCGGAAATCCATCGCCAGGTTCTTCGGAGCGATGGCGGCGACGACCGGGGTAGGTGCCGTGACGGGAGCAGGAGCGGTCTGGGCATTGATGTAAGACAGCGGAGCGAGCACGAATGCGGCGCTCACGAGGCGCAAAACGAATCTCATGCTGAAATTCCCGATTTTGTGTGTGAGACGGAGGGCAGGTACGAAAAAAGACGTTCGGTTCTCACTAAGCGTAACCCGGAGGCGGCGTTTAGTGCCTCGTGCGCCGGGAGAGGCCGTTTAGTGCCCTGTGCGCGGCCATTTCACCGAGGCCACGATGCTCGTCCCGAGGACCACCCCGACCACTCCAAGCGCCGCGACGATCGGAATATGGATAAAGGCCTCGATGAGCATCTTCGCTCCGATGAAGACGAGGACGACCGACAGTCCGAGCTTCAGGTACACGAACTTGTCCACCACGTTCGCGAGGAGGAAATAAAGCGCCCTCAAGCCCAGCACCGCGCAGATGTTCGAGGTGTAGACGATGAAGGGATCGCGTGTGACGGCGAAGATTGCGGGGATCGAGTCGGTGGCGAAGATGATGTCCGTCGTGTCGACGATGACGAGCACTATGAACAGCGGGGTCGCGAAGTATCTCTTCCTGCCCGTCGCATCGGGCTCATGCACGAAGAACTTGTCCCCCCGGTAATCCGGCGTGACCGGAACCAGCTTGCGCGCCAGACGGAGAATCGGGTCGCGCTCCGGGTTATACGCCGCTCCGTCCTTCTGCAGCGCCATTCTGAGCCCGGTGAATACCAGAAACGCGCCGAAGATATAGAGCGTCCACGCGAACCGAGTGACCAGCGCCGATCCGGCGACGATCATGACGCCACGCAGTAGCAGCGCGCCGATGATTCCCCAGAACAGCACGCGGTGCTGGTACTTCTCAGGAACGCTGAAGTAGGAGAAGATCAGCACGAACACGAAGATGTTGTCTACGGACAGCGCGTACTCGATGAGGTATCCGGTCAGGAACTCCAGCCCGGACTCCCGACCCATGGCGAGATAAATGGCGAACGCGAAGCAAAGGGAGAGCGCGACCCAGACCCCGCTCCAGATCGCGGCTTCCTTGAGGGAGACCTTCTCCGATTTGCGATGAAGTACGCCGAGGTCAAGCCCGAGAATCGCGAGGACGACGACGTTGAATCCGACCCAGCCCCAGAGACTGTTCACGACCCGGATGTCCGGGCGGAACGGACGCGCAGGCTAGCGACGCTCAAGCGCGTCGCGAACGTCGAGAAGGATCTCGAAGTAGAGCTGTTCTCTCCGGTAGGCGAAGTCGAGCGTCGCCATCTGGGTGGCATCACCCGTGGCTTTCGCGCGCTCGAATGCTTCTCGGTACATCTCGTCCAGGTTGTCCAGAATCGTGCTGCGCGTGCGTGACATTGACTTGGTCTCCGGGCTCAAGGAGCCGCGATTGTCGATCGACGTGAGACCGGCCAGACGCTCGAGCGCCGTCTCCGGATCTTCGTTCTCGAAAATCAGTTTTTTCGCAGCTCCAAGCGCGAGCCTGCGTGGATTGAAAGGCGATGGTGGCATTGCTAAGACGGGTGCTCGATGCGGTGAAAGTTAAGGCAGGAGCTAGAGCCGGTGAAAGACCGCCTCATCAACTGGCTTTCCTTGCTTCAGGTGTTCGACGACGATTCGCTCAAGTAAGGCTGGTGTAACCTCGGAATACCAGATGCCCTCGGGATATACCACAACGATCGGGCCGTTGCTGCACACGCCCAGGCACGGGGTCTCACCGCGCTTTACGCGCTGCGGGCCAAAGAGAAGATCCTCGCGCTGGAGCAGGTCGGCCAGCAGCGAGTAAAGCTGGCGTCCGCGACGGTTGGGCGAGCAGAAATCGCCTGTGCATACGAGCACGTGATGCGAGTACGGCTCCATTTCCGCCTGCTTTCGGTCACCCATTCAGAAAAGATACACATGCTTACGCGCGCGCATACTTGCCCCGGCGTGGATTCCCCCTGATTATGCTAGGAGAACTCCTTTTTTCAGGAGCGGACCATGGGGGCGACAATCACAAGCAATGCATCGGCCGTCGATCCCGGCATCGCCGGCAAGGGTTACGTGCACCCTGAAGTTCTCGTGAGCACGAACTGGCTTACGGAGCATCTCGACGACCCGAGCGTCAGAATCATCGAGAGCGACGAAGACGTTCTGCTTTACGATACCGGACACATCCCGGGGGCGCAGAAAGTGGACTGGCATCAGGATCTCAATGATCCGGTGCTTCGCGACTATGTCTCTTCGGAGCAATTCGAGAAGCTTTTACGCGAAAAGGGAATCGACGAGCATACGACCGTCGTGTTTTACGGCGACAAAAACAACTGGTGGGCCGCGTACGCCTTCTGGGTGTTCCAGCTATTCGGGTTCACCAACGCGAAGCTGCTGGACGGCGGACGAATCAAGTGGGAGCAGGAGGGCCGTCCCTTCAACACCGAGGTTCCGCAGCTGGCAAAGACCAGCTACAAGGCACCCAAGCGATCGGACGAAAAAATCAGGGCCTTCTTTCAGCAGGTGCGCGAGCATTCGGCCAGTGGCAAGCCGCTGATAGACGTGCGCTCACCCGAGGAATACACGGGCCAGCGCACGCACATGCCCGACTACCCACAGGAAGGAACGCTGCGAGGCGGGCACATCAAAGGTGCGCGCAGCATTCCGTGGGCGCGCGCCGCGAATCCGGATGGAAGCTTCAAGGATGCGACCTCTCTGCGCGCCATCTACGAGCAGGAAAAAGGTCTGAAGAAAGGCGACGACATTGTGGCGTACTGCCGGATCGGCGAGCGATCGTCCCACACCTGGTTCGTGCTCACCTACCTCCTCGGCTACGACCGTGTGAGAAACTATGACGGCAGCTGGACGGAGTGGGGGAACGCGGTTCGCGCTCCGATCGAGAAAGGACCCGAGAAGTGACAGCCCCGGCCGCGCCGCCGGCCACGAAACCGCCGTCACGCGTTCACGTTCGGTGGGCAGGCGAGCAGCGCTTCGAAGCAGGACGTGCGAATGCGCCGACGGCGGTCATCGATGGTCATGGAAAGACAGGGCAGAGTCCGCCGGAGGCTTTGCTCAGCGCGCTCGCGTCGTGCGTGTCAGTGGACGTCGTCGAAATTCTGGCGAAGCGGCGCACTCCAGTGGAGTCGCTCGAGATCGACGTCGTCGGCGAACGCGTCGATACGACTCCGCGCCGATACAAGTACATCACGCTGAACTTCCACATCAAGGGAAAGGGAATCGAGAA
Source organism: Gemmatimonadota bacterium (assembly GCA_003134685.1). Classification (GTDB taxonomy): domain Bacteria; phylum Gemmatimonadota; class Gemmatimonadetes; order Gemmatimonadales; family Gemmatimonadaceae; genus UBA4720. Next base: position 11,041 of record PLCA01000006.1, on the reverse strand, counting down.
GGAACAGGCGTTGCGCGCGATCGAGCTGGCGGCGACAAAGTACTGTTCCGTCCGAGATTCTCTGAGGAGCGATATCTCGGTTGCCTGGACGGTAGAGATTGTGGCGGAGTAGAAGTACAACTGAGAACTGCAAAGAACGGGGTGGGAGGCGTCAGTAGCCTCAAACTGCAAACTGCAAAGAACGGGGTGGGAGGCGTCAGTAGCGTAGTTGCCAGGTATCAGGTCACGACGCCCGGACTTGCCTCTGTGGCCTTCGGTGTACAGGCAGTTGCTTGTGCCTTGATCAGCGGTAGAAAAATCCGGGCGTAGTGACCTGAAAACTGGCATCTGTGCCTCTGACGCCTCCCACCCCGTTCTTTTGCAGTCATTTAGCGCCGCTTTTTCGCCTTGGATGCAGCGGAGTACGGCGCCCACTTTTTTTCTGTCTCCTCAATCTCCTCGCGCAACCGAAGGTAGCTGTCGTAGCGCTCGGCGCTGATCGAGCCCGCGGCCACCGCGGTCCGCACCCCGCAACCGGGCTCGACCCGGTGAGTGCAGTCCCCGAACTTGCACTCCGCGATATGCGGACGAAACTCGCGAAAGCATTCGTCGAGATGCTCGGACGCGAGGCCCCACATTCCGACTTCGCGCAGACCGGCGGTATCCACAACGTAGCCAGCGTCTGGCAACGGATGCAGCAACGCGCCGACAGTCGTGTGCCTGCCCTTGCCCACCGACTCGCTGATCTCGCCGACGCGAAGATCAAGCCCCGGGTACATTGCGTTCATCAGTGAGGACTTGCCGACTCCCGAGGGGCCGGTGAGCACCGACGTCTTCCCAGCCAGCGCGGCGTGGAGCTCGTCCAATCCGACCCGCTGCTTGACGCTGGTGAAGTGCACGGGATAGCCGGCCGCCGCATAGTCGGAGAACGCGCGCTCGGCCTCTTCCCTGTTCACCAGCTCGATCTTGTTGATGACGATCCGCGACTGAAGTGAATTCCCCTCCGCGATCACCAGAAACCGGTCGAGCATTCTGCGGTGCGGCTCAGGCTTCGCCGCCGAGAAGACGACGACGACCTGATCGACGTTGGCGGCAACAATGCGCTCACCCTGCCCTTCCCCTGGTTCGCGCCGAGCGAGCTTCGAATGGCGGGGGAGAATCTCCGCGATCGCCCAGTGCTCACCTCGCTCGTCTATCTCGAGAATCACACGATCACCGACGGCGAGTTTTCTGTCCTGCTTACGCTCCTGCTTGAGCCTTCCGCGAAGCGAGGCTTCGTGCGTCTCCCCCGAGTCGGCGCGGACATGCCATATCCCGCCTGTCCCCTGGAGCACGACGCCCTCTTTGCGCGTCAACTGGTACCCTCCTGGCGCATCGAATCCCACCAGGGCAGCAGCTTCGCGCGGTTCTCCGTGATCAGTTGATCCAGGCCTAGCTTCACTTCATTGAGCAACATTGCGCCTACCATTTTGCGCGCGTCGTCCTCGGTTGTCGCGAAAGCGAGAAATTCCGTCTCCAGGTGTCCGCTGGCGACGGGATCGCCGTGGCCCCACCGCACGAACAGGAGATATGCGGCGAATGGCCGTTCCTTTTCTCCGCTCGTGTCGGTCACGATCTCCACGCTGTACGAAGCACCGTCGCTTCCCTCGAATGCTGCCGGACGGTCATGGACGGCCATGTATCCGCCGATCGTATTCGGATCGCCTTTCGATGGATCGGGGGGAAGGAATCTGCCCATGGTCAGCGGCGGCGTTTGCCGACCATCTCCTTGAACACGCTTCCGGTGAGGAACGCGACGTTGGCGGGCCGCTCGGCGAGACGCCTCATGAGATACGGATACCATTGCGTTCCGAAAGGCACGTACACCCGCAGGCGGTAGCCTTCGCGCACTAGCTGGTCCTGAAGGTCACGACGCACTCCGTAGAGCATCTGGAACTCGTAGCGATCGGGCGCGATGTCGTTGGCCTTGGCAAACCGCTTCGCCTCTCTGATGATCGCTTCGTCGTGCGTGGCGATACCGGGGTAGTTCCCATTCAGCATCAGCTCGCGCATACAGCGAATGTAACTCGCGTCGACGTCCTTCTTGTCGGGATAGGCGACTGTTTCAGGCTCCTTGTACGCTCCCTTGCAGAGGCGGACGCGCGCCTTGAGCAGAATGGCGCGCTCGACGTCGGCGAATGTGCGGAACAGATAGCTCTGCAGCACGATCCCGACATTCTGGGGATACGCCGGATAGAGTCGCTGCTCGAACAGATCGAGCGTGCGTTGGGTGTATTCGCTCGACTCCATGTCGATGCGCACGAACGAGCCGTAATCACGCGCGCGCTGCAGGATCGTGTGCACGATCACAACGCAGAGGTCCTCGGAGATGTCGAGTCCCATTGCGGTGAGCTTGACCGAAACGTTGGCGTCTGCTTTCCGTTCGTGGATGTGATCGAGCATGGCTATGTATGCTTCGCCCGCTCTCCGCGCCTCCGCTTCGTTATGGACGCTCTCGCCCAGCAGATCGAGCGAGGCCGTGATGCCACGCGCATTGAGCCTGGCGACCGCGGCGAGAGCGGCATCGAGGGTCTCACCCGCCACGAACCGGCCGGCGAAGCTCTTTGCCAGCCTGTTGTTGCGAACGAATTTGAATATTTGCTGCTGGCCCGCGAGGTAGAGAAATGCGCCGCGAAGCATCAGTTCGGGAGTGGCTGCGTGGTAGACGCGGAAGTCCGGCGATTGGCGGCACGGCCGTGTCGAGATAGATCGAAGATCCTCGTCACCGGAAACCGGCCGCCTTTCTTGAGATCGCCGTCGAACATATTCCAGGTGGTGAAGCCGTCGTCGCTCTCCGGCTCGAGCAGGTAGACGACGAGCGCGCCGCGCGGCTGCGCCGTGGACACGATGAACGACTTAGGAGGAAGGGTCTGCAATCCCCGCTCCCATCGCCCTTTGAGACGGACTTCGTGGTGTCCCTGAAAAGTCCGCGGGGCGGTGATTATCGAATCGATGAGAAAGGCTTCTCCACGCGCGGTCCAGGCGGAGTCGGAGCGATCGACGCGAATCCCGTGGAGCCGAAGCAGCGTCACGACCGCGGTATCCTCCGGCACGATGACATAAGCCGCGGGGGGTGTACGGTCGAGCGTCGACGTAAACCGGTCGTAGACTGCCATGCGAATCGTCCTGAACCGCCCGGTGCGCCGCGAGCCACGCGGTACGCCGGGTTGGGTCAGCGAGGAATCACCGGTCTTCTCCAGATCTTCCTTGATGACATCCATCATCTGCGGCGTCGCGATGAGCTCGGAGCGAATGGCTATGATTTGCAGGGAATCGGGAGATCGACCCCACGCGAGGGGCTGGCTGTCCGCACGCGCGCTCAGCGATCTGATCGCAACTGCCTTTTCCGCGACGAGCGAAAGGGTCTCACTGACAAAGGCGTAGGTGGAAGCGATCCGTCGGGCGAGCGAGTCGTGCGAGTAGGCTTCGCTCAGGATTCCAATGCGGCCGCGTATCCCATAGTAGTTGGTGCCGAAGCGCGGACGCGCATCGTATGTAGCCCAGCCTTCGCGCACGCTGGTGTCCGCCCGGGCGGGCGGCTCGTCGGAGATGAAGTTTCCGTAGTCGAACACCTCGAAGCCGTGACGCGTCCGCATTCGCTCGCGCAGAACGGGAAGGAGCGAGTCCCGCGCGTAGAATCCTCCGAATACCGCCGCCGGGCTCAGCGAGGGAGAATAGGTTAGCGCGTACCCGTGAAAGCTCCCATCGGTGGTGTGGAGATCCACGAACACGTCCGGATCCCAGGTATTGAACATCGCCAGCGATGCGCGCGTCTCGGGAGCTTCAGCCTTCACATAGTCGCGGTTGAGATCTAGGTTCTGCGCATTGGGTCGGATGCCCACCAGCTCGGGCCCATTCTGCTCGATGCGGTTCACCGATTGCGCGGCGAAGCGCTCGTTGCCGTCGGCGTTGTAGATCGGGACGGCGATCAGAACGATGGAATCGAGAACGTTCGGCTTACTGGAGAAAGACAGATCGCGAAGCAGTGCCAGCAGCGCGTCCTTGCCCTCCACTTCGCCCGCATGGATGTTGCCCTGAACGTACACAATCGGCCGGCCCAGTCGTTTCGCCTCGGATGGCGTGGAGACAAGCGGGCGTGACGCGATAACGTAAGGGATGTCGCGCCCTTCGTTGGTCTTGCCGATTGATCCGAACACCAGCGGGGCCCGCAGAGCGCGCAGCGAGTCGAGAAACTTCCTGAGATCCTCGTAGTGGGAGGTCTCGCTATACCGTGTCAGCTCGGGACGAGTGCGAGGATAGTCAGCGGGAGTCAACGGTTTGCGGGTGGTCGGCGCGCACGCGGTAAACCCGAGCACTGCCGCGACCGCGAGAGACGACGAACGCAATGTGGCCGGCACTCCTCCCCTCACGAGCGCTCGTCGGGATAGAAGACCTGCCTCCGACGAGCCATCTCGAGCAGCAGCTCCGCTGGCTCGAACCGTCCCGGAAAGCGCGCGTTGAGATCCTCGAGACGCTGCACCACGATCTGAATGCCGAGTGAATCCATATAGCGGAATGGTCCGCCGCGGAACGGAGGGAAGCCGATTCCGAATACCGCTCCGACATCGCCATCGCGTGACGAGCGAACGATCCCGTCGCTCAAGCAGCGCGCGGCTTCGTTGAGCATCGCCAGAACCGTCCGCTGCTGAATCTGGGCGGCTGGCATCTCCGGTCGCGCCGGCGCCTCGGTCCCGGCAGAGGGCGCGATCGGTTTCACGATCGGAATGCTACCCGGCGCCAGGAACAGAGCATAGACAGAGGGATCGACCTCGCCTTTCTTCCCTTCCTTGTCATAGGTGAAGAAGCCCTTCTTCGACTTTCTCCCGTAACGCCCCGCCGCAACGACGGCCTGAATCGATTTCGCCGGCTGCATTCGGTCCGGATACGCTTCGGCCATGATCTTTCCCGCCTTGGTCGCGACATCGAGCCCGACTTCATCGATGAGCGTGATCGGCCCCACAGGAAACCCAAAATCCACCAGTGCCTTGTCGATGATGTCTACCGCGACGCCTTGATCGAGCAGGATGGCCGCCTCGTTGATGTAGGGCGCGAGAATCCGATTGGCGTAGAATCCCGGCCCGTCGTTCACGACGATGACGGTTTTTCCAAGCTTCTTCCCATAGGCCACGGCTGTCGCGGTCACCTGCGGATGCGTATCCGCGGTCGTGATCACCTCGAGCAGCGGCATCTTGTGCACGGGAGAGAAGAAGTGCATTCCGAGCACGCGCTCCGGACGGCTCGATGCCTGCGCGATCAAGGAAATCGGAATGGTAGACGTATTAGTGGCGAAGATCGCACTAGGGTGGATCGCCGCCTCCGTCTCGCGCAAAACCTGATGCTTGATCGCCAGATCCTCGAACACGGCCTCGATCACGAGATCGACGTTTCCGAAACCGGAGTAATCGACGGTCCCGCCCAGCAGCGCCATGTAATCGCTGTACTGGATTTTTGTGATCTGCTTTCTGGTGAGCCGCTCCTTGAGAATATCGCGAACCGCCGCGTATCCCTTCGCGACGCGCGTGTGATCCGCGTCCTTGAGGCGGACCAGACTCCCGTGCTGCACCGCGATCGATGCGATCCCAGCTCCCATGAATCCGGCGCCGATTATCGCGATCTTGTTGATCGGCAGCGGGTCGAAATCGGAGACGGGCAGGTCCGGATACTGTGAGGGATCGACGCCGGGATCCTTCTTCAGTTCGTTCGTCGCGAAGAAGAGGAATATCAACTGCCGCGACACGTCCGTCATCGCCATCTCGCCGAAACGGCGAGACTCCTCGCGATAACCGTGTGCAACGCCCTTGGCGTAACCGGCGGCGATGACATCGATCGCGGCGATCAACGCGGGATAGTGTCCGCGCGATTTGGCGAGCGTCTGCTCGCGAGCCTTTCTGAGCACGATCGCGCGGCCCGCCGGATTCCCATCGATGAGCAGGCCCTTTATTCCTCCGGTGTGCCGCTCGCTCTTCTTTCTTCCCTCCGCGACCTCGCGCGCCCGCTGGATCGCGACGCTGCGGAGTATGGACGGGTGCACGAGCTCATCGATCAGCCCGAGGTCGAGCGCTTTCTTGGCGCGGACCTGCTTGCCGGTGAGAATCATGTCCAGCGCATTCGTGAGTCCGATTCTGCGCGGCAGCCGTTGCGTCCCGCCGGCGCCGGGAATCAGGCCGAGCTGAACTTCGGGAAGACCGAGGATGGTCTTCGCATGATCGGTGGCAATGCGATAATGGCAGGCGAGCGCAGTCTCGAGTCCTCCGCCCAGACACGCGCCATGTATCGCGGCGACTATCGGCACTCGAAGGTGCTCAATGGAATCGAGAAGCATCTGACCGTCCCTGCTCAGCCGCTCGGCGTCCGTCGCGGTCTTCAGCTGCAGAAACTCCTCGATGTCGGCGCCCGCAATCCACACGTCGGGCTTGCCGCTCACGAACACCGCGGCCGTAACGGTAGTGTCGCGCTCCAGCCTGCTCACAAGCGCGACGAACTCGTCCTTGACCGCGCGGTTCAGCTTGTTGACCGACTCGTTCGGGAGATCGAACGTTATGATCGCAATGCCGTCCGTGACCTCGACCGAGAGCGCCGGTTTCCAGCGCGTGCCCACCAGCCCGCCGATCGTAACTTCCGAAGTCGGGCTCATTGTGTCCTCTCGACCACCATCGCGAAGCCCATACCGCCCGCCGTGCACACGGTCATCAGCCCAAACTGCCCGCCGCGCCGCTGCAGCTCGTTCAGAAGCGTCGTCGTGATTCGCGCACCGGTCGCTCCGAATGGATGGCCAATGGCGATCGAGCCGCCCATGACGTTTAGCTTCGCTCTGTCTACCTCGCCGACCGGCTGTGAGAAACCCGCTCTCTCGGCCCACCACTTCGATTCGAATCCCTTGAGATTCGACAACACCTGCGCGGCGAACGCTTCGTGCATCTCCACCAGGTCGATGTCCTTCAACGAGAGGCCTGCGCGTTTGAGCGCGACCGGTGCGGCCAGCACCGGCGCCTGGAGTAGCTGCTCTCCCGGATCGAGCGCCGCATACGCGTACGACTTGATTATCCCGAGCGGAGCATAGCCGAGCGCTTTCGCCTTCTCCTCGCTCATGAGCAGAACGCAGGCGCCGCCATCGGTGAGTGGCGACGAATTGCCCGCGGTCACGCTGCCGTACTTTCTGTCGAAAACCGGCTTGAGCGCCGCCAGCTGCTCGTAGCTCGTGTCTTCGCGAATGCCGTTGTCCGACGTCAGCACGCTTTCGAACTTGGGCGGCACATAGACCGGCATGATCTCAGCCGTCAATCTACCATCGGCGGTGCCGGCGGACGCGAGCCGGTGTGAGCGCAGCGCGAAGTGGTCCTGCTCTTCGCGCGCAATCGCGTTGAGCTTGGCCATCTTTTCCGCCGACTGTCCCATCGTCTCGCCGGTCGTAGGTTCGGCGATCGCCGGCGTGATGGGAATGAAATCTTTCGGACGCAGGCGCGCGAGAATCCGGAGCCGCGCCGGCAGCGATTTCGCTTTCGACGCGAGAAGGAGCGTCTCGGCGAACCTTTGCGAGTGAAGAATCGGAATGTTGGACAGAGATTCCGAACCGCCTGCGATCGCGACATCGAGGTGACCGAGAGCGATCTGGTCAGCGGCGTCGGTGATCGCCTGATTCGCCGACGCGCACGCTCTGCTCACGGTGTAGGCCTGGACGCCCTTCGGCAAAAGCGGCAGCAGCGAGACTTCACGGGCTATGTTCGGCTCGACCACTGATGGAACCACTGTGCCGAACACCAACGCCTGCACCTCTTTCCCGTCCAGATTCGTGCGCTGCAACAATTCCGCTACGCACAACTTGCCGAGGTCGATCGCGGAAATTGTCTTGAACGCGGTTCCAGCTTTTGCAAATGGCGTCCGCACGCCCGCAACTATCGCGACGCGGCGCCCGTTCCCGAATGTAGCCATGAAGGGAACTTAGACGGGCGCCGTTTATCTATCTAGGACGTGCCCTTGTCTCTGGTGGCACGCTCTTTCTCTATCAGTTGCCTCTTGCGCTCGAGGCCCCACCGGTATCCGCCGAGAGCGCCGCTCTGCCGTACGACACGATGACACGGGATGACGACAGCCGCCCGATTGTTCGCGCACGCGCTTGCCACCGCCCGCACGGCCTTCGGAGATCCGATTGCAGTTGCGATTTCACCGTAGGACCGCGTTTCGCCGAACGGAATCTTCTGCAGCTCACGCCACACTTTCCATTGAAACGCGGAGGCCTGGATGTCAAACGGAATGTCCAGCCGCACGCGATCACTATCTACAGCCTCGATAATTTCCGCCACCCAACCGCTTAGAGAACTCGACGGAGTCGCGACGTGCGTGCGCGTTGCCGCTGGATACTCCTGCTCGAGCGCTGCCTCAAGAGTCTTTGCGTCGTTGCCGAGGGTCACCGCGCAAACGCCCCGATCGGTAGCGCCGACGAGCAGAGTGCCGAGCGATGTCTTTGCAGTCACGTAGTCGATGTGCGCTCCCGCACCGCCACGACGGTACGTTCCCGGGGTCATTCCGAGCCTTTTGTCGGAATCGCCGTAAACCCTGCTGCTCGAGCCGTATCCAGCACCGAATGTGGCACGGCTGACGGTTTCGCCGCGCTTCAACTCGCTTTTGAGTCGCTCGCTCTTCCGAGCGCGGATGTACTGCGCAGGTGTCAGCCCGAGGACCTCCTTGAATTTCCGCTGGAGATGATACGGGCTGAGACCCGATTGTTCCCCGAGCAGCTCGAGCGTGATGCGCTCCTCGCCGAGATCGCCGATGTGGGTGTCGATGTAATCCCGCGCGCGCTTAACGCCGCGGTGTGGCGATTTCGCGCGATTCGGAGTGCACCGCTGGCAGGCGCGGAATCCTGCGTGCTCCGCGGCAGCCGCGGAGGAGAAGAAGGCGACGTTATCGCGCTTCGGCCGCCGCGAGGGGCACGATGGACGGCAATAGATTCCCGTCGTGGTAACTCCATAGAGCAAACGGTCATCGGCAGAGGCGTCTCTGTTGAGGACGGACTCCCAGGCAATGGCTTCATTCATGGGAAGATCCTCCGTTTGACCTCTCGCCTTGATCCCGCTCATTTTCGTCAGTCATCCTCTCGATCAGAAAATCATAACAGCCAGAGGTCTGATCTCCCACGGCCACTACGCGATAAGCTTGCATCGTATCCTCACTGGTCGAACGGTCTGTCTAACTGCTCGTACCGAACGATGCTGGCGCGCCAGAAAGCGCGATATCCGAATCTTGCGATCAAATTCCTTATACTTTGGCTGATTCCGCGGCCCTCTCGACCTTGCGAGAATGACTGGACTCTCTGGAGACAAATTCGATCTTCTCGTAATCGGGGGAGGCATCACGGGCTGCGGCGTCGCGCGCGATGCCACAATGCGCGGATTGAATGTCGCGCTTGTCGAGCGTGACGACTTCGCGAGCGGAACCTCGGGGCGCTCCTCGCGGCTGATTCACGGCGGAATCCGGTATTTGGAGCAGGGGCAGCTGCACCTCGTTCACGAGTCGATCCGCGAGCGACAGACGCTGCTTCGGATTGCCCCGCATCTGGTGAAGCCGCTGGCTTTCACTTGGCCGATCTATCGTGGCGCTCGCGTCGGAAAGGTGAAGCTGAGCGCCGGGCTGCTCGTGTATCAGCTAATGGCGGTGGGGAGATCGCGGAAGCATTCGACGCTGAACGCGGCGGAGACGCTGGAACGCGAGCCGAGTCTCAAGAGCGTCGGACTTACCGGCGGCGCCGTTTACTACGACGCAAGCACCGATGATGCGCGTCTGACGGTGGCGAACGCGATCGCGGCTCGAGAGCTCGGTGCGACTGTCATGAGTCACACGCGCGCGATCGAGATGATTCGCGATGGCGCCAGGGCCGTGGGAGCAGTCGCGAGATCAAAGCACTCCGGCGAAAGCCGCGAGATCCGCGCGCAAGTCGTCGTCAATGCGACCGGTGTCTGGCAAAACGCGTTTGACAGCGACGAATGTGCTCGGCGGCTGCGCGGCAGCAAGGGCGTTCACATCGGAGTGCCTCGAGAGCGCGTAGGAAACCGGGACGCGCTTACTCTCATCTCCCCCGTTGATGGTCGCGTCATGTTCTGCCTTCCCGCCGGGCCGCAGGCGATTATCGGGACGACCGATACCTGGACCGACGAATCTCCGGAGACGGTGCACGCCTCAGCCAGCGACGTGGAATATCTCCTTCGCTCGGCAAACGCATACTTTCCGCGGGCTCAGCTCACGCCTGATGATGTAGTGAGCGCGTGGGCGGGGATCCGTCCGCTCGCAAGCGCCAAGGCGGCGAACCCAGGCGCGGTCTCGCGCGAGCACAGCATCGTGACCGACAGCTCCGGGGTGATCAATGTCACGGGCGGCAAGCTTACGACCTATCGGTCGATGGCTTCCGAGATAGTGGATCGCGTTCAGGAAGCGCTTGGCCGCGAGAAGAAGGCGGCTCCTACAGATTCCGTAGAGCTTCCGGGCGCGGATCGCCCGAAGGAAATCACGCGTCTGCAGCAAGAGGACCCTGCTCTCTCGAAACCGCTGGTAGAAGGACTCTCCTATACTGGAGCGCATCTCGTTTACGGCGTTTCGAGAGAGATGGCGCAGGATCTCAGCGACTTGCTGATCCGCCGCACGCATTTGGCGTTCGAGACGCGCGATCACGGAAGGAACATCGCTCCGCGCGCCGCAGACATCGTGGCGCCACTCCTCGGCTGGAATGATCAGGTGAAAAGAGCGCGCATCCGGGAATTCGAGGAAGATGTCGCGCACATGTTCGCGATCAGCAAGGCGTAGCCGTCAGCTCCCCTCAGAACTGGAGGGTTCCGCTGGAGGAATGAGCCAGACGCAGAAATTCGTCGCGCGTCTTGGGATCTTCGCGGAATGCGCCTCTAAGCGCCGAAGTGATCGTCTTCGAGTTCTGCTTCTGCACTCCACGCATCATCATGCAGAGGTGGTAAGCTTCGATCACCACGCCGACGCCACTTGGGTTCAGCACCTGGCAGAGACCCTCGGCGATCTGCTC
>PLCA01000005.1 GCA_003134685.1 Gemmatimonadota bacterium | reverse complement strand
CGTGACACCGCTACAGGTCACCGACACGGTGTTGGTGAACGTCCCCGCCACCGTGCCCGCCGTAAACAACCCCGTTGACGTGATCGTGCCGCCACCGGCGACAACGGACCATGTGGGCGTGACGTTGAGGACGCTCCCGTTCGACGCCTTGGCCACCACAGTAAACTGCTGCTGGCCGCCGGGGGCGAGGGTCGCCGTCGTCGGTGTGACCGTGAGCGACGTGGTCGTGCGAAGATCAGTGGAGCTGCTACACGCGGAGGCAAACACGCCGGCTAACGCCACCCCCACAATGACTCTGGCAATGCGCGCGCGCTGAGCTAGCGCTTTCAAAGTGCGGCTATTGATGACGCTTTTCATCGAACTCCTCCTGATCTGGTGCGTGTGAACGCGAGCGGGCGCAGACGCGTCCTTGTTCGCGGAGATTTTCCAACGGTTGCGTGACCTGCCCGTTTGCGCCCTTTCACCTCTTGAAACTCGGCGTCGCCAGAACCGCCACATACTGTCCATGCGCGGCCAGCGAAAATCGCAGGCTGGTGGTAAGATTCCCGCGAGGAGCCGACGAACACAAGGTCTATTATTTTGATCTATTCAACGCTTAGAGGGAGTGCTGCCAACGGGCCTCCGCCGAAATGGGAAAAACAGGAGGCCGTCTCACGATTGATCAGCGTCTGCACGCTGCATACCAACATCGACGATGTTGGACGCGTCTCGGGTTTCCGGGAGATCAAACGACTCGGCGCGACTGTAGCCTACAAGCAGTGACCGGAGAGCGCGGAGGCGGGCGAATTGCGGCCAATTCCGGTGCGCAGCCGTCTCGGGCTGGACTGTTGAAGTCTTAGAAAAATCCCGTTCGGCAAGCGACTTTCTGAACGCTCGAATCACTGGGGAACCACGGCCGCTTCCGACTCCCCGAGACGAATCGAACCGCGCCCACAGTTGCATCTATGGCGGCCTTACGCAAGCTCAACAGCTAAGGCTTGACGATCGCGCTCAGGCTCCGGTACGAGACGATGACACCGCCGTCGAGATCGAAGTCGATGGAATTCGGGTGGTCGACACGCCTGTTCTGGCGGTCACACGACGTCACCAGCTCGTGCGGGTCGGTGTACGCGTTGGCCGACCGCGGTGATGGCCCGGACTGAATCGCCCGATGGCATGGCGCCCGAGAGGCGCCTCTCTTACGCCCGGATTGCCGTGATCCCTGCGGGCGGGCTGTCCTTGACCGAAAGCTCTTTGCCGTCGCCGTCGCCCGAGACGAACGGAACCGCGGGGTGAGGGCGGAAGTCCGGTAGCAGGTTCCGGAGATGCTGGCGCAGCTCTTCGTCGGGATGCTCAGCCTGGGCGGACGCGACGAGCGCTTCGATTCTGCGCATTATCCCCTGCGGAAGGATACCGTTCCGGGCGCGAAGCACCTTGGGGTGGTTGGTACTGACAACGTTCTCGGCGCTGAAGAACATTTCCTCGTACAGCTTCTCGCCGGGGCGCATGCCCGTAAACTTGATCTCGATATCGGTTCCGACGGTGAGACCCGAGAGGCGGATCAGATCGGTCGCGATGTCGACGATGCGGATCGGCTCGCCCATGTCGAGCAGAAAGACCTCGCCGCCGCGTCCGAGGGCGCCTGCCTGTAGGACCAGCTGCACCGCTTCAGGGATGGTCATGAAGTAGCGCTGCATTTCGGGGTGCGTGACGGTGACCGGGCCGCCAGCGCGGATCTGCCGGAGGAAGGTCGGTACCACGCTGCCCCGGCTTCCGAGCACGTTGCCGAAGCGTACGGATACGAAGTTGCGCTCGTGTTTCGAGGCGGCGTGCTGAACGATGAGCTCGGCGACTCTCTTTGCCGCGCCCATGACACTGGTTGGGCGCACCGCCTTGTCGGTGGAGATGAACACGAAGTGCTCGCATCCTGCCTCGAGTGCCGCATCGACGACGTTGAGCGTTCCAAAGACGTTGTTCGTGATCGCCTCGACCACATTTTCTTCCATCAAAGGGACGTGCTTATGCGCAGCCGCGTGGAAGACGGCGTGCGGCTTGTGCAACTTGAAAATCGTCGCAATCCGCTTGCGATCACGGACATCTGCGATGATCGGCGTCACGCTCACTTCCGGGAAATCCGCGTGCAGCTCGTGCAAAATGTCAAAGATCGAATTTTCGCCGTGACCGACCAGGACAAGGCGCGCGGGTGCGAGCCTGGCGATCTGTCGGCAGAGCTCGCTACCAATCGAGCCTCCGGCTCCCGTGATCAAGACGGTTTCCGCGGTCGCCAACTCTGCGACTGCAGCCAGATCCGTCTCCACCGGCTCACGCCGCAATAGATCCTGGATCTCAACTTCCCGCAGGCTAGGGCCATTGGTCTTCGACGAAATCAGTTCCGGGAGGCTGGGAACCGTGAGCGTTGGAATCCCGGAATCGAGCCCGGCGCGAACCACCTTACGCACAACATCGCCGCGCGCCGACGGCATCGCGATGATCAGCTCCGCTACTCCGTGCTGCTCCACGATGCTCTTAATCGCGCTGAGTGTCCCCAAAATGGGCAGCTCGAGCAGCATATAGTTCTGCTTCGTCGGATCGTCGTCGACGAAGCCAATCGGCTCGAATCCCAGTAGCGGATTGGCGATAAGCTCTTTGGCAACCAGTTTTCCCGTATCACCAGCGCCGACGATCAGCGCGGGGCGGCCCGGCTCGGCACGGTGGCGGCGAGGATTCCTTAGCCGAAGCGTACGCGCGAGGAGCCTGGGGAGGGCTATCGCCGCGGTGGTGAGAAACGCGTCGATAAATACGACCGACAACGGAACGCGGCCAGCGCTGATCTGGCTGGCCGGCATGATCCAGAAACCGATCGCAGCGGCGAAGATCGCACCGATGCCGCCCGCGACAAGGATTTGTTTTAGTTCGCCGATGCTGGCGTGGCGCCAAAGGCGCCGATACATGCCCAGGTTGTAGAAGACGAGGAGGCGAACGGGGCCGGCGAGGAGTATGTACGGCAGAACCATCCGCAGGTTCTGACCGAGCCAGCTGAAATCCTCGAATCGAACCAAGAACGCGACGATCGGCGCTACCACCAGGGCGGCCGCATCTAGCAGGAAGAGATGCCGGTTTCTCATCCGCTTCGGGAGGAACGTTCTGAGTTCTGTCACGTGCTGGCTTGCAGGTGGATAACCGATTGCCTCATTCCAGCGCCCTCTATAGCATGATGCGTGCGAGCGCGTGGACGACAAAGCTATTATCTCGTTGAGGTGATGACCAGTTGGCCTTTGGGGGGTTAGGACTCGTGGCCGTGTCCGCGGATTAGTGCCCTTGCTGTCCTCCCGAATGGGGCAGTTGTGACGGCAATGGCGCCCTCACTTGTAATGATGAAATTGAACTCCGCGCGGTAGTATCTTTACCGAATTGCTTCCCGCGCGGCGCCAGTTACCCATTTCAGGCAATCTGATGAAAACAGCGTTAATCACGGGTGCCACCGGTCAGGACGGCGCATATCTCGCCCGGCTACTCCTCGATAAGGGATGCGTGGTCCACGGCATCAAACGCAGGTCGTCCCTGTTTAATACCCAGCGCGTTGACGGGATATACACTGATCCGCACGAAATCCACGCCCGTTTCTTTCTCCACTACGGCGATCTGACTGACGCCACCAACCTCATTCGCATAGTCCAGGAAACACAACCCGACGAGATCTACAATCTTGCAGCCCAAAGCCACGTTCAGGTGTCGTTCGATACAGCTCGCACGTGGTGCCGGCAATGATCCGCAAATTTCACGAGGCCCGGACGGATTCGACCACCGGTGGCAAAGCGACGGTAAAGCTCTGGGGCCATGGAACCGCGTTGCGTGAATTCCTGCACGTGGACGACATGGCGAGTGCGGCGCTGTTTGCGCTGCGCGATGATGTCATCGGTCTCTACAACGTTGGCTCGGGCGAAGAGCTGAGCATCCGCGACCTCGCCGATTTGATCGGCTCCGTAGTGGGCTACGAAGGTCGAGTCGCGTGGGACACCGGCAAACCCGACGGAACTCCAAGGAAGCTGCTGGACTCCAGCCGCATCAGGGCTCTGGGATGGAAGCCCGCCATCGATTTGCGCGAAGGATTGGCCAACACCTATGAGTGGTACCTGAATTCTTCGGGGGAGCCGCGTTGAGGCGTGCGGCCGATCTCTTCTCGAGGGCTCGGGGAAAGGCGCTGTCATTCCTGGTACGTCCAGACGGAACGATGCAGCCGCTGGCCAGATACCTGAGTCAGGAGACCCGGAACGATATTCTATTCCGGCACAACGTCGCCAAGTGGTTTCGGGATGAAGGCGATTCGCGATTGCGGCTGGCTTACCCCGAACTGGGCCCGGAGAGCGTGGTGTTCGACCTCGGGGGTTACAAGGGCCAGTTCGCTTCGGACATCCATGATAGGTACCGGTCTCGCACTTATGTCTTCGAGCCTTTCGGCGCTTTCTACGAGGCGTTGAGAGCGCGGTTCAGCTCGAACCCCCGCATCTCGGTCTATCCATTCGGGTTGGGTGCCGCTGACGAGAGACACAAACTGTTTTATAACGATGATGGAACGTCGATGTTCAGAGAGAGCAATCGGTTTGAGCTTATCGAGATCAGGAAATTCCAGACGTTTGTCGAGTACAACGACGTCTCTCGGATCGACCTGCTCAAGATCAACATCGAAGGGTCGGAGTACGATTTGCTCGAGTCCATCATCGGTGGCGGTCTCCAGTCGCGTATTGCGAACATTCAGGTGCAGTTCCATCGCGACATTCCGGATTCCTACCGCAGAATGTCACGAATCAAGCAGGCACTCCTCGAGACGCACGAGCTTACATACGAATACCAGTACGTCTGGGAGAATTACAGGCTGAAGTGAAACAGCGACGCATTCTGCTGCAATATCCCGGAGATATTGAAAAGGCACTGTTCGATCCGGCCGGTCGCGACGGATGCACGGAGCCGTTCATTCGCCTTCGCGCTGCGTTGGAGTCAGCCGGGTACGTGATCGAGCCGCCGACGCGGGCTGCCCTCAAGGACGCCGCCTGGCTGCTGTTCTGGGATGTTCCGAGTGCCACAAATGCGCGTGGCGTCCGCGGAGCACTGCGACGCCTGAAACAGGGATTCGCGGAGCGAACCCGGAACTGGCTTAAGGAGGCGAGGGAGGCGGGCCTCGAGCAGGTGGGCGTAATGCTGTGGGAGCCGGCCACTGTCTGCGCGGCAAACTGGAGCCGCGATATCTACAAGCAGTTCAAGATCGTTCTGACGTGGGACGACACCATTGTGGACGACGTCAGGATTCACAAGATGCTGTTTCCCATCCCGGAGAAATGGCCCGCTATCGCTCGGGTCCCGTACCACGAGAAGAAGCTGCTGGTGAACATATCGTCCAACAAGCTCTCGAATCATCCGGGCGAATTGTATTCGAGCCGTGTCGAGGCGATCCGGTACTTCGAGCGCACCTACCCTCAGGACTTCGATCTCTTCGGGCATGGGTGGGACGCCGCCGCAACTCCAGTCGGGGATGCCCGCGGCTGGCTGCCGAGACCGAAGCCCGACTTCATCGGATACGAATCATTTCGCGGAACGGTTCCGAGTAAGTCGGAAGTGCTGCCGCGATATCGGTTCGCGCTGTGCTACGAGAACTCGGGCGACCAACCCGGCTATGTGACCGAGAAGATCTTCGACGTCATGAGATGCGGATGCGTCCCGATTTACCTGGGAGCGCCGAACGTCGCCGACTACGTGGACCGAGAAGCATTCATAGACCGGCGCACCTTCTCGTCGCACGCTGAGCTGGGGGAGTTCCTGGCGGGCATGACGGAAGCCGAGCATGACACCTATCAGAGGTCGATCGCGCGGTACTTGAGCAGCGAGCGCTTTGCCCAGTTCACGTCGGGGCGATTTGTGGAGCGGCTCGTTTCCGTTCTCGACCTCTGAGCTCTTTGAGTGGCCGCACCCGAGAGGGACGATTATAGGGACGCTTGCGCTTCTCCGCGCTCAGCCGGTTCCCGGCGAATTGCACTCCGGGAAAAGTTGGCGCCGATGCTCTCCGGCAAGTCGAGTGAGCCGAGCCCGTAAACGATGATACCAACGCCGCGCAATCCGTGATGCGCTGACGTGCGCTCGGCATAAGCGGGAAGTATCAGCGTGTAGTCGTGCTCCGGATTCAGCGCCGGCAACACGAATTCGAGCGAACACTCCTGGCCATCGTACGCGTCGAACCCGAATTCCGGCCGGCCCGGAATCTTGAAGTCGTCGATCATTATCACGCCCGCTGAACGCCGCGAGGTAATGAGCTCGATCTCCTGCAGGAGGGGCCAGCGGAAGCCGTAGCCGTGTGCATCGAGCCAGAAAACCGCGGGTTCCGTCGCCAAATCCGGAACGCGGTCGAAAAGGTCATGGAGAAAATCGGGTGATCGCTCGTTGACGATCTTGATGTTCGCGAAGCCTTCGCAGCGCTGTTGCGCCAACCTGCAGGCGACGGGATCCGGCTCGCATGAATACACGCTCGTGGCCGGATAGCGCTTGCCCACGTAGTGAGCGGTTGTGCCGGCCAGCGTTCCCGTCTCCACAAAAAAGCTGGCGCGCGTCAGGAACAAGTCGGCGATGGAGAGTATGTACCGGTCGCCGTGGAATCCTGCTTCGAAGCCAAGCTCCTGACGCACGACTCGCAGCTGGGCGATGTGGTCGCGGATTCTGCCGGGATGGAGTAGTGATCGAAGTTGTGCGAACAATTCAGCTAACTTCATCTCATCCTCAGCGCTTCTATTTCGATCGAATGGGCATTACGGTTGCACCACGCCACCAGTCCGGCGAACTATAATGGCGTACAATCGGGCCAACAATGCCCAACCATCGCCGCCAAGGCAGGCTTCCATCTCGTCGAAAATATCGGTGCAGCAACTTCGGGCCGTCTGGATTATCGGTGGGCGTATCGCGCTCGTAGTCTCGTCGATCGTCGGAGTCAGGCTGCTGACGGAGTTCCTGGCACCGAGTGAAGTCGGGCGTATGAGTCTCGTGCTGAGTCTTTACCAGTGGTTCGGGTTTCTGTTTGTCTCGCCGGTCGGGCTGTTCGTTCTTCGCCATGCAAACGCGTGGAGCCAGAGCGGCGTGTTGCGTCCGAATTTGCGGCGCATGAGTTTATATTTCGTGATCTGCGCGCTTCTTTCCGCAATCACCGTCGCCGTTCTGCAGTCGCTCTCCGGGCTCGGTGTCGCGATGTCCCCGCTGTGGATTGCCTGGCTGGTCGGTGGTCACGTGCTGTTCGTGGTGCTGGCGGGAACCAACACGGCGTGCCTGAACAATCTCGGCAAGAGCTTCTGGTTTGTCATGCTCGGAAACCTCGCCGCATGGGCGGGTCTGGGTCTGGCGGCGCTCTTGTGTCTGTCGCTCGGCGGCAGGACCGAGTACTGGCTGACCGGCGTACTCATCGGCTACGTAATCGCGTGGGTTCTCTCGGTGGTGGCTTTGTGGAGCATTTCCGATCGGCGCGGAAGCGCTGCTGGCGGCGCCCATGAAAAATCACATCGCGCGGCCACTCCCTTCGCGCTTCGCCCGCTGATCGCGTTCGCGGGCCCGATAGTTCCGATTACTTTGATCTATTGGTTTCAGACCGATGGCTTCAGGTTCATTGTGCAGCGGGAGGTCGGCCCCGCCACCTTGGGGCTATTCCTGATCGCGTTCACGCTCGGCGGGACACCCATTCTGGCGGCGGAGCGGCTGCTCGTGGATCTTTTGTCCCCTGATTTCTATCGGCGCATAGCGTCCCGGGACGTTGCGACGATGAAGGCGGCGTGGACCGACTATACGGGACTGCTTCTTCCATCTATCGTGGTGGCGGTCGCGTTTGTGGCCGCGTCCGGCCCGCTGTTGTCACGGGTATTGGTGAGCGATCGTTTCCAGACCATTGGCGTTTACGCCGCATACGGGGCGCTGTTTCGAGGAATATTCGCGGCGACGTCGGCGATGCTGCTCTGGACCCATGCGGTGGAGAAGACTTCGTCGCCATTGCCCGCGTATGTGATCGGCTCGATCGTCGCGATCGGCGGCGTGTATCTTTTCTCCGCCCGGTCCCCGATGAATGGAACCGGCCTGGCGCTGGTGGGCGCGGGTCTGTGCACGTCCGGAGTAGTGGCGGCGGCCATCCGCCGTCGGTACGGCATTACTCTTCCATGGCGGAGGATGGCGCTGGCGGCGGCGGTTTCTCTGCCACTTTTCGCGGTTGGCCTGCCGCTGGATTACCTGTCGAGTGGCCAGGGCAGAATCGTTGCAAGTCTGATGATCGCTCCGCTCGCACTTTATTGCGCGGTTGCATGCTCTCTGTTCTCGGGACTTTTCGGGGAGCAACGCCGTTGGAGATGGGCAGTCAATCGACTGACTGGGGGAAGGCCGGGCGTTCAGAACCCGGTCGAGGCCGAAGCCGCGCTTCAACCCGAGTCGCCGTTGTAGTAGTAGACCGCGCCGATCCATTCGGCAGCAATTCCGCTTATTCGCCAGCACAATCACCTAGCACAACATGGAATTCATAAAACTTCGCTTGCCTCCCCGATTTCTCTTGAAGCATGCTCTCTTTCGCGTCAGGAAGGCGTTCAGGGGCGGCGACGATTACGACTGGTCCAATTACCCGGATCACTATCGAGCCGAGGTGCGGGCCGGGCGGAAGTGGTACAACGAGGACCTGCACAGCACCGATTGGAAGCTCCAGGACGGTCGGATTTTCATCGCCGCCGATGAGACTCCCTTGCACCCGACGCACCGCAATGTCTGGGAAGCCGTTGTGAACCTCACCCCATCGTCGGTGTCGGAGGTCGGGATGGGAGGGGGACGATTCCTGGCCGGACTTAGGGAGTTACTGGGGCCCGGCGTCGAGCTGAGAGGTTACGATGTCGAAGCGAAGCAGCTCGAGCTGTTTCACGAGCTCTATCCGGCCGCCGCCGCAACTATTCCTTCGTCCGTTCTCGACATCACCTTGAGTCCGCTGCCCAAGATGACGGAAGTCGTATTCGCGTCCACGGTTCTCATGCACATTCGTCGGCCGGACGCGTATCGGCAAGCGCTCCGAAACCTGATGCGCAGTGCCAGCAGGGCGGTGGTTCTGATGGATAACTACACCACTCATGACTACCTGGCCGATCTGACTTCCGAAGCCGGACCTGACGCGCTCTACGTCTACGACACTGGTCGAGCGGTCTCGATCGTGGTGTCCCTCGGTGGCGCGCTCGACCTGCCTTACAAACCGCTGACCTCAGCTTCGCAGCTGCGCTGAGCGTGCACGAGGTGAATTCATTGGGTGGCGGGCGATTGGGCGCATCTGTGTTCGTGGTCTCCTGCTCGGTCCGAAAATGAGTCGATCGCTGCGGGTGTTCCAGGCGTTGGAAGCTTCTGCGAACGCAATGGTCACCACCAACCGCACGTGGTACCGAAATCTCCACGAGCCGCTTCTCGACCTTGGCCACGACGTGGTTCTGTTTCCCGCCGAGGAAGGACGACTGGCGATGTGGCGAAAAGATCGGGACCTTCGCACCAGGTTTTCCAATCGGCTTTTCGAAACCTTCCTGGCGGCTCACAAGCAAAAGCCATTCGACCTTTTCTTCTCCTATCTCACCGATGCGATGATCGACCCGTCGGTCGTCGACCGGGTACGGGATCTGGGCGTTCCCACCTGCAATTTTTCCTGCAACAACGCGCATCAATTCCATCTCGTCGCGGAGCTCTCCCCCCATTTCGATTTCGCGCTCCACTCCGAGCGGGATGTCGGCCCGCAGTTCAAGGCGATAGGGGCAACGCCGTTGTGGTGGCCGATGGCCGCCAACCCGACGTACTTCCACCCTTACGCGGTGGAGCGCGATCTTCAGGTGTCTTTCGTAGGGGCGAACTATGGACCGCGCGCCCGGCTTCTGGAGCGGCTGCTCGAGAACGGGATCGACGTGTACGTTGCAGGGCCGGGATGGCGCTGGGGTGCTCGCACCAAGGCAAGAGCCAGCGTTCGCCGAATCCTGCTGGCGGCTCGCGCATCGATGCCGAGCTCGATCGAGGGCCAAGCACGGGCGTCAAGCGAGCTTGCCGAACACGACATCAGGCGTAGGTTCGGTGCACGCTTTCCGCAGGCCGTACACGCGCCAATGTCCGACGACGATCTGGTGATCGCCTACAGCCGCAGTGAGATCACGCTAGGTGTGCTGGATGTATTCATGCACCACGACCCGAGTAAATACATCGTTCGGCACCTTCACCTGAGGGAATTCGAAGCGCCGATGAGTGGGGCGCTTTATTGCACGGGCTACATCGACGAGCTAGAGGAATTCTTTGAGCCCGACAAGGAAGTCATCGTGTATCGCGATGGAAACGAGATGCTCGACAAGATACGATTCTATTTGAGCCACCCGACGGAGGCGAACGCGATACGGGCGGCTGGACTCCTGCGCGCCCAGGCCGACCACACCTATCAACACCGTTTCCGGCAACTCTTCACGACGCTCGGGCTCGCATAAGCCATGGAACAGGATCGGCCGCTCGTCTCGGTTATCATCCCGGCATTCAATGTTGCCGCCTGGATCGGAGAGACGATTCAAAGTGTCCTGCATCAGACCTATCGCCCAATAGAGGTTATAGTCGTCGACGACGGATCGACTGACGACACCGCTCTTGCCGCTGGAAAATTTGGCGATGCGCTGACGTATATCCGGCAGCCCAACGCCGGTGTCGGCGCGGCCCGCAACACCGGCTTCAAAGCTTCGCGTGGCGATCTGATCGCCTTCGTGGATGCGGACGATCTCTGGCATCAGAGAAAACTCGAGGAGCAGGTAGCGCTGCTGAACTCGAAACCGGAGTTCGGCTGGGTTTACTCGGATGCGCTCATCGTCGATCACACGGCCGGCAAGGTCCTCGATCGCGTCGGGCGAACCCACAGTTTGCCAGACGGAGACATCGTCGGAAGTCTCCTGCTCAACAATTTCATTGCGTGTCCCACCCCTCTCATTCGACGGTCGGTCCTCACGCAGGTGGGGGGATTCGACGAGAGGCGGAGCCTGACTGTCGCTGCCGACTGGTTCATGTGGCTGAGGCTTGCCGTGGCCTCGCCCGCCGGCTGTGTGCGATCCGCGCTGGCGAGTGTGCGATCTCACCCCGGCAGCATGACCGGAACAATGGACCTCCAGGCGACGTACGATGGCAAGGTTTCAGTGATAGATCAGGTGGTGGCTCTCCGGCCACGAGACCTGACGCCTCTCCGGTCACGTGCGGTGAGTAACGTTCAGATCGGTATGGGTCAGTGGATGGTGCGGCGGGGAGACATGGCTCGCGCGCGCAGCATGTTCCGCGCGGCCCTGCGAGAGGATCCGACCAACGCAAAGGCGACGTTGCATTTCCTGGGGTCTCTGTTCCCGAGAGGGATCCTCCAGTTGACGCTGAAGGTAAGGAAAGCCTTCGTGCTTTCGCTTGTTCGCGCCAGGCGGGTCGCGCCATGATCGGTATCGGGCTGCTCCTGTTCAGCGCTTTTCCCGTCGTAGTTCTGGGATTCCTGCTCGCGATCGCGATGCGCGACGGCGCGCGTCTGCGGGCGGCGCTTCTTGGCCTGACGCTCGTTCACGAATTGCTGCTGATTTGCTGGCCCATTTGGTATACGGTGTTCGCTGACTACCGGCTTGAGCGGGAGATCCGCATCCCTCCCGAGTCGCTGTTGCGCGTGATGATCGGAGAGTCAATCTTCGTCCTCGCGTTCGCTCTTGCCTTCTCGGCGTGGAGGCTGCGTGAGGAGCCCCTTTCGTTCGACGACCCGCCGGCGCGGGACTCCGCCCTTCAGGTCGATCGTGTATTCCTCTACGCGTTGATTTTTCTCGGGCTTGCCGTTCACTCGGCGCCACTGTTTTCGCCGGTGGAAGGGCTCGCAGTCGTAACGCAGCACGCTGAGATCGTCGTCCCGTCTTCATGGGGCGGCGCCCTGTGGGGCTGGCTTCGGGGAACGGTGGGGTTCCCATCGTTGGTGGCGGCCGCAATAGTGCTCACGGTTCCGGGCTTCGCGCGGCCAATGCGAATCGTAGCGCTTTCGGTTCTGGCCACCATTGCCGCGGTGGGCATATCGAGCGGCGTGCGGGGCCGCGTTACATGGGTGGTGTCGCTTTTGATCGTCGTCGGCTTTCTGGTCGAACGGCGTCGGGTAATGCTGGCGGCGATGGTCGTGTTCATCGTGTTTGCTCCGTTCTCGAGCTTCCTGGGTGGGACATTCCGCTCCATCTACTTCTCCGAGCTCACCGGCGGCTCACGCGTCGACGCGATCAAGCGGGCCGCCTCAGAGGCGGTGGCGTCCAGTCCAAATCAGAATCGCGACGATGAGGGTTTTGTGAGCGGTTTCTACCGTCGCGCCCAAGGGCCGAGGAACTCGGCCATACTGTACGCGCTTCACGATGACTCTCACGGCGCCGGTTTCGGACCGATCGAGGGCGCGTTGTATTTGCCGATTCCCCGGACCATCTGGCCGGCGAAGCGCCCAGCGGGCAGCATCGATGACACCAATTATGGGTCGGCAGTGTTCCTCGTCCGGCGCCTCGGGTATGACGCACCGATCTATAACATGGGACCGGTACTCGCGTCGGGGCATGCCTATTGGGAAGGAGGGTGGATCTGGCTGATCATCGCCGGAGCATTCACTGGAATCTTTTGGAGAATTGCCGTTGCGTGGAGTGCGCGGCAGCGCGGATATGTCGGCATCGTATTCTGCCTGTCATTCGCATCCGCGCTGTTGATTGACGGCCTCATGACCACCCTTTACCCAGTGTTTGCGCTGATCGACGTGATCTGGGCCGTGATCGTGCCCCTCGCGCTGTTGCGCGCGTTGATGCACTGGACCGCCGGTCTGAACCGGGCGCGAGCTGGTTCAGGCGTGCGTTCGCTGGTTGTCACCATTCGCTGAAGAGACTGTCCTTGTTTCTCGTCACCTGAAATGCCGGGCGACCGCGCGTTGAGAGTGTTGTTGCTTACTCCCGAGTGGCCTTCTGAGGCACACCCTGGAGCGGGCTCGTTTGTCGTGCATCAGGTGGATTCTCTGCGGGCCAGGAGAGTTGTGGTTGACGTAATGCAATTTCGTGGCGGCGCAAGCCCGAGGCGATATTGGCGTGCCCACGCCGATTTTCTTAAGAAACTTCGCGTCGGACGCTATGACCTCGTTCACGCGCATTTTGGCCAGGCAGGCTTCATAGCTGTCATGCAAAACAAACTGCCCGTCGTCGTAACTTTTCACGGCTCGGATGTGTTCGGACTTCCGCCGACCTCTGTGCTCGCGATCGCGAAGGGCGGCGTGTTACGGCTCGCGTCACGGGTGGCGGCATCTCGCGCGCAGAAGGTCATCGCGGTTTCGCGCCGGGTCGCGGGTCAAATCGCGCGCGCCGATGTCGACGTAATCCCGATGGCAGTCAGCGCGCATTTCCATCCGCTCGATCGGGGGGACTGCCGGGCGGAACTCCAATGGCCTTCGGACGAGATGAGCGTCCTTTTTGTGGGCGACTGCAAGAACGAAATCAAACGATATGCTCTGGCCGAGGCAGCCGTGCGACTCCTGGCGGAGCAGATGCCAAATGTCCGCCTGCGGGTCTGCTGGAACGAAGAGCTCGCCAAGGTGCCTGTATACATGAACGCCGCCGATGTGCTACTAATCACTTCCCGACATGAGGGCGGACCGCTGGTCCTGTCGGAGGCGTTGGCTTGCGGTCTGCCGGTAGTATCGGTGGACGTTGGAATCGTTGGAGAGAGACTGTCCGGCGTGCAAGGCTGCGTCGTGTTGGCGAACGACCGCGCGGAAACGATCGCGGGCGCGCTCCGAACGGGCCTGAATAAAGGAGGTAGATTGTTACCATCCTCATTGTCGCAAGATGGGCCGGACTTCGTTGCCGCCCGAGTGGAGGACGTTTACCGCAAGGCGCTCAACGAAAGAGAACATCGACGATAGCTGTACGGTGGCCCCGCCAGCACAATGCGATTGCACGAGCACGGCACACGTCATTGCGTTTCACGTTCGGCATTCTAATTTTTTCAAGTGACTGCAGACAAGGTTAGTTCTCACCAATCGAAGCATTCCTCGTGGGTGTCGGCGTTCGGCCGCACGGACGATTTTGGTCTGGTCGGCCTGGCCATTCTGGTGCTCAGGCACCGGCGATGGATCGTTGGAATCGCCTTGGTGGCGGCAATCCTTGAAGGTTTGCTGGTGTTCATGACCCCGCGCACATACACCTCGGTTTCTTCGTTCATGACCGAGTCGCGGCGTCTGCCCAGCAATATTTCTGGAATTGCCGCGCAACTGGGCATAACTTCCCCATCCCCGGATGGACCACAATCGCCGGCATTTTACGCCGATCTCGTGCATTCGCGGCGCATCCTCGACGATCTGGCCGGGTCGTCATTTGACAGAGTGGCGGGAGGACGAACTGTCTCCGTTCCGCTTCCAGATCTCTTGCGGATTCCTCGAGTGAGTCCGAAGCTGCGACTGGACGCGACGACCCGCACCTTGCGCAAGCTTGTCACATCCGAGGTCGTGCAGCGCACCGGCGTAGTGGTTGTTTCCGTTGCTGCCGACGACGCGGATCTGGCCCGAATGATCAACCAGCGGATTCTGGATCTGCTTAACGAGTTCAATCTCGTGAACCGACAGTCCCAGGCTGGGGCCGAAAGAAAATTCACTGAACAGAGGCTAGCAGAGGTGCGATCAGACCTTCGCGTCGCGGAAGACAGACTGCAGGATTTCTTACAGAGGAATGTCAACGACTTTGCTCGCTCCCCGTCTCTTAGTTTTGAGCACCAGCGTTTAACGCGCGACGTAGCGCTGCAGACGCAACTGTTTACCGCGCTCGCTCAATCGTTCGAGCAGGCAAAGATCGAAGAAGTGCGCGACACGCCGGTTATTTCCATTGTCGAGCCGGCGACCGCGCCGGCAACGCCAAATCCCCGTGGCCTCATCGGCAAATCCCTTCTCGCATTCCTGGTTGCCCTGACACTGACCATCTTCTTCCTGCTCATCAGAGACCTCTTTCTCTCCTCCTCACGGAATAGGGAGGATGTTTCCTTGGAACTGGCGACCCTCAAACGAGATGCTCTGGAAGACTTACGACGTCCGATTAGCGCGTTTGGCCGAAGGTCGGCCGGTACCCGCAGGTCCTGATCCGACCCGGCCGCCCAAACGCACGATTAGCGACTTTCCTGGTGCATCTGGTCGTCCTCAATCACTACGCGGGCTCTCCCGAACACGGCATGGAGTACCGCCCCTACTATCTCGCGCGCCAGTGGAAAAAGGCTGGCCACTCGGTAACAATCGTGGCGGCCAGCCAGTCACATCTGAGATCGAGACCGGTCGCCCTACGCGGAAGTGTGACCGAGGAGTTGATCGATGGAATCCGATACGTCTGGCTGAGAACACCGAGTTACAACGGCAATGGGGCCCGGCGAGCGCTCAACATGGCTGCGTACGTTGCTCAATGTATGCGCCACGCCAGGACCATTCTTCGCGGCGAGCGTGCTGACTTTGTCGTCGCTTCTTCGACGTATCCACTCGACATCCTCGCCGCCCGACGACTGGCCTCGTTGTCGGGTGCGAAAATCGTGTTCGAGGTCCACGACCTATGGCCGTTGACGCCGATGGAGCTCGGTAGGCTGCGGTCCACGCATCCATTTATCGTGGTGATGCAGGCCGCGGAAAATCTCGCGTATCGCTCAGCCGACAAGGTGATCTCGCTGCTCCCCAATACACTCGGACACATGCTCGATCATGGTCTCGATCGTGAGAAATTCCTCTACGTTCCAAATGGCGTGGACGTCGAGGCGTGGCAGGAGAGCAGGGCGACTGTCCCGGTGGAGCACGCCAGAGCATTTCAGCTTCTGCGGCAGCAGGATCATCTCATCATCGGCTACGCAGGTTCTCATGGTCTCGCGAATTCATTGGAGACCGTAGTCGGAGCGGCGTCGCTCCTTCGCGATCGACCCGTGACGTTCGTGCTTGTGGGGCAGGGACCTGACCGCGATCGCCTCATCGAGGAGGCAAATGCTGCCGGCCTCGATAACATCAAATTCCTCCCATCGGTGCCGCGCGCGGCAGTGCCACAGCTATTGGCGCATTTCGACGCGGGCTATCTCGGGTGGCGGCGACAGCCGTTGTATCGCTTCGGCATCAGCCCCAACAAGCTTATAGACTATATGATGGCGGGACTTCCGGTCCTGCACTCGGTGGATGCCGCGAACGACCCAGTGGCGGAAGCCGATTGCGGTTTTTCAATCGCGCCCGAAGATCCTGAGACCCTCGCGCGCGCCGTGAACCAAATGATGCTGTTATCGAAAGAGGAGCGAATCGCTATGGGCGAGCGCGGCCGCCAGTATATTCTTGCGAATCAGACATACGAGGTGCTCGCTGAGCGATTCCTGGATGGTCTGCGCGCGGTGGACTCGCGCCGCTGATGGAACCCGAGACATCCGAGATTGACCTCGTACGCGAGCGCTACGCACGCCGGGACAAAACGGCGCGAAGTTCCCTATATGGACCGTTCCTGGCTAGCACCTACATGCCGGATCAAGAGCGCAGCCGCGCCATGATAGCCTGGGTGAATGAATCCTCGATCGGTCCTGTCGAGCAACGCAGGGTTCTGGAAATCGGCTGCGGCACCGGCGCCAACCTTCTCCAATTCCTTTCGTTCGGGTTCTCACCGGAGAACCTCGTTGGGAACGAGCTGCTTGAGGATCGAATCGCTGTTGCGAGGAAACGGCTGCCAGCGTCACTCGCCCTACACGGCGGAGACGCCGTTGGACTTCAGTTGCCGCACGAATCATTCGATGTAGTCTTCCAATCGACGGTTTTTACCTCCATTCTCGATCCGGCGTTCAAGCGCCGGCTGGCCGAGAAGATGTGGTCGCTGGTCAGGCCGGGCGGAGGAGTGCTGTGGTATGATTTCATGTTCAACAATCCGCGCAACAGTGATGTTCGGGGAATTCCGTTTGCCGAAATCGACAAGCTTTTCCCTGTACGTGCAGCATGGATGCGCCGTATTACCCTCGCACCGCCGATCACTCGGACCGTGACGCGGATTCATCCTTCACTTTACACCGTCGTCAATCTCGTCCCATGGCTACGCACACATTGCCTTTGTTGGATTCAGAAGTCGTAACCGGATCTTTCCTCCCTTTTGCGGCTCCCGACATTGGGCAGGAGGAGATCGACGAGGTAGTAGCGTGCCTTCGCTCGGGGTGGATAACCACGGGCCCGAGAGCAAAACGATTTGAAGAGGAGTTCGCGGCATATATTGGAGGCGGAGTCGAAGCAGTCGCCGTAAACTCTGCCACGGCTGGATTGCACCTCGCGCTCGAGGCGCTCGGAGTAGGCCCCGGCGATGAGGTGATCACTACGCCCTACACTTTCACCGCAACCGCCGAAGTGATTCGTTACCTCGGCGCCGATCCGGTATTCGTGGATGTCGATCCTCTTACCATGAACATCGACGCGTCCAAGATTGAAAGGGCCATCACACCTCGGACAAAAGTGATCCTCCCGGTGCATTTCGCCGGTCTCGCGGCCGATATGGATCCGATACTCAGAATTGCGCGAGCGCACGGCCTTCGAGTCGTCGACGACGCGGCGCATTCTCTCCCGACCAGATATCACGGAGAGATGGTCGGTTCTCTCCGCACCGATGCCACCGTGTTCAGTTTTTACGCGACCAAGACTATCACTACGGGGGAAGGCGGAATGGTGGTGTCGCGCGATCCAACAATAGCCTCGCGATGCAGGGTGATGAGACTGCACGGGATCAGCCGCGACGTCTTCGATCGATACACCTCGGCCCAGGCTTCATGGCGTTATGAGGTGGTGGCGCCTGGATACAAGTACAACATGACCGACATCTCGGCCGCCATCGGAATCCACCAGCTGCGCAAGGCCGACCGTTTTCAGGATCGTCGAGAGGCGCTCGCGCGCGAATACGACCGCTGCTTACGCGACCTTCCAGTCACTCTTCCGCCGCACGCACCGAACGGATCAGTTCACGCGTGGCATTTGTACGTTATCCGGATAAGCAACGACGCGCCCGTTACACGCGATGAATTCATCGAGCGGATGACTGCCCAAAATATTGGGTGCAGCGTTCATTTCATCCCACTGCACATTCAACCTTACTGGCGGGACACCTATTCACTCAGGCCCGAGCAGTTCCCCCACTCGTTGACCGCATACAGGCAAGCGGTCAGCCTTCCCCTCTACACGAGAATGACGAGCGCTGATCAGACCCGCGTCGTGGCGAGCGTTCGCTCGATCCTGGCTCGATGACCAAGCGGGTATTCGACGTGGTAGTGTCGGGAATCGCGCTATTGTTGTTGTCGCCGCTGTTGCTCGTCCTCGGAATCCTCGTCAGGGCGGAGTCGCCAGGCCCCGCGATCTTCAGACAAGAACGCGTTGGCAGATACGGCCGCCCATTTCGAATTCACAAATTCCGAACGATGCGTGAGGGGGAACGAGCTCCTGCCTTTATGTTGACAGTCGGAAACGACCCGCGTGTCACCGGGCTTGGGGCGTTCCTGCGCCGCTACAAACTGGACGAGTTGCCGCAGCTAATCGACGTTTTTGTCGGGCACATGAGTTTCGTGGGACCGCGGCCGGAAATGAGCGCTTACGTGATGCACTATCCCGAAGAGGTTCGCAACCACATTCTTTCGGTGCGTCCCGGTATCACGGATCCTTCGTCGATCGAGTTTCGCGATGAGAGCGCGCTGCTCGCTACAGCGCCCGATCCCGAACGGATGTATGTGGAGGAAATACTCCCGAAAAAGCTTGCGTCGTCTCGCCGATACCTCGAAGGCCGGTCACTTCTTACCGACATCCAGTTGATCTGGAGAACGCTGCGAAACGTCTCTTCCTGATCGCCGAAGGCCCAGTCGAAATCCCACCAAGAGATTCACGTCCCATGCATCGGCCTGAAGGTCTCTATTCAACTCGTGCACCATCGTCACACCCGTCGTGAGCTCACCTCTTCCCAGATAGCGTGCGCGAGAGAAAGTGATTGCGTTCTGTATATCGTCGGCATGTGGGTCCGTCACTCCATATAAGAAAAAAGTTCCCGCTTGTTCGCGGATTGTGCGGGTCCAGCTTATCGAGATTCCACCCTGCCTGTTGTACCTGTCCCACGCGATGAGTGAGCCGCCGCCACTTCCCACACCCGTGTCCGACCCGAGTAGCTGCCCTCGATTCGTGTGACCCTGAGGCAAGGCGCTATGGACGTATATGGCGCCCTCACCGCGATTCCGAGCCAGCGTTGGCTCCTCGTAATTGATCATCTCGGCGCGGAAGGCCGCCAGATGCTCGGGGTCGACGCTGATAACTTTTCGCATTCCCAGCCCGTATGTCCGTGAATGATCCGGCTCCTGCGCCAGATCCCGCCGGTCGTAATTGTGGTCCTCGTGTCCGTACTCCCCATATGCCTCAAAACCGCTCTTCGGAAAGACCCAGCGAGCAAAGAACGACGCCAACTGATTGTCGTCGACACCTGCGTTCGGCCCAACTGGCGAGCCTGGGGGTGTGATGATTCCGATCTTGAATACCGCGCTGAACGATCTGGTAAAATAGCTCCGTGGAATTCCTTCCTTCGGCCACAGCTCATGGAAAAATCGTGCGGCACCAAGCTCGAGGCCATCGATGCCGCGTGGCTGAAAGACCGCAACGAGACCCGTCGCAAACCTCTTGGTCCCTGATTCCAGCGCCGATGAGTAATAGCTCGTTCCGCTAACCGGCGAGTAGCCGCTTTGTTCGAGCTCGCCCCAGATCACTCGCGCCTGAATTCGTCCAATCCATACCGGAGCAGGAGAGCTTGTGCCAATGAAAGCGTGCGGAAACCCGGGAGCATTTCCGCCAATTATGTACGGGTAATTCTCCATGGGGCCCCAGCCCATGTTGGCCGTCGAGATCCCGGCCGCGAGTCCGAGCAAATCGAGCCGTACGGTGCTCTCTCCCGGATCTGCACGTGAATATGCGTGCGTTCCGAATCGCTGCGGGCGATCAACGTTATCAGGAAAGAGTGGATCAGCGAACGGATTCGTTGACCCGTTTGGCTGCAATGGAAACGCGCGGTTCTGCGCACTGAACACGATTGGATTGAACGTCGCCGAGAGTGGTCCTGCTCTGAACGCGAAACCTAGATCGAGCGCCGATGTCAGACCACGCCCCGCCCACACCGCCCCGTCATTCGACCCATAAGGGAAGGCGCTGTTGTATCGCAGGACCGCATTGACGGGAAGGATCGTAAACGAGAATCGCGACGGAGGGTCCACAAAGTCGCCTTTCCCCGACCGGGGGTGCGACCCCTTTGCAGCCGCCAGTCTGTCGAGCTCCGGCTGTGAGAACTCACGGATGGACCACGGATAAACGCTCACCAGTCCGGCTATCTGGAGGTAGCGGAGGTAGTCTTCGTCGGTCGAGCCGACCATGACGTGGTGGGGAGCTTCGCTGGAGGCGGTCGACTGGGCGGGCAAAACCACGGGGAAGAGTGCCGCGGCCGCGAGCGCAATGCGCGGGACAATCATTGCGTGAATCTATCCTGGTGCACAATTGCGGGCTAGAATTTTGCTATTGACCGGTCGTCCAGAACATGTCCATCAGATGACAATTCCCTCAGCCCTGGCACAGCCGATCGAGACCGGTGTTCTTGCGTACCCCGGTCTCGAGCGTCGCTCTGCGTTGCGCGACCGCCGTCCTCGGGCTCTCAGGCGGCATACGACGCGCGTCGCTACAAGGTTCGCCGTGCTCGTGGCAGGGGATATTGTCGCGATCTTCCTCGCTCGCGCGCTCGCCGTGTGGCTGAACGCCGAGACCCTCGCGGGAGCCGATGCATTCGGATCGTCTCCTCTGGTCAACGGGGGCCGCCGGATGATCTTCCTCGCGGGCGTCACCCTGCTCGCCGTATTCTCCACCGGTGGACACAGTCGCCATCGAGTTCTCAACCAGCCGGTCCGGCTCTTTGTCGCGGCGGCGGGCGCGTGCCTCGTCAACTGGGCGGGCTTGATTGCCCGTGGGTACTGGTCGGACGTTACTCTCCCGCTCGTCGCTACCGCCGGAACGTTGTGGCTCTGCCTGCTGCTGGTGCGCCAGGTCTCGGAGTGGTTTTTGCGGCACGTCTGGCCGAGGCAGAGGGGGGCAGCGGGTGCGCTTCTGGTCGGCTCGCCGGGGAATGCGCGGAGATTCGAGGAGGCGATCGGCGCGCCGGGCGGCGACTACAGGGTTGTCGGATACCTGGCTACCGACGAACCCTTTGACGATCGATTTCTCGGAACCGTTAACGATCTGTCACGATGCATCAGCGAGCACGACGCCGAGGCCGTGGTGGTTTGCGCCGAGCTGCCGGCGACGCGCATCGAGCAGCTGATCGAAGAGTGCCTCCATTCAGGCTGCCAGATCCTGTACCCGGCGCGCGCGGTGAGGGTCTATGGACTTCGGCCCAGCCTCGTGTGGCACCACGACCAGCCTTTCTTCGAGCTGGGAAGCCCGGTGCTCAAGGCCCGCGCACTGATCTCGAAGAGGATCGTCGATGTCCTCGTATGCTCACTGCTCCTCATCGTACTGTCGCCGATTCTCCTCCTCATCGCGCTGGCAATACGCCTGGACTCAGCAGGCTCTCCTTTCTTCTTCCAGGAGCGGGCTGGGCTCGGAGGAGAGAGTTTCCGGATGATGAAGTTCCGGACCATGCGGCAGGGCGCGGACTTCGAGAAGGAGCAGCTGGCCCATTTGAATCACACCGGCGATACCCGCCTCTTCAAGATCAGGGACGACCCGCGAACGACTCGGCTCGGCAAATTCCTGCGCAGATGGAGTCTCGACGAGCTGCCGCAGCTTTACAACGTCCTGATCGGCGAGATGTCGCTCATCGGTCCCCGGCCATTCTTCGAGGCCGATTTCCGGGCATATGAGGACCACCATTTCCGGCGGCTCGACGCCAAGCCGGGCATAACAGGGCTTTGGCAGGTGAGCGGAAGGAGCGAGGTGCTCGATTTCGAGGATGTCGTTTATCTCGATCGGCAATATATTGAGCAGTGGTCCTTCTGGCTGGACATGAGCATCCTGTTCAGAACCATACCGTCAGTGCTGCGGCGGACCGGAGCTTTTTGAGCGATCGTCGCCGGCAAACCCGCGGACTCGTTCGCGCGCCGCGCTTCACTTCACAAAGAACAAGCAATCCATGAAAGTTTTCGTCTCCGGCGTCGCTGGGTTTCTCGGCAGTCATCTGGCCGATGCGTTCATCCACCGCGGGCACGAGGTCGTCGGCTGCGACAACATGATCGGCGGTGACCTCCAGAATCTTCCGGAAGGGATCCAGTTCGAGGAGGCAGATTGCG
Organism: Gemmatimonadota bacterium; assembly: GCA_003134685.1. Taxonomy (GTDB): domain Bacteria; phylum Gemmatimonadota; class Gemmatimonadetes; order Gemmatimonadales; family Gemmatimonadaceae; genus UBA4720. The sequence goes on along the minus strand of PLCA01000005.1, from coordinate 652,064 downwards.
GCGATGTAGACCGCATGAAACCTCTGCTCACCGGCGTGGATCTGGTTTATCACTGCGGCGCCATCGCCACCGAGGGACTGAGTGTCTTCTCCCCGGCGATAATTGCCAAGCACGTCTACGCGAACACGGCCGGGCTCCTCGCCGCGTCGGCGAGCAAGCGCGTCGGGCGTTTCGTGTACTGTTCGAGCATGGCGCGCTACGGACACGGCAAGCCTCCCTTTCGCGAAGACCAGCGCGCAGCACCCATTGACCCATACGGCATCGCGAAATATGCGGGCGAGCTGCTGGTGCAGAACGTCTGCGATACCCACGGCATGGAGTACGTGATCGCGGTGCCCCACAACATCATCGGGCCGAGGCAGAAGTACGACGATCCGTATCGCAACGTCGCCAGCATCATGATCAACCGAATGCTTCAGGGAAAGCAGCCGATCATTTACGGCGACGGCGAGCAGAACCGAAGCTTCTCGTTCGTTCAGGACTGCGTGGATCCGCTGCTCGAGATGGGCACGCAGAAGGGCTTGTCGCGGGAGATCATCAACATCGGGCCCGACGATGAAGTCACCACGATCAACGACCTCGCGCGCATTCTGGCGGAGCTTCTGTCGTTCGATCTCCATCCGATTTACGTCGCGGACCGTCCGCAGGAAGTGAGAAGCGCGACCTGCTCCGCCGACAAGGCCAGGAAGCTACTCGGCTACGAGACCAAGGTGACGCTGAGGGAGGGCCTGTCTTCGATGGTGCAATGGATCCGCGAGCACGGGCCCAAGCCATTCGAGTACCACCTCCCCATCGAGATCGACTCGCCGCTCCTTCCGGAAACCTGGAAATCGCGCCTGATCTAGATTCGTCCATGGGTGAAAGCGGTTTCCCCCGTTCCCGCGTCGCGCACAACACACTTCTCAATTTCCTTGGGCTCGCGGTTCCGCTGGCTCTGGCCTTCTTCGTCATGCCGGTGGCGGCGCGACACCTCGGACCCGCACGATTCGGCCTGCTCGGCCTGGGGTGGGCGATCACCGAGTACCTCACGCTCTTCGATCTGGGACTCGGCAGAGCGATAGTAAAGTTCGTCGCCGACGCACTCCACCACGATTCGGTCGAGCTGAGCGAGGTGGTCTCCGTTTCCATCTTTGCGCAGCTCGCTGCCGGAATTGTGGGTGGCGCCGCGTTTGCGCTCGTCGCGCCCGTTTTCGTTCATTCGGTGCTCCGGCTGCCGCCCGAGACCGCCAGCGAGGCGATCGGAGTCTTTCGAGTGGTCGGCCTGAGTTTGCCGGCCGTGCTCCTCATCTCTGCTCAGCGCGGGATTCTGGAGGGGGCACAGCGGTTCGACCTGAGCACCACCATCAAGATGCTGAGCAGCGTCGCGTCTCTGTCCATCCCAGCGATCGGGGCAGTGTACGGAGCGTCGCTGCCTTCGATACTGCTCGTGGTGCTTGTTTCGCGCATTGTGATTTGCGGGCTGTACGCGTTCGCGATTCGCCGAGCGTTGCCGGCTATTCGATGGGTAGGATCCCGCGACTGGGCGCAGCTGCGACGAGTGCTGTCGTTTGGCGGGTGGGTGATGGTCTCGAACAGTGTGACGCCCATGCTGCTTTACTTCGATCGGTTCGCGCTTGGAAGCATCGCGGGTCTCGCGGCCGTGGGATTTTACACCGCGCCGTACGAGGGCGTGACGAGGCTGCTGCTGTTTCCGGTGAGCCTCATCGGAAGCTTGCTGCCCGCGCTCACATCGCTCGAGGCCAGGGGCGAGCGGGGAAGATTCGGAGATCTGACTTCAACGTCCATGCGCGCGCTGATGGTGGTAATGGCGGCGCCGCTCGCGATCGTGTTCGTCTTTGCTCCCGAGCTTCTGCGCGCCTGGCTCGGCAGTCAATACGCCGAGCAATCGGGTACGGCCCTTCGTATCCTCGCCGTCGGAGTGTTCACGAACGCGCTGGCGCACCCGCTCTTCATCTCGCTGTACGCGAAAAATCGCCCGGATCTTCCCGCCAAGTTTCACCTGATCGAATTGGCGATCCATGTTCCGCTCACTATCGCGCTCATCAGGGCCTTTGGCATCGCGGGCGCCGCGGCGGCGTGGACTACGCGCGTGACACTCGACACATGCCTGCTCCTTTGGGCGGCGGCGCGGGTGGCGGAGCACCCAATGCTCACTGTTGCAGGCGGAAGGGCGGGCCGCGCGGCATCCGGGATCGTCCTGCTTCTCGCCGCTCTGTTCGCGAGCAAGCTTCTGGCGGGCGTGTCGGTTGTCGCCGCGGTGACCGGGGTAGTCGCTGCCAGCGCCGGTTTCGCGCTCCTGGGCTGGAACTGGATCCTTCGCGATCCGGAGCGTGCCGCCATCACGGGGACCCTGATGACATATCGAAGAGGGCTGCTGCCATCCCAGTGAGAAACCGAACAACTGAACTGAACGGGGTGGGAGGTGTCAGAGGCACAGGTGCCAGGTTTCAGGTCACGACGCCCGGACTTGCCTCGGTGGCGTTCTGGTGGAAGACATCACGCGCTTCAACAAACCATGTGGCATCTTCCGCCCATGCTTAGCAGTCTGAAGACAGCAGCCCGGGCGCTGTACAATCTGTACCCCATCGCGACAAAGCCTGGTGATTTTCTCCGGGATCCAATGCCGGAGGCTCTCCGACAGCACGAGGCGAGTGGCGAGCCCAGCCTGAATCGCGTCGGGTGGCAGCTCGTGACATCTGCCCAGATGGAAGGACCTCTATACGAGCGGTGGTGTACACTCGCGCGCGACACGCGCGTGAAGCACCGGAAGGTGTGGGAATGGGTTTACATTCTCGAAGTGCTGAAACAGCACGGGATGCTGGCCGAGGGAAAGCGGGGCTTGGGCTTTGGGTGCGGGACGGAGCCACTATCGGCGCTGATGGCCAGCATGGGTTGCGAGATCCTGGCAACGGATCTGGACGAGGCGACGGCGCAGAAACAGGGCTGGTGGAAGACCCATCAACACGCCGGCGGTCTTGCGCAGCTCAATGAGGCGCAGATCTGCGACCCGGATCTTTTCGCGAGAAAGGTCGCCTATAGATCGTGCGACATGAACGCCATTCCCAATGATCTTCGGGGCTTTGACTTCGTGTGGTCATCGTGTTCGCTGGAACACCTGGGCTCACTCGAGAACGGACTCGAGTTCATCGAGCGCTCGATGGACTGCCTGAAGCCGGGAGGGGTAGCGGTCCACACCACCGAATTCAATCTCGGCACCAATGATAAGACTTTGGAGACGAGGGCAACCGTCGCCTACAGGAAAAAGGACATAGAGGGACTCGCCCTTAGGCTGATAGGAAAAGGCTACAAGATCCCTTTGATAAACTTCTCTCCCGGCGATCGGATGCTCGATCGGGTGGTGGACCGCCCGCCGTATCGGCATTCGCACCTCAAGCTGCTCGTCTCACGCCATCTGCTGACGAGCATCGGTCTGTTCGTGGTGAAATGAGGGCGCGGTTGTCCCGGCCCGCGCTCAGTCGCTCAAGGCCGCCGGGCTGAATACTCCCACCAGCATTCCCGAGAGTACGGCCCATGCGGCGCGCGGACGTCCTTTGGCCAGCTCCAGCAGCGCGCGTCCCGGTTTGGTCACAGCCAGGTACGTGATACCCGCTGCGCGGCGCCAGCCCTTGTAGTTTCTGCGGAGGGCGAAGGCGCGATTGCGATTCATGGCGAAGACGATACGCGGCGACTGATTCACCCGTCCGAGACTGGCGCCCACTCGATGGTAGCATACAGCGCCGCGCGCGACCATCACGGGAAACCCCGCCGAGCGGGCGCGCAATGAATAATCCACGTCCTCGACGTAAATGGGCTCGAAGCATTCCGCCAGCAGACCGATTTTCTCGAGCACCGGCCGCGAGATCAACATCGAACAGCCGGATACAAACCCCGTTTCAGTGGGCGCGTCGGTGGCAGGAAGCGCCGTCGTGTGCGAAGCGAGCGCACGAATCGGGTTGTAGGTCGCTCCCCCGTACGAAACCGTCGACCGGTCCCACTCGTAGATCAGGCCCGTGAGCAGACCCGTTTCCGGAGCGCGCGCCAGCGCCTTCGCCAGCTCTTCGAAATAATTGGGCGCGATTTCCGTGTCGTTGTTGAGGAGGAGCGCGAATGGCGCGCCGGTATGATCCCGTACATAGCGCAAGCCGGCGTTGCACACCTGGACGAATCCCGAGTTCTTCTCGAGAACGGCGATGTTGAGCCACGGACTCGGCTCGAGCGATCGCTGAAGGGAAGCGGCGGGGACGACCCGATGATCGATGCCTTCTCGCTTTGCCCAGGCCGCGATCCGCGCCACGGCATCTTCAGTAGACGCGTCGTCCACGAGCAGCACCTTGCCCGGACGAGGTTTAGCGTTCCTCAATGCGCCGAGGCAGGTGATGGTGTCGTCGGCGTGATTGAAGCTCGGGATGACGACTGCCCAGGTGTCGATCATTGTCGCTGAAATGTAATGTGCACGCTGTATATTACGCGAAAGCCGGGTGCATCTACTCTCGTCGCATTTGAAGGATTACAACATCTCTTTTTCTTTTACCGAAGCGCGGCGATCGCTCCTTTTCGCCGCGCTCTTAGCGCCGCTGTCACTCGGCGCCCAGATCACCCGGGATTCGACGCAGGCGGCGGCGGCCATTCGCCCGGACTCCGCGCGCGTTCGCCCTGATTCGGCGCGGGTTCGCCCTGACTCGGCGGGCGTGCCATCGGTAAGGTCGCGCTCTGTCGACAGCGTGGTACCGTCGGTGCGGCCGCGTTTTGTCGACAGCGTGAGTCTGATCAGCCCGTGGCAGCTCGAACGGCAGCGGCTCGCCGAGCTCGTTGGCGAAGAGAACTCGATTCCAATGACGCTCCGCTCCGTGAGCGCGAGCATCACACGCGTGGAGCCGAGTACGCGCACATTCGGCCTGTTTCGGCCGGAAATCGAGCGGGTCAGCAACAGCGCGCTGCCTTGGTCCGTCAACGACGGCGACATGTGGGCCGGGCGCGGCGCGAACGTGATGATCGCGGGTGGATTCTTCAAGCGATTCGGCCGCGTTCAGATCGTCGTGGCGCCGCAGCTCATCACGGAGGCGAACAAATTCTTCGAGCTGCACGTCCCGGGAATCGATCGCCCTTCAATCCCGGCTGATCGCAGTCCCTGGCAATTCCCGTGGTACGCCAACGGACCGTACTCCGTGGACATGCCGACCCGATTTGGAGACAAGCCGATCTCCAGGTTGAGCCCGGGACAGTCCTCGATCCTGGTCGGATTCCGGAACGTGCAGATAGGCTTGTCGAACGAGAACGAGTGGTGGGGACCGGGGATCGGCAACGCGCTGGTACTGAGCAACAACGCGCCCGGATTTCCGCACTACTTCCTGCGAACGGCCAAGCCGATCAGCACGCGAATTGGCGACATTGACGCGCGCTGGCTCGTGGGCGGGCTCACCGAGTCCGGTTTCTTCGACACGACGTCGACCAACAATTTGCGGTCGATCACGGCCGGCGCGGTCGCGCTGCATCTGCACAAACCGAAGGGTCTGACTCTGGGTGTGACCCGAAGCGTGTACGAGACGGCGACGGGCTGGGGGCAGGTTCCCTTCCGCTGGCTCGAGTTGTTTCATGCCATCGGTTGGCCAAATCGTCAGGCGCTAAACGATTCTCTGCTCGCCCCGGGTGGACGCGACCAGCTATACTCGCTCTTTGGGCGTTGGGTGATGCCGGAGTCGGGCTTCGAGTTGTACGGCGAGTGGGGAAGGACGGAGTTTCCACCTTCGCTGCGCAACTTTCTGATCGCGCCCAATCACACGCAGGCGTACACGATCGGCTTCCAGTGGCGCCGGCCAGGCTACACGCCAACCGATTTCTGGCGGATACAGGCGGAGAACACGTCGGTGGAACAGGACCCGACTTTTCGCGACAGGGCGGTGGGCGTGTGGTACACGAGCAGGAAGGTGATTCAGGGGTACACGAACCGCGGCCAGCCCCTGGGCGCGTCGGTGGGCCCCGGGTCGTCGGGGCAGAACATCAACATCGATTACATGCGGCCGACGTGGGCGATCGGAGTGAAGGCTGGGCGGACGCGGAACAACGAGGATGTCCGGAGCATTGCGGCGGTGGATCCTGTGTACTGGTACAGGGCTTGGTGCACGCACGACATCAATCTGTACTCGGGGGCACGGGCGAGCGGGCAGTCGCGGTTCGGGTTCGCGGCGATTGATCTTACGTGGGCTACCAGGATTCAGCCGTGGTTTCAGTCGTTTGTTGGGTGCCCGCGGGGGAGTGGGATCGATATCCGCAACAATACCGTTAACATCACGTTCGTTCCGTTTGGGCGGAGATAAACTACAAACTACAAACGGAAAAGAACGAGGTGGGAGGTGTCAGAGGGGCGTAGGTGCCAGGTGTCGGGTTACTACGGGCTGACTTTACTACAGGGCGACACACTACCTGGCTTTACTGAGCGTCGGAGCGCTTAGAGGCCGGGCGACGTGAAATGATGACGCTGGCGCTGGGTGAGAATGCAATCCTCCGGCGTGAGTGATTACAAGAAGCTCATCGTCTGGCGGAAGGCGCACGCACTGGCCCTCAACGTCCATCATGTCGTCGGAAAGATACGGGGCTCTCGCTACGCGTCTCTACGCAGTCAGCTGATGAAAACTGCCATGTCAGTCCCGACGAATATCGTGGAGGGAGCGGGCCAGAAGAGTCGCGGCGATTTCGGTCGCTTCATAGGCTTCGCTCTCAATTCGAGTTCGGAACTCGAGTATCACGTGCGAGTCGCCCACGACTTCGGGGCCATTAACCTCACCGACTATGCCTCTCTCTCAAGCCAGATAATTGAAGTACGGAAAATGTTACACGGCTTGTTAAAGCGAGTGTTGTCCGCCCGAACGCCACCGAGGCAAGTCCGGGCGTCGTGACCTGAAACCTGGCACCTACGCCCCTCTGACACCTCCCACCCCGTTCAGTTCAGTTGTTCAGTAGTCAGTCGCTCAGTCAACAGGTCAGACCAACTCCCGGTAAACGTCAGCCGTCATGGCCGCCGTCCGGTGCCACGTAAACTCCGCGACTCGCTTTCGCCCCGCCTCGACGAGACTCCGACGCTCGGTGATGGCCCGCTCGAGCCCATCCGCGATGTCGGCCGGGTCAAGAGGATCGACGAGTACCGCCGCCCCGCCAGTCACGTCGGGCAGCGCCGCTACATTCGCGGCAACGACCGCCGTCCCCGCGGCCATGGCTTCCATCGCGGGCAGCCCGAACCCCTCGTGCAAGGACGGAATTGCAAGGCACGACGAGTGCGCGTACAGGTTCACGAGCTGCTCGTCACTGACATTCCCCATCCGCCTGAGAAAGTTCGCCCCGATGTCAACCCGCCCCCACGCGTCCGCGCCGGCGGTCACAAGAACGTGCGGGAATCCCCGCGCGCGCAGGAGCACCATCGCCTGCTCCAGGCGCTCCAGATTCTTGCGCGGCTGTTCCGACCCGACGAACAGGACGTACGGCTCGCTCACCAGCGCCGGCGCTCGCGACGGCTGGAAGAATATTTCGTCCACTCCGAGAGGTGTAACCCGGATTCGATCGGGATGAACTCCGAAAATCGTCTCGACATCGTTCGCCGTATCGTTCGAGATGCACACGACGATGTCCGCGAGAACCGACATCCGCCGCTGCGCCCTGTTCCCATACAATTTCGCCGACGGTGAGGCGAGCTCCGGGAAGAGAATCGAGACGAGATCGAAAATCGTCACGACCGTGGGGATTTTCCCTTTGCTGACCGGTCCGCGAAATCCCGGTGAATGATAGACTTGGGCTCCGACAGCGGCGGCGCGCATTCGGCCGATCAGCGGATGCCAGGCGAAGTCGAGTCCGAGCGTGACGAGCCGGCGGCGAATGGTGTGACGCTTCTCGCGCCGGCCGCCCCCGATTTCGACGATGTCGATGTCGCCCCGCGCCTTTAGCGCAGCGGTGAGCTGCCTCGCGTACCTCGGGATCCCGCCATCGGGCTGCCGCTGGTACGTCGCGTCCATCGCGACTCTCAGAGCGCAGCGTCCTTTGCGCGGGCATAGCGCAGCCGCTCGGCGCCAGTCACCATCGCGCCCGCCACCCAGAAGAACACATACGCCAGGAGATTCGAGCTGAAGACGAATGAGGTGAGGCCGTTGATGATGATTCCGATCGTCGTGAGCGCGACGACGGCCGCGACGCGACGCTGGGTGTCACTCACATTCGCCCCTGCAACACGCCACGCGGTCGCGAGAATGGTGGCGAGAACGGCCACGAAGGCGACTATGCCCGCCACACCGAGCTGAACCGCGTAAGTCAGGTACATGTTGTCGGCCGTCAGCGGCTCGCGAAAAGATTTCAGCGGCGCTGCATCGGTCGTTCCGAGACCATTTCCCCACGGCCGCTCGAAGAAAGCCAGGAGCCCCTGCTGCCAGTCCTTGAGGTGACTGGTGCTGCTCCCCGTCTGCCAGGAGAGCGTTTCCCAGGCGAAGTGAAGCAGGCCTGGCACAACGATTACAGTGACAGCACCAACGGCGATCACCGCCGCTATGGTTCCAAGCGACCATTCGGGCCGCCGGAATATCAGGTAGAAAATCACCACTTGCAGTATGCAAACGATGGTGGTCATCCGTGTGATCGTGACGAGCAGGCCCGCCCAGAGGATCGCGTACCCGATTCGCGCCAGCCAGGGATGCTTGCCGCGCCGATTGAGAATCCACGCTGTCGCCGCCGGCATCAGAAACAAGAAGGGAACCGCAAATCCCTGGCTGTGCAGGAATACCGACCCCGACCGACGCACCCAGACTCCGCCGAGTATGGCCCAATAGTTTTGTGGCAGGCCCCATTCATTGCCGACGGTGTACGCGGACAGGCCGAGGAAGTCGTTCATATACGACGCGACTCCGAGCACCACCAGCATGTCGGGTGAAACGAAAATCCTCTCCAGGATACCGATTACGCTGACGACGAGCGCAATCAGGTAAGCGTGCCTGAGAATCGTATCCGATTCAGCGATCTCCGGCGTCGATCGACCCACGTAGTAGAGCAGCATGAAGAGAATGCTGTCCCGGAATCCATAGAGCACGGCGGCGCCAGGGATGCGCGCAAAGAAGAGCGGATTCTCCAGTAGCGCGAACACCAGCGCGATGGAAATGAGAGCGGTTACCGCCACATCGGGCGCCATGATCTCGACGCGGGGACCCGCGCCCGTGAGCGAGCGGAGAGCGACCCACGCCACGAGGACCACGATTGCGATCTCCTTCCACGCTGCCAGCGCTCGCACCGTATCCGCGGCCACGCCGAAGTATCCGAACAGGAGCGCGATGATCAGCGAGTGGAAGGGAAGGAGCCACAGAAACAGCAGCAGCGCGGTCCGCGCCACGCGAGGTAGACGAACGTCGGTTGCCCGCGGCAGCGGCAGCGCCGTTGTGCTCATCTTTTTGTCTCGGGGAGAGCGCCGTCAGCTGGCGCGTCGAAACGCACCGCGAATTTCTCGCTTGATCCGGCCGATGGATCCTCCGAGATTCGCTGCCGAGTCGGGATTTCGCGCCCGCCAATCGGCCAGAATTGCGCCTGCGCCGGCGACAAGGAATCCGAGTATGACGCCGGCCGTGAGTGTACTGGCGAGAAGAATCCAATACCGCGGCCACTGCGCTTTGCGCGACGGCACCGCCGAATCCACCACGGTGATGAGCGCCGCGTCATTCACCTCGTCGAGCAGCGCCGATTCGAACTGGCGCTGCAGCGAAAGGTACAGATCGGCCGCCTGGTCCTCGTCGCGCTGGAGCTGTTTCTCCTCGAACATCAGCTCGGGCGACGAGCGCCAAAGCCGGTTCTGGTCGTAGAACGCGCGATGCTTCGCTTCCACCGACTGCAGCTCGTTGCGGGCGAGGCTCACGCGGCCTTCGAGAAAGAGGCGCTTGGTGCGCGCGCGCGACGTGCGCTGCTCCTTATTGAAGGCCGTAACGAGCTCGATCGTTCGATTGGCCATCGCCGCGCTCAGCTCAGGCCATTCCGCGTCTACATCGATCCACACCAGGTTGGTCTTTGCCTCGAAGTTGCCATTTATGTCTTTTGACATCTGCTTGATGCCAAGCTCCAGCTTTCGCTGTGGGTCCTTCTGTCTGATCCGGAGCAGGTCGAGGAGGTCCACGCTGTCTCGAGGCGATGGCATGCGGGGGTCCGCGAATCGCGATTTAAGCAGGCGCGTGAGCAGCTCGCGACTCTGCATCAGCTGGATGTAAAAGTTGGGGGACTCTGAAGGGTCGAGAGTCGCGCCCATCCCCAGCTGCGTCGCGAGACCACCCAGCGCGCCCGCACTGCTCGCGAGCCCGCCCGCGAGCTTGCTGCTCGCCGAGCTATTGGCAACGAACGACGCCCGGCTTCGGTACACCGGAGGAATGAAGATCACCGCCAGAATCGCGACGACCAGCATCAGTCCCATCACCCTCAGGATCGTTCGCCACCGGACGAGCGTGTCGGCGACCCACCGTGAAAACGTGAGGTGGTCGTCCGAGATCTGCGTCAGGGATACAGGCATCCGCTACCGCCTGATGGCGATTATCAGCGTCACCAGGGTGCCGAGTATCTGCGCGATGGAGCCGGCGGTGAGCAGGAAGTCGAACGGCTTGTCGAAGGGGTCTCGCTCGGGGACGAAGACGGTGCTCCCGGCTTTCGGCTGGGGAACGCCATCGGGCAACAGGAAATGTGAAGCGCGCGTTTCCACCTTGCCGTTGGGCTGCGTGACATAGGTGCGTCCGACGTCCGCTTTCCGCGACGGGCCACCGGCTGCTCTGATGTAATACTCCATGCTCTTGCCGGGCGCCCACGTCACCGACACCGGCGAATTCACGGCGCCCTGAACGGCGACCACCGCGTTGTAACGCGGAATGAACAGCGAATCGCCGTCCTGCAGAGGGAGGTTGTCGAGCGACCTCGAGTTCCTGAGAACATCGGGAAGCTCGATGCCAATCCGTCCCACGGCGTTCCGCGTCCGGTAGAACGTGACGCCGTTCGCATACGCGTCGGGAGTGAGGCCGCCGGCCCGTGCTATCAGATCCGTAATCTTCTCGGACTTGGTCTTAAGCGAGTATCTGCCGGGATATTTTACTTCCCCGGCAATCACCGCCGTGCGCTGCAGCTCCCAGTTGGGCTGCCGCAGAATGAGGACGTTGTCGTACGGCTGGACAGTCACTTCTGGGTTCGGACCGGACGTAGCCGGCAACCCGGGCGGACCCAGATATTTTCCATCGGGACCGCGCTCGAAGATGTAGCTCGAATCGAGCGGGATTCGGAACGTCTGAGCGGTCACCCCGTTCGCTCTGTCGAGCGGAAGTCGCGCGACTTCCGCTTCGTTCAGGTAGGCGCTCTGGTCGAGGCCTCCCGACAACAGAACCAGATCGCGGACCGTCATCCCCTCGCGATAGGGGAATTGTCCACTCTTCCGAACTGCTCCATTGATTGCGACGTACCGCGTTGGGCGAAACTCCGACGTCGAGAATACGCGGATCTCATCGTCTTCCTGGAGCGGAAGGTCGTTGATGACAGCGCCTGTCGTGTCGCGGAGGGCGGCTCGCAGTTGGATTTTGGAAGAATCCGACTCGGTGCGTGTGATCAGCACCTGTCCGAGATAGACGTCGGGCCTGACACCACCCGCGATACGCAGCGCGTCCGAGACTTTCATTCCCGGTGTGAGGCCGACCGCGCCTGGAGACCAGACATCGCCACGCACAGCGATTCGATTTCGTACGCGACTGGCGACAGAGAAAACCCGAATCACGTCGCCCGCGAGGACGGGAACGGAAGGGCCCGTTCCACTCAGGAATTCATCGGAGACGATTTCTGTGACGGTTCGATCGCGGCCCCCGAGCGTTCTCTGCGCGGGCGGAACGATGCGCTCGATCTGCACGCGGCGTCGGGCCGCGGCGGCGGTGAATCCTCCAGCGAACCGAAGTGCGTCGGCGAGCGTTTCGTTTGGCCGCATCTCGTACGTCGCGGGACGAGCGATCTCTCCGACAATGCGCACCCTTGCCCCGTGGATGGGAACAAAGACCAGGTCGCTGTTGTTCAGGCGGACGTCGTGCGCGGTGTTCCCGTTGAGTAGGTAGTCATAGACGTCGAGCGTATCTACAGCCGCTCCCGCTCGCCTCACGAGAACCTGCCGGAGGCTACCGTTGTCCGACGGTCCTTGCGCCGCGTACAGCGCGGTCAGAGCCGTTCCGGCGCCCGAGATCCGATAGCTGCCCGGGCGCACGACATCTCCTGTAACGAAGATCTGATTGCTTCCAAGCCGCGCCGGGGTGATATAAAAATGGGTCGTCGCGCCAGCGCCTCGTCGGACTCCTGAATAGACGCGACCCAGTCTCGAGTAGAGCACGTTCTCCAGCTCGCCCATCGTCAGGTTGTTGACGAAGATGAGCCCGACCTGCGGAATCGCGACAAATCCTTCGCGGGTCACGTCGAGCGTGTACGATTGCTCCACATCGCCCGTGAGGACCAGCACCAGGCGGTCCCCCGGGTGGATCTGGTAGCTCGCGTCTACTGGTCCCCCGAGATTCGCGTCGAACTGCGACGTGGAGTTGCGGAAGAAGTCGAGCCCGAAGATGACGAATCCACTATCTACATCAGCCTTATGTTTGAGCAACCCTCGGCTCGATGAGTCCCGCTGCGCCATGCACTGGGCCCGCGCCTGCTTTCGACGCGCATCGAGACGTCTCTTGTTGTTCTGGGTCGTGTCAATGAGACCGGAAGGCAGTGTGTCGGTGGTTGTAAGGGTGTCGGCATTCACTCCACAGCGAAGGAGATCCACATCCGTCGTGTCCGTGATTCCCAACTGGGTCATTGCCGAGAACACGTCGTCGGATGAAACCGTGCTATCGGGGGAGCCAGAACCTCCCGGCAGATACGCGTCGAGCAGATTCTCGGGATAACCTTCCGCCCTCAGACGAGCGCGCACCTGATCCGGAGTGAGTCCGCTCGTCATTATCCGTTGCCGCAGCTGCTGAAGGAGTGCCGGGTTGTTCTGCAGCATCTGCTGCGCCTGCTCCGGAGTGGGTCGCTGGGCGAGCGCGAATTCGCTGCCGATTGAGAGACCAGCCACTACCAGCAGCAGCGTCAACTTCGAGTGCGTCATTCGTTTTGTTTGGGTGAAGGGCAAGTCGTTTGAAATGATCGCGCAGGGACTCGAACCCCGGACCTCTGCTGTGTGAAAGCAGCGCTCTAACCAGCTGAGCTACGCGACCTGCGAACAGCTCCCAGCGGCCGAGCGGGAACCGGCCGAAAGAGCCTATAAGGTTAAAGGCCGGCTGGCCTCAGCGGTAGTAGAGCCGGAGAGCGTAGTGCGCTGTGGCACAACTAGATGGGCCACTCGTCAGAGTGTGCTGTAGCACAGGTAGATGGTCCATTCCTCAGAGTGCGCTGTGGCAGCAGTAGATGGGGCCCTCGTCAGAGTGTGCTGTAGCACAGGTGGATGGGCCACTCATCATGGACGTGTGAACTGGACGGCGCTGGACGCGGTGATGCGAATCATTGAGCCGCGCAGCGTCGTCGTTCCAATCGCCTGGCCGGTGAAATCACCCGCGTCCGACATGACAAAGAAAACCTGTAGCACGGTATTGGACCCGGAGATCGTTCCGGAGATCGTGCAGATTCCGGTCGCTGGGCAGAACTGAAGGCCGGCAGTCCCGATCGCCGTGTATGTGCCCGTGAGCGATCCATCGGCAGCCTGAGCGAGGTTGACCGCCATGTTCGTCATGCCGGCAGCAGGACCCGGTGAAACCCAGGCGCCGGACACATCGGTGTCCGACGGAGTCGTGAGGGCAGGGCCACAGGAGCCGAGCGCGAGCGCACCGAGCGACAGCAACAGGAACCGGGACAATTGGGAGGGAAGTTTCATCTGGAGAAAAGAGTGGGCCCTGCAGGACTCGAACCTGCGACCGTCGGATTATGAGTCCGCTGCTCTAACCAACTGAGCTAAGGGCCCGTCTGACGAAAGTATTGGGGAGAGTAGGGTGCGTGCAACTGGCTCTATGAGTGAAATAACTGCAACTAAGGATCACTCCTTTACAGCGGTCATCATCAAAGTATGACCAAAGAATGGAACCCTCTCGCTCAACCTGCCCAACCTGGTCTGAATGCGGTTGGTCAGCGTTTGAACGGAAATGGGCAGACGTCGCCACGCGTAGCTGACAACGTGCGTCGAGATGCCTGAGGCGAAAGTCGAAAGTCGTCTACGCAGCATCAGTGGGGACAGCGCCACATCATCATTGGTGCCATGGATGTACAAATCGAGCCGAAGAGCATGCGCCAGGTTCATCAGCGCTCCCACTGGGTGCCAGGAGTTCGGCTCGACGAGCACCAGCATGCCTCCGGGCTTCAATACGCGGAAACACTCCCGCAACCCTTCGCCCAGGAGATTCTTGGGCGCGACCAGGTGATGAAGGACAAGCCTGAGGTAAACAAGTTCCACCGAGGCCGACGGCACTGGTAGAGAGGTTATCGACCCTTTCACCAAACCCTCGTAGATCCCGCGTTTTGCCAGGATTCTGAGGCTCTCCTCGTTTGTATCGACGCCATAAATGGCGTAGTTCGCTTTGGGAAATAAAATTCTTTCAGTACCGTGACGTCCGCACCCGACATTCAAAACGGTCCCTCGCGGAACGACGGTAGCGACTTTCTCCGCGACGAGCGCCTTTTCAGCCGCGAAAAAGGTTTTGGCGAAAAAGTCGAATCGATCAGGACTGCTGAAACGATCGAGCAGGTTGCCCTCCTTCTCGATCGGGGTCCCGTGCACTACGGGCTTCGGGGTCCTGCGACTCGGCACTTTCATCCTCGAACGCTATTAAATGGCGTCATGTCAGCCGTAATTCATCTCATGATCAGGTCGGGTGCCGGGACTCTTATCAAAACGACTTAACCCGAATCCCTGCGCAGTTACCATCGCGATGTATAGCGGGTTCAGAAGCGCATAGCGCCGCCACAATCTCCGCGGCTCATGCGAAAGCCGGTACATCCACTCCAGTCCGGCTCGCTGCAGGGTAGGGGGCGCCTGGGGAATCGTTCCCGCGTGAAAGTCGAACGCTGCTCCTACCGCGACTACCGGCAACGAGAGAGCGTCGCGGTATTCGTAGGCCCAGACTTCCTGGCGAGGACATCCCAGTCCGGCGAAAACGATTCGCGCGCCACTGTCGCGAATTGCCTGCACGATCTCCGTCTTCTCGGCGGCGGAGATGCGGCGGAATCTTGACGGCTGGGCGCCCGCTATCTGAAGGGCAGGAAAGCGCGCGCTCAATTGCAGACGCAGCTTCGCCAGCACGTCGGCGTTGCTGCCGTAGAGATAAACGGGAAGTCCGTCCCGGGCGCACCGCTCGCACAGCTGGAGCATCAGCGTGGGACCATAAACGCGATCGCGAAGACGGACTGAGTGCAGAAAATTCAGAGCCCAGCGCACGGGCTGGCCGTCCGGTACGACGAGATTGAACTGATTGAGTCGGAAGCGCTGCTCGGTGTCCATCGCGCCCGTCATCACTCCATGCACCGCGAGCGCGGCAACCGAAAAGCCTCGCCTGTTCTTCGCGGCCTCGACGGTCTGTTCCACCGCCGACTCATAGTCGATCACGTCGACAGAAACGCCGAGCACATTGCGTTTGCCGCGATTGATCATGAGATCGTCGCTGGACTCTCTGATTGCCAGCGTTCCAGGTTGTGCTCGTAGATCTCGCGAAGAATTGCCGGAACATTGCGGCGGATTTTCCAATGGGGATAATGACTCTGGAATCGCTCGAGGCTGCTGATCCACCAGATGTGGTCCCCGACCCGATTGACGTCGCTGTACGTGGCCGACATTGGCCGCCCGACGATATCCTCGCAGAGCTCGATCGCTTCCATCATCGAGCAGTTGCTGTCTCGCCCGCCGCCAATGTTGTAAACCTCGCCGCTGCGTGGCGAGGCGAAAAACGCGTCGAACGCCGCGATCAGGTCGGCGCTATGGATGTTGTCGCGGACCTGCTTGCCGCGATATCCGTGGACCGTGTACGGTTGTCCGGTCACCGCGCACTTCATCAGATACGCGAGAAACCCGTGCAGAGCGGTGCCCGCGTGATTGGGGCCGGTGAGACAGCCACCGCGAAAGCAGGCGGTACGCATGCCGAAGTATCGGCCATACTCCTGAACGAGGATGTCGGCCGCCACCTTCGACGCGCCGAAGAGGCTGTGGAGGCTGGAATCAATCGACATGTCCTCCCTGATTCCGTTGGCGTATGAGTGGGCGGGATCGATCTCCCACCTTTTCTCGAGCTCGACTAGCGGAAGTCGATTGGGAGTGTCGCCGTACACCTTGTTGGTCGATGTGAAGATGAATACCGCGTCCGGAGACGATCGCCGGCTTTCCTCGAGCATGACAGCGGTTCCGTTGGCATTCACCGTGAAATCGGTGGAAGGCTCGAGCGCCGCCCAATCGTGCGAAGGCTGCGCCGCGGTGTGCACGACCAGGGAGACATCGCGACCGTAGCGCCGGAAAATCTTCGCAATTGCCGCCTGGTCCCGGATGTCGTCGTCGAAGTGGACGTACTTTTTGCCGAGTCGCTCTTGCAGGCGCGCGAGATTACCCGCGGTCGACGCGTCGTCGCCGAAGAACCGACGGCGCATGTCGTTGTCGATTCCTACGATCTCGAGGCCTCTGGATTCCGCGAAGAAAACCGCGGCCTCTGAGCCGATGAGACCCGCGGAGCCGCTGATGATTGCGACGCTCATTGGAACGAGACGCTCCACCGGGGCTCGATCGCCACCTTGACCCGACCCTCGAGCCCCGTGTGAGTTGCTCCGACGATGTGTTGATCGTTGGTGTTGTGGTTGACTCCCACATCGCCTCCGATCTCGATGTCGCGCCACTTTGATGCCCCGCTCAATGCAAGGCGCGTCACACCCATCACCACTCCGCTGAATATCCCCGGAGTCGTCGCGTAGTCGGCGGGCAAAGGAAACGGTACGTTGTAACTCCCTTCGCCCTGGCGGCGGTGCGCGATGTAAAGGCGGAGCGGCGTGGCTGGAACCACCGAGAGATCGAGTCCCGCCTTCATCTCGTCGTAATCGCTGAATCCCCTTGCCAGCCCCACTCCATAGATCTCGTAGGTCTCGTTGGGATTCTTGTTCCGATACGCAAGGTTCGACACTCTCGTGTACGATGCGAACCAGCGCTGATCGCCAGCGAGAGGCAATCCCTCCGCGGCCAGTGTCAGCGCGTACGACGACGGCTGCTTGCAGTACGGGTTGCAGCTGCGATCGATCTGCAGGTCGTCGATGAAGAACTGTCCCGCGAGAGTGCCAAATCGCTCCGTGCGGACAGCCACCTCGCCGCCGAGCCCGAGGTTACCGTCGCGCTTTTCGTTGCGCCACGAAAGCGCATAGATGTTGAATGGATTGGCCAGTGTCGGCTCAAACCCTCTCCCAGCTCCGGAGTACACGTAGCTCTCGGTTCCCGCGAAGTCCCAGTTTCCCAGGTGAAACGCGAGGCGATGGATCGAAAAGTACCGCTCTATCTGGAGACCCGTCGGAGGAATGGAGTCGTCGAGCCGCGCGATGACGGAGGAGAAGTGAATCCTGTCGGTTCCGATCACTCCGTAGAGGTGATCGTAAGTGTACGCGTAATTGCTCAGCATCAACCCGCCCACTGTCGGTGGTCCCCAGTTCCGGCCAACGCGACCAAACGTGAGCTCGCCGTACTTCCACTGCCCGCCGACATATCCATCCTCGGTGCGCCCCGCGAGCTTTCTGTCCTTACGGCCGGCGAATTCCGGATCCACGTTCAAGCGCGTATCGATCAGCACTCGCGTAAATCCCACGATCGGCCTGCCCGCCATTACCAGGCGAATGGACCCGCCGGGACGGACGCTCTTGCTCCGGTCGCTCAGCATGAGCTCGCGCCGCCCCGATGTCTGGGCCGTTGTGAAGAGGTCGCCTGTTCCCCGCGCGCGGAATGTCTGCGCGGCCAGCGTATCCGAATTCCCTGGACGCACCGCGTACTTCTCGACAGACTTGTAAAGCTCGTCGAGGTACGACGCGACAACGGTTTGCGGCTCCCGCGTCCGCGCCGAGTCAATCGCCACCCTCAGCGCCCGTTCGGTGAACGGCCGCTCGAGCATCGAAAGCTCCTTGAACAACCCGCGCGCCATCAACGCATCGATGTAGGTGTAAGCAACGTCATCGAGCGGCACGTACGCCGAAGCCTGCCCGCTCACAGCCGATGGCGCGACGACGAGGCAAGCCGCGGCACCAAGAACCAGAATCCCGCGGTACTTGCTCACCGGTACCACGGCGAGAGGTGCAGCTTTGGCGTAAGCTCCAGCGCGGGCGCCGGGAAGTGGTAGTAGCTGAGCGTATGCTTGATCGTTTTCCAGAGCGGCGCGTCACCTGGAAGCTTTTCGGGATCCCAATCAAGCGACAGCATGATCTTCCGCTTCCCTCGCTGCGTCAACCCCGTTTCCGGATTGACCCAGTCCGTCACTGAGTGTCCTGCTGAGAACCTGATGAATGAGGGCCAGAAGGGCTTGGCGGCATCTGGCAGCACCTCGTGCACGTCTGTAGAGAACCAGTAGGTCTGACCGGAATAGTCGAGCGAGGGGCGCAACTCCGGGTTTAATCCGCTCTTCATTGCCCGCGTCTCGTGATATGAAAAGGTCGGCTTGATGACTCGGAGCCGCGGGTGGAACTCCTGCAGCACCGCGAACGCCTGGCCGGTGGTGTTCGCGATCATGTCGGCATACGAGAATCCATATTTCACGAATTGCCCGTCGAAGATCTCGATCTGGAGCTGAAATGCCGCGGCGTACGCGGCACTCCACCAGATCGCCTTCTTCTCACCCACACATGCCTCCCGCAGGGCCGCGTGTCCGATGCGTGCGAGTTGAAACCCTCCGAGCAAGTGGCCGAACTTGTCCTGGTCGCGGAATTCCTGATCCCAGTCGCCGCGAAAGAAAAAGTGCTTAGCGCGAGTGCCCGACCACCACGCGTTCTTGAAGTAGTGGTAGAGGTAGGCGTTGCCTCCGACGAAGGCGGTTCCGACGCCAGCGCGCACCGCCGTGACCTGGCCCGGGGTGAGCGAGCAGGAACTATTGGGCAGGGCATTCGAATTGACCTGCCAGCCCTCGATTCCGATCGTCGCCAGGAGCTCCGCGGGCAGCTCCGCACTGGTGGAATCCTGCGCGACCGCCGCGTTGGCCGCGGCGCCCGCACACAGCGCGAGCGCGAAAATGCTTTTTCCTATGTGCCGCAATCCTTCTCCTGTATCGGAATTGGGTGCTACGCCGCTGGCGCGTCGGCGGTGCCGGCTTCGAACAGATCATAAGCTTCAACGACTTCGTCGATGCTCACGGTAGCGGCGCCAAGCTTAGCAACCTCCACGCCCGCGGCGAAGTTGGCGATCACCGCCGCCTCGGCCGGGGTCGCGCCAGCGGCCAGCATCGTCGCGAGATAAGCGGTCACCGTGTCGCCCGCGCCTACTACATCGTAAACCTCGCGCGCGGTCGTCGGTACTCGTCCCACCTCGCCGTCCGACGCGATCAGCGCCATCCCCGCTTCTCCGAGGGTGAGAAGCAGGTGCTCTACTCCCAGTCGCTTGATTGACTCCGGCAGCGCCTCCGGGTGATCGATGTCCACAGCCGCTCCGAGGGCGCTCTCGAGCTCTCGCCTGTTGGGCTTGAAGATCGTTGCGCCCTTGTAGGCGAAGAAGTTCCTGTACTTGGGATCGACGACGACCGGGATCTTGCGCGCCGTCGCCTGCTGCATCACGGGCGCGATGAGTGCCGGGGTGAGCACGCCCTTGTTGTAGTCCTCGAGCACGAGCGCATCGGCGTTGTCGATCGCCCTCACCGCCGCGTCAAGGAGGCTTGCGACTTCGTAGCCCGTGATGTCGGTGTCTTCCTCTTCGTCGAAGCGAACAACCTGCTGCGACCGCGCGAGAACCCGCGTCTTGGTCGTCGTCCGCCTCCCGACCGTCACGACCGATCGTCCGTCGGAATCGATCTCGCGCAGCATCGCCTTGATCACCTGGCCCTCGGCGTCCTCGCCGACGGCGCAGACGAGATCGCATTGCGCCCCAATGGCGAAGACGTTCTGGGCGACGTTGGCCGCGCCACCCAGGGCCAGCTCCTTTTCGCGAACGCGGACGACGGGGACGGGGGCCTCGGGCGATATCCGCTCCACATCGCCCCGAAGGTAGACGTCCAGCATCGCGTCGCCGATGATGGCGATGCGCTGGTTTGCTCCTGCTTCGAGGAGCTCGATCAGTCTGTCGCGGGAGATGGTTTCAATCAATGGATGGCTCTGGAGGTTATGTACAACTGCAACTGAACGGGCGGGAGGCGTCAGAGGCATAGACGCCAGTTCGAAAGTTCACTACGCCCGGACTTTTCTATCGCTGGATGAGGGCACAAGCAAATGCCTGTGCCTCGAATGCCACTGAGGCAAGTCCGGGCGTAGTGAACTAGATAACTGGCAACTACGCTACTCGCGCCTCCCGCCCGTTCTTTTGCAGTTTGTTGTACTACGGTACCAGCCCCAAATTAACCCGGTGCCGAGTCGGTGGGGAACGGCCTCCCCCTTGCCCTACCAGCCCGTTGAGCGGTACGCTCCGCTCCAACCATGACGCCCATCATTTGATCCTCGAAAGATTCAACGACGCGGCGAAGCGCGGGGTGCAATCACTGCAGGAGTTCTTCGTCCTGGCAGGGAAGGCGCTTGGCTTCATCTTCGTCAAGCCGTTCTACACCGGGGACCTCTTCCAGCAGATGGACGCGATTGGCGTCGGATCCATCGGCATCGTCCTCCTCACCGGCTTCTTCACCGGAATGGTGCTCGCGCTCCAGTCGGCGGTGCAGCTGCAGACGTTCGGCGCGAGCGACTACATCGGACGACTGATCGCCGGCTCGATGATTCGCGAGCTGGGGCCGGTGCTGGCGGGGCTGATGGTGGCCGGACGCGTCGGGTCGGGAATCGCGGCGCAGCTCGGGTCGATGCGCGTGACCGAGCAGATCGACGCCCTCAACACGCTGGGCACGGACCCCATCAAGAAGCTCGTCACACCACGCGTTCTTGCCAGCCTCATCATGCTTCCGGTGCTCACCGTCATCAACGATTTCGTCGGCATCCTCGGCGGCAGCATCATCGCGATGTTCTACCTCGGCAAGCCCGCGTCGCTGTACTGGCGCACGGTGTTCGAGCAGATACTCTCGGGCGGCTTCACGCTCCACTACATCCCGAACGACTTCATTCAGGGACTCGCCAAGCCATTCGTATTCGGTGGCATCATCTCGCTCGTCGCCTGCTATCACGGATTGAACACCACGGGCGGAACCGAAGGTGTCGGCAACGCGACTACCCGCACCGTCGTCACGGCCAGCATTCTGATCCTGGTCGTCGATTACTTCCTCACGCAGATCATCCTCGTGCTGTTCCCATGACCGACGAAGAAGATCGCCGCCGCAAGGGGGACGAAAGGCGCCATCCGAGCGAGAAGGACGAGACCGCCATGCCTCGTCGCGCGCACGATTCCGGGCGGGTGCGCGCCGCGATCAGGAACGAGCTCGAGGAAGTGGCCGAGGACAGCGCGAAGAAGGAGACCAAGCAAGGCGTTAGATCGCCGCAGGAACAGGTCATCACGCTCGACAACATCTCCCTGGCGTTCGAAGAGCCGATTCTCGAGAACGTCTCATTCGACGCAAAGGGGGGCGAGACGATCGTCGTCGTCGGCGAATCGGGCACTGGAAAGTCGACGATTCTCAAGCTGTTGCTGCGCCTTCTCATCCCGGACAAGGGCAGGGTGCTCATCGACGGCGAGGACATCGTCGACCTCACGTTCGATGATGCTCTCAAGGTCCGCCAGAAGATGGGGATGGTTTTCCAGGGCGCGGCCCTGTTCGATTCGATGACCGTCTACGAGAACGTCGCGTATCCGTTGCGCGAGCACACCGTTCTCACCGAGGACGAGATCGAGGCGCGGGTGCGCGAGAAGCTCCAGTTCGTGGATCTCGAGCCCGACAAGGTGAACGATCAGATGCCGTCGGAGCTATCCGGCGGAATGAAGAAGCGCGTCGGCATCGCGCGCGGTCTCGCCAACAATCCGGAGATAATGCTGTACGACGAGCCGACGTCGGGCCTCGATCCGCTCACGACGGCCACAATTACTTACCTTATCCTCAAGCTCCAGCGCGAGCTTGGCGTCACCAGCATCGTCGTTTCGCACGACATCAGATCGGCTTTTCGCATGGCGAGCAAGATCGCATTGCTCGCCAACCGTCACATTGGATTCTTCGGCACCCCCGAAGAGATGACCGGCAGCGATGATTCCTATATCCGCGAATTTCTGGGCGGATTTTGAACCTGTTCAGTGATATTTTCTAAGCGATGAAGCGATCCTCGTTCATAACATGGGACCAGCTCAAGGTGGGAGCGCTGATACTCGTAGCGCTCATCATCCTTGGCGTCGGCATCCTCAAACTGGGCGACGCCGGGAACCTGTTCGGAAAGCGCTATCGGCTGGTGGCCTACGTCGCGAGCGCCACCGGGATGCGCATCGGTGGCCCTGTCACGGTCGCGGGACAGCTCGCCGGGAGCATCAAGGACATCAGGTTCCTGCCGGTCGACGCCGATACGACGCGCAATCTCGAGCTGGTCATCGAAGTCAACAGCGCCCTCCGGGAGCAGGTGCGCAAGGATTCACGCGCGAGGATCAAGACGATGGGACTCCTCGGCGACAAAGTCTTCGACATCACCGTCGGCACGCCCAAGTATCGCGCGCTTCACGAGGGTGACACGCTCACCATCGCCCCCTCACTCGACTATGAAGCCGTGGTGCAACAGGCATCGGCCGCGATCGGCGAAGTCGTCCGACTCACGCAGGACCTGAGCAAAGTCACGAGCAGCATCAACCGCGGAGAGGGGACGCTCGGCCAGCTCGTCACGAACCGGCAGCTGTACGACCAGCTCAACTCGACGCTGTCGCGCACGAGCTCGCTGATGGCGAGACTCGAGAATCCGAGGGGAACAATCGGACGGCTCCTCGACGATCCTTCGCTTTACTACAGCCTGAATCGCACGCTCGCGTCCACCGACACGCTCATCTCCCAGATCAACTCGGGGAGCGGGTCCGTCGGCAAGCTACTCCACGACGACACGCTCTATGTTCACCTCGTTAGCGTCGTCTCGCGCGCCGACTCGCTCATGAACACACTGGCTAGCGGGAAGGGCACCATGCAGAAGCTGTTCACCGACCAGCAGCTGTACGACCAGCTGGTGAAGACCGTCACCGAGCTGAATAACGTTCTCGTCGAAGTCCGTCGCGATCCGAGGCGCTACACACCGGGGCTGATTCAGATTAAGGTATTCTAAGTCGCCGACAGATTACCTTGGAATGTGATCAAGACGTACGAAATCGATGTTGCAGTCACCCGCGGGGAAGGAACCGAGTCGGAGCATCGAGTACACGCCGCCGTGGTTGGGGATGGCGACGAGCTGCTCGGCACCGCCCGCGATGCGAACTCGTTCACCTACTGGCGCTCCTGCGCCAAACCGTTCCAGGTCCTTCCATTCCTCGGCTCCGGCGGATTCGATGCGCTCGGATGGGGTGAGGAGCAGCTCGCGATATCGTGCGCGTCCCACGGTGGGGAGCCGGAGCACGTCGCCATCGTCGAGAAAATGCTCCGCGACATCGGGCTCGAGGAGGGAGATCTCGCCTGCGGCCCCCACGATCCGTCCTCGCAGCGCGGCGCCAAAATAGTCCGCGAGTCGGGCGATCGCCCCACGCGACTTCACAACAACTGCTCCGGCAAGCACTCGGCGATGCTGGCGATGGCGCGTCGCAAAGGTTGGGCGACCCGCGGCTACGAGGGGCGGGAGCACAACGTGCAGCGCGCGATTTTGCACGAGATCTCGCTCTGGACCGGGGTTCCCTGCGGGAAGATCACCCAGGCGGTGGATGGCTGCGGCGTCGTCGTCTTCGGAATGACGCTCGAGCGGATGGCGCGGGCGTACTCGCGTTTTGCCGTCGCCGCCGCGCGGGGTGAAGAATACCCGCAGCGGGTGGTGACCGCGATGAGCAACAATCCATTCCTCGTCGGCGGCACCGATCGCTTCGACTCCGCTCTGATCGCGGAGACGAACGGCCGAGTGGTGTCGAAGGTTGGCGCGGAAGGCGTTCACTGCGCGCTGCTGCCGGAGCGGGGGATCGGGATCGCGATCAAGGTGGAAGACGGAGCACAACGCGCGCAGGTGCCTGCGCTGCTTCGTCTGTTGCAGGAGCTCGGCGCGCTGCCGGATCCGCTGCCGGCCAGGCTGGCGGAGCTGACGCACAAGCCCGTCAAGAACACGCGAGGAGAGTCCGTAGGACAGGTTACGATGCGGGCTGATGTCGCGTGAAGCGATGATGGGTGCCGACGCCTGATGACATCCGGAGCGGAAGCCCGGACTAACGTTGCTCCGCTCGAGGCCGGTCTCAGAAAGCTGGTAAGGATCGCGGGCGCGATCGCCGGTTCGCCGGAGGGCCAAGTGCGAGCCGTCATGTCCGATGCCATAGACGAAGTCGATCCTGTCGCCGTCGAGGAGATAATTCTCCAGTCGTATCTGTTCGCGGGATTCCCGCGCGCACTCAACGCGGCCCGGACCTGGCGGGCCATATTCGGCCGGCCCGCGCCGCCTGAAGACGCTGAGGCGTCAGTGGGTGATCTCGGTTTCTGGAGGGCACGGGGCGAGGAGACGTGCGCGATCGTATACGGGGACCACTACGAAAAGCTGCGGCGGAACATTCGAGAGCTTCACCCCGCGCTCGACGAGTGGATGATCGTCGACGGCTACGGCAAGGTGCTGTCGCGGCCAGGGGTGGACCTTCGCACCCGCGAGCTGTGCGTGGTTGCGGCCTGCGCGGTTTCGGGGCAGCAGCGGCAGCTTCATTCGCATCTCCGGGGGGCGCTCAATGCCGGCTCTTCTGCGGGCGAGGTTGGAGCGGTTCTGGATGCGCTCAGCGATTTGATTTCGCGGGATGATTTGGTGAGGTACCGACAGTTGCTCCACAAGGTTTCGGTAGAATGATGTTTGGGGCGCGTGGGCTGGCATCCACAGAACCAAAGCAGGGAGCTGAAGGCTTTGCAGCTATTTTGCTCGGAGCTTTCATACTCGCGCTCCGCGGTGATCCGGCTTTCTCGGTAGTCGAGAGGGTGCATGTCGCCCCGGCTCCCCGTTCGCCACATCGAATAGCTCCCAGCGTAGCAGCTGCGAAGCTTTCAGCCCCCTGCTTCGGTATTCTCGAACAAATTCGCAGCGCCCCAATCTCTCCTATAAGGCCCTAGTGTTCATTGATCGCGTAGTAATCCGAGTCGAAGGCGGCACCGGTGGCTCCGGCTGCACATCGTTCCGCCGAGAGTGGCGCACCCCAATGGGCGGGCCCGATGGCGGCGAGGGTGGGCGCGGGGGGAGCGTCATCGTCCGCGGCGACTCCAACCTTGCGACGCTGCTCGACTATACCTACCGCGACAAGTGGATCGCCGAGCGCGGCGAGCACGGGATGGGGTCGAACAAGAGCGGCCGCGGGGGCGCCGACATCATCATGCCGGTGCCGCCCGGAACGATTCTGCGCGACAACGAAACCAAGGAGATCCTCGCCGAGATACTGGAAGATGGCCAGGAGGTGGTGATCGCTCCGGGTGGGCGGGGCGGGAAGGGGAACTCGTTCTTCGCGACGCCGACCCACCAGTCACCGCGGGAGTGGCAGCCGGGCGAGGAGGGCGTGGTCCACACCATCGAGATGGAGCTCAAGCTGATAGCCGACGTGGGACTCGTCGGGCAGCCGAACGCGGGCAAGTCCACGCTCCTTTCGGTGATCTCCGCCGCTCGCCCCAAGATCGCCGACTATCCCTTTACGACGCTCCAGCCCAACCTCGGTGTGGTTCAACTGTCCGACCATCGGACCTTCGTGGTCGCGGACATTCCGGGCATCATCGAAGGAGCGCACGAGGGTAAGGGACTGGGCCTCCAGTTCCTCCGGCATATCGAGCGGACGAGGATCCTGGCGTTCCTGATCCCGATCGACGCGATGGACTGGCAGGCCGAGTACGACCAGTTGA
Organism: Gemmatimonadota bacterium; assembly: GCA_003134685.1. Taxonomy (GTDB): domain Bacteria; phylum Gemmatimonadota; class Gemmatimonadetes; order Gemmatimonadales; family Gemmatimonadaceae; genus UBA4720. The sequence goes on along the minus strand of PLCA01000005.1, from coordinate 625,983 downwards.
GGCGCGAGATCGCCGAGTATTCGCCCGATCTTGCCGCGAAGCCGCACTGCGTGGTCTTCACGAAGATGGATCTCCTGGGGGAGGAGTACGCGCCGCCCATCCAGGCGCCGGGAGCGTTCGGACTTTTCGCGATCAGCGCGGCGGCGCGCGAAGGGTTGGATGCGCTCACAACTGCGTGGTGGACGGAGCTTCTGCGCCTCAAGCAGAGTGTCAGGCCTGAAGATGTAACTCTAAGTCTTCCCTGAACTTGTATGCTGACACTTCAAGCACCTCCGACACCATCGGAAATGCAGGTGCGGTGTTGGACGCCGGAGTCATCCGAGTACCCGGCCGAGCTTCTGGATCTCGCCCAGCCGCCGCGTGAGCTGCATGTGATCGGACGGACCTCGGCGCTCTCGAAGCCGCGCGTCGCGATCGTCGGAACCCGGAGCTCGACCGCCTACGGCGAGCGAATCACCCGAACCCTGACACGCGCGCTCGTCCGCGGAGGCGTCTCGGTCGTGAGCGGAATGGCGCGAGGGATCGATGCCGCCGCGCATCGAACGGCGTTGGAGGAGGGTGGGAACACGGTCGCGGTTCTGGGGACCGGCGTCGACGTCCCCTACCCGGTTGGCCACCGCCTCCTCCATCGTGCGATCGCGGAGCACGGGATCGTGGTCTCGGAGAATCCGCCGGGATCGAGGGCTGGGCCCGGCTCCTTTCCGCGGCGGAATCGGATCATCGCTGCCCTCGCTCCGGTCACGATCGTCGTCGAAGCCGGGTTCAGGAGCGGCGCGCTCAACACGGCCGCGCAAGCGCTCGAGCTCGGGCGCGTCGTCGCGGCAGTCCCGGGGCCGATCGACTCGGACCAAAGCCGTGGCTCCAATCAGCTCCTGAGAGATGGCGCCGTCCTCATCGCCGCGCCTGAAGACGCGCTCGCCCTGCTCGGTGTCTCGGCGCCGCCGGTCGCACCACCGCGACCCCTATTGCCCGAATCCGAGCAGAAGGTCTGGGACGCGATCGCCGGAGGCTTCGTGGACACCGACGCACTGCCTGCCGCCACGGGTCTGACGATCGCGGAATGCCTGGCGGCCATCACGTCCCTCGAGATCATGGGACTCGTCGAGTGCTCGCTCGCCGGAGAGCTTCGCCGCCGCTAAAAAGGCCAGAGCTAGAGTACCTGGCTAGTGATCACGGAAAGCCGGTTCGGGCGACTACAACGCGAATGCGAGCTGCCTGACAACAAAAAAAGAGACCGGGCGCTTGTTCCCGGTCTCCTCTGGCGACAACCCAGCCCTACGCTGCGAACGTAGCTGATTATAGCTCGATAGGTCTGTCGACAACATATAGCTCGATTGCGCTTTCGACAACATCATAAATCGCCCCTTGTGCGCGGCGGGATTCGAACCCGCATGCCCGAAGGCCCTGCGTTCGCAGCGCAGGGTGTCTACCAGTTTCACCACGCGCACAGGGTGCCACAGGAGCGTGACACGACACGCGCGCTGCGAACGCGTGTGCGGCGAGCGACGGGAATATGGGTTGGCGGTCCCCCAGGCCTATATTCATTTATGCCCCCGCGTCATCTCTACATCCACATCCCGTTCTGCGCCCGGCGCTGCTCCTACTGCGACTTCTCGATCGCCGTGCGAGCCACGACCCCCGTCGACGAGTACGTCACCGCTCTCCGGACGGAAATGGATGGCCTGCGAGGAGATCTGGACGGCACGATCCTCGACACGGTGTACCTCGGCGGCGGGACTCCGTCCCGGCTCGGAGGACTTGGCATTGGCGACGTCCTCGCAGCCGTCCGGGACCGCGCCCGGATCGCGGACGCTCCCGAGATCACGATCGAGGCGAATCCGGACGATGTGAACGACATGGCCGTCGCCCATTGGGTCGCAGCCGGCGTGAACCGAGTCTCACTTGGCTCGCAAAGCTTCGATGATGCGGCGCTCAAATGGATGCACCGAACCCACGACGCCTCGCAGATCGGCCAGGCGGTCAACACCCTGCGGCGGGGCGGCATCGACAACATTTCCCTCGACCTGATCTTTGCGCTGCCACCCCACCTCGGAAGGTCGTGGGAAAGCGACCTCCTTCGCGCACTGGATCTCCAGCCCGCCCACCTTTCGCTCTACGGCCTGACCGTCGAGGCGCAGACTCCAATTGCGCGGTGGGCCGACCGCGGAGTGACCGTGCAGGGAAGCGAAGAGAACTACGAAGAGGAATTTCTGCGCGCCCACGCGATGATGACCGCGGCGGGTTACGACCACTACGAGGTCTCGAACTTCGCGCGCCCGGGAATGACGTCGAGGCACAACTCTGCCTACTGGAACGGCGCGTCCTACGCCGGAGTCGGACCATCGGCGCACTCGTTCGATGGCGCGAGTCGACGATGGAATGTTTCGGCGTACTCGGAATGGATTCGGCGTCTCGGGGTGGGCCAAACGGTGATAGCCGGCGAAGAGAAGCTGACCGATGAGAATCGAGTGACCGAGGACGTCTACCTCGGACTCCGCACTCGGCGCGGGCTCACAGTCACCCAGCAAGAGGTGGGGCGTGTTGAATCCTGGGAAGCCGCCGGTTGGGCGGTGATCGACGAGCCGCGCAAAGATCCGCGGGTTCGGCTGACCGCAACGGGATGGCTCCGCCTCGACGGTCTGGCGACCGACCTCGCTGCGCAAAGGGGTCGGCCGCTAAGCGCAGCGTAGGCCCAAACCCTAGTCATTGCTATATTTAAGCCTATGTCGCTGCCGGGTCTGAACGAGCGCGAGCGCCGCGTTCTCGAAGCCGTAATCCAAACCTATGTCGAAACGGCTCAGCCGGCCGGCTCGAGGAGTCTCGCCCACAAGTTCGGGCTCAACGTCTCCCCGGCCACCATCCGTAACACGATGAGCGACCTGGAAGAGAAAGGATACCTCTACCACCCGCACGCTTCGGCCGGGCGAGTGCCGACCGACGTCGCGTATCGCGTCTACGTCGATTCGCTGATCCCGATCCCGCCGCCCGGGGCAACCGAGCGGCGCCGGCTCAATGCTCAGATCACGACCGGCGGCTCAGCCGTCGAAGCCATTCTTCGGCGTGCCGCCCAGAGCCTCGGCGTGATCACGCAGGAGCTGGGAATCGCGCTCGGTCCACGTCTCGACAACGCGATTCTGGAGCGCGTGGAGCTGATTCGCCTTTCGTCCGAGCGTTTGCTCGTCGCGCTCACACTCTCGGCCGGCGCCGTCAGGACGATCTTCGTCGACGTGCATGGCGAGATCGCCGACGCGGCGATCGCCGAGGTCACGCGCGTTCTCAACGACAGACTGGCGGGACTCACCCTTCGGCAGATCCGCTCATCGCTGGGCGACAGGCTCCGCGACGTCGGACCGACGCGCGACGCATCGGATCTTCTCAACGTCTTCATCGAAGAGGGCGAGCAGCTTTTCGATAGCGCGATCGAGTCCGACGACGACACCGTTCTACTTGGCCAGGCATCAGTTCTGGCCGAGCAGCCGGAGTTTGCCAATGTCGACAACATGCGGAAGCTGGTGGCGCTCACCGAGACGCGCGAGAAACTCGGCGAGCTGCTTCGTCGTCGTAGCGAGACCGGAGGGGTGTCGATCACGATCGGCAACGAGCACAACGATCCGAAGCTCGCAAGCTTCACCGTGGTGACGGCGTCGTACCACGCGGGACCGTTGAGCGGAGTGATCGGCGTGATCGGACCGACCCGAATGCCGTATGACAAAGTCATCTCGCTCGTGACACACACGTCGGAGCTGGTGACGGATCTGTTGAAGGAGAATTCAAGGGCACATGGCTGATTTTTACCAAACGCTTGGCGTCGCGCGTGGCTCCAGCGATGCAGACATAAAGTTGGCGTATCGCAAGCTGGCGATGACGTACCATCCCGACCGCAACAACGGGTCGAAGGAAGCCGAGGAGAGGTTCAAGAGCATCACCGAGGCGTACGACGTTTTGCGCGATCCCGACAAGCGCGCGCTGTACGATCGCTACGGCGAGGCCGGATTGCGGGGCGGCGCGGCCGGATTCCACCATGTGGATCTCTCGGAAGCGCTGAATATCTTCATGCGCGATCTCGGAGGCCTCGGCGGGTTCGGCGACCTGTTCGGCGGAGGCGGCGGACGTGAGTCCGGCCCCCGCGCGGGAAGGGACATCGACATCGCAATGCCGATGACGCTGGTCGAAGTCGCGAGCGGCGCCGAGAAGACGGTCACGGTGCGTCTGCTCGAGCCGTGCGATCACTGTCAGGGAAGAGGCGCCGAGCCGGGGTCGTCACCCGTCACGTGCAGTGCATGCCGCGGCACCGGAGAAGTGCGTCGCGCGCAACGCTCCTTTTTCGGCCAGGTCGTGAGCGTCGCACCGTGTCCCACCTGCTCGGGTGAGGGAACCGTGATCTCGTTGCCGTGCAAGAAATGCAAAGGCGAAGGGAGGCTCAGAGCCGAGAAAGAGCTCCTCATCCGCATTCCCGCCGGAGTCTCAACGGGCCAGTACATGACTATGCGCGGCGTCGGCCAGGTCGGACCGCGCGGCGGCCCGAGGGGCGACATCCGTGTCGTTTTCGAGGTGGAGGAGGATCCACGCTTTGAACGGGACGGGGAAGATCTCTACACTGAAGTCCTCGTGACCTACGCGCAGCTCGCGCTCGGCGCCAACGTCGATGCGCCGATGGTTTCCGGGAGTGTGATGCTGCAAGTCCCCGCGGGGACTCAGAGTGGGCAGGTGTTCAATCTTCGCGGTCGCGGCTTGCCGAGGATCAACTCCAGCTCCTTTGGCGACCTGCACGTGAGGCTGCAGCTATGGACCCCGGAGAATCTCAGCGACGAAGAGTCGGCGCTCATTCGCCGCCTCAGTGAGGTGCAGATAGTGCCTCCCGCGCGACCAAAGGGACTCTGGTCGAAAATCAGAGAATCGCTGGGCGCGTGAGCTGGATCTCGCTGCGAATCACTCCCGAGTCCAACCGCGACGGAGTGATCGCGGCGCTCTTCGAGTCCGGATCGCAGGGAGTTCAGGAAGACGGCGTGGCCGTGGTCACGCACTTTCCAGCCGGCGCGCGCATTAATGAAATTCGCAGCGCGGTGATGAGAGCCGATCCGCGCGCCGACATCGCGATCGCGGATTCGCCGGACACCGACTACTCGCAGTGGCGCGCATCTGTATCGGCGCACCAGGTCGGCGGTCTCGTCATCGCTCCGCCGTGGCTCGCCAGCGGTCTCGATCCTGAGACGACCGTCATCGTCGACCCAGTAATGGCGTTCGGAACCGGGGAGCATCCGAGCACGCGTGGCGCAATGCGACTGATGCAGGGCGTCGTACGTCGCGGAGATTTCGTTGCGGATCTCGGTGCCGGCAGCGCGGTTCTCTCGATTGCCGCCGTCAAACTCGGCGCCGCGCGTGTCGCGGCCATTGAGATCGAGCACGACTCCATCGGGAACGCCGAGGAGAATGTCCTCGCCAATTCGGTGGGCGGGCGCGTCGAGGTGATCGAAGGTGACGCGATCACACTTCTCCCTCTTCTAGCTCCCGTCCGCGTCGTGATCGCGAACATCATCTCGTCGGTACTCATCGCGATGCTGCCGATGATAAAGTCGTCGCTCGCGAGCGGGGGTCAGGCGATTCTGGCCGGGATCCTTGGCGAAGAGCGCGCCGCGATGGTGTCCGCGCTGGATGCCGGCGGTTGGATGATCGAGCGCGAGGACACGGAGGACGCCTGGTGGAGTGTACAGATAGCACCGCGGTAGCGACGTTCTTCGCCGCGGAGCCGCTCGTCGTCGGTGGCACGGTGACGTTGTCGGACGAGGCCGCGCATCATATCCGCGTCGCGAGGGTCGCGGTCGGCGATTGCATCGCGCTCCGTGACGGCGCCGGCAGCGCCGCGGTCGGCACGCTGGTAAAGGTCTCGAGAAGTTCGGCGCTCGTCGACGTGAGCGAGACGAGCGAGATACCGCGTCCGGCCATGATCCATCTGCTGGCGCCCGTCGCCGACAGGGACCGGATGCTGTGGCTGGCGGAGAAGGTGGTGGAGCTGGGTGTGACGAGCTGGCGGCCGGTGATCTGGCGTCGCTCGAAGAGCGTGTCGCCGCGCGGCGAGGGCCCGACGTTCCAGGCGAAGGTGCTTGCGCGCATGACCTCGGCGCTCATTCAGAGTGGCGGCGGATGGCTGCCCGACATGTTTCCGGAGGCGACTGTCGAACGCGCCATTACGGCCGCGCCGCTCGGAACGCGCCTTCTGCTCACGAAGGATGGAGAGCCGATTGCAGGCGTTCCGATGCACATTCCGATCACGATCGCTCTCGGACCAGAGGGCGGAATGGAGCCGGCGGAGCGGGATCTCTTCATCGGCGCCGCGTTTCTCCCTGTGAAGCTTGGGTCGAGCACGCTACGTTTTGAGACCGCGGGTATGGCCGCGGTGGCGATCGCCGCCGCATCGCAAGTAACATCGAGGCAATCCAATGTCTGACCCCTGCATCTTCTGTCGGATCGCGCGCGGGGAGGTCCCCGCCCAGATGCTAGCGAGCAACAAGGAAATCGCGGCGTTTCGCGATGTCAATCCGCAGGCGCCGGTTCACATTCTGATAATCACGAAGAAGCACATCGCTTCGCTCGATGATACGGCCGACTCGTACCTGTTGGGCCAGATGGTTTCGCTCGCGTCGGCGATCGCGCGGCAGGAGAAGATCGCGAAGAGCGGGTACAGGACTGTGATCAACACGGGTAAGGACGGTGGTCAGAGCGTGGATCATCTGCACCTGCATCTGCTCGGCGGGCGGCCCATGACATGGCCGCCAGGTTAAGAGCTGCCAGGTTCCAGTTGCGTCGCTGCGCTTGGTCGGCGAGGGTGTCCTCTTCGGGAGCTCTCGCCTGCCGCTTCGCCTTTCGGCTCGCGTCACCGCGCCGCCTTGCAGCGGCGCTGGCTCCGGCCGCTCCCTCTGAGGACACCCTCGCCTCCCTGCACAGACTCTCAACGGCACCGGGCGGCTCGTTGACTGCTGCGGCGCGAAGCGCCCGGCGCGTCAGCGCCGCCCGTCCAGCGCGCGATCTGATCCCCACCTTCATGGCGGGCCTGCCGAGCGTTGCTCGGCCCGCTATGCGCGGGCGGGGCGAAGTGGGATCAAGCAAAACCCGTCCGGGTGCGGGCGAGGCGCCACACAGGCACGAGACTCCACGTGGGTGCCCAAGGGAAGTCGGAGGGTGTCCTCGTAGGCGACAACCCACGAGCGACAGAGAGATCGGTATGACCCAGCAATGCGAACCGACCCTTACGTCGCGCGCAAAATGTCGGTGGCGCCACGAGCGAGAGTCTGGAGCCGAAGAGGACACCATCCGACGCACCAGCCGTGGCCTGCGGTTAGGAGCGCCAAGAATAAGCCACGGCGAAAGCGAGGGTTTTGCTTGACCCAACCGTTTGCCCCGCCTAAGTTTAACAGTCTGTCCCAAGCCGGCGCACAAACGCCACGAAGGGGGGAAGTAGAATTTGTCGGAAGTCATAATCCATGACGACGAGAACTTTGAGCGCGCGCTCAAGCGCTTCAAGAAGAAGTGCGAAAAGGCGGGTATCCTCTCCGATCTCCGCAAGCATCGTCATTACGAGAAGCCCAGCGAGCGCAGAAAGCGCAAGCTGAATACGGCGATGCGTAAGAATCGTCGCACCCGCCACGTCTAGGGAATGTCCGAGCTCCTCGCCCGATTACAGGGCGATCTCAATTCGGCCCGCAAATCCCAGGACAAGCCTGGCACGCTCCTCCTCAGCACCGTCCTCTCCGAGATCAAGAACAAAAAGATCGAGCTGAAGCGCGAGCCGGTGGATGCGGAAGTAATCGACGTCCTGCGCAAATCCATCAAGCGCAGGAAGGAATCGGTGGAGATGTACACGAAGGGCGGTCGCCAGGATCTCGCTGACAAGGAGACGGCCGAAGCAACCGCGCTCGAGAAATATCTCCCCGCTCAGGTTGGCGACGCCGAGCTGCGAGCCGCGGTGAAAGCGGCAATCGCTGGCGGCGCGACGCAGATCGGAGCAGTCATGGGCAAAGTTCTTCCCCAGTTCAAAGGTCGTGCAGATGGCAGCGCTATCAATGCCATCGCTCGAGAGGAGCTGAGCAAGCAGGGGTGAAGCTGCGCCGAAGTTCTGCGTTCTCTGCTCAGTACGGGCTGCGCCGATGCTCTGCGTTCTCTGCTCAGCTGGACTTCGCATGAATTCGCACGCGCTGAATGTCATTGAGTTTCCGCGCACTCTCGCCCTCATTTCCGAGAGAGCGACGTCTCCGCTCGGCGGCGAGCGGGTGAGAGAGCTATGCCCGGCAACCGACCGGGACGTCATCGAAAGAGAGCACACGCGTGTGGCCGCCGTGCGCTCGCTCGTAGCGGCCGAGGAGCCGTGGCATCTGCACGGCGTCCCCGACGCGCGCTCGGCGCTGCTGCGTCTACGCGTCGAAGGCGCGTCGCTCGCCCCACCGGATCTCCTTGTCCTCGGCGCGCTGCTTCGCAGCTCGCGCATCACGCGCGATTCCTTGCGCGGTGAACGGGCGTCTCCGATTGTCGCGGCTGTTCTCGCCGCGCAGATCGAACCCCTTGTCGCCAACAAGAACATCGAGGACACGATCGAGCGCGCGATCGACGAGGACGGCCAGGTTCGCGATGACGCGTCTTCGACGCTCAAGAAAATCAGGCGTGAGCTGAAGGGCTCCCAGGGGGAGCTGGTCAAGCTCCTCGAGCGCGCCATGGCCAAGCTCGAGCCGCATCAGCGGGTCGCAGACATGTCCGTAACGGTGCGCAACGGACGCTTCGTGATTCCGGTTCGGCGCGAAGCGCAGGGCGTTGTGGGTGGAATCGTGCACGACGCATCGGCGACGGGCGGAACACTCTTCGTCGAGCCGCCGGCGGCGGTCGAGGCGGGGAATCGCATTCGTGAGCTGCAGATCGAAGAAGTCGAAGAGATTGACCGGATTCTTTCGGAGCTGACGGAGAAGCTTCGCCCGCACCGCGAGGCCCTTGGAGCATCGCTCGAAGCGCTGATCACGCTCGATTCCCTCGTCGCGCGCGCGCGTTACGCGATCGAGTTCCGCTGCGCTCCGGCGGAGCTGTCCGATCCAACGGAGGGCTTCGCCGTAGTCGAGGGCCGCCACCCGCTCCTCGTTGCCCAGGGAATCGACGTCGTTCCCTTCGATCTCGAGATGCTGCCGAACGAGAGGACGCTTCTCATCTCCGGTCCGAACACTGGCGGCAAGACGGTGTTGCTCAAGGCGCTCGGGCTGTTCTCGGCGCTGGTGCAATCCGGGATTCCGGCGCCGGTTGATGTCGGATCGCGCATCGCGATCTTCGACAATATCTACGCCGATGTCGGAGACGAGCAGTCCATCCTGGCCAGCCTCTCGACGTTCAGCGCGCATCTCAAGAACCTCGCCGAGGTGTTGAGCTCGGCTACCGAGCACTCTCTCGTTCTCATCGACGAGCTGGGCTCCGGCACCGATCCAATCGAAGGGGCGGCGCTGGGGGGTGCGATTCTCGAAGCGCTTACGGCGCGTCGCACGCTCTCGATCGCCACCACGCACCTCGGCGCGCTGAAGGAGCTGGCGACCGAGGTCGAGGGCGTCGTGAATGCGTCGCTCCAATTCGATCCGGTCGCGCTTGCTCCGACGTATCGGCTCACCAAGGGGGTGCCCGGCCGCTCCTACGGAATCAGCATTGCCCGGCGGCTGAATCTCCCGAGTGAGATTCTGGCGAGGGCCGAGGAACGGATTCCTGCCGGCGAGAGGAAGGTCACGGCGCTCCTGGGGGAGCTGGAGGCGCGCGAGAAAACGCTGGCGCTGACCGAACGGGAAACGAGCGAAATCGCCGAAGACGCAAAGGAGCGCACGCGCAGGGTGGCGGAGCGCGAAAGAAATGTCCGGGAGCGGGAGCGCGAGGTCGAACAGGCGTCACGACGCGAGGCGAGACAGTATCTTCTCGAAGCGCGCGGTGAAGTCGAGCGCACGATTCGCGAGCTGAAGTCCGCGTCCGAGCTGGGCGAAGAAGCGGCGCGCGAAGCGAGAAAGCGGGTGGAAACCCTCGCCAACGAGCAGGGTCGCGAGCTGGATCGTCTCGGTCGCGAAACGGAGAGTGAGCCTGAGCGCCACGACCCGGCCGAGGTGAGCATCGGTGATTTCGTCGAGGTGGAGACGCTTGGTGGTCGAATCGGACGAGTCGTGGAGATCCGCGACGATGATGCGGTCGTGGCGGTGGGCGTGATGAAGCTGGCCCTGCCGCGAAGTTCACTGCGCCCGGCCCAGCGCGAGACGGCGGCTCCGGAAGTCGCCGTGGCGGTTCGTGGAGATCTTCCGGAAGTCGATGCGGCGAGCGAGATCGATCTGCGCGGGCTGCGTGTCGGCGAGATCGAGGCCATCGTTATGCATGCCGTCGACGCAGCGATCCGCGCGGACCTCAAGTCGATTCGCATCATCCACGGCAAGGGTACCGGGGCTCTTCGCGAGCGCGTGGCCGAAATGCTGCGCAAGGAATCGAGGGTTACGAATTTTCGGATTGGAGCCTGGAATGAGGGCGCGGCGGGCGTCACCGTGGTCGAGCTGAAGTGATACCTGACGAAGTCGTCGCGCGCGTGGCGGAGTCGAAATGATTCCCGACGAAGTCGTCGAGCAGGTGCGCGATTCGGCCGATATTGTGCAGATCGTCGGCGAATACGTGAACCTCAAGCGGCAGGGCACCGACTTCCGCGGGCCGTGTCCCTTTCACCAGGGAACGCATCGCAATTTCTCCGTCTCCCCGAAGAAGCGGATGTACTATTGCTTCGTCTGCCACGAGGGCGGAGATGTCTTCCACTTCCTGCAGAAGCGACTCGGCGTCGAATGGCCGGCGGCGGTCAAGATGGTCGGGGAGAAATCGGGCATCGAGGTTCGAGAAGTCGACACGCGACGCGAGGGGCCGGATCCGCGCGAGCCGCTGTGGGAGGTGAACGCCACCGCCGCCGGCTACTTCCAGAAGATTCTCTGGGACGATCCCCTCGGCGCTCAGGCGCGCGACTATCTCACCCAGCGCGACATTTCGCGCGAAGTCGCGGACCAGTTCAATATTGGATTCGCTCCGCGCGAGATCGGCCTGCTCCGGAATTACATGGGGACGCTCGGCTTCGACGAGACGCGCATGGCGGCCGCAGGACTTCTGATTCAGGGCGAGGACGGAAGCGAGCCGCGCCCACGCTTTCGCGGCCGGCTCATGTTCCCGATTCTCGATTCGATGGGACGCAACATCGGATTCGGCGGCCGAATCCTTGGACAGGGAGAGCCCAAGTATCTGAATTCGCCGGAGTCGCCGGTGTTCTCCAAGGGGAAAACGCTCTACGGACTCAACTGGGCGAAGAACGACATCCGGCGTGAGGACCAGGTGCTGGTCGTCGAGGGATACTTCGACGTCGTCAGGTTGATGGCCGCCGGCGCAACGACCGTTGTCGCGGCAATGGGCACCGCGCTCACGGATGCGCAGGCGGCGGCGCTGAGGAAGCTCACGAAGAACGTCTTCCTCCTCTATGACAGCGACAAGGCCGGGTTGCAGGCGACGTTCCGCTCCGGCGACGAGCTGTTGCGACAGGGCGTTTCGGTTCGTGTCGTGACGCTGCCCGAGGGCGATGATCCCGACACTTTCGTCAAGGCGCACGGCGCCGCGGCTCTCACCGCCCGCCTCAGAGACGCAATCGACGTGTTCGAGCGAAAGATTCAGCTGCTCGAGCGCGCAGGAATGTTCGGCGAGCTCCACAAAAAGCGGCGCGCTCTCGACCGCCTGCTTCCAACGTTGCGCGCGACCGCGGACGAGATCATGCGCGACCTGTATCTATCGAGGGCGAGCGAGGTCAGCGGAGTTGCCCGCGAGGTTCTCGAGCGGGAGATGCGCGGCAAGGCGACTCCAGCGATTTCCGTTTCCTCCCCGCCACCGGCGCCCCGCATTTCTCCCGCGCTGCGCGCGCGTCGCGGCGAGAGGCGCGTGCAGCGATCCGAGCGGGGCGACTCGGCCGAGCGTGAGATCATTCGCGCGATCCTCCTCAACCGGTCCCGCCTCGAGCAGATCGCGGAGAAGCTGGGCGCGCAGAGTCTGCGCGATCCGCAGTACCGGGCGATCTATCGCGCGCTGATAGCGGCCGATCCCGACTCAACAATTGAGGAGGTCACTGCGAATCTTGATGAGGACACGATCGCGACCGTCGAGGACCTTCTCGCTGAGGGCGCGATCCAGATGGATCCGGAGCGCACGATCAGCGACAGCTTCGCAACCCTCAGAGCACGCGACCTCGATCGGCGCGCGGAAGAGCTCGATCGGATCATTCCACTGGCTGATGGCGCGGAGAAAGACAAGCTGATTGCGGAGAAGAAGGAGATCGGGAAGGAGCTGGAAACAACGGGCAAAAGGTATTTCAAGAAATTCAGACGAACGGGGGCGCGATGATGACTCAGAAGTTGGATAAGACAGGAATTGCGGAGCGGGTGACGGCTAGGAAGTTTGATGCGACAGGAGGTGAGGCGCTGGTGACGACTCGGAGGTTCGATGTTACAGGAAGTTGAGGCGCTGCTGGCGCTGCAGGTGGACGATCTGAAGATCCGTGAAATCGAATCCCAGATCCGCGCACTCGACCCGCAGCTCGCGGAGCTCGACAAGAAACGCGATCACGCGGCCGCCGCGTTGATGCGCGCGCAAACGGTGATCCAGGTGGAAGAAAAGAAGCAGCGCGAGCTCCAGGCGCGACTTTCCCAGCACAAGACGCTACAGGAGCGAAATCTCCATCAGCTCGAGGACGTGAAGCGGATGCGCGAAGCGACGGCCGCCACGGCGCAGGTCGAATCCACTCGGCGCCTGATGGCAGAGGATGAGGGCGAGCTCGCGATTCTCGGACGCCGAATCACCGAGATGAACGCCGCGATAGTGGCATCGAAGCAGGCGCTCGCGGCGGTCGAGCACGAGCAGCAGGAGGCTCGTCCCGAGATCGAGTCCAAGCGGGCAGCGCTCATTTCACAGATGGAAGATGCGAAGCGTGACCGAGGTGGAAGGGCGGGCGCGGTTTCGCGTCCAATGCTCGGCAAGTACGATCGGATCAGGGGAAAGAGGACGATGGCACTGTATGCATTGCGCGGCGGCTCGTGTGGGAACTGCGACACCGCCATCCCGCTGCAGCGCCGGAACATGATGGCGGGCACCGGAGAAATTGAAGTGTGTGAAGCCTGCGGCGTGTTGTTGTACGCGGAAGTGGGATGACGACTGTCGCGTCGGACCGGCCCGCTCGACTTGCGCGCTGGATTCTTCCCAAACCCCCGGACGAAGAAGCGGTCAGGGCGCTCATGACGGCGCTGTCGCTGCCGGAAATCGTCTGCCGGCTCCTGCTCATCCGAGGCCACGTGACGGCCGAGGAGGCGAAGCTATTTCTGCGTCCGAAGCTCGATCGGCTTCACGATCCCCTCGGCTTCCTCTCGATGGACAAAGCCGTCGAGCGCCTGGCGCGCGCTGTGCGCGAGGAGGAGCTGGTCTTCATCCACGGCGACTATGACGTCGACGGGATCTGCTCCACGACGATCCTTACGCGTGTGATCCGCGGTTTGGGAGGGAAGGCGATGCCTTTCATTCCCCGCCGGATCGAGGACGGATACGACCTGAGCGATGCCGGAGTCGATGCCGCGATCACGGCGGAAGCGAAGGTCGTGGTCACGTGCGACTGCGGCACGGGAGCGGTTGCTCCCGTCGCGCGGCTTTGCGGATCGGGAATCGACGTCATCGTCACCGACCACCACCTTCCAAGTGGTGATCTGCCGGATTGCCTCGCGGTTCTCAATCCCAAACGGCCCGGCGACGCTTATCCGGACAAGGACCTCGCCGCCGTCGGCGTAACCTTCAAGCTCGCCCTCGCTCTCGCCCGCGAGCTCGGCGCCAACGACAACTTCGTCTGGGCGATGCTGGATCTTGTCGCGCTGGCGACGATCGCGGACGTCGCGCCGCTCCGTGGCGAGAATCGCGTTTTCGTGCGCTACGGTCTCAAGATGCTGGCCGACACGCGCAACATTGGAATGCGCGCGCTGCTGAGGGCCGCCGGCCTCGATGGAAAGCAGCTCACGGCCGGCAGAATCGGTTTCATACTCGCGCCCAGGCTCAATGCTGCGGGCAGGCTGGGGCACGCGATTCGGGGAGTGGAGCTGCTGCTCACGGAGAATGAGCACGAGGCCAACACGATCGCCCGCGAGCTCGAGGAGCTCAATCAGCGGCGTCAGGACATCGATCGCGCGACGCTGGAGCAGGCCCGCGAGAAAGTGCTGGCGATGGACCTCGACGAGATGTTCTCCATCGTTCTGGCCGACGACAGCTGGCATCCGGGAGTGATCGGTATCGTCGCCTCGCGCCTGGTGGAAGAATTCGGAAGACCGACGGTGCTCATCGCACTCTCAGGCGACCAGGGCAAAGGATCCGGCCGGTCGATTCCGAAGTTCGATCTCCACGGCGCGCTGGGGCAGGCGAGGGAGTACCTGCTTCGATTCGGCGGACATCGGGTCGCAGCCGGGGTGACAATCGCGCGCGACAAGGTGCCGGAGTTCGCGGCAAAATTCAACGAAATCGCGCGGTCGGCATTGACGCCAGCCGATCTCGTCCCCGAGATACGCGTGGATCTCGAGGTGAGCATCGATGGGATCGACGGTCGGCTCGAATCACTGTTTCGTCACTTCGAGCCGTTCGGAATCGGAAATCCGACGCCGGTTCTACTGGCGCGCAACGTCACTATCGCACGGCCACCGCGCACCGTTGGCAAGGATGGGCTCAAGCTGGTGCTGGACACCGGAACGGGATCGCTCGACGCGATTGGATGGGGACTGGCCAGCCGCGCGGCTGAATTCCTACCGGGCACCAAGGTCGACGTCGCGTTCAGGCTCGAGCGCGACGATTATCGGGGAGAGAGCTTCCTCCAGGCGAGAGTCGCGGACATTCGACCGAGCGACGCGTGAGCGACGCTACGTGCGGATAGTCGCGGGACGCTGGCGCGGTCGGAAGATCACCGCGCCACCCGGCTCCGACGTGAGGCCTACGCTCGACAGCGTTCGCGAAGCCTGGATGAGCATCCTCCAGCGCGACCTCCCACATGCGCGCGTGCTCGATCTCTACGCCGGCACGGGCGCTCTCGGCCTTGAAGCCCTGTCCCGCGGAGCAGTCAGCGCCGACTTCGTCGAGAAGGATCCCGGTAGCTTTCGCACCCTCCAGGAGAACATCGAGGCGCTCGGCGCGGGTCAGCTCGCGACGGTCCATCGAAAGCCGGCGCTGGCGTTCGCGGAAGCCCTCGACGCGTTGGCTTACGATGTAACGTTCGCCGATCCACCTTATGCGAGCGGCGAGGCAGTCCGACTGACGGAGCGCTGGATGAAATCGCCTTTCAGCCGAGTGCTGAGCGTCGAGCACGCGGCGAATGCCGCGATGCCCGAGGGTGGAGACACGCGCAAGTATGGCTCGACGGCAATCACCTTCTACCGCAGCGAGGAATGACGTGGTAACGACGGCGATCTATGCTGGAAGCTTCGACCCCATTACGCGCGGGCACGAGGACCTGATCCGGAGGAGCTGCGAGTTCGTCGACCGTCTCGTCGTTGCGGTGGCCGTGAATTCGTCGAAGCGAGCCCTCTTTTCAGTGGAAGAGCGCGTCAAGCTGATACGTGCCGCCACCGCCGACAACAAACGCGTGGAGGTGACGCAGTTCGAAGGCCTCCTCGTCAATTTCGCGAAGAAGTTGAACGCCAAGTTCAACATCCGGGGACTTCGCGCCGTCAGCGACTTCGAGTACGAGTTCCAGATGGCCCTCATGAACCGCCACATGTCGGAGGACTTCGAGACGGTGTTCATGGTTCCGTCTGTCGAGACGACCTACATTAGCTCGAGCGTCGTGCGTGAAGTCGCTCAGCACGGCGGCAATCTCGACGGACTCGTCCATCCAGCCATCGCAAAGGCGCTGGCCAAGAAGTTCAAGGACGGGCCGATCCGCCCCAAGGATTGATTGCAACTCATGTTGGTTGAATGAATCCAAGGTTGGCTGCGCATGAACTCCGTTGAATGAATCCAAGGTTGGCCGCGCTTGATCTCCGTTGAATGAATCCAAGGTTGGCCCCGGTTGACATTCGTTGAGCGAATCCGCGCACGCGCGACCGAGCTCAAGCGGACGATAGCATTTCCGGAGAGCGGCGACGAGCGAATCCTGTCCGCCGCCATTGAGATCGCCAGAGCTGGAATGGCGATCCCGCTTCTCGTCGTCGATAGTCTGCGACTGGCCGAGACCGCCTCGCGCGCTGGCCTCCAGTCCATCCAGGCCGAGAACGGCTCGACCCTCGAGTTTGCGCATCGGCTTGTGGCCGCTGGTGAGGCCGACGCCTGCGTCGCGGGCGCCGTGTATACGACCAGCGATGTCTTGCGGAGCGCGCTACGAATTATTGGCGTGGCTCCCAACGTGCGACTCGTTTCGAGCGCGTTTTATATGGTCTCTCCGCCAGGTGCCAGCGTGAATGAAGTGCTGACCTTCACGGACTGCGCGGTCATTCCTTACCCGATGGCTGAGGACCTCGCCGACATCGCGATCGCCGCGGCCGCCGACCGGAGGCTCATCGTCGGCGACGAGCCGCTCGTCGCCCTGCTTTCCTTCAGCACCCTCGGCAGCGCCAAGGGGGCAAGCGTCGACCTCGTGCGTGATGCCCTCCGCATAATCAGGGCACGCGCGCCCGACCTCGCGGTGGACGGAGAATTGCAAGGTGATGCCGCGCTGGCTCCCGCGGTTGCCGCCCGGAAATCACCGTCCAGTCCGGTCGCGGGAAGAGCCAATGTGCTGGTGTTTCCGTCGCTGGATGCGGGGAACATCGCCTACAAGTTGGTGCAGCGAGTTGGCGGTGCGCAGGCAGTGGGGCCGATCCTTCAGGGTTTCGCACGTCCTGTCTCCGATCTCTCGCGCGGGGCCGAGCGGGAGGACATTATTAACGTGGCCGCAATTGTAGCGCTACAATCGGCCGGGCGCGACGAGCAGCACGCGCCTTGAGCGAGCAGAACCACACTGGAGATTACTGAATGAGTTTCTCGATCAAGAAACAGGGAGAGGTCGTCGTGGTGGATGTCGAAGGTCAGCTGATTGTGGGGAATCGTCAGGAGCTGAAGCAGAAGGTCCTCGACGAGCTCGAGAAGGGCGAGAAAAAATTCCTGATCGACTTCAGCCAGACCGGCTACATCGACAGCTCCGGTCTCGGCGTGCTCGTCTCGTTGTCGAAGAAGATTCGGGAGCAAGGGGGCGAGCTTCGTCTGGCCAATCTCAATGACGACCTCCAGACACTCTTCGAGCTCACGAAGCTCGACACCCTGTTCCAGATCTCCGATACCCGGGAGCGCGCGCTAGAGAGCTTTTAATGGGGGAACCCCGGGTCGCCTTCGACCTACAGATACCCAGCGAGGTCGAATACATAGAAGGCGTAGTGGAGCTCGCGCGGCAACGCTGTCGCGAGCTCAAGATTTCACCAGCCAAATGCTCTCTCAACATTCCGGTGGCGCTGTCCGAAGCGCTCTCCAACGCCATCCTGCGTGGGAACGAAGCCACGGGTGGAAAACAGGTTCGGGTCAGGGCGATCATCAGCGACACGGATCTCGTCTTCGAGGTCGTGGATGACGGACCTGGATTCGACGTCGACGAGTGCACGCGCGACTGCACCACCGAGGAAAACCTTACCAAAGAGGAAGGCCGCGGACTGTTCCTGATGCGGCAGCTGATGGACCGTGTCGAGAGCTTCCGGGACAAAGGCAACGTCGTTCGCCTGACGTTGCACCGGAAGTGAAAGAGCTCGAGGCGGTCCTCATTGCGTTTCGCGAAGGGACGCACTGTGAGGCCGCCGTGTGGGGGATCGGCGACGGCCGTTCGAGCCCGACTGTCATCGCCCGTTCCAGCCCCAAGGTTCAGATGCCGGACGTCCTGCCGGACGAGCCCGGTCAATCCATTCCGACGAATTTCGGAACGCAGATCGTAACGCGCGTTCCATCTGTTAAGAAAATCTGGCTGACGGTCGGGCCGTGCGATCCATCGTTCTCGCCGGAGGATCGCCACATCAAGCTGCTGATGCCGGTCGTGACGCAGTTCACGCAGGCCGCGCTCGAAGTCGAGCACGCAGCGACGGAGCTCGCCGAACGCTACGAGGAAATCAATCTCCTCTATACCATCGGCGAGATTCTCGGCCGAACCGTCACCCTCGAAGACGCGGCGGCGACAATCCTGACGGAGATCTCGGAGACCGTGGGCGCGCGCGTTGCGTCGATCCTCGTCCACGACGCGCGGACGAATACGCTGCAGGCCGTCGCCGCGCTCGGAGTTCCAAAGGAAGAGATTCCGCCGATCAGCGCCGACGACCCGGTGAGCGTCTCGGCGCGCGTGTTCCGCACGCAGCACCCGCTCATCGTCGTCGGTAAGGGCGTTACCTTCGGGACCGAGTCACCCTACGGCCGTGGCGAGATGCTCTCCGTGCCGATTATGTGGACGACACCAACCGGTGGTCAACCTCTGGGCGTCGTGAATCTGGCCGACCGGCGGTCGAGGCAGCCCTTCACCGCCGGCGATCAGAAGCTCGTGACCGCGATCGCTACCCAGATCGGAACGGCGATTCAGAACGCGCGCCTGGTTAGTGCCTCGCTCGATCGGCAGCGCTTGCTCCAGGAAATGAGTCTCGCGCACGACCTGCAGATGAAGCTGCTGCCTTCGACCGATGGAGTCTCGCCGGAGGCGGAAGTGACCGCCCGCGTCGTGCCTGCCGAGAGCGTGGGCGGCGACTTCTACCAGCTGTTCAAGCTCCGCGACAAGGCCACCGGCGTGATGATCGGCGATGTGTCAGGCCATGGGTATCGCGCCGCGTTGATCATGGCCCTCGCCATGAGCGCCTCGGCCATCCACGCGCAGAACTTCGTAAATCCCGGTGAGATGCTCGGCGCACTCGTTCACTCGTTGCGCGAAGAGCTCGAGACCACGGAGATGTTCATCTCGATGTTCTACGGCGTCGTCGATCCGGAGAAGGGAAGGCTCACCTACGCCAACACCGGTCATCCGCACGCGTTCGTCATCAGCGAAGAGGGAACGTCCACTCGCTTGTCGGCCGTGAATCCGCCGCTCGGCATGCTCGACGAGGTTCCGAGCACCGCCTCGCTCAGCTGGGTCGGCAGGAAGGACCTGCTCGTTCTTTTCACGGACGGCGTCAGCGATGCCCGCAACTCGCGCGACGAGCGCCTCGGCGAGGAGCGCGTGCTCGAGCTGATCAAGGAGAACCGCGAGAACCCTACGAAGGTGATCGTGGACAGGGTTTTCAAAATGCTCGAAGTCCACACGCGCGCGGTGCCGTTACGAGACGACCTTACGCTCGTGGTGGTCAGGAGCTGAGCGTGCCGCGCGCGCCCGGCGGGCGTGGCCGACATCCGCCGGCGCTCAAGAAATTCGGGCAGCACTTTCTTTCCGACGAGAAGATTCTCACCGCGATCGTCGATGCGCTCGCGCCCACCCCTGATGACACGGTCGTAGAGATAGGGCCCGGCCGCGGATCGCTTACCAACATCCTCGCTGAGCGAAGCGGAAGACTGATAGCGGTGGAGATCGATCGCGCATTGGCGAAGGAGCTGCGCGACAAGTACAGCGGCCGGCCGAATGTGGAGATCGTCGAGGGAGATTTTCTCGACGCCGATCTGCGCGGAGCCGCGGGAGATGATTTCCTGCTCATTGGCAACGTTCCATACAACATCACGACCCCGATTGTGTTCAGGTCGCTGGAGCCGCCGATTCCGAGGCGCTCTGTTTTTCTCGTTCAGCGCGAGGTGGCCGAGAGGATGGCGGCGCGCGAGGACACGGAGAGTTACGGAGCGCTGTCGGTAAACGTCGCCGCGGTGGCGCACGTGGAGCAGGTAATGACTGTACCCGCGAGCGCCTTCCGCCCTCCGCCCAAGGTGGAGTCGGCGGTGGTCCGGCTCACGCCGCGTGCGCGTCCACTCGTGCCAATCGAATCACTCCCCGCATTCCGCGCATTCGTACAGGCGGCGTTCGGGCTGCGGAGGAAGCAGATGCAGCGAGTGCTGCGAACTGCTCGGGGATTGTCATCGGACCAGGTCGCGGTCTTGCTCGAGCGCGCCGGAATTGACTCGGCCGCGCGGCCGGAAGTGCTCAGTCCGGAAAAGTTTGCGGTGCTGTTCGGGCTCCTGTGATGCTGTCAGATAGCCATCAAACTTGAAAGCCGGCGCTCACTTCTCGTTCAGTTCGAGTTATTCGCTCCGGTTGCTCAGCGCAAACGACAGCCCCTCCAGCTCCATCGCCATGTTGACGTTCCTGACAGTTACATCCGAGGGAACGGACAGCTGCACCGGCGCAAAATTCAGAATGGCCTTGATCCCCGCGCGCACGACCTGCTTCACCACGGCAGGAGTGTTCTCCGCCGGAGTCGCCACGACCGCGATGTCGAAGTCCTGCTTCGTCGCGTCCTTCTCGAGCTCGGATATCGGTCTGACGGTTAGGTTCTCCCATCGCTTTCCGATCTTCGCCTCGTCGCTGTCGTAGACAGCGGTAACGTTGAATCCGCGCTCAGCGAACCCACGGTAGCGGGCGAGGGCGGCGCCGATCTTTCCGGCGCCGATGATGCAGACACGCCACTGCTTTCCGAGTCCGAGGATCTCGCGCAGCTTTCCGGAAAGCTCGGGGACGGAGTAGCCGAGCCCCCGCTTGCCGAAGGAGCCGAAGAGCGAGAGATCCTTTCGCACCTGAGCGGACGTCGTCCCGCCGAGCCGCGCGAGCTCGTCGCTCGAGATGGTCTTGAGACCCTGGCGGTCGATCCCTTCGAGGAAGCTCAGGTAAAGGGAAAGTCGCCTGACTGTGGATTCAGCTATCCGCTTCAATTTGGCGCTTGTGAATTAGTTCACAAACTAATCGGAATGGCCGGGTAGGGGCAACAACTGAACGTGATCCGAGATCTCAACTGCAACTGAACGTAATCCGAGATCTGAGAAGCAACTGCAAACTGAACGTGATCCGAGATCTGAGAAGCAACTGCAAACTGAACGTGATCCGAGATCTGAGAAGCGTAGATGCCAGGGCTTAGGAACTACATTGCGACATATCTGAGTGGCGTTATGGTACAGGCGGTGGTAGTGGTAGGAGGGGCGCCCGATACGGTCGGAGCGTAGTGCCTACCTACTGAGATCTATGCTTCTGAGATCTCGGATCCCGTTCAGTTCCCGCATCCGTGCCCCATTCGATCGCACGTTATCTTCTACGGATGCCTGTTCACGTCACCTCCGAAATCGGTGCGCTCCGCACCGTTCTGGTCCATAGCCCCGGCAACGAGCTGCTCGCCGTAACACCCAGCACCAGAGCGGACTTTCTGTACGACGACATCGTCGACGCCGATCTCGCCAAGCGCGAGCACCGGCGCTTCGTTCAGGTGCTCGAGCGCTTCTGCGAGGTGCTGCACGTACGCGACCTGCTCACCGACGTGCTCGAGGATCCGGAGGTCCGGGAGCTGATCATTCGTGAGACCCTCGATGTGGTTCCGCTCGAGCCCCTTGCTTCGGATCTCCGCGGACTGCCACCCGCGGCCGTCGTGAACCTCCTCATCGAGGGAAAGGAAGAGGAGCCAGGACCGCTGTCGCGCACGCTCAACGAATCCAGCTACTCGCTTCCGCCGCTCCCCAACCTGTTTTTCACACGCGATTCCGCGATGGCGATCAATCAGAACATGATGATCGGCTCGATGCGCTTTCACGCGCGGTGGACGGAGGAGCTGATCATGAAGGCGCTGTTCACGTCTCATCCAAAGCTCAGTAACAAGGGGATCGTCTACGATGGGTCGGTCGAGCGCCGTCTCAACCACACCCTCGAGGGCGGGGACGTGCATCCGCTCCGGGAAGACGTGCTGGTCATCGGCTTCAGCGAAAGATCGAGCCCGGCGGGAATCGACAGCCTCGCTACGATCCTGTTCGAGCAGACCGAGGTCATCAACCTCATCGTCGTCGTGATGCCGCAGGAGGCGACCGCCATTCATCTCGACATGATCTTCACGCACGTCGACCGGGAGCTGTGCGTGATTTATCCGCCCCACTTCATCGGACCGTACCGCCTGCCGATTCTTCAATGGAAAAAGGGTGACAGCCACATGAAGGAGCAACCCGACCTGTTCGCGGCGCTCAAGGCCTGCGGGTTGCCGATGGAGCCGATTCTTTGCGGAGGATCGAAGAGGATCGTCCAGGATCGTGAGCAGTGGGCGTCCGGTTGCAACAACACGACCCTGCGGCCCGGAGTAATCACGTCGTACGCGCGAAACGAGACGACATTGAGAGAGCTGGAAAAAGCTGGCTTCAAGATGATCTCTGCGTCCGACTTCCTGTCGAGCGATGCTGATATTCCGCCGAACCAGCGCGCCGTCATTACGTTCGAAGGTGGCGAGCTGGTCCGCGGTGGCGGCGGCCCGCATTGCATGACGTGCCCAATCACGCGAGACGATCCGTGGATCTGACGCGCGGAGTTTACTCCGAGCCCGAAGACACTCTGCTCACGACGCGCGCGCTCGACTATCTCTCGCGGGGTCCGGCCGACGTGGTGGACTTGATCGGGCACGTCTGCAGCCTTCCCGGTGCTCCACGAATTGTCGCCGAGCACATGGCGCACGCGATGTTCGCGGGGCGGCGGCAGTTCGTCCACAACGCGGACGGACGATGGATGCTGGCCGATCTGACGGTGAATCCTTACGCCGTCACTCGAGAACGCCCCCGCTCGTACGGTCATTCAGCGGACGAGTCACTTTGCGCGCTGTCCTACGTGGTGGTAGACACCGAGACGACCGGCGGCCGATCCTTGCTGGGCGATCGCATCACGGAGTTCGCCGCGGTGGTCGTCAAGGGCGGCGAGATCGTCGAGCTCTACGAGACGCTCGTCAATCCGCAGCGCTCGATTCCGCCCTTCGTCACACAGCTGACGAACATCACCTGGGACATGGTGAAGAACGCGCCTACGTTCGACTGCATCGCCCCTGACGTGTTGCGTGTGCTCGAGGGAAATGTGTTCGTCGCGCACAACGCCACGTTCGATTGGCGATTCGTGACGACAGAGGTGTCGCGCTCCACTGGCCGCCAGCTGCGGGGGCGTCGCCTCTGCACCGTGAAGATCGCCCGCAAGGTCCTGCCCCAGCTCTCGCGCCGCTCGCTCGACTACGTGGCCCGATACTACGGGGTCGAGATCCGGAATCGGCATCGCGCCGCCGGCGACGCGCTCGCGACCGCGAAGTGTCTGCTGCGCATGATGTCCGATCTCGCCGATCGCGGCTGTGGCACCTGGGGCGAGCTCCAGACGCTGCTCAGGGCTCCGGCGGTGCGTCGGAAGAAGCGGAGACCCTCCGGGTTGCCCACTCCAGTAACACGCGACACGACGGCGTGACCGCGCCCAGTCCCCTCGTCTCGCGCCGCAAGATCGGCAGCTTCACCGTTCACGCGATCCAGGCCGGCGGTCAGAGGCTCGACGGCGGCGCCATGTTCGGCGTCGTTCCGAAGCCCCTCTGGGAAAGGCGCATCCCAGCTGACGAACGGAACAGGATCCAGCTCGGCATGCGCTGCCTGCTCATCGAGCATCCGTCGGGCCTCATCCTCATCGACACTGGCGCCGGCAACAAGGAGAACGAGAAGTTCAAGGACATCTACGGCCTCGAAAACGAGGGCGCGGACGGCGGGACTATGCTCGAAGATGGCCTAAAGGAGATCGGGGTCGCGCCAACCGACATCTCCATCGTGATCAACACCCATCTCCACTTCGACCACGCCGGTGGCAACACGCGCAATCGTCCGGACGGATCACTGGAGGTCAGCTTTCCGAACGCGACGTACATCGTAAGGCGAGGCGAGTACGAGTACGCAATGAATTCGAACGAGCGGACGGCGGCCAGCTACTTCGAGCGGAACTGGGTACCGCTGGACCAGGCGGACAAGATCGAGTGGGTCTCGCGCGAAAAGGAAATCGTGAAGGGGGTTCGTGTGATTCCCACGCCGGGCCACACTCCCTTCCACCAGAGCGTACTCATCGAGTCATCCGGGGACCGCGCCTTCTACCTCGGCGATATCGTTCCGACGCACGCGCACCTGCCGCTGCCGTGGATCATGGGCTATGACGTCGAGCCTCTGGTCACGCTCGAGACCAAGCGAAGGATCCTTAAGCAAGCGGTCGACGAGAACTGGCTCGTGATTTTCGAGCACGACGCGGCCGTTGCATGGGGGCGGGTTGAGCACGACGGGAAAGCCTACCGTCTAAAGGATGGCGTGGCTTAGGACTGTAACCGTAACTGCAACTGAACGGGCGGAAGCTGGTAACTGCAACTGAACGGGCGCGAGGCGTCAGAGGCAGAGTTTCCAGTTCGACAGTTCACTACGCCCGGACTTGCCTCTATGGCGTTCTGAGCAAAGGCAGTTGCTTGTGCCCTGATTCGGGCCTGGTAAAGTCAGGGCGTAGTGAACTAACAAACTGGCGTCTATGCCTCTGACGCCTCCCGCCCGTTCAGTTGCAGTTGATATTCAGTTGCAGTTGATATTCAGCTGCAGTTGATCCAGTCGCCAGTTATCAGTTGAGAGGCTGGTACAGCTCGATCCGATTCCCCTCGGGATCCTTGATCCACGCGAATCGGCCGTAGTCGAAGTCCTCGGTCTTCTCGATCTCGATGCCGTCGGCTTTCAGCTGCTCCAGAAACGGCTGAAGGTCACGCACCCGGTAGTTGATCACTGCCTCGCGGCGGTCGGTCGGGAGCGTCGTCTTGGCCTGCGAGATCGAGAACACGGTCGAGTCCACTTTGGAGGAATCGCCGAGGCGCCGGTACTTGAACTCGGTGCCGTAGACCTTGCCGTCCTCGTAGGTCTCGAGCTTCAGCCCGAAATGGTGGGCGTACCAGTTCGAGAGCGCCTTCGCATCGTTGGCGTAGATGAAGACGCCCCCAATGCCGTCAATCGGGATTCGCTTCTCGACCTTGCCACCGATGACTTTCTTTGGCATCCCGCGAATCTAGGCGGCGAAGGAACCGCACGTAAGCGGGCCTGATCCCTTGCATGTCACGACAGTCAGTCCTATCTTACGTCCTGACAATGTGATAAGCGGGAGATCCGGGCGGATCACCCCACCCTCTGGCCCTCGAATTCTGAGGAGTGCTGAAGGAGTTCTAGCCACGGATGGCGCCCCGGCAGGGCGGCATTTTGTTGCGCGGACTCCGAAAAGGGGTCCGCGTTTTTGTTTTCTCCGAGTAAAGAGGCTCGTATCCAGGACACCACCAAGCGCGTACGCGTCAACAAACAGATCCGCATCAGTCCCATCAGAGTCATAGCTGCCGATGGGGCGCAGCTCGGAATCATGGACGTAGATGCAGCCCTTGCGCAGGCAATCGAGCAGGGACTCGATCTCGTCGAAGTCGCACCAATGGCGAGGCCCCCCGTGGCCCGCATCATGGACTACGGGAAATTCAAGTTCGAGCAGGCGAAGATGGCGCGCCAGGCGAAGAAAAAGCAGCACGTGATTCACCTGAAAGAAGTGAAGTACCGGCCCGGAATCGAAGAGCACGACTTCATGACCAAGACCCGTCACGCGCGGGAGTTCCTGAAGGACGGAAACAAAGTGAAGGTGACGCTGATGTTCCGGGGCAGACAGATCGCCCACCCCGAGCTCGGGCGTCAGGTGGTCAATCGGGTCGCTACGGAGCTCGCCGATGTGGCGAAGATCGAAACCGACCCAAAGTTCGAAGGAAAGTTCATGACCATGATACTCGCGCCCAAGTAGCGAGCGTCGCGGTCTGCCGAAAGTCCATAGCGAGCCCGGCGATCAACGCCGGGATCTACACACGAAGGAACAGCAATGCCGAAGATGAAATCCCACAAGGGCGCAAGAAAGCGCTTCAAGATCACCGGTTCGGGAAAGGTGAAGCGCATGAGAGCGTTCAAGAGCCACATCCTTACCAAGAAATCGTCGAAGAGAAAGCGCCGTCTGCGTCAGGCCACGATCATCCAGACTCCGGGCGAAACCAGGAACATCAAGCGCCTCCTTCAGGCCTAGAGGAATAGACCAATGCCACGCGTTAGATCGAATGTCGCGCGCTTGAAGCGCAAGAAGCAGGTGATGAAGGCAGCCCGCGGTGCCTTCGGCGCCCGGAGCAAGCTGTGGAAGGCGGCCAAGGAGAACGTCGAGCGCGGCTGGAAGTATGCGTACCGCGATCGCAAGAACAAGAAACGTGATTTCCGCAAGCTGTGGATCCTCCGCATCAATGCGGGCGCACACCAACACGGGATGTCGTACTCGGTGTTCATGCACGGCCTCAAGAAGGCGGGCATTGAAATCGACCGAAAGGTTCTGTCCGACATCGCTGTCAACGATTCCACCGCGTTTACCGCTCTCGCCGAAAAGGCGAGGTCAGCTCTCGACGCCGCGTAACGCCTCCCAAGGATTTCGAAAGGACTCTACCGGCGCTAATGTAAGAACAGCGCGGTGGAGTTCTTTTGCGTTTGCCCACCCAAACTCTGAATCGTGACGCTTTCGGAATTCCAGCAGCTCGTCACAACGCTCGCCGCTGAGGGCGAGAAGCGCATCGACGCCGCGACCACGGCCTCCTTGCTCGAAGATGCCCGCACGTCGCTCCTCGGGAGAAAGTCAGGACGGTTGCCTGAGCTCTTCAAGCAGCTGCCGTCGCTTGCGCCCGAAGAGCTGCGCGAGGGCGGCTCGCTGATCAATGCCGTAAAACTGAAACTCGAGACGCGACTCGACGATCGGCGCCGGCAGCTCGACGCGGCCAGCTCCTCGCAGAGAAACGTCGACCTCACGATGCCCGCGCGGCGCCAGTGGCAGGGATCCAAGCACCCCGTCACGCTCGTCATCGAGGAGATCGAGGAAATCTTCCGCGGGCTCGGCTTCACGATCGCGCTGGGGCCGGAGGCCGAGACGGAGTGGTACAACTTCACCGCACTCAACTTCCCGGCCGATCACCCCGCGCTCGACCTGCACGACACGCTATACCTGGGCGAGAACGTGATGCTGAGAACGCACACCTCGCCCGTGCAGATCCGCACGATGCAGAAATTCAAGCCGCCTATAAGGGTTCTGAGCCCGGGCAATGCCTACCGCCGCGATTTCTTCGACGCGTCGCACGCGCCGATGTTCGCCCAGGTCGAAGGGCTGGCAATCGATGAAGGGGTCAGCTTCGTCGATCTCAAGGCGACGCTAACGCATTTCGCCAATGAATTCTTCGGCAAGACGAAGACGCGCTTCCGCCCGAGCTATTTCCCGTTCACCGAGCCGTCGGCCGAGATGGACGTGGAGTGCCAGCTGTGCCATGGGTCAGGCTGTCCGGGCTGCAAGGGAACCGGCTGGATGGAGATACTCGGCTCGGGGATGGTGCATCCGTCCGTCATCAATGCCGCGGGGCTCGATGCCGATCGCTACACCGGCTGGGCGTTCGGCATGGGACCGGCGCGCATTGCGATGCTCCGCTACGACATCCCCGACATCCGGATTCTCTACGATTCAGACGTGAGATTCCTTTACCAGATCTCCAGGTGAACGCCTCCTACGAGTGGTTGCGCGCGTTCGTCCCGTTCAAGCTCACTCCCGTTGAGCTGCGCGATCTGCTCACATCACGCTGCGCGACGGTGGACGATCTTGTCGCTCTGCGCCAGGATTTGGGCGATATCGTGGTCGGTCGCGTCGTCGAGGTGGCGCGGCATCCGAACTCCGATCACCTCTGGGTCACGAAAGTCGATGCCGGCACGGGGACTCTGCTGGACGTCGTGTGTGGCGCCGCAAACGTCGCCGTCAACACGCTCTACCCGTTCGCGCCCGTCGGAGCCACGCTCCCCGGGGGCGTGAAGATCGAGAAGCGAAAGATTCGCGGCGAGAACTCGGAAGGCATGCTGTGCTCGGCCAAGGAGCTCGGGCTCGGAGAAGACAAGGAGGGCATTATGCCACTGACGCTTACAGTGGAGCCGGGGACGAGGTTTCTCGACGCGATGCCGATGGGCGACACGCGACTCGTGATCGACGTGCTTCCGAATCGTCCCGATCTTCTGTCGCACGAGGGCCTCGCGCGCGAGATCGCCGCCGCGACGCAGGGCACTGTGACGCGTCCCGAGATCGCGGAGGAAAAACCGTTCGTCATTCGCACGCATACGGTTAAGGCGACTTCGGGGAAAGTCGGAGACGTCACGGTCAAGCTGGAAGACACAGACGGCTGCATGCGGTACGCCGGCGCGGTGCTCACCGGACTCAAAATCGGTCCCAGCCCCGACTGGCTCGTTCAGCGGCTGCAGTCGGTCGGATCGCGCTCGATCAACAATGTCGTCGATGTCACCAACTACATGCTGCTCGGGTTCGGGCAGCCGATGCACGCGTTCGATCTCGAGAAAATCGCGCGAGGAACCGTCGTCGTGAGGAAAACGCGCGGCGAAGAGCTGATCAAGACGCTGGATGGAGTCGACAGGACGCTTCCCCCCGGCGCCGTGGTGATTGGAGATGCGGAGCGCGCGCAGGCCATCGCCGGGATCATCGGCGGCAGCGGCAGCGAAGTTTCCGAATCGACAACCGAGATTTTTCTCGAGGTTGCCGCGTTCAATCCCGCCCGCATTCGCGCCACCCGTCGAAAGCTGGGAATCTCAACCGACGCCAGCTATCGCTTCGAGCGTGGTGTGGACGCCGATGCGATTCCAGGGCTCGTCGACTACGCGGTGCGACTGATCCTGTCGGTCGCGGGCGGAATTCCCCAGGGGAATCCGGTCGACTTGTATCCGCTCCCCAAGCGCCCGCAACCAATCTCCCTCAAGCTCCCGCGCGTGGCGCGACTGCTCGGCGAGCCGGTCGAGGCGAACGAAGTAGAGAAGAGTCTCAGGACGGTCGGATTCAGGATCGCGCCAGAGGCAAAGGATGTCCTCAAGGTTTCACCTCCGAGCTGGCGGCACGACGTACATGGCGACGTGGATCTGGCCGAAGAGATCGCGCGCCTTCGAGGCTACGACTCGTTCTCCTCGGAGCTGCGACCGTTCAGGCCCAGCGCTGTGCCCGATGCGCCGCTCGTCGCTGTCACGAAACGCGTGCAGGAAGCGCTCGTCGCTGCCGGTCTCAACGAAATCAGGCCGATGCCGTTCGTGGCGGAGGGGAAGGGAGCAACAGTCCGGGTCACCAATCCGCTGGCGGAGGACGAAGCATTTCTGCGCGGCGACCTGATGAGGACTCTCGTTTCTCGCGCCGAGTACAACCTCGCTCGCATGCAGGGCAACATTCGCCTGTTCGAGATCGGCACGGCTTTTTTCGAAGGGCAAGATCCGGCAGCGCTTCCTGGGCCGAAGAAGGCCGCGGTTCCGCGCGAAGAAATGCACGTCGCGGCGCTGGTGATGGGTCAGCGCTCGCCGACGCATTTCACCAAGGCCATACAACCGAGCTACGACGAGTGGGACATCAAGTTCCTCGCCGAAACAGCGGCCGTGGCTGCGTTTCCCTCGGCGGTGGTGAAGCTCGTTCCTGGCTCCGGCGAAACGCTCTGGGAAATCTCAGCGGACGGCCATGTGGTCGGTTCGGCGCGACGGCTGACGGTCGATGCTCCAGTTTGGGCGAAGCCCGCTTTCGGTTTGGAGATCAACCTCGAAGCGATCGAGCAGGGACCCGCTATTAGCCATGTGTATAAGGCGATTCCGGCGACTCCGCGAGTTCAGGTCGATCTCGCTCTGCTGGCGCCTTCGCTCGTCACCGCCGCGCAGATCGACGCCGTCATCAGGAAAGAAGCGGGCGAGCTGCTCGAGAGTCTTACTCTGTTCGATGAATTCAGTGGTCAGGGTATTCCCGAAGGATCGCGGAGTCTGGCGTGGGCGTTGACGTTCCGTCATCCCGAGCGCACACTAAAGGACCAGGAAGTGCAAGCGAGAACGGCGAAGATTGTCAACGCACTAGAGGGAGAACTGGGTGTCCGACAGCGTACGGCCTGAAGTAGCCGCATTCGCGGAGCTGGAGCAGCTGGTGAAGCATCTCGGTGACGAGCTCGCCTCGTTCCGCCGCCGTGCGCTGCAAGCGGAGGCGCGTATCAAGAGCCTCGAGTCCACCGGCGTGAAGGGAGTAGTGTCCCCGGAGCGCGTTCAATTTCTTGAGACGGAGAACGCCGGACTCACGAGCCGGCTCGATGCGGCGCGCGCCCGGACCCAGCAGATGATCGACCGCGTTCGCTTTCTGCGCCAACAGCATGATGTGGCGGGGGCGCGTTGACCACGAAAAAGAATGTCGTCCGCGTCACAATCCTCGGCGACGAGTATTCCATCAGGAGCGATGCGAGCCCCGAGCGCACGCGCGCCGTGGCCGAGCACGTGGACAACGTCATCCGTGAGACGATGCGCGCTGGCAACATCGTCGAGGCCCAGAAGGGCGCGATCCTGGCCGCGCTCAGCATCACTGACGAGCTCTTCGATGCCCGCGAAGCGGGCGAGGACCTCGCGGGCTCCATGAAGCGGCTGGGCGCGGAGATCAGGCCCTGGCTCCCACCGGCGAAAAGGAAAGAGTAAGCGTCTCGCAGCACAGCCGGTATCTACAATACCGAAGCAGGGGGCTGAAGGCTTTGCAGCCGAATCGCTGGGAGCCTTCATAACTGGCGCGGAGATGCGGGCGGACCAGCATCGCGCGCATCCTCGAAATCTCAATGAGTCCGTTACAATCCCGACTCCGCAGCTCCATACGCCGACGGAAAAGCTCCGAGCGATCTGGCTGCGAGGCTGAGAGCCCCCTGCTTTGGTTTTGTGGATGTCAGCGAGCCGGATAGCCCCCAGACCAAACACTTTCCTCTCGCCCAAACCGAGAACCGACATTAGTTTAACTCAACTACGCGACGACTTTCCGGCGCGTTAGGGGCCGCCTGTGGCGTTGCCGCGGGCCCAACATAGATCCGACGACATGACGAACACAGCTTGGTTAGCCGTAGCTGGCATACTTCTGTTTGCAATTGCCGGCGCGGTTTTTTTCTTTGTTGGCAGGAAGTTGGGTGTTAAGACTGAGCTCCGGCGCCAGCAGCAGGCGCGCGCGACCGCTGAGGAGACCGCCAAGAGAATCGTTGGCGACGCGGAGCGCGAGGCTGAGAGCCTTCGCAAGACCGCCATCCTCAGTGGCAAGGAAGAGGTGATGAAGCTCCGGGAGGAATGGGAGGTCGAGATGCGCTCCCGGCGCGAGGAAATCGAGCGCGAGGAACGCAAGGTCGACGAAAAGGAAGGCCAGCTCAATCGCAAGTACGACCTCCTGGAGCAGCGCGAGCGCGAGACAACGCGACGCACCGAGACCCTCGGCAACCGCGAAAAAACACTGGCCGACCGCGAGCAGGAGCTGGACAAGATGCTGGGCGAGGAACGGCGCCGGCTGGAGCAGCTCGCCGGAATCTCCGCCGCCGACGCGAAGGCGGAGCTGATGCATCGCATGGAGGAGGAGGCGCAGGCCGACGCGGCAAACAAGATCCGCGAGATCCGCGAGTCCGCCAAACGAAACGCCGAGCGCGAGGCGAAGAAGATCATCGCGCTGGCGATCCAGAGAATCGCGGCCGAACAGAGCGTGGAGGCCACGGTATCAGCCGTCTCGCTTCCCAACGACGAGATGAAGGGGCGAATCATCGGCCGCGAGGGCAGGAACATTCGCGCGTTCGAGCTCGCCACCGGAGTGGACGTGATCATCGACGACACGCCGGACACCGTAGTGGTGTCGTGCTTCGACCCGATACGCCGCGAGATCGCGCGGCTTTCCCTTGAGAAGCTGGTCGCCGACGGGCGCATCCACCCCGGACGCATCGAAGAAGTCGTCAACAAGTCGAGGCTGGAAGTCGACGCATCGATCGTCGAGACGGGTGAGCAGGCGGCATACGAGACTGGCGTCCACGGACTGAATCCGGAGCTGGTGAAGCTGATCGGGCGCATGCGCTGGCGCACCAGCTACGGCCAGAACATTCTGAACCACTCGAAGGAGGTCGCCTGGTTGGCCGGAATCATGGCCGCCGAGCTGGGGCTCGATGTTCCGATGGCCCGCAGGGGCGCATTGCTTCATGACGTGGGCAAGGTGCTGACCCACGAGCACGAAGGGACTCACGTTCAGCTGGGAGTCGAGATG
Source organism: Gemmatimonadota bacterium (assembly GCA_003134685.1). GTDB lineage: Bacteria > Gemmatimonadota > Gemmatimonadetes > Gemmatimonadales > Gemmatimonadaceae > UBA4720. Next base: position 593,882 of record PLCA01000005.1, on the reverse strand, counting down.
GCGACCAAGTACGGGGAGAACCCGATCGTCGTCAACTGCATTGCCGCCCACCACGACGACGTGCCCCACGAGAGCGAGATCTCGGTGCTGGTGCAGGCAGCCGATGCGATCTCCGGCGCCCGGCCTGGTGCTCGACGCGAGGCGTTCGAGACCTACGTCAAGCGGCTCGAGGGTCTCGAGAAGATTGCGGCGAGCTACCGTGGAATCGAGAAGGTGTTCGCCATTCAGGCCGGCCGCGAGGTCCGCGTGATCGTGGTGCCGGAGGAGGTCGACGATCCGCGCATGGCAACGCTGACCGAGGAGATTGCTCGTCGCATCGAGGCCGAGCTCCAGTACCCGGGACAGATCAAGGTCGTGCTGATCCGGGAGACGAGAGCAGTGGACTTTGCCCGCTGAGCTGATCGATGGCCGGGCGATCGCGAAAAGGGTCCGGGCGGATGCGGCGGAACGGGCAAAGAAACTCGTAGCGCGGGGAGTGAGGCCCGGCCTCGCCGTCGTGATGGTTGGGGACGACCCCGCGAGCGCCGTCTATACGAGCGCAAAGGCGAAGGCGGCCGAGGAAGCGGGCATGTACAGTCTCAACGTGCGGTTGCCCGCCGACACCTCGCAGGCCGACCTGTTGAGCCGCGTCGACGCCCTCAATGCCGATCCCAAAATCCACGGCATATTGATACAGATGCCGCTCCCGAAGCAGATAGACCCCGACGCCGTGATCAGAAGGATCAACCCGGCCAAGGACGTGGATGGATTTCATCCCGTCAATGTCGGAAAGATGCTGATCGGTGAGCGCGACGGATTCATTTCCTGCACGCCGGCGGGAATCCAGGTGCTGCTGAAAGAGTCAGGCGTGAAAACGCCGGGGAAGAGCTGCGTGGTGATCGGGCGCAGCAACATCGTGGGCAAGCCGATGGCCGCGTTGATGATGCAGGACAATGAGAACGCGAACTGCACCGTGACCGTCTGTCACCGTCATACGGCGGATCTCAAATCACACACGCGAGCCGCCGACATTCTGATCGTCGCCGCTGGGCGCCCGCGCATGGTCACGGCCGACATGGTGAAGCCGGGCGCGGTCGTGATCGACGTCGGAACGAATCGCGTCGCTGATGCGCGGTCCAAGAGTGGAACGAAGCTCGTCGGCGACGTCGATTTCGAGTCCGTTCGGGAGGTGGCGTCCAAGATCACCCCGGTTCCGGGCGGTGTTGGACCGATGACGATCGCGATGCTGATGTCGAACACGGTTCGCGCCGCCGAGATGACGGCCCGATGAAAGCAGTTCCCTTCGATCTCTTCGCGTCTCCGCGCGCAGTCCCACCCGGCAGCGCGGCGGACAATCCGTTGTCGGTGGGGGACCTCGCGCTCGTGACGCGCGAGGTGATCGAATCACGCCTGCGCCCAGTCTGGGTCCGCGGCGAGATCAGCGACTTCAAGCAGCACCGGAACGGACACTGGTATTTCAGCCTGCGCGACCGGGCTGCTCAGATTCGCTGCGTCGTCTGGTCTGGTGATCAGCATCGCATGCCGGCGCCGCCCGATGATGGAATGCAGGTGGTGCTGTTCGGGCAGATGACCGTCTATACTGCGCGCACGGATCTCCAGCTCAAGGTCACACGCATCGACGCCGAGGGTGACGGGCTGTGGCGAAAGGCGATGGAAGTAACGCTGGCGAAGCTGCGTCGCGAGGGGTTGCTCGACGAAGCGCGCAAGCGCGCGATTCCACATTTTCCGAGAATCGTAGCCGTGGTGACGAGTCCCGACGGTGCCGCGCTCAGAGACATCGTGGCGGTAATGAGGAAGCGGAATCTCGGCGCCCGCCTCGTTCTGTGTCCGACCAGGGTTCAGGGCGATGGCGCAGAGCTGGAAATTGCGGCCGCTCTCAGGCGAGTATCGCGCTGGGGAAAAGCCGACGTCGTGATCGTCGGACGAGGCGGTGGCAGCAAGGAAGATCTGTGGGCGTTCAACGACGAGCGCGTCGCGCGCGCCGTCGTGGCGTCCCCCGTTCCGGTGATCTCCGCCGTTGGGCACGAGGTAGATATCACGATCTGCGACGCCGTCGCCGACCTGCGAGCGCCGACGCCCTCTGCCGCGGCTGCTGCCGCATGCGCTTCGCGCGACGAGGTGAACAAGACATTGTCGCTGGCGAAACGAAATCTCTCCGACGCGCTGGTGGGGAGGATTCAGTACGCTCGCCACCATCTCGGCCGACTGGCGCGCTCAGTCGCGCAATCGTCCACACGAATCGTGACTCGCAAGAGGGCGTTGCTCGGCACGTCCGCGGCGCGGCTCAATGCGCTGAGCCCGCTCGCGACGCTTTCGCGCGGCTATGCGGTTGCGCGTGATGAGCAGGGACGCGCACTCACTTCAGCGCGCCAGTTCTCACCCGGCCTCGAGTTCAAGCTTCTGCTTCGCGATGGGCGGATTAGCGCCAGGAGCGAAAAGGTGGTGGTTGATGAAAACCTGGACTCCGCGCCCGTCCGCGATAGCTAGAGCAGCTGCTGGCTGCACATGAGCAGAACTACTCTCACTTCTTCCTGTCCAGTCGCGCCAACCACTTTGCTTGAATAGTAGAACGGTTCGCCCGGCCATTTGGCTTCACCAAAGACAAGCACCGAGTCTGTCTGGGTTACCGTGATCTCGAAATCGCCATTTCCGTTACTGGTTGCATATCCGAGCGTACGAGCATTTCTCACGAGCGACAGGAGTCGATCATACTCCCTGGAGGCAGCGCGTATCGCGTCAGGGTCACCGCTCTCCCAGTCGAGGCTGTCGAGCACGAATAGCGACCTGCGGATCGCCGGAATTTTCCTTGCATTGAACGCGTAGACGTGAACGCCGGGCACGCCGGACGTCGTCTCCTTTACATCCGCGCAAGGCTGGGCACTGCCGTCGAGCAGCGTTTGCGCTGGAAACGGGTGCGCCAGGGACAACAGGCCGAAGAGCGCGGCTCCTCGTAAAAACAATCCGGACTCCGGGTGAAGGGTCGCTCTCAAGACGCCCCAGCCGGGATTTCGGAACCGGAGGGCGCCCTGGGCAACGGGGAATAACCACCATTCCGTTCCGGGGTCACAGCGATTGCCGCGGTCGCCGAGCGCAAGTGGGGACCGGTGCCTTGTCTTGCCTCCCTTTGCCCGCTAAGTTACAAGGCTACAGCGATTTAAGAACCAGATACAGGCGTCCGCAAATGAGCGGGCGCGAGATCAAATCCAAATAATGGCATTCGAGAAGACACCCACCGTAGAGAAGTACCGCACCCACAAAGACGACAGCGGCTCGAGCACAGTTCAGGTCGCGCTTCTCACCGCGAGAATCAACTATCTCACCGACCACTTCCGCACCCACGCGAAGGATCACCACAGCCGTCGCGGGCTGCTCAAGATGGTTGGAAAACGGCGCCGTCTCCTCGATTACCTGAGGCGTACCGACCTCGAAGGCTACCGCAAGATCATCGCGGACCTTGGACTCCGATACTAGCCTGACTCTTTGATCTCACCGCGCGGCGCACAATGGCGTCCGCGCGGTTTGTGCTACACAAGCGAAAACAACACAACATTATGCAACGCATCGAAAGAACGTTCGCCGGCAGACGCCTCGTCATCGAGACAGGCCGCATGGCGAAGCAGGCCGCAGGATCAGCACTTGTCCAGTTCGGCGACACGATGGTCCTCGCCGCGGCGACAGTCAGTGACACCGAAAGTCCCCTTCCGTTTTTCCCGCTACTCGTAGAGTACAAGGACAAAGCCTACGCCGCGGGCAAGATTCCCGGCGGCTTCATCAAGCGCGAAGGTCGGCCTTCCGATCCGGAAATCCTCAAGGCGCGAATCATCGACAGATCGATCCGCCCGCTATTCCCGGAAGGCTTCAAGAACGAAGTCCAGGTCTTCATCTACGTTATCTCGGCCGACCAGGAGAACGACGCTGACGTGATGGCGCTCGTGGCCGCGTCGTACGCGATCAACTCGTCGAAGATTCCATTCATGGGCCCAATCGCCGGCGTGCGCGTCGGCAGGGTCCAGGAAAAGTGGATCCTCAACCCGACATTCCAGCAGCTCCCGTATAGCGACATGGACGTCGTCCTCGCCGCTTCGAAGGACTCGATCATGATGGTCGAAGGCGGAGCGCTCGAGGTCACCGAAGCCGACATGCTCGAGGCGCTAACAGTTGGTCAGCGCGGCGTGCAGGAGCTGATCGCGATTCAGGAAGAGATGCTCGCCCAGAACCGCGCTCCGAAAATGGCGTGGAAGAAGGTCGAGGCCCCCTCCGCTGTCAAAGCCCGTGTTGACGAGCTGGCGAAGGGAAAAATCGCCGAAGCGATCAACCAGAAGGAGAAGCACACCCGCATCGAAGCCGTAGAGCTGGTGAAGAAGCAGGCGATCGAGCAGCTGATCGTTGAATTCCCGGACAACTCGAAGGACGTCAAGGCGCTCGTCGAGGACACCGAGTACCACGCGCTCCGGTCGCAGGTTCTGGATACGGGCAAGCGAGTTGACGGCCGCGGCACGAAGGATGTGCGGGCCATCACGATCGACACCCCGGTGTTGCCGCGCGCTCACGGTTCGGCGCTATTCACTCGCGGGCAGACACAGGCGCTCGTCGCCGTCACGCTCGGCACAGCGAACGATGTGCAGCGCCTCGACAGCATCGACGATGCAGGCGAGACGACCAAGTCGTTCATGCTCCACTACAACTTCCCGCCGTTCTCGACCGGAGAAGTGAGACCGATGCGCGGCACCAGCCGTCGCGAGATCGGCCACGGAAACCTGGCCGAGCGCGCGCTCCAGGGCGTGCTGCCGGCGTTCGAGGAGTTCCCGTACACGATCCGCATCGTGTCCGACATTCTCGAGTCGAATGGATCGTCGTCGATGGCGTCGGTCTGTGGTGGCTCACTGGCTCTCTTCGATGCCGGTGTTCCGCTCCGCTCCGCCGTCGCCGGCGTGGCGATGGGTCTCATCAAGGAAGGCAGCAAGTACGCGATCCTCACAGACATCCTCGGCACCGAGGATCATCTGGGCGACATGGACTTCAAGGTCGCCGGAACCGCGCAGGGAATCACTTCGATCCAGATGGACATCAAGGTCGAAGGGCTCGATCTCCAGATCGTGAAGGAAGCCATGGCGCAGGCGCGCGAAGGAAGACTTCACATTCTCGGAGAGATGTCGAAGGCACTGGCGCAGCCGCGCGCGGATCTGTCGCCGTACGCTCCGCGCATCGTGACGATGAACATCAGCCCCGAGAAGATCGGCGATCTCATCGGCCCCAAGGGGAAGACGATCCGCGGCATCCAGGAAGAGACGGGCGCCGAGATCACGGTGGACGACGCTGGCTTGGTCACGATCGCCGCTGTTGGCGGCGAGGCGATGGAAAGAGCGCGTCAGATGATCCAGGCTCTCACCGCGGAGCCGATCATTGGCGACACGTACGAAGGAACCGTCAAGAGCACGACCGCGTTCGGCGCGTTCGTCGAGATCATGCCGGGCACCGAAGGTCTGGTTCACATCTCCGAGCTCAAGCACGGCCGCACCGAGAAGACGGAAGACGTCGTGAAGAAGGGTGACCGCGTCAAGGTCAAGCTTCTCGAGCGCGATGAGCGTGGACGCCTGCGCCTCTCGATGAAGGCACTTTCACCTAAGCCCGAAGGAGACCAATCCTCCTCCTCCGGCGGCGGTGAAGGACACCTCGCTGGCGTCGGCGCGGAGAATGAAGGGGGAAGCGAAGGATCCGAAGGCGGCTCATCGGATCGTGGCGACAGGCCCCGCCGTCCCCGCAGTGGATCGCGCGGTGGCAGTGGGGGACGTTCGCGCGGGTGACGCTCGCCGCGCAGTCCGCCGAAGCTGACCTGCGACGTACCGTTCTCCGGAACGGATTGACCGTACTCTCGGAGCACATGCCGGGAGTACGGTCGGTCGCTTTGGGGGCGTGGGTTCGCGCCGCATCCCTCCACGAGAGTCCCGAAAAAATGGGCGTCTCGCACATGCTCGAGCACATGGTGTTCAAGGGCACGCCCACCAGGAGCGCCAGGGATCTCGCGCTCGCGCTCGAGACGCTGGGCGGCTCGCTCGACGCCTACACCTCTCGCGAGCACACGGCGTATCAGGCCAGGGTTCTTGACGAGCACCTTCCGCAGGCCGCCGATGTTCTGGCTGATCTCGTCTTTCGCCCCGTGCTCCGGCCGTCGGATCTCGCGCTCGAGCGTAAGGTCGTGCTCGAGGAAATCAATACCGTCGACGACACGCCCGACGATCTCGTCTTCGAGCTGCACAACGCTCAGCTGTGGGGGAAGCATCCCTACGGATACTCCATTCTCGGAACGCGCGAGACGGTGGGAGGGCTCGACCAGACCGATCTGCGGGCCCTTCACTCGCGAGCGTATCATCCCGAGCAGATCGTGGTGGCAGCCGCCGGAAACGTCGAGCACGACGCGCTGATCGGGACGCTGGAAGCGAGTGGCTGGGCCGACATCCCCCGTGGTGGGCTGCCCGCGCTCAAGTCTCCGGCTCCAATCGTGCAATTACCGAGCGCTGTGCACTTCGAGCGTGATACGGCCCAGACCCACATCGTGATCGGCAGCCCGGCGTTCGAGCACAGCGACCCGCGTCGCTACGCGATGAGCATGGTCGGAATGCTGTTCGGCGGTGGCATGAGCTCGCGCCTCTTTCAGCGCATCCGCGAAGAGCTGGGCCTGGCTTACTCCGTTTACTCGTTTCAGTCCTTTCACGAGGACGCTGGTGTGCACGGCGTTTACGTCGGGACGACGCCCGAGACCGCGCGAGCGGCGGTCGACGCGATCAACGAGGAGATGGAAAAGCTTGCTGCGAACGGCTTGAGCGAGGACGAGCTGACCGCTGGAAAAAGCCAGCTAAAAGGTCAGATTACACTGTCTCTGGAGAGCCCGTCGTCGAGGATGTATCGGGCCGCCGGGGTGGAGCTTTACGGGGAGCCGTACAGGACGCTCGACGAAGTTTTGGCGCTGGTCGATGCGATCGACACCGAAACAGTCGCCTCTATTTGCAAGACTTACTATCAGCCCGAAAAGCAGACGCTGGTGAGCCTGGGTCCCAAGGTCGCCGCGTGAGCACGGGGTCAACAGCAACTTATGACTACCGGCCGGGGGCTGATGGCGGGTCGGCGGTGGGCTGCGGGCGAGCTGTTTGGTACGCGCGAGCCGGCGCAGGGGTTTGCGAATCATTAACGCCAAACCACTTGAATAGTGTCCCACAGGGGAACGGCCAGCACGGAGCCCCAAGCCGACCCGCCCACAGCCCCCGGCCGGTAGTCATACGTTCAAGTAGCACCGACGAATCTGTTAATTCACAATCAAATTAGAGTCCCTGAACTAATTATGAAGATCGGCGTTCCGAAGGAGATCAAGACCAACGAGAATCGGGTCGCCCTGGTGCCGGCGGGCGCTGAAGCGCTCGTGGGATCGGGTCACAGCGTCATGATCGAGAAGGGAGCCGGCGAGGGAAGCGGCTTTATGGATTCCGCCTATACGTCGGTCGGTGCCACGGTCGGTGCCGACGCCGACACTGTTTGGCGCGAAGCCGATATGATCATGAAGGTGAAGGAGCCGATCAAGGTCGAGTGGCCCCGCATTAAGAAGGGCCAGGTGATCTTTACCTACTTTCACTTCGCCGCCGACAAGGAGCTGACGCTCGCCCACATCAAGAGCGGCGCGATCTGCGTCGCCTACGAGACCGTGGAACTGCCTTCTAAGGAGCTGCCGCTCCTGACGCCGATGTCGGAAGTGGCGGGACGGATGGCGGTCCAGGAAGGCGCCAAGTACCTCGAGAAGCTCTACGGTGGACGCGGGGTCCTCCTCGGCGGAGTACCTGGCGTCGCTCCGGGCAAGGTTGTGATCCTGGGGGGCGGCATCGTCGGAATCAATGCGGCGAAGATGGCCGCCGGGTTGGGCGCGAAAGTCACCGTCCTCGACCTGAGTCTGGAGCGTTTGCGCTACCTTTCTGACGTAATGCCTGCCAACGTCACACTCATCTATTCCAATCGTCATAACATCCTGGAGCAGATCTCCACCGCGGATCTGGTCGTGGGAGCGGTTCTCATTCACGGAGCCGTCGCGCCTCGACTGATTCGCCGCGAAGATCTGAAGACGATGCAGCCAGGAGCAGTCATAGTCGACGTCGCCATCGATCAGGGCGGCTGCGTCGAGACGATCAAGGCTACAACGCACGAGAACCCAACCTACGTCGTGGATGGAATCATCCACTACGGAGTCGCAAACATGCCCGGTGGAGTACCACGCACGTCAACGCTCGCACTGACCAACGCGACTTTCCCTTACGCGAAGGACCTCGCGAAGAAGGGATGGAAGCAGGCTCTGAAAGAAAACGCCGCACTCAAGAAGGGACTCAACATCGTAGACGGAAAGGTGACATATCCCGCTGTCGCCGAGGCCTTTGCCTTGCCGTATACTCCACCCGATTCATATTTGAACTAATGCGCTGGCCATTCTTTAAGCCGGGTGCGCTGTTTCCGGCGAATGCGATTGCCGTGGACCTCGGCACCGCGAATACATTGATCTACGTGAAGGGCGAAGGCATCGTGCTGAACGAGCCTTCGGTCGTCGCGCTCGATCGCGAGACGAGAAAAATCAAAGGCGTCGGACTCGAGGCGAAGCGCATGCTTGGCCGCACGCCTGAAGGCGTCATCGCGGTGAGACCGATGAAGGACGGCGTCATCGCCGACTTCGACGTCACCGAGAAAATGCTGAGATATTTTCTCGCCCTGATCATTGAAAACCACGTCTTCAAGGTGAAGCCGCGCGTGATCGTCTGCGTTCCTTCCGGCATCACCGAAGTGGAGAAGCGCGCCGTCCGCGACTCGGCGCTTGGCGCCGGCGCCAAAGAAGTCTTCATGGTCGCCGAACCCATGGCCGCGGCGATTGGCGTGGGGCTGCCAGTCGAGACGCCCACAGGCAACATGGTGATCGACATCGGGGGTGGAACTACCGAAATCGCTGTGATCGCGCTGTCGGGCATCGTGAGCGATACCTCGATCCGCACGGGTGGCGACGAGCTCGACATGGCGATCGTTCAATTCATGCGCAAGAACTACAACCTCCTCGTCGGTGAATCGACCGCTGAGCAGGTGAAGATTCAGATCGGATCCGCGGCGCCAGTCGGGGATGAGAGGGAAATGGACGTCAAAGGCAGGGATCTTGTATCAGGTATCCCGAAGACGGTGCGCGTGCATTCGTCGGAGATCCGCGACGCGGTTCAGGAGCCGATTCAGCAGATCGTCGACGCGGTACGCCGCGCGCTGGAGATCACCCCTCCCGAACTTGCGGCCGATATCGTGGACCGTGGCATCGTGATGACGGGCGGCGGCGCTCTCATTCGCGGCCTCGATGTGCTGCTGTCCCAGGAAACCGGTCTGCCGATCCACGTCGACGAGGATCCTCTGACCTGTGTGGTGCGGGGTTGTGGCCGAATACTTGATGATGAGGCGAAATACTGGTCCGTCCTAGCGACTTGAGGTAAAAGTTGGCCCGCGCCATAAGAAGCAACACCCGGCTCGACCTGATCGTTCTAACTACCTGCATTGTCCTGGCGCTCGCGGCCCGTGCTCTTCCGAACACGATGCGCGATCCCGCCGCGACAGGAATGCGGCGTACGTTCCTTGCTCCGCTCGTGATGCTCCAGGAAAGATCCGAGCGGGGCCGACAGTCGCTGCTCCTGGCGGACGCCAAGCAGGCGAGCATCGACAGCCTCTCGCTCAACTCGATGAAAGCTGGCTCGCTCGAGAGCGAGAATGACCGCCTGAGAAAGATCATCGGGCTCGGCTCCCGCCTCCGCTGGGGCTTCATACCCACTGAAGCCCTGCACGGCCGCGGCGTCAGGGACGAGACCACCGTGATTCTAAGCGCCGGCTCGCGCGCTGGCGTCAGCAGACTCAGTCCCGTGATCGCTCCGGAGGGCTTGGTCGGTGTGGTGGATCAGGTGGATCCCACGATGAGCCACGCCATGCTCTGGACGCATCCGGATTTCCGCGTCAGCGCGATGTCGCCCGACGGCACCGCATTCGGGATCGCGCAGGCGCATCTCACGGGATCGGCGACGGGTGGGTATCTGATCGAGCTGCGCGGGGTTCCGTTCAGAGCGACACTCAAGCCGGGCGCGGTGATCGTCAGCTCCGGCTGGGGCGGGGTGTGGCCGCGCGGCATTCCCATTGGAACGGTACTGGAAGAGATGAAGACGAACGAAGGCTGGGCGCGCACCTATCTGCTGCGTCCGGCGGTCAATCCGTCGGACGTCTATTCCGTCATGATCCTGCGTCGCGACCGGCTCGCCAAGGGGTTCGACGGTGTGTGGCAGAACGTGGCTCAGGTCGATCAGGCGACGCAGCGCATCATCGTGTCGGGTGATTCGGCGGCGAGGGCCGCGGCACTGGCGGAGGCCGCCGCGCGCAGAGCCGTGCTCGACAGCATTGCGCGCTCGAATGGTGGTGTTCCGCTCGGCGTGACCGACAGCGCCAAGGCGCCGGCCGTCGCTCCGAGACCCGCTCCCATCCGGAGACCCGTAGACACAGCCGCCGCCCGCGCGCGCCGCGACTCCGCGGCTCGCGATACGAACAGACGCGATTCCGTGAGAACCGACACGATTCCGCATCGACCGGGAGCAGCGCGATGAACGTGGGCGGAGCGATTCGCGCGATAATCAGCTTCCTCATCTTCATCGTCCTTCACTACACGCTCCGTCCTCTCCTCGGCTGGCGCGCGCCGATGGACTTCCTGGTTCTGGCGCTGCTGCTTGCGGCAGTGCGCGTCCGGCCGGCGACGGCAGCCGTGATCGGGTTCGCGCTGGGCATGATTTCCGATTCGCTCGCACCGGACGCTCTCGGCGCCGGCGCGCTCGCGATGACGGTCGTTGGTTTCGGCGCTTCCTATCTCAAAGCTGTGTTCTTCGCCGACAATCTCGTGCTCAACGCTTTCTTCTTTTTCCTCGGGAAGTGGGTGTTCGACATCCTGTACTTCATCGGTGAGCAACGCGTGCATGGATTCGAACTGCTTCAGCAGCTACTGCTTTGGTCGCCACTCTCAGCGGCGGTAACCGCGGCCGTGGGCGTTCTGTTACTCTTCATCATGCGACCGCTACTCGAGCCGACTTCCACATGAGCTTTCATCCGAACGACGTGGCCAGGAGAGCGAGGATGAGCTCGATGGCCCTCGCGATCGGATTCGTGCTTCTCGTCGGGGCGTTTTTCAAGACGCAGGTCATCCAGTACAAGCAGTACGTGATGCAGTCGGAGGAGAATCGGCTGCGTCCGATTCCTCTGCCCGCGCCGCGCGGAATCATCTACGACCGGCACGGCGAGGTGATCGCTGAGAATCTTCCCGCGTACTCCGTCTCGATCACGGCGCCGAGCGTCGACAGCTTGCGCAGCGCGCTCGCACAGCTGGCGCCGACGCTTCAGCTCGGACAGAACGACATCAACAAAGCCATTAGCCGCTATCGCCGCGCGCCGACGAGACCGACGGTCATTCTCCCTGACGCGACCATCGACATCGTTTCGGTTCTCGAGGAGCATCGGCTCGATTTTCCGCGACTGATCATCCAATCAGTTCCGAAGCGATACTATCCCGACGGACCAGTAGTGGCGTCGTTCGTCGGCTACACGGGCGAGATTACTGAATCGGATCTCAACGATCCGAAGTACGCGAGCTACAAACCCGGACAACAGATCGGGAAGGCCGGGCTCGAGAAACAGTACGAGCCGATACTCCACGGCAAGGAAGGCGTACGCTTCGACGAGGTCGATGCGCGTGGCCGCCCCGTGAGGGGCGAGGGGCCAAGGCCTGATCTGAGCGCGGAAGGCGCGCCGCCGCTCTACACGAACATCGATCTCGATCTCCAGAAGTTCACGGTGGGCCTCTTCGCCGATTCGCTGCAGGGTGGCGCGGTTGCGATCGACCCGAATACCGGCGAAGTCCTCGCGCTCTACAGCGCGCCGAGCTGGGATCCGAACAAGTTCACCGGCGGGATTCCTGTGGAGTATTACAAGAAGCTCCTCGATGACAAGCGGCGCCCTCTCGTAAACAAGGCGATTCAGGGAACGTATCCGCCCGGCTCGACGTTCAAGCTCGCCACCTCGATCATCGGCCTCGAGGAGGGCGTCGTCGGCGTGGATGACCACATGCCCGTGCCTTGCACCGGTGGTTACCAGTTCGGCAACCGCTACTTCCGCTGCTGGGAGAAGAAGGGCCACGGCTCGCTCAGTCTCGAGGGCGCGATCAAGCACTCGTGCGACGTGTACTTCTATCAGCTCGGGCTGAAGATCGGTCTCGCGAGGTTCATCGCAGGAGGGATCAGCCTGACCATGCGCGACAAGTCAGGCATCGATCTGCCTGAGGAGACGCAGGCGCGCTGGCCCTACGCGATCGACTATTACAACAAGAAGTACGGCGCGCGAGGGTGGAGCAACGCCGAGACGTTGAACCTGGCGATCGGGCAGGGAGCGAACTCGCAGACCGTCGTCAATATGGCGAAGCTCTATAGCGCGTTCGCGGCCAAGGGTATGGCGCCGCGTCCTGAGATCGCTCACCTGGTACCGCAGCGGAAGCAGGTGTTCACCCTGACAAGCCTGCAGGATTCCGTGGTGCTGGAGGGACTGAAGGCGGTTTTGGAAGCAGGCGGCACCGCGGGCGCATCCGCGATTCAGGGTCTCACCCTCGCCGGCAAGACGGGCACGGCGCAGAACACCGGCGGTGACGATCATGGCTGGTTCGTCGGCTTCGCTCCGGCTGACAAGCCGAAGATCGTCGTCGCGGTTCTTCTTGAATTCGGATTGCATGGCTCGCGTGCGGCACACATCGCATCAGCGATCATCGGCCATTTTCTGAAGGTCGGGCCGATCAAGGCAGTGATGGACGAGGGCTGATGAGTCGCCCCATCGTTTCGGATTTCCGTCTCCTCGCCGCAGCCGGGATCCTTTCGTTGTTCGGTGTGGCCATGGTCTATTCGGCGGGACAGACTGACACGCCTACCGCCGTCGCTACTCTCTACAAGTCGCAAATCCTCTGGCTTTTGATCGGATTGGGCGTCGCCTACTCCGTCGGACATTCCTCGGTTCGATTCATCGAATGGATGACGACGCCGCTGTACGCGTTTTCGATCTTCCTGCTCGGACTGACTCTTGTGATCGGGAAGGGAGCCGGAACCGCCGCGAGCACGAAGAGCTGGCTCGCGATCGGGAGCCACCGCATCGGTCAGCCTTCCGAGATCGCGAAAGTGACCGTCGTGCTCATGCTCGCGAAAGTGCTCTCCAACCAGCGTGAAACGCCGAAGTCACTGCTCGATCTGTGGAAGCCCGCGCTTATCGTCGGCATTCCGTGGGGAATCATCATGCTTCAGCCCGACCTGGGCACCGGCATTGTTTTCATCGGAATCTTCTTCGCGATGCTCTTCTGGGCAGGCGTGGCGTGGCCACTTCTGATCCTGATCGCCAGCCCCGCGATAAGTCTCGTTCTCTCGTTCAGCGTCGGCCTCTGGGGCGCCTGGTTCTTCGTCCTGCTCGCCCTCGTCCTCTGGTACCGGCCGTACCTGATCGAGGGAATCGTACTAATGGTGTTGAACGTCGCCACGGGCGTCGTCGCGCCGATGATGTGGGAGAAGCTGGCGCCGTACCAGCAGAACCGATTGAAGGTGTTCATCGATCCGTCCGCCGATCCGCGCGCATCCGGTTACCACGTCATTCAATCGAAGGTCGCGATCGGATCCGGTGGATGGTTCGGCAAGGGGTTCACGCTCGGAACGCAGAAGCGTCTGGCGTTTCTGCCCGAGCAGCACACGGACTTCATCTTCTCCGTTGTAGGAGAAGAGCTCGGCTTTGTCGGTGTGACCATCGCGCTGGCCCTCTTTCTCTGGCTTTTCCTCCGCATCACGAAGATCGCGGAGCGCGCGAACGATTCCTACAGCAGCCTGGTCGCGTTCGGATTGATGTCGGGCTGGTTCGTTCACGTGCTGGTGAACGTCGGCATGACTCTCAACCTGATGCCGATCACCGGAATCCCGCTTCCGTTCTTCAGCTATGGCGGGTCGTTCATGCTCGCGAGTTGGCTCGCCGTCGGCATCCTGATGCGCATCTCGGGCGAGGGCCGCGGCAGCGCATTGTCGCTCCGCCGCTAGTTGCCAGCTCGGCCGATCGGGCATCGTGGTGCGCGCTTTCTCTTGGTGCATCGCGCGGGGTCGGCGAGGGATGTCCTCTTCGGGAGCTCTCGCCTGCCGCTTCGCCTTGCGGCTCGCTGCACCGCGCGGCCTTGCAGCCGCGCTGGCTGCGGCCGCTCCCTCAGAGGACATCCCTCGCCTCCCTGCCTGAGACCTTAACAGCGCGCGCAGTTTCCGCTGCCGTTCGCCCGTGAGCGCAAGCGGCGATCGCGGTAGGGGGGTTGGGTTGCGGTCCTTGGTCCCGGACGCGTCAGCGGACGCGCGGCAAGTTTGCGCGGGGATGCCGAGCTACGCTCGGCGCGCTATCGCGCGAGGGGTGAGACCGCGTGGCATTCCTCGCGGCGAATCGCGCCGGCTACAGTCACGGATCCCGTGGGAAGGAGGGTGAGAATGTCCTCTGAGGGAGCGGCCGGAGCCAGCGCCGCTGCAAGGCGGCGCGGTGCAGCGAGCCGCAAGGCGACGCTGCAGGCGAGAGCTCCCGAAGAGGACATCCTCGCCCGACTGACCGGCGACGATTCAATACTGCGCGATGCGCTAGCCCGCCGAGAAGATCGGCCGGTCGATTAGCGCGCGCAAGCCGCCGAACCCGAGTACGGGCCAAACCGCTGCAAACTCACCCGCGCTCGCGTAAATTGCGCGCATGGCATGGTTCCGCAAAGAAAAAAAGCCCCGCCTGCCGCGGCACGAAAAACACGAGATTCCGCCCGACGCCTGGGAGAAGTGCGACCGCTGTGGTCACACCGACCTCCGCGAGAAGTTCGTGCGCAACCTCAATGTGTGTCCGAACTGCGGATTCCATCGCCGCATTCGCGCCAGCGAGTACGCGGCAATCCTGCTCGACGAGGGGACATCTGAAGAGACAGAGCTGGACATTCGCTCCACGGATCCGCTGGGCTTTCCCGAATACCCCGCTCGCCTCAAGAAGGCGACCAGCGCGGCCGGTGAGGGCGACGCGATTCTCACCTTCACGGGGAAGCTCGGCGGAATGCCGGTCTGTCTCGCGGTCATGGACTTCGCGTTCATGGGCGGGTCGATGGGGTCGGTCGTCGGTGAGAAGATCGCGCGACTCGGACAGCTGGCGATCGAGCGCAAGTATCCACTCATCATCATCTCCGCGTCCGGCGGCGCACGGATGCAGGAGGGCGTGCTCTCGCTCATGCAGATGGCAAAGGCCGCGGCGATTCTCTCTCAGCTCTCGGAGCGGCGCGTTCCCTACGTCTCGATTCTCACGAACCCCACCACTGGAGGCGTGAGCGCGAGCTTCTCGATGCTCGGTGACGCGATTCTCGCCGAGCCGGGAGCGGTGATCGGATTCGCTGGTCCGCGCGTGATCAAGCAGACGATCGGACAGGAGCTGCCCGAAGGATTCCAGACAGCCGAGTTTTTGCTCGAGCATGGAATCGTTGATTCCGTGGTCCCGCGCTCCGAGCTCAAGCAAACGGTGGGTCAGCTGCTTCGCCATATGAGCGGCAAGGAAGCGTCGGCAGGGTGGACGACCACCTGACGCCCTACGGCGAGGCGATCCAGGCACTATTCGCCCGCACCACTGGCAGCATCAAACCGGGTCTCGAGCGCACCGAAGCGCTTCTCGCCAAGCTCGGCTCGCCCCAGCGCAAGCTGAGTGCTATCCATGTCGCCGGCACCAACGGCAAGGGAAGCGTCGTTGCCACCTGCGAAGCGCTGTTGCGCGCCCGAGGGCTCGTGGTCGGGCGATACACCTCTCCGCATCTCGTTGACTTCCGGGAACGCGTCACGGTCAACGGTCAGCCGATTTTTGAGGAGGAGGTCCTCGAGTTCCTCGAGCGCTGGATTCCCACCGCCGAGGAAATGGGAGCAACGTTTTTCGAGGTGACGACCGCTCTCGCCTTTGACTGGCTTGCCAAGAGAGAGGTAGATCTGGCGGTGATCGAGACCGGACTGGGCGGCCGCCTGGACTCGACGAATGTGCTCGTGCCACGCGTGGCGACTGTCACGTCGATCGGGCTCGATCATATGGATCTGCTCGGCGATACTCTGGAAGCGATCGCGAAAGAAAAAGCCGGAATTTTCAAGGCAGGAATTCCCGCCGTGATTGGCGAGCCGGCGCCGGCGATACGCGAGCTGCTGGCCAATTGCGCAAAGGAGGCCGTGGCGACGCCGGTTGTAATTCTCGAGGACGCATACGCGATCAGCGACGTCCAGGTGTCCGCGACTGGAACGTCGTTCACGCTCAACGGCCAGACCATAACAACGCCTCTGCTCGGAGCGCACCAGGCGCGCAACACTGCCACCGCGATCGCAACCCTGGCCGCGATCGGAAAGGAATATCTGCCGCCGCCAGGAGAGATCTCCAAAGCGCTCGCCGGAGTATTTCTGCCGGGCCGGTTTGAGCGCAGAGGGAAAGTCATCTTCGACGTCGCCCACAATCCGGACGGCGCCCGCACCGTCGCCGAGACAATTCGCGCCATCAATCCGCCCTCGCCCCGAACTGCTCTGGTCGCCGTTCTTGCCGACAAGGATTGGAAAGGAATCATCCGCGAGCTCGCGCCGGCGGTCGATCGCTTCCTTTTCACCAACGCGCCGTCCGCTCCCGCGGAGCGCAGGTGGGACCCGGCGGAGGCGCGCTCCTTTGCGCGGGCGCAGGGCTTCG
This sequence comes from Gemmatimonadota bacterium, assembly GCA_003134685.1. Classification (GTDB taxonomy): domain Bacteria; phylum Gemmatimonadota; class Gemmatimonadetes; order Gemmatimonadales; family Gemmatimonadaceae; genus UBA4720. Next base: position 577,076 of record PLCA01000005.1, on the reverse strand, counting down.
AGGCAGATCTGGAGCCGGACATGGATGCGGCGCTTGCGCTGGGGCAGGCACGGTCCGAAACACTGCTCATCACCGGCTCGTTTCACACTGTGGGCGACGCGATGTCGCGCTTGCAGGTGTCTCCGTTCGCCGCGTAGCTTTCCTCTATGTCACAGGGAGCTTTACCAGGATTTCGAGACTTTTACCCCGAGCAGCTCGCCACCCGCAACTATCTCATGTCGGTCTGGCGCGACGTCGCGCGGAGATACGGGTTCGTCGAATACGATGGTCCGCCCCTGGAGTCGCTCGAGCTCTACACCAAGAAGAGCGGCGATGAGATCGTCGGCCAGTTGTACGCCTTCACCGACAAGGGCGGTCGCGAAGTCGCGCTTCGCCCCGAGATGACGCCCACGCTGGCACGCATGGTCGCCGCGAAAGCGAACGCCATGCGGAAGCCCATTCGGTGGTTCTCGGTTCCCCAACTGTTCCGATACGAGCGGCAACAGAAGGGAAGGCTGCGCGAGCACTTTCAGCTCAACGTCGACATCCTCGGCGAAGCATCTGTTGCAGCGGACGCGGAGCTCCTCGCGGTTGCGATCGACGTGATGCGCGCCGTCGGACTCACCTCGCGCGATGTTCGCGCTCGAGTGTCGGACCGGAAGCTTCTCACCGCGGTTCTCTCGCAGGTTGGAGTAAAAAAAGCGGAGCTGCCGGCCGTGTTCGCCGCGATCGACAAAACCGGCCGCGAGCCCCGCGACGTAACGCTCGGCAAAGTCGAGAAGGCTGTCGCCAGCGCGGAAGCGCGAGCCGGCGTGTCGCGCATCCTCGACAGCTCCACTGACCTCAACGCGCTGGCGGCGGAATTTAGAAACTCGCCCGACGTGATGGAAACAGTCACGCACATGCGCGAGTACATGAACTTTCTCGACGCCCTCGGCGTCGGAGAGTGGATCGAATTCGACCTCTCAATCGTGCGCGGGCTCGCTTACTATACAGGGAAGGTGTTCGAGCTGTTCGACGCGAAGGGGGAGTTTCGCGCGATCTGCGGCGGCGGGCGCTACGACGATCTCCTTTTGACGATTGGGGGCGTGGATCTTCCGGCTCTTGGTTTCGGGATGGGCGACGTCGTGCTCACCGAGCTGCTTCGGTCGCGTGATCTGCTGCCAACTCCGGAGCTGGGGACCGAGTACTGGGTTGCCGCCGACGATGAGTCGATGCTATCCGACGTGATGACGGTCGCGGGCCAGTTGCGCGCCAAGTCGCGGAGCGTGGAATACGCGCTCAAGGCGCAGACTCTGGCACGCCAGCTCAAGACCGCGTCGAGCGCCGGCGTGAAAAGCGTGGTGCTGCTTCGCCGCGATGATTATGCAAATGGAAAGGTGACCGTGAAGACGCTGGCAGATGGATCCGAGCGCAGCGTAGCTCTCGATGCATTCTTGAACTCATTGTAAGAACGCCAATGGCAGACGATAAGAAGCTGACGAAACGCTCAGAAGATTTCAGCGCCTGGTATAACGAAGTTGTGCTCAAGGCCGAGCTGGCCGACTACTCGCCCGTGCGCGGCTGCATGGTCATCAGGCCGCGCGGTTACGGAATTTGGGAGCGGATGCAGCACCAGCTCGACACGATGTTCAAGGAGACGGGGCACGAGAACGCCTACTTCCCGCTCTTCATTCCAGAGAGCTTCATGAAGAAGGAGGCGGAGCACGTCGAGGGCTTCGCGCCGGAGACCGCTGTCGTGACACACGGCGGAGGAAAGAAGCTCGAGGAGCCGCTCATCGTCCGCCCCACTTCGGAGACGATCATCTACGCGATGTACGCCAAGTGGGTGCAGAGCTATCGCGATCTTCCCATACTCATCAACCAGTGGGCGAACGTCGTCCGCTGGGAGATGCGCACGCGGCTTTTTCTGCGCACGCTCGAGTTCCTCTGGCAGGAGGGCCACACCGCGCACGCCACACATGAAGAGGCCGGTGAGGAGGCGAGGCGGATGCTCGGCGTCTATCGCGATTTCATGGAAGGCTACATGGCGATGCCGGTCGTGACCGGCGTAAAGACGGACGCCGAAAGGTTCGCGGGGGCTCTGCAGACATACTCGTGCGAAGCGATGATGCAGGACAACAAGGCGCTCCAGTCCGGCACGTCCCACGACCTCGGACAGAACTTCGCCAAGGCCTTCGATCTCAGGTTCCAGACTGAGGCGGGGGGAATTGAATTCGCGTGGAACACGAGCTGGGGCGTCTCGACCCGCCTCATCGGCGGGTTGGTGATGACGCACGGAGATGACAACGGACTCCGCGTGCCGCCGCTGCTCGCGCCGATCGAGATCGTGATCGTTCCGATCTGGCGCTCGGAAGAGGACAAGGGTCGTGTCAAGGCGGCCGCGCATCTGATCAAGGAAAGCTTGCTCAGCTGGGAGCGGCGGATCCCGGGCCGTCTGCGCGTGCATGTCGACGATCGCGACGGAATCAAGCCCGGCGCCAAGTACTTCGAGTGGGAGCTGCGCGGAATTCCTTTGCGTCTGGAGATCGGACCGAGGGATCTCGATCAGAACCAGGCGATTCTGGTGCGCCGCGACACGGGCGTGAAGCGCGCTGTTTCGCTTTCATCGGTGGGTGAGGATGCCGCCGACCTCCTGCATCTGATTCAGGAGACGATGCTGATCGACGCGCGCGAGCGACGGGAGCACAACAGCATCCGCGGTGGAATCACCTACGCCCGTTTTCGTGAGGTGATGGAGGGAGACGGCGGGTTCGTGTACGCGGGGTGGTGCGGTGACGCCAAGTGCGAGGCCGCAATCAAGGAAGAGACCAAGGCCACGATTCGCGTTCTTCCCGACGAGGAGTTCAGATCCGCCGAGCCGCCCAAGACGTGCCTGAAGTGCGGGAGCGCGTCGATCGCCGAGGCGCTGTGGGCAAAGGCGTACTGAGCGCCCGAGAGGTGTCGCCTGCTCGAGTAAAGGAAACGGCTGCGCCTTTCGAGGCGTTTCCGAGAGACGCGTCCGGACTTCGCTGCGAGGGCGTCTCCCTTGACGTCATCGCGCGCGCGATCGGAACGCCGTGTTACGTGTACAGCTCGGCGGCCATCCGGGACCAGTACCGCCGGCTTCGCGAAGCGATGGGGAAGCTCGACATGCGTCTTCACTACAGCGCGAAAGCAAATTCGAGCATCGCGATACTCGCCCTCCTCCGTGAGCTCGGCGCCGGCCTGGATATTGTTTCCGGCGGCGAGCTGTTTCGCGCGCTCAAGGCGGGGTACTCCGGACGGGATATCGTTTTCAGCGGCGTCGGGAAAACGGAGCGGGAGATGGAAGAGGCGCTCCGCGCGGATGTGCTTCTCTTCAATGTGGAGTCCGAGCAGGAGTTGCAAGTGCTCGATGCCGTGGCGAAGCGGCTGGGCCTCGTCGCTCCCGTTGCGGTGCGCGTGAATCCGGAGGTGCTGGTGGACACTCCGCACCCGTACACGCGCACGGGCGAAAAGGGAATGAAGTTTGGGATTCCGTTCGACGAGGCGCTGTCCGTTGCCAAGGTCGCTGCAAATCTCAAGAACGTCCACCTGCTCGGCCTCGACATGCACGTCGGTTCCCAGATCTCGCAATTCGCGCCATACGAGGTGGGAGTGCAGCGTCTGCTTCACCTGCGCCGCGAGATTGAGCGCGACACCAAAGCCCGGCTGGAATACCTCGACATCGGTGGCGGGCTTGCTGTCACCTACGACGCGGAGAGTACGGTCGACATCGGTCACTTCGGGGAAGTGATCGGCGCGCTAGTGGGTGGCTCCGGGCTCAGGATCATCCTCGAGCCCGGCCGTTTCCTGGTCGGCAACGCCGGTGTCCTCCTGACCCGCGTGCTCTACAGAAAGCGAAGCGGCGGCAAGGAGTTCATCATCGCCGACGCGGGCATGACGGATCTTCTCCGACCATCCCACTACAACGCGTTCCACCGGATCGAGGCGGTGAATCCAACCGGACGCACCACCGTGGCCGACGTCGTCGGCCCAATCTGCGAGAGCGGAGACTTTCTCGCCCTCGACCGGCAGATCGACGACGCGCAGCCGGGAGATCTTCTTGCGGTGCAATCGACTGGTGCCTACGGATTCGTAATGTCCTCAAACTACAACGCGCGCCCACGCCCCGCGGAGGTGCTGGTTGACGGAACCAGATTCGCGGTGATAACCCGGCGTGAGACCTACGACGATCTCGTCCGCAACGACAACAATTCCCCCGCGTGGAGGAATTCCTAGTGCGGATCGGAGTTATGGCCGACACGCACGACCGCGTTCCCGCCATCGCCGACCTCCTGGAACGATTTAATTCCAAGGGCATCACGATGGTGATGCACGCGGGCGACTATTGCTCCCCGTTCTCCCTCTCCCCCTTTCATCAGAAGGGCATGGCACTCCTCGGCGTGTTCGGCCGGAACGACGGTGATCGCGAGTCTCTGAGCGCGTACGCGGCGCGCGGAATGGGAACGGAGATCTACGAATCGCCCCACAGCTTCGAAGTGGGAGGGAAGCGTGTGCTGATCGTTCACGACATTGCGGAAGTGAGCGGCCGGTCCATCGAGTCCCACGACTTCGTGGTCCACGGCTCCTCCCACCTGCAAGGCACCAAGAAAGTTGGGACTACGCTCGTGATCAATCCGGGTGAGGCATGCGGCTGGATCCACGGCAAATGCACCGCGATGATTCTCGACACGGACACCGGAGAAGTAGAAAACATCACTCTATGAGCAGCCGGATCCTCATCGTCGATTTCGGCTCACAATTCACGCAACTGATTGCCCGGCGGGTGCGCGAGGCGCGCGTGTATTCGGAGATCCATCCGCCCAGCCGCACGGTCGAGTGGATTCGCGAATGGAAGCCCACCGGCATCATCCTGAGTGGTGGACCCAACTCGGTTTACGGTGACAACGTACCGCTCGCCGACCCCGCCATCTTCGACATCGCCCCCGTGCTCGGCATCTGCTATGGGATGCAGCTCATCGCGCACATCGAAGGCGGACAGGTGATCCGCACCGATCGCCGCGAGTACGGTCGCGCGGAGATGAAGATTCTGGAGCCGAAAGGGTTGTTCGCGGGCTTCTCCACCAAGGAGCCCGTCACGGCCTGGATGAGTCACGGTGACCATATCGAGAAGCCGCCGAAGGGTTATCGCGTGACGGCGGAAAGCAACGGGAATCCGATCAGCGCATTCCGCCACGAAACTCGGCAAATCTTCGGAGTGCAATTCCACCCGGAAGTAGCGCACACACCGCGCGGCGGAGAGATCATCTCGAACTTTCTGTTCGGTGTGTGCAAAGCCGAACCCACGTGGACTGCCGGCGCCTTCATTGAGGAAGAGATCTCCCGCATCAGGAAGATGGTCGGCAAGTCTAGAGTGATCTGCGGATTGTCGGGTGGGGTTGATTCATCAGTGGCCGCCGCTCTGGTGCATCGCGCAGTCGGGGAGCAGCTGACATGCATCTTCGTCGACACCGGCTTGCTCCGACTCCACGAGCGGGAACAGGTCGAGCGAACATTCCGCGCGAATCAGGGAATCAAACTGATCACGATTGATGCGGAGCAGCGTTTTCTGAGCGCGCTCGCCGGCGTCGAGGATCCCGAGAAGAAGCGGACAGCAATCGGGCACACCTTCATCGATGTGTTCGAGGATGCCGCCGCCAAGGTCGGCGATGATGTCGACTTCCTGGTGCAGGGAACGCTCTATCCTGATGTCATCGAGTCATTCTCCCCGCGCGGTGGCCCATCGGTGACGATCAAGACTCACCACAACGTCGGTGGACTCAAGCCGGGAATGAAGTTCAAGCTGATCGAGCCGCTGCGGGAGTTGTTCAAGGACGAAGTCAGAAACGTCGGACGCGAGCTCGGACTCCCCGAGGAGATGGTCGCCCGACATCCATTCCCCGGCCCCGGTCTCGCCATTCGTATCCTCAGCGAAGTCACCAAGCCGAAGTTGGACTTACTTCGAAAGGCGGATGCGCTTTATCTCGAGGAGATTCGCGAGGCAGGGCTGTACGACGAGATATGGCAGGCTTTCGCGGTGCTGCTGCCCGTGCGAAGTGTCGGTGTCCTCGGCGACGAGCGGACCTACGAGAACGTCCTCGGATTGCGCGCAGTGACGAGCACGGACGGAATGACCGCGGATTGGTACCCGTTCCCGCACGAGGTGCTCGCGCGGATATCAACCCGGATCATCAATCAGGTGCCGGGGATAAACCGCGTTGTTTACGATGTTAGCTCCAAGCCGCCGGCTACAATCGAGTGGGAGTAGAAGTCTTCTGGCATCTTGTCGCAAGAGATCAAAGGAACGGGATCCGAGATCTGAGAAGCACAGATCTCAGGATCTAGTCACTGCGCTCGGACCCTTCGGAGCCGCCGGATCCAATCTCACGCGGTCGAGGTGACGAAGTAAACCGTAAAGCATCTTTCTAACTTCTACGGTCTGGCTGGTCAGTGAGTCGAAGTCAGTGGCCGTGATCACCCGTACGTCTCGCGCGGCGATCAAGTGGTACTCGAGTTCCGAGGTCGAGTTGAGCGAGAAGCGCACGAAGCGCGCAAACTGTTGAGCGCTCTCCTGGCCGTTTCCTTCAACGATGTTGGTCGGAATTGAAAAGGCGGCGCGAATCAGCTGACCTCGAAGCGATACAAACTGGGCTCCTCGTATCTGCACCGTCGCGCGATGGACATTCAGCGCAAGTGCATGGGCCTTACGCCAAACCTTGAGATTCTTGAAATCGCTCACGCCCAAGGAAAGCGTTAACAATTGGAAATGGCGACATCGTTTCGATTGGAGGGCAATCCGACGCGTCGCGAGTTACGTCAGGAGGAGTGCCGAGTGGGGTCAGAGCGCAGTGACTAAGTTCTGAGATCTGAGCTTCTCAGATCTCAGATCCCGTTCTCTTCCGCAGTTCAGATCTCGGAGCCCGTTCTCTTCCGCAGTTCAGATCTCAGATCCCGTTCTGTTCAGTTTTCCTAGAGGTTCTTCTCCTCTAGAAGCTGCATAAACTCCCTCGGCTCCTTCAGCTTCAACAACCGCTCGGGCACGTCCGGCTCCTTGCTGAACTGCGCGATCTTCCCGAGTACCGGCAAGTATTGGTTGGAAACTTCGAGCGGCGGCGCGACGATCAGGAAAAAGAAAAACACCGGCTTGTCGTCTATCGCCTTGAAGTCTACGCCCACGCTCTTTCTCCCGAACGCGACGCGCAATTTCGACACGACCAGCGAGCGGCAGTGGGGAATCGCGATCCCGCGACCGATGCCCGTCGATCCGAGGTTCTCGCGGCGCTTCAACATCTTGAACAACATCCCTTCCGACTTGTCGTCGAGGCCGAGGAGGCCGATCAGTTCCTTGAGAATCTCGTCCTTGGCGATTCCCTCGAGCTCCAGCCTGATCGCGTCTTCAGCAAAAAAATCGCGTAGTTCCATCAGCTCCCCGACAGTGGCCAGTTTGTGCGCGCGAACGACGGAAGTTACGCGTGGCTGGCGCGGGAGTCAAACGTTGATGTTGCAAGCACTTGGGTGTCTCACTTAGCTTGTACTGAGATGCGATTTCCATTCAACGTTCGGGACGACGTCCCGCTCTACCTCGCGCCGATGGCCGGTGTGTCGGAGTCTCCGTTCAGGAGGCTCTGCCGCCGCTTTGGCGCCGACGTCGTGGTCACCGAGTTTCTCTCGGCCGAGGGCATCAGGCGAGAGAATGCGGCGACGCTGGACAAGCTGCGCTTCGGCGCAGATGAGCGCCCGATTGGTGTCCAGATCTTCGGCGCCGATCCCCTGGCAATGGGAGAGGCCGCTCGGCTGGTCACCGATGTGTTTCAACCCGAGTTCATCGACATCAACTTCGGCTGCCCCGTGAAGAAGGTCGTTCGACGGAACGGTGGGTCTGGCTGTCTCAAGGATTTGTCGTTGGTTGAGTCGGTGATCCGCTCGGTGTCGTCGAGCACGCACTTGCCGGTGACGGTGAAGATCCGGAGCGGCTGGAGCGAGGAGGCGCGGGTGCCGGTGGAGATCGCGCTTCGTTGTCAGGACGCCGGCGCGAAGGCGCTGGCGCTACACCCCCGCACCCGAACGCAGATGTACACCGGCAGGGCACGGTGGGAGGAAATCGCGGCGGTAGCAGCCGCTTTGGAAATCCCCGTGATCGGTAACGGCGACATCAAGACGGCCGAGGATGCGGTTCGGCTCCAGCGGGACACCGGGTGCGCGGCCATCATGATTGCCCGTGGGTCATTCGGTCAGCCCTGGATCTTCGACCAGACGCGGGCGTTGCTGGAAGGGAAGCCCAAGCCGGAGGCGCCGCCGATCGAGCGCCGGTTCGAGATCGCGCTCGAGCACGCGCGCATGGCGGAGGAGTACGAGGCCGACCCCCGAGGCGCGGCAATTGAGTTCCGGAAGCACCTCGGCTGGTACGTCAAAGGCGTCCCGGGGTCAGCTGAGCTGAGGCGAAAGCTGCACGCGGTCGAGAGTCTGTCCGAGGTTGAGGATGTATTCGCGTCGTATCTGGCGAACCCGCATCGCTACGCCGAGGCCCTCGTTGTGGCGGCACTCACCGCCGAAAGCGACGACCTCGACTCGGCATCGGCCGCTGCTTGAATCAAGTCGTATAAGGCATTGGTTTGTAGCGCCTTAGCAATCGCGCCTCAACCAGATTGTTAATTCGATTTCGATTGACTTCCGCCCCGGTTGCGGCTATACTTGGTGAACGGGGGCGACTGGCTTCGACGGGGTTAGTGAAGCTGTGGCCGCGTGCCCAGGTTCTCAGGTCCTGGTAAAACCTCTGGGGATTTTTTCAACTGCCAACCAAAACTTGGCCCTGGCTGCGTAACTCTTAGGAGTTGCTGCACCTGCCCATATTGAAGCCCTCCCAAGGCGGCTTTAAGGGTATCGAAAATTTGGGATAGTCGGCTATCGCGTCTTCAGGTAGTCGGCGAAATCAAGAAAGACTTGTCCAGAAGTGGGCTGTCCATTGGCCAGCGGCTGGAGACCTCAATCAATGGAACACGCACGTAGACGCTGTGGTCGATCTTGTCTCGGACCGGGGTTCGAATCCCCGCGCCTCCATTTTCAGAACCTCCCGTACCGTTCGCCGGCGCCCAAAAAGGCGCCGGCGTTCGTGTTTTCAGGGGCTTGCTCGGTGAACGCCTACTTCACGAGCGTGGCCGACTTGATGTAGTCGAGTTTGGGAAACGCACGCTGCAAATATTCATTCCCTTTTGCCGCGATCGAGTCCTGGCTCGGTCCCAGGCCATTTGGTGCGCCCTCGCCGTACCCGCCGAACATCGCATCCACCGCTTTCATGCCGTCGACCACTTTGCCAAAAGGAGGAAAGCCCTGCGAGTCGAGCCGGGCGTTGTCGCCATAGTTGATGAAGAACTGGTTCGACCGAGTATTGGGGCCCGCCATAGCGAAGGTGACCATTCCGCGCTTGTTGCTCTGCGTTACGGGATCATCGGGAATCTGCAGGTTGGCCATTCTTGCGTTGAGCTCGGGATTGCCGCTCGCGCCGAACTGCGCCATGAACCCCGGCAAAACACGAAAAAAGCGGATGTCCTTGAAGTAGCCTTCGGTCACCAAACGGTAGAACCGGTCGGCGCCTTTTGGCGCCCACCCGCGGGTGACTTCTACGGTGAAATCGCCCTTGGTGGTCACAAACTTCACCCGAAATGACTCGGGGGACGCCGCATCAAGTGGGGGCGAGGGCGGAGTGGGCACGGCGGCCCCTGGAGAAGGCGGCGGCGTTTTGTCCTTGCACGCAGCGGCGATCAACGGTAGCGCTATGAGCGCGAGCAAGGCTGGCGAGTGTTTGCGGTAGTTCATGATTAGCGGGTTCAGGGCTGGCGTGCTGGCGCAAAGTTTGGACTTGGTGACCGCACCATAATAGCCAAGTCCCGCGGCACATCCAGTCGCGCTTAGGGCCTGATTCGATGGGAGGAGGAAGTCGTCAGCGCGACAGCCCGCTCGAACACCGGATCGCGCCGCGCCGTATAGTCGGCGAAGGTCATCTTGATCGTCTCGTCCGGAGCCAGCGATTTGACTTGCACCGCAAAGATCCAATTCAGCCAATAGCACCGGTCCCAGTCGTCACAGCGGTGCGCATAGTCATGCTTTCCAGTGGTGAAGTGCAGGCAAAGGTCTTCATGGGGAAGACACCCTGCATTGCCCTCACCATAAAAGGTAAGCCGATCGCCGACGGGTTCGCCAAGGATGATTGCGCGAGATCCCGCCGCCTGCTTCACGAAGGCTATCGTCGTAATAGCGGCGGAAAAGGTCTGCGGGCTCGTCAGAACATAGATTCGTCCGCTTGGCGGCACGAAATCCGGCAGGTGCGATGCGAAACGAGCCGCCTTCGTATAGTCGCCTCCGGTATTGAATCGCATATCGAGAATGATGTTGCAGGGACGATGCGCGCGCATCTCATCCGTCGTGCCCCTGAGGAAGTCGCCGATATGCTGCTTGTCCGCATCCGCGATCGCCTTGAGCTGTATGAAAAGTGTGCAACCGTCATCGATCCATGCTCGGCGGAAAGCGCTGTTGAAGTCGCGCAGCGACAGTGGCAAGTCAGCGTCATTGGAAAACAGCGCGACCCAGTTCGAGGCCTCGCCTTTCATCTTTTGTGGCGACAGCCAGCGCGTCATGTCTGCGTGTGGCTCGTTCTCGCCGGAGATTTCACCTGGCAGCGTGCGCGTCACCTCGCTGCCGCTGGGCAGACGGAACGTCCAGTGCGTCTGGTCGGAGCGCAAACCGATCGCGTCGCCGTAAAGAATTTCGGGCGACTGGACGTAAATCGCGGCTTGGGCGCGCCGCCAGCCCTCAGTCCCCCCATGCAGCTGTTCGAGGGCTGAGATCACGTCGCGCGTCGGCCTGCCTTCTATGCTTTCGACGCGCGCGCCCAGAAGATCCCCATACGCAGATTTTGCCCGCAGTACATAAAGTCCGTCGGCAAACAGCACCACGCGTAGGGGCGTGTAGTTCTGCGAGCCACCTTCACCGTAGTAGAGGTTTGTATGACCGTTGTCGGCGAGCGCTGTGATGCGCAGCAGCGCAACATGGAATCTTCCCCTGTCGAGCGGTGCATGTTCGGATTTCAGTTCGGCGATCTGGCGGTTGGCTTCGGCGCGCGCTGCAGGCGAAAATGACCGATCCATTGCAAGCAGGCGCGAGAATTGTTCGATGTCCTGCTGTTGCGCTTCGAGCGCGTTGGCAGGCCTGGGAAAATCGTTGGACGGTGGATCGGGACTGAATTTGTGATGGAGGGAGAGCGCGAAAGCTCCCGCCACCCCGACCAACAGGACAACGATCGCCAGACCCCACAATCCGGCCCTTAGAATCCCGCGTTTAGTCATCACTGCCCGACGTGCGCTCGTTACGGACTGATGACGAGTTTCTGAACAGTCGCCCCCGCCTTCGCCGCGGCCCCCGTCTGGTTGACAACGTGCGCGATCGTGCCGCGGCCGCCCCCGAGCGACACTGTCACCATGTTCCGCAGTCGTACACCCGGAGCGACGGGCACCTCGAAGGCGTGATCTGCGACCACGGCGGGATTCTTGTTGAAGAAGCAGTAGCTCCCGAGTCCCCACGCTTCATGGCTCGTGACCGCGGCATCGACCCGATAAGCGGCAAATCCCTGCGTCGTGCCACTCATCCACTCAGCCTGATCGGGCACGTCGTACGGCATCTCGTTCTGGAACATGTAGGTGCGCCCGCCGTTGCCGTTCCATTGCACCTGGTGCTGCTGGTAATGCTCCACGAACAAGCCATACATCGTCACGTCGTTGCCGTTCACGACCAGCCCGTTCGCGGCCGTGTTGGACGTCCACCCCACTCCGTTGCCATGATCGGCCCGCCAGAGCCACAGATGGTCGCCGATAACGTCGTGGCTGTTGATCTCGACCGAGCGTGTTGCCCTCCCGGCGCCGGCGCCGCCGACGCGAACGAAGACATCACTGAGCAGCGTTGGATTAGATGCGTGCCTCGTGGACGAGCCTGATGCCCCGATCTGCACGAGGACTGGCGAGTTGGCCGGACCCGCCTCGATGAGAAGGCCGGCGAGTGTCACGCCGTCTACGTCGTCCACATCGATCGCGCTGACGCCGCCGTCCGGTATGAGAGTCGCCAGGCCGAGACCGAGCACGATCGTGTTCTCCCGCGTGATGTGAAGCGGAATATCCAGGTGGTACACGCCCGGCGTGACGATGAGGCTCTTGTTACGCGCAAGCGCGCCGTTCATCGTCGCGGCGGACGTGCCCGGCTTGACGATGACGAACTCGCTCAGGGGACGAGCCACGCCGCGCGGCTTTCCAGAGATCCAGCTGGTACCTTCCGCGTTCGAACGGAGCGCCGGGACAAAAACCTTCCACGCGCCGCGGCGGTCGACGAAGAGGAACGGTTTCTCGCGGATCACAGGAGCTGCATCGATTGTTGTGTACGGCGGATCCGGAAAGCTGTTCGTCGGCGCACGCTCGGTGCCCACGAACACCATGTTCCAGTTCGATCCACTCCAACTTCCGAGCTCGCTGTTACGCGTGAGCCACTGCTGCTGGCTCCCGGACCTCACCTGTCCGTCCACCTTCGAGTCGGCAAGGAAGCCGCCGCTCGACCAGCCCCCATCATCGAGCACGAGGTCGCCGCGGATGTGCATGCGTCGCATTGGCGCCGCCTGTGAAACGGCCCATCGGTCGAAGCCGCCCGCGGGAACGATCGACATGTTCTCCACGTCCCGCCAGAAGTTCAGCGTTGCGTTCCCCTTTCTCCAGCGGGCATCGGCGCGCATGCCGCCATTGATGACGACGTCGTTCGGCGAGAGGCCGAGCCCGGACACCTGGGTATAGAAGCCGATTCGGGCATCGACATCGTACTTCCCGGGCTTGAACAAGAGCGCATACCGCGCAGCGCCGAACTCACTCGACTCCTGTGACGCGAAGATCGAGTCGACCGTGGACTGAATTTTCGCGGTGGGGGTGGCGGGGTCGAAGATCGTGACGTTGGGACCGAAGTCCGGTGTGGTCCGGGGCGACTGCGCCGCGACGCGCGCAGCGGTCGCTATAGCGAGAAGAAGGAGGTGAATTCGCATAGCGCGAAGTGTGGCTTGCCTCGCCAGCCGCGTCAACGCCGCGCCGGTAGACATGAGCCTAGTTCCCAGCGCACGCGCTGCGCGGTGGCGTGCTTGCTCCCCACGTGGCCGTGATGTCAATTCTTCTGGTACACGATCGCAGCGTACCCTCGGCGCGCCGATGTCAGACTCTGCGGGCGATAGACATTCGAGTTCCACAATGAACCCGCTGCGGATCGCTCATGACACGACGCAAGCTGCCTCTGTCGTTCGTTTTTCTGTTGCTCACCACCTGCAGGGACAGTTCCGCGCCCGCCAGTGTGACAAAACCGAAGCCGAATCCGCAGTCTGTGTCAGTGCTGACGCAGCACAATGACAACAGCCGCGCAGGCTGGAACGACAACGAAACCGCGTTGACTACCACCAATGTCAACGGTCAGCAATTTGGCGAGGTGTTCACGCTCCCCGTGGACGATCAGGTGTATGCCCAGCCGCTGGTGGTCGGCCATGTCAACGTCGGCGGCGGCGACCACAACGTCGTCCTCGTCGCCACGGTCAACAACACGCTTTATGCGTTTGACGGAGACAACGGCACACTGTATTGGCAAAAGAGCTTCACAGCGGCAGGCATGCGGCCGCCGCAACACGGCGACATGACAGGGGCGTGTTCTGGCTCGTATCGGGATTTCAGCGGCAACATCGGGATCGTTGGTACCCCGGTGATCGATGCTGGAACGGGGACGATGTATTTCGTTGCCCGCAGTACCACGGGAGGCACGTTCGTTCAGTTCCTGCACGGCGTGAACATCGTCGATGGGAGTGAGATCGCCGGCAGCCCGACGCAAATTACCGCCACCTCGAGCGGAAATGGCGACGGAAGCGTCAACGGAGTGATTGGTTTCGATGCCCAGCGACAGAACCAGCGTCAGGGATTGACGCTGCTCAACGGCGTCGTGTACGTGACCTTTTCATCCCACTGCGATTGGGGCCCGTATCATGGATGGATACTGGGATACGACGCCGCGACGCTGGGGCAACGGGTCGTCTACAATGCGACGCCCAACGGATACGCGGCGGGGATGTGGGAAAGCGGAACCGGGATGGCCGCAGATGCGGCAGGCAACCTGTACGTGGTGACAGGCAACGGCACCGTGGGGGACAATGGTGATCCCACCAGCCTGACCAATCGCGGCTCAAGCGCCCTCAAACTCACGCCGACCGGTTCGACTCTGCGGGTGGCGAGTTACTTCACGCCCTTCAATTACCAGTTCCTCAACGACAATGACCTGGATTACGGAGGGATGGGTGCGTTCCTGATTCCCAATTCAGCCCTTTACCTGACCGGGGGTAAGGACGGGAATCTCTATCTTCTGAACAGGGATGACATGGGCGGCTACCTGCCATCCTCCAACCAGGTGCAGCAAGTAGTTCCGCTGAGCAGCAATGCCAACATGCATTGTCAGGCTGCCTACTACAAAGGGAGCTCGAAGGAATTCGTCTACGTATGGTCCGAGAATGATCCGTTGCGCGCCATCCCGTTCGACCGCGCCAGCAACTTGCTGAGCCCACAGAGCCAGGTTGTGTCCAGCGCAGCGGGACCGACCGGGCAAAGCGGGGCGGTCTTGTCGGTTTCGTCCAACGGCTCCCAAGACGGGACCGGCATTCTGTGGGCGTCATACGCATCCAGCGGTGATGCCGAACATACCGTAAGCCCTGGGATACTGAGAGCGTTCGACGCGAATGACATAAGCAAGGAGCTTTGGAACAATCAACAGAAGCCCCGCGACGCAGGTGGCTATTACGCGAAATTCGCCGCTCCGACGATCGCCAACGGACACGTGTACCTGCCGACTTTCACCAACCGGGTCGTCGTGTACGGATTGCAGTAACGACACAGTCTTCCTTGACTACTCCCGTTCATTCCCAGGCGCACGATCTCCGGCGCGTCATCGGGTTCGCCGGCGGAACGGCCCTTATCGTCGGCATCACAATCGGTGGGGGGATCTTCCGGAAACCCCCCACGATCGCCGGTCTCGTCCCGAATCCGCTCGTCATCATGGGACTCTGGACGGCGTTCGGTCTGATCAGCATTTGTGGAGCGCTCGCGGTCGCGGAACTGAGCTCGCTGCTGCCGCGGGCCGGTGGCGTATACGTGTTCCTGCGCGAGGCGTATGGCGATGCCGCCGCGTTCGTATTTGGCTGGTTGTACGTGCTCGTCACGACGCCCACCGCTGTTGCCGCGCTTGCCACCGTCTTCGCGGAATTCCTGCTCAACCTGCTCGGCAGGGTGGTGGACGTCCCGACCGTACAAATCATCGCGATCGCGGCCATCGTCATTCTCACGTGCGCCAACGTGCGTGGGGCGCGAGTCGGGGCAGCCGTGAGCGAAGTGACCACCCTGGTGAAGGTGACCGCGCTCGTGGCGATCATCCTCGGCGCGTTTCTGTTGGGACACGGCAGTCTCTCCCACATTACCGAGGGCGGCGTCGTGCACGGCGGCGGGCTGGCGAGAGCGGTCGCATCTGTCATATGGACTTACGATGGCTGGGTGGCGGTCAGCATGATCGCAGGCGAGGTCGTCGCCCCCGAGCGCATGATGAAGCGGATCATCATCACAGGGATGCTGGTCATCGTCACGCTTTACATCGGCGCGAACCTGGCCTACCTGTACATGATGCCGGTTAGCATCATGGCGCGGCAAAAGGAAGCCATCGCGCGAACGGTCATGACGGCGATTGCAGGACCCGCCGGTGGCGTTTTCATCCTGCTCGCGATCATGACGAGCGTCTTCGGCGCGCTCAACGGCAACCTCCTCGCAAAGCCGCGGGTCGCCTACGCGATGGCGCGCGATGGCCTGATTTTCTCGTTTCTCGGGAAAACCCATCGGCGCTGGTCCACGCCGTGGGCGGCGCTGCTGCTCCAGGGGGTGGTCGCGATTATCATGGTCCTCGCCCTCAAGGATTTCGATACGCTCACGACCTACTTCGTGGTCGTCGAGTGGGCCGCGCTGATTTTTGCCGTCGGAGCGGTGTTCGTCCTGCGACGGAAGATGGCAACAGCCCTGAGGCCGTACCACACGCCGGGCTATCCGTGGGTGCCCCTCTTCTTCGTGTTTGGCACCGTCGTTGGTGTGTCGGCCATCGTCTGGGGAGAGATTCAAGTTGGCAACTTTTCGCCGATCTATGGACTCGCCATTGCCCTAGCGGGATTCCCGGTTCATCACCTTTGGAAACGATTGAAGAGGACACCGTGAGAAACGCCATTATGACCGACAAGGCGCCGAGGCCGATTGGTCCGTATTCGCAGGCAGTCATCGAGGGAGATTTCATTTTCGTCGCCGGACAGGGGTGCACCAATCCGTTGACCGGAAAGCTGGAGCTTGGGGATGTGCGTTCGGAAACGAAGCGGACGTTTGAGAACGTCCGGGCGATTCTCCAGGCGGCGGGCTCATCACTCGATGACGTTATGAAGTGCAACGTTTATCTTCGCGACATCAACGATTTTGCCGCGATGAACGAGGTTTACGCGACTTTCTTCTCGGCGCCGTTTCCGGCACGCACCACGATCCAGGCGGGCGCGCTTCCGGGCGGCATCGCCGTCGAGATCGAATGCATCGCGAAGAAAGCTCGATCGAAGAAAGCTCGATCGAAGAGGGCTCGATCGAAGAGGGCTCGATAATGGACGCGCTCGACCTCGACACACCCGCCCTCTATGTCGACCTTGACGTCCTCGAGCACAACATCGCTCGGATGCAGGAGCAGTGTCGTGCGTGGGGTGTCGAGCTCCGGCCTCACGTGAAGACCCACAAGATCCCCGAGATTGCTCAGATGCAGCTCGATGCGGGCGCAATCGGGATCACGGTCGCCAAATTGGGCGAGGCTGAAGTGTTGCCCGGCGAAGATGTGCTTGTCGCCTACCCGCTTGTGAAGGCGAAGCTGCCGCGTTTGAGAGAGCTGGCGAAGACGAGACGCGTGAAGGTTGCGGTCGATTCGGTCGAGATCGCTCGTGACCTCGAGGGAATCGAGACGCTGGTGGAGATCGATGTCGGCGTGGGCCGCTGTGGCGCGCAATCGCCCGACCAGGCAGTCGAGATCGCGAAGGCGTGCTCGGATTTCCAGGGGATCTTCTATTGGCCGTCGTGGCTCGACGAGGCAGGCTTCCGGGCGGCGTGCGTCAGGATCGACGCCGTCCTCGATGCGCTCTCCGCGTCGGGCTTCCAGGCGAAGATTGTCTCTGGAGGCTCGACGCCAGGTGCTTCGAAAACGCCGCTAATTCCGAGGACAACCGAGATCCGACCTGGCACCTACGTCTTCTATGACGCGAGCAGCATCGAGGCGAAAGCCTGCGTCGAGGCGGACTGCGCGCTCCGAGTGCTCACCACGGTCGTCAGCACCGCGGTACCGGGCCAGTGCGTGATCGACGCGGGGTCAAAAACGTTCTCGAGTGATCAGACTGTCGGTTCCGGAACGTTCGGCCTCGTCGTCGGGCACCCATGGACCATGCGCAAGCTGAATGAGGAGCACGGCTACGTGGAGATCCATGGGCCGGCCCACATCGGGGAGAAAGTCTGGGTGGTGCCAAGCCATGTCTGCCCGACTGTCAACCTGCACGACGAAATCTGGTACGGTCGCCGCGGCCGAGTGGAAGGAAGCTGGAAGGTCGCTGCACGTGGGAAAGTACGCTAGAGCCGGCTATCCTTCGTTAGCGTATGTGAGATCGCCGCACGGACCGTTGAAGTACGCCGGCGGATGTAATGCGGAGTGGAGCAGGGCGTGCATCTCCTCGTGCTTAACCAGTTTTTCGCTGTAAGCGTGGGCTCCCGCAAGGACAATCTTGTTTCCGTTCTTGATCCAGTATCCCCAATAAGATTCGCTTCCGACCTGAATGGTCGAATCGTTGGGGACCACGTAGAAAGAGACCGCGTGAACGTCGCCTGACAGGCCCGAGCACGTCTCGAGCTCACTCCACCACGCGACGTATTGCGCGCTTGGTTCGATCTTCTCGGCTTTCGAAAGATCGATCTCTTCCCACGGCTCCAGTGGATGGTGGCAACCAACGAGTAGCGAGGCCAGCAGAAATACTCTCGTCCAGCTGTTCATCCGATCACCTGACGAGCACCTGTGGGCGCCCGTTGAACTCGTTGGTTACGATGTGGGACTAGCTGACTATTGGACTGTGACGGTGCCGCGCATACCCGTCGTGCTCGTCCCGTGAATCGTGCAGTGGAAGGGATGGCTACTCCCGCTGACGGCGAACTGACGCTCGTTGGAACCACTCGAGTTATCGGGTATGTTGCCAGGGCTTCCGGTTCCGACCGCGAGGGCCGTCGCGGGATCGTCGAAGGTTACGTTGTGGGTGATCCCGGAATCGTTCGTCCATGTCACCGGGGTGTTGGCCGGAATCGACAACGTAGTCGTTCCAGCGGTGGTTACAAAGTTCGCCGCTCCCATGCAAAACGTGTTGGCAGGACAGTTTCCTCCGCCTCCACCACCGCCGCCTCCTCCGCCACCCACGCCAGTCGAGGAGCCGCCGCCGCATGAAACGACACCGAGCCCCAGAATGAGAGCCCCAAGCAAACCAGAAATCTTCCGCATACCTACCTCCTCGTACCGCTGAATCCAGGATGGAGCCGCGACGAGCGCGACCAATCTCGTTCTGTGCATCTGCTACCCCCTTGTGTGAGGACCGTTCGAGCAGCGCCCTCGCGCTCTCACGGCACTCAACTGCGTCGCCCGGCGGCACGAAACAATAGGCCGTCGGATCGCCTGAATACTATGCGTCGGACCAGAGCAGGGGGATGGAAAGAAGGCGTTAATTCGGCTGGGACGACGAACCTCTCACCGCTTGCGATCGGCGCTGACCACACACGAGAAGAGAGCTTGGCGCGACGTGATGGAACGAAGGTCCGCGAGGCATGGAGCGCTGGGTGTACTCGATACACGCACATTCACCGCGGTTGGCGCTCGCATAGCCACATGCGACGCTTGCGACGAGGGCTGCCAGATTACTGCGTGATTGACGCCGTTCGAAACAGCTGCCCAACCCGCGATCGTACCGGGGGTATTGATGGCCACGGCAACGCTCGGATTCGGATCATCCGGACTCAGCTTCGCGATTCGGCCGTTGGCGAGCCAAGTCGAAGCAACAATGGACCCCGAAGCCGGGTCGAAGTCGGCACCTACGACGGTACCGGTCGAGCTCACCGCAGTGGCGTAGCCGTAACGGGACGTCCCTGACGAATAGTTCGCCAGCATCGTGAACCCTGTGCCCGCCGCCCAGCGATATGGGGTTGTCCCAGTCGTCGCGCCGGACGTGACCCAACCGGCAACAGTGCCTGTCTCGTTCAGCGCGAGCCCAGTGACATTTGCCTCGGGATCGCTACCGGGAGTTCCAAGAGGACGGTAGCCTGTCGTTTGGGTCCACAGGTACGTGCGCCAACATTCAGCTGTGCGCGTACACGTGTTGGCCCTGGTGGTGAGGACAACCAAACCAGTCCCGGTGACGGCGCTGGCGGAGCCTTCATTGCTCCCGCCTTGGATATTCGCAGAGAGATCGTACTTGCCGTCGGTCTCCGACCAGATCCACCCATGTTGGAATCCGCCGGCGTCTGACCCAACGACATCTCCTCGAGCGTTAAACCCGGTGGGTAAGGCTATCGTGAAGTTTGGTATCAACGGTATTGGCAAGGCGCTGATGGAACCTGACGCCGACCACACGACGGGGGTCCACCGACCGTCATCGCCGCTCACTCCCAGGATCTGTCCACCGCCTTGCACACCTTCGCCCAGAACCGCCACAGCTCGGCTCATCGCGTCGCCCGGCAGAGTTCCGAGATCGACCATGCCTTGGGCGGCGCTCCAGCGGAACGCATGCGTGGCGCCGGCAGGTGTCTCGGACCAACCGACTACAGTGTTGGCAGTATTGATGTCGGCGGCATAGCTCGACGCCCCGCCCAATGTCCCGAGGTCCACTCTCGTCACGGGGGTGGACATCGTCGCGCCTGCGGCCGGGTCTTTCTCTGACGCTCCATCTACGCCCAGGGCAGCATCGGACGGGTTGCAGGAGCAAACAATAAGAACGACCAATGGGATACTGGCGAGGCGACGCACGGAAAGTCTCTTTAGGGGTGGAAAGCGAGGTGGAATTGCAAGAGGCACTCCGATGAGGGAATGAGGTTATCTCGCTAAACGACGCCTTAACTCCCAAGACGTTGCAGGTCCGGCACACTCTTGTTGATTGAGCGCGGCGGTTGTGGAATAGGCGCCGTTCAGTCTACGCCGGCCAACTTGCGTGCATTCCAGAGTGCTGCGATTCTCTATCGGTCGGGCGCGATATATCTCGTTGCTCCGTTCCAGCCTCTTCCACTGGTCTCATGACAAGATCCGGTAAACGAATCCTTCTGGCCTGCTCGCTCTCCTTCGCTGCAGTCACTGCCACCGCGACACACGCCTTCACGCAACAACGTCGCCCTTCGATGCCGCCCATTCGGCACGTTTTCGTGATCGTCCTCGAGAACGAGGGATTCGACAGTACGTTCAACGAACATCCACGCGCGCCGTATTTCGCCGACACGCTACGCCGGGCTGGCGCATTCCTTCGTCAATACCACGGCATCGCGCACTATAGTCTTGGCAACTATCTGGCGATGATTGCCGGCGTTCCTCCGACTCCGAAGACGCAGGTCGACTGCCCACACTTCGACGATTTCGTCGAGACGGGAATCGCGCGCGATGGGCAACTCATCGGAGATGGATGCGTATATCCCGCACAAGTCGCTACGATCGCCAACCAGCTCGAGGCGAAGCGGCTGACATGGGGCGCATTCATGGAGGACATGGGGAACGACCCGGCGCGCGAGTCGGCGACCTGCGGTCACCCCGAGATTGGTACTCTGGACCCGACCGAGATCGCCACACCAATCGACCAATACGCAACGAAGCACGATCCATTCGTCTACTTCCACGCGATTATCGATTCGGCGACGTGCAAGCAGCACGTCGTCCCGCTCACCAGGCTCGAGGACGCGCTGCGGTCCGCGAACCGCACGCCGAACTACACGTTCATCGTGCCCAATCTGTGTCACGACGGACACGATCGGCCCTGTGTGAATGGCGAACCCGGCAGCCTCGAGTCGGCCGATGCTTTCCTGCAACATTGGGTTCCGCTCATCATGAATTCCCCGGCGTTTCGTGCCGATGGTCTTCTCATCATCACCTTTGATGAGGCCCTGACACTCGATTCATCGGCCTGCTGTATGGAGCCGTCCGGACCTAACACGACGAAGCCCGGTGTGAATGGCCCGGGTGGCGGCCGCACCGGAGCAGTTCTGCTGTCTCGATTCATCAAGCCGGGGACCATGTCGACCGTGCCGTACAATCACTACTCGCTGCTGCGGAGCATCGAAGACATGTTCGGGCTCGCTCACCTCGGCTATGCGGGCAGGGCAGGGCTCGAGAGTTTCGGGAAGGATGTGTTCACAGCATACCGGGGAGCGCGCTGACCAGGCACGGGAATAATGGCAGTGCGAGCATGGGATGTGCGGAACCAACGACGTTTGATGCTCGAGCTTCCCACGTCTACAGAGAGGGCGATGTGCGTACGAAAATGCTGACAATTGGGGCCGCAGGGCCATCGGTTTTGTTTTCCTTGGCGCTTGCAATGATTGCATGTAAGCCGAGCGCGGATTCAACGCAGGATACTGCACAACCGGCGCAGACCGCTCAGGCGCCCAACCCCGATGCGCCGATCATGTTCAGAGGCACTGTCGTTAGCGCCTCGGCGAACAAGCTCGTCCTCAAGTCCGACACCGGCGTCGTGACGGTGACAATGGCGCAGCCCTTCCACCTTTATACTCGGGCTCCGAGTGATCTTTCTCACGTCACGGAGAAATCCTTCATCGGCGTAACGACCGTGAAGCAAGCTGATGGCTCCGAGCGGGCGACCGAGATTCACGTTTTCCCCGAAGAGCTGAGAGGAATGGGCGAAGGAAGTCGCATGATGGCGCCGAACACGAGCGCCGCGGCGAGCCGAATGACGAACGGCAACGTTTCAATGTCCCGCATGATGAATGGGACTGCGTCGCAGTCGCGCATGTCGAATGGCAACGTAAGCAGCACCAACGGGTCGAGCCTCGTCGTGCAGTATGCGGGCGGTTCTCAGAACGTGACGGTACCGCCTAATACGCCGGTTTCGGAGCTGAAGATTGTCTCGAGAAATCTGGCCGTCGGGGATCAGGTCGCCGTCGTTGCCAAGAAAGCTCCAGACGGATCACTCACGGCAGACAAGGCCATATCCACGGCGAAGTGAGATGCCCCGGTTTGTTCCGCTCAGCCCCCGCCGGGGCCGCCGCCGGCGCCGGCGCCCGGCAGGCTCCACAGCTCCTTGATCGCACCCATCGCAGACATCGCAGCACTCGCCTCGTAGGGTAGAAAAACCGTTTTCTGCGCATTCGCGGCGATCGCCGTGAGTGACTCGAGATATCCTCTGGCGATCAGATAGCGCGCCGGATTCCCCTCGGCGCCCAAGCCCGTCGCGATCACCTGCAGCGCCTGCGCTTCCGCTTGCGCCACTGCCAGTCTCGCCTGCGCCTGACCCTCCGCCTGCAGGATCGCTGACTGTTTCTGGCCTTCCGCGTTCACAATCGCCGCCTGCTTCAACCCCTCAGCGCGAAGAATCGCCGACGCCTTTTCTCCCTCCGCCGTGGTTACCACCGCCCGCCGCGAACGCTCGGCCGTCATCTGCTTCTCCATCGTCAGCTTTATCTCTTCCGGCGGGTCGATGTTCTTGAGCTCGACGCGCACCACCTTGACTCCCCACTGCTGGGTCGCCGCGTCGAGGGCCGCGCGGAGCTGATTGTTGATCTCGTCACGCGACGTGAGTGTGTGATCGAGATCGAGTGATCCAATCGTGTTGCGCAGCGCGGAGAGAGTGAGCTGCTCGATGCCCATCTCCAGATTCTGCACCTCGTACGTCGCGCGGACCGGATCCACCAGCAAGTAATAAATCACCGCGTCTACTTCCATCGTCACGTTGTCGCGGGTGATGACCGGCTGCGGCTCGATTCGCGTGATTCGCTCGCGCAGATCGTGCGACGCCCGAACGGAGTCGACGAACGGCAGAATCAGATTGAGACCAGGCTGGGCCTGGAGATGAAACCTTCCGAGGCGTTCGATGATCTTCACCTGCTTCTGCGGCACGACTTTCACCGAGCGGGCGAGAACGACCAGAATGAGAACGACGAATCCGATCAGGACGTAGGACATGAATGCTCCGTCAGATAATTAGTTGTTGCTGCCGCTCGGCAGCACCGCGACCGGGACCACGAGCAGAACGATGCCGTCGGACCCGAGGACCTCGACGAGCGCGCCTTCAATAATCGGCTCGGTGCTGCTGGCCGCCCAATCGTGGCCCTGGACAAGCACGCGGCCCCCTCCGTTGACCGGATCGATGGCCTTCGTCACCCGCGCAGTCTGGCCGATCAGTGCATCGGTGCGCGAGAGCACGCCAATGCCGCCGAGTCTTCGAAGCAGACGGGGCCGAAGCAGCGCCGGAATAAGCAGCGCTGCCAGGGCAAAGCCGAGGATCTGTCCGACCGGCGGAACACCGAGGGCTGCGAGGGTGCCGGCGAGCAATGCAGCCACCCCGCCGAACAGAAAAATAAGGTTGAGATTCGTCGCCTCGATCACGAGGGCGACTATTGCGATCGCCATCCAGACCAACGCGGCATTTATCGGCATAGGGCCGTCTTCTCGACGTTTGGGTTGATGAAGTCATCGGGCTTCGGTCGACAAAATCAACGTAAAGCCACGCCGCTGACGCCTTTGGATATGCGCCATTTCGTGAGTGCCCGCTAGCCCCGGCAGCTCTATCCAGAGGGGCAATCAGTTCAAGAAAATGCAGGCCCTTTTTGTTGTTGCTCTTGTCTGACGGGCCAGTCATTTAGGCATTGGGTACTTACGCGTGGGATCTCCCGTCAGCCCGCGTTCCCGATCTGCCGCAAACGAGGCAGGATTCCCCGCGTTACTGACGCGCCTCTCTCGCCGCCAAGTGCGGTAATCTCGAGGAGTTTTATGGGTGTAAGAAAGTTGGTTCAGTGTCTCGCAGTAGTGGGCTCGCTTGTCGTAAGCGCAGCCTCCGCCAACGCCCAAAACGCACAGATCCGTGACGGCTTCTGGTTCAGCGGCGGGCTCGGATTCGGTACCCTTGGTTGTGACAATTGCGGAGGGCGCACGAACGGCCTTGCCGGCGGGATATCGCTTGGCGGTACGATTACGCCGAGATTCCTGCTCGGCGTCGGAAGTGAAGCTTGGGCAAGGTCGGAGCAGGGCGCAACGTTGACCGTCGGCACGCTCGACGCGCGCGTTCGATTTTACCCCTCCACCACCGGTGGCTTTTTCCTGACCGGCGGCCTCGGACTCGGTTCCGTGACCGGTTCAATTTCTGGACTCGGCAGCTCCACCGAGACGGGCATGGGAATGCTCTTCGGCCTTGGATATGACATGCGGGTGGCGAAGAATACGAGCATCACGCCGTACTGGAATGGCTTTGCGATGAGAAACTCGAACGTGAACGCGAACGTCGGGCAACTTGGACTCGCGATAACGCTTCACTAGTCCGATCGCCGTATCGTTTTGGAAACAGAGAGGCCCGTGCTCAAGCACGGGCCTCTTTGTTATTGATCGAGCACGGAAGGGTTCCCCCGACAGTCTTTCCCGTACGCGTATTCAGGGTTTCCCTTGTGGGCTTTGCGGGCATGGGGCCTGAACTTGTTAGTGCGGCTGGCACCAGGTTCACAGTTGACCGGCCGGGCCCGCATGCGTGTCGCAGGAGTTTCCGGCGCCTCGCACGCGGCATTGGGACGTGGGGGGTGGCTTATGGAAGTCTTCTCGGCGTTCGGCTTGATTGTACTGGTCGGACTCGCCATTCCGATCGCGCTCGTGCTTGGAGCCCTGTTGTTCGATCTCGCGGTCGTGGTCTACTTGGCAATCACACCGAAAGTGTCTCGCCACAGGAAGCCTCATGGCTTCGAGCTTGTGCCGCGTGCCCCTCGAACGAGGGGGGCTTAACCCCTATCGGTTTCGCCGAGCAAACTGGAAGGCGATTCCGACCACCTCGCCGATAGGCTTCGACTCCGCCCCGCCCGATCGCGCCGGTTCAAACCGGAGGTTGAGGATGACCTTTCTGACCGCGTTCGTGAGTAGCGGGTTCGGAGAGCTCTCAACCAACAGGGTCGACATGACCGGGCGCCCTTCCGTATCCACGTCGAAGCGGACCCGGACATCACCCTCGATATCGGCGATTTGATCCGGGACTTGAGGGCGCGGCAGCTCGCCGATCAGTCGCGCGCGCTGAGGGCCCTTTGACTGTTCCAGGGACGCGAAGTTCGAGCGCCGGGTGCCGAGTGAGGGCGGCGCGGGCTGGAAGTCGAGGGCATCCGTGGCTCGCGAGGTGTTTGCAGCCGTCGAGGCGACAGAATCCAGCCGCGACAACATCCCTGTCGAAAAAGTGGGAATCGCGATTTTCTTCGAGTCCGTTTTCTTCTCCGTCACCCTTCTCGAAGTGTTTTGCTCTTCCGTTACGCGCGAGTGTTGCGACACAGCTTTGGGGGTGGCGTTTGTGGGAGATGGGACGGGGGCGCGCACTGGATCGCGAGTCGTCACCGCAATCGCAGCCGAGGGAGCAGCGATCGGGAGCGATTCGTGCGTCGGAAGCGCCGCCGCAAGAGCAGTCGTCTGATCGACTTCTCCCCAGCCATGAGCGCCTGTCGCCACCGCTATCAGGAGCGAGGCGATTACCAGCACCACAGCCCCCGCTACGACCTGCCGCATTCCAAGGAACGCGATCGCTCGCGCGAAGTACGCTCGAGCGCGCTCAGCCAGGCTTCCGCTCTGGTCAGGCGTTTCGAGCTCTTCCCGAATGGTCTCGAGGACGGGGAGATATGGCGCTGACTCGGTCTGCGCCGTTGCCACTCCGGTGGGAGTAGCTTCGTCAACGACGGGCGCGTTCTCGATTGTCACGGTGTCCGAGAATGGCGGCTGAATCATGACCGCCGCTTTTCTAGTCTTCGGGCCCGGGACTCTCTCGCGGGTCAGCGCCACGGGCGACAGCGACGATACCGCGGGAGGCTCTCCTGACAGCAACCGATACCGGTCCTGGGCAGTGGACGCGTCACCGGCGCTGTGATCGAGCGAATCGTCCGAGGCCTGGAGCTGGAGATCCGCGATTCGTTCCCGCGAGCTCCGTAGACTCGCGTGGTCGCTTCCAAGAGTGCGCTCGCGAATAGCGAGGGCGCGCTGAAAAGCCGCGAGGGCTTCGCGAATCTTCCCGCGCGCCGCGCACGCGTCCCCGAAATGCTCGAGCGCCGTTGCGATGGCGAAGTGATTCGGTGCCAGGGTGTGCTCGCGAATGTCGAGAACTCTCCGCCAGAGCTGCTCGGCCGATTCGTGGTGGCCCAGCGCCTGTCTCACCGTTCCCAGGCTCGCCAGGACCGTCGCCACCTCGGGGTGATCCTCTCCCTTGCTCCGCTTCAGCTCGAGCAGGCGCAGAAGAAGCGGCTCGGCCGCGGCGTATGCCGACTGCCTGAGGTAGAGGCGCGTCAGGTCATTGAGGAGCAGTATCAGATCCGGGTGATCGGCGCCGAGTGTGCGGTCACCGATTTCCAATGCTTTGCGGAAACACTCCTCCGCCTCCGCCTCGTTCCCCATTTCGAGTCTCATCGCCCCGTGCCTCACGAGTGACGCGAGATCCTGATGTGACCCGTCATTCGCATCGACGGACGCATCGGGAGAGCGGGGGGCTCGGCCCGCGCTCACGCGGTCCCCGCTGGCGATTGGGGAATAGCTCGTCGTGTCGATACTGCGCTCGAGGCCTGCAGCGGCGTCGACCATGCACTGGACCCTCAAACGGTGAACTGTCTCAACGACGAACACTGAGGACGAGGCCTTTCCTCGCGATCAGGGGCGCGTTGACCGGGTCGGCGCGCCAAGCAAAGCGGGGGCAAGTCGGGGACCATTTGTGGCATGCGTTTTACGCCGGTCAGCGCCCCTGATAGGTGTGTCATGGACGCAACACTGCCAGAGAGTGTTGCGTCGACGCAACACTCTCTGGTTAGGGGTGAAGACGGGGCGGACCGTAGTCAGCCCAGGGCTGCTCAGGCGCTATTGTCTGGGTCGGGATCCTTCGCGTCAACCAGGCTCGTTTCACCGGGTTTTTTCGACATCCAGGCGACGGTGAGCGTCCCGTCGTTTTCCATCGTAACGGCGCTGACGTCCTCGACGCGCGTGACTCCCTCGGCTCTAATGGCGCCACGTACCTCCTCCTCTGTCACGCGCTCCTTCATGAGCGCGGCGGGAATGAACTCGCCGTGCGTCAGCAGCAGCGTCGGCTCGCCGTTGATGATGCGCTCCATCTTTGGGAACCGGGCCGCGACGTAAGACAGGCCCATCTGGATTCCGATCAGAGTCGCGAGCGCGGCGATGCCTTCGATCAGCGTCACGTCCTTTGAGATGATCATCGACGCGAACACGGAACCGACGGCAACGACGAAAACGAAATCGAAGACGTTAAGCTTGGAAAGAGTTCTCTTGCCCGAAACACGGAGCATGATGAACAGCGCGGCGAACCCGACGATAGACAGGGTCACGGTGCGCTCGACGTTGTACCAGCTCTCAAAATAGAAGGGTGTGTGCCCCATCAGCCTCGCCTGTGAATGCGGCGGCGAGGTTGAGCCGAACGCTCGCGCCGCCGATGTGTAGTCTATAGCAGGGATCGCGCCGTCTGACGTGTATATTTGAGGTGCATGAACAAGCTCGCATATCTACTCCTGCTGTCGCTCAGCATCCATCGATACGACGGAGTTCCGCGGAATGCTGGCGATTTGTCGCTGCGGCCCGTCCGCTGGACCGTGGTCGGTGGCAGCTCGCCTCGCGATGTCGTTTCGGGACGCACCGTTCCGATCACGGTGCAGGTCGATATCGCGAAGGGTTGGCACATCTACTCGCTGACGCAGAAGTCAGGCGGCCCGATTCCCCTGCGACTCGAGCTCGTCGGAGCCGCTGACGTGGTCGTGCGTGGGGTAATCAACGCGCCAAAACCGGAGCGTACCTTCGACAAGAATTTTGGAATTGAGACCGAGCTCTATTCCGGAAATGTAAAGTTCACGATTCCCGTGGGCGTGCCGGGGCATTCGCTCGCCGGCATTCGCAGATTCCAGATTGCTGCCCGCTATCAGGTGTGCAGCGACAAGGTCTGTCTGCCGTCGCGCACTGACACGCTCGACGCAGCGATTCGAATCGCGGGACGGAGATGAGCTCGGGGTTTCTCTGGCTCGCTGCGACCACGGGCCTGCTCTCCCTTCTTACGCCGTGCGTCTTTCCGATGGTGCCCGTCACCATCGCGTACTTCTCGACGCCACATGACCGCGAGCGAGGGGGCGTGCGAAGAGCACTGCTCTTCGGGCTCGGAATCGTCGGCACGTTCACAGTTCTCGGTCTCGCGCTGGCGGCGGTGTTCGGAGCGGCTGGTCTCAACCGGTTCGCGGCCGATCCGTGGGTGAACATCACGCTCGCGGCGCTCTTTCTCCTGTTTGCCACGAATCTTCTTGGCTGGCTCGAGCTACGGCTCCCGTGGAGGGTCGTCAACGCCGTCGATCGTTCCGCGCGCGAAGCGCCACAGGGCAGCTCGGTCGGCGCCCTCCTCATGGGAGCAACGTTTACGCTGACGTCGGTCACCTGCACGGCGCCGTTCGTCGGAACGCTGCTGGTGCTCGCATCGCAGGGGTCGTGGGCGATGCCCGTGGTAGGAATGATCGTTTATTCGACCGCGTTCGCGCTTCCGTTCGTCGCTCTCGCCCTCGCGCCACGCCTGGTTTCCCGATTGCCGCGATCGGGTCAGTGGATCCAGACTCTTCGCGTTCTGATCGGAATCCTCGAAGTCGGCGCCGCCATCAAGTTCGTCTCCAATGCAGATCTCGTTCTGGCGTGGGGAGTGTTCACGCGACCGGTTGTTCTGTTTTTCTGGATGGCGCTCGCGATTGTCGCGGCGGCATATCTCGGGCGCGACCTTCGTTCGCAGATCGCGCGACGCGAAATGCGTCTGACGGGAATCATCCCGGTCGTCATCGCGCTCCTTCTCGCTGCCTGGCTCGGCTCGGGAATGAGAGGACGACCACTGCGCCAGATCGAAGCATTTCTTCCTCCGTCGACTCCGGTGGCAATCCTCGCGTCGAGCGGTGGCACGGTACCAACCTGGCTTCTCAACGATTACGGCGGCGCGCTCAAGACGGCGCGGACATCAGGCAAGCTGGTTTTCGTAGACTTCACAGGGTACACGTGCACCAATTGCCGGTGGATGGAGGCCAACATCTTCAGTCGTCCCGACGTCGGTGCCGAGCTGGGGCAATTTGTTCTGGCGCGCCTGTACACCGATGGTGAAGGCGCCATCTACGAACGACAGCAGGCGTTCCAGGAGCAGGCGTTCGGGACTGTTGCCCTCCCTCTCTACGCGGTCGTGGACGCCGACGGGAAGGTGCGCTTGACGTTCACGGGACTCACTCGTGACCCGGCTGAGTTCATTGCGTTTCTTAAACGCGCTCGCGCTTAGCAGATACAACTGCAGTTTCCGTTGCAGTCAGGGCTTTTTCGCCGCAGGCGCGACCCCCGCCTTGTCCGCGCGTTGAAGAACTTCTTCGGCCGTCGAGAGCGGGCCGTGGCGCGCGAGCCTCTCCGTCTCGATCTTCTTCGCGATTGCCTCGGTCTCCTTGTCCTTCTTGCCGCGCCGGAATATGAACTCGGGCGCGAGCACGATGCCGAGCACCGTCAGCGGAAGAATCTGTAACGTCTGAATCAGCAGCGAGACCGCGATGGCGTCGTTGCTCGGCACTCCGAACTGCTCGGCCATCAACGCGTACACGAATTGAAAAAACCCGACGTTGCCCGGAGTGGCCCGGATGATCAACCCGACGTTGATGCCGAGCAGGCAGGCGAGGCTCCCCGCGAGCGGCATCGGGACGTGCGCGGCGGCGGCGGCGAGCTCGAACGTCCACAGCTGGCACGCCCACGCCGCCAGCGACAGCAGGATTGCCGCGAGGAAGCGGGGTCCCGTTGCCAGGCGTCCAGCTGTCTGTCCGAAGCTCTTGAAATACGCGCGAGTTCTTCCCCACACGGTGCGCGGTCTGGCGCGACGCTCAGGGACATGCTCCGGCTTGATGTGCCTGGTGGCGTAGACGAAGAACGCGAGCAGGAGAACTATTACGACGAGCAGTATCTCCGCCGGCACCTTCCACCGCTCGAACTGCGGCGGAAGCTGGAACGCGAGGACGCCGAAAACCAGCAGAATCACGAATCCAATGGGGTCGAACAGCTTCTCGAGCGCCATCGAGGCGAGCACCGTAGAGCTGGGGACACCCGTAGCGCGGGACACGAACACGACGCGCGCCGCGTCTCCGCCGCTGGCGACGAGAACGTTGTTGAGGCCGGCGCCCGCGACCGTCGCCCGCACCGCAAGAGATAGGGACGTGATCCCGATCGGCCGCAGAAAGAGCCACCACCGGACGCCCTTGATCAGCACCGAGAGAAAGTTGACGCCGATGGCCGCGGCGAGGAGCGGGAGCGATGCGTGCCGCATCGAGCTCCACGCTTGGTGCCAGTTGATCTTTGTCGCGAAATAAATGAGGAAGACGAGAATCGCGGCGGAGAGCACCCAGCGAATCCCTTTCTTCAGCCCCGGACTCATTCAGTGGGCAGAGTCGCGAACTCGTAGCCCTGTTCTTTCAGGCGGTCGATGATATGGGGAAGCGCGGCGGCAGTCTGCATCCGGTCGCCGTCCGGATTGTAGCCGTCGCCGTCGTGCAGCAGCACGATCGAGCCCGGAGAAACGCCTTCGAGCGTGCGCCGCACGATCTCGTCGACTCCGGGGCGATCGCTGTCCCAGACGCCGAGCGACCATCCGATTGTGCGCTCGCCATACGAGCTCGCGATCGGCGTCGTCCACGGACTCCGGAAGCCGTGAGGAGCGCGGAAGTATCGAGGCGCGGGAGCGCCCGCTCGCTTGATTGCTCGAATGCCGAGGCGGATGTCGCGGCTGACGTAGAACGGGCTCTTGAACTGCAGCTTGCGGTGGAAGTAGCCGTGATTGCCGAGCTGGTGGCCTTCCTGAGAGATGCGACGAACGAGCTCCGGCCAGCGCTCGGCGTGACTCCCCAGCACGAAGAAAGTTGCGGGCACTCCCTTCTCGGCGAGCGTGTCGAGAATCAGCGGCGTCGCATCGGGGTTCGGGCCGTCATCGAAGGTGAGCGCCACCACTTTCCGATCGCCGGCGATTCTGCCCAGCGCGCGGCCGAACAGCGGACTGTTGCGGTGAAACGCTCCGTGAACCGCTCCGCCTATTACCGACACTCCCAACGCCGCGTAACCGATCATTCGCGTGTAGCCCGTCCCAGTACGGCTGTGTAGATGTCGAGCACCGCCTCAGTCACTTTGGACCAGGAATACTGCTCGGCCTCCTGCCGGCCGCGCTTTCCGAGCCTGGCCCTGAGCGTTTCGTCATCAAGGAGTCTCACCAGTGCATCGGCGAGAGCATCCGGGTCACCACTCTGCACCATTAGTGCCTCTCGCTCGTGCTTCACCACGTCGCGGAAGCCGTAGATGTCGGAGCAGACGACGGGCGTCTCGCAAGCCATCGACTCGAGCAGGGTGATTCCGAACGATGCCTTGGTGGTCGGGCAGGCGTACATCGCGCTGTGCGCGTAGTAACCAGGGCGCTCTCCGAGAACAGAGCCCACGAAGGTGATATCGGGATCGCCACCGGCCGCGCGATAGTAGTGCTTGCGCAGCGGTCCATCGCCGACCACGACGAGCTGAGCTTCGCGGTTTCTGCCCCGGACTTTCTGGAACGACTCTATGAGAGTGGTGAGGCCGTTGCGGGGGTCGAATCTTCCGAGGAAGAGGATGACGGGAACGTCGGAGCGCAAAGCGGCGGGGCGGGGAACGTGGGGGTTGAAGACGTCGGTGTCGATTCCGTTGGGGACGATCGTCCAGTTTGCCTCGAAGTATCGATTGAGAGCTATCGTCGTCGAGTGCGACACCGCGATTGCCGCGTGGAGCTGATCCAGGCGCTTCTGAAAGTATCGGTTCCCGATGGCGTAGGCGATCGACCGATCGAAGTAGGTGTGAAACGTGCCGACGACCGGGCAGTCTGCTTCCTCGATCGCCATGACCGGAAGGACGGGGCTGAGAGGGGAATGGACGTGAATGATGTCGTACTGCCCGAGGCTGAATATCCGTCGCAGGTTCTTTCTCAGCTCGAGTCCCCACGTGAACCGCGCCTGCGATCCATTGGCGTACACCGGCTGGCTCTTGCCGATGCGAATGACGTGCGGCTCGTCGCGCGCGCCCGGAATGTTCGACGTGATGATGTCTACGTGGTGTCCGTAGCGGCGCGCCTCGCGGGCGAAGAAATGGACGTGTTCGCAGATCCCGCCGAGGTGGGGATAGTAGTACTCCGTCACCAGCGCGATGCGTAGTGGACGCGCGTGCTGATTGCGCGCCATCGGGAGCGATCCCGCCGGCATCAGCTCGATGCGCCGCGAGTGCGCGAGCTTACGCGTTAAGAGCGGCATGTGCAGCGGCTAGGCGCGCGATGGGAACTCTGAATGGTGAGCACGATACATAGTCGAGACCGAGTGAATGAAAAAAAGAAATGGATCGCGGTTCTCCGCCGTGCTCACCGCAGATCCCCAGCTTTATCTTAGGACGAACTCGTCGTCCATCCTCAACAGCGATCCTTACGAGTCTACCCACCCCTTCGGTGTCAATCACCTGGAACGGGTCATCTGCAAAAATACCCCGATCAATGTAAGAAGGAAGGAACCGCCCCGCATCATCGCGACTCAGCCCCAGTGTAGTCTGCGTCAGATCATTTGTTCCAAATGAGAAGAATTCGGCGGACTGCGCGATCTGCCCTGCTGTGAGCGCGGCGCGCGGCAGCTCGATCATCGTCCCGATCAGATACGGGATCTTTTCTCCCATTGCTCCGAGCACACGCTCGGCCACGTCCTCTATGATAGCGCGCTGATTGTCGAACTCCTTCACCGTCGCGACGAGCGGAATCATGATCTCCGGTTTTACCACTATTCCACGTCGCATCGCGCGTACCGCGGCCTCGAGAATCGCCCGACCCTGCATTTCTGTAATCTCCGGGTAAGAAATGCCGAGCCTGCACCCGCGGTGCCCGAGCATCGGATTGGTCTCCCGAAGAGACTCTATGATGCGATTCAGGTCGGCGCGGGGGATGTCGAGAGTGCGAGCAAGTAGTTTGGCCTCTTCTCCGCCGTGCGGCAGGAACTCGTGCAAGGGCGGGTCCAACAGGCGGATCGTCACCGGTAGCCCATCCATAGCCTCGAAGATTCCCTCGAAATCCGCGCGCTGCATCGGCAGCAGCTTGTTGAGCGCGCGCCTGCGTCCACCTTCCTCGCGCGCGACGATCATCTCGCGCATCGCCGTGATCCGGTCGCCTTCGAAGAACATGTGCTCGGTTCTGCACAAGCCGATACCTTCAGCGCCAAAGCTGCGCGCGATGCGCGCGTCGCGCGGTGTGTCGGCGTTGGCGCGCACGCGGAGCGTGCGAACCTCGTCGGCCCAGCCGAGCAGATCGGCGTACGCCTGGAAGAGCGGGGCCTGGGAGCGAGCGAGGGTCCCGTTCGTCACGCGCACGACTTCACTCGGGATTGTCGCCAGATCGCCCGCGAAGACGCGGCCCGTCGCGCCATCGAGCGTCAGCCAGTCGCCCTCCGCGACGTCGGTTCCGTTGACGCTGAAGGATTTGCGCTCGAGATCGACGTGAATGTCCTTGCACCCGACGATGGCGCATTTCCCCATTCCCCTGGCGACGACGGCGGCGTGACTCGTCATGCCTCCACGCGCTGTGAGTACGGCGCGTGCCGCGACGATTCCATGGAAATCCTCGGGGGTGGTTTCATCGCGGACCAGAATCACGCTCTCGCCGGCGAGCGCGCGCTGCGAAGCAGTATCGGGGTCGAATACCGCGCGCCCACTGGCGGCTCCGGGACTTGCGGGAAGACCGACGCAGAGAGGTGTCGCACGAATTGATGGGTCGATGATCGGATGGAGCAGCTGATCGAGGTCCGCGGCTGGAACGCGTCGCACGGCTTCGATCTTGTCAATCAACCCTTCGCTCACCATGTCGCGCGCGATGCGCACGGCGGCGGCGGCGGTGCGCTTGCCCGTGCGTGTCTGGAGGAGATAGAGCTTTCCACGCTCGACGGTGAACTCGAGGTCCTGCATGTCGTGGTAGTGGCGCTCGAGCCGGTCCTGCGTGTTCAGCAGCTCCTTGTAGGCGCCGGGAAGCTTCTCCGCCATATCATCGATCTCGAGCGGGGTTCTGATCCCGGCGACAACGTCCTCACCCTGCGCGTTGACGAGGAACTCACCGTAGAAGCGCCTCTCGCCCGTCGATGGATTGCGCGTAAACGCGACGCCGGTTCCGGAGTCATCTCCCAGATTGCCGAACACCATCGCCACAACGCTGACCCCTGTTCCCAGATCTTCCGCGATTCCATTTACGCGCCGGTAATCCCTCGCTCTCTTGAGCGTCCAGGATTTCCACACGGCTTCGATCGCGCCCCAGAGCTGCACGACCGGGTCGCGCGGAAAATCGGCGCCGGTGCGATTCCTGACGAGCGACTTGTATTCCTCGACCAGAATCTTCAAAACGCCTTCGCTGAGATCGGCGTCGGAGGCTGCGCCCTCGGTCATCCGCTTCGCCTTCAGCAGGTGCTCGAAGTCGTGGATCGAAACGCCGAGCACGACATCCGAGTACATCTGGATGAATCGGCGGAACGAGTCGTACGCGAAGCGCGCATTGCGGCTTTGCTCGGCGAGCGCCGCCACAGCGCGATCGTTGAGGCCGAGGTTGAGGATCGTCTCCATCATTCCCGGCATGGAGACAGGGGCTCCTGATCTTACCGAGACCAGCAGCGGATTCTTCGGATCACCGAGCTTCCTGCCGGTCTCCTTCTCGAGCCGCGCGACGTTGCCTTCCACCTCCGCGCGGAGCTTGTCGGAATACTTTCCGCTACCGAGGTACTCGATGCATTCGCTGCACGCGATCGTGAACCCGGCCGGAACAGGAACGCCGAGATTCGTCATCTCGGCGAGGTTCGCGCCCTTGCTGCCGAGGACGCTCGTCATGTCGCGCGTCCCCTCGGCGGATCCATTGCCGAAGAAAAAGACCGACTGCGGCATTGGCGTCAGCAGCCACAGCCGAAGCGGAGCTTCTCCGGGTCGGCAGGTGGTGGCGTTGGATAGTCGCCGGAGAAGCAGGCATGACAGAATCCCGATGGGCCACCAGGCACCGATTCGAGCATCCCGTCGAGTGTCAGGTATCCGAGGGTATCGGCGCCCACCGCGGTCGTGATCTCGTCGATGCTCATGTTGGCCGCGATCAGCTCCTCGCGGGTCGGCGTATCGATGCCGTAGTAGCATGGCCCGGTGACCGGCGACGAGCTGACTCGGAGATGCACTTCACGCGCGCCAGCAGCACGTACCATGTTCACGAGTCCTCGCGTGGTCGTGCCGCGAACGATGGAGTCGTCCACCATCACAACGCTTTTGCCACGCAACACTTCGCGAACCGCGTTGTACTTCACTTTCACCTTCGCGTCGCGCCCGGCCTGAGTCGGCTGAAGGAACGTCCGCCCGACGTAGTGATTTCGAATCAGCGCCAGCTCGAGCGGAAGTCCCGACTCTTCGGCGAAACCGAGCGCGGCCGAGTTGGACGAATCCGGAACGCTGAAGACGAGATCCGCCGTCGGGGCGGGGAAGTCGCGCGCCAGGCGGCGACCAAGCTCTCGCCGCGCCCTGTCCACCGAGCCGCCAAATACCTGGCTGTCGGGACGCGAGAAGTAGACGTACTCGAAGACGCACTTTTTGGAGTCCATCTTCTCGAGAGGGAAGATGGAGCGCATCCCGCTCTCATCGATGGCGATGATCTCGCCGCGCTCGACCTCACGCTCGAGCGTAGCGCCAAGGAGATCGAGAGCGCAGCTTTCCGACGCGAAGACCGTGGCGTCGCCGAGCTTGCCCATCACCAGGGGCCGCCACCCGCGCGGATCGCGCGCCGCCAGCAGCGTGTTTCCAACGACGACCGTGAGACAGTAGGCTCCTTCCACGCCCTTCAGGGCATCGGCGAGCCTATGCTCTGGCTTGACTGATGACGACCTCGCCATTCTGTGCACGAGCACCTCGGAATCCATCGTCGTGGTGAAGATCGAGCCGGCGTCCTCGAGCTCTCGGCGGAGCTCGCTGGCGTTCGTCAGGTTCCCATTGTGGGCGAGGCCGATGTGCCCGTCGCGAAACCTCGCCAGCATAGGCTGGGCATTCTCGATGGTGGAAGAGCCGGCCGTGCTGTAGCGCGTGTGGCCGATCGCGATGGTTCCGGGCAATGCCTGGACGTCCGGCACGGCGAACGCGTCTGATACGAGACCCATTCTTTTTATGGCTCTCGCGCCCTTCTCACGATCGACGGCAACGATGCCCGAGGATTCCTGACCGCGATGCTGAAGCGA
This sequence comes from Gemmatimonadota bacterium, assembly GCA_003134685.1. Classification (GTDB taxonomy): domain Bacteria; phylum Gemmatimonadota; class Gemmatimonadetes; order Gemmatimonadales; family Gemmatimonadaceae; genus UBA4720. The sequence continues at coordinate 540,468 of PLCA01000005.1, read as the reverse complement.
ATACAGGCCGAGATGAGCCATCGCCGCCGCGTTCTCGGCACCGTAGATCCCGAAGATTCCGCACATATCAGTGGGCCGCCACGGGGGCCAACTCGTCGAACGTCGAATGCTCCGGCGTGCGCGCCATGATTTTCGGAATGGTCTCGTGATAGGCGCGACGCAGGCGTGAGAGGGGGCTCCGCAGCGATCTCTTCGGCAGCTTGATGGCGAGCGTGTCCGATTCGAGGGCCACTCTTCCGATCTGCGCGCAGGGAACTCCCGCCTTTGCGGCGATTGCAAGCACGCGCTCGGGAGCCGGGCTCGATACGACTACGCGTCCCTGGCTTTCGCCGAACAGAATCGCGCGATCCTGGAGAGCCGAATGACTCGATAGATCGATGTCCGCCCCGCTCTCGTGCTCCGGATTGGCAATGCAGCATTCCGCGAGCGCGACCGCGAGTCCGCCGTCACTGCAATCGTGTGCGGAGCTGACCACGCCGGCGCGAATCGCCCCGAGCAACGCGTCAATCAGCGCCCTTTCCCGCTCGACGTCGCACCTTGGTGGCGCGCCAATCACCTTTCCGTGAATCGTGGCGAGATACTCGCTACCCCCGAGCTCGCCGCCGAGCTCGCCGAGCAGCAGGATTGTGTCGCCATCCTTCTGAAACGTTGCGCGCGTAATGTGCGACAGGTCGTCGATCAGGCCGACCATTCCGATTACCGGCGTGGGATACACGGCGCCAGACGGACTCTCGTTGTACAGAGAGACATTTCCCCCAGTGACCGGGGTCCCGAGAGCGCGACACGCCTCTCCCATTCCTGCCACGGCTTCCTTGAGCTGGAAGAAGACTTCAGGGCGAGTCGGATTTCCGAAGTTGAGACAGTTGGTGATTGCCATCGGGCGCGCACCGGTGCAGGCAACGTTGCGCGCGGCTTCCGCGACGGCGATGCGTCCGCCCACGCGCGGATCCAGATATACGTATCGCCCATTGCAGTCCGTCTTCACCGCGATGGCCTTGTTCGTCCCTCGAATTCGCAGAACGGCGGCATCTCCGCCCGGGCCAATTACGGTATTGGTCCGGACGGTGGAATCGTATTGACGGTACGCCCACGCCTTGCTCGCGATCGTGGGGGCCGAGAGTAGCTGCTCGAGAGTCCAGGCGGGATCTCTCTCTTCAGCGCGTTCGGCGATGGAGAACGGATCGGCCGCGCGCAAATCAGCGATCGCGCTCGACTCGCGCGCCTCGGGCGAATACGACGGACAATCGGTCACCAGCCTCGATCCCGGAAATTCGGCGACGACTCTGTCACCTTCGGTGACTCTGTAGACGGGCTCGGCGATGACCTCGCCGATGACCGCCGCCGTGAGATCCCATCTGGTGAGAATGTCGCGAACGGCGTCCTCGCGCCCTTTCTTCGCGACGACCAGCATCCGCTCCTGCGACTCGCTGAGCAGGATCTCGTACGGCGACATTCCACTCTCGCGCGTCGGAACCCTGGTGACGTCAATCGTCACGCCGACATCCCCGCGCTCTGCCATCTCCGCCGATGACGACGTCAGGCCCGCGGCGCCCATGTCCTGAATCGCCACGATGTGTCCGCTCTTGATCAGCTCGAGGCTCGCCTCGAGCAGAAGCTTCTCGGTAAAAGGATCTCCCACCTGAATGCGAGGGCGCTTCGCGCCGCTCGCATCGGAAAGATCTTCGGATGCGAAAGACGCCCCGTGGATGCCGTCACGCCCGGTGCGCGCCCCAACGGCCATGATCGGATTGCCGACGCCCTCGGCCTTGGCGCGAATGAGATCCTCCTCGTGCAGGAGGCCGACACACATCGCATTGACCAGCGGGTTGTTCGCGTATGCAGGATCGAAGACGATCTCGCCGGCGACTGTCGGAATTCCGACGCAATTGCCGTAGTCGCCGATGCCCTTCACGACTCCGGAGAAGAGGTACCGCACCCGCGAATCGTCGAGGGAGCCAAACCGGAGCGAGTTGAGCATCGCGATCGGACGCGCTCCCATAGTGAAGACATCGCGCAGAATTCCGCCGACACCTGTCGCCGCTCCCTGGTACGGCTCAACCGCGGACGGATGGTTGTGTGACTCGATCTTGAACGCCACCGCGAGGCCATCGCCGATCGATATCACGCCTGCGTTTTCGCCCGGACCCTGCAGCACGTACGGCGCAGTGGTCGGCAGCGTCTTCAGAATGGGCCGCGAATGCTTGTATGAGCAGTGCTCGCTCCACAGGGCGCTGACGATTCCGAGCTCGGTAAAGGTGGGCGAGCGACCGAGCATTCCGACCAGCCGCTCGTATTCCAGCTTCGTCAGGCCGTGCTCCGCGATGAGCGCCGGAGTGATCACCGGATCCCCGGCCCGTGGTTTCACGTCGGACATCAGGCGGCCACTCTGGCGAGGATCGACTCGAGCAGTCGCACCCCGTCGTTGGAGCCGAGCAGGGGACTGCAGGCCCGCTCCGGATGTGGCATCATGCCGAGCACGTTTCCGGCCTCGCTGATGATTCCCGCGATGTTGCGCTCAGATCCGTTCGGGTTGGCATCCGCGTTGATTCCGCCGTCGGCGTCCGCATATCTGAAGACAACCCGTCCCTCTGCCTCGAGCTCTTCAAGAACACCGGGAGGCGCGACGTAACGGCCGTCTCCGTGGGCCACCGGCATGCGTAGGATTTCCCCGCGATCGTAAAGGTTCGTGAACATGGTGTCGCTGTTCTCGACGCGAACCCTTACTTCGGCGGAGACGAACTGAAGGTGCGAGTTCCGCATCAGCGCGCCCGGGAGCAAGCCGGCCTCGCACGCGATCTGGAAGCCGTTGCAGATCCCGAGCACGGGACCGCCGGCCTTCGCGTGCGCGGCCACTTCCCGCATGATCGGGCTGAAGCGGGCGATCGCGCCGGCGCGGAGATAATCACCATAGCTGAAACCGCCGGGCAGGATGATCACGTCCGAACCCTGAAGGTCGTGATCCTTGTGCCAGAGGTACGTCGCTTCTTCACCCAGGATATCGGTGACGGCCTGGAACGCGTCATAGTCGCAGTTGGACCCGGGGAAAGTGACGATGCCGAACTTCATGCAGGAACCGCCGATTCGATCTCGAAATCTTCCGTCACCGGATTCGCCAGGAGCTTGGCGCACATGTCGCTGACCGCGTCTTCCGCGGTGAGCGCATCGTAGGCGTCGGTCTCGACGATGATGTAGCGCCCGACGTGAACGTCTTTCACCGAGTTGAAGCCGAGCGTGCGCAGCGCGTCCCTCACGGCGTTCCCCTGCGGATCGAGCAGGCCTTTGCGCGGAGTGATGTGAACCGCGATGCGGAATTTGGACATCAGGGCGCGCCTCCGCTCGGACCGGACGGCGGTGAGAAATCTCCTGGTCCGCCCCTCGGTGATTCACCGGGGCCGGGCGGGCGTCGTCTTCTCTTCCGGCGGTGCGATCGCTGACGAACGGCTTCGCCCGTATCCACGACTCCCGCCGCCGTGAGCAGCAAGGGCTCGTCGTCGTCGTCGATCACTGGCGAGTCACCGCGCGGACGCCTGTCCATTAGCCCGAAGATCACGGTCTTGGCCAGACCGTACAGCACGTAGCCGATGAGCGCGGGGAAGTAGAACTCCTTCCTCAGGAACAAAACACCGATAAAAGTGGTGATGACGACCAGCGTGCCGAGTATCTCGCTGATCTTTTTGAATCCAATCGTCGGCACGGCGGGGTACGACACATTGCTGATCATGAGGAACGCCAGCAGCAGCATCAATCCGCGCAGTCCGGTCGTCCAGTTGAGGTCTCCCAGGATTGTCTCGTTGTACAGTGGCGTCTGGCTGAACCAGTAATAGGTCGCGAGCGTGATTCCGGCAGCCGGGCTTGGAAGACCGTGGAAGTATTTCTTGTCGCGGCCCGCTTGTTCCACGTTGAAGCGCGCGAGCCTGATCACCGCGCAAGCAGTAAAGAGGAAGGCGAAGATCCAGTCCCAGCCGCTTCGCGTGAGGACGGCAAAGTACATGATCATTGCCGGCGCGAGTCCGAACGCTATCGCATCGACAAGAGAGTCGAGCTCCGATCCGAAACGCGATCCCGTTCCGGTCGCGCGCGCGACCCGGCCATCGAGCGCATCGCAGATGCCGGCAAACACCACGTAAAGGCCAGCGGTATCGAACTCGCTCCGCGAGGCGGCCACGATCGCAAACATTCCGAAGAACAGACTCATCAGCGTGAATCCGTTCGGAAGAATGATCACACCGCGGTTGCGAGGCCGATCGGTGTCTCCCCTCAGGCGTTCGCGTTTCGAGTGATCGGGCGCGAGCATCATTTCGGCAGATCCCCGAGAATCGTCACACCCGCGGTCGTGGCATCGCCCAGCTTCGCCCGGACGGTTGAGCCGACAGGAAGGAAGACATCCACTCTCGAGCCGAACCTGATGATTCCCATCCGGTCGCCCTGCTTCACCTTCTCACCGAGTTTGCTGTAGGTGACAATCCGGCGCGCAATGAGTCCCGCGATCTGCCTTACCAGCACGCGGTACCTGCCCGTCTCGACCCCGACCGACATCTGCTCGTTCTCGAGGCTTGACTTCTCCGCCGCGGCGTTGAAGAACTTGCCCTTGTTGTAGAGGATGTATTTGACGACGCCATCGACCGGGTACCGGTTCACGTGCACGTTGAAGACGTTCATGAAGATTGACAGCCGGACTGCGCGGCCCCCAATGAAGGTCGGCTCGTCGACATCGGTGATCATGATCAGCTTGCCGTCCGCGGGCGCGACGACGAGCGAGGGGCCGCGGTCTCCTGTTCGCTCGGGATCACGGAAGAAGTAAGCGACCCACAGGGCCAGAAGGAGCAGAACGAATGCGGCAAGCCAGAGTCCCCAAGAGCGCCGGCTGATTGCGAAACCGAAGCCGCCGGCGGCGACGACAGCGGCGATCGCAATGAAGAGGAGCCCTTCGCGCGCGAAGTTCAATGTGAGCCGTTGGGGTCGAGTGAGTGTCCGGTCAAGCGACGGAAAATGTCGAGGTAGCGCTCGCTCGTGGCTTCAATCACGTCTTTCGGAAGCCGCGGCGGAGGATAGTTCCCGTCCCATCGTCCGGCGCGCTTCTCCGCGTCCAGATAGTCGCGAAGCGGTTGCTTGTCGAAGCTGGGCTGCCCGTGGCCCGGCTCGTAGCTGTCGGCCGGCCAGAAGCGTGAGCTGTCGGGTGTGAGCACTTCATCCACCAATATAACCTTCTCGACCCCCTGGCCCCCAGTGCTCCTGGCGCGCCCAAACTCGAATTTCGTGTCCGCAATGATGATCCCGCGCCGGGCCGCAATCGCTCGGCCGGCTTCGTAGATCTCGCGCGAAAGTCTTTCCAGCTCACCCGCCCATGAGTCGCCGATGAGCGTCCGCATGCGGTCAACGGTGATGTTCTCGTCGTGCCCCTCGTCGGCTTTCGTCGCGGGACTGAAGATCGGAGGATCGAGGCGATCGGATTCGCGCAGCCCCTTGCCCAGCGCCTCGCCGGCCAACGTGCCGCGTTCGCGGTATTCCTTCCAGGCTGAGCCCGAGAGATAGCCGCGCACGACGCACTCTACGGGGAAAACCGTCGTGCGCCGGCAAAGCATCGCGCGACCCTCGAGCTCCTGCTCGTGTTCGCGGAGCTGAGGAACTTCCCGAACGATCTCAGCTGTATTCGCCGACAGCATGTGGTGCTTGACCTTGTCCTCGAGCTGGCGCAGCCACCACGCCGTGATCTGGGTGAGGACGGCGCCCTTGCGAGGGATGGTCTCGTCCATCACGACGTCGAAGGCGCTGACGCGATCGGTCGCCACGAGAAGGAGCCGGTCAGCGTCGACCTCGTAGACGTCGCGCACCTTGCCGCGGCGGAACGGCTTGAGCGGAAGAGAGCTCGCCTGCATCAGCATCAGACCCTCAGCTCATCAGGTCGAGTGGGCCTCGCGGTTTCGCCGGCGAAAAGTGGCGTCATCACGTCGCGCAGGAACTCGTCGACCTGCTCGGGCGCTCGCCCAACGAACCGTTTGGGGTCGATCGCGCCTTCCAGATCCTTGAGCTTCACCCCGAAGGATTTGTCTTTCGAAAGCCGGTCCAGCAGATCGTTGGACTCGGCGCCATCCTTGAGCGCGCGGGCAGCGGCCTGACTGTGTTTCCTGATCACCTCGTGCGCGACCTGCCTGTCGCCTCCGGCACGCACGGCGCGCACTATCAGCTCCTCCGTCGCCATGAATGGAAGCTCGGCCGCTACTCGCCGTGCGATCACCGCGGGGTGAACCTCGAGGCCGCGGGAGATGTTGGCCATCAACAGTAGTATCGCGTCAGTAGCCAGGAACATTTCGGGAATCACGAGGCGACGGTTGGCGCTGTCATCCAGCGTTCGCTCGAAGTACTGAACGGCGTGCGTCGCATTCGCGTTCCCCTCGAGGGAGTTGACGAAGCGAGCCAACGACGCGATCCGCTCCGCGCGCATGGGATTTCGCTTGTACGCCATTGCCGACGAGCCCACCTGCTCGCTCTCGAATGGCTCCTCCATCTCGCCGAAGGACTGAAGCATGCGAATGTCGCCGCTGAACTTTGCCGCGCTGGCGGCAACTCCCGCCACGACCGACAGCACGAATGCGTCGAGCTTTCGCGTGTAAGTCTGCCCGGTAACCGCCAGCGAAGCGGGGAACGACACCCTCTCCGTCACGAGTTGGTCGAGACGGCGAACCTTCTCGTGATCTCCCCCGAACAGCTCGAGGAAGCTGGCCTGCGTTCCCGTCGTTCCCTTCACGCCGCGGAACGGAAGCGTCCGCCGCCGGTAGTCGATGTCCGCGATGTCGAGAACGAGGTCCTGCATCCAGAGCGTCGCTCTTTTTCCGACGGTAGTCAGCTGAGCTGGCTGGAGATGCGTGTAGCCCAGAGTAGGCTGATCGCGCCACTGTTCGGCGAAAGCCGTTAGCGAGCGCAGCACATCGATCACGCGACCACGGAGAAGATCGAGTCCCCGCCGCATCAGGATCAGATCAGCGTTATCGGTTACATACGCGCTTGTCGCCCCAAGATGAATGAACGGCTTGGCCGCGGGTGCGACGTCGCCGAACGCGTAGACGTGCGCCATCACGTCGTGCCGGAAGCGCTTCTCGTAGGCGGCCACCGCGTCGAAGTCGATCTTGTCGAGATTGGCGTGCATCTGCCGGATCGCTTCCTCCGGAATCGCGACGCCCAGCTCGCGCTCCGCCTCCGCCAGCGCCAGCCAGAGACGCCGCCAGAGGCCATGACGCGTAGCCGGCGACCAGAGCTCCAGCATCGCTTGCGAGGCGTATCGTTGCGCTAGCGGTGAGCTATACCGGTGGGTTGGCACTATTGCAGGCTGAATTCAGTGGCGTAGATCTGCCCGCCGCGCTCGAAGTACATCCTGATCCCGCCGCGTCCAAAGGTCGTGAGAATCCGATTCACGTCCTGAGCGTTGGCGATCGGCGTGCGGTTGATCTGGACGATCACGTCTCCGGATTGAAGTCCAATCTGTTGCTGCACGCGCTCGCTCGCTCTGGTCACGAGCGCGCCCTGACGGCTCTGGAGCTGATACTGCGCTCGGATCGGAGGCGTCAGCGTGATCAGCTCGATCTCGCGGAGAACGGTCACTCGCGGAGCGTTCACGTCCGGCAGATCCACCACCGCCACGCTGATGGGAATCTCGCGCGCTCCGCGCTTGACGACGATCGAGTCGCTCTCGCCAACGCGGAGCTCCAGAAGCTCGGCATACCAGTCGTATGGATTGTGGAGCGTGCGATTCTGCGACCGTAGCATCAGATCGCCCGGACGAATCCCGGCGCGATCCGCCGGAGATCCCGGGACGACGGACGCAACGACGACGCCCGCGTTGGAGCCGCCGGTGGCCGGACTGCGCGAGAGCTGCGGCTGGATCCCGATCCATGGGCGTCGGATGACACCGTGGGCGAGAAGGTCCTCCGTGACCCGGCGCGCGCGATTGATCGGGATTGCGAAACCGATCCCCACCGACCCGCCGCTCGGCGAAAAAATGGAGCTGTTGACCCCGATGACTTCGCCGGCCGCGTTGACCAGCGGACCACCCGAGTTCCCGGGATTGATCGAAGCGTCCGTTTGGATCATGTCCACGTACACGCCCGCGCCCTCGCTCTGGGCCGCGAGATTCCGGCCGGTGCCGCTCACGACGCCCACGGTGACGCTGGGCTCCGAGTTGGCGAGGATGAATCCATAGGGATTGCCGATCGCGATCGCCCACTCGCCGATCAGCAGGTTGCTCGAAGTTCCGAGGGGCGCCACGGGAAGATTCTTCGCATCGATCTTGAGGACAGCCAGATCGTTCGTCTCGTCGATTCCGATGAGGCGGGCTGGATAGTTCGTCCCGTCCTTCATTGCCACGGAAATGCGCGTCGCGCCCGCGACGACGTGCGCGTTGGTCACGACCGCGCCGTCAGAGCGCACGATGAATCCGGAGCCGAGCCCGGCAGCGGCACGCTGCCCCGAGCGGCCGCCAAAGAACTGCTCGAACACGTCAGCAGGAACTCGCTCGACGACCTCCGTCTGCACGGTGACGACCGACGGCGCAACACGCGCCACGGCCTCCGTGATTGCAGTGCGGCGGGAAGCGCTCACCGCGCTGGTCGTTGTCTCGATCTTTGCTGACTGCGCCGCAGAGGGAGTGCTGGACGCGCCCTGACACGCGGCGAGCGCAATTGCGCTAAAGAAGTGCGCGAACCGCATTGTCATGTGGACGAGCGGGACTTGGGCCGCCTGGCCAGCTGGCTCAGAAACTTGTCGATGCCGCGGTCGCTGAGCGGATGGACCACAAGGTTTCGCAGCGCTTGCGGCGTAATGCAAACGATGTCCGCCCCGGCGAGGGCGCATTCCGCGAACTCCAGCGCTGAGCGAGGGGATGCGGCCATGACGTCGCACTCCTCCTCACCCGCCTCGAGCGCGCTCTTGATCTCGGCGAGAGTTCGCGTGCCCGACTGGCCGTAGTTCTCGAGCTCGTCCAGAGTGATCCGCACCGCGGCGGCTCCCGCCTTCGCGGCAATGATCGCCTGGGCAGCGCTGAAGACGAAGGTCGCGCAAACCACCACGCCCTCAGCAGTGAGCCGTGCCATTGGAACGAGCGAGTCCTCGACAAGGGGAATCTGAACCACTATGTGATCGGAAACCTTCGCCAGCTCGCGCGCCTCGGCGTAGATGTCGCCTGACGTTACCGCCCCGACCGGAACGCAGATGGGGAAGGCAAACTCGCGCGAGATCTCCTCGAGCCGCTCCCGGGTGTTGGCATCGAGCGCGTCGCCGCCGGAGGCTGTGTCTGTGAACGCGACGCCGTCGGCGAGCCCCGCCGCCGCGGTGTTTCTGATTTCATCGAGATTCACGCTCTCGAGATAGATGTTCATTCCGTTCTCAGGTAAAGGTCGTTCGGATATTCCACTCGCTCGAGGAAGAGAGCGTGCGGCGGGGCAGGCTGAGAGACCTGGCTGTTGTCGTCCTGCGCGAGCAGCTGCCCGATCACGCCCACGTCGCGCCGACCTTCGCCGATGTCCAGCATCGTGCCGACGAGGAAGCGCACCATATGATGGAGAAAGCGGTCGGCCTGAATGTCGAAGACCAGTCCTCCTTCGCGCTCGCGCCAGGCCGCGCGCGATACCGTGCACCTGTGATCGTCGTTTTCCGGCGCCGTACCCTTGACCGCGAAGGCGCGAAACCGGTGCTCGCCCTCAATGGATCGCGCAGCATTCGACAAACGGTCGAAATCGAGCGGTTTTTTCCAAACCAGCTCCCGATTTCGTCGAAACGGCGAGGATGCGAGATCGTCTGTGCCTATGTAGTAGCTGTAGCTGCGAGAGACCGCGCTGTAGCGCGGGTGAAACTCATCACGCATTTCGAAGGCTGCCGCAATCCATACATCGTCCGGAAGAATGGCGTTCATCGATCGTCGGAGAGCGAGCGCGCTCCATTTGTCAGGCACGCGCAATCCCGCGGCCTGCCCGCGCGCGTGTACTCCCGCATCTGTTCGCCCGGCGCCCACGACGGCGATGGGTGTCCCGCACAGCCGAGACACTGCCGCCTCGAGTTCACCCTGAACCGTCCGCTCATCGGCCTGCCGCTGCCAACCGGAAAAGCCCGCGCCATCGTAGTGCAACACGAGTTGCACGGAACGCGACAGCATCGCGTGAAATTACGCCGGGAAGACTCACTGTCAAGGAACGTAACCCATTGAAGATGATTGACTTTCGCCTGTCGGCTCGTCAATGTGGAACGGCCTCCCGCGCGCTCGCGCTCCACTCCTGATTTAGCACGATGGCACCTCGAACTCTCGCCGCACTATCAACAGCTCTCTCTTCCGTCGGAAATGTGGCGGAAGCATTGAACGCGCTTGCCCAGGATGTCTTGGAGCACGAGCGCAACGGACACGTCGCGCTGTTCATCTACGACGCCAAGCGCGAGCTCCTGTCGGAGCGCATGGTGCCGGCCCATGAGGGATTGCGGACCGCGCAGATAGAGGTAGCCCTCGATCATCTTCCCACCGCGATACGCCGCGCGCTCGCGGCAGGAAAGCAGTTTGCCGATCTCGCCAGTGAGTCCGGCGACTATCAGAAGCTGCTCGGCGTCGGAGCAAATCCGGAGGCGGGCGTGCTGCTCTTGCGCGGGCTGTTGGTCGATGGCGAGCTCACGGGAGTGCTGTCCCTCTCGGAGCCGAAGACGCGCTTCGGCCACAGGCTGTCGGAAAAGGTCGCGCCAGCGGTGGACCTTTTCGCCCTCGCGTTCGCGCGGCTGGCGGAACGGCGCGCCCGCGAAGAAGCCGTTCGCGCACTGGAAGATCTCACTCGCTCGCTCAACGACGAGCACGCGCGCGCGGTGGGAGAGCTCCAACGCAAGCTCTCCGAGGCGCAAGCCGCCCTCAACGGGAAGGGAACCGGGGACACGATTCGCGTTACGCAGCTTAAGCGCGCGATCGAGGTGGCCTCGGTCGAAGCGAGAGCGACCGCGCAGCGATTGTCGGCGGTCGAGGAGCAGGTTCGCGTCGCGGTGACCAAGCTGGAGAAGGCCCACGTGCAGCTCCACGCGCAGGGAGAAGCGCTGCAGACCCAGAGCAACATCATCTATCGGGTAGAGCAGACGCTCAAGGAGGCGATGGCGGGTCAGGACTCGCGCAAGGTGATCGAGGAAGTGCTCCAGATCGTCACATCGAGAGAGCAAGCTTCGCTGTAAGTCCGACAAATGAACGCCCCGCCCCCGAACGCGCTCCAGGGCGCTATTCATAAGCTCGCCTTCCATGAGGCTCTGACCGCCGAGGACGCGGAAGCGGCTTTCAATATCGTCATGCAGGGCCAGGCGACCGCGGTGCAGGTCGCCGCTCTCCTGTCGGCGCTGCGATCCACGGGAGAAAGTCCGGAGGTCGTGGCGGGAGTGGTGAGAGCGCTGAGATCGGCCATGATCTCAATCGCCGCCGACGATCCCGATGCGCTCGTCGATACCTGTGGCACCGGCGGTGGCGCCGTCTCGACGTTCAATATTTCGACGGCAGCAGCGATCGTGGCTGCTGGCGCCGGTGTCAGGATCGCCAAGCACGGGAATCGGTCGTTCACTTCGCGCTCCGGCAGCGCCGATGTGCTCGAAGCGCTGGGAGTCCCCATCGAGGTCACCGTTCCTGTGATGGAGCGCGCGCTCAGGGAGGCCGGAATCGTGTTCATGTTCGCGCCGCTGATGCACCCCGCCATGCGCCACGTCGGCGCGGTCAGGCGCGAGCTGGCGATTCCCACCGTGATGAACATCGTCGGTCCGCTGGCAAACCCGGCGCGGGCGGGGAGGCAGGTTGTCGGAGTCTCCGATCTCGAGAGGGCGCCGATTCTGGCGGCCGCGTTGTCTGCTCTGGGGACGATCCATGCGCTAGTCGTACACGGCGAGCCCGGCCTCGATGAGGTATCACCCCTCGGGCCAACTCACGTGATCGAGGTCAGGAATGGCTCAACGACTCGCTGGACGATCAATCCCGAGGAGCACGGATTCAAAAAGATCCCGCCCGCGGATCTCGCCGGGAGCGAGCCGAGCGAGAACGCGCGGATCATCGAGAAGGTCCTGGAGGGCGGGGGACCAAAGGGGGCGCGAGCGGCAATCGTGCTCAACGCGGGCGCCGCGATTTACGTGAGCGGCCGTGTCAAGTCGTACGGAGAAGGAGTCGGCGCGGCGGCGAAGGCGATCGACTCGGGAGAGGCAAAATCAGTTCTGGAGCGGTTGAGGCGCGTCTACACAACTCCCGCAAAGAAAGCGACTTAGACGCTTTATCTCTAGAACCTTCTCAACACCCCAACGACGATCCCCTGGATTGAAATGTCGTTCTCGTGAACGTAGATCGGGTTCATCGTTTCGTTCGCCGGCTGAAGCCGAATTCGCCCGTCACGCTCCCGATAGAACTTCTTCACGGTTGCGGATGTGCCGTCGATCAGGGCGATCACCATTTCACCGTTGTCGGCACTGTGCTTCTCGTTCACGATGACGAAGTCGCCGTCCCGGATCTGCTCGTCGATCATCGAGTTGCCTCGAACCCGGAGCACGTAGTGGTTGCCGCTGCGGCGGACCAGGTCCTCGGGGACGCCTATGGTCTCGGGCATCTGGATGGCTTCTATCGGCATGCCCGCCGCGACCGTTCCGAGCAGTTGCAGGGTAGCGGTCCGGGGAAATACCTCTGACGGAATCAGCTCGATGCCACGGCTCTCGTTGTACGCGCGCTTGATGTAGCCCTTGCGCTCGAGATTCGTGAGATGTTCGTGCACCGTAGCGAGGGAGTTATAGTTAAACTGCGTCGCGATCTCCTCGAAGCTTGGCGCGTAGCCGTGCTCATCGGAGTAGGTGGCGAGGTAGGTCAGAATCTCCCGTTGGCGTTTTGTGAGCGACATATCCTTTTCCGCGGCTGGTTTTGAGAAAGGACCGGTCCGCCGATCCCACCGAACATTTGCCGAATTCCTACGTTAGCCGAAGATCGACCGAAGCGCAAGCTTTTTCTGACTGGACGCCACCGACCGGTACCCTCGGTGAGTTGACGGACGAAGCATGCGCTCGGGCCGCAACTCTGGGTCCTCGTGCGGCTGAGCTCGAGCGCATGGCGCATGGCGCCGGGACTGTCCCGTCGTTCCGCGGCGCGCTTCAGGGTCGGCAGGTCGGCGTGATCGCCGAAGTGAAGCGCTCTTCGCCGTCCAAGGGGGCCATCAATCCCGGACTCGATCTCGCCGCGCAGGTAAGGGCCTACGAAGCGGCCGGTGCGGCCGCGATATCCGTCCTCACGGAGCCCACGAGATTCGGCGGCTCAGCCGAGGATCTCGTGCTCGCTCGAAAGTCCGTCGCGCTCCCTTTGCTCAAGAAGGATTTTCACGTCGACGTGTCGCAGATCTTCGAGGCGCGGATGCTTGGCGCCTCTGCCGCGCTCGTGATCGCCCGCGCCGTGACGCCCGGGCGTCTCAAGGATCTCATCACGGCGGGAGCCGATGTGGCGCTCGAGATTCTGGTGGAAGTGCGCGACGAGCGAGAGCTCGATCTTGCGCTTTCCCTGAACGCCAGCCTGATCGGAGTCAACAACCGAAATCTGGAGACGCTGGAGCTCGACGCCGGGACGTCGCTCAGAATCCTGCCCCTCATACCGCGCGGCGTGGTGGCGATCGCGGAGAGTGGAGTGAAATCGGCCGCGGATGTGAAGCGCTTCGCGGACGCGGGCGCCGATGCGGTGCTCATCGGCTCGGAGCTGTCGGGCGCGCGCGATCCTGAAGCGGTGGCGCGCTCTCTCACCGGCGTTGTGCGGACTGGTGGTGCTCGCAAAGGTTAAGTTCTGCGGCATGACGCGCCCCGAAGATGCCGCGCTCGCCGCCGAGATTGGCGCGAGTTACATCGGAGTCGTATTCGCGGACGGCCCCCGCCGCGTCTCGCCTGCCCAGGGGCGCAAGATCCTCGACGCCGCGGGCACCAGGGTCAAGCGCGTCGGCGTGTTCGGCACCAATGAGCCCGAAGAAATCGAACGGTCTGTCGAGGAGGCGCACCTGGACGTCGTGCAGCTGCACGCTGATCCAACAACCGCGGATGTGGCGGCGATCAGGGGCAAATTTCTGGGAGAGGTCTGGGCGGCGATCAGAATCGCTGGAACGCACATTCCGTCACACGCGGAGCTGCTGTTCGAAAAGGCGGACGCGGTTGTTCTGGATGCCAGGACCGGTCCCCGCCTTGGCGGCACCGGACACGCTCTCCCGTGGAACGATCTGGCGCGGGATCTCGCCCTCGATAGAGGAAGCTGCGCGGTCGTGCTCGCGGGAGGCCTGAGCCCATACAATGTCGTCAGCGCGATCAGGACGCTCGCGCCCGATATCGTCGATGTCTCCTCGGGAGTCGAGAGCGCGCCCGGCATCAAGGATCCGTGGCTAATGCGGGAGTTCTACGCCGCGGCCACCGGACTCCATCCTCGCTAGCCGTGGCGACGGAAACCCATCACCGTTTCGGCGCGTTTGGCGGGCAGTACGTGCCCGAGACGCTGATCCCCGCACTCGACGAGCTAGACGCCGCATTCGCCCAGGCGATCCGGGACCCGGAGTTCCAGCGCGAGCTGGACCGCCTGCTCAAGGAATACGTCGGGCGTCCATCTCCGCTCAGCACCGCGCCGCGACTGTCCCAGGCGGTTGGGTGCGACGTGTATCTCAAGCGCGAGGATCTGAATCACACCGGCGCGCACAAGATCAACAGCGCGCTGGCGCAGGCGCTGCTGGCGCAGCGGATGGGCAAGCGACGCATCATCGCGGAAACGGGCGCGGGCCAGCACGGAGTGGCGACGGCGACCGTGTGCGCGCGCTTCGGCCTCGATTGCACGGTCTACATGGGCGAAGAGGACATGCGACGGCAGGAGCTCAACGTCTATCGCATGCGGCTCATGGGAGCGAAAGTGGTCCCCGTCCTTTCGGGAACGCGCACCCTCAAGGACGCGACCAGTGAAGCGATTCGCGACTGGGTCACGAACGTCAACGACAGCTACTACATCATCGGCTCAGTCGTCGGTCCGGCCCCGTATCCTCGAATGGTCCGCGATTTCCAGTCAGTCATCGGACGCGAGGCAAAGGCCCAGATGCTCGAGACGGCCGGTCGGGCGCCGTCGAGCGTGGTGGCGTGCGTCGGCGGCGGATCCAACG
Source organism: Gemmatimonadota bacterium (assembly GCA_003134685.1). GTDB lineage: Bacteria > Gemmatimonadota > Gemmatimonadetes > Gemmatimonadales > Gemmatimonadaceae > UBA4720. The sequence continues at coordinate 525,334 of PLCA01000005.1, read as the reverse complement.
CGATGGGAATATTCCACGCCTTCGTGCCTGACCTGGCGGTGGAGCTGGTGGGAGTCGAAGCGGCGGGAAGGGGACTCGATTCGGGAGAACATTCCGCCTCCCTTCAGCGCGGCGTTCCGGGCGTCCTTCACGGCTCGCTCAGCTACCTGCTCCAGGATGAAAGCGGCCAGGTCCATCCCGCGCACTCGATCTCAGCGGGGCTCGACTACCCTGGAGTAGGGCCCGAGCACTCCTACCTCAAGGAGACAGGCCGCGCGCTCTACGTCTCGGTCACCGACGACGAGGCAGTCGAGGGGCTGGGAATGCTCGGCCGGCTGGAGGGGATCATCCCCGCCCTGGAAACGTCACACGCGGTCGCCTGGGTCGTCAAAGAGAAAGAGCGGTGGAACAAGGGCGACGCGGTGCTTATCTGCATCAGCGGTCGAGGTGACAAGGATCTCGCGCAGATAACTGAAATGGGACTACTTCCCGCATGACAACGTCGGTTCCACCAAAGACCGAGGATCGTGGGCTCGATGAGCCATCGTTCCCGATTGTCTACGTCACCGACCTGCTCAAGGCCTTTGTGAAGGCCGTTCGCGCGCATCAGCTCTACCTTCCGAACAATCCGATGCACGCCCGCTCCCTCGAAGCTGTCAGGGAATCGTTCGCCACGCTCTGGACGCACACCGACGAAATCGACCTGCACGTGGTCGAAACACGCCTCGAGTGGGAAGGGCGCGTGGTTCTCGATGAGGAGGAGCGCACCAGCGACAACATCGCCTGGCTCCTCTACAAGGACGGCGTTCGCGAGCTGAAGATGCTCAAGGGGTTCGAGGAGGAAGAGCTTGGCGTGTTCTTCAACCTCCTGCAGCGGGTGAGAAAGGCGACAGATGACGACGACGATCTGCTCACATTAATGTGGGAGCGTGAATTCTTGACGCTGCAATACCGATACGTCGATCTCACGCAGGAAGGCGGCCCCGGCGTCGAGTCCATGGAGCGGGCTGAGCAAAAGGAGAAGATCCTTTCGCCGGCGCAGACCGAGGCGGGACTCGAATCGACCCAGTCCTCCATCGCCAAGATGGACGAGTTCGACGCGACTCTCTATTTCCTCGACGACCGCGAAGTCGAATATCTGCAGGGCGAGATCAAGCGGGAATTTTCCACCGATTTGCGGCCGGCCGTAATCGCGTCGCTCCTCGACACATTCGAGAACCAGAAGGACCCGACCGTGCGCGAGGAGATCTGCGGACTGCTCGACTATTTCCTGCTGATCCTCCTCTCGACCGCGCAGTATCGAAACGCCGCCTACCTCCTGCGCGAGGCAAGCGTAACCGCGAGCCGCGCGCCCGAGGTGTTGGAGCCGCAGAAGAATCGTCTCATTCAGCTCGGTGAGCTGATGAGTGATCCCAAGCCGCTGGGACAGCTCCTTCAGGCACTCGAGGATTCGCCGCTCCGCGCGCCCCAGCACGAGCTGGACGAGCTGTTCGGAATCCTCCAGCCGCGCGCGCTGGAGACGATTCTCAGCTGGATCGGACGCAGCACCAATCCTCCGCTCAAAATGCTGCTCGAGGTCGCGGCCGGTCGTCTTGCCAGCGCCAACAGCGCGGAGCTGGTTAGGCTCATCGGGTCGGACGATGAAGCAGTAGTCGTCGAGGCGATCCGGCGTGCGGCGGCGCTCAAGTCCCCAGCCGCGGTGCCGGCGCTCGGAAAGATGCTCACAGTCGGAGAGGTCGACATGCGCGTCGCCGCCGTGACCGCGCTCTCAGAAATCGGCTCGGCCGGCGCAATGCAGATGCTCGAGCGAGCGCTGATCGACGAGGACCGCGAGGTGCGCATTGTCGCCGTGCGCGCGCTCGGCGCTCGCAACGCCAGGGCGGCGACGCCGCGAATCGAGGCAGCGATCAAGGGCAAGGAGCTTCGTGAGGGCAACCTGACGGAGAAGATGGCCTTCTTCGAGGCGTATGGTCTCCTCTGCGGCGATGCGGGGGTCACACTGCTCGACGGTCTGCTCAACGCCAAGGGATTCATGGGCAAGAAGGACGATGCCGAGATGCGCGCCTGTGCGGCGATGGCGCTGGGGAAGATCAATACCACGAAGGCGATGGAATCTCTCAACCGCGCATCAGGCGAGAAGGATGTGATCGTCAGAAATGCAGTCAGCCGCGCGATTCGAGGAGGAACCGCGTGATGGCCGAGGCCACGAAGAAAGCTCCCGCTACGAAGACAGTCGCCGGCGACGGAGACAGGGTATCCGGCGCCAACGTCCGCCGCGGTGGAAGAACTTTCATGGTCGCGTTCTACGCCGCGCTGCGGGCGATCAAGCTCTATCCGCTCGAGCACGGCGCCGTGCAAAAAACGCTGATCGAGCTGTCGCATGTCGCCGAAGAGCTGCGCGCCGAAGAGGGTGAGCTCGAGTTCAGAGTTTCGGGAGAGTTCATTTTCATCAACTCGACGCGGCTCAGGCTCGATCTCAGCAACTACGCAACATTCGGACACATCCTGACGCTCTGCAAGCTCGCTGGCATCGGCGCGATTCACGTCGGCACGGACGGAACAGCTCGGGAGTGGACGCTGCTCTTGTCGCTGATGGGCGGTGAAACCAAGAACGCGCCCGCCGAAAGATTCACGGAGATTCAGTCCAGGCTCAGCGACGCCAAGATCGAGACGTTCCAGCTCGACGCTCCCACCGAAACCGCGACCGACCGGGAGTTCAGCGAGGAAGCAAAGGCGGCGGCCAATCGCACTTACTCCCACTCGGTTGCGGTCACCAAGGATGTCATCAATTCGGTCCGCATTGGGAAGACGCCGAACATCAGAAAGATCAAGCGGGTGGTGCAGGGGATCGTCGATCAGGTTCTGAACGAAGAGACCTCGCTCATCGGACTGACCGCGATCCGCGATTACGACGAATACACGTTCACGCACTCGGTGAACGTGTGCATCTTCTCGATCGCGCTTGGCCGCCGTCTCGGCATGACCAAGCTCCAGCTGTATGAGCTCGGCCTCGCCGCGCTCATGCACGATATCGGCAAATCGCGCGTTCCGATCGACCTGCTGCAGAAGACTGGCGAGCTTACTGACGAAGAGTGGAAGTGGATGGCCGCCCACCCATGGCTTGGCGTGCTCGTGCTTTTCCAGTTCCGCCGCCAGCAGGAAGAGCTTTCGTACCGCGCCATGACTGTGTGCCAGGAGCACCACATGAAAGTGGATTTGACGGGCTACCCGAAATCCATTCGTCCGCGTCAGGTCAGTCTTCTCAGCAAGATCGTCTCGATCGCCGACGGCTACGATGCGGCCACATCGAGGCGTGTTTACAGGACGGAAGTAATCGCTCCCTCGGCTGTTCTCCAGGAGATGCGCGACAATCCGCGTCGCGGATTGGATCAGGTGCTCGTGAAAGCATTCATCAACCTGCTGGGCATTTACCCGGTCGGAACGCTGGTAGTGCTCGACACGTTCGAGCTCGCCGTCGTCTCGGCGGCCAATCCGAATCCCGAGGCGCTCTCGAGACCGATCGTCAAGATCATCAGCGACGCGCAGGGGCATACAATCAGTCCGGCCCTTCAGGTGGACCTGGCCGTTCCGGAGGCGGGAGGGCAATATGCCCGGACCATCATCAAGACGGCGGATCCCGATCGCTATGGCATCACCCCCGGCGACTACCTCATCTAACTCCATAACGCGTCGCTTCGACGCGCTCAAAAAAGAATCCCGCCGCGCCCTGGTCTGCTATGTAACAGCAGGCCATCCCGACGTCGGCCGTTCTCTGGAGACGCTGCGCGCGCTCGAGGACGGCGGCGCCGACATCATCGAGCTTGGCGTGCCCTTCTCAGACCCGATCGCGGACGGTCCGGTGATCCAGGCCAGCTCGCAGCAGGCGCTGGAAAAAGGAATGACGTACGACGGCGTGCTCGCCCTCCTCGAGCGCGCAAAGCCCCGCGTCCCGGTCGTCCTCTTCAGCTACCTCAATCCGATTCTCGCCGCGGGCCCTGACGCTCTCACGAGAGCCGCAGATGCAGGCGCCAGCGGGATCCTCGTCACCGACATCCCGGTCGGGGCGGATCCCGCGCGCGAGGAGTGGCTTGGCGCCAGTCCTCTGGCATTCATCAGGCTCGTCGCTCCGACGACTCCGGGCGCCAGAATGGCCGAGATCGCGCGGCACGGCAGCGGATTCGTTTATCTTATCAGCCGGCTCGGCGTCACCGGTGTCCAGCAAACGACCGCGGCATCATTGCCCGAGACGATCCAGCGCCTTCGATCCACGACCACGCTTCCGATTTGCGTTGGATTTGGAATCTCCACCCCGGAGCAGGCGCGCAGCGTCGGCAAGCTGGCCGACGGGGTCGTGGTCGGCAGCGCGCTCGTGAGCGCGGCTGAGCATGGCCCAGAGGATGTACTGAAGCTGACACGTAGTCTGCGAGAGGCTCTTGATGACTAGCGACCCGGCGTCGAAGAGAAAGGTGGCGCGGGACGCTCGACCGAGGGTGGGCGCGTGACGACCAGCGATGTCGTCACCCTCAAAGGGATGCGGTTTCACGCGCGCATCGGGGTGCTCCCGCACGAAGCCGAGATCGCGCAGTCGATCGAGGTCGACGCGTCGCTTTGGGTTCGCCGCAGCGGTGAGCGGCCCACCGCCAGGGACATCGTCGACTATCGGCGCGTGTACGACCTCGTGGCGGAAGTGGTGACGCACGGCCACACCAACTTTCTCGAGGAAGTCGGAGAGCGAATCGCGGAGCGCGCGCTCCAGCTTCCGCTGGTCGAGCGCGTGCGCATAGCCGTGCGGAAACCCAACGTCGCCCTGCCGGGACCGCTTGCGTACGCGGAAGTCGCCCTCGAGCGAGAGCGTGCGTGAGAGATGTCGCTTACATAGCGCTCGGCTCCAATCTCGGCCAGCGTGAGGTATTTTTGGCGGAGGCGCGACGTGCGATCTCGACGCTCGCCACAACGCGAGTGTTGGGTCACACCGACGCCGAAGAGACCGCTCCGATCGGACCGGTCGCGCAGGGCCCCTTTCTCAATCAGATGATCGCCATCGAAACCGAGCTTTCGCCGCAGGACCTGCTCGCCGAGCTCAAGCGAATTGAAACCAACGCGGGCCGCGTCCGCAGCGCGCGCTGGGGACCGCGAACGCTCGACCTCGACATCGTGCTGTTCGAGAAGCAGAGCGTGCGCGAGCCCGGACTCACGGTACCACATCCCGAGCTGACGAATCGCGATTTCTGGCTGAGAGAGCTTGCCGCGCTGAGGAGCTCGCGTGGCGGATAAGCCAAAGCCCGATGATCGCCCAATCACCGTCCGGGATTTCGCCGAGCGCAAGCGCAAAGGCGAGAAGCTGGTTGTGATGACGGCGTACGACGCGCTCTTTGGACGGCTCGTGGATGAGTCGGGTGTGGACGCCATCCTGGTCGGCGACTCGGTTGGGACGGCGGTGATGGGATACACCTCGACGCTGCCGGTTACGCTCGATCACATGATCTACCACGCGTCCGCCGTGCGACGCGGCGTTAAGCGCGCGCTGATCATCATCGACATGCCGTTTCTCTCGTATCAGGCAAGCATCGAGAGTGCCGTGCTCAATTGCGGGCGCGCCATTCAGGAGACCGGCGTGACCGCCGTAAAGGTCGAAGGCGGAAGCTCCGAGATGCTCGATACGGTTCATGCCCTGGTGCGCACCGGGATTCCGGTGATGGCTCACATCGGCTTCACGCCGCAATCGGTCAACACGATCGGGGGCGCGCGCGTTCAGGGACGCGAAGAGGAAGGCGCGGAGAGATTGATCGGCGAGGCAAAAGGCCTGGAGGAAGCGGGTGCGTTCGGGATCGTGCTCGAGCTCGTACCGGCGCCCGTCTCCGCGCGCATCACTGCCGCGGTCGGCATACCGACAATCGGCATCGGAGCGGGCCTGCAGTGTGATGGGCAGGTACTGGTGCTCCCCGACGTGCTCGGCCTGAACGACACGTTCAAGCCCAAGTTTCTCAAGCGCTACGCCGAGATGGCCCCGGAGGTCCGCTCGGCCATTGGAAGCTGGGCGCGCGATGTTCGTAGCGGCGCATATCCGGATGCCGAGCATAGCTTCTGAGCATGAAGTCGGTCGGGACGATTGACGAGATGCGCCACGTGATTGCGGGGGTGCGAGCAAAAGGGAAGAGCATCTCCTTCGTGCCGACGATGGGCGCGCTCCACGAGGGTCACCTCACGCTGATAGACGAAGCGAAGCGGGTGGCCGATTCGGTGGTGATGAGTATCTTCGTCAATCCCCTCCAGTTCGGGCCCAGTGAGGACTTTGACCGGTACCCGCGCACGCTCGACGACGATGCGAAACTGGCCTCAAAGAGGGGCGTGGATTTCCTGTTCACTCCCACGCGGGAAGACATGTACCCGGAGCACGCCCCCGTCGTGATCGTCCATCCCGGCAGCGTAGGAAAGGAGTGGGAAGGCGCGGTGCGACCGCGTCACTTCGAGGGCGTGCTCACTGTGGTGGCCAAGCTCTTCCACATCATCATGCCCGACGTGGCTGTTTTCGGCCAGAAGGATCTACAGCAGGCGGCGGCCGTCAAAGCCATGGTTCGCGATCTCAACTTTCCGGTCGGAATTCTTGTCGCGCCCACCGTGAGAGAGGATGATGGCCTGGCCATGTCGAGCCGGAACCGATACCTCTCTCCGAAGGACCGCGAGCTCGGGCTCATTCTGTCGAAGGCCCTCTTTGCGATGCGCGACGCCTTCGGCAGGGGAGAGCGGCGGGCGAGCGCACTCGAGGCGACCGGCTGGCGGATGCTCGAACGAGTGGCGGGGCTCACGCCCCGTTATCTCGCCGCCGTGAATGCCGACACCTTTCAGCGTGTAAACAACGTACGCCACGGCGACGCTGCGGTCGGCGCCGTGCGGGTCGGCGAAACCAGATTGATCGACAACATCATCTTCTGAATGGTCCGTCTCCAGAGTTCGGGATTGCCGACATGGGCACAGGTGAGTGAGAGGCGTCTGGCCCACATCGCGCGCGTCACGTCGCTGCTGCGCGCATGGGGCGCCGCGATGCGCCTGGCGGCGGACGAAGCGAATGCGTGGATCGATGCCGGCACGTGGCACGACGCGCTGCGCGATGCGCCGATCAGCGAGCTGCGCGAGATGACGGGCGATCGGAAATCCCCCGACGGATTGCTGCACGGTCCCGCGGTCGCGATAAAGCTCGAAGCCGAGGGAGAGCGGAGACAGGCTCTGCTCGATGCCATTCGATACCACACCGTTGGACACGCGAGCTGGGATCGCACGGGACGCGCGCTGTACATGGCGGACTATCTCGAGCCGGGCCGCAAATTTCTCGCAGAGGATCGCGGCTTTCTCGCCACTCAGGTGCCGCACAACTTCGACGGCGTATTTCGCCAGGTTGTGCGCTTCCGCCTCGAGTGGTCGGTGCGCGAGGGCAACCACATTTTCCCCGAGACCGTCGAGCTCTGGAATAGTCTGCGGTGATCGACGCGCCGCCACGACCGCGCCGGCGACGCTACGGCAGAATCATTCTCGTTCTACTGATTCTGTGTGTGATCGGCTGGATCGTCTGGCTGGTCATCAGCGCGTTCTCCACGCCGAAGGTGAGCTACGCGCCCGATGATGCGCGGGCTCCGGAGGGAACCCGCATCAAGGTGGAAGTTCTGAACGCGACCAAGACGAAGGGCCTCGCCCGCCGCGCGACGCTGTATCTGCGAGACCGCGGCTTCGATGTTGTTGGCTCTGGCAATGTGACCGAGCAACGCGCGACCACCATTGTCTACGATCGGTCTTCGCATCCGGATTGGGCGCGGCTCGTTGCTCGCGCTATGAATGCTCCGATCGCGACACGTCCCGACAGCTCACGCTACCTGGACGTTACCGTCCTCATCGGGGCCGACTGGCGCCCGCCGCCGCTGCCGTTCCACCCGTAGCTGCCCGCACGCCGCGGCGATGTCCATCCCGCGGCTCTTTCGCACCGCGACCTCGACGCGCTGAGCCCTCAGACGCCGCGCGAACCATTGGATCTGTTGGGGCGAGCTCGGGGTGAAGTCTCCGGCGCCACCGGGATGGAGCGGAATGAGATTCACGAAAGCGCCACACTCGCGCGCCAGCTCGGCGAGCTGCGTGGCCTGCTCGCCCCCGTCATTGATTCCGCCCAGCATCACATACTCGAATGTCACTCGCCGCTCGAAGACTTTCGCGGCTTCGATGACGCTCGCGAGCGGGTACTTGGTGTTGATAGGCATCAGCGACTGGCGGAGCTCGTCGTTGGGTGCGTGAATCGAGATCGCTAACCGAAATTGCTCCGGGCGTTCTCCCAGCGCGACGATCCCGGGGAGCACTCCGACCGTCGAAACTGTGATATGCCTGGCCCCGATTCCCAGGCCGGCGGGCGAGTTGAGAACGGTGAGCGTCGGATCCACCGCTCTCCAGTTCATCAGCGGCTCTCCCATCCCCATGAAGACGACATTCGTGATCGGCTTTTCTGGAGAAAGCAGCTTCATCTCGCGCACCTGTCCGGCGATCTCGAACATCTGGAGATTGCGGGTGAAGCCCATGGCGCCCGTCGCGCAGAACGCACACTGAAGCGCGCAGCCGGCTTGCGACGAGATGCAAAGGGTCATGCGCGTGCCTTCGGGAATCGCGACCGTCTCGATGAACTCGCCGTCGTCGAGGCGAAAGAGAAGCTTCTCCGTGCCATCGCTGGATGTCTGCCGGGTTGCCAGCGCGAGGCGCGGGATTGTGAAGTGTTCCTCGAGCAGGTTCCGGAAGGCGACGGACAGATCGGTCATGGACGCGAAACTCTCGGCCGGGTTCTGCCACAGGTGCCGCACGACCTGAGATCCGCGGAAGGGTTTCTCGCCGTGCCGCGCGGCAAAGCCGCGGAGCAGCTCCTCGGCTTCCGAAGGGAGCATGTTGAGGAGGTTCTGCTTCTCGGGCAAATCCTCCCGACGTGTGTTTTTGTCTGCCATGCTCCTTCCACCAAGTCTATGCAACTACTAAATTTAACCCCTCTCGATGCCTTATTCGACCCACACATCCCGGCGCTGACCTCCACGGCCCCTTCATCCCGTTTCGCGACGGCCACGCGCTCTCATCTCGGCGGAGAGCTCAGGGCGTCTCACGTCGGCGCCAACGTCAAACTCGGCGGTTGGGTCCACCGCACGCGAAACCTTGGCGGAATCGTTTTCCTCGATCTTCGCGATCGCGCGGGACTCGTCCAGATATCGTTCGATCCGAAATGGACGCCGGCTGACGTAATCGAGCGCGCCGGCAAGCTTGGTCTCGAGACCGTGATTACCCTCGAGGGTGAAGTCGCCGCGCGCCCGGTCGAAATGAGGAACGCGGAGATGGAGGCCGGCGAAATAGAGGTGAGGGCGCACGATTTCAAGGTTGTCGGACCGGCCGAGACTCCAGCGATCCCCGTCGCGCGCGGCAAGGGGGAAAAGCTTCCCGCCGAGGAACTGCGCCTCAAGCATCGCAACCTCGATCTGCGCCGCTTCGAGCTGCAGAAGAATCTCATTCTCAGGCATCGACTCCAGCAGGCGACCCGCCGCTTTCTCGATGAGCGTGGCTTTCTCGAGATCGAGACTCCGATCCTCACCAAGCCGACTCCCGAAGGCGCGCGCGACTACGTCGTGCCGAGCCGCGTGCATCCGGGCGAGTTCTACGCGCTCCCGCAGTCGCCGCAGCTATACAAGCAGCTGCTGATGATCGCGGGCTTCGACCGGTATTTTCAGATCGCGCGGTGCTTCCGCGACGAGGATCTCCGCGCCGACAGGCAGCCGGAGTTCACGCAGATCGACATCGAGGCGTCGTTCATCGCGCCCGACGACATCATCTCGCTCACTGAGCGAATGCTCGCGACTTTGTTCAAGGAGTCGGGATACGACATTCCGCCCAGGTTCGAGCGTCTGACCTACGCCGACGCCATGGAGCGCTTTGGTTGCGACCGGCCCGACCTTCGATACGCTCTCGAAATATTCGACGCGAGCGAGGTTTTTCGCGGTTCGGAGTTCGGCATAGCCAACTCGGCTCTCGCGGCCGGTGGGCGCGTTCGCGGAATCAGGATCCCGGGCGGTGCGGCGCTTTCTCGCAAGCAAGTAGACGAGATTGAAGCGATCGCGAAGTCGGCGGGCGCGGGCGGATTGATTCGGCTCAAACGGGGAGCGAGCGGACTAGAGGGTCCGGCGGCAAAGTTTGTGGGCGAGAGCGGCGCGCAACGGCTTGCAATTGGGGAGGGAGACCTCTGCGTCCTGGTCGCTGGTGCGGAGCACGTGACCAGCCCCGCGCTGGACCGCGTGCGTCAGGAAGTCGCGCAGCGGCTCGCAATGGTGCCTGAAGACAAGAGATCATTTCTCTGGGTTACCGATTTTCCATTGTTCATCCGGGAACAGAATGGAGCGCTCAGCTCCGTGCATCACCCGTTCACGGCGCCCAACCCCGAGGACATCAAGCTTCTCGAGTCGTCGCCGGAGAAGGTTCGCGCGCTCGCTTACGACGTCGTGTTCAACGGCACCGAGCTCGGCGGAGGCAGCATTCGTATCAACGATCCGGCGTTGCAGCGGAAGGTGCTGTCGCTCCTGGGAATCGACTCGCAAACCGCGCAGCTCCGGTTCGGCTTTTTGCTGGACGCGTTGAGCGCCGGTGCGCCTCCGCACGGCGGCATTGCGCTCGGTATGGACCGAATCGCCATGATGCTCGCGGGCGCGTCGTCCTTGCGCGATGTCATCGCTTTTCCGAAGACCACAGCGGCGAGAGCGCTGTTCGAGAACGCGCCCTCCGCCGTTCCACCCGAAGACCTGAGGGATCTCCATCTTCAGACCATGACGAATTGACGTGAGCGAAGAGACAACGATTCAGCGCCTCTCGACTGAAGGGGCGGACATGCTGACGCTGGCCGGCGTCAACGACGAGAACCTGGTCGAGCTGGCGCGCCAGACGGGAGCGAAGATCGCGCTCCGCGGCGAGACTCTGGCAGTAAGCGGCAGTGCGGAATCAGTTGCGCGGGCCATCCCGATCGCCCAGCGCATGATCGACACCGCCAAGCAACAAATGCCGATGACCGCGGACGATGTGCTCCGCATGAGCATCGAGGGTCCGCGCGAGGGCAACGGAAACGGCGTGGACAACGAGACGCGCATCGTTCTTCCCGGTGTCCGGAAGATCATTCAGGCCAAGACAAACGGTCAGGCCGAGTACATGAAGCTGATGGCTGAGAACGACATCGTCGTCGGCATTGGCCCGGCTGGCACCGGCAAGACTTACCTCGCGGTGGCGGCGGCGGTGGACGCGCTCGCGCGCAAGCGCGTTCGTCGAATCGTTCTCGCGCGCCCCGCCGTCGAAGCCGGCGAAAGCCTCGGATTTCTTCCCGGAGACATGCAGCAGAAGGTCGATCCATATCTGAGGCCGCTCTACGACGCGCTCGAGGACATGATGCCCCACGAGCGCGTGCTGAAGTCGCTCGAGACGCGCACCATCGAGATCGCGCCCCTCGCTTACATGCGCGGACGAACGCTCGCCGATGCATTCGTCATTCTCGACGAAGCCCAGAACGCGACGACCGCGCAGATGAAGATGTTCCTGACCAGACTCGGCGTTAACTCGAGGGCGGTGATCACCGGCGACAAGACGCAAATCGACTTGCCCAAGAGGGAAGATTCGGGACTCGTTCAGATCGAGCGTATACTGCCGGGCATCGAAGGCATCGGGTTCTATTATCTCACCGAAGCCGATGTCGTCCGCCACCGGCTGGTACGCGAGATCATCAAGGCATACGCAGAAGACTCGGGCGCCTGAGGAGACTCGCGCGACGCTGACCGGATGAAGCAGCTTCCGCGCGGGCTCGCGATCGATATTTCGTCGAGTGTGCGGCGTCTCAGCGTGTCGCGCGCGAGAATAAGAGACGCCGCTGTCGCCGCGCTCAAAGCCGAGCGCGCAAAGGACGCCATGCTGTCGATCACGTTCGTCGGGCGGGCAACAATGTCACAGCTCAACCATCGCTACCTCGGTCACCATGGATCGACCGACGTGATTTCGTTCGGACTCGAACGGATCGGGAAACGCGGCGCCGTCGTGGGGGATGTCTATATTTGCGCCGAGGTCGCCCAGGAAAACGCGCGCCGTCAGGACATACCGGCTGGAGAGGAGCTGTTGCGTCTCGTAGTGCACGGAACGCTTCACGTGCTTGGGCACGATCACCCGACGGGCGAAGGACGGACCACGTCGCGGATGTGGCGGAGACAGGAAAGGATTCTCGCGCGTGTCCTCTAATCGGTTGATGGACGATTTCAACGCCGGGAAACCGGCGGCCCTGGCGCGCGTCGTCAGCATCGTCGAGAACCATCGCGACGGATTCGAGGAGATACTGAGCGATCTGCATCCGCGGACGGGACGGGCGCGGCGAATCGGCTTGACCGGGCCGCCCGGCGCGGGGAAGAGTACGATCACGGCCCTCCTCGTGAAGCGATTTCGTGACGCGGGTCTCACGGTTGGAGTGATCGCTGTGGATCCCACGTCGCCCTTCACTGGCGGCGCGTTGCTCGGCGACCGCGTGCGCATGGAGAGTGTCGCGCTCGATCCCGGTGTATTCATCCGCTCGATGGCGACGCGTGGCTCGCTCGGTGGTCTCGCCTCCGCGACCCGGGAAGTCGCCGACGTCCTGGATGCATTCGGCTTCGATCGGTTGCTGATCGAGACCGTGGGTGTGGGCCAATCGGAGCTGGACGTCGCTCGCACTGCGGATTCCACCGCCTTGATTCTCGTCCCCGAATCCGGCGATTCGATCCAGACGCTCAAGGCAGGGGTGATGGAGGTGGCGGACATTTTCGTCGTCAACAAGGCTGACCGGCCCGGCGCCGATCGTTTGCGCAACGACGTCGAGCTGATGCTGGGGCTGCGCAAGGGCGTTTCGTTTGGAAACGTTCCCGCGCACCACGGAATCGATCTCAAGCGCATGAATCCCGCGCGCGCGGCGCGCGAAGCTGCTGCCGCGCCGAGCCCGGCCCAGTGGACGCCACCGGTGTTGAGCGCGATCGCGACCAAGGAAGAGGGAATCGCCGAGTTCGTGGCGGCACTCGACCGCCACTTCGCTTATCTTGAGCAGAGCAGGAAGCTCAGCGCGCGCAGACGCGAGCGATTGCGGGAGCGCGTGATGGATATCGTGGAGCAGAAAATCCGCGTCCGCCTCTGGAAGGACACGGCCACGATGAGTCGGCTCGAGCTGCAGCTGCCATCGGTTGAACAGGGACGCTCCACCCCGTTTGCCGTCGCCGACGAGCTGTTGCGACAGAGCGGTGAGCTCGTAAGTGGAGAAGAGGATAAATGACGAAACTCAAAAGCCCCGGCTCCAAAGGCGCCGCCGACAACGAATTGATAGCGACGATCGAGGAACAGAGCGCCGAGCTCCGTCTTCTCCGCAAGGAAGTCGCAGAGTGGCGGAAGAAGTACGAGAAAGGCGAGGTGCGCGACATCGCCTTCACCAACTCGGAGAAGGAGCTTCGCCCGATCTACACTCCTCTCGATTCCGCTGAGACCAGCGCCGAGGCGCTGGGAATGCCCGGCTTCTATCCGTACACGCGGGGCGTTCACCCAACCGGCTATCGCGGCCGCTTGTGGACGATGCGGCAATTCGCCGGCTTCGGGAGCGCGCGCGACACGAACGAGCGATACAAGTTCCTGCTCGCGCAGGGGCAGACCGGACTGTCCGTGGCGTTCGATTTCCCGACGTTGATGGGTTACGACTCCGATCATCCCAGGTCTGAAGGGGAAGTCGGGAAGTGCGGCGTCGCGATCTCGAGCCTCGCCGACATGGAGACGCTCTTCGACGGCATACCGCTCGACAAGGTCTCGACGTCGATGACCATCAACGGGCCGGCCGTCATTCTCTACTGTTTCTACATCGCCGCGGCGGAGAAGCAGGGCGTCGATTCCAAGAAACTTCGTGGCACCATCCAGAATGACATCCTCAAGGAGTACATGGCGCAGCACGCATGGGTCTACCCCATCGAGCCCGCGCTCAGACTCATCGTCGACTGCTTCGAGTGGTCGGCCGAGCACGTCCCGCAATGGAACACGATATCGATCTCCGGCTATCACATCAGAGAAGCTGGCGCGACGGCGGCGCAAGAGCTGGCATTCACCCTCGCCGATGGATTTACATACGTCGAGCGCGGAATCGCTCGCGGCCTCGACGTGGATACGTTCGCGCCGCGCCTGTCATTCTTCTGGGACATCCACAACGATTTCTTCGAGGAGATTGCCAAGCTTCGCGCCGCGCGCCGCATTTGGGCGCGTCACATGAAAGATCGATACGGCGCCAAGGACCCGCGTTCGCTCATGATGCGCTTTCACTCGCAGACGGCGGGTGTCACGCTGACGGCGCAGCAGCCGATGAACAATATCGTGCGCGTCGCCTACCAGGCGATGGCCGCCGCACTCGGCGGGACGCAGTCGCTGCACACCAACTCGATGGACGAGACGCTGGCGCTACCCACCGAGGAGTCGGTGCAGGTGGCGCTTCGCACCCAGCAGATTCTCGCGTACGAGACGGGAGTTCCGAACGTCATCGATCCCCTCGGTGGCTCGTACTACGTCGAGACTCTCACAACCGAGCTTGAGCGCGAGGCCGAGCAGCTGTTCGAGCAAATCGCGGAGATCGGAGGCGTCGTGCGGGGCCTCGAGACCGGATGGCTGCAGCGGAAGATCAATGAATCAGCCGCGCGCCAGCAGTGGGAGATCGAGCAGCATCGGCGCGTCATCGTCGGCGTGAACGAATTCGTCACGGACGGACCGGCGCTCGAGATCGAGCTGCTCAAGATCGCCGAGGAGACCGAGCGGGAACAGGCGCAGCGGATGGCAAAGATGCGTTCAACCAGAGACAGCGCCCTCGTCGAGAAGAGGCTGAGCGCGTTGCGCGAGGCGGCGGGCACGCCGCGCAATCTCATGCCCTACATCCTCGATTGCGCCCGCGCCTATTGCACCCTCTACGAGATCCGCGCCGCGATGGAGACGGTGTTCGGCGCATACCGCGAGCCCGTTTTCTTCTGAGGAAGTCGAGCGAGTGGTGGGAGTCTGCCTTCGACGCCCACTACCTCCTGGAGTACGGCCTGCTCTTTACACCCGAGCGCGATCGTCAGGAAACGGCGCGTCTCATTGATCTCCTCGGTCTGCCCGTAGGATCGCGCGTACTCGACGTCCCGTGCGGCCAGGGGCGACACGCGCACCTGCTGGCCGAGTCGGGATACGATGTGGACGGTCTCGATTACTCCAGTGAATTGCTGGCGGTGGCTCGCAAGCGCGGCACTGGCCCGAGACTCCGGTACACCCGCGGTGACATGCGAAGGATGCCCGCGCGCTGGACCGGACGATTCGATGCAGTATTGAATCTCTTTACGTCCTTTGGCTTCTTCGCGCATCCGACCGAGGACGTGCACGTCGTGCGGGAGTTCGCGCGCGTGCTAAAGCCGGACGGAGTGCTCGTCTGGCACGGCGGCAGCAGGGACGGAGTGATGGCGCGTTTTCTGGAGCGAGACTGGTGGACGTCGGGAAAGACTCTATTCGCACAGGAGCGCGAGTTCGATCCGCTCTCCGGAGTGCTGACGGTTCATTCGACGTGGAGGCGGGGCACGAAGAGCGGCAACCGGGAGCACAGGCTCAGACTGTACAATGCCACACGATTGTCGGAATTGTTCGCCGATGCGGGTCTGGTAGTGGAGCAGGCCTGGGACGGATTCGACGATCGACCGCTCGGAAGAACTGCGTCCGAGATGCTCCTTGTCGCCCGCAAAGAGTAGGGCCCGATTGCCGCTCGCGCTCCGCTGCCGCTAACTTTGACTCTCTATGAGACCAATCCGAGTTCTCGTCGCCAAGCCCGGTCTTGATGGACACGACCGGGGCGCCAAGGTAGTCGCGGCGGCGCTTCGCGACGCCGGGATGGAAGTCATCTACACCGGCCTGCACCAGACACCTGAGATGATCGCGACCGCTGCGATCCAGGAAGACGTCGATGTCATCGGCCTATCGATCCTGAGCGGAGCCCACATGACGCTCATTCCGCGAGTCCAGGAGCTGGTTCGCGCACAAGGCCGCGACGACATACTGATCACGGGCGGTGGAATCATCCCAAAGGAAGACGTTGACACTCTCGAGCGCCGCGGGATCGGACGACTTTTCGGGCCGGGCACCCCCACGACTGAGCTGATCGCATACATCAAGGAGTGGTTCGCCACGCGCGAAAAGCAGGAAGCGTAGTGAGCAATCGTCTGCGCGAGCTGAGTGACGAGGTCAGGGCGCTCGAGACGAAGCTACGTGAAGCGGGCGGAGCCAAGCGCATCGAGAAGCTGCACCAACAGGGTAAGCTCTCGGCGCGCGAGCGTGTTGAGCTCCTCCGCGACAATGGCTCGAGCATGCTCGAGATCGGGCTCCTCGTCGCCTACGACCAGTATGAAGGCCAGGCTCCCTCCGCTGGCGTGGTGACAGCGATCGTGAGAGTGCACAGTCGCGAGACCGTCGTCGTCGCCAACGACGCGACGGTAAAGGCGGGGTCATGGTGGCCGGAGACGATCAAGAAGATTCTCCGCGCTCAGGAGATCGCGATGCGGTGCCGCATCCCGATCGTCT
Organism: Gemmatimonadota bacterium; assembly: GCA_003134685.1. Classification (GTDB taxonomy): domain Bacteria; phylum Gemmatimonadota; class Gemmatimonadetes; order Gemmatimonadales; family Gemmatimonadaceae; genus UBA4720. Next base: position 508,738 of record PLCA01000005.1, on the reverse strand, counting down.
ACCTCGTCGATTCCGCCGGCGTCAATCTGCCGTATCAGGGTGGCGTTTTCCCGGGCCAATACGGAGCGGCGCGCATCTTCTACTACAACTCGATCATGCGGCGCTACCTGCACATCCCGCAGATCGCGGCGGTGATGGGACAGTGCATTGCGGGCGGCGCGTATTTGCCGGCGCTCTCGGACGTGATCCTCATGGTGAAGGGCACGTCGTTCATGGGCCTCGGTGGTCCGAACCTGGTAAAGGGAGCGACCGGACAGGTCGTGGATTCGGAGACTCTGGGCGGCGCATCGACGCACACCGAGATAAGCGGCGTCGCGCACTACGCTCTGGACAACGACGAAGCGTGCATCGCCAAGATTCGCGACTTGATCGAACGCTTGCCGACAACGACACGCGACCAGGCGCTCCTGCCGCGGGACAACGCCGAAGACGATCGGCCTGTGGGTAAACTGCGCAGCGGCGCAACCACGCCGAGGTCCAAAACAAAGGCCGCGAAGGCCAGCAGCAATGAAGATAATTTGTACGACCTGCTTCCCGCCGATCACCGCATGTCGTACGACATGCATGCGGTGCTGCGCGCGATTCTGGACAACGGCGAGATCGACGAGTTCCAGGAAGGCATCGCGAAAGAGATGATCTGCGGCGACGCCCGAATCGATGGGATTACGCTCGGCGTCATCGCGAACCAGAGAGGTCTCATCAAAGGCCGTGAGGGAGAGAAGCCGCGGTTCGGCGGGATTGTATATACGGAAAGCGCGGAGAAGGTCGCGTACTTCATCGATCGCTGCGACCGGTTGGGGATTCCGCTGCTGTTCGTGCAGGACGTCTCCGGCTTCATGGTCGGTCCCGAGGCCGAGCACACCGGGATCATACGTGCGGGCGCGCGCTTCGTCGAAGCGATGGCGACCGCGCGCGTGCCCAAGATAGTACTTACTGTGAACCACGCCTCGGGTGCTGGCTACTACGCGATGGCGGGCCAGGGGTTCGATCCCGATTTCATTCTCAGCTGGCCGACAGGCCGCATGGCGGTAATGGAAGGCGAGTCGGCGATACAGGCGGTGCACGGACCCGCGCTGGAAGCGGCGAAGAAGAAGGGCGGTGCTCTGGAGCCGGACGTCGCAAAATCAGTCGACGAGATGCGCGCCGACTACGAGCACCAGCTCGATGCGCGCTACGCCGCGGCCCGCGGATTCGTCGACGCGATCGTCTATCCGGAGAACACGCGCGAGATGCTGAGCCTGGCGCTCCGAGCCTCGCTTCACAATCCGGGACCGCACCTCGGGCCTTTCGTGCTCCCCCCGCATCTCTCGGAGGAGAACAGGTGAAGAAGGTCGTTCGCGTCGCCGCCGGCCAGGGATTCTGGGGCGATGATCTCGATGCACCACGGCGTCAGGTGGAGGGAGGTCCGATTGACTACCTGATGCTCGACTACTTGGCCGAGGTCACTATGTCGATTCTCCAGAAGCAGAAGGAGCGCGACCCTTCTCTCGGCTATGCTCGGGATTTTGTCGGCGCGATGGAGAGCGTGCTTCGGGCCGTGGTCGAGCGAGGTGTCAAGATCATCGCCAACGCAGGTGGAGTGAATCCGCCGGCATGCGCAGCCGCGGTACAAGCGGTGGCCGAGAAAAAGGGAGCCAGGGGCGCGCTACGAATCGGAGTTGTTTCCGGCGACGATCTGCTCGGTCGTCTCGACCAGCTCATCGCGGCGGGTCATCCTCTGGCAAATATGGAAACCGGCGAGCCGCTCTCCCTCGTCAGGGACCGCGTGCTTTCCGCCAACGCCTACATCGGCTCCGAGCCGATCGTAGAAGCGCTCGGCAAAGGAGCGAACGTCGTAATCACCGGACGCTCGACCGACACCGCCCTCACGATGGCGCCTCTTCGTCACGAGTTCGGTTGGGGCGCAACGAACTGGGATCAGCTGGCAGCGGGAATCGTGGCGGGACATATCATCGAGTGCGGGGCTCAATGCTCGGGCGGAAACTGCCTCTACGATTGGCGCTCGATTCCCGACTTGGCGAACGTCGGATATCCTCTGGTCGAGGCAAAGGCAGACGGCACCTTCGTCGTAACGAAGCATCCGAACACCGGTGGAAGGGTGTCTGTTCAAACCGTTAGCGAGCAACTTGTCTACGAGATGGGTGATCCGCACTCCTACATCACGCCCGATGTCATCGCCGATCTCACGACGATCAAACTGGCGCGGGATGGCGATGATCGCGTGCTCGTATCGGGAATCAAGGGGGCGCCGCCGACGGACAAGCTCAAGGTGTCAGTGGCGTACCGGGCGGGCTTCAAGGCAGTTGGCACTCTCGTCTATGTGTGGCCCGATGCTCTCGAAAAAGCGCAGCTGGCTGACAAGATCCTGCGCGAGCGGCTGGACAGACTTGGTCTCCGCTTCGGGCGCATCCTCTCCGAATTCGTCGGCGCGACCGCTACCCACGGACACCTCGCCGGAGACCAGCGCAATGCGCCGGAGGTACAGCTGCGCTTTGGAGTCCGCGGCCCCGATCGGGCCGCGGTGGAACGATTCGCGCGGGAGATTGCACCACTCGTGCTGAACGGACCGCCGAGTGTCACTGGATTCGCGGGCGGGCGGCCCAAGGTCGAAGAAATCGTGGCATACTGGCCCGCGCTCATCGACAAGTCCGTCGTGAAGACCAAAGTGGATATCATCCAATGAAGGTGCGCCTCGTCGACATCGCGCACGCCCGCTCGGGCGACAAGGGCGACACCGCCAACGTCGGTGTGATCGCGCTCGAGACGCGTTGGTATCAGGTGCTCGAGAAATTCGTGACGCGCAACCGGGTGGCGGAGCACTTTCGCGGCATGATCGAGGGCTCGGTGGACCGTTACGAGCTTCCCAATCTCAACGCGCTCAACTTCCTGCTCCACGGCGCGCTCGACGGCGGCGGCACATTGTCGCTCAAGACCGACGCGCAGGGAAAGGTCTACTCGACAGCGCTGCTGCGCATGGTGATCGACGTTCCGGACGCCGAGGCAAGGCGTCTCGAGCTACCGGCGGCGACGTGAAGCTTCGCCCGGCAGCAGAGTGTTCCCGATGAAGAATGTCCGTATGACCGCTGAGGGGCCGATCGGCAGGATCACCCTGGCGCGCCCCGATAAGAAAAACGCGCTTGATCGCGTCACTGCCGACGAGCTCGCGGAGGCGCTGTTCGCTCTTAGCGAGTCACCCGTGAACGTCGTGGCTCTCGATGCGGACGGTCCCGATTTCTGCGCCGGTGCCGATCTCGCCGCGCTCGAGGCGATGCTCGACGCCCCGCGTCAGGCGCAAATCGAAGACGCCAAAGCCCTCGGACACGTCTATCACACCATTCGGCGCATGGAGAAACCGGTCGTCGCGCTGGTCAAGGGCCGCGCATACGCCGGCGGCGCGGGCCTGGCGTCGGCTTGCGACATCGTCCTCGCGCACGAGGACGCCCGCTTCGCGTATCCCGAAATTACGATCGGATTCGTTCCGGCGATGGTGATGACCATGCTGCGTCGATCGGTTGGAGAAAAGCACGCCTTCGACCTCGTCAGCACTGGCCGGATCCTCAAGGCCGAAGAGGCGAGGTCAATCGGTCTCGTGTCCCGAGTGTTCGCGGACAAGGAATTCGATCAACTCTCTCAATCCGTTCTCAGGCAGCTCGCGGACACGCCACCCAGCGCGATGTCGGCGACCAAGACTCTTTTCTACAAGCTCGACACGCTTAGCTTCATCGATGCCATTTCGGCCGGCATCATCGCCAACGCCGATGCGCGAGCGACACCTGCCTTCCGTGAAGGGGTGAAACGATTCACCAGCCGAAACAAGGACGCCAAGTGAGCCCATTCACAATTGCCAAGCTCGCGCTGATGTTGATCGCCGCGATCCTGCTCGGCTGGGGGATAAGAGCGGACGACGCCGCGCTCCGCTGGGCGGGAATCGCGTTTCTCTTCATCGCGCTGATCCTCCGGTTCATCAAGAAGCCGCGCCCTTTTCAATGAGTTCCTCTCGCTCGACCACCGCCATGAAGGTGACGCCTCCGCGGCCGACGACAATCGTCGATGCGCCACGTCTCTCCAGAAAGCTCGGCGTCGATCTGGTGCTTGCGAGCGAGACCCTCCAGTACACCGGCAGCTTCAAATTTCGCGCTGCTCACAACGTCGCGTCCCACGTAAAGCAAGCGCACATCATCACCGCCTCGTCCGGCAACTTTGGACAGGCCATCGCCTACGCTTGTTCGCTGTTCAACAAGCGATGCACCGTCGTGATGCCGGCGACCGCGCCGAAGATAAAAGTCGACGCCGTTCGAGAGTACGGAGCTGAAGTCGATCTTGTCGACGTGAACAAGAAGGGGAGGCTCGAGCGGCTGAGCGAGCTGGCCAAGGAATTTCCCGACGCGTACGTCGCAAGCCCGTACGACGACCCTCTTGTGATCGAGGGCAACGCCAGCCTCGCCCGGGAGCTTGTCGCTCTCGACCTCGACCTCGATTTCATCATCGCGCCCATAGGCGGGGGCGGGCTCACCTCCGGTTTGGTGAAGGGCATCGAACAAAGTGGAAAGAAGACGCAGGTGCTCGCTGCCGAACCTCTGCTCTCAAATGACGCTGCTGAATCGTTTCGCGCCGGACATATCGTGTCCCTGCCCGATGAGTCCAGCACCATTGCTGACGGCGCGCGAGTACTCCGACTCGGCGACAGGAATTGGGAGATTCTGAGCCAGGGCCTCGCCGCCGTGATCGAGGTAACGGAGGAACAGATCAAGGAAGGTGTTCGCCTCCTTTTCGCGCTCGCCAATCTGAAGGCCGAGCCGACGGGTGCGCTCGCGCTCGGCGCGGTGCTCGCCGAACCGGATCGGTTCAAGGGCAAACGAGTGTGCTGCGTGATCAGCGGCGGAAACGCCGACCCCGCTTTCTACGCCAAGCTCGTCGAGGGGATCTGAGCGGTCGCCGCACGATCAACTTCAATGCTCCGAAGCGGTCGCTCTGCCAGGCGTTGACGCGCAAGTGCGACGCAACAGTTACGGACGCGGTGAGCCGGCACCCGTCGTAACCCGGGGTCGCTAGCTTTCATCAGATGGCGAAGCCGACAATCCAGGACGCGCGCGCGGTTCTCAAGAGCGCGTTTGGCTACGACGCATTCCGGCCGGGCCAGGAGGCTGCCGTGTCGGCCGTCCTCGCTGGCCGGGACACCGTCGTCGTTCTGCCAACAGGCGGCGGCAAATCGCTTTGCTTTCAGGTGCCGGCGCTCCTCATGCCCGGCCTGACTGTCGTCGTCTCGCCACTCATCTCCCTGATGAAAGATCAGGTGGATGCGCTCACGGCCAAGGGTCTGCCGGCGGCCTTCATCAACAGCACGCTGACTTCCGGGCAAGTCTCGGATCGCCTCGCGCGCGCCGACCGCGGCGAGATCAAGCTGCTCTACGTCGCGCCGGAGCGATTCGACTATGGCCGCACCGCCGAACGGCTGCGCAAGGCCGGCGTTTCGCTTCTCGCGATCGACGAAGCCCATTGCATCAGCCAGTGGGGGCACGATTTCCGGCCAAGCTACCTGCGGGTGAAGAAGGTCCACGAGGCGCTGGGTTCCCCGACGACGATCGCGTTGACGGCGACCGCGACGCCCGAGGTCCGCCGTGACATTGCGCGCGAGCTCGCGCTGAAAAACCCCGAGACGATCATCACCGGCTTCGACCGGCCCAACCTCACGTACTTCGTCGTTCCGACGAAAAATGACGCCGAGAAAGAGAAGCGAATCGTCGAAATCCTGCGCAAGCACGATGGACTCGCGGTGATCTATGCCTCCACCCGTAAGGCGGTGGATCATCTCACCACGGTTCTCGAGCGCGCGAAGATCCGCGCGGCCGGCTATCACGCGGGCCTCGACGACAGCAGGCGCCGCGAGGTGCAGGAAGCCTTCATGGGCGAAAAGATCCGGGCGATTGTCGCCACCAACGCGTTTGGAATGGGGATCGACAAGCCCAACGTGCGCCTCGTCATTCACTACGCGATGCCTGGCACTCTCGAGGCGTACTATCAGGAAGCGGGTCGCGCGGGGCGGGATGGACTCCACTCGGATGTGTTTCTGCTGCACGCGTTTCCCGATCGCTTTACGCACGAGTTCTTCATCAAGGGCTCTTACCCGGAGCGGGTCGTCGTCGAAAAGACATACGAGGCGCTCAGGAAACTCTCGGACGACCAAGGGTTCGTGAGCGCCGAGCCGGAGGACCTCGCTCGCGCGATCAAGCCCAAGCCCAACAGTCGAGAGATCGAGGGCGCAATCCGAATTCTGACGCGCCCGGGCGCAGTGACGCTCAGCAACGGCGACCAGGCGCGAGTCCATGTGCGCCTGCTCGCCACCCCCGAGCGTATCAAGCGCGAGCTGACGGGCGAGAGCAACAGTGAGCTCGGCCTGCTGCGCGCGCTCTGGCGGGGCGTCGGCGCTGCGCTGCACACCGGTGCCGTCGTCGATCTCGACGGACTGCCACCGGGACTGGGCGGATCTGCCGCTTCCACGCCACTGCTCGATGCACTCCAGGACCGGCAGTTCCTCGTATGGGAGAGATTGGGGAACGGCCTCTATCTCGCCGACATGAAGGCGCCGCTCTCAAAGTTCAAGATCGACTGGGCTGTCATCGATCGCCGGCGTGCCGCGGACCTCTCCAAGCTGCAGGCTGTGCAGAAATACGCGTACACGAAGGAGTGCAGGCGCGGGTTCGTGCTCCGTTACTTCGGTGATCCAGCGGCCAAGCGCAAGTGCGAAGGCTGCGACAACTGCCTCGGCATCACTGTGGCGGCCAGCGTAGAAGAAGAAGCACCACGGCGAGTGCGACGCGGCAAGAGAACCGGACCCGTGACATCTCGCACGGCTGATTCGGCTCGGAGTGCCGACGTCGCGGACAATGTGTCACTGGGCATTGCGGATGAGCGACTCCTCGGCGCGCTCAGGACTGTCCGAAGCACGATCGCCCGCGAGGAACATGTGCCCGCGTATATTGTATTCTCGGACCGTACGCTGGCCGAGCTCGCGGTAAGGCGCCCACGATCGTTGACTGCTTTTCAGGATGTCCGCGGTGTCGGCCCGATGAAGCTCGAGCGCTACGGCGCGCGCTTTCTCGATGCAATCTCGAAAGCTGACGACATTGAAGCCGCCTGAGCATCGGGGCGCCAACCATTGACGACGAAGTAAATGAGATCAGAAATCAGACTGCACTTCGCGCTGCTGTTCGGCGCCGCCTCGCTCGCGAGTGTCATCGCCGGCGCGCCTTCGATGGCATCCGCGCAGCAGCCAACAGGCACGGCCGCCGCGCCCTTGCCTTTCGATCCCGCGGTAAAAATCGGGACGCTTTCGAACGGGATGCGCTATTACATCCGCGAGAATCACAAGCCGGAGAAGCGGGCCGAGCTGCGACTCGTGGTCAACGCCGGCTCGGTGCTCGAGGACGAAGACCAACGGGGTCTCGCCCACATGGTCGAGCACATGGCGTTCCGGGGCACGAAACGATTCGCCGGGAACCAGATCTCGAGCTACCTCGAATCCGTCGGCATGCGCTACGGTCCGGACATCAACGCATTCACGAGCTTTGACGAGACCGTGTACATGATCACGATTCCGACGGACACGGCCGCGATCGTGGACAAGGGATTTGAGATTCTGGCGGAGTGGGCCCACAACCTCGCGTTCGACCCCGCGCAGATCGAAAAGGAACGACCCGTCGTGATCGAAGAGTGGCGCCTGGGGCAGGGCGCGGAGAACCGGATGCAGAACAAGTGGTTTCCGGTTCTCTTCACGGGATCAAAGTATGGTGAGCGCATCCCGATCGGACTCAAGTCTGTTCTGGAGACCTACAAGCCGGCGACTCTCCGCCGTTTCTACGACACCTGGTATCGGCCCGATCTCATGGCTGTCGTCGCCGTTGGTGATTTCGACAAGCGGCAGATCGAGGGTTTGATCACGAAGTACCTGGGCGCGATTCCGCGCGCGACCTCACCCAAGGCGCGACCGCTCTTTCCAGTTCCACCTCAGGCCGGCACCCTGGTCTCGATCAACAGCGACAAGGAAGCGACGCGGTCGACCATCAGGCTTCTCTACAAGCAGCCGAAGCGCCTCAACGCAACGTCGGCGACGTACAGAGAGCATCTGGTCGAGGGGCTCTTCGGCTCGATGCTCAACGACCGCTTCGCGGAGATCACGCAGAAGCCGAATCCGCCCTTCATCACCGCGGATGCCGGGCAAGGCGATCTCGTTCGATCCGCGGAGGCGTTTTCGCTCACGGCAGTCGTCGCCGACAACGGAATTCAGCGCGGGCTGAACGCTCTCCTCACCGAGGGCGAACGCGTGAAGAAATTCGGATTCCTTCAATCGGAGCTGGATCGCGCCCGGAAGGACACGCAGCGAGGGATCGAGCAGGCCTACGCGGAGCGCGACAAAACGAACTCGAATGTGTATGCCGAGGCGTACTCGTCGGCGTTCCTGGAGTCCGAGCCATCCACGAGCATTCAGTACGATCTCGATGCCATCACTCGCCTTCTCCCGGGGATCACGCTCGCGGAAGTGAACAAGCTGGCGGGGGAGTGGATGACCGACAAGAACCGGGTTCTCGCGACCACCTCGCCCGACAAGGCGGGGATCGTGAATCCCGCTCCTGGAGAGCTTCTCCTCGCTTTCGACGCGGTCAAAGGGGCGAACATCGCGGCCTACTCCGAGACTTCGCTCTCCGGGCAGCTCGTCGACAAGGATCCGATAGGCGGCAAGGTCGTATCAGAGCGCCAGATCAAGGAAGTCGGAATTACGGAGTGGACGCTTTCAAACGGCGTTCGCGTGCTGCTCAAACCCACCGACTTCAACGCCGATCAGATCACTTTTACATCGTATAGTCCCGGAGGCGCGTCGCTTCTCTCGGACGCATCGTACATCGCGGCCAGCGCCGCCGATCTCATTCCGACTACCAGCGGCGTCGGCAAGTTCACGGTCATCGACCTTCAGAAATTCCTCGCCGGAAAGGAGGTCAGTGTATTTCCATCGATCGATGACCTGAGCGAAGGAGTATCGGGGAGCGCATCACAGCGCGATGTCGACACGATGCTGCAGCTCGTCTATCTCTACTTCACCCAGCCTAGGCTCGACACCTCGCTGGTCAACACCTTCCTGGGGCGCTACAAGGGAGTTCTCGCCAATCGGAGCGCCAGCCCCGAAGCGGCGTTCAGCGACACGCTGCAGGTGACCATGGCACGGCATTCGGTGCGTGAGCAGCCAATGTCGGCCGCCACACTCGACAGAATCGATCCCGCCAAGTCGTTCGACTTCTACAAGGAGAGATTCTCCGACGCGAGCGGCTTCACGTTCGTCTTCGTCGGGAACTTCTCGATCGATTCGATGAAGCCTCTGATCGCGAAATGGCTCGGCGCGCTCCCGTCGACGGGGCGTAAGGAAACGTGGCGCGATACCGGAATTCGTCCCCCCACAGGCGTCGTTCGACGCGTCGTCAAAAAGGGAGCGGAGCCAAAGGCGCGGACGGCTCTGATCTTCACCGGTCCGTTCGAGTACAACAGGCAGAACCGTTACTACCTGAGCGCGCTCGCCGAGCTGCTCAACATCAAGCTGCGCGAAGCGTTGCGCGAGAATCTGGGTGGAACGTACGGCGTCAGCGTGAGCCCGGGTGCGTCCAGAGATCCGCTGCCGTCGTATCGGTTTACGATTGGGTTTGGGTCCGCACCCGAGCGCCTCGAAGCGCTCACAGCGGCCGCGCTCGCCCAGATAGACAGCGTGAAGAGGTTCGGAACAACGCCGGAGTATCTGAACAAGGTGAAGGAAGCGGCGTTGCGCTCCCGTGAGACTGCGATCAAGCAGAACGGCTACTGGGTCTCGCAGATTACGTCTTTCGACCAGAGCGGCTGGCCCCTGGCCGAGATTCCCGACGGTGATAAGCTCATCTCGGCCCTCACGATCGCCGACCTGCAGCGAGCCGCCGTGAAGTATCTGCGCATCGACAATTACGTTCGCGTCTCGCTATACCCGGAAAACTTTACCGCGGCGGAGAATCGTTAGGGCTGATCCATGGAAGATTCACTCTATTTCTCGGAGCAGCATCTCGCGGTCCGCAACATGGTCCGCGAATTCGCGCGCGGTGAAGTAGCGCCAGTCGCGGCGGAGCTCGACGCGAAAGCCGAGTTCCCCTGGGCGAATGTGAAGAAGATGGGCGAGCTCGGACTGCTGGGCATTCCATGGCCGGAGGAGTTGGGTGGGGCAGGGCTCGATCTTCTGAGCTACATGATCGTGATCAACGAGATGGCGAAGATCGATGCGTCCCATGCCATCACTATCTCCGCGCATACCACGCTTGGCACGTCACCGATCGTCAACTTCGGAACGGCGGCCCAAAAGAAGCGTTACGTGCCATTGCTCGCGACCGGAAAGGTTCTCGGCGGGTTCGGCCTGACCGAGCCCAGCGCCGGAAGCGACGCAGCCAGTACCCGATCGACCGCGGTGCGCAAAGGGTCGCACTACGTTCTCAACGGCAGCAAGATCTTCATCACGCACGGCGGCGTTGGGGAGATCTTTATCGTGACGGCGGTGACCGAGCCCGGCGCGGGAACGAAGGGCATCAGCTCTTTCATCGTGACGAAGGAATCGAGCGATCTCGACAAGACCAAGAGGCTCGGCATCGGCCACGATGATTCTCTGACTTCTATGCGCGGCTTCACGTCCGGGAAGAAGGAAGACAAGCTGGGGTGGCGCGCATCGGATACGCGGTCGCTGGTTTTCGAAGATGTCGAAGTGCCGGCCGAGAACCTCCTCGGCGAGGAGGGAGAAGGGTTCAACAACTTCATGCGGACGCTCGACTCCGGCCGCGTCGGGATCGCGGCGCTTTCGCTCGGCATCGCCGAGGGCGCGTTCGAGCACTCGCTTCGCTACTCGACTCTACGCAAGCAGTTCGGCCAGCGGATCTCGAGCTTTCAGGGGATTCAGTTTCAGCTGGCGGACATCGCGACGGAGATCGAGGCGGGGAAGCACCTGATGTTCCACGCGGCTTGGATGGCTCAGAACAAGCAGCCGTTCAGCAAGCAGGCAGCGATCGCCAAGCTTTACTGCTCAGAGCTGGCCATGCGCACGACCATCAAGGCGATCCAGATCCACGGTGGCTACGGGTACACGAAAGAGTATCCCGTCGAACGAATGTTCCGCGATGCAAAGATCTGCGAAATCGGCGAGGGCACTTCCGAGATTCAGCGACTCGTCATCGCCCGAAACCTCCTCAAGGAGCTGGCGGATTGACTTATTCCGAGGTTGCCAAGCGTCTGAGACTTCCACTCGGCTTCATACTCGGCATTGGCTATCTCATTTTCGCGCGAGCCACACCGCTGACACTGGCGGTTGGCGGGGTCATCGCGCTCATCGGCGTCATCGTTCGCGCCTGGGCGTCAGGCCATATCTCGAAGAACGAGCGGCTCGCGACCTCGGGCCCCTATGCACACACCAGAAATCCTCTCTATTTCGGGAGCTTTCTGATCGCAGCGGGCTTCGCCGTAGCGTGGCACTGGGCGCTGCTCCTGTTGGTGGTCGCCTTCTTCGTGCTCATCTATGCGCCGACGATGCAGCGCGAGCGTGCCAACATCGCCGGAAGATTTCCGGAGGACTACGAGGCTTACGCCCTCAATGTTCCAGCCTTCGTTCCACGGCCGACACCCTGGAAGGCGACGCATCCGGACGAAGGCGATGGCTTCAGTTTCGACCTCTACATGAAGCACGGGGAATGGAAGGCAGGCCTGACCTATGTTCTCGTCATGGCCTGGCTAGTCTGGCATCAGCCAATCATGGATGTCGCGTCGAGGCTATGGCGCTAGGTGACCGCTTTTGAGGCCGCGCGTCACATAGTTGGCGCGCCACGGATTTCGGCAGGGACATCAACCGAGGCGCGTAAGTTGTTGTCGCCGTTGCGGAAACGAGACCTTCGGCGGTAAATTGTCTCAGTGACTGTTGCTCCTCAGTGCATGGGGCACCCGCGCGACTCGCGGGTCCCGGACACATGGATCGAGGGGCGCTGATGTGAAACCAAAAGGAACTCATAACGCGGCCCTGTAGCACGACCGCGCGGACTTTTTTTGAACCGTCCTCCACTTCACTCGCCGAGTCGCCGAGAGATGGGGTGAGACGGGCAACAATGAAAAGAGAAATCCTCATAAACGCGGCTCCGCGCGAAACGCGGATCGCGATTCTGGAGGACGGGAAGCTCGTTGAGCTTCTAGCCGATCGTCCAGACAACCGACGCATGGTCGGTGACATCTATTTGGGCCGGGTTGACGCAGTACTCCCCGGAATTCAGGCCGCCTTCGTCGACATTGGTACCGAGAAGAGCGCGTTCCTCCACGCCTCCGATCTCGTCAGGGAAACCGCCGACGAGGCGGAAGACGAAGACGAGGATGAAGAAGAAGACGACGAGGACGAGAGAGACGAGCCGGTCGAGAAAAAGAACGGCAACGGCCACTCGGGCAACGGGCGCCGGGCGAAAGCCCCCCTGATTCAGGAAGCTCTGAAGCGCGGCCAGGAAATTCTGGTCCAGATCTCCAAGGAGCCGATCTCGACCAAGGGCCCGCGGGTTACGGCCCAGATCTCACTCGCCGGCCGATTCCTGGTCTACATCCCGGACTCATCAAAAGTTGGCGTGAGCCGGAAGATCGGATCGTCGCCCGAGCGGGCGCGACTAAAGGAACAGGTCCAGAGCATTCTTCCAGACAAGTCGGGCGGCGTAATCGTCCGGACGGTTAGCGAAGACGTGACGCCCGAGATGCTGCAGCGCGAGCTGAACAGCCTCATGTCGCAATGGAAGAAGATCAAGCGGAAGACGCACTTCCAGAAAGCGCCATCTCTGGTCAATCGCGAGAGCGGTCTTACGCGTGGATTAGTCCGTGACATCTTCAGCGATAAGGTGGACAGCCTCGCGGTCGACTCGAAGCAGGTCTACAACGAGATCGTCGGATACCTGAAGGACATCGCGCCCGAGCTGATCGAACGAGTGAAGCTCCACGAGTCGCAGGTTCCACTGTTCGACACCGTCGGGATCGAGTCGGAGATCAGGGACATCTTCAAGCGTCGGTGCGACCTCCCTTCCGGGGGATACCTGATCATCGAGCCGACCGAGGCGCTCGTCTCGATCGACGTCAACTCGGGACGCTACACCGGCAAGAAGGATCCGGAGAAGACGGTTCTAAGAACCAACATGGAAGCGGCTCAGGAAGTCGCGCGCCAGCTCCGGCTGCGCGACGTCGGCGGGATCATTGTATCCGATTTCATCGACATGGAGACCAAGGCCAACCGGGATCGCGTGCTACAGGAGCTGAGGCAGCATCTGTCTCGTGATCGCGCGCGAACCAAGGCGTTCGCTGTAAGCGATCTGGGGCTGATCGAGATGACGCGCCAGCGGGTGCGCCAGAGCCACTATCAGTCCTCGACCGAGGCATGTCCGACATGCAACGGGACGGGACGCGTGCTGACTCCCGAGACGATCGTGCGGCGGATGGAGCGCTCGGTCAAGCGCATGGCGGTCGAGGGGCGGCGCGACAACCTGCTCGTCAAGCTGCACCCGGATGTCGCGATGTACGTTCTCGAGCAGGAGCGGGATTTGGCTCAGAAGCTTCAGAAGGCGGCGAATTTTTCCCTGGAGTTCCGCGACGATCCTTTGCTGAAACCGGACGAGTTCAAGCTCGTGGTGAAGGCGCAGGGACGGGACGTGACGCAGCAATACGCCATAGCCTAACTTCTCTCTGCTGAACGTTCCGTGAACTGCAAACTGGCGGGCGGGAGGCGTCAGACGCATAGATGCCAGTTTATTAGTTCACTACGCCGGGACTTATCTCGGCAGAGTCATGACACAAGCAACTGCCTGTGCCCCGAACGCCACAGTGGCAAGTCCCGGCGTCGTGAACTGAATAACTGGCGCCTACGCTACTCACGCCTCCCGCCCGTTCAGTTGCAGTTCAAAGGGTTGACCCCCTTTAAGTGGCCAACTAACTTTCAAGGCTGAACAGCACCGTCTAACAGCAACATTCTCTATGACTTACGCAATCATCCGTACCGGCGGCAAACAGTTCCGCGCCGAGGCCGGCAAGACAATCAGAATCCCGACCCTGCCCGGCGACGCCGGCTCCAAGGTCACGTTTGACGACGTCATCCTTGGCTCCGACGGCGACAAGACCCACATCGGCGCACCGGGCCTCAAGGGAGCGCACGTCACGGGCGAGATCGTCAAGCACGGGCTCGACGACAAGATCGTCGTGTTCAAGGCAAAGCGCCGCAAAAACTACGCGAAAAAGCAGGGCCATCGGCAGAAGTTCACCGAGGTCCGCATCAAGGACATCGCCTTCGGCAAGAAGAGCGGGGGAGAGAAGTAATGGCTCACAAGAAAGGCGTAGGCTCATCCCGCAACGGGCGTGATAGCAATCCGCAGTACCGCGGCGTCAAGAAGTTCGGTGGTGAGAAGGTCGTCGCCGGCAACATCATCGTTCGCCAGTGTGGCACCAAATGGCATCCCGGCCGCAACGTCGGCCTCGGAACCGATTTCACGATCTACTCGCTGATCGATGGCGTGGTGAAATTCGAGCACAAGAGCCGCACCCGCTACAAGATCAGCGTCTATCCTGAAGTGGAGACGAGCGCGGCGTAAGCACTACCGGCATTCCTGCGCTATTGCCGCGCCGGACTGCGATACCGCTCAGACGCAGCCCAGAAAGCCCCGCGAGGGGCTTTTTGTTGCCCTTGAGATATCGCTGCGCTTCGGGGTGTTTCTCGCCCTCAGGTTTTTGTTGCCATCGGGCAGCCGACCCGCCATACTGGAATGAAACGTCGGAGCCAGGCTCTGCGTACGATCCAGTGTAGCAACCCATTCAATGCGAGACGACGATGGCACTACTCGATAGACTGAAACAGGAGCTCGATCGCGCCGGCAAAGTGGCGCAGGACGCTTTCGATGACGGCAAGACCAGGCTCGAGGCCTTTCGCACTCGACAGCTGGCAGACAAGGCCGCACAGGCGCTCGGGTACGCCGTCTATCGCTCAAAAAAGAGCGGCGGTGATCTCGATGTGGCCACATATGACCGCCTCAAGGCGACACTGGAAACTCACGACACCGACGCCGCGAAACTTGAAGCCGAGATTGAGCTGAGGCGACAGCAATCATCGGCATCGCGTACCTCGTCGAGCGCCGCGGGTGGAACCTCCAGCGATAGCTTCTCGGGGACGCCAACATAAAGGAGTGCCGCAGAAACCGCCACTGAACGTGATCCGAGATCTGGCAACTAGAAACTGAACGGGATCCGAGATCTGAGAAGCGTAGATACCAGGTTTTGGTAACTACGCTGGCGACGTATCAGAGTGGCATTAAGAGCCCGGCGGTCGGTTCGCACTGGGACACGCGTCCCAAGCGGTCAGAGCGCGGTGACTAGCCACTGAGATCTATGCCTCTGAGATCTCGGATCCCGTTCAGTTTGTAGTTGGCTGTTGCTACGGAACCGGACTGTTGTGCGTCCCGGGAAGATTGCGGTACCGCTCGATCAGCAGATCCTGCCTCGTCTTCTCGGTGTACTCGCGTCCTCGCACGAATACATGCTCGGCTCGCGTCGTGAACTCGAACGGGTCGCCGCTCCAGACGACGACGTTGCCTTCGAGACCGGGTCGGAGCGACCCGACTCGATCCGCCGCGCCGAACAATTCAGCGGGCGCGAGCGTCACGGCGCGCAGCGCGTCGTCCCACGTCATTCCGTAGGAGACAGCGTTGCCCGCTTCCTGCTTCAGGTTGCGGACGTTGAATGCTTCTTCGTCGCCGCCTCCGGCGTTTCCGATGAGCGCGACCTGGACCCCGGCCTTGCGCAACAAGCCGGCGTTTTCCTGACGCTGCCCGAGCGCGGCGAATCCGGCCGGAATGTTGTTCATCGCTCCAGTAAGAACTGGAATCCGCGCCGCGGCAAGCTTGTCCGCGATCATCCAGCCCTCCGCGCCGCTCGAGATCATCAGCTTGATGTTGTACTCGCGTGCAAGCCGCATGGCGGCGTCAATGTCGGACGCGCGATCGACCGAGACGAGTAGGGGAAGCTTACCTTCCACCACCGGAATCATCGCCTCCAGGTCGAGTCTGCTCGCCGAGAAAGGCCGCGTCTGAGCGCGGTCGAATGCGTTGCGGTGCGTCTGGAAGAACTTCGTGTCCTCCAGCAGCTCCCGCAGCTTCACGATCAGCTCGCCTCGCGAGCCGAGTCCCACTGACAGCGGATCGCCGATTTCGGCCACCATCGCGACCGGAGCTCTGATGATCATGTCGGTCGTCGTTCCCGGCACGACGTCCACGAGAGCGGCCTGGCCCGACACAAGACCGCCGGTTGGAACGATAACGAAGCTGGTGATGCCCTCTTTGCGAGCGGGCGCGAGCAAGACCGAGTTCGGGTTTAGCCCTTCCCAGACGGTGAAGGAGGCCGCGATGTTGTCCTTCCCGCGCGCGCTCATGTCGCGCGTGTCATTCACCGCCGCGACCTCCTGGACGCCGAGCTGGGTCGAAGCGTCGACGAAGCCGGGTGTCACGGTCTTGCCGGTCGCATCGATGCGCTGCGCGCCAGCCGGGATCGGCACGTTCGCACCGACAGCGCTGATCTTGCCATTGGTGATTATGACCGTTCCGTTTTCAATCGGTGGTCCGCTCACCGGATAAACCTTGCCTCCGGTGATGGCAATCGTTTGCGCCGCGGCCGGCATTGCGAGCACCGCCGCCAGAGCAAGAGCGGCAGCAAAACGCGAATTGAGCTTGTATGAGATCATCGTTAATTCCGGTTGAACGGTACGAAGCCAAGCTCGAAATCAGTGCGCCACTGCTCGGACGGATCGGTGCGGTCATACAGTAGCGCGCCATCTATCCACACCTTCTCCGGCTTCGAGTAGACGCTGAACGGATCGCCCGTCCAGAGCACGACGTCGGCGTTCTTTCCAGCTTCGAGGGAGCCGATCTTGTCGTCGAGGCCCAGGGCCCACGCGGGATTGATCGTCAGCCATTTGATTGCCTGATCCTCGCTCACCGGAAGCCCAATTTCGGCGCCAGCTTCCATCGCCTTCGCCGCTTCCTGATTGAGGCGCTGCGAGCCCGACGGATCATCGGAGTGCACGATCACCCTCGCACCATCGTGATCTACCAGTGCCATGTTGGCCTTCACCGCGTCGAGCGCTTCCATCTTGAAGCTGCCCCAGTCCGCCCAGATCGAGGCGCCGATGCCCTCTTTTGCGAGCAGGTCGCCTATTTTGTATGCCTCCACTCCGTGATGAAACGAGCGGATCTTGTATCCGAACTCGTGCGAGATGTCGATCATCTGCGCCATCTCGTCGGCGCGGTAGCAGTGAGTGTGAACGAGAATGTTCCCGCGCAGCACTTCGGCTAGAGTTTCGTTGCCGAGGTCACGCGCCGGTGGATCGCCCTTGTGATCGGCGTTCCATTTGTCCCACTTGCGGCGGTACTCAACCGCTCTGATCCAGGCGGCGCGATACCCGGCGACATTGCCCATTCGCGTTTGGGGCCCACCGCGCTGACCATACACTCTCTTGGGATTTTCCCCACATGCCATCTTGAGTCCGTATTTCGCACCCGGGAACTTCATCTCCTGCACGGTGCGACCGGGGACGACTTTGAGCACCACGCTTCTACCGCCAATGAGGTTCGCCGAGCCCGGGAGTACCTGCAGCGTCGTCACGCCCCCAGCGAGATTGCGCGGGAACTGCGGGTCCTGGGGCCATACGGAATGCTCGGCCCAGACCTGCGGAGTCGAGGGGCTGGTCGCTTCGTTGCCATCACTCAGCGCGTTACCGCCTGGCGCGGCGTACACACCCAGGTGGGAATGGTCGTCGATGATGCCGGGAGTGACGTACTTGCCGGCGCCATCGATCACGAGCGCATCAGCCGGCGCGTCAACTGTCGCACCCACCGCGGCGATCTTGCCATTCCGGAGAAGAATCGCGCCGTTCCTGATCATCGGTCCGGCCGCCGTCAGAACGTTGACGTTCCGGATGACCGTTGTTCGGGACGGGAAGGCAACGTAAGTGCTGGGAAACGGGTCGGCGTTCGGCATCGATACGCCGCCGCGACCGGCGTCGGCCAGCGCTGAATCGCGAGAGGGCGTTGGCGAGGTGGTCGTCCCGGACGGAGCAGATGCACAGGCTACTGCTCCCACCAGCAAGAGACAAAGAAAAGCGCGCATGAGAGGGAAATTCCTCCTGAGGAAGGGCTACGAGTCGCAATAAACTAGCTCAGTTACAGGCTCCATGTTGCGAGCTCGGCGATGCGATTTGTGCAAATGCCGTCGACGCCGAGCTGTCTCAGAGTTTCCCATTGATCCGGATCGTCGGCGGTCCAGGCGATCACTCTCGCATCGATGGAATGCGCGCGCGCAACCAGATCCTCGTCGATGAACGACACCTCTTGCCAGAGATCCTCCGCTCCAGCGGCGACGAGCGATGCCGTTGGATCAATGTGGCGCGCAACTTCGAGCACGCCAGTTCGAATAGCCGGGAAAATCTTCTTCATAATTTTGACAACGCGATGGTCGAAAGCGTGCACGGCGCAGCTCGCGCCCGACTCACGAATGCAACGCATTATCAGGGGCTCGATTCCCGTCGCCTTGATTTCGACGTACACTCGCGCCCGGTCACCGACGGCATCGAGAACCGCTTTGAGTGTAGGAATCCCGGTGCCATGCGCCAACGGGAAGCGGCTGATATCTGAGGCGGAGAGGTCGGCTATTCGTGCTTTCTTTTCTCCCGGCGCGTTCACGACTGGATCGTGGTGCACGATGACCACGCCGTCACTCGTAACGTGCACATCCAGCTCGATCGCGTCTGCGCCCAGCTCGATCGCGCGGAGAAACGCGGGTATCGAGTTTTCCGGAAGCGTCTGATGCTCCCCGCGGTGGGAGATCTTTTCGAGAGGTTTGCGGCGTTGTGAGGGAGTCAGGAGTTCCTCGGGGTAGTATTTTTGGGAACGATGAGCGCGAACATATGAGTGCCATTCGGCCCGGTCAATCGGCCTTAACGGCAGGCCTCCTGGAGCGTCTACCTGACGAGGCTCCATGAATCCTAGCCCCGAGGGCAGGCCCGAAGAGACAGATATGGAGCTAATCAACCGCTGGAGGGCCGGAGACGGCCGTGCCGCAACGCGGCTGGTGGGGCGGCATTCCCAGGCCCTGGCGCGCTTTGCCGCGAGTGCGGGAGAGCGGGACGGGATAGAAGAGCTGGTTCAGGATACGTTCGTGAGGGCGTTTGCGTCGCTGGATTCGTTTCGCGGAGCGAGCACGCTGAGGACCTGGCTTTTCACGATCGAGCGGCGGCTGATGCTGGATCGGAGAAGGGCGGAACGGAGGAGTCGGGAGACGGTTCCCGTAGAAGAATCGGATCACGTGAGCGAATACGGCGCCCTCGATGGGCTGATAGCGGAAGAGGCACAGGAGAGAGTGAGGAAGTCGCTCGACGCGCTATCTCCGACACAGCGTGAGGTTTTCACGCTGAGGGTGCAGCAGGGTTTGTCATACAAGGAGATTGCGGAAGTGGTGGGAAGCACCGAGGGTGCGGCGCGGGTTCACTACCACAATGCGATCAAGACGGTAAAGGAGTTTTTGAAAGATGAATAAGTGCATTGACAGCGACATCCAGGAAATGCTTCCGGATCTGTTGCATCGCGCCCTCGCCGATGGCGAGAGGCAGCGTGTCCAAGCGCATCTTGCGACGTGCGAGAGCTGCCAGGAGGATCTGGAGGTGCTTCGCACGGTCAAGAGCGCGGCGGTATTCGCGCCCTCGATCGACGTCGATAGTGTGGTGCGACAGATCCCACCCTACCGCACGATTGTTCCAGCGACCGAGCGTCCGGCGAGAACCCGTGTGGTGTCGTGGCTGGTTGCAGCGAGCCTCGCGGTCGTCGTGCTGGGAGGCGGATCGATCCTGCTCCAATCGAATGGCTCTCTGGCATCGCGCGCGCGAAGCCAGCAGCCCGCGCTCAGGATTGCAAAGGTGCCGGACGCGACCAAGCCAAGCCCGCCCGAGTCGGTCGCCCGTTCCAAGACGGGGATGCAGCCAAGTATCCCGGCGCACCCGCAGGCTCTTGCTCTCGCCGCCGACGCTGACGGCCTGAGCGATGGGAGTCTCGTGCAGCTTATGAACGACATGGATGGCTTCGATGCGCTGCCTGCTTCCGAGCCCGATCCAGTGATCTCCGTGGACAGCGGTGACAGTCTTTGATCATCATTGAGGCCATGAAGCGATCGCTTCGACTGACGACACTGGCTCTCGCCCTGGGCGGAGCCAGTGCTTATGCACAGCCTGTGACCGCGCCCGTCACCAAGGCGAACCGGCCGGCACTCGACCAGCAGTTTCGCGAGCGCGTCGCTAAGCTCACCCAAGAACGTGTCGGACTTACCGATGTTCAGATGGCGCAGCTGGATCAGTCCAACTCGCGTTTCGCCCCGCAGCTCAGTCAGGTTGCGGCGCAGGAGAGGGAAACCCGTCGCCAGCTCCGTCAGGAGATGACATCCGGAGGCCAACCGAACCAGCAGCACGTGAGCGAGCTGCTCGACGCATCATTGCGATTGCAGAAGCAGCGCATCTCGATCGTCGAAGCCGAGCAGAAGGAGCTCGCCCGGTTCATGACCCCGGTGCAGCGCGCTCGGTACATCGCCCTCCAGCAGCAGTTCCGGAGACGCGCGCAGGAGCTCTCAGGACAGAATGGATCACAGAAGGAAGGCATGGGCCTGCAGCAGCGCGGTCGGCCCGGCCTGAAGAAGAGACCCTAGCATCCCGGCGAATTTTCAGGCCGCTTGATGTGACAGGGCCCTTGATCCGATGGATCGAGGGCTCTTTTATTGCCTTCGACCTTCTCATGCCTGATTTCGCACACCACCTGTCACGACTGCTTCAGTCGTACACTTATCCGGTACTCGTGGGGCTGGTGCTCCTCGAGAGCGTGGGCATCCCGCTCCCCGGTGAAATCGCGCTCGTTACCGCGGCCGCTTACGCATCGCTCGGCCATATCTCGATCGTCGTCGTGATAATTCTCGCCGCGCTTAGCGCAATCGTCGGCGGAATCCTGGGGTATTGGATCGGGATCAAAGGCGGACTGCCGCTGGTCGTTCGGTACGGCGGCTATATCGGCGTAAGGAGATCCCACATAGAACGGACCCACGCTTTCTTCGAGCGGAACGGCGCGAAGACGATTCTGTTCGGGCGCTTCATCGCAATTCTGCGGACGTGGGCGGCGGTGGTTGCCGGCGCTGCGTGCATGTCGTTCACGAAGTTCGTGATCTACACATCCATTGGGAGCATTGCCTGGGCGATCGTATTCGGCTCCCTTGGCTACTTTTTCGGACACGACCTGCCGATGCTCGAGAAATACATCTCGCGTACGAGTCTCGGAGTATTGGTGGTGGGCGCCGTCGCAATTCTGGTCTACTATATCGTTCAGCGAAGAAGATCGAAATTGGCGCTCGCCGCGGAGACGAACACGCCCGCGACGATCGAAAATCGCGCCGATCTCTCGTGACACGGCAGTCAATCGGCTAAATTGGAATCACGCCCGGGTGGCGGAATCGGTAGACGCACGGGACTCAAAATCCCGCGGCCTATGGCCTTACGAGTTCGAGTCTCGTCCCGGGTATTTCTGGCCTACGTTCGAGCGACCGGCATCAACGACAGGAGGATTTATGCGCGTGGTCTGGTTGATTGCGGTTCTGGCGCTGGTAGGGGTGGCGTGTACTGCGACTGGTCCGACCCTTTCTACTGTTGAGCAGTTCGCGGTGAGCCGTTCTGAATGGCAACAGCAGAACATTCACAGCTACTCCTTCGATTACACGGTGTATGGCGGCTACCCAGGCAAGACGCCCGTTAGAATTGAGGTTCGCGCGGACACCGTTCTCAGCGTTGCGGCGCGGAGTACCGGCGCCGTCTTGCCGTCCGCGGGCTGGCCGACCGTGGACGGCGTCTTCTCAGAAATCGCGAACCGAATTGCGGCAGGCAACGATCAGCTTCTGGTCCGGTACGACTCGAACCTCGGCTATCCAGTCGAGATAGAAACCAATCCGCACGTTGGCGACGGCGGTTTGTCGATCAACGTAGAGAATTTTCTCCGCTCGTTGCTGAACTAGGGCTTGCTCGGTGCCAGCGACGGTTCGCGGCGCCCGCGAATTCTGGCGAAGGCCTTCTTCGTGAAGCCCCGCACTCTACCCGGCAGCTCGTCGAAGTAGGTGTAGAATACCGGAGTCACGTACAGCGTCACGAGCTGCGAGAACGCCAGGCCGCCCACCACCGCGACGCCGAGCGGACGGCGCGCCTCCGCGCCAGCGCCACGGCCCAGCGCGATCGGGAGCGTCGCCATTAGCGCGGCGAACGTCGTCATCATGATCGGACGGAAACGCACTGTCGCCGCCTGAATGATTGCCTTCTCCGGCGAAATGTGCTGCGTTCGCTCGGCCTCCAGCGCGAAGTCGATCATCATGATCGCGTTCTTCTTCACGATTCCCACCAGCAGTATCAGACCGACGAATCCGTACACGTCGAGCGGCATCCTGAAAATGAACAGCGCTATCAGTGCGCCGAACGCCGCAAAGGGAAGCCCGGTGAGAATCGTCGCGGGATGGATGAAGCTCTCGTACAAAATCCCGAGGACCATGTAGATCACGAAGATCGCCAGAATGAGCAGAGCGAGCAGTCCTTGCTGGCTCGCCTGGAACGCCTGCGCGGTCCCGGAGAAGCTGGTCGTGACCGTAGATGGAATGGTGGTCGCAGCGGCTGCTTCTACCGCGACCGTCGCCTGCCCAAGCGCGATACCAGGGCGAGTGTTGAATGAGATCGTCACGGATGGAAGCTGTCCCGAGTGGGTGATCGCGAGCGGACCGACATTCTGCGTAAGAGTCGCGACCGCGCTCAGGGGCACCAGATCGCCCTTGTCCGATCTCACATAGAGCATCCGCAGCGCATTGATGTCCTGCTGGAACTGCGGGAGCAGCTCCATCACCACCATGTACTGGTTGTTCGGCGTGTAGATCGTGGACACCTGGCGCGATCCATACGCATCATACAGCGCGCTTTCGATCTGCGTTGCGTTTATGCCGAGCGACGCGGCGCGGTCGCGGTCGATATCAACGATCACCTGTGGATTCGCGATCTGAAGATCGCTCGTGACGTCCTGGATCTGGGAAATGGTCCGCATCTTCGCTTCCATTCTCTTCGCCGCCGTGTCCAGCGATTCGATGTCGGGGGCCTGCAGAGTGTACTGATACAGGCTCTTCGACGATCTCGCGCCAATCTGGATGGCGGGTGGTACCTGCATGAACACGTTGATCCCTGGAATCCCGGAGAGCTTGGGTCGCAGTTCATTGACGATCTCGTCGGCGGTCTTCCTTTCCTTGCGCGGCTTGAGGCCCATGATGATCCGTCCCTGGTTGCCGCTGCCGCCTCCGGATCCGACCGACGACATGAAGCCGGCGATGTTGGGATCCTGCGCGACGATCGCGGCGACCTCCTGCTGGTGCTTGACCATGTCGGGGAACGAGGTACCCTGCGCTGCTTCCGTGGTGGCAACGATCTGGCCCGTGTCCTGAGTGGGTATGAAACCGGTCGGAACAGTCCTGTATAGAACCACCGTGCCCACTAGAATCACCAGCGAGAACATCAGCGCCGCGAACCGGCGTTCCATCACCCAACTGAGACTGGACGTGTAGCGGCCGAGGATTCGCTCGTACACACGCTCGGAAGCATTGAACCATTTCCCGTGCTGGTGCGACGGCGGTTTCAGGAACCGGCTCGCGAGCATCGGCGTCAGCGTCAGCGATACGAATCCCGACACGAGAATCGCAGTTCCAATCGTGACGGCGAATTCGTGGAAGAGGCGTCCGAGAATCCCACCCATGAACAGCAGCGGGATGAACACAGCCGTCAGCGACATCGTCATCGCGAGAATGGTGAACGCCACTTCGGCCGAGCCATCGAACGACGCCTTCATCGGATCCTTACCCATCTCCATGTGTCGCACGATGTTTTCGAGCATCACGATGGCGTCGTCTACGACGAAGCCCACCGCCAGGGTGAGCGCCATCAGCGACAGGTTGTCGAGCGAGTACCCGAATATGTACATCACTGCGAACGTGCCGATGAGCGACATCGGCAGCGCCAGGCTCGGGATGATCGTGGCCGAGATGTTCCGAAGGAAAACGAAAATCACCATGATCACGAGGAACAGCGTGAGCATCAGTGTGAACTTCACGTCATTCACCGACTCCCCGATCGGGAGCGACTTGTCGTACAGGGTTTTGATCTCCACGCTCGGCGGAATTTGCACGCGCAGCGTTTCGAGAAGATCCTTCACGCCGCCCGCGACGGCGACGGTGTTGGTCCCCGGTTGCCGCTGGATCGCGAGCACGACCGCCCTGTCGCCGTTGTACCAGCTGGCGACTTTGTTGTTTTCCACGTCGTCCATGACGTTGCCGATCTCGTCGAGGTGGACGGGCGCGCCATTTCGGTATGCAACGACCATCTGGCGGAATTCCTTCGCGTTCTGGAGCTGGCCATTGGCGCGGATCGTAGACGCCTTGGTCGGTCCCCAGAGCGTTCCGGTCGGCATGCTCACATTCTGATTCCCGATCGCATCCGCCACTTCGTCGATCCCGATGCCGCGATTGGCCAGAGAAGTCGGATCCAGCTGCACACGAACCGCGTACTTCTGACCGCCGTATACCTGGACCTGCGCGATGCCCGGCACCATCGAGATGCGCTGCGCCAGGAACGTCTCGCCGTATTCGTCGAGCTGCGAAAGCGGCATGGTCTTCGACGTCAGCGCGAAATAAAGGATCGGCTGGTCGGCCGGGTTCACCTTTCGGTAAGATGGCGGGAGAATTCCGAGTGGAAGGCTGCGCAGCGTTTGGGAGATTGCTGCCTGGACGTCCGCGGCGGCGGCGTCGATGCTGCGGTCGAGCGAGAACTGGATCGTGATCGAGGTCGAGCCGAGCTGGCTCGACGACGTCATGTTGTCGATGCCGGCGATGGTGGAGAACTGCTTCTCGAGCGGCGTGGCGACCGCGGCCGCCATCGTCTCGGGACTGGCCCCCGGCAGATTGGCGTTTACCTGGACCGTCGGGAAGTCAACCGACGGGAGATCGCTCACCGGCAGCCTCGTGTAGGCGACGCCTCCAAAAAACAGAATCCCGATCATGACCAGCGCGGTCATGACGGGCCGGCGGATGAATAGCGCTGTCATTTCCGTGCCCCCTTTATCGCAACCTTGGATCCCGGGATCAGGCGTGACTGACCGTCGACGATCACTTGCTCGCCGTCCGTGACGCCACTCGTGATGACGGTGAGGGAATCGACGGTCCGTGAGACCTGAACCGGACGCTGCCTGGCGGTGCCCGCCGTGTCGATCGTGTACACGTACGTGCCCTGCTGTCCGGTCAACACGGCTGGAGCCGGGAGCGTCAACGCATTTGCATCGACGTACAACTGCAACGCAACGCTCATGTATTGCCCTGGCCACATCGTCCCTTCGGGATTGCTGAAGCGCGCTTTGAGGAGAACGGTTCCCGACGTTGAATCGACGTTATTGTCCACGAAGGCGAGCGTGCCCGAGAGCGGTACCCCGGATCCCTCTGAAGGAGTCGCACGGACGAGCAGGGCATTGCCGCCCTTATAGTATCTCTGGATATCGGGGAATTGGCTCTGCGCGACCGCAAATCTCACCAGGATCGGCTGGATCTGGTTGATCACGACGAGCGGCGGAGTGCTGTTCGCCTTGACCAGATTCCCCTGGCGAACGAGCAGGCTTCCGGTCCGGCCCGAGATGGGCGCGCGAATTGTGGTGTTGGCAACATCGAGCGCGGCCTTCTGCACGTTGGCGCGGTCGGCAGCTACGGTCGCAACCGCGGACGCGGCATTCGCTTCCGCCTGATCCGCCTGCGAGCCGGTCACGTAGCCTTCCTTGACCAGCGCGGTATAGCGGACGGCATCACGCTGTGCGCTGATCGCCATCGCCTGGTCCCGGGCGAGCTGAGCGCGCGCCTGGTCGAGAACCGCGACGTACGGTCGCGGATCGATCTCGAATAACACCTGGCCTTCCTGGACCGGCTGTCCTTCCGCGAACGTGACGCGGTTGAGGATTCCATTGACCTGAGACTCAACCGCCACGGTCTGCATCGGCTCGGCGACCCCGTTGGCGGTAACGATGTACGGGACCGAGGCGCGCTTGACCGTCGTGACGGTGACGGGGACGGTCGGCTGCCGCGGAGGATCACCTTTGGAGCAGGCGGCAATCGCGCAGAGGGCGAGTGTGGCAATGCGCGCGGAAAAAGAGCGCGTGCTCATCAATTGGCTGGGTTCTGAAGTGGACGCGACACCGCTGGGTCCGCGGAAAACGGGAATGGAGTGTCGCCGTGCACGCCTAATACACCGGCGTCGTGGGCGAGTTGCGCGAGGGAAGTATACCATTGCCAGCGCGATTGAACCTGCTGCGCTCTGGCATTGGCGAGCGCGGTCTGGGCCGTCAGGAGATCGATGATGCTCCCGACTCCTTCGCGATATCGACCGGCCGCGACTTCAGCCGATTGCTGAGCGCTGACGAGGAGTTCATCCGCTGTGGCGACGCGCTGTTCCGCGGTTTGAAGCGAATAGTACGAAACGAAAACCTGCGTGATTACGTCCTGTCGCCTCTGGTCGGCGAGCGCGGAGATCGCATCAGCCTGTGCCCGGGCCGCTGACACGTCGTACTGATGCGAGAAGCCGTTGAATATGGGAATCGAGAGGCCCAGCGATACGGTGTAAGAGGGGCCAGCGAGCGAGCTCGGGGTGGACCACGTCCGCGCCCCATTCCCGCCGAGCGCAAGGGAGGGAAGCTCCGCGGCCCGCGCGACGCGAACCTGTGAAGCAGCGGAGGCCGCCTGTGCGCGGGCCGCCGCGAGATCCGGACGATTGCGTAGCGCGTCGTTGATGACGCTGTCAACGCTCTGCGCCAGCGGCCTCACGGGAATTGCGCCCGCCACCGGCTCGAGGTCGAAGGGAAGATTTGCGGGAAGTCCGAGAGCCGACGCGAGCGAGCCCCGCGCCGCCTGAAGACTCCCCTGCGTCGTCTCGAGATTCAACTGCTCCTGCGAAAGCGCGGTGCGCGCCTGAAGCACGTCGGCGATAGTCGCGAGCCCGACTCTGTTCCGCTGCGTTGCAGCGTTGAGATTTGCCTGCGCCTCCGCGATCGCCGATTGCTCGGCCGCCAGCAGCGCAGACGTCGCCATGTACGTAAAGTACGCGACCTGTGCCTGGAGCACGGTGTTCTGAATCGTCGCGTTGTGCGAGAGATTTGCCGCGAAGAGGCTCTGGCGCGCGCTCTCGATCGAGCCGGAGCGGCCACCGAAGTCGAGCAGCAGATAGTTGAGTGAGATGGACGGCCCGTATTCGGTTCGCTCGCCTGCCGGCCGCGCCAGGGTCGCAGGTGATCGAATGCGAGACACATTTCCGAGCGCGTTCACCGTCGGGTAGTATTGGCCGCGCGCCGAGCCGAACAGGTCCGCCGCGGCGCGCGCCTGAGCCCAGGAGGCGCGGGTCGCGGGATTGTTGCGCAACGCGAGATCGACGACATCGACGAGCGTGAGCTGCCGGATTCGCTGCTGCAGATCGGGTGGCACCGCAACAGCGGTGCCGGGTACTACGAGCGATTCCTGTTTGATGGCGCCCGGAGCGGGCGTCCATGGAACGCTCGGAGAGGGAGAAGCGCCGGCGACGCCGTTGACTCGGGGCGGACTTCCACACCCGGCGACGACCGACACCAGGACGATTGAAATCGCTTGGAGAAATCTTCTTGATTGCGACATTATTGCCAATACGCTGTCCACACTCTTAATGCTGATGATTAATGTAGGTTCTGTGCGGTGCCTTGTTGCACTACATTTGGCGGTTCGCATCGACCTCGGGAGCCAATGACGAAGTATAAGTTCGCAAAAGTTCCGCCGCGCGGCGAAGGGATCGTTTACAAGAATGGTACGCTAAGTGTCCCCGACAACCCGATCATTCCATTCGTGGAAGGCGACGGGACCGGGCCCGACATCTGGCGCGCATCCGTTCGCGTGTTCGATGCCGCCGTCGAGCGAGCGTATCATGGCAAGCGAAAGGTCGCCTGGATGGAGGTGTTCGCCGGCGAGAAATCGTTCAAGCAGTCCCAGGACTGGCTGCCCAAGGAGACGCTCGATGCGATGCAGGAGTTCAGAGTCTCCATCAAGGGCCCGCTCACTACTCCGGTCGGTGGAGGAATCCGCTCGCTGAACGTGACGCTGCGCCAGGTGCTCGATCTATACGCCTGCATTCGCCCGGTGCGCTACTTCGAGGGAGTCGGCGCTCCGGTGAAGGAGCCCCAGAAGGTGAATATCGTGATCTTCCGCGAGAACACCGAAGACGTGTATGCGGGAATCGAATGGAAGGCTGGCTCTCCCGAAGCGGAAAAGATCGCGGCGTTCCTGCGCAAGGAGTTCAAGAGCGACATCCGCGAAAAATCGGCGATTGGCATCAAACCAATGTCCGAGTTCGGGTCGAAGCGGCTCGTCGAGATGGCTATCCAGTACGCAATCTCAAAAGACAAGGAGTCGGTGACGCTCGTCCACAAGGGCAACATCATGAAGTTCACCGAGGGAGCCTTTCGGGATTGGGGCTACGAAGTCGCTCGCGAGAAATTTCCGAATGACACCACCACTGAGGCGGAGCTGGCGAAGGGTGGACCGACCGCGCGCGCCGACGCGGTGGTGATTCGCGACCGCATCGCGGACTCGATGTTTCAGCAAATGCTGCTGCGTCCATCGGAGTACTCCGTAATCGCAACACCGAATCTCAACGGCGACTATCTCTCTGACGCGGCAGCGGCGCAGGTCGGCGGTCTTGGCATCGCGCCGGGCGGCAACGTCGGCGATGGCGTGGCCATATTTGAAGCGACCCACGGAACCGCCCCCAAGTACGCGAACCTGAACAAGATCAATCCGGGCAGCGTCATTCTGTCCGGCGCCATGATGTTCGAGTATATGGGCTGGCACGAAGCGACGGCTCTGATCATCAAGGGAGTGGAGAACGCGATCAAAACGAAGCGCGTCACCTACGACCTCGCGCGCCAGATGCCCGGCGCGACCGAAATCTCGACGTCGGCTTTTGGCGATCAGGTGATCGCTGGAATGAAGAGTTAGATGCTCGCAGTCAGCATCAACTCCGCGAATCCGGCCGAAGTCGGAACATCCCTTTTGATCGTCGCGTTACCGGAAAACCCGACCATCGCGGGAATCGCCGGGCTCGACTCTGCCACTCAGGGCTCGCTCACACGCTCCATCGAGATGAAGGACTTCCGCGGGACGCGCGACGAGATGCTTCATCTCACAGGCGTGGCGAAGGGTCCGAGGCGCCTGCTCCTGATCGGCATGGGAACGGTGACCGACCGCCGAGCCGCATTCAAGCGTGCCGCTACTCTCGCCGCGCGCAACGCCAACCGGCTTGGCGTCGGCGAGATGGTCTGGTACTCCGGACAGATCACGCCGGAAGAAACCGAATCGATCACCGTCGGACTCATTGCGGGCGCGTGGGAATACGTCGATCTGAAATCCCCGCCGCCGGAAGCAGAGCGCAGGAAGCCGCTCGAGAAGGCGGTGATTCTGACCAGCAATACCGATGACAGTCGCAAAGGACTGGCAAGCGGGCAGGCGATTGGCTCGGGACAGAGTCTGGCGCGACGGCTGGCAATGATGCCGGGTAACCTCTGCACACCCGAATATCTCGCGCAAACGGCCGCCGACATCGCGAAGCGCTACAACATGGGCATCACTGTACTCGGACGCCGCGAGATGGAAACCGAGAAGATGGGCTCGTTCCTCGCGGTCGCTCAGGGAACTCCGCAGGACCCCAAGCTCATCGCGCTCGAGTACAAGGGAGGCAAGGCAAACACCAAGCCGGTCGTCCTGATCGGCAAGGGTCTCTGCTTCGACAGCGGTGGGATCTCCATCAAGCCGGCGCAGGGAATGGAGTTCATGAAGTTCGACATGTGCGGCGGCGCCGGCGTGCTCGGTACCTTCGAAGCGCTTGGGCAGATGGAGCCCGCCATCAACGTCGTCGGCATCATCGGCGCGACGACGAACATGCCGTCTGGCACGGCCATGAATCCCGGCGATGTCGTAAAGGCGCACAACGGGAAGTCGATCGAGATCATCAACACCGACGCGGAAGGTCGTCTCGTTCTCGCCGACTGCCTTTCCTACGCCAAGCGGTTCGATCCCGACGTCGTGATCGACGCGGCCACCCTCACCGGCGCCTGCGTGATCGCGCTGGGCCATAGCGCGAGCGGCGTGTTCTCGACGGATGATGTGCTGATCGCCGAGATTCTCGCGGCAGGCAAGAGAGCCGGCGAACCGGGTTGGCCGCTGCCGATGTGGGATGAATACAAGGAGCTGATCAAGTCCGACGTCGCCGACGTGAAAAACACGGGCGGACGTCCGGCAGGCGCGGTGACCGCGGCGATGTTTCTCAAGGAGTTCGCCGACGGATACCCGTGGGCGCATCTCGACATCGCGGGCACCGCCTACTCCGAGACCGACCTGGTTACGATCCCCAAAGGACCGACCGGCGTCCCGACGGGTACCTTCATCGAGTTCATTCGCGGGAGAGTCCGCTGAACAGAGCCTTCGGGCCAGTGCTCAAACCAGCCCGCCTCGGCCTCGTGGCCGGGGCGCTTTTGTACGTGACTGCGTTTCCGGCCCGAGCACAGGTCGTTTCACCTCCGCCAAGCGCAGTCCCGATCCCGGTCCAGCCGAAACCCGATTCGGGTCCCGATAGCGCGCGCGTCAAGCCCGATACGATCAAGCCTCCGATCGGGCGCTTCGCGGACCCCGCGCTCTACGAGATCGGGCCGCAGTACGAGTGGAACCGCGCGCAGCTCTTTGCCACGGGCGCGCTCACAGTCGTCGATCTCCTCGATCGCATTCCCGGAGTGACGACGCTCAGATCGGGCTGGCTGGCCACTCCGCAGACCGCTACCTACGATGCCGATTTCCAGCGGGTGAGAGTGTTCTACGACGGCGTCGAGATCGACAATCTCGACAGTCGAACCGGTGGCGTTCTCGATCTGTCGACCGTGCAGCTATGGTCGCTCGAGCACTTGAGCGTCGAGCGAAGCGCCGGTGAGGTGCGGATTTACATGCGGAGCTGGCGGGCCGAGAACACCGATCCATACACGCGCGTCGATATTGCAACCGGAAACGAGGATACGAATCTGTACCGCGGCTTCTACGGCAAGCGGTACGACAACGGTGGCGTCCTCCAGTTTGGCGGTCAACAGTTCGGGGTGAGGAGCCCCCGCTTCGCCGGTAGCGGTGACGCGCTTTCGCTCATGGGCCGGGTGGGAATCGCGAAGAAAGGCTGGAGCCTGGACGCCTTTGTCCTACGCCACCATGGTACGCGGGATATCGAGGGTGCCCTGGTTGGGCACCCGCCCGTGCTGTCGCTCGATGCCACGAACACCGAAGCATACATCCGCGCTGCAGTGGGAGGTGTCGAGAGCGGAGCCTGGGCTCAAGTCACCGTCGCGTCGCTTGAGTTCAAGGGAACGACGGGGCCCGACAGAAATGTGTCCGCGACAGTCCTCGCCGACACACTCGAGAGGCGGCAGTCGGAGACCCAGTATAACCTGAGCGCGGGGTATACCCTCGGCCCCGCGCGTTTCGAGGTCGGGGATCGGCTGCGCGCACTCGACGGCTCGAAGTACAACGGCGTCAGCGGACGGCTCGACATCGTGACCCCTATCGGCGTCGTGAACGGATTCGTCGAGCACGATGGCTTTCGCAAAACCACGAACGCCGACGCCGGGATTCGCGCTCAGCCACTGCCATTTATAGCGCTATCCGGGTCCGTCGCGAGATCGATTCCTGCGACCTCGGGCGGTTCCACTCCGCCAACCACGACATCCGCGCGAGCCGAGGTCGGGCTCAGGCTGTTCGGGCCGTGGTTTTCAGCCGGATTTATCACCTCGGACAGGGGGCCGGGATTGGCGCCGGTTGTCTACGACACGCTCCTGCTGCCAACCGAGGCCGGCCGAGTCTCGGGGAGGACGGCTTCCATCCGCGGTCCGATTCGCGGAGGTTTCGGAATTGACGCCTGGGTTACCAAATGGGACACGGCCGGGCGCTATCAACCCCTTTACCAAAGCCGCTCCGAGATCAACTACTCGAACAACTTCGCCAAGCGCTTTCCGAGGGGCGACTTCGAGATCCGAGTGGCCGGAATCTTCGAATACCGAGGGCACAGCACGTTCCCGCTGGACGCCGGTGATGTGCAGACGGACATCGCGAAAACGCTCTCGGGCCTTCTCGAGATCAGAATCATGCGGGCAGTCCTGAGCTACCAGCAACGGAACATCCTGGGCTACCCGTACCAGGTTGTACCGGGCTTCGATATGCCGCGAGTCCTCGCGATCTATGGTGTCAGATGGGATTTCTGGAATTGACAAACTCCTTGTCGCGCCGTAGGATAGCCCACTTCACATGATATCCAGCATGACGGGATTCGGCACTGCCGACGGCGCTGTTGGTGACGCGCGAGCGAGCGTCGAGATCAGGTCCGTCAATCACCGGTTCTTCAGCCCGAGCTTTAAGCTTCCCTCCGCTTTCTCCCGGTTGGAAGGAGAGATCCGTGAGATTTTGCGCCAGAAGATCGCGCGCGGTCACGTGACTCTCACCGCGCGCATCGACCGCGCCGCTGGCACCGGACCGGTCATCGACGAGGTGCGACTGGCTCAGTATGCCGTGACGCTGAAGGAGCTCCAGAAAAAACACGGGCTCGGTGGCGAAGTGGATCTCGCCACGGTGCTTCGGCTGCCCGATGTCGTGGCTTCGCCCAGCGAGGAAGAGGTTGATCCCGGCGCGGGTGCAGCGCTGACGGCGATCGTCCTCAAAGCGGTCGACGGCCTGATCGCGATGCGACGCGCCGAAGGAGCGCAGCTCGCCGCTTTCCTAGTCGAACGCGTGGACGCGGTGGAAGCAAGACTGGCCAGAGTCGAGAAACGGGCCCCGGTCCGCCTGAAGGAGCACCACGAGCGGGTTACGCGTACCGTCTCGGAGTTGATCGGCGCGGCTGGAGCCGATCCTCAGCGGATCGCCCAGGAAATCGCGATTCTCGCCGACAAGCTGGACGTCGCGGAGGAGCTCGATCGATTCCGATCGCACCTGGCGGCGTTCCGCGAGACCGCGCAATCCAGGACCGCCGACCCCGTCGGAAAGCGATTGGGGTTCATTCTGCAGGAAATGGTGCGCGAAGCGAACACCATCGGCAGCAAGGCGAGCGACGCCCAGATCCAAGAGGACGTGATCGCGATCAAGGAAGAGCTCGAGCGCATCCGCGAGCAGGTCGAGAACCTCGAGTAATGCCTTTCCCGATCATCCTGTCTTCGCCCTCCGGCGGAGGGAAAACGACCATAGCTCACGAGCTGCTGGCGATCAGACAGGATGTCGGCTATTCGGTCTCTTGCACCACACGGCCCCCGAGACCGGGAGAGGTTGACGGCACGGACTATCACTTCCTATCGCTCCAGAAATTCAAGCGCGACATCGCCGCCCGGAAGTTCGCCGAGTCGGCGGAGGTTCACGGTCATCTTTATGGCACGCTACGGGCAGAGGTGAAGCGCGTGTTGTCGTCCGGGAAACACGTCATTATGGACATCGACGTTCAGGGGGCGAAGCAGTTTGCCCGCGCGTTCCCCGACTCGGTCCTCATCTTCATTCTCCCGCCGTCGGCCGAGGTGCTGGTGGAGCGCCTCAAGGCCCGCGGCACGGAAGACCGCAAATCGCTCATTCGTCGATTCAAGAGTGCCAAAGCCGAGTTAAAGGCGATAGATTTGTACCCATACGTAATCGTCAACGACGAAATCGATTCCGCGGTCGCCGCGGTATCGAGCATTATCGAGACGGAAGGCTTGAAGCGCGCCCGCAATGGGGCACTCGATGAGCGAGTCGAAGAGCTGATCGACGGGATTCAGCGCGCCATCGAACACTATTCAGCGAGGAAGTAAATGCAGGTATTCATTCCGAACGAAGTCGCGAAGCACGCGACCAACAAGTATCTGGGAGTTCTGGTCGCGGCCAAGTACGCGCGCGTCCTCAATGAGTTCCCGCGCGATCGCTCGGCGCCGGGCGAGAAGAAGCTGACGACACGCGCGCTCGAGGAGCTCACGGACGGTGAGGTCGAGTACCGCGTGGTCCCGCGGCGCCGCACGGAGTAATTACCGCGCGCCCTTTTGCGGGCAGCCGCATCCTCCTCGGTGTCACCGGGGGCATCGCCAGCTACAAGTCAGTGTGGCTGGCGCGTTTGCTTACACAAGCGGGTGCTGAGGTCGACGTCGTCATGACCCGCGGAGCCCGCGAGTTCATCGGCCCCATCACATTCGAAGCTGTCACCGGACGTCCGGTGCACACAGAGATCTTCGGACCGGGACACGCGCTCGATCACATCCGCCTCGCGCGCGAAGCGAACGTGGTCGTCGTCGCGCCGGCGACGGCGGACTTCGTCGGCCGCGCGGCACACGGACTCGCCGATGACCTGCTCACCGCCTGCTTGCTCGCGGCAACTTCGAAGGTGCTGCTGGTGCCGGCGATGAACGACCGGATGTGGTCACACGCACAGACGAAGCGCAACGTCGAGCACGCGCGGTCGCTTGGCTACGAGATTCTCGAGCCGGCCGAAGGTCCGCTGGCCGTCGGAGAGGGAAGCGGACCGGGACGGATGCCAGAGCCCGATGAGATCATGAGCCGCGTGGGACGGCTGCTCGAATCGAAGTCCTCGCTCAAGGGAAAGAAGGTCATCGTTACCGCCGGAGCGACGCGCGAGCCGATAGACCCGGTGAGATTCATCTCCAATCACAGCAGCGGCAAAATGGGCGTTGCGCTCGCTCGTGCGGCATGGAGACGGGGCGCCGAGGTGACATTGATTGTTGGCCACGTCGACATTCCGCTCCCGTCGGAGATTTTGACTCTGAAGACCGAAACCGTGAAGGAGATGGCGCGCGCAGTTGCTGAACAACTTCTAGCTGCCGACGTGCTGATCATGGCCGCCGCCCCCGCCGATTTCCGGCCCGCAACGGTTGCGCCCGAGAAAATCAAAAAGGGAAAGGCCGCTCCCAAAATTGTACTCGAGCCTGCCGAAGACATTCTAAGATCGACTATCTCCAGGCGGAAGAAAGCAAGTGTCATCGTTGGATTCGCGCTCGAGACGACCGACGGAATTCGGAACGCCAAGGAAAAGCTCAAATCCAAGGAGCTCGACTTCGTCGTGCTGAACGACGCAAAGGAGGCGGGCGCGGGTTTTGGCGTCGATACAAATCGCGTTACCGTGATAACGCGCGACGGAAAGGAAGAGGAGCTCGAACTGATGTCGAAGATCGACCTCGCCGAGATTCTTCTCGACCGCGTCGAAAGGGAGCTGAATGGACGCTAGAGTTCTGCTCCGCCGCTACCTCGAGCAACGGCGCGAGCTGGGAGAATCCGAGTTGGTGCTCGACGGGTTGAACGTCGAAGACGTGATGCGGCTTCTTGGGGCAACAGGGAGCTCGGCGCCGTCCACCGAGGTGCGGCAGAGCGTTCGACAGCTCGCGGGCGAGCAACCCGACGATTGGCGCACCGCGCTTCAGGACGCCGGCGTGGTGGTCGACACTCCGGTACCGGGCTCGAGAGCGGTACCGGGCCCAAGACCGGTACCACCTCCGGCTGAAACCGCGCGGACAACACCTCCGGCTCCAATTCCGAGGATGGCATTTCCGCCTGAACCCACCAGCCCGGCAACAGGCGCTGAAGCCACGAACGAGATGGCGGCCAGGAAAGAGATCGCTGCCCCGAGAGGAATCGTCATAGCCTCGGAGGAAGCGGAGCTGATCCCAGGCGCGATCGGGAAGCTCGAATCACTGGAGGAGATCGCTGAGAAGGTAAAGGCCTGTACGCGGTGCTCCCTCCACGCGACCGCGATCAATCCCGTTCCGGGAGAAGGCAATCCGAATGCGGACATGGTGTGCGTTGGCGAAGCACCCGGCGCAAAAGAGGACGAGACCGGCCGCCCCTTCATCGGACAGGCGGGTCAGCTGCTCACCAAGATCCTCGCCGCGATCGACCTGACCCGGGAGCAGGTGTTCATCTGCAACGTGCTCAAGCACCGACCGCCGGGAAACCGAAATCCGCTTCCGGAAGAAGTCGAAGCCTGCAGTCCGTACCTGATCAGGCAACTCGAGCTGATCAAGCCAAAAGTGATAGTTGCTTTTGGAACCTTCGCAGCCCAAACTCTCCTAAACACAAAGACTCCGCTCGGTCAGCTCCGTGGACTCGTGCACCAGTACCACGGGATACCGCTCGTCGTCACCTATCACCCGGCGGCGCTCTTGCGCAACCCGGCCTGGAAACGCCCCACTTGGGAAGATGTCAAGCTCGCCCGTAGAATACTCGATAGCAGCCCCCGTTCGTGACCCATACAAGGATCGCCGGCCGCCATACTCCGAAGACGCGGAGCAGGCGGTGCTGTCGGCGATGCTCATGGATCCCGATGCCATTCTGCGCGCGACGGAATTCCTCGACGACACGATGTTCTATCGTGAAGGGCACCGCCGGATTTTCCGCGCGATGGTCAGCCTCTCCGAGCGCGGTGATGTCGTAGATCCACTCACGCTCTCCGAGGAGCTGGGCAGATCAGGCTCTCTCGAATCGAGCGGTGGCAAGGATTACATCGGATTCCTGGTCGACGCAGTTCCGACCTCGGCCAACATCGAGTATCACGCCAAGATCGTCCGTGAGAAAGCGCTGCGGCGGCGGCTGATTGAAGTCTCGACCGCCATCGTTTCCGAAGCGTTCGAGTCCGGCTCGCCGGCGACGGAGCTGCTCGACGAGGCAGAGCACAAGATCTTCGAGGTCAACCAGAGCCGCGGCTCGGAAGGCTTCATGAGGATCAAGGAGCTCCTCTGGCCCACCATGGAACGAATCGAAGAGATTCAACGTGGCGGCGGATCGATTACGGGCGTGGCGAGCGGATTCAAGGATCTGGACGAGCTGACGGCAGGTTTCCAACCGTCCGACCTCATCATCGTCGCCGCCAGACCGTCAATGGGAAAAACCGCTTTCGTGCTCAACATCGCGCAGAACGCAGCGCTCGACAACAACGTCCCCGTCGCGTTCTTCTCTCTGGAAATGAGCAAGGAGCAGCTGGTGCAGCGGCTCCTCACGTCGGAGGGTCGCGTCGATGCGCAGAGACTCCGCAAGGGCAAGCTCCACGACGAGGAGTTCGTGCGACTCGGTCGCGCCGCCGGAATTCTGAGCCACGCCCCGATCTGGATCGACGACACGCCGGCCATGACGCTGCTCGAGATGCGCTCCAAGGCCCGCCGTCTCAAGATGGAGCACAATATCGGGATGGTGGTGGTCGACTACCTGCAGCTGATGCAGGGCCCCACCAACACCGAAAGCCGGCAGCAGGAAATCAGCTACATCTCGCGCTCGCTGAAGGCGCTTGCCCGCGAGCTGAGAATTCCGGTCGTCGCGCTGTCGCAGCTGTCGCGCGCTCCGGAACAGCGCACCGCCGAGAACAAGCGCCCGCAGCTCTCCGACCTCCGCGAGTCAGGTGCCATTGAGCAAGATGCGGATCTTGTCATGTTCATCTTTCGTCAGGAGATGTACGACGGCCCGACCGACAAGGACGGCAACTCACTCGAGGGGCGCTCCGAGATCATCATCGGCAAACAGCGGAACGGTCCCACCGGCTTCGTGAATCTCTACTTCAACAAGACCTACACCCGCTTCGAGAATCTGTCGCCCCGCCTGTCTCCCTAGTGAGCCCGAAAGCAAAAACCGTATACCGCTGCACCAACTGCGGCGCCGACCACCCAAAATGGGCCGGGCGCTGCGACATCTGCGGCGAGTGGAATTCTCTGGTCGAAGAGATGGCGACGAGAACTTCGGCCGCCACTGCGTCGAGCCGTCGCGCCGGCGGCAAGAAGTCGATGGGCGAAGGCGGCAGTGTGGCGCCCACCCCCCGACTTCGCGACATCAAGAGCTCGGCGGGACGCCGCCTCAAGACGGGAATCAAGGAATTCGATTTCGTCCTCGGCGGCGGAATCGTGCCCGGGTCGATGGTGTTGGTCGGTGGGGAGCCCGGCATCGGGAAGTCGACGTTGCTGCTCCAGGTCGCAGGTCGGCTCCAGGAGCTGGGTCATTCCACCCTGTACGTGTCGGGCGAGGAATCCGCGCTCCAGGTGAAGCTGCGCGCCGAGCGTCTGCACGGATCCGCCGAAGACGTCCAGCTCCTGAACGAGACGCTGCTAGAGACGATCATCGCCACCGCTGGCGCCCAGCGGCTCGATGCGATCGTAGTCGATTCGATTCAGACCGTTTTCACCAGCGATCTCGAGGGCGCGCCAGGAAACGTGGGGCAGGTGCGGGAATGCGCAGCACGCCTGATGCGTTTCGCCAAGGAGACGGAGACGACGGTGTTCGCCGTTGGGCACGTCACCAAGGGCGGGGGCATCGCCGGCCCCAAGACGCTCGAGCACATCGTCGACACGGTCCTCTACTTCGAGGGCGAAGGAATGCTGGAGCACCGCATCCTTCGCGCGACGAAGAACAGATTCGGGAGCGTGGACGAGATTGGCGTCTTCAGGATGACCGAGGAAGGACTCATTGCCGTCGAGAATCCATCCGAGCTCTTCCTCGGCGACCGTCTCAACAATTCATCAGGCAGCGCGGTGACCGCGTTGCTCGAAGGCTCCCGTCCCGTGCTCATCGAAATTCAGGGGCTCGCGGCCAAAGCGGGGTACGGAACTCCGCAGCGCGTCAGCACCGGTTTCGATGGGCGTCGTCTGGCACTGCTGCTGGCTGTGCTCGATAAGCGGGCGGGCCTATCTTTCTCCCAGCTGGATGTTTTCCTCAATGTGGTGGGAGGAGTGCGGATGCAGGAGCCGGCCGGCGATCTCGCGGTGGCGAGCGCGCTCGCATCGAGCGTGTACGATCGCCCGGTGGCCAATTCCGCGATCTTTCTTGGGGAGGTCGGGCTCGGAGGCGAGATCAGACCGGTATCGCAAGCCGAGCGGCGGCTCGGAGAGGCGGCAAAGATGGGGATGACGACCGCATATATGGCGGAGCGGGGAATTCCAAAGCGCGGGCCGCGCGGCCTCGACATCATCGGCGTGCGAACGGTCAACGATCTGTTCCGACAGCTCTTCCACGCGTAAATGAGCCGCGACGTCGGCGTCTCTCTCACCCCGAAATGAACCGAGACGTCGGTGTCATCATAGTCGCCGCCGGCAGCGGGTCACGCACCGGATCGGCGGAGCTGAAGCAGTTTCGGTGGGTCGCGGGCAAGCCCATGCTGCTACACAGCATCCAAACATTTCAGGCGCGGGCCGACGTGGCAATGGTCGTTTGCGTGCTGCCGCGCGAATACGTCGGAGATCCGCCGCCCTGGATATTTCAAAGCGACGCTGAGCGGCTCCTTCTCTCGGTTGGCGGACGACACCGGAGCGAATCGGTGGCCAACGGCCTCGAGGACCTGCCGGTCGAGTGCGAGATCGTGGTCATTCACGACGCCGCGCGTCCCCTCGTGTCGACCGAGACGATCGCGCGGGTGATCGAAGAAGCCCGGAAGGGGAATGGCGCCATTGCCGCTCTGCCGGTCTCCGACACGCTCAAGCGCGTCGATTCGAGTGGTAAAGTCGTCGTGACGGTCGATCGCTTCGGGCTGTGGAGAGCGCAGACCCCGCAGGCCTTTCCCCGCAAGATCCTCGAGCGCGCGCACCGCGAGGCGCGAGAGGCGGATCGCGTGGCGACCGACGACTCCGCGCTGTGTGAGGCGATCGGGCTTCCGGTCGTGGTCGTGCGCGGAAGTGAGCGCGCGGTCAAAATCACCGAAGAAAATGATTTCGCGCTGGCGGAGGCGCTAAGTATCTTCCGCGAATGAAGCCCCAGCCGATGGTCGTGCCGTTCTGGTCGCCGGGAGAAGTCGAGGCTGCCATCAATGGAACCCTCGCCCATCTCGCCGCCGGGAAGGTACTCGCGTACCCCACCGAAACCGTCTATGGATTTGGCGGCGCGCTGGATGAGCGGTCCGTGCAGCAACTCGTGAACCTCAAAGGCCGTCCGCCCGGCAAGCCGTTTCTTCTGCTCGTCGCCG
This sequence comes from Gemmatimonadota bacterium, assembly GCA_003134685.1. Classification (GTDB taxonomy): domain Bacteria; phylum Gemmatimonadota; class Gemmatimonadetes; order Gemmatimonadales; family Gemmatimonadaceae; genus UBA4720. Next base: position 468,567 of record PLCA01000005.1, on the reverse strand, counting down.
CCAGCGAGATGATCACGCGCCTCGGGCTTCACCTCACCGGGTACGCGTCGACGTTTGCCGCGCGATTCTGGCCAGGTCCTCTCACGCTGGTGCTTCCCGGCGGCGAAAACAGAGTGCCCGACCGAGTGCGCGGGCCGGAAGGTGGTGTCGCCGTGAGATGGACGCCGCACCGATCGCTGGCACGGCTCATTCTCGCGCACGGACACCCGATAACATCCACCAGCGCGAACCGTCCCGGGGTACCGCCGGCCACCGCCGCCGACCAGATCGTCTCACAGTGGAGCGACGCGATCGCGCGCGGGACTTTGCGCGTTCTCGATGGCGGACGCCTAAAGGAGTCCGAGCCATCGACCGTTGTCGACTGCACCGGCAGACTCCCGCGAGTCATTCGGCCGGGCGCGATCCCGGCCGCGAAATTGAGGGAGAGCGTACCCGACCTGGTCGGAGATGCGTAGAGCATGAATCTCCTCTTCGTTTGCAGCGGCAATACCTGCCGAAGCCCCATGGCCGAAGCGCTCGCGCGCAAGATCGCGAAGCGCCGGGGCATCGAGGATCTCAACGTCTCGAGCGCGGGGACGAATGCGTGGGACAACGTCCCCGCCACCGACGAGGCGCTCCTCGTTGGAATGGAGCGCGAGATCGACCTCACCCCTCATCGCGCCAGAAAGCTCACGCCCGCGATCGTCTCCGAAGCCGATCTCATTTTCGTCATGACGCCCGGCCACGTGGAGCAGGTGAAGCAGCTGGGAGGTCGGGGAAAAGTTCACGTGATAGATGAGTACGCCTCGGGCACGGCGAACCAGGGAGTGGCAGATCCCTACGGCGGCGACCTCGAAGCCTACCGGCGCACCGCCGACGTGCTGGAGCGGGAGCTCGAGAAGTTGTTCGACCGCCTCGCCAGCTGAGTTGAGACTCTCGTGACCCAGAATCCGGGACGGCTCGTTTTGCTGGGGCATCCAGTTGCCCATTCTCTCTCGCCGATCTTTCAGAATGCCGCACTTCGCGCGGCCGGGATGTCGCTCCTCTATGAGGCGGTTGATGTCCTGCCCCGGGACCTTCTCGCGCTCCTCAAGAAGCTGAAGGACCTCGGTGTTGGCGGTAACGTCACCATTCCACACAAAGTCAAAGTCCACGCCAGCTGCGACGAGCTCACCGAGATCGCTGAGCGGGTGGGAGCTGTGAACACCTTTTGGTTCGAGTCGGACCGGTTGTACGGCGACAATACCGACGTCGGCGGTTTCGACGCGGCTGCGCGGGCGCTCCTGGGCGGCGACACCGCTGGAGCGCGAATCGTCGTGCTTGGCAGCGGTGGCGCCGCCGCCGCCGTCATCGCTGCCGCGGAGCAGTGGCTCGACGCTCGAGTAGTAATCGTCGCGCGCAATTCCGAGCGCGCGTCCAAGCTTGCACGACGGTTTCGCGATGTCGCGCGAGTCGAAAAGAGTGCCGAGCTGGCGGTCGCAAACGCGACATTGATAGTAAATGCGACGCCCGTTGGACAACGGGAGGCCGAACAGCCTCTGGATGTTGGCATCATTCCAAAGACGGCCGCGGTGATGGACCTCGTTTACCGCCGCGGAGGAGACACGCCATGGGTGAAAGCGGCGCGGAAGAGGGGCAATCGCGCGGCGGACGGCCTGCCGATGCTACTGGAGCAGGGCGCGCTCTCGTTCCAGCGCTGGTTCGGGATCGAGCCGGACCGCGAGGTAATGCGACAGTCGTTGCTCTAGCAGGCCCAGGCGGAAGGTCTGGTGTAAGAGAGCATCTCAGTGGAGTTATCGATCTCCTCCTGCCGCGCGCCTGCGTCTCCTGCGAGCGGTTGCTGTCGCGGCTCGAGGCAGGAATTGTCTGCAGCTTGTGTTGGTCGCGACTGCCCCATCTGCCGTCGCCGCGATGCGAGCGGTGCGGCCACCCGATCTCGACCGGGAGCTGCCGCTGGTGTGATCTTCTCCCGCCGTTCGTCCGCGCCGTGAGGTCGGTGTGCTGGATGCCGGTGGAACCGGCGTCGAGCATCGTTCACGCGTTGAAGTACGAAGGCTGGGCGGCGGTCGCGGATGAAATCGCGGAGCGGATGAGTCGGCTCTCCTGGCCGCCCGACGTGGTCGACGAGAGAGCGGCGCTCGTACCGATTCCGCTCGCATCAGCGAGAAAGCGCCAGCGTGGCTATAATCAGAGTGCGCTAATCGCTCGCGGACTTGGACGGCGGTGGCGCATTCCCGTATGGGAAGATGTCGTCGCCCGGTCGCGCGAGACCAGATCGCAGACAAGGTTGACACCTGAAGAAAGACTGGACAACGTTGCGGGCTCGTTTCGCACCGGTGAGCAACAGCTCGATGAATTGCGCGGCGCGCACGTCGTGATCGTCGACGATGTCGTGACGACCGCCGCGACGCTCAACACGTGCGCGAAGGTGCTTTACGAATCGGGTGCGCGGATAATCAGTTACGTGACTTTCGGCCGTGCTCACGCCAGTGGTGACCGGCTTTAACCGAAGGGAGTAAGAGGAATGGCAACAAGGATTGGCATCAACGGATTTGGACGCATCGGCCGGCAGGTCGTGCGCGCTGCGAAGAACCAGGGCGTCGCCGATCTCGATTTCGTCGCGGTGAACGACCTCACCGACACGAAAACGCTGGCGCACCTCTTCAAGTACGACTCGGTGCACGGCACCTATCAGGGCGACGTCGAGGCAGGGAAGGATTCGATCGTAATTGACGGAGACGAGATCAAGATCCTTTCCCAGAAAGATCCTTCCATGCTCCCGTGGAAGGAGCTCGGCGTGGACATCGTCCTCGAGTCCACAGGGCGTTTCACCGACGCCGATGCTTCCCGCAAGCACATCGCACAGGGCGCCAAAAAAGTGCTGATCTCCGCGCCCGCCAAGGGCGAGGACATCACGATCGTCATGGGCGTTAACAGCGACAAGTATGATTCGGCTAAGCACACGATTGTGTCCAATGCCTCTTGCACCACGAACTGTCTGGTGCCGATGGTCAAGATCATTCGCGATAACTTCGGCTTCAAGCACGCGTCGATGGTGACAATTCACAGCTACACCAACGATCAGCAGATCCTCGATCTCCCGCACAAGGATCTGCGCCGCGCGAGAGCGGCGGCGCTGTCCATGATCCCGACGACGACCGGAGCGGCAAAGGCAACCTCGCTCGTCATCCCCGAGGTGAAGGGGAAGATCGACGGTTGCTCCGTTCGCGTTCCGACTCCCGACGTCTCGTACACGATTCTCACGGTGGAGATCGAGAAGGCGGGCGCCACCAAGGAATCTGTGAACGCCGCCTTCAAGAAAGCCGCGGCCGAGGGCCCGCTTCAGGGGATCCTTCGCTACACCGAGGAGGAGCTCGTCTCGAGCGACTTCATCGGCGATCCGGCGTCGTGCATTCTCGATTCGAAGACCACCATCGTCATCGACGGCACCCTCGTCACCGTGCAGGGCTGGTACGACAACGAGTGGGGCTACGCCTCGCGCTGCGTCGACATGCTCCGCTTCATGGGGTCGCGACTCTAGACCGAGCCCGGATCATGAAAAAGAAATCCGTCCGCGATCTCACCGACGCGCAGGTACGTGGCAAGCGGGCGCTCGTCCGCGTCGACTTCAACGTTCCGCTCGACGACGATGGCAACATCACGGACGACACGCGCATTCGCGCGTCGCTGCCGACGATAGAGCTGTTGCTCGAGCGCGGCGCGCGTCCCGTAATTCTCTCGCACCTGGGACGGCCGAAGGGAAAACCCGATCCCAAGTACTCCCTGCAACCTGTGGCGCTGCGCCTCGAGAAGCTATGCGGCCATAGAGTGAACTTCGTCGAGTCGACCGATTCGGACGAAGCGCTCCAGGCGTGCGCGAATCTCAAGGCGGGAGAGATTCTGCTCCTCGAGAACACACGCTTCCTCGGCGGGGAGGAGAAGAACGACCAGCGACTTGCGCGGGCGCTCGCTGAGCTGGGTGACTTCTTCGTGAACGACGCATTCGGCGCCGCGCACCGCGCTCACGCATCAACCGTCGGCGTGGCCGAGCATCTGCGGCCGGCAGTCGCGGGTCTGCTGATGGAGAAGGAGCTCGAGTACCTCGGTGGCGCGCTCGCAAATCCGAAGCACCCGTTCATCGCGATACTCGGCGGAGCCAAGATCTCGGGAAAGATCGACGTCATCGAGCAGCTGCTTCCGAAAGTCGATGGACTGCTGATCGGCGGCGCGATGGCATGTACGTTTTATCGCGCCATGGGTCTTGAAACGGGCAAGTCGCTGGTCGAGGAAGACCGCGTCTCGATGGCGAAGGATCTGCTCGCGCGCGGCGGCATGCGCCTCACTCTCCCACACGATGCCACTGTCGCCCCGTCGCTCGAGAGATCAACGGAAGCAAAGGCCGTCTCGCGTAATGCAATTCCAAAAGATCAGGCGATGTTCGACATCGGCCCGCAGTCGGCCGCATCGTACTCGCGCGCGATCGCGTCGGCCAAGACGATCATCTGGAATGGGCCGATGGGCGTCTTCGAGACGCCGCCGTTCGACGCCGGCACCCGCGCGGTAGCGGAAGCGATGGCGAACGCGACGGGGAAGGGCGCGACCACGATCGTCGGCGGCGGGGACTCCGCGGCCGCGGTGGCTGAAGCAGGACTCGAGAACAAGATGAGCCATGTCTCCACGGGCGGCGGTGCGTCGCTCGAATTCCTCGAGGGGAAGAAACTCCCCGGCGTGGAAATTCTCGACGAGGCCGACTAATGAGGCGTCCAGTTCTCGCCGCCAACTGGAAGATGAATAACGGCCCGACTGCGGCAAAGACTTTCATAGACGCGTTTCTCGCTGGTTACAAGCCGCGAACCGATCGCACGGTGATCATCTTTCCTCCGGCGGTCTCGCTCCCCATCGTTGCGGCAGCCACGTCCGGCCGAAGCGACGTTATCGCCGGGATTCAAAACATTCACTGGGCGGAGAAGGGAGCCTTCACCGGCGAGATCTCGGCGCCGATGGCAGCCGATGCTGGTGCGCGCGTCGTGCTCGTGGGACACTCGGAGCGAAGACATGTCTTCGGCGAAACGGACGCTCAGTGCGCGAAGAAGTGTCTCGCCGCGTCGCGCGCCAAACTCGCCTTCATGCTTTGCGTGGGCGAGACCATCCAGCAGCGAGAAGCGGGAGAAACAGAAAGCCTCGTGACCCGCCAGCTGCGCGAAGGATTGTCGCAGACGCCGAATCTCATCTCCGCGGATTTCATGCTCGCCTATGAGCCGGTGTGGGCAATCGGCACTGGCCTCACCGCCTCAGCCGGCGACGCGTCCGCGATTCACACTGTTCTTCGCTCGGAGCTCTGCCAGATGATCGGAACCCGAGGCGACGAGATTCCGATACTCTACGGAGGGAGCGTCAATTCGATGAACGCGGCCAGCCTTCTCAGCTCGCCGGAAGTCGACGGGCTCCTTGTTGGAGGAGCGAGCGTCGAGGCATCCTCGTGGCTCTCGATCGCCGGGATCTAGGATGGCGCAGACTTGACTGAATTCCCATCGCCGTCGATATTGAAACGCTGGACTGAACCCTAATTCTATCAATGCTTTACACGTTTCTTCTCGTACTGCTCGTTATCGACTGCTTCGTCGTGATGCTTGCCATTCTGCTTCAGAGCGGAAAGGGCACCGGTCTGGCCGCGAGCTTCGGTGGCGGGAGCTCCTCAACCGACGCACTCATCGGAATCCGCCAAGCCGGAAATATCCTCACCCTGATCAGCTGGTGGGGCGGTGGCATCTTCCTCGGTCTCTGTTTCGTCCTGCAAATCTTGTCGACGCACACGTCGGCGCCGCGGTCGGTCCTCGAGAAAGGCCTGGGCGCTCAGCCCCAAAACGTGGCGCCTCCGCCGACATCAGCTCCTGCGGTTCCGCTCGAGCCAGCTCCGGCGACCACCGCTCCCGCGGGAACGAAGACGGCAAAACCTCCAGCCACCACTCCGAAGCGGTAAAGTTGGAATCCGAGTCTCGCATCACTGAGCCGGGGTTCCTCCTCCTTGAGGACGGAACCCTTTTTCGTGGCCGGCTGGCGTCGGACAGCGCGCTACTGCCTGCGGTGGCCGAGGTCGTTTTCACGACCAACATGACCGGCTACCAGGAGGTCTTCACCGATCCGTCGTATCGCGGACAGATCGTCGTGATGACGGCGCCCCAGATCGGCAACTATGGCGTCAACGCCGAAGACCCGGAATCCAGCGCGCCACAGGTCGCCGGAGTAGTCGTTCGCGAGCTCTCCGAGACCTACTCGAGCTGGCGCGCCACCAATGGACTCGGAGCTTGGCTTGCGGCATCTCAAGTCCCCATCATTCAAGATGTTGACACTCGGCGCCTCACTCGACACTTGAGATCAGTCGGCGTGATGCGCGGCGTTATTGGGGCCGGCACTGAGCCCGACGAAGCGAGCAAGTTGGCGCTCGAAGAGTGCCCGTCGATGGAGGGCCTGGATCTCGCGTCCCGCGTGTCGACCCGGGAGCGTTATAGCTGGGGAGATCCTCGGGCGCGTCACCACATCGTCGCCTACGACTACGGAATCAAACGCAACATCCTGAGACTGTTCGATGAAAACGATTGCCGCGTAACCGTAGTCCCCGCCGACACATCCGCGGACGCGGCGCTAGCGGAGGACCCGGACGGAATCTTTCTGTCGAATGGGCCCGGCGACCCGGACGCCGTGTCGTACGCTCCAGAGATCATCCGAACACTGGCCACCAAAGGAGTGCCGATCTTCGGCATTTGCCTGGGGCATCAGCTGTTAGGACTTACCTTCGGTGGCTCGACGTCGAAGATGCCTTACGGTCACCGCGGCGGAAATCACCCGGTAAAGGAAGTCGAGACGGGCCGAGTCCTGATCACGGCGCAAAACCATGGCTTTGCGGTCGAAGGAGACGAGCAGTCGGTAAAGGGCGCGTCGGATCTGGAAGTCACTCACGTCAATCTGAACGATCGGACCATCGAAGGCCTTCGGCACCGAACCCTCCCGGTTTTCGGAGTCCAGTATCATCCGGAGGCCGCGCCGGGCCCCCACGACGCCCGGCCACTGTTCCAGGAGTTCCTCAGCGCCCTCAAAGGGGCCATCAGGTAGCGTCAAAATCGCCTTGACACCATATTAGTAAAGCCATAGTTTGAAAGCACTTACGCGCTCATGCGCGCGTCCATACGGAGTTTTTCAATGACTAAAGCCGACCTCGTCGAGCGTGTCACGACCCAGATTTCACGCACCGCTGGGCCGATGATCTCAAAGAAAGATTGCGCTCGCGTCGTGGACGCTTTCCTCGAAGCAATCAAGGAATCCCTCCAGACCCAGGAAAACATCGAGGTCAGGGGATTCGGCACGTTCAAGATTCGTAATCGGAAAACCCGGATGGCGCGCAATCCACGCACCGGCTCTCCAGTTGAGGTTTCCGCTCGACCAGTCCCCGTCTTCAAGCCGTCGAAAGAGCTGCGAGCCCTCGTAGCTGGCGTGGACATGTCGCAGATGTCGGAAGCGTAAGGACTTAGCTTCACAGCGGGCTAGGGGAGTGCGCACGTGTCCACAGTGACGGTGCAGCTATTTGCTTCATACGTCGAGAGCTTCGGCGGCCCCACTCTCGAAATTCCTCTCGATCCGGGCAGTACCGTCGGAGATCTTGTCCACAGCATTCGCTCGCTTCCCGGCGCCTACGTCCTTCCCGAATCTCCCCGCGTCGCCGTCAACCGACGATTTGCGTCCTTCGACCAGGTAGTCGATCCCCGGGACGAGGTTGCGTTGATTCCACCGGTGGCGGGCGGATGAGACGCTCGGCGATAGTCACACGGGCGATCGACCCGGCCACTCTGATGGCCGAGGTCCAATCCACAGAATTCGGCGCAATCTCAGTGTTCGCCGGGACCGTTCGGGACACGAATGATGGCCGCAGCGTAACCGCAATCGATTACTCTGCCTACACTTCGATGGCAGAGTCCGAGCTCGAGAGCATTCTCGCGGAGGCTCAGGACCGGTTTGGAGTCATGGGAATCGTGGCGGAGCATCGCGTCGGCACCCTGGCCATCGGTGACGTGAGCGTCGCGATCGTTGCGGCCCACGCTCATCGTGGTCCCGCGCTCGACTGCACGCGCTTCGTGATCGAGGAAATCAAGAAGAGAGTGCCGATCTGGAAGCGGGAGCACTACGCCGACGGGGCCCGCGAGTGGGTCGATCCCACAGCGAGAAGGGTCGCGACCACGTGAGCGTCACGCTGCGCGATAGCTTCGGCCGGAGCATCGAGTATCTCCGCATCTCCGTCACTGACAGGTGCAATTTCCGCTGCCGGTACTGTATGCCTGCCGCCGGACTCGAATGGCTTCCCAAGTCCGACATCCTCTCCTACGAAGAGATTGCTCAGGTTGTCCGCGAGCTGTCTCCGCTGGGATTGCGGCGACTCCGGATCACGGGAGGTGAGCCAACATTGCGTCCACAGCTCGAGCTTCTGGTGGGGATGCTGCGGTCGATTCCCGGAATCGAGGACATCTCGCTCTCGACCAACGGAGTGCGATTGCCCGAGCTGGCGGGATCGTTCCGGGAGGCCGGGCTCGATCGCGTCAACATGAGCGCCGACTCGCTCCGGCCCGACCGCATCAGACAGATCTCGCGACGAAACATCGACTTCGACCCGATCGCTGCTGCGACAGCGGCTGAGCAGGCGGGTCTCTCGCCCATCAAGATCAACGTGGTGGTCATGCGCGGCATCAACGACGATGAGCTCAGCGACTTCGCACGCCTGACGATCGAGCGCGAATGGCACGTGAGATTCATCGAGCTGATGCCGGTGGGAGAGATGCGGGAGCTCACCTGGGACCACGTGGTCCCCAGCGAGCAAGTTTTGCGTCAGCTGGAGGAGATCGCGCCACTCGAGCCCGCGGCCGGCCCAGCGCGAGGAAATGGGCCCGCTCGCTATTTTCGCTTTGCCAACGCGCGCGGGACGGTTGCCGTCATCACCCCGATGTCGCACACCTACTGCGGCAGCTGCAACCGCGTGAGGCTCACGGCGGACGGACGCCTCCGCACCTGCCTCTTCGGTGATGATGAGGTCGATCTCCGCTCGCCGCTGCGAGCAGGATTGCCACTCGAGCCATTTTTTCGCAGCGCGCTCTCCTCTAAGCCTAAGGAGCACCATCTCCTCCAGATGCAGGTCGGCGGACTTCGCGCGCTGTCGCAAGTCGGCGGCTGAGAGACTCGCCATCCGAGCGGCGCCCCGGTAACTTTCGCGCACGTCTCTCCACACTTAGAACGAGAAAATGGTCAACAAGATTACGGTGGTCGGCGCTGGCAACGTCGGTGCGACCACCGCGCAGCGCATAGCCGAAAAAGAGCTCGCCCGCACCGTCGTGATGGTCGACGTGATGGAAGGAATCCCACAGGGCAAGGCGCTCGACCAGTGGCAGTCGGCTCCGATTGAAGGCTTCGACTCCCGCGTTATCGGCACCAACACTTACGACGAGACGCACGACTCGGAGATCGTCGTCATCACGGCCGGCATCGCGCGGAAGCCTGGCATGTCGCGCGACGATCTCCTCAATACGAATGCGGGCATCGTCAAGCAAGTCTCCGAGCAGATCAAGACGACATCTCCGAACGCGATCCTGATCGTCGTCTCCAACCCGCTCGACGTGATGTCCTACGTCGCGATGAAGGTAACGGGGTTCCCGCGCCAGAGAGTGCTTGGCATGGCGGGCGTTCTCGACACCGCACGGTATCGCGCTTTCATCGCCGAGGCGCTGGACGTCTCGGTGCGCGACATCCAGGCGATGGTTCTAGGAGGACATGGTGACACTATGGTGCCCCTGATTTCCTACACGTCGGTGAGCGGAATTCCGGTCACCCAGCTGATGCCGCAGGCCAAGCTCAACGCGATCGTCGAGCGCACGCGCGGCGGTGGAGCGGAGATCGTGAAGCATTTGAAAACCGGCTCGGCCTACTACGCTCCGTCGGCGGCGGCGGTTCAGATGTGCGAGTCGATCGTTTTCGATCAGAAGCGCATTCTCCCGTGCGCCGCCTGGCTCGAAGGCGAATACGGGATGACGGGCCTCTTCCTCGGCGTTCCCTGCAAGATCGGTCGTGGCGGGATCGAGAAGATCATCGAAGTGGAGCTTACCCGAGAGGAGCGCGATGCCCTGGCGAAGAGCGCGGACGCCGTCCGCGAGCCGATGGCCGCGGTAAAGCTGTAAGACGCCGATGGGCAGTCTTCGCGGCTTCTACGGCTCCATGGTCGGCAAAAAAGTCGTCATGGGAGTTACCGGGCTCATTGGAGTCGGCTTCGTCATTCTCCACTCGCTCGGCAACCTGCTCGTTTTCCGCGGGCCCGCGGCCATCAATTCGTATTCGCATTTCCTCAAGAGCACCGGCGAGCTGCTCTGGGCATTGCGCATCGTCCTCATCGTCGCGGTCATTCTCCACGTCATCGCGGCGGTTCAGCTGACGCAACAGAGCAGGGCGGCGCGGCCGATCGCCTACACGAAGCAGGAGCGTCAGGTCGCGACAGTGGCTTCCCGCACGATGCGATGGGGTGGGGCGCTCCTGCTCGTGTTCATCGTCCTGCACATTCTGCACTTCACGACCGGCACGATCAAGCCGGCAGGCGTCTTCAGCCCCGACGACGTTTACGCGAACATGGTGACGAGCTTCAGAATCTGGTGGGTGGCGCTCTTCTACGTCGTCGCGATGCTGGCGTTGGGGCTGCACCTCTTCCACGGCGCGTGGAGCTCGGTGAGGAGCATTGGCGTAAGCCCGCCCTCTCCGCAGCCTTTGCACCACCGGATCTCGCTCGCGATCGCCCTTCTCGTCTGGGCTGCGTTCACCGCTGTGCCGCTAGCGGTCGTCGCCGGTATCGTACGATGACTCTTCGACTTGATGCCCGGATCCCGCCTGGGTCGCTCGCGGAAAAATGGAATCGACACCGCTTCGAGATGAAGCTCGTGAACCCCGCGAACAAGCGGAGGCATACGATCATAGTCGTCGGCTCAGGATTGGCCGGCGGAGCCGCAGCGGCAACGATGAGCGAGCTAGGCTACAACGTGAAGTGCTTCTGCTTTCAGGACTCTCCGCGACGGGCGCACAGCATCGCGGCGCAGGGCGGAATAAACGCCGCCAAGAATTATCAGAACGATGGCGACAGCATCTATCGCCTTTTTTATGACACGATCAAGGGCGGTGATTTCCGCTCCCGCGAGGGCAACGTCTACCGGCTCGCGGAGCTGAGCGTGAACATCATCGACCAGTGCGTGGCGCAGGGAGTTCCGTTCGCGCGCGAGTACGGCGGGCTGCTCTCCAATCGGTCGTTCGGCGGTGCCCAGGTATCGCGGACGTTCTACGCGCGCGGGCAGACGGGGCAGCAGCTCCTGCTTGGCGCGTATCAGGCTCTCGAGTGCCAGATCGCGCGAGGCGGCGTGACCATGTATCCACGCACGGAGATGCTCGATCTGGTCGTCATCGACGGCAAGGCGCGCGGCATCGTCGTTCGCAATTTGGTGACTGGCGCGATTGAGTCCCACGCCGCGGACGCTGTCGTGCTCGCGACCGGCGGGTACAGCAACCTCTTCTTCCTCTCGACCAACGCGCAGGGCTGTAACGCGACGGCGATCTGGCGCGCGTACAAGCGCGGGGCGGCGTTCGCAAACCCGTGCTTCACACAGATTCATCCCACCTGCATCCCAGTCAGCGGGGAGCACCAGTCGAAACTGACGCTGATGAGCGAGTCGCTCCGAAACGATGGGCGGGTCTGGGTTTCGAAGAAACCCGGGGACAAGCGCGACCCGCGGCAGATTCCCGAGAACGAGCGCGACTACTTTCTCGAGAGAAAATATCCCAGCTTCGGCAATCTCGCGCCGCGCGACATCGCATCGCGCGCGGTGAAGGAAGTCTGCGACGAGGGTAGGGGAGTCGGGGAATCAGGACTCGGGGTCTATCTCGACTTCGCCGACGCAATCAAGCGGCTCGGCATCGACGTGATCAGGGAGCGGTACGGAAACCTCTTCGAGATGTACCAGCGGATCACGGACGAGAATCCGTACGAGGTTCCGATGCGGATATACCCGGCGGTTCACTACACGATGGGCGGTTTGTGGGTCGACTACAATCTGATGAGCAACATCGAGGGCCTTCACGTCACCGGTGAGGCGAACTTCTCCGATCACGGCGCCAACCGACTCGGTGCCAGCGCGTTGATGCAGGGGCTCGCGGACGGATACTTCATAATTCCTAACACGATCGGGGACTATCTGGCGAGCAGCAAGCCGCAGAAGGTCGACACGACACACGCGGCGTTCAAGGCGGCAGAGGACGAGGTGGAGGAGAGAACGAAGAGATTTCTCTCGATCAAGGGTAAGCGGACGGTGGCGTCGTTCCACCGCGAGCTCGGCCAGATCCTGTGGCACAACTGCGGAATGTCGCGCAACGAGGCAGGGCTCAGGACCGCGCTCAGGAAGATTCCGGAGCTGCGTGAGGAGTTCTGGCGCAACGTCAACGTGCCGGGTAGCGACGTCGAGCTGAACCAGGCCCTCGAGAAGGCCGGACGTGTCGCTGACTTTTTCGAGCTCGGAGAGCTGATGTGCCTCGACGCGCTGCATCGAACCGAGTCGTGTGGCGGACATTTCCGGGAAGAGAGCCAGACTCCCGACGGCGAAGCACTGCGCGACGACGAGAATTTCGCCTACGTCGCCGCCTGGCAGTTTGCCGGCGAGGGAAAGATTCCCGTTCTCAACAAGGAGCCGCTCGTCTTCGAGAACGTGAAACTGTCGCAGCGGAGCTACAAGTGATGAACCTCACGCTGCACGTCTGGCGGCAGGCCGGCCCCAAGGCTCCGGGCAAAATGGTGGTCTACCAGGCGACCGACATCAGCCCCGACATGTCGTTCCTCGAGATGCTCGACGTCGTGAACGAGAGACTCACGGAGCGAGGCGAAGTGCCGATCGCATTCGATCACGACTGCCGCGAGGGCATATGCGGCATGTGCAGCCTGATGATAAACGGCGTCGCCCACGGTCCAATGAAGGGAACCGCGACCTGCCAGCTTCACATGCGGAGCTTCAAGGACGGCGACACCGTCTACATCGAGCCCTGGCGGGCGCGGGCGTTTCCGGTGATCAAGGATCTAACGGTCGATCGTTCGGCGCTGGACCGGATCATTCAGGCAGGTGGATTCATCACGGCGCCGACGGGTGGCGCACAGGACGCGAACACGATTCTCGTTCCGAAGGAGAGCGTAGAAAGCGCGATGGATGCCGCGGCCTGCATCGGATGTGGGGCGTGCGTCGCCGCGTGCCCGAACGCGTCGGCATCGCTGTTTACGGCGGCGAAGGTCACACATCTGGGACTACTGCCTCAGGGCCAGCCCGAGCGGTACCGCCGCGCGCTGGAGATGGTCGATCAGATGGATCTCGAGAATTTTGGAAGCTGTACTCTGCATGGCGAGTGTCAGGAAGCGTGTCCGAAGGAGATCAGCATGGACACGATCACCCGGATGAACCGGGACTTCATTCGCGGGCGCCTGATCGGCACGCGCGCATAGGGCTCGAGAGCGGGCGCCTCATCGGCGCCCGCTCCGAAGGCTCAAATCTTGGGAATGTGGTTCGGGTCGAGATGCCGGCGCTCGACCTCACGGTTCAGGCGGGTCTTTTCGCTATTCTTCTCCGCCTCGTCGTGTTGCTGCCGCTCTTCGAACAGGCGGTGGGCGGCGTTGTGATGCGCGATTGACTTGGTGGGTTCCAGTGGATTGGGAGGGGCTTCCGGAGCGGTACCGTTACCGTTGCCCGAGTGCAGTTGTTCGAGGATCTTGCCGCGGGTCTTTGACCCGTGCTCCCCCTCTGCGTGATCCTGAGGACCCTTCTGTACGCCGTCGCGATTTTGCATCAGCCTTGCTACCTCCCGATTACGGTTCGTCCTATAGCTTCGGCAAGCCGGGGGCCAGACTACTACAGACGCGGTAGCGTCACCCCTTGCTGTCCCTGATACTTGCCTTTCTTGTCCTTGTACGAGATCAGTGGCTCTTCTTCACCCTTGAAGAAGAGAACCTGGGCAATGCCCTCATTGGCGTAGATCTTTGCGGGCAGCGGCGTCGTGTTCGAGATCTCCAGGGTCACGAATCCCTCCCACTCAGGCTCGAATGGCGTGACGTTGGTGATGATTCCACAGCGGGCGTAGGTGGATTTACCTACGGTGATCGTCACGACGTTTCGCGGTATCCGGAAGTATTCCACCGACCGGGCGAGCGCGAAGGAGTTGGGCGGCACTATGCAGACGTCGCCCTCGAACTCGACGAATGATTTCGGATCGAAGTTTTTCGGATCCACGATCGAGCTAAGCACATTCGTGAAGATCTTGAACTCGGGTGCCACCCTCATGTCGTATCCGTAGGAGCTAACTCCGTACGAGATGACGCCCGTCCTTACCTGGTTGCTCTCGAAGGGCTCGATCATCCCGTGCTCTTTTGCCATGCGGGTGATCCAGCGATCCGATTGAATTGACATTGATGAGGTGTGTGATTGCGTGGGGAGGCCAGAGTTCTGGCGAAGGGTAGATTCCGGCGGGTGTTCGTAAGCGTTTCATCGTCAATGTACGATTTTCGCACGGGCACCGCCACCGAAGCGGAGCCGTTGAATTACAAGATTGCCAACGGTAAATTCCCAAAAATCGCACAAGTGAAATTTTTCACGAAGTCTGAGAGGCCATGGCTCGCGCTTATTTCCCGGTTCTGATGCTCCTCGGTTTCGTGGTGATGAACGCGCTCCTCATCATCGGGGGCTCGGCGCTCACGATCCGCCGTCGGCCAACGCCCGTCAAGCAGCAAGCGTATGAATCCGGAGTTCCGGCCCTTGGCGACGCGCGCGAGCGATTCTCGGTGCGCTTCTATCTCGTCGCGATCCTCTTCATCATCTTCGACATCGAGACGGTGTTCATGATCCCGTGGGCGGTCTACTTCAAGCAGCTCTCCTGCTTCGTGCCGCTCGTGAACGACGTCTGTCCGGTTGGGAACATCTCTTTTTTCGGGCTGGGTGAGATGTTGGTGTTCATGCTGATCCTGCTTGTCGGCTTCGTCTACGTCTGGAAGAAAGGGGCATTACAATGGGATTGAGCACTCCTAGAGATCGGGCACTGCAATGGGATTGACCGCTTCGCCCGAGCACCGCACCGTCTCGTATGCGCCCGAGTCGCAGGAAGGGTGGGTCACGACGCGTCTCGACTTCCTCGTCAACTGGGGTCGCGCCAACTCGCTGTGGCCGATGCCCTTTGGGACCGCTTGCTGCGCCATCGAGTTCATGGCGACCGCGGCGAGCGATTTCGACCTCGCGCGCTTTGGTATGGAGCGCATGAGCTTCTCGCCGCGCCAGGCGGATGTGCTCATCTGCGCCGGCCGCGTTCCGTTCAAGCTTGCTCCGATCATCCGGCGCATCTGGCAGCAGATGCCACAGCCCAAGTGGGCCATTTCCATGGGGGCCTGCGCATCTACGGGCGGGATGTTCGACAACTACGCCGTCGTGCAGGGAATCGACACGATCATTCCCGTCGATGTGTACGTTCCGGGCTGCCCTCCGCGGCCCGAGGGTCTTATCTACGGAATTCGCATGCTCCAGGAGAAGGTGAAGAACGAGAGGTCGTCCGACGCGGGAATCCGCGACGAGATGGAGCCCGATCCTTCGAGCCAGCTCTACATTCCGCCTTCCGTAATCGACGAGCTGGGTGAGCCGTTCGGAAATTCCGTAAATCAGACCAGGTCCGGACTGTGACCCGATTCGAGGTCGTGAAGACGGGAGCGAGCGCGACGGGCGGCCAGCCGGCAACACAGCGGAACGTTTCGCACCGCGGTGGCGAGGCCAATCCGTCGGCCAAGGCGCTTCAGGAAAAGTTCTCTTCGGCCATCAAGCGCGTCGAAGTGATCTGGGCCGAGACGGTCGTCTACGTCGATCCGGCGTCGGCGCAGGAGATCATCCGGTGGCTGCACGACGATCAGTCGCAACAATACGACTTCCTCAGCGACGTGACGGCCGTGGAGTATCGCGACGCGGAGGTGCCGATCGAGGTTGTCTGGCACCTGCGGTCGCTTCCGTACCGGCGTTTCATCCGCGTAAAGGCGCAGCTGCCCAAAGGATCGCCGCTCGAGATCGACAGCGTTTGGGACATCTATAAGTCTGCCGACTGGCTCGAGCGCGAGTGCTACGACATGTTCGGCATCCGGTTTCGCGGACACCCCGATCTCCGCCGCATTCTGATGTGGGAGCAGTACAAGGAGGGTTTCCCGCTGCGCAAGGACTTCCCTCTGCGCGGGCGATTCAGCCGCTCCGAACAGCTGCGTCAGGCGCTCGCCCAGAATCCGGAAGCGCGCTATTCGATGGAGGAGCTTACGATCGCTGACGCGTTCGCGGAGCTTCCAGAGGACATGCGTGAAAGACTGGGCAAGGGCGAGAGGACGGGCGAGTAGATGTCAAAGCGCACAGTCGAAGTAGAGCTCTCGACATCGGGTCTCGATGCGCAGGGGCGGCCGCAGCGCATTCCCCTCGTGACCAACGACGGTGGAACGGCGGTCGCGCTCCAGCCGCCGCCAGGTCTGGAGCCGGATCTCGAGGGTGAGCACATGCTCATCAACATCGGGCCGCAGCATCCGGCCACGCACGGTGTTTTGCGCCTCGTCCTGGAGCTCGATGGAGAGACCGTCGTCCGCTGCATTCCACATATCGGCTATCTCCATTGCGGGTTCGAGAAGATCGGCGAGTATCGCCAGTACAACCAGATAGTCTGCTGGACCGACCGCGAGGACTATCTCAATTCGATCGGCAACAACGTTGCATTTGCCCTTGGCGCCGAGCGGCTGTTCGGAATCGAGATCACCGAGCGATGCAAGGTTCTGCGCGTCATCGCGTCCGAGTTGTCGCGCATCATGTCGCACCTGGTGTGGCTCGGCACCTTCTGCATCGACATCGGTGCGTTCACGCCCTTCCTCTGGGCATTTCAGCGGCGCGAAGAGATCTATCGTCTGATCGAGAAATGGGTGGGCGCGCGGCTCACGACTTCCGCAACGCGAGTCGGTGGAATGGCCGCCGACATTCCGAGCGGATGGATGGACGGGCTCAGGCAGTTCATCCGCACTTTCCCGCACACGCTGGATGAGATCGATCACGTGCTGACGAGAAACGCGATCTGGGTTGGCCGCACCGTCGGACTCGGCGTCATGACGCCGGAAGAAGCGATCAACTGGGGACTTTCGGGGCCGATGCTTCGCGCATCTGGCGTCGACTATGACGTGCGCAAGGATTTTCCGTATCTCGACTACGAGACCTACGACTTCGAGGTGCCGGTTGGCACGAACGGCGATGTCTATGATCGCTATCTCGTGAGGTTCGAGGAGCTCCGCCAATCGCTGCGCATTCTTCAGCAAGCGGCCGACCGACTGCCCGACGGTCCGGTGAACATCGACGATCCGCGCGTCATTCTTCCTCCCAAGTCCAAGGCGACGAGCGAGATGGAGTCCATGATCCATCACTTCAAGGTGGTGATGGAAGGTCCGCGTCCGCCGATCGGTGAATCGTACGTCGCGGTCGAGAGCCCCAAGGGTGAAAAGGGCTACTATATGGTATCCGACGGCACGGCGAAGCCGGTGCGCTGGAGGATTCGTCCGCCGTCCTTCGTCAATCTCGCCGCCATACCAAAAATGGTAGAAGGCCATCTGCTTTCGGACGTCATTGCCATCAACGCCAGCATCGACATTGTCATGGGAGAGATCGACCGTTGACACCTGACCTCGTCGGCGATCTGGAATCTCCGGACTACGCATCGCACGACCGTGCGGCCCACGGACCGTACACTCCGGTTTTCACCGGAGATGTGAAACGCGAGCTGGACGAGCTCCTCACCCACTACCCGACGAAGATGGCGGCGCTGCTTCCCGCGCTCTGGATAGTGCAGCGTGTGCATGGCTGGGTGAGCGAAGAGGGAATGGCTGAAGTCGCCGGGCTGCTCGAGCTCACGCCCGCCTACGTCAAAGGTGTGGTGACGTTTTACACGATGTACCACCAGCACCCGGTGGGGAAATACTTCATCCAGGTATGCACGACATCACCGTGTGGCATCTGTGGCGCGGAAGATGTCGTCAAGGCGCTTGTTCGTCACACCAACACTGGCGAGCTGGGCCTCACGTCTCCCGACGGCCGTTTCACCGTGATCGAGGTCGAATGCCTCGGCGCCTGCGGGTTCGCGACGCCGGTGATGGTCAACGAAGAGTTCATCGAGTCAATGACTCCTGACAAAGTCCCCGAACTTCTAGCACGGCTCCCATAATGGGCTACCCGCACCATCCCAATCCGAGGGAGACGACGGTTCTCTCCAAGCACTTTGGCGAAGCCGATGCGCGCACGCTCGACGGCTGGAAAAAGCGCGGCGGCTACAAGGCGCTCGAGAAAGCGCTCGGAATGCAGCCAGCCGACATTGTGAACGTCGTGAAGGAGTCCGGCCTGCGCGGAAGGGGAGGAGCGGGATTCCCGACCGGCATGAAGTGGTCGTTCATGAAGCCGGGCGATGGAAAGCCGCATTATCTCTGCTGCAACGCCGACGAATCCGAGCCGGGAACGTTCAAGGATCGCGAGCTTATGCGCTGGACGCCGCACGCGCTCGTTGAGGGCTGCGCGATCGGCGCTTACGCGATCGGTGCGGAGACTGCCTACGTCTACATCCGCGGCGAGTTCACCGAGCCGCTCCACTGGATGGAGCAAGCGGTGAAGGAAGCCTATGCCGCCGGTATCATCGGCAAGAACGCGATGGGAAGCGGAAAGCGGATCGACGTGCATGTGCACAAGGGAGCCGGCGCCTACATCTGCGGCGAAGAGACGGCGCTCATGGAGTCTCTCGAGGGTCGTCGCGGGAATCCGCGGATCAAACCGCCGTTTCCCGCGGTGTCGGGCGTCTTCGGCATGCCTACCACGATCAATAACGTCGAGACGCTCATCGCCGCCGCTCCGATCCTCATGAACGGCGCCGAGTGGTACAAGAAAATGTCGCTGTCGAATCCGAAGAGCACGGGCACCAAGCTTTTCTCAGTGTGCGGCAATGTGCAGCGTCCCGGCACTTACGAGGTCGTGATGGGTTTTCCGTTCAAGGAATTTCTGTACGATCTGTGCGGTGGCCCGTTGCACGGCCGCAAATTCAAGGCGGTGATTCCGGGCGGGGCGTCCGTTCCGATCCAGACCATGGAAGAAGCCGAAGCCACGCTCATGGATTACGAGGGCTTCGTTGCAGGGGGATCCATGCTCGGCTCCGGCGGCGTGATCGTCATCGACGATGCCCAGCCGATGGTGACGGTGATCGCGCGCCTCGCGCGCTTCTTCGCGCACGAGAGCTGTGGGCAATGCACGCAATGCCGCGAGGGCACCGCCTGGACCACCAAGATTCTCGAGCGCATAAGAGACGGCGAGGGCACGGTCGAGGACCTCGACACGCTCCTCGACATCGGCGAGCAGATGACAGGCAAAACGATCTGTGTGCTCAGCGACTCGTGCGCGGTGCCGGTTATATCCGGCATCAAGAAGTTCCGCGGAGAGTTCGAGGCGTTGATCCAGGGCAGACGCTTTCACCCTGTGACTGCGGCGGTGGCGTAATGGTCGACGCAAAAATAGTTAATCTGACCATCGAGGGACGCTCAGTCAGCGTGCCCGAGGGGACGACGATCCTCGAGGCGGCGAAGACCGCCGGGATTCTCATTCCGCACTATTGCTATCATCCCGGACTCCCGATCGCGGGCGTCTGCCGCATGTGCCTCGTCGAAGTCGAGAAGGCGCCCAAGCTCGCGCCTTCCTGCGCCACCACGGTGGCCGAGGGTCAGGTCGTCCATGTGCATTCCGAGAAGTCGCTCGACGCGCGCAAAGGCGTGCTCGAGATGCTTCTCATCAATCACCCTCTCGATTGTCCGATCTGCGATCAGTCGGGCGAGTGCGAGCTCCAGGACTACACCTATCAGGAAGGCCGCGAGGATTCTCGCTACCGTGAGCCCAAGCGTTTTAACCCGGCCGAGGACTTCGGCGGGGACGTGATCTATGTTCCGAACCGCTGCATCCTGTGCACGCGCTGCGTCCGTTTCATGGAAGACGTCGCGCACGATCCGGCCCTGAACGTGAGCGAGCGCGGCGACCGAGCGCTGATCGGCAAGTTCGAGGGCAAGGACCTGACGCACCCGTGGGCCGCGAACGTCGTGGATCTCTGCCCGGTCGGAGCGCTGCTCTCCAAGGACTTTCTGAACAAGGCACGGGCATGGGAGCTCGATCGTACGGCGTCGATCTGCCCCAACTGCACCCAGGGCTGCAACGTGACCATGGAGACGCGCGAGAATCAGGTCGTGCGCATGCGCCCGAGGCCAAATGAAAACGTCAATGCGTTCTTCATGTGCGACTGGGGGCGTCTCAACTATCGCTGGATGAACGAGAAGAATCGCGCCGAGCACCCGATGGTTCGAGCCAAGAACGGTCTTGTCGCCGCCAGCTGGGAAGATGCGATTTCGGCGACGGCACGCGCGCTGAATGGAAAGAAGGTTTTCGTGGTGGCGTCACCCATGCTCTCCAATGAGTCGCTGTTCCTTCTCACCCAGATTATGCAGGGCGGGGGCGGGGCGTTCCGCGTCACTGAAGGCGAGGAAGCCCCGCTGCCGGGAGTTGAGGATCTCGCGCTCCGTCGCGAGCGGGCGGCCAACGTTTACGGCGCCGAGAAGCTTGGCTTCAAGAAGACGAGAGACTTGTTGGGCGGTTTGGGGCAGGGGGACGTGCTTGTGATCGCGGGCGAGGATCTCGCCGGCATCGATGCCTCCGCGGTCTCACGCGCCGGCGACGTCATCGTGATCAGCTCGGTTCTCCCCGAGGCAGCGGGCAAGGCATCGGTCGTGCTGCCGATCGCAAACTTTTCCGAGGAAGAAGGCACGGTTACCAACCTCCGCGGACGCGTGCAGCGTTTCACGCAGGCGAAGCAAGCCCCCGGCGAGACCCGACCGAGCTGGCTCGTGCTCGGCGATCTACTTGGAGCAATGGGAAAGCAGGCGAACTTCTTCCTCCCGTCCGAGGTGTTCGCAAAACTGGCCAGCTCCAACTCAGCGTTTACCGGCCTGAGCTACGACTCGCTCGGCTTCAAGGGACTTCCGCTGGTCGATGCACCGGCGACCGCGCCGAAAGCTCCAATAGCTGTGGGCGCATGAGCGTCCTTCACGGGTTTCCGGCGCTTCTCCAGGCGGCGGATCCGAACATGCCGCCAGTGAGCGGAATGTGGTTTTACATTTTCACAATCGCGAAGATCATGATCATCTTCGGGATCTACATGGTCGGCGTCGCTATGCTCACGCTGGCCGAACGAAAGATCTCGGCCTGGATTCAGGATCGTCACGGACCCAACCGCGTCGGCAAGGGATGGCTCCAGCCGGCCGCCGACGGACTCAAGAACCTCATGAAGGAAGAGACGATGCCGGCGGGCGCCAACAAACCGCTCTTCGTCCTTGCGCCGATACTCTCGTTCATTCCCGCGCTGACTACGTGGTGCGTGATTCCCTTCGGCGCGCCCTGGCCGACTCGCTGGGGAAGGATCGACATGGTCGTCGCTGATCTGCCGGTCGGCTACCTGTTCATCCTCGCGATCAGCTCGCTCGGAGTCTACGGTATCGTCCTCGCGGGCTGGTCATCGAACAACAAGTACGCGCTGCTCGGCGGCCTTCGCTCGAGCGCTCAGATGATTTCGTACGAGATCTCGATGGGCCTGTCGACGATTCCGATATTGCTCCTAGCCGGCAACGTCAGCCTCAACAGCATCATCAATCAGCAGGCGTGGGGCGGATGGAATGTCGTGAATCTGACGGTTGCATTTTTCATCTTCATGGTGTCGGCGTTCGCCGAGACCAATCGGTTGCCATTCGATTTGCCCGAGGCGGAATCGGAGCTGGTCGCCGGATATCACACGGAGTACAGCGCGATGAAGTTCTCGCTGTTCTTCATCGCGGAATACGCGAACATGGTTACGGCGAGCGCGCTGATGGCGACGCTCTTCTTCGGAGGGTGGGACGTGCCCTTCACTGCTCGGGACAACATCGGTCCGTACAGCAAATGGCTGTCGTTGCTCTCGATCGGGATCTTCCTCGCCAAGATTCTCTTCTTCGTCTTCGTATTCATGTGGATCCGGTGGACGCTGCCGCGCTTCCGCTATGACCAGCTGATGTCACTCGGCTGGAAGTTCATGCTGCCGCTCGCGCTCGTGTACATCGTGCTCATCGCGGCCGTCATGCTCGGGCTCAGCGCCGCCGGAATTCCGGAGGGCTTGTGGCAGACTGCGATACTGGGCTCGATCAACCTCGGGGTGATCATCCTGCTGTT
The DNA here is from genome assembly GCA_003134685.1 of Gemmatimonadota bacterium. Taxonomy (GTDB): domain Bacteria; phylum Gemmatimonadota; class Gemmatimonadetes; order Gemmatimonadales; family Gemmatimonadaceae; genus UBA4720. The sequence goes on along the minus strand of PLCA01000005.1, from coordinate 446,224 downwards.
CGCGATTCTTGACCGGGGGCGGATCATCAGTCCCGCCTATGGAAGGATGCATCCGAGGGAAATCGAGCGGCTGCGGCTGCTGGACAGGCAGCTGGAAAAACGCCATCCCATCGTAACAGAGGCCGGCAAATAATGGCGATCAAAGTGAAAGTGGTCGAGAGGCCAACCGACGACGTCAGCTACGTTCGCGCAACGCTCAAGGGAATGGCGCTCACGGTCAAGCATCTTTTCGACGTCCAGGGACGAGTCACGACGCAATATCCAGAGGAGAAATCTCCGATCTCTCCGCGCTGGCGCGGCACGCACAGAATGCTGACGACGGAAACAGGAAAGGCGCGGTGCGTCGCCTGCGGGCTTTGCCCAACCGTGTGTCCGGCGAACTGCATCAAGCTGGTGCCCGGCGAGGATGAGGAAGGGAACCGCTATCCCCTCGTGTTCGAGATCGACGAGTTCCGCTGCATCTTCTGCGGATTCTGCCAGGAGGTCTGTCCCGAGGAAGCGATCCATGTCGGGCGCCATTATGAGAACTCCGAGTACAGCAGGGAAGGCTTCGTTTACGACCTGCAGCGCCTGATGGATCAGACACACCCGGTGTGCGAGATGTGGGATCCCGAAGACCCCAAGGGCGAGTGATGGAACCGCACTACTCGCTCGTCTACGTCTTTCTCTTCTATCTCTTCGGGGTCATCGCGCTCGCATCGGCGCTGACCTTCGTGACGCGCAAAAGTCCGGTGGCGGCGGCGCTCTGGCTGGTCAATACCATGTTCAGCCTCGCCGCTCTCTACGTGATGCTCGACGCGCAGTTCGTCGGTGTCATGCAGGTGCTGGTGTACGCGGGCGCCATCATGGTCGTGTTTCTGTTCGTGGTCATGCTGCTGAATCTTGGGCATCCATCGGAGCTGGCGGCTGCGCGCGGCACCGGGTGGAAGCTCGCCGCCGGGCTGATCGGGCTCGGCCTCCTCAGCGAGATCATGGTGATTGCCCGCACGAAGCTGCCGGAGCAGCTGATCGTACCGCGCGATTTCAACGAGCAGCAGCTCCAGAAGCTGAACGTCGTGGGCATGATCGCGGAGCCGCTCTTCAAGGACTACCTGCTGGCGTTCGAGCTGACGAGCGTCCTTCTGCTGGTGGCGATAACGGGAGCTGTGGTACTCGGAAGAGGGAGGGCCGCCGGTGCTCGCTGAGTCCCTCGCCCTCACAGCTGCGCTCTTCATCATCGGTGTGGTCGGAGTCCTGATTCACCGGAACGCGATCATCATCTTCATGTGCGTCGAGCTGATGCTGACGGCTGTCAATCTGACCTTCGTCGCCTTCTCTCGCTTTTACGGGACGGCGGGCCAGGTATTCGTCGTTTTCGTGATGACGGTCTCGGCAGCCGAAGCGGCCGTCGGGCTGGCCATCATCATCGCGATCTTCCGCCATCGGCAGACGATCAATCTCAAGGACATCAATCTGCTCAAGGGCTGATGCTGCTCCAGACCGCGGTTTCCGCAGCGTCGCAGGTTCATCCGCTCTCCGGCACCATCGCCGAGTGGGTGTGGCTGCTGCCGATCCTGCCGCTCGCCGGCTTCGTGATCAACGGGCTGCTTTCGCTCACGGGCGCGCACTTCGGACCGACCGACCCGACGGCCGCAGGTGATCATCACTCCGGGGCCGCGGCCGACGCGCCGGCGAGCTCGCACTCGGAGCACAGCGCCGAGGGCGACGACCAACATGCGGTAAAGCGGCATCGCTGGTCCGGCGTCGTGAGCGTCGTCGGACCCGGCGTGCTGATACTCTCCTTCCTGCTGGCGCTCGGGATCTGGCAGGCGATGGCGAGCGCGCAACCGGCTGCCGCCTTCATCCAGAGCTATTTCAGCTGGATGCCGGTCGGCGATCTGCGAATCGACGCGGCGTTCCAGCTCGATCAACTATCGATGGTGATGATCCTGGTGATCACCGGGGTGGGCGCGCTCATCCACGTCTTCAGCGTCGGCTACATGCGGGACGATCCCAGTTATCCGAGATACTTCTCGTATCTCAATCTGTTCGTGTTCTTCATGCTGGTGCTGGTGCTTGGCGCCAACTATCCGGTGCTGTTCGTCGGATGGGAGGGAGTGGGACTCTGCTCCTATCTCCTGATCGGCTTCTGGTTCAACGAAAAGGCGAACGCCGACGCGGGGAAGAAGGCGTTCATCGTGAACCGCATTGGAGACTTCGGGTTGCTGGTCGCGATGTTCATGCTGTTCGCGAACATCGGCGTCCTCGACTTCGCCGGCGTGAGCGCGAAGGCGGTAGATCTGGGGGCCGGCAGTGCGCTCGTCACCACGATCTGCCTGTTCATGTTCCTCGGCTGCACGGGTAAGAGCGCGCAGATTCCCCTCTATATCTGGCTGCCGGATGCGATGGCGGGTCCGACACCGGTCTCGGCGCTGATCCACGCGGCGACAATGGTGACCGCCGGCGTGTATCTGATCGCGCGCAGCTCGTTCCTCTTTTCGCTTTCGCCGGTCGCATCGCTAACGGTTGCGGTGGTCGGCGCGGTAACCGCGATCTTCGCCGCGACGATCGGTCTCAAGCAGTGGGACATCAAGAAGGTGCTGGCCTATTCGACGATCTCGCAGCTCGGGTACATGTTCGTGGGTGTGGGTGTCGGCGCCTACGTGTCGGGCATGTTCCACCTCGTCACGCACGCCTTCTTCAAGGCTCTCCTCTTTCTCGGGTCGGGCTCCGTGATCCACGCGATGCACGCCGCGTATCACCGGACCCACAGCGATGAGGACGCGCAGGACATGCGCAACATGGGCGGCCTCAAGCGCTACCTGCCGGTCACGTGCGTGCTGATGTGGATCGCGACGCTGGCGATCTCGGGGATTCCGCCGTTTTCGGGCTTCTTTTCCAAGGACGAGATTCTGGGCTCGGTGTTCGCGCGAGCGCAGGGATCGACGCTCGCGTCGGCCACGTGGCTTGGAATCCCGGGCAGTACGCTGCTCTACATCATCTACGCGATCGGCCTCGCAGCTGCATTTCTCACCGCGGTTTACATGACGAGAATGATGCTCTACACGTTCCACGGGCCGACCCGCACCGGAACGGAAGAGGAGAAGGCTCTGCACGAAGCGCCGTGGATCATGACCGGCCCGCTCGTCGTCCTCGGAATCCTGGCCGTCTTCGGCGGCTGGCTCAATCTGCCTGAAGTCGTTACCGACATCATCCCGTTGGGTCCACGGGAGCTTCTGGCGCACTGGCTCGATCCCGTGGTTGGCGAAGCGACAACGCGCATCACCGCGGGAGCCGCGCAGGCTCCCGCGGCGACTGAGCAAATGCTGATCGGTGCCGCCGTTGTGATCGCCGTGGCGGGCATCGTGCTCGCGATGGCGCGGCTCAAGCCCGACCGTCTCCCACGCAAGCGAGACGCCGTGCCCGAGCACGGGTTCGAAGGGGTCGTGGCCCACAAGTATTACGTGGACGAGGGCATCGAGAGAACGATCGTCGAGCCGACCTACGCGGTGTCGCGCAGCTTCCTCTGGCGAGTGATCGACAATGGCCTGATCGACGGATTCTTCGTCAACGGCAGTGCCGCTCTCGCGCGTGGCTTTGGCTGGGTGGGATCGCGCCTGCAGACAGGGAACGTCGGTGTCTATGCGTGGTTTCTGGTGGTGGGAGTGCTGGTGATGCTTGGCGCATTCACCCTTCGGTGATCTGATCAATGGCAAGTTTTCTCGACTCGATCGGCTACAACCTCTGGGTGCTCCCCGCGCTGCTGGCGATTCCGCTCGTCGGCGCCGTGATCGTGCTGCTGCTGCCGGTCCGCGATCCGGCTGCGACTGCCGCGGGCGTGGAGACCCCCGCCGCGCGCCAGGTTGCGCTCTGGCTGTTCGTGCTCGAGTTCGTGGTCTCGATCGGGCTCTGGTGGTCGTTCAATCCGGCGGACACCGGGTGGCAGGCGCCGATCGACATCGGCTGGATTCCAACCTGGGGAGTCCGTTTCACGCTCGGCGTCGATGGAATCGCGCTCATGATGGTGTTGCTGACGACCTTCATCATGCCGCTATCGGTTCTCGGGAGCTGGACGAGTATCCGCACGAAGGTGCGCAGCTATTACGCGCTGCTTCTTATTCTCACCACGGGCATGCTGGGGGTGTTCCTGGCGCGCGACCTCTTCCTGTTCTACGTGATGTGGGACGTGATGCTGGTGCCGATGTATTTCATCATCGGCATCTGGGGTGGGGAACGCCGCGTCTACGCGAGCATGAAATTCTTCATCTATACTTTTCTGCCATCGCTGCTGATGCTGGTGGCCATCATCTACCTCGGACTGCACGCGAAAACCGTGACCGGGACGCCTGACTTCAGCTACGATCACCTGCTTGCAGTGGGGAGCCTGACGGAACGAGCGACCCTGTGGCTGTTCGGCGCGTTTTTCCTGGCGTTCGCGGTCAAGGTGCCGATCTTTCCATTCCACACGTGGCTTCCTGACGCGCACGTCGAGGCTCCAACGGCGGGATCAGTGATCCTTGCCGGCATCATGCTCAAGATGGGCACTTTCGGATTCCTGAGATTTGCGCTGCCGCTTTTCCCTGGCGCGGCGATGAATCCGACGATCAGAATGATCATCCTCATCCTGGCGCTGATCGGCATCATCTATGGCGCCCTGGTCGCGATGGTGCAGCCGGACTTCAAGAAGCTCGTGGCGTATTCATCGGTCAGCCACCTCGGATTCGTCATGCTCGGCATCTTCGCGCTGACGCTCCAGAGCGTGCAGGGCGCGCTGATGGTCATGATCAATCACGGCATCTCGACGGGCGCGCTGTTCCTTCTGGTGGGCATCATCTACGAGCGCCGGCATTCGCGCCAGATCGACTCCTATGGGGGAATAGCCCGCGTGGTGCCGATGTTCGCCGCGATTCTCACGTTTGTCTCGCTCAGCAGCATCGGGCTTCCCGGCACCAATGGATTCGTTGGAGAATTTCTGGTACTGATCGGGTCGTTCCGCACGTACCCGGCGCTGACGATCATCGCGACAACGGGAGTCATCTTCGCCGCCGTATATCTGCTCTGGGCGCTCCAGCGGATCCTCTTCAACCCGCTCGACAAGGCCGAGAATGAGCACCTGACCGATCTCAACAGGAGGGAGCTGGCTCTCCTGGTTCCATTAGTGGTAGTGATCATCTGGCTCGGCGTTTATCCCGCGCCGGTCCTGCGCAGGATGGAAGGATCGGCGCAGCTCCTCGTCAATCGCGTCGAGCGCGCTGGAAGCCTTCCACAGGTAAGCGAGGCCGGCCGCTGATGCAATTCGATCTGAGCATGCCCGCCCAGCTCACCTCGGCCCTTGGCCCCGACCTGCTCCTCATGGGCGGAGCGATGATTCTACTCCTCTGGTCAGGGTGGCGGCGCGAGAGTGACGAGCACCAGCGGAGCGTCGGAGTCCTGAGCATGGTGCTCTGCGTCCTCACGATGGTGGCAGTGGGTTACTACGCGTATCGTGGTTACACAGCGACCAACGGCGTCATCGCCGTCGACAATTTCCGCTGGGCCGCCGACGAGATCTTTCTGATCGCGACGCTCGGCACCATCGCGATGTCGCTCGACTACAACCGGCGCGAAGGTATCACCCCGGGAGAATCGCACGTCCTGCTCCTGCTCTCGACGTCGGGGATGATGATTCTGGCCGCCGCGCGCGATCTCATCATCGTCTTTCTCGGCATCGAGCTGATGTCGATCGCGATCTACGTTCTCGTCGGCCTCAATCGCCGACGCGAAAGATCCGCCGAGGGCGCGATAAAATATTTCCTGCTCGGCGCGTTCTCGACAGCGTTTCTGTTGTACGGCATCGCTCTCGTTTACGGAGCGACGGGTGCCACCAACTTCGTCGCCATCCGGTCCAACATCATCAGCTACAGCCTCGAGCATAGCGGATTGCTGCTCGTCGGCATCGCGCTTCTATTGGTGGGCTTTGGCTTCAAGGTCGCGGCGGCGCCGTTCCACATGTGGGCGCCGGACGTCTATGAAGGCGCACCGACCCCCATTACTGCGTACATGGCTGCGGCCGTTAAGGCGGCATCATTTGCCGTGCTCTTCCGGCTCTGGCTCGAGGCCTTTCCCACATTGATTTCGACCTGGCACGAGGCGGTGTGGTGGCTGGCCGCGCTCACCATGATCGTCGGCAATCTGGTCGCGTTGGCACAGAGGAATATCAAGCGCCTGCTCGCATATTCGAGCATTGCCCACGCGGGCTACATCCTGGTCGCACTGGTTGTGGGCACGAACCTCGGCAGCTCCGCATTCATGTTCTATCTCTTTGCCTACACAGTGGCGACGCTCGGAGCCTTTGCCGTGATCGTCGCGCTCGGCCGGGCTGGAGAGGACAACATGGGCGTCGAGGAGTACGCCGGCCTCTGGAGCGTCAGACCAGGACTCGCGGTTGCGATGGCGGTGTTCATGCTCGCCCTGCTCGGCTTCCCGATCTTCGGCGGAATTGGATTCTTCGCCAAGTGGTACATCCTCGAGGCCGCGCTCAAGGCTCCGTTTCCGCAGACCAGACTCGCTGTGATTCTGGTCGTCATGAGCGTCGTCAGCGCGGGATACTATCTGTACGTTGTGATGGTGATGTTCATGAAGCCGCGCTCGAGTACCGCGATACTTCCCGAGCGCGCCGGTGGCTGGACCCGCGCCGTGGTGTGGGCCTCCGCCGCCATCATCCTGATTTTCGGGCTTTTCCCAGACGCGCTTGTTTCCCTGACACAGCGCAGCACGCCGGCGGTGAGCAAGGAAGTCGCGCAGCGATCGCGGTAATCGCGATGGCAATCTCACGCGCGATCTTTCGGGAGTACGACATCCGTGGCATCGCGGGGAAGGATCTCACCGAGGAAGTAGCAGCCGCAGTGGCTGGCGCGTACGCCGCGTTCCTGGCCGAAAGAGGAGTGAAGGGCGCGCTCGCCGTCGGACGTGACAACCGGCCGAGCGGGGAAGGACTGCACCGCGCGCTGGTGGGAGGGCTGCTGGCAAGCGGCGTAGACGTAGTGGACGTCGGGGTCGTTCCCACTCCGCTTGCGTACTGGTCGCAGCACAATCTCGCCGTTGTCGGCGGAATCCAGATCACGGGCTCACACAACCCGCCCGAGTACAACGGGTTCAAGCTTGGACTCGACACCAGCTCCATCTACGGCGCGGACATCCAGCACATCTACGAGCTTGCTCTCGCCGGCAAGTTTCCGCGCGGCAAGGGCACGCTTCGCGGCGAGCAGGTCATCGACCGCTACATCGACGACATCGCCGCGCGCGTCGGAAAGCTTCGGCGCGCGCTCAAGGTCGTCATCGATTGCGGGAACGGAGCGGGCGCTCTCGTTGCGCCGAAGCTTTTCCCGAAACTCGGCATCAAGCCGCGCTACCTCTTTTGCGAGAGCGACGGCACCTTTCCGAATCACCACCCCGATCCCACCGTTCCAAAAAACCTCGAAGCACTCATCGCCGCTGTGAAACAGGATCAGGCCGACATCGGCATCGCGTTCGACGGGGATGCGGACCGCATTGGCGTCATCGACCACACGGGCGAGATCATTTGGGGCGATTACCTTCTGATCATCTACGCGCGCGATGCGCTGGCGCGAACGGGAAAGGGCCAGTCCATCGTGTTCGATGTCAAGGCATCGCAGGCGCTGCCGGAAGCCATCGAGAAGGCCGGAGGAATTCCCGTGATGTGGAAGACTGGACACTCCGTCATCGAAGAGAAGATGCACGAGACGCACGCCCCGGTTGCCGGCGAGATGTCCGGGCACATGTTCTTCGCCGAGGGCTTTTACGGATTCGATGACGCCCTGTACGGCGCCGCGCGGCTGCTTCGCATCGTTGCCGAGTCGGGGAAGACCGTTCGCGATCTGCTGGCCGATGTGCCGCGCTTCGTCTCCACGCCCGAGATCCGCTTAGACTGTCCCGACGACAAGAAGTTCGGGATCGTCGAGGAGGCCCAGAAGTATTTTGGCGCCAAGTACAAGGTCAACACGGTGGACGGCGCGCGAGTCCTCTTCGGCGACGGGTGGGGACTCATCCGGGCGTCGAACACTCAGCCCGTGCTCGTCATGCGGTTCGAAGCGCGAACGAAGGAGCAGCTTGAGAAGATTCGATCCGAGATGCAGGGCTGGCTCCGCTCCAAGGGCGTAAAGGTTTGATGTGACGCAAATCACCCGCAGGCGCCTCCTCATCGGGGTCGTCGTCGCGGCGGCGGTACTCGTCGGCGGACGCGCGGCGTCGACCTTGTACGCCAATTACACGTGGTACGCCGTGCTCGGAGCGAGCTCGCTCTGGCGCGAACGAGCTGGCGATCTACTGCTGATCTATGGGATCGGTTCCGTCATCGCGCTGCTCGTCGCCTTCCTGAATCTCTCCGCGCTCGGGCGGAGCATTGGTGTCCTGACATTGCCTCGACGGCTGGCCAACGTGGAGTTTGGCGAGGCAGTGCCGCGCAAATACATCGACCGGTTCGCCCTTTTCCTCTCGGTTGCGATCGCCGCCGCGGTCACGCCGGCGCTTCCGCCGTGGACCTCGCTGGCGCTGGCGCGGCTCGAAGTCAGCTTCCGCGAGAGCGATCCTTACTTCCAGCACGATCTCGCGTTTTACATGACCTGGCTTCCTTTCGAGAAAGCGGCGTACTCGTGGGCGATGCTGCTGGCCGTGGGAATCTCGATCGTAGTCGTCATCCTCTATTCCCTTACACCCGGCTTGAGATGGGAGCGCGCCGGCCTTCGAATGAGCGCGCGCGTCAGACGGCACCTGAGCGTGTTGGCGGCGATGCTGCTACTCATCACGATGTGGAGCTACCGGCTGGAATCGTACGAGCTTCTGATGCACGGTAGCGGTGAGGGAGGGGTCTTTTCGTTCGTAGATCATCAATGGCTCCTTCCGGGGCTGGTCATACTCTCGGTCGCGACGGCGGCCGCGGCGATTACGGTACTTGTGAGCGGGTGGACGGGACAGCTGCGCACCAGCTTCATCGCCGTCACAGTGATCGTGCTGTTGTCGGTCGCCGTCCAGGAAATAGTTCCGCTGCTCGTCCGGCGTTTCACTCCTCGTGAAACGCAGATGGTGCAGGATCGGCCGTACGCCGCCACCCGCGCCGACTTTACGCGGCGCGCGTACACCCTGACCGCGGCATCGTACGATGCCTTGCGGAAGTCCGCGGTGTCAGCGGCACTCGACAGCGTGGTCACGAGCGCGGCGGGTCAGCAGCTGCTGCGGCAGGACTCCCTTGTCTATCCCGGAGCGCAAGGTCTGGTGCTCGTCTCCGATCCACAACTGGACGTCGCGGGGCAGCGGCTAGGTGACGGCCTCTCTCGACTGGGATACGCGTGGGCGTATCAGTCATTCGATCTTCTCTCTGACTCACTCCCGCGGCGCGCCAGGCTTGTCACGGTGCGGGACGTCCGGACCAGAATTCGCGCTCTTGCGCCGATCTTCGCGCAAGGAAGCATGGTCGAGCCGATGTTTCACTCCGATACGCTCTACTGGAAGCTGGAGCTGTATACCGCCTCGTCCAATTATCCACTGAGCGAGCGCTACATTCTCGCAGGAGAGGAGCGCAGCTATTTCAGGCACGCCGCCACCGCGCTCGTGAACGCGAGGACGGCTCGAGTGATGATGGCAGCGGATCCAGCTCCCGATCCGATAGCGCAGACCTGGATGACTGCGTTTCCAAACGCGTCCGACTATCGTGCTCCCGGAATTGTGCGCGAGCTGACAACGACACCGTGGTCGCCGATAGCCGCGGAATCGTCGCCTTTAGGCAGCGACTCGACATTCAGGGCCGCAGTGACACGTCTCTACAATCGCATGCGAGCCGCGCTCGCCGCCGCCGATCTCAAGGCCTTCGGGGTCGCATACGATTCGCTCGGCGCCCTGATTGGGCCCACACGCAGATGACTGAGACTCGGACCGCTGTTATCGCGGTCGGCGGCAATGCGCTTTCCCCCCCGGGAGAGCACTCGACAATCGCCGACCAGTTTCGCCACACGCGCGATAGCCTTGGCCCGATCGTCGATCTCGTGCTTGATGGTTGGCGGGTCGTGGTGGTTCACGGCAACGGGCCGCAGGTTGGAGACGAGTTGGTCAGAAACGAAAAGGCTCGCAGCGAAGTCTCGCCACTTCCGCTCGGCGTGCTCGTGGCCGGTACGGCGGGCTGGATCGGCTACATGCTGCAGCAGTCGCTCGAGAACGCGCTGAGGAAGGCTGGGCATTTGAGAGACGTCGTGACCGTCCTCACGCAGGTCGAGGTTGCCGCCGATGACCCCGCGCTCACGGATCCGAAAAAATTCATTGGGCATGGACTCTCGGTCGCGCGCGCCCGGGAGCTGAAAGCGCAGGGCCATTCAGTGAAGAAGGATGGGAAGGGACACTTTCGACGCGTCGTCGGAAGTCCGAAGCCGCTCGCGATTCACGAGCTGTCAACGATTCGCACACTGCTCGAGCGCGACACCATCGTGATTGCGTGCGGCGGCGGCGGCGTGCCTATATATCGTCACGCCGTGCTTGGGCTCGAGGGAATCGACGCGGTCGTCGACAAGGATCTCGCCGCCGCGGTTCTTGCGAGAGAGCTCGGCGCCGAGCTTTTCCTGATCCTCACCGATGTCGATGCCGTTTATACCGGGTGGGGCACGGATCGGCAGCGCGCGATCAGCTCGATGACCGTGAGTGACGCGGATCGACTGGCGAGCGAAGGAGCGTTCGGCGAAGGGAGCATGGCTCCTAAAGTTGCTGCTGCCGCGGATTACGTGCGTCGAACACAGGGTCGTGCCATTATTACTGAGTTGAGCAAGGGAAGAGCGGCGGTGCAGGGCGTTGGTGGTACGGAAATAATTCCATAAAGCTTCATCAATACCGACAATCCGCGTGCAACGCACGCGTTCGGAGCAAGAGTGAACATCCACGAGTACCAGGCAAAGGACATTTTCCGGAAGTACGGCATCCCGATCCCGCCCGGCGAGGTCGCAACGACGCCGGACGAAGCGCAGGCAATCGCTCGAAAGTTTGGCACGACCGTCGTCATTAAGGCGCAGGTTCACGCCGGCGGTCGCGGAAAAGCCGGCGGTGTAAAACTCGCCAAAACGCCTGAGGAGGCGAGGAACGTTGCCGCTCAGATCCTCAAGCTGGTCATCAAAGGACTCCCAGTACAAAAGGTTCTCGTGACACCGGCGGCCGACATCGCCAGTGAAGCCTACGTCGGCATCATCGTCGATCGCGCCTCCAAGCGATCGGTGTTCATGGCGAGTCCCGCCGGCGGAATTGACATCGAGGAAGTCGCGGCCAAGACGCCCGACAAGATCCTCCGCCACGCGGTCGATCCGCGTTACGGCTTGCAGATGTTCGAGGCGATGCAGCTTGCATTCTTCCTCTATTCCGACATAAAGCAGGTTCGCGCCGCCGCGAAGATTCTCCAGCAGCTATACAAGGCGTTCTCCGAGAACGGTGGATCGCTGGCCGAGATCAATCCGCTGGTGACGACGCCCGCCGGAGAGATCGCCGCGCTGGATGCGAAAATGGTCATCGACGACAACGAGCTCGATCGCCGTCCGGACATCGCCGCGCTCCGCGACGAGTCCGCCGAAGAGGAGAGCGAGGTCGAGGCGAGAAAGGCGAACCTCACCTTCATCAAGCTCGACGGCAACGTCGGCTGTGTCGTCAACGGCGCTGGTCTCGCGATGGCTACAATGGATCTCGTCAAATACTACGGGGGGGAACCGGCCAACTTTCTCGACATCGGCGGCTCGTCGAATCCGGAGAAGGTGGTCGCCGCGCTTCGCATCATCACCAGCGACAAGAACGTAAAGGCGATTCTCTTCAATATCTTCGGCGGAATCACGCGCACCGACGATGTCGCGAATGGAATCGTGACGGCGATCAAACAGAACCCGCTCAAGGTTCCGCTCGTCATTCGGCTCACAGGCACGAATGAGGAGATCGCGCTAGAAATCCTGAAGAAGAGCGGGCTCTCCGCGATGACCGATATGGACGAGGCGGTGAAGAAGGCGGTAGCTCTCGCCACTGGAGGGAAGGCGAAGTGAGCATCTTCATCGACAAGAGCACGCGCCTGCTCGTCCAGGGCATCACTGGGAGGGACGGTTCCTTCCACACGAAGCAGATGATCGAATACGGAACCCAGGTGGTTGGGGGCGTGACGCCAGGGAAGGGCGGGCAGAAGTTCGAGGATAAGGTCCCGATCTTTAACACCGTAGCGGAGGCTGTGAAGAAGACCGGAGCGAATACGACCGTGATCTACGTACCGCCTCCATTCGCCGCAGATGCGATGATGGAAGCGGCCGACGCCGGAATTCCATTCATAGTCTGCATCACCGAGGGCGTCCCCGTGCTCGACATGACGAGGGTCTATCCGTACGTGAAGGAGCGAGGCTCCCGGCTCCTCGGACCGAACTGCCCGGGCCTGATCTCGCCCGGCCAGTCGAAGGTCGGAATCATTCCAGGCAGAATTTGCACGCCTGGCAACGTCGGCCTGGTGAGTCGCTCGGGCACGCTCACGTACGAGGTCGTCTTTCAGATGACCCGTGCCAAGATCGGTCAGACGACGTGCGTCGGGATCGGAGGCGATCCAATCAACGGGACAAACTTCATCGATTGCCTCGACGCCTTCGAAAAGGATGCGGCGACCAAGGCAGTCGTCATGATCGGCGAGATCGGCGGGACCGATGAGCAGGAGGCTGCGCGCTTCGTCCGCGAAAAGATGAAGAAGCCGGTCGTCGGCTTCATCGCCGGACAGACGGCGCCGCCAGGCCGCCGCATGGGACACGCCGGAGCCATCATCTCTGGCTCCGCCGGTACCGCCGCTGAAAAGATGCAGGCATTCGAGGAGAACGGCGTGGGCGTTGCCAAGCGCCCCATCGACGTGGTGGATTTACTCAAACGCGCTATGCGCTAGGATAGAACCAATAAATGGTTGGCAAGAGAACACTCACCATCGTCAAGCCCGACGCCTTCAATTCCGGAAAAGGCGGACAGATCGTCGCGCACCTGGAGAAGGCTGGATTCAAGATCATCGCATCCCGTGTCATGCGGCTCACCGAGGCGCAGGCGCAGGCTTTCTATGAGGTTCATCGAGAGCGCCCGTTCTTCACTGCGCTTGTTCGCTTCATGACGTCCGGCAAGTGCATGCCGATCGTGCTCGAGCGCGCCGACGCGGTTGCGACGCTCCGCAAGACAATTGGTGCAACCGACCCCGCCGAGGCGGAGGCGGGAACGGTCCGGAAGCTCTACGCGGAGTCGAAAGAGCGGAACGCAATCCACGCCTCCGATTCCGACGAAAACGCTGAGCGCGAATCAAGGTTCTTTTTCCCCGAATCCGAGCTGGTTTAGTCCTCGCACCGCGAGCTGTCGCCCGCTCGCAGCCCCTGGCCGGGCCGCATACAGCCCTCGGCAGGTAGTCTTCAGTTGCGAAACTCAGCCGCGAAAAAAACTGAGAGGACTACACTGGAATGGGGGGGCTAAACCCGCTAATTTAAAGCGCTTATGCTGTCCTTTGACATCCGCTCGCTGGAGACCAAAGCCGTCCACGTGGACGGCTCGATTCAACCGGACGATCCCATTTGGGAAGAGGGGGATGTCCGCCCGTCGCGGCCCGTCAGGGTGATCGGAAGATTGTCGTCGGCGGGCGAGGGACGATTCTATTTCTCCGGTCGCATCGACGGAGGGCTCGTGCTCCCTTGCCGGTTGTGCCTGGAAGAAGTCGACATCGCAGTGGATGAGGAGGTACACTTCCTTCTCGCCGGGATCGGCGCTGACGAAGCGGACGATCCGGACGTGTTTCTGTACGATCCCAATGCACGGATGCTGGATCTTCGCGCTGCGGTCAGAGAGACGTGGCTGCTCACGGCTCCCGCGTACGTCCAATGCAGAGAAGATTGCAAAGGACTATGCGCGACTTGCGGTACCAATTTGAATGAGAGCACTTGCAACTGCGCACCAACCAAGACTGAATCGCGCTGGGGCGCGTTGCTCAGGCATCAGGGCGACGCACACTAGCTCGTCAAACCACCTTAAGGAACAGATCCAATGGCCGTCCCGAAGCGACGCACCTCGAAGCGAAAGAAACGCGCACGCAACACGCACAAGATCGCGCCTGCGATCGTCATCCAGAAGTGTCCCCGCTGCCAGAGCATGAGGCGTCCGCATCATGTCTGCGCGGAATGCGGATACTACGATGGCGAACAGCGAGTAGAACCGAAGGAAGCCTAGTTTGGCGCGAATAGCGTTGGACGCTATGGGGGGAGACTTCGCTCCCAAAGCGACAATCGCCGGCGCTTTACTCGCCCTGCAGGAGCTCGACGGTGCGCACACGGTGCAGCTCGTCGGACAGACATCGGTCATCGAGGCGGAGGTCGCGAGATTGCTTTCGGGCGAGCTCTCCGGCGCCGCCTCGTCGCGCCATCGGCTCGTGATCGTTGAGGCGCCCGAGGTCATCGAGATGTCGGAGAAACCCACTGCCGGCCTCCGCAAAAAGCCCAACAGCTCGATGGTCGTCGGACTCAAGCTGCAGGTCGACGGAAAGTCCGACGCCTTCGTCTCCGCCGGCAACACCGGCGCGCAAATGGCGTCGTCGGCAATGCTGCTCAAGCTCCATCCGGGCCTGACACGCCCCGCCATCGCCACCGTATTCCCCACTGCGAGGAACCCGGTCATCGTTATCGATTCGGGCGCGAACGTGGATTGCTCCGCGCAAGAGCTCTTGCAATTCGCGTGGCTTGGCGCGGTTTACGCCGAGTGCATCTTCGGTCGCGACAATCCCTCCATCGGCCTCCTCTCAATTGGTGAGGAGTCGGAGAAGGGAAACGCCGTCGTGAAGGAGGCGCACGTGCTGTTTCGGAAAGCCGGGTTCAACTTTCACGGAAACCTCGAGGGCCGCGACCTCCCCGCCGGCGCGAGTGAGCGCGGCCCCTTCGACGTCGTCATCTGCGACGGCTTCGTCGGAAACGTCGTGCTCAAGTTCTACGAAGCCGTGGCACCCATGATCGTGCGCCTGCTGAGCGACCACCCCGGCATCGATGCCAAGGACGTGAAATCGGCGCTCAGCCGATTCGATTCCACCACCTACGGCGGCGCCCCGCTCCTCGGAGTGAGAGGCGTCAGCATCATCTGTCACGGCAACTCTCCGCCGCGCGCCATCAAGAACGCCATTATGGTCGCGGTCCGAGCCGTGGAGACTCGCATGAACGATCAGATCGGCGAGAAACTCGAGTTGTCAGCTCACGCCCTCAACGCCATCGCGGAGTCCGCATGAAGCGACCAGTTGCCGCCGTCGCCGGCACCGGGCGCGGTGTCCCCGCGCATGTGATGACCAATCACGATTTTGCCGCCATTGGCATCGAGACCTCGCACGACTGGATCTTCGAGCGAAGCGGAATCGTCGAGCGGCATATTGCGAAGAACGGCGAGACGACCTGCTCGATGGCCTCCGAGGCCTCGAGGAAGGCGATGGATGCCGCTGGGGTGCATCCGGGTGAAATCGATGTGATCATCCTTGCCACTGCGACTCCAGATCGCCTCCTTCCGTCCACCGCTGTCGACATCCAGGCGGAGCTCGGCGCGACGCGCGCTGCAGCGTTTGACATCGGTGCCGCCTGCTCCGGCTGGCTGTACGCCATGACGACGGCCGAGGGACTGATCATGTCGGGCACCGCGGAGACGGCTCTCGTGATCGGCGCGGAGAAGATGAGCGCGATTGTGGACTGGAAAGATCGCTCGACTTGCGTGCTCTTTGGCGATGGCGCCGGCGCGGTCGTTCTCCAGCGCAGCAAAGGAGGGAAGGGCATCCTGTCCGCGTACATGCGGAGCGATGGCAAGCTGGCTGATCTTCTCTATCGGCCTGAGGGTGGAGCGACGACCCCGATGTCCGCGGACGTGCTCGAGAAGCGCTCCCATCTGGTGAGAATGGCCGGGCGCGAGGTCTTCAAACACGCGGTGCGGTCCATGTCCGACGCTGCCGACCGCGCGCTCGACGGCGCGCGCCTCACGGGAACCGACATCGATCTGCTGATTCCTCACCAGGCCAACATGCGGATCATCGAGGCGACAGCCAAACATTCCGGCATCCCGATGGAAAAGGTCTTCGTGAACGTCGACCGGTACGGCAATACATCTTCCGCTTCGATTCCAATCGCGCTCAACGAGGCGATCGAATCGGGAAGGGTCAAGGACGGTTCGACTGTGATGATGGTCGCGTTTGGCGCCGGATTCACATGGGCGTCGATGGTCATCCGCTTCTAGGCGGTGGACATCGTGCTGCTCTTTCCCGGACAGGGCTCGCAGAAGCCGGGGATGGGAAAAGATCTGGCCGAAGCATTTCCGGTCGCGCGTGGCATTTTTGGTGAAGTCGACGCAGCGCTGGGAACTGATTTGAGCCGACTCTGCTTCGCGGGGCCCGCCGACGAGCTGACGCTGACGCGCAACGCGCAGCCCGCTCTGTTTGCGCACGGCGCAGCGATTTGGGCGTTGACGAAGGACGCTCTGCACCAGCACGTCCGCGTGGCCGCAGGACATTCTCTCGGGGAATTCACGGCCTATCACGCCGCCGACGCGGTGAGCCTGCCGGGAGCGGCGAAGCTCGTGAGGAGGCGCGGCGAGCTGATGTACGAGGCCGGGATTTCGCGTCCCGGGACGATGGCGGCGATTCTTGGGACGACCACGACACCGATCGAGCAGATCTGCCAGCGCGCGACCAAGGAAGCGGGACTCGCGGTCCCCGCCAATTTCAACACTGACGACCAGGTCGTGATCTCAGGCGAAATCGCGGGCGTAGAGCGCGCGATGGAGATTGCAAAGGAGGCGGGGGCCAAGCGGGCAATCAAGCTTCCTGTGAGTGGGGCATTCCATTCGCCACTCATGGAGCCGGCCGTGGTCGGGCTCACGGACGCGATCGCGACGTCAGCCTTCATGGATCCACTCTATCCGGTTTACTCGAACGTGACCGGCGGAGCTTCAACAACGGCCGTCGAGGCAAAGGACCTGCTGCTGCGGCAGCTCACATCCCCCGTTCTCTGGTCGACCGAGATCAGAAACATTGCTGCGAGTTTTCCGGACGCGCTCTACCTGGAGTTGGGTCCTGGTACTGTCTTGAGCGGTTTGGTGGGGAGGCTCGTTAAAGGCGCTCGCACCTTTTCCTGCGGCACTCCGCCCGAAGTCGAGAAACTTCTCCAGATGGTCGCGTGATGAAGATCGATCTAACCGGAAAAAACGCCGTCGTCACCGGGAGCACCCGCGGAATCGGACGCGCCATCGCGGAAGCACTGGCTGAATCCGGCGCTCGGGTCGCCGTCGTGGGCCGCGACCTCGGACGGGCCGAAGAGGCAGCGTCTGCCATTGGGAACAACGCAATGGGGTTCGCGGCCGATGTCGGCGATACCGCGGCAGTGGCCAAGCTCGTGGAAGACGTCGAGAAAGCGTTCGGCTCGATCGACATTCTCGTCAACAATGCCGGTATCACCCGGGACAACCTGGTGATGCGCCTCAAGGACGACGACTGGGACGCGGTTCAGAACGCGAATCTGCGTGGCGCGTTCGCGGCGATTCGCGCCGTTTCGAGGGGGATGATGAAGAAAAGAGCCGGCCGGATCATCAACATCGCGAGCATCGTTGGCTTGATCGGCAACAAGGGTCAGGCCAACTACGCGGCCAGCAAGGCCGGCCTCATCGCCCTCACCAAGTCAGTCGCGAAGGAGCTGGGGTCGCGGAACATCCTCGTGAATGCTGTGGCGCCGGGTTTCATAGAGACGGAGATGACCGCCGCGATGACGAAGGAGGCCCGCGAGGCGTTGGGCCAACAGATTGCACTTGAACGGCTTGGCTCGGTACAGGATGTTGCTGCCATGGTCGCCTTCCTCGCTTCGGACCTCGCCTCCTACATAACAGGGCAGGTGTTCGTCGTGGATGGCGGGATGGTGATGTGACCCGGAGGCCGTCTTCCCGGTGGACATTGTAATGGTGATGTAACTTTGTATCAGATATTCAGTTAGATATATTTCACGCACCCACATAAACACGAGGACACCCACCAAATGGCCGACAATTCCAACAAGGTCAAGGACATCATCGAGAAAGAGCTCGGTGTGGAGCGCGAAAAGCTGACCAACGAAGCGAGCTTCATCGAGGATCTTGGTGCCGACAGCCTGGACATCGTCGAGCTCGTGATGGAGTTCGAGAAAGAGTTCAACATCGACATTCCTGATGAGGATGCTGAGAAGCTGCGTACCGTAGGTGACGCTCTCGGCTATCTGAACCAGAAGGTCGGAGCGTAATGAAGAGACGAGTCGTCGTCACTGGCATGGGGATGATTACCCCCGTCGGTAACGATGTGGCGACGACCTGGAGGTCCTTGATAGAGGGGAAGTCGGGAACCGCGCCAATCACCAAGTTCGACGCATCGAAGTTTCCCGTTCGATTCGCCGCTGAAGTGAAAGGCTTCAATCCGCTCGACTACATGGATCGGAAGGAAGCGAAGCGCGCGGACCAGTACACGCAGTACGCGGTCGCCGCGGCGCGACAGGCCATGACAAACGCCAGCCTTGTCGAGCGGAACGGGATGGACCCGGATCGCATCGGCGTCATCATCGGTAGCGGCATTGGCGGACTCAAGAGCTTCGAGGAGCAGCACGACGTCTACCGGGAGCGCGGAGTCGGAAAGATCTCGCCGTTCTTCATCCCGATGTTCATCGCTGACATCGCTGCCGGCATCGTCTCGATGATGTTCAACGCCAAAGGCCCAAACTACGCTACCGTATCAGCTTGCGCCACGAGCGCTCACGCAATAGGTGATGCGTACCGAACGATCCAGTACGGCGACGCGGATGTCATGATCACGGGCGGCGCTGAAGCCACCGTCACGCCGATGGCGATCGGCGGCTTTGCCAATATGAAAGCGCTCTCCGAGCGCAACGATAGTCCCGAGACGGCCTCGCGTCCCTTCGACGCGACCCGCGACGGATTCGTGATGGGAGAAGGAGCCGGGATCCTCATCCTCGAGGAGCTCGAGCATGCGCTCAAGCGGGGCGCAACGATTTACGCCGAGATCGTGGGATACGGCGCAACAGGCGATGCCTATCATCTGACTGCCCCGGCACCGGATGGCGAAGGCGCGCAGCGCGCCATGAAGCGGGCGCTCAAGGACGCCGGACTGGAGCCGAAGGACATCCAGTACATAAACGCTCACGGTACATCGACGCCCGCCAACGACTTTAACGAGACTCGCGCCATCAAGGCGGTCTTCGGCGAGTACGCCAAGACCGTGAATGTCAGCTCGACGAAATCGGCCACCGGCCACATGCTGGGTGCTGCCGGCGCCGTGGAAGCCGTTGTGAGCACGATGGTCGTTGGGACTGGTATCATTCCACCAACGATCAACTACCACAATCCCCAGCCCGAGCTCGACCTCAACTACACACCGAACACTTCCGTCAAGCGCGACGTCAACGCCGTTCTCAGCAATAGTTTTGGCTTCGGTGGGCACAACACCACCCTCGCCATCAAACGTTACACGCGCTGAGCCGATGACCCGCCCTGCGGATACATCGCTCGACCTCGCGAAGATCTCCGATCGAGCGCTCAGAGCCGTGGGAGAGAAGGTGGGTTCGCACCAACGCCTCTCTCACGCCGACGCCGAGCTGCTCTTCACATCGCCCGATCTTCTCGGAGTCGGGATGCTTGCCGACTACGCCAATCGGCGCAAGCACGGCGACATCGTGACGTTCGCGGCCAATCAGCACATCAATCCGACCAACGTCTGCTATCTGCGTAAGACCTGCGTCTTCTGCTCCTTTGCGCGCCTGCCGAAAGAAGAGGGTGCGTACCACTACACGCTCGACCAGGTATTCGCCGAGGCCGAGACGGCGGCCAATGGACTCACCAAGGAGTTCCATATCGTCGGCGGGCTCGATATGAAGGCCGGCCTCCAGTACTACAGCGACATGTTCCGCGGCCTCAAGGCGCGCCATCCGCAGGTTCACATCAAGGCACTGACGGCGGTGGAGATAGCACATATCTCCCGGATTGATAAAATATCAATCGAGGATGTCCTTATAGCGCTGCGCGAGGCCGGGCTCGACACGCTGCCGGGCGGCGGCGCCGAAGTGTTCGGCAAGGGCGTTCGCATGGCGATCGCCGACAAGAAGCTCGCGGCCGAGGACTGGATCGATGTGCATCGGACCGCGCACCGGCTCGGGATCCGATCGAACTGCACGATGCTCTATGGTCACGTCGAGAGCATCGAGGACCGCGTCGAGCACCTTTCCATGCTGCGCGATCTGCAGGACGAGTCCCATGGCTTCCTCGCCTACATTCCGCTCGCCTATCACCCCGACAACAACGAGCTGGGGATCGAGCTCGGCCGGCAGGGAACCGCTACGACAGGCTTCGACGACCTGCGAAATCTCGCGGTCGGCCGGCTCTTCCTCGACAACTTCGAGCACATCAAGACGCACTGGATCATGGTCACGCCGTTTCTCTCGCAGACCTCGCTCGCGTTCGGCGTGAACGATCTCGAGGGAACGGTGGTTCGCGAGAAGATCTACCACGAAGCCGGCGCGCACACCGCACAGGGCTTGAGCCTCGACGAGATTCTCGATCTGATCAGATCGGCCGGAAAAACTCCAGCCGAGCGTGACTCTTTCTATAACGTTCTGCGCGTCTTCGATCGCACGTCCACAGTGGCCGTGGCGGCCTGATGAAAATCGGACGCATCCCCTACATCAACTGCTACCCGGTCTATGGAGCGATCGACCGGGGAATCGTCCCGCTCGACGCCGAGCTGGTTGATGGAGTTCCAAGCGACCTGAACAAGCGCATGGGCGCGGGCCAGCTCGACATGAGCGTCGTGTCGGCCGTCGAGTACGCGCGCGACTCCGACCGGTACTTGCTGCTGCCAGATCTCGCCATCTCGTGCGATGGTCCCGTCCGCAGCGTCATGCTGTTCTCACGCCGTCCCGCCGCCGAGCTGGGATCGAGGAGCGTCATCGTCAGCAGAAGCTCGATGACAAGCGTCGCGCTCCTCGAGCTCCTGTTCGAAAATGTCTGGCACGCGAAGCCGCATTTCGTCCCGGGCGACGCAGAGGTCCGTGACGTGGTCGAATCGAACGACGCCGGCGTGGATG
This sequence comes from Gemmatimonadota bacterium, assembly GCA_003134685.1. Taxonomy (GTDB): domain Bacteria; phylum Gemmatimonadota; class Gemmatimonadetes; order Gemmatimonadales; family Gemmatimonadaceae; genus UBA4720. The sequence continues at coordinate 425,108 of PLCA01000005.1, read as the reverse complement.
CCCGACTCGTGATCGGCGACGCCGCGCTCGTACTCGGCTCCAATCACCGCGAGCGGTATCCGCACGTGTACGACCTCGGCCAGATGTGGAAGGACTGGACCGGACAGCCGTTCGTCTTCGCGGTCTGGGTCGCACAGCGCTCGACTGACGTGAAGGAAGCGCTCGTTGCCCACGCCGGACTCATCGCTTCGCGCAACTGGGGCCTGCGCCATTTGCCGGAGCTGGCCGAGCAGGCGCATGAGGCCACCGGCGTGAAGCGAGATGTCTGCGCCGAGTATCTTTCAGGACTGGATTACAGATTGTCGTACTCGCACCTTGCCGGACTGACCGAGTTCTACCGCCGGCTCGTCGAGCGCGGACGCATCCCGAACGGAACCCTGACCTTCCTTCCCGCCGCATGAGCGAGACACTCGACCTTCTCGATTTCTACACCAACGCCTCGCTCCTCGAGTTGGGGGCCGAAGCGGACCGCGTGCGCCAGGAAAAGCATCCCGGAAACACGGTCACCTACATCATCGATCGCAACATCAACTACACGAACGTCTGTGTGGCCGATTGCGGTTTCTGCGCGTTCGCGCGCAGGCCCAAGCACGGGGAAGGCTACACACTTTCCTTCGAGCAGATCGGCGCCAAGATCGACGAGCTCAAGTCACTCGGCGGCGTCCAGATCCTGATCCAGGGCGGCCATAACCCGTACATCCCGTTCGAGTGGTATCTCGACCTGATGCAGTACATCAAGCGGAACCACCCGATCCACATCCACGGCTTCAGCCCGAGCGAGATCGACTTCTTCGCCAAGTTGTTCAGGATGGATGCGGTTGAAGTGATACGCGAGCTGCGCAAGGCGGGGCTTGATTCGATCCCGGGCGGAGGGGGAGAAATACTCGTCCAGCGCGTCCGCGATATCGTGGCGCCCAAGAAAGCGGGCGCTGACCGTTGGCTCGAGATCATGGAACTCGCCCACAACGAGGGGATGAAGACGTCCGTCACCATGATGTACGGGCTCGGCGAGACGCTGGCGGAGCGGTTCGAGCATCTTCAGCGAGTCAGAGACGTTCAGTCACGCACGGGTGGATTCACCGCGTTCATCTGCTGGCCGCTCCAGCCCGAGAACACACCGACGATGTCCAGTCAGCCGAAGACCGGCGCTACCGAGTACCTGCGGACGGTCGCCTTCGCGCGTGTGGTTCTCGACAACGTTCCGAATCTCCAGTCCAGCTGGGTGACGATGGGAATGAAGATCGGGCAGATCGCGCTCCGCTTTGGCTGCAACGATTTCGGCTCGCTCATGATCGAGGAAAACGTGGTGTCGGCCGCGAACACGACGCATCGCACGTCGACCGCGGAGATGGAGCGCTTGATCCGCGACGCCGGTTTCACGCCTGCCCGCCGCAAGCAGGACTACTCGCTCATCGATCGCGCACCCGCTGTCCACGCGGATGCCGCGTGATGACGACGCGACAGTCCGCGTCGGCATCGGCTACGACTCCCACCGGTTCGCTCCGGGCCGCCCGCTCAAGCTTGGCGGCCTTCTAATACCGTCGGAAGTCGGACTTCTGGGTCATTCCGATGCCGATGCCATCTGCCACGCCGTTACCGACGCTATTTTGGGTGCTGCCGGATTGGGCGACATTGGTGAGATGTTCCCGGACACGGATCCCGCCAACAAGGATCGTGACTCGATAGGAATGCTCGAGGACGCGGTCAAGCGAATAGCGACCGCCGGTTACGGGGTACATCAGGTCGACGTGAGCGTCGTCGCCGAGACCCCGCGGCTCGCGCCCCACCGCGAGAAAATCCGGGCTCGCCTGGCGTCCGCCCTCGGTATCGAATCCGCGAGCGTGAGCGTCAAAGGGAAGTCGAACGAAGGCATGGGCTGGATTGGGCGAAAGGAAGGACTCGCCTGCATCGCGGTCGCCACCTTGAAAGGGAATCGCTAGCGAATGCTCCAGACACTGACCCGATGGCTGGGTGACCTGCCTCTCGGATCTCTCTACGTAGCGATCGCCGCGCTCTCGGCGTTTGAGAACTTTTTTCCGCCATTTCCTTCCGACGCGGTGATCGCGTTCGGAAGCTTTCTCGCCGACAGAGCGCACGGATCCGCGATTACTGTTTTCCTTTGCGGCTGGTTCGGCAACGTTGCCGGGGCTGGCGTGACGTACACTCTCGGGCGGCGATTCGGCGCGAAGGTGTTTCTGCGGAGAATCGAGAAATACGCCGGTCCTGACGCCGAAGACAGAATCAAGAAGCTCCACAAGAAGTACGGCTTTCTGGGCTTGTTCGTGAGCCGTTTCCTTCCGGGAGTGCGCGCGATCGTCCCACCGTTCGCCGGAGCTATGAGGCTGCCCGCCTTCAAAGTGATGCTCTCCGTCGCCAGCGCGTCCGGCGTGTGGTTCGCCTTCATTACGTTTCTGGCATTCCGCGCTGGAGACAACTGGGATGTAGTTCAGCGGTATCTCGTGCGGTCGGGCAAGGTTGCTGGTCTGATTGCTATCGGGATCGTCGTACTCGCACTAGGAATCTGGCTATGGAAGCGTCAGGCAAAAAAGCGTGAGTAAGCTGAAGCTGGATGACGCGGTGGCCCGTGCATTCTACACCGAGCGGTTCGACGATTTTCTCGCTCTGGAACAGGGAGCCTCGCTGCAGACCAGCCGCGCCTACAAGCTCGACATCGCCCGATTCGTCACCTATGCCAGCCTCAAGGGTGCGTCATCCCCGACTGAGACCAGCGCCCGCGTGCTCCGGGAATTCGTATATCACCTGAAGGACCTCGGACTCTCCCCGGCATCCATCAGGCGGAACGTGTCCGCAATTCGGACGTACTTCAAGTTCATGCTCGGAGAGGGGTACGTCGTGCGCGATCCGAGCGAGCGTCTGGAAACCCCCAAGAAGTGGCGCACGCTTCCCGAAGTGCTCGGCGTCGAGGAGATCGAGAAGCTTCTCGCTGCGCCTTCGCTCGACGAGCCGCTCGCGTTCCGCGACAGGGCAATGCTCGAGCTGGCGTACGGCGCCGGACTGCGGGTTTCGGAATGGATTTCGCTCAGCGTCCGCGACGTGATGCTCCAGGACCACGTCGTACGCGTATTCGGGAAGGGCGCCAAGGAGCGTCTCGTTCCCATTGGCCGCCGAGCGATCGGAGCAATCGCAATCTATCTGCGCGAGCTACGCCCCAAGCTGGAGAAAGGTGAAGGCAAGGGAATACTGTTCCTCAACTCCCGCGGGCGGCCGCTGTCTCGTATGGGTGCGTGGAAGATCCTTCGCAAATACGTGAACCAGGCTGGAATCACGAAGCCCGTGTCGCCGCACACGCTGCGTCATTCTTTCGCGACGCATCTGTTGGAGGGAGGCGCTGATTTGCGAGCGGTGCAGGAGATGCTAGGCCACGTGGACATCTCGACCACCCAGATCTACACCCACGTCGACCGCGAGTATCTGCGGTCGGTACACAAGCAGTTCCATCCACGCGCGTGACCGCGCTCGCGTAGAATTAACCATGCTGCTCGTACTCGATAACTACGACTCGTTCACGTACAATCTCGTCCAGTATCTTGGCGAGCTGGGCGAAAGCCCCGTCGTGAAGCGCAACGACGAGATCAGCGTCGACGACATCGGAGCGATGGGCGTGACGCGCATGGTGATCTCCCCGGGGCCGTGCACGCCGTCGGAGGCGGGAATCAGCGTCGCCGCCATCAGGCGCTGGGGAAAGTCGATTCCAATCCTCGGCGTATGCCTCGGCCATCAGGCGATCGGCGAAGCGTATGGCGGGAAAGTCGTGCGCGCTCGAACGCTGATGCACGGGAAGACATCGCGCATCACTCACGACGGGAAGGGAATATTCAGGAACATTCCCAATCCGCTCGAGGTGATGAGGTATCATTCTCTGGTGGTTCAGACTGACTCGCTCCCGGCCGAGCTGGAGATAGTGGCGCGTGCCAAAGACGATTCCACGGAGATCCACGCGATCCGGCACCGCGAGCATCCGGTATGGGGTGTGCAATTCCACCCGGAGTCGATCCTTACCGAGAGCGGTAAGGAGATCCTTCGAAACTTTCTAACAATCGGACGATGAAGCTCCGCACGGCGGTCACGCTTTTCCTGGACCTCAGGATGAAGGCTCATACCCTTGTCCCGCTCGCCATCGCCCTGACGGGGCTCGCGTCCGTGTTGCACGCCCAGGACACGACTGCCGCCGCGCCCGACACCGGATACGCCGAATACCACGAGTCGCCGATAGCGCTCCCACTCGGGGTCGGTCTTAGAATTCCGACATATGATCGAGTGAATGGACTCGCGCTGCCATGGGGCCCGAAGCTCGAGCTGAACGATGCGAGAGTCGACGTCGATGCGCTCATCACTTACCGCTCGAACCTGGGGAAGTGGGATCCATCGCTCGAGGGAAGCCTTCGTCCAGGCGACGAGAACGAGCTCAGGTTTTACGTCGGACGGGGAACGTTCAGCAACGACGCGTGGATTCGTGGTGATCTCACGAACTCGGCGGCGGCATTCTTCGTTGGGAGCGACTCGCGAAATTATTATCGGGGCGATCGCGCGACTGCTCGATTTGCGCGCACCATCACGAGCAGTGGTCTAACCGTCACTCCGTTCATTGGTGGCAACATCGAACGCGATTGGTCGACTGGCTCGCTTGCACCGACCAAATCCCCATGGAGCGTCTTCGGCCGCAAGGGAGATCTGAAGATGCGGAGGCTGAATCCACGCGTGGCCAGGGGAAGCATTACCTCGGCAATTGGCGGAGCAGCCATCGAGGTCCTCCAAGGGGGCCTGGAAGCGAAGTTTGATGCGATGCTCGAACAAACCATCCGCACGGCTCTCAAGCCTGATTGTTCCGGCGTCCCCACCGGAGGCATCTGCCTCCAGCCACAGCCGGGGAATTCCTTTACCCAGGCAACGCTCGACGGCCGAGTCTTCTTTCCGACCTTCGGCACGCAGACATTTGCGGTCAAGGCGCACGCCGTAGCGACCAGGGGATCGGGCGATGCCCCAGCTCAGCGGTTTGCTTATCTCGGCGGGGCGGCTACGCTCGCGACCGTAGATCTTCTCGCGCTCGGCGGCGATCGCCTTCTGTTCGTGCAGGGCGATTACACGATTCCGATCGACCGGATTCAGCTCCCGTTCGTCGGGAGCCCCTACATCGGACTCAGATACGCGGCCGGCAGTGCCGGGGTCGGAGGGCTCCCATCCCTGATACAGAATCTTGGTGTCGGCCTCGGCGTGAGCTTCTTCCGGGTGGACTACACCATTGATCCGGCACAGACTCGCTCGCCCTTCTCGCGGAAATCGGCCTTCACGGTGGGAGTTTCGCTCTCGCTCTGAGCAAGAAAATCAGTTTGCTCCGTTAGTCCCTCGTTGGTATATTACTGAGCGTGACTTTTGCATCGTGTCGCGCCAAAACGGGCGGGTAATGGGGACGCTAGTAGTCATACCTGCGCGTCTCGGCGCCATGCGCCTTCCCCGCAAACCACTCCGTCTCCTTTCCGGACTCCCCCTCATCGTCCGGGTCTGGCAAAGAATCTCTCAAATGAATGTGGCTGATGCCGTCGTCGTGGCTACGGACGACGAATTGGTCGCGTCCGCGGTTCGCCAGGCGGGGGCTGAATGCGTGATGACCAGCGATAAACACACGTCCGGAACCGAGCGGGTTGCGGAAGTCGCAGCTCTGCCGCGATTCCAGGGCTTCACGACGATTCTAAACGTTCAGGGGGACGAGCCGTTCATCGGGCCCGGAGCGGTGCGCGGTGCCGCGGAGCTGGTCTCCTCCGGGACGTTCCCGCTGGGCACCGCGGCTTCCCGGGCCAGGAAGGAGATACTCGATACGCCCAGCCTTGTTAAGGTTGTGGTGGCCGACGATGGACGGGCGATGTACTTCTCGCGCGCGCCCATACCCTTTCTCCGGGATCAAACCGACCGGGCGAAGCTGGCCGAGCGGACGTTGCAGCACATCGGGGTGTATGCGTATTCGCGGGAGGCTCTTCGAGAATGGGTCTCGTTGCCTCCCCATCCGCTGGAAGAGATCGAACGTCTCGAACAGCTGCGGCCGCTGGCCGCTGGCTTGCCGATTGGGGTGGCAGTCACCAATGAAGCGCCGGCGAGCGGGATTGACACTGAAGAAGACCTTGCGCACGCCAACGAGCGCTGGGATGCCTTTATGACGGGAGCAGCAACCAATGCAGGGTAATTCCAGCCAGCAGACGCGCTACATCTTCATCACCGGCGGGGTTGTTTCCTCGCTCGGAAAGGGGATCGCGGCGGCTTCCCTCGGACGACTTCTCGTCGAGCGTGGAATGCGCGTGACGATCATGAAATTCGACCCTTACCTGAACGTGGATCCGGGCACCATGTCGCCCTTCCAGCACGGCGAAGTGTTCGTCACGGACGACGGGGCCGAGACGGATCTCGATCTCGGTCACTACGAGAGGTTCATCGACAGGTCGCTCGCGCAGGCAAACAACATCACGACTGGCCGCATCTACCTTAATGTGATCACGAAGGAGCGGCGCGGCGAATACCTCGGCTCGACGGTGCAGGTGATTCCGCACGTCACCGACGAGATCAAGGGCGCAATGAAGCGTCTCGCCCCGGAGAGCGATGTCGTGATCGTCGAGATCGGCGGCACGGTCGGCGATATCGAGTCGCTCCCGTTCCTCGAGGCGATTCGTCAGTACCGACACGAGATCGGACGAGAAAACGCCATTTTCATTCACCTCACGCTCGTGCCGTATATCGCGGCCGCCGGTGAAGTGAAGACCAAGCCGACGCAACACTCGGTAAGAGAGCTGATGGAGATCGGAATTCAGCCCGACATCCTGATCTGCCGAACCGAGCGCGCGCTATCCGAGGAAGTGAAGCGCAAGATCGCGCTCTTCTGCAACGTCGAGTTCGGGGCGGTAATCGAGAGCAGGGATGTACCCACCATCTACCAGATACCGCTTCTGTTCCACGAGCAGGGACTCGACGAACGGGTGATGCACAAGCTGGGTCTGCTCGGTCGCCGCGCCGCGGATCTTTCGAAATGGCGCGCCATGGTCGAGCGGGTACTTCATCCACACGGCCGCGTGAAGATAGCCGTGATCGGGAAATACACGGGCCTCGTCGACAGCTACAAGAGCGTGCAGGAAGCGCTCATTCATGGCGGCATCGCCAACGATGTCGGGGTAGAAATCTCATGGCTTGCCAGCGACCTCTTCACCAGCAGGGAAAAGACGCGTGAGCTCCTTGCTGATTTCCACGGGGTGCTGGTCCCAGGCGGGTTCGGAGTGCGCGGCGTCGAGGGAATGCTCGAAGCGATTCGCTATGCGCGCGAATCGGGATTGCCCTTCTTCGGAATCTGCCTGGGAATGCAGACGGCGATCATCGAGTTCGCTCGCAACGTTATCGGCTTGTCCGACAGTCATTCCAGCGAGTTTGCGCCCGAGTGCGGCGATGCGGTCATCTCGTTGATGGAAGACCAGCAGCACGTCACCGACATGGGGGGCACGATGCGTCTCGGGGCGTATCCGTGCAGGCTGGGGGTAGGAACACAGGCTGCCGCGATCTACGGCGCTCCTCAGGTCAGCGAGCGCCATCGGCATCGCTACGAGGTCAACAACAAGTACCGCGATCAGTTCGTAGAGCACGGACTCAACCTGAGCGGGCTTTCGCCTGACGGATCGCTGGTCGAGATGGTGGAGCTGCAGACGCATCCGTGGTTCATCGGCTGCCAGTTCCACCCTGAGCTTCAGTCGCGCCCGACGCGCCCGCATCCTCTCTTTGCGAGCTTCATCGGCGCGGCCGTCATGGCGAAGTCGCCCACCAGAACCACCCGGAAGCGCGCGCCCCTAGAAGCGGGCGAATAGCGTGGCGGAACTCTTTCCGGCAGACAAGCTCTTTCTGATCGCCGGTCCATGCGTGCTGGAGAGCGACGAGCTCAACCTCCGCGTGGGTGAGACACTCGCGAAGCTCGCTGAAAAGATTCCCGGCGGCATTATCTACAAGGCGAGCTTCGACAAGGCGAACCGGTCCAATCGCGGCGCGGCGCGCGGTCCCGGGATCGATGCCGGTCTCGAGGCACTCGACCGGGTACGGAAGGCAACCGGCCTACCCGTTCTTACCGACGTCCACACCCCGGAGCAGTGCGGACCAGCGGCGAGCGTCGTGGACGTCTTGCAGATCCCGGCTTTTCTCTGCCGACAGACCGACTTGCTGGAAGCGGCCGGCGCGACCGGGAAACCGGTCAACGTCAAGAAAGGCCAGTGGATTCAACCCGAAGGAATGCGCGGGGCGGTGCAGAAGATCCGTGGTGGCTCCAATTCGAAAGGGCGTTCCCGCGACATCGCCGTGACGGAGCGCGGAACGTTCTTCGGCTACGGCGACCTCGTCGTCGACATGCGGTCGTTCACGCGCCTCCGTGACGCGTGTGATGCGCCCGTGATCTTCGACGCGACGCACAGCGTCCAGAGACCGGGGCAGGGACCCGAAGGCGCCAGCGGCGGCGCCCGGGAATTTGTTCCGATCCTCGCGCTTTCGGCCATCGCGGCGGGCGCGCAAGGACTTTTCCTGGAGACACACCCCGATCCAGACTGCGCTCCCAGCGACGGCCCCAACATGCTGCCGTTGTCCGAGATGGCATCGCTGCTGGACCGCGCCGTAGACATCTGGGCGCGCGTCAACCGATGACGCACAAGGACATCGTCGAGCGCGGACGACGGGTTCTCCGAATGGAGGCTGAAGCGCTCGGCGAGGCGGAGCGCCGCATCGGAGACGATTTTGCGCGCGCCGTCGAGACCATCGCCCGCTCGAAGGGGCGGGTCATCGTGTCGGGGGTGGGCAAGTCGGGGCTCGTCGGCCGGAAGATCGCAGCGACGCTTACATCGACCGGAACACCCGCGAGCTTCCTGCACCCGGCCGACAGTGTGCATGGCGACCTGGGAATCGTCGGCAAATCTGACGTCGCGATTCTCATTTCGAAGAGCGGCGAGTCCGATGAAGTTCTGGGTCTCCTAGACCATTTGAAGCGCCTCGGTGTATGCACGATTGCGCTCACGAGCAACGTGAAATCGTCGCTCGCGAGGCACAGCGATGTCGCGCTCGATGGGTGGGTGAAGGAAGAGGCTTGTCCACACGACCTCGCCCCGACGACGAGCACGACCGTGGCGCTCGCGCTGGGCGACGCGCTGGCGATCGCGCTCCTCGAGGAGAAGGGGTTCGACGCGGACGATTTTGCCCGGCTGCATCCGGGTGGCACGATTGGAAAACGGCTTCTGACCAGAGTATCCGACGTGATGATCACCGACAATCTTCCAACTCTCCCTGAGTCAGCCACGATGCGCGAGGCGGTCGTGCAGCTCGCCGAACGCCGCGGAATCGCGATCGTCACGGCCAACAAGGGCGCGGTGGCTGGAGTAATCACCACGGGGGATCTCTCGCGGTTGATGGAGCACGAGGAGAACGTCTTTCCGATCCCGGTTACTAAGGTCATGAACCGCGCTCCAAAGGTGGCGCGCGCCGACGAGCTTGGAAGCGCGGTCGTCTATCGCATGGAGACGTTCGGGATCGTCGCCATGCCCGTGCTCGATGGAGACGACCGGATCGTCGGCGTCATCCATCTCCACGATCTCATGCGCGCGGGAGTCGTCTAGTGCGCGTTGCTCCAGTGATTGGAATTCTTGCGATCGCGGTCGCTGGGGCCTGCAGCTCCAAGAAGGAGCCTCCGGTCGCCACACATTCTCCGCTCGCCGATTCGGCGGACCAGGTAATGTTTGGCGCGCGGTTCAAGCTCACAGATCAGGGGCTGCAGCGGGCGCAGCTCGAGGCGGACACGGCGTATTTCTTCGACGACAATACGCGCATCGAGCTCCAGAACGTCCACACGACGTTCTTCACGGTCACGGGGGCCAAGGACGCGGTGCTGACGTCGCGGTTCGGAACCACGAACACCCGCACCAACAACATGATCGCCCGCAAGAACGTTGTCGTTGTTTCTGAAGACGGCCGGCGGCTCACGACTCAGGAGCTGATTTACAATCAGCAGAAGAATGAGATCTCCAGCGACAGCTCGTTCGTGATGACCGAGCCGAATCGCCAGGTCGCAGGCATTGGCTTCCGGTCCGATCCGAACATGAAGAACATCAAGATCCTGAAGGGCGCCAGCGGATTTGCGAAGGGCGTGTCGACACAGTCTCCTCCCGCGCCTGTCGCCGCGCCTCCCGTTCCAGCGAAACATTGAAAGCTGCAAAGCTGCCGTTCACACTCGCATTGTTGCTCGCCTTTGCCGCGACGACGAAAGCGCAGGAGATCCCGCGCAACTGCGATCTGCAATTTCCCCCGGGCACCCGCACTCGCGCAAATGTCTTGACGGACGCAACCGGAAAGAGGATCACTTACCTGGGCGGAGGCATCGTCGCTCACTGTATCGGCCAGGGGAACACGCTCACCGCCGACAGCGCGGAGCAGTACGAATCGGAAGGGAGACTCTTTCTCGTCGGGAACGTGCATTACACCGAGCCGCGAGCAACAGTGACGTCTCGCACGATGACGTACTACCAGGGCGACGACCACCTTCACGCCGAGGGTGACGTCGTGGCTGTCCAGTCCAACGGCAGCACGCTTCGCGGCCCCACTGCCGACTACTATCGCACCACTCCTCAGCGCCCCCTGACGCGAATGTTTGCCCCGGGCCGCCCCACCGTCACCCTCGTGCAGAAAGACACGTCCGGGCGCGGCCGGCCGCCCGACACGGCCCATGTCGTCGCCAACACGATCACAATGGAAGGGGACAGCCTTGTCTACGCTTCGGGACGGGTTGAAATCACCCGGCCGGATCTGTTGGCGACCGGTGATTCGGCCTTCATGGACAACGGGCGCGACTTCGCCCGGCTAATGCGCCAGCCATCGGTTCAGGGCAAGGGTACCCGCGCCTTCACACTCACAGGCGGGGTGATCGACGTTTACTCCCGCAATCGCCAGGTCGAGCGCGTGGTCGCAACTCCGAAAGGCCATGCTCTCAGCAAGGATCTCGAGCTGGTGGCCGACTCGATCGACCTGAGAATGCAGGGCAACCAGCTCCAGCGCGCCTTTGCATGGGGAGTGGGCCGGGCGCACTCCATTTCTCCCGACCGCGAGATCATCGCCGACTCGATCGACGCGATAATGCCCGGGCAACGAATCCGAGAGGTCCGAGCATTGCGTAACGCCTACGCCGAGAGCAATCCCGATTCGGGTGTCGTCTCGACCCAGAGAGACTGGATGAGCGGCGATACCCTTGTCGCTCACTTCGATTCTCTGGTCGGCACCGACACAGCGAGCAAGCCCAGAATCCGCGAGATTGTCGCTGAGGGCAACGCCAGATCCTTCTATCAGATGAAGAATTCGAAAGGGCCCCAAACCGAGCCCACAGTCAACTACGTCCGGGGAAGGATCATCGACATCATCTTCGAGAATGCCAAGGTCGCCACAGTTACTGTGACGGATAAGGCGACGGGCGTTTTGATCGAGCCCGCCGCGGCGTCGACCGGGGAGAAACCGGGCGCGACCCCGGGGAAGGGGAAGCCACCATCCACAGGGAAGTCACCCACCACGGCGAAGCCTTCCGCCGGTGTCAAGCCTCCCGTCATTTCACGATGACCGATAGCGACAAGCTTCCGGAGAGCGTTCGCGCGGTCATCTCCGGGTTTTCGCACAAGGACCAGCTCGATGGCCTCGCGCTTCACGCGATCGTTCGCGCCGCCGACGACGCCGGCGTAGCCAACGTCCGTGATGTCGCCGCGCACTACCGGGATGACTACCTCCGCGCGTTACGCGTAAAGGGTGTCAACGCGGAGCAGGAGGCCGGGCGCTTGGGTCAGGATGAGGTCCGTGCCTATCTCACCACGTCGATCCTGCCCCGGCTTGCCGAGAGTGGCGTGATCGCCCCGCTGGACGCTGATCTCGAGCGCGATACGGCGATGGTGAGCATTTCCCCAGCCCTCTGGAAGGACATCGCCCCCCGTCGCGCCGAGTTCGCGGAGGCCATGCGCGCGACGGGCGAGCATTCCCGCATCGCGCTCTCGACGCCACCGCGCCCCACGCTCATCGGCGGCAGCGTGCTCGACGCGGAGGGATTGACCAAGGTCTACCGCGGCAGAAAGGTCGTGAACAACGTTGCGCTCCACCTGCAGCAAGGTGAAATCGTCGGACTCCTCGGCCCGAATGGGGCCGGAAAGACGACGACCTTCTACATGATCGTCGGATTGATTCCGCCCGACTCGGGTCGGATTCTCGTCGACGGGAAGGACATCACGAAGCTCCCGATGTACGAGCGGGCACGCCGCGGGATTGGTTATCTTTCGCAGGAGCCTTCGATCTTTCGGAAGCTGTCGGTCGAAGACAACATCCTCGCGATTCTGGAGACGCTTCCGCTCTCCGCCGCGGAGCGCTCAGTGCGGCTCGAGAAGCTCCTCGACGAGCTCAGCATCAAGAGACTGCGGAAGAACAAAGCGTATTCGCTCTCTGGCGGCGAGCGCCGCCGCCTCGAGATAACGCGGGCGCTTGTCACGGATCCGAAGTTCATGATGCTCGATGAGCCTTTCGCTGGAGTCGATCCAATCGCAGTGCACGACATACAAACAATCGTCGCCGGGCTGCGTCACCGCGGAATCGGCGTGCTCATTAGTGATCACAACGTTGAACAAACGCTCGACATCGTCGACCGTGCATACATTATGTTCGATGGACAGGTTAAGGTCTCCGGAACAGTCCGGGACCTCGTATTCGACGATACCGTGGCTGACATCTATCTTGGTCCGACGCTCACCGCCCGGCTGCGCGAGAGATTCTCTCGCAACAGAGACGAGGTAACAGTCTCGTGAAGCCGGGCCTCAATCAATCGACTCAGCTCCGTCAGGAGCTCAAGATCAATCCACGCCTCTATCAGGCGATGGATCTGCTCTACATGCCGCTTCTGGACCTCCAACAGCATCTGAAGCAAGAGCTTCTCAACAATCCCTTCCTCGATCTCGTCGAGGCCGATGAGGAGGAAGAGGAGGAGCTGGAGGGCGAAGAGACAGAGCCCGCGCCGGCGGAGACTGAGGACGAGCGAGCGGGCGAGATAGACTGGGAAGAGATCCTGCTCGATGGCTTCGACACCGCCGGCGGTCGCCGTGAAGAGCACGAGGAGAAGGAGTACTTCGAGCCGGTCACCGTCGCCACGCGCGACCTGAGCGACCACCTTCGCGATCAGGTCAGCCTTCTGGAGCTGACTCCGCGACAAACTCTGCTCGCGGACGAGTTCATAGGCAACATTAACGACGACGGCTATCTCGGGAGCGCTGTTGACGATATCGTCCGTGCGCTGAATGACGCCGTGACCAAGGCCGCTGAGGACGCCGGGCGCGAGACCGACGATCTTCCGCTCTATACGGAAGAGGAGGCAGTGACGATGCTGGCCACCGTCCAGACCCTCGATCCGCCCGGAGTTGGAGCCCAGAATCTCCGCGAGTGCCTGCTCCTTCAGCTCAGGGAATCGGGACTGGAACAATCGGTTCCGTACCGCCTCGTGAGAGACTGCTTCGAGGAGCTGATCAACCACCGCTGGAGCGAGATCTCGAAGCGATTCGGGATCAGCGCGACCGACGTCCAGAAGGCGGCGGACGAGATCGCGAAGCTGGATCCAAAGCCGGGCCTGCAGTACGGCTCCCGCGACGACAACTACATCATCCCCGATCTCATCGTCGAGAAGATCGACGACCGCTACCATGTCTTCCTGAACGACGCCAACCTTCCGCGTCTCAAACTGAGCAGAGCCTACCAGGAAATCGCGCGCGACAAGAAGAAGTTCGACGGCGAGAACAAGGAGTTCATCTCCAACAAGCTCAATTCCGCCAACTGGATGATTCAGGCTATCGAGCAGCGCCGGCAAACGATGCTGAAGGTGATGAACTACATCGTGGAGCGGCAGCGGGAGTTTTTCGAGAAGGGAATCCAGCATCTGAAGCCGCTCACGCTGCGCGAAGTCGCCGAAGTGATCAACATGCACGAATCCACGGTGAGCAGAGTGACGAACGAGAAATTCGTCCAGACACCCCGTGGCGTGCTGCCGTTGAAATTCTTCTTCTCGTCGGGTCTCGCCACTTCTGATGGCGAGGACGTCTCCGCGCGCGGCATCAAGGCCCAGCTGCAGAAGCTCGTACAGGAAGAGGATCCGAAGCACCCGCTTACCGATCAGGCGATCGTCAACATTCTCCGCGAGAGCGGGGTCCAGATCGCGCGCCGCACCGTCGCCAAATACCGCGACCAGCTGGGCGTTCTCTCGGCCAGGATGCGGAAGCGCGTATGACCTCGCCTCCGCGGGCTGACGCGGGGCAGCGCCTGAAGGGCAGCTCTGCGCTTCAGCCTGTGGCGAGCCGTCCCGACGTGAGCGTCCTCGTCCCCGCCAAGGACGAAGCGGAGAATCTCCCGCTGTTCATGGAGCAGGCGCGCGCCGCGTTCGCAGCCACGCCCGGCCGTTACGAGGTCGTCGTCATCGACGACGGGTCCGTGGACGACTCATGGAACGTCCTGCAGCGACTTGCGTCCGAGTACCCATTCCTCCGGCCAGTGCGGCACGGTGTTCGTCGCGGAATCGCCGACGCGCTCCGCACCGGCTACCTGCACTCGCGGGGAAGCGTTCTCGTATTCTATCCCGCCGACCTGCAATACAAACCGGAGGACATCCCCCGCCTGGTTGCGCCGATACTGGAGGGCAGGTCGGACATCGTCACCGGCTACAAGGAAGGGAAGTACGAGAAGGCGTTTGTCTCAGGCATCTACAACAGCCTCAGTCGCTCGCTTTTCAAGGTAAATGTCCGCGATCTCAATTCGGTAAAGGCATACAGAAGGGAAGTGATGGATGCGCTTCCCAACCGGCCGGATTGGCATCGCTACATGGTCGTGATGGCCGCAGCCGATGGTTTTTCCCTGTCGGAGGTCTCGGTGCCCCTCTATCCACGAAATGCTGGACAGTCGAAGTTCGGAATCGGGCGCATTCCCGTCGGCGTGCTCGACATGCTCGCCGTCTGGTTCGAGCTCCGGTTTGCCAGGAAGCCGCTGCTTCTCTTTGGAGTTCTGGGCGCCGCGCTGTTCATCGTCGGCGTAATCGTTGGAATCGTGGCCATACTATGGCGCGTGATCGGGGGCGTTGGATTCCGACCGCTCGTGAATCTCGTCGAGACCTGCGTCACCGTGGGAAGCGTGTTCTTCGCCACTGGTCTACTTGGTGAGATGATAGCCGCACAGCGTGCCGAGCTAAGCCAGTTGCGCTCTCGTATCGAAGACTTATCGCGGGAACGCGACACGACGGCGAATCGCTGAGCAAATGAACGTACTGTTCCTCACGCACTCGTTCCCGCGATCGGAAGGAGACGCCGCCGGCTCGTTCATCCTGCGGCTGGCGGTCGCGCTCCGCGGAGAAAACGTAAACGTTCGGGTAGTTGCGCCCGCTGGCGCCGGTCTTCCGGCTTCGGAAGAGATGGAGGGCGTGAGCGTCGAGCGATTCAGGTACGCGCCTCGGCGCTTCGAGAAGCTGGCCTACACGGGAAACATGGCGAACGATGTCGCTTCGTCCTGGACGGCCCGACTCGCGCTCGTCGGATTCCTGGGCTCCGATTTCGTCCACTCCGTTCGCGCGAGACGCAGCTTCGAGCCGGAGCTGGTTCACGCGCACTGGTGGTTCCCCAATGGAGTGGTGGGGACGTGGGTGAGCGGACTCGCACGCATCCCTCTCGTCACCACCCTCCACGGGACCGATGTCCGGTTGGCTCGCAAGGTTGGCGTCGCCAAGCCGCTCTTCGGACACGTTCTCAAGCACTCCGCGGCTGTCACGACTGTCTCGAAGTGGCTCAAGGACGAAACGGAGGCGCTCGTTCCCGGTGTGCATCCGACCGTGGCGCCAATGCCGGTCGCTACGAATCTCTTCGGGCCCGGCTCGTCGCGCGACGGACAGCGCCTGCTCTTCGTCGGCCGCCTCAACG
Source organism: Gemmatimonadota bacterium (assembly GCA_003134685.1). GTDB lineage: Bacteria > Gemmatimonadota > Gemmatimonadetes > Gemmatimonadales > Gemmatimonadaceae > UBA4720. The sequence goes on along the minus strand of PLCA01000005.1, from coordinate 409,128 downwards.
ACCAGAAAGGCGCGGAGCACCTTGTGCACGCGCTGGCCACGATGAAGACACCCGCCGCCTCACTGGACATTGTGGGCGACGGGCCGAACCGCGAGGCCCTGAAGCAGCTCGCGCAACAACTCGGAGTCGCTTCGCGTATCCGCTGGCATGGACAACTTTCTCAATCAGAGCTTCCTCCGCTCTACCAGCGCGCCGCCGCGGTGGTCATTCCCTCGATTGACGAGGGCCTCGGTCTGGTCGCGGTCGAGGCGCTGCTTTGCGAGACGCCGGTCGTGGCGTTCGACTCGGGGGGACTTCGCGACGTGATCCAGCACGAGAAGACGGGGCTGCTCGTCAAGCCCGGTGACAGAGCTGCCCTCGCCAGCGCGCTCGACAATTTGCTCGCCCGCGATGGCCGCGGAAGTCAGCTGGGCAGGGCAGGGCGCCTCTACGCACTCTCTGCCTTTGCGCCGGAGTCAGCCGCGCGCCGCTACGCAGAGATATACCGACGGGTTCTTGGCGCTAACGCGTCGTAACCTATTCAAGGTCGCGCAGTGGATCTTCGCCGCGGCGGTGCTGTTCTTCGCGGCGCGTTCGCTGGCGACCCAGTGGAATAAGGTTGAATCGAGACTCACCCACATTCAGTTCGGGTGGGAATGGATCGCCGCGGCCACGGCGCTGATCCTCGTCACATACGCGCTTCTCATCGAAGCCTGGCGTCGCATACTGGAAGCCTGGGATTCCCACGTTCCGTTCATCGACGCCGCTCGGATCTGGTTCCTCTCCAACCTCGGGAAGTACGTTCCCGGAAATGTCTGGTCGCTCACCGCGATGGGCGTGATGGCGCGGAAGCGGGGTCTGTCGGCGATTGCCGCGGCTGGGTCATCGGTGGTCATGCAAACGGTGAGTCTCGCCACCGGCACCGCCATCGTGATGATCACCGGCGCGAAGCTTCTCGGCCAACCGCTATTAGTGGGACTCGCCGTTCTGCTGCTGGCAGGTCTGCTGCTCAGCGCGCCGCGCTTTCTTCCTCCGCTCGCGATCTGGCTGGGCAATCTGATTGGCCGCGAAATCGCGCCTCCTTCGGTTCCGGCGAAAAGCATTTGGACCGCGGCTGTCGCGAGCGCTCTCTCGTGGCTGTTCTACGGGATCGCGTTTGAGCTTTTTGTGCGCGGCCTGTTAGGAGGCGCGCCTGGCGAAATGTCCTCGTACATCGCAGTTTACACCGCTGCGTACATCCTGGGTTTCATCTCGCCGATCGCGCCTGCCGGCCTGGGTGTAAGAGAGTTCACGCTCGCCGCGTTCATGGTGCAGCTTGGACTCGCCAACGAAGCGGACGCGGCGCTCGTAGCAATCGCGGCCCGCCTGTGGCTGACAATCGTCGAGTTGGTGCCGAGCGGATTGTATATTGCCGCGGGCCCAAACCGAACGTCTTCACCAACCTGAACGATCATGGCTAAGCCACGAGAGAAGTCTCCGCTCCGGCAAACTTCGAGTCCCGCTGGACTACCCGCGGCGCCACCGGCGCCGCGCTTCGCATTTGGTTGGGCAGCGATCGTTTACGCGTTGGCCACGCTCTCGCTGGCATATCCGGCGCTCGTTGGCAAGTTCCTCCTGAATCAAAACAGCGATCAGTACAAGGCCGGGTACGCCTTCCGGGAGTTCGCCGCGACTACGCTAAAGACGACGGGGCATTTCCCGCTCTGGAATCCGTATCTCTTGGGCGGCATGCCGTACGTCGCCGCCATGCATGGTGACATTTTCTATCCGACTTTCCTCCTGCGGATGATCATGCCCACGGACATCGCGATGACGTGGGGCTTCATCATTCATATTTTCCTCTGCGGCCTTTTCACGTACGGATTCCTTCGCGCGCTCGGCTACAGCTTCTACGGCGCGCTCGCCGGCGGAATCGCCTACATGATGAGCGGACAGATCGCATCGTACGCCTCGCCTGGCCACGACGGGAAGCTGTTCGTGAGCGCGCTCTTTCCCTTGGCGCTCTGGATGCTCTACCTCGGATTCCGGCAAGGGAAGAACTGGAGCTGGGGTGCGTTCGCCCTGATCATCGGCCTCTGCGTCCTGAGTCCCCATCCACAGCTATTGCAATACACCCTTCTCACAGCGGGAGCGTACTCCCTTTTTCTCGCGTTCGCCACGCTCGATGGGATCAAGCTCCCGCGCGATGTCTCAATCAAGCGACTGGGAGCCGCGCTGCTTTCTGTGGTCGTCGGGCTCGCGATCGGGGCAGCACAATATCTGCCGGTCCGTGAATACGTGCCCTGGTCGCCGCGGGCGGGGGGATTCGGTGATTATGCCACCGCGACTTCGTACGCCTGGCCGCCGGACGAGCTGCTGAATGCATACCTCCCGCAGTTCTCAGGAATGCTCGACAAGTACTCGGGGCCAAACCTGATTCACCTTCACAGCGATTACGTCGGAGTCGTTGTTCTCATTCTAGCCGGCGCCGCTTTCATCGGGCTGCGTGGTGATCCGCGCCGAAAGCACATCGTGTTCTGGTCGGTCGCGCTCCTCGTCACTTTGCTCTGGTCGCTCGGTGGCGCGACCCCGTTCTATAGAATTCCGTACGCGTTGGTTCCCGGCACGAAGTACTTCCGCGCCCCAGCGACGATCTTCTTCGTCGGAACGCTTGCGATTGCTTTGCTCGTTGCCACAGGGACCGAGCGCTTTCTCCAGCTTCGTGTCTCGCGAAAATATCTCATCGGCTGGACGATCGGGGGGCTGGTGATCGCGCTGCTCGCATCAGCCGGCGTGCTCTCCAGTATCGCCGAATCGTTCGCCGACGAGCGACTCGTCGACCGGGTCGCGGCAAACCACTCAGCCCTCATTCTTGGCGCGTGGCGGTCGCTGGCTTTCATCCTGCTTGTGTTGGGACTCTGGTTCGCGCTGACGCGCGGAAAGGTCTCGATCAAGGCGGCGGCATTGGCCCTCGTCGCCCTCACCGCAGTCGATCTGTGGACGGTCGAGCATATGTACTGGATGTTCATGCCGCCTGGAAAGGTGATTTACGCGAGCGACGCGACGGTCGATGCTCTCGCGCATGTGCCCCAGCCGGGTCGCGTTTTCGCGTTCCAATTGCGGCAGGTCCCGCAGCGAGACGTGTTTCTGAGTGGCGATGCATTGATGACGCACAGAATCCGGCTTGCCCACGGATATCACGGCAATGAGCTCGGACGTTACGACGTGCTCATTGGAGAGAACTCCGGCCTCGACCAGCTCCTCAATCCCAACGTTCTCCAGCTGACGAACACGCAGTACTTGCTGACCAACATTCCGGAGCTGCCGTTCATTCAGGGTACGACCCTCATGAATGGGCCGGTCCTCAACGCATCCGGGGACACCGTCTACCTCTTTCGCCTTGCCAAGCCAAATCCGTATTCATGGGTGACGCCGGTCGCAGTGAAGGCGCCCGACGATCAGGTGCTAGCGACGATTCTCAATCCGCGATTCGAGCTCACTCGCGCCGCTCTGTTCGACACCTCGGCCAACGTCACGGTCACGCAGGGGGTGCAATCCCTCCCCCCAGCGCTGGCTATCACGACCACCGTGCGGCACTACGAACCCGGCAACGTGCAGATCGATTTGAGCGCGCCCGCCCCTCAGGGGTCTTCACTCGTCGTCTCGGAGAATTATTATCCGGGGTGGATCGCCTCCGTTGACGGAAAGCCCGCACGAATCGGCCGAGCAGACTACACGATGATCGGCGTCGAGTTGCCGGCCGGCGCTCGCAGCGTCGCGCTGACTTTCACAAGCCCGACGTACGAGAAGGGCAAAGCGATCACGTGGATTGCGATCGCACTGGGATTCCTGTTGCTCGGCGCCGGTGTCTGGCGCGACCGGAGACGCCTTGCCTGACCGCGCGCTAGTCATAGTGCCGACGTATAACGAGCGGTTCAACATTGCACGATTGATCCCGGCGATTCTGGCGCAGGATCCTTCGCTCGAGATCCTGGTGGTGGACGACGGCTCGCCAGATGGAACGGGAGCGATCGTCGATGGCATCGCCGCCAACAACGCTCGGGTTCATGTGATCCATCGGGCGGAGAAACTTGGGCTCGGAACCGCTTACATCGCCGGTTTTCGCTGGGCGCTGGAGCGAAAGTATGATCTCGTATTCGAGATGGATGCCGACTTCTCGCACAATCCGGAACGGCTGCCGGAGTTCCTCGCAGCGATCAAAGAGTCGGACGTCGTGCTGGGATCACGCTACCAGGACGGCCACGTCAACGTCGTGAACTGGCCGATGAGCAGGCTGTTTCTCAGCTACGGCGCGAACATCTACGCCCGGGCGGTAACCGGACTGCCGATCTTTGATACCACCGGTGGCTTCAAGTGCTTCCGCCGGAATGTACTTGAGTCGATCGATCTAAACTCCGTTAAATCCAATGGTTACGCGTTCCAGATCGAGATGTCTTATCGCGTCTGGAAGCGCGGCTTCAGCCTGGTCGAGATCCCGATCATCTTCGTGGATCGTGCCGAGGGCATAAGCAAGATGTCGAAGAAGATCGTGCGCGAAGCGATCTGGATGGTCTGGCGTCTGCGCTGGTGGAGCCTGATCGGGAGGATCTAATGGTGGCTCGCCCAGAGGGCCAGCACTTCTACAAGATGACAGGATCGGGAAACGACTTCGTCGTTTTCGACTCGACAGGGAGCGCCGCGGCGCGCCTCGAGAACGAGCAAGCGATCAGGTCACTTGCGGCCCGCGGCACCGGCGTCGGGGCCGACGGAGTCGTCTTTCTCGAGAAGTCAGGGGAGAGTGACGTCCGGATGCGCTACTATAACAGCGACGGTTCGGAGGCGGCGCTCTGCGGAAACGCGAGCCTCTGTAGCACGCGGCTCGCCGTGGAGCTGGGGCTGGCACAGGCCGGCGGATTCCTCCTTCACACTGCGGCCGGATCACTCCGGGCAAGGATCCGCGACAACCTGCCCGAGGTCGACCTGGAACCGGTCACAGACGTCCGGTCAGACGCCAAAGAGCTCGGTCTCAAATCAGGTGAGCGACGACTCGGGTACGCGAGGGTGGGAGTACCTCATGTAGTGGTTGAGATCCCGGATGTCGAGTCGGCTGACGTCATGGGGCGAGGCTCCGAGCTTCGACATCATCGCTCCCTCATCGATGGAGCCAACGTGAACTTTGTCTCCAGGAGGGCTGACGGCGAGTTCACTTACCGGACCTACGAGCGAGGTGTTGAGGGGGAAACGCTGGCGTGTGGTACGGGTGCTGTCGCCACGGCTATCATGCTTTCCGACTGGGGCGATTCGGGAGGGGAAACCACCCTCTGGACTCGATCCTCGCTCCCATTGACCGTGAGTGTCAGGCGGGCTGGAGTCTCCTGGCTGCCGTCGCTCCGCGGCGAAGGTCGGATCGTTTTTGAGGGACGGATTCGCGACATCGATTGACAGACTGTCGCGGCACGGTCGAGCTGCTGTTCGCTATAGTTCAGCTGAAGTGCTTTCTCGGGTGGATGGTCTAACCATCTAATCGGCTTGGTCTTGAGCAGTGGAGGAGTGGACAGTATCAACTTCTCCACAATTAAAGGGGTGAGGTAGTTTACATAATCTATCTTATACGCATATCTCCCCAGTGACAGGATTGGGGCTGTTGATTGAACATATTTCCATGGACCACCCCGCTCGGTTCCGGCGCGCAAAAAAAAAAGGCCGCGGCATTCTGCGGCCCTTTGAGCATCCCGGTCCGACTCGGACTAGATCTTCACCGGCTTTGCCCCGAGCTCGCCAAGTCTTACTCGCGCCTCAGCGGCCGTCGGTGCGGCCTCGTCCTTGACCAGCTCGGTCCAGATCGCCTTGGCTTCTGCCGTCTTTCCGGCAGCCATATAGTCACGAGCGGCCGAGGCCATATATTCGGACTTGTCGACCGGAAACCGGGTCACCTGGGCCGCCAGCTTGTACTGTTCAGCTGCCGCGACCAGGTTCTTGAGCTCCTCGTAGCCCGCCGCCGCGAGAACATGGATCGACGCCTGGAAGTCAGCCGAAGCCTTTGCCCCCGCGGCCTTCAGGACATCCACCCCCTCCTTGAACTTCTTCTGATCGTAGAAGGTCTGCGCCAGCGTGAGGGCCGCCTGGGTCCCGGCACTCGTTCCTTCGTACCGGCTGACGACCTTCTGGAGGTCAGAGACCGCCAAAGGTAGGTTCCCCGCCGCTGCCGACTGCCGAGCCTGAAAGTATGCCGCCTCAGCCCGCTGAGCCTTAATGGCTTGCGAGCGCTCGTAGTACCAGAAACCACCAACGATGATCGCAATCGCCACTACGGCCCATGCGACCTCGCGCTGATGGATCATCAACCACTCGGTGATCGTCTCTTCGTCCGCGCCGGATCGCTTGCGTGCCGGAATATTCGGTGTCGTCATTCGCTTTTATGGTGACCTGAAGTGGGTGCCCGTTGCTGTAAAGTGCCCCCGGGGTGACTCGAACACCCGGCCAACGGTTTAGGAAACCGCTGCTCTATCCACCTGAGCTACGGGGGCAAGGATCATGGTCCGGGTTTATCGCCGAGGCCGAGGCAGACGGCGATTTCACGGGGTGAATCTACACTTCAGAGGGAGGTTCTAGAAGTGTTCTCGCCGAGAGTTCGAGCGAACGATTTCGTGCCGAGCGCCCTAGCGAACGATTCCGAAAGGAAGTTCGAGCGAGTCGGCGGCCACTGCGCCTAGTTTGCGCACCTCTTCGACTCGCGCCCCGGGAGGTCCCGCGCTCACGGCCGCTTCGAGCTTTGCCAGGACGTCTGGCTTACCCGCGGCGGCGATCTCGACGATCCCATCCGGCTTGTTTCTCACCCAGCCGGCTAGTCCAAGCTCTCTCGCCATTTCCACCACGTACCATCGAAACCCGACTCCCTGCACACGTCCCCGGACTTCGAGATGTATGCTCTCCATTCTGGATCTACGTCCGGATTCCCAATAGGGCGGTCAGCGTGGCCGCTATTGTCGCCGGGTCGGTCTCTGCTCCCGGAATGGGAGCCGCCAGGTCGCCGTCCCTGATCCGTTGCGCAATTTGAGCGAGTGCGCTCGCAATCGCCTGGGCGGCGGTCGGGCGTGCATCCTTTGCCGCGCGTGCTGCGCGCGGTCCGGTGCCATCCCAATCGGTCGTGGCCCACGCGTTCGACGCGGCGGACTCACCGCTTTCGCCCAACGCCGCCACCGATCGCCAATCGTATTGCTGCCAGTCGGCATTGGCCCACTCCGACGCTAGCGAGTCTGATGGTGGCGCGCTGTCTCCTACTCGAGGCAGTGGATCGAGAAAATGCTCCAACGGTGGGAGCTGGTCCACGCCCGCATCCAGATCGGAAGAGAAATCGTCGCCGTTCGAATCTGGGGCGACAGGCGGTACGTTCCGCGCTGACACGTCGAGAAAGTCCTGGATCGGCTGGAGTCGCGCGGCCGATTCCACTCGCGCTGCGGTTGTGGCCTCACCCTGAATGGTTTCAATACCCGAGTGCTCTGCCCCCGGCACGAACGGTCGTGCCAAACGAAACTCGGACGAGCCCGTGGCCGGTCTCGCTGCTTTCGGGGTGCGATGCGGAACGAATGGACGATGAGGCGACGGTGCCACTACAAACCCTCCCAGCTGTATTTGCCCACGAGCGGCACAAAGCGCACCGGAGCGATTTCTTCCTGCTCGAGCTTGTCACCGCGACGGGTGAACATGTACAAGGTCTGTTCTTCGCGATCGCCAAGCGGAATAAGAATACGTCCTCCCTCGGTCACCTGCTCCTCGTATGTCGACGGAACCTCTGGCGCGCCGGCACCGACGAGTATCGCGTCATACGGCGCATACTGCCTCCATCCCAGGGTGCCGTCGCCCAGCAGAAAAGAGATATTGCGAAATCCGGTCTGCCGAATCGTCTCACGCGCGGTGTCGAGCAGAGCCGGAATTCGTTCTATGGAAAATACCTGTGACGCCAGGACTGAGAGCAACGCCGTCTGGTAACCGGATCCTGTTCCGATCTCGAGCACCTTCTCATTCCCTTTGAGCTTCAGGAGCTCGAGATAGCGCGCGTGAATCGATGGCTGGGAAATCGTCTGCCCATTCCCGATCGGAAGCGCCGAGTCTTCGTAGGCCCGGTGGCGAACGCCCGTGGGAACGAAGAGGTGACGTGGCACTTTGTCTATCGCATTCAGGACGGCGAGGTCCTTGATGCCCTGCTCATGCAGCAGCTCGACGAGTCGCCGCCGCGGACCGCGTTGCTCGTGCTCTAGGGTAGCTGCCACCACGTCTCCGCCGAAGCGAGCATCGCGTGATGAGTCAAGTCGAGGTGTAAGGGTGTTACGGATATGTAGCCTTCCTGTATCGCGCGAAAATCCGATGTCTCTTCTCCCGACCATGCGATGGATCCGCCACCGATCCAGTAAATCTGGCGACCCCATGGATCCTGCATCGGCTTGAGCGAATCCGAGTAGACCCTCCTCCCGAGCCTGGTGAGACGAACTCCCAAAATGTCGTCGCCGCGCAACGGAGGGATGTTGATGTTGAGCAGCGTGTGCTCCGGAAACGGTCGCAACGAGAAGATGTGCTTGAGCAAGTTCCGCAACGGGTCGATCTGATCGCTCAGCATGCTCACATCCGCTCTGAGATCGCCGCCGGCGAATGAGATCGCGACGGACGGGATGCCGAGCGACAGGCCCTCCATTGCGGCAGCAACTGTTCCCGAATAGAGGACGTCCTCACCCATGTTCTGGCCGTGATTGATGCCGCTCAGAACGAAATCAGGTCGCTCCGGCATTAGCGCTTCGACAGCCAGCATTACGCAGTCGGTCGGCGTGCCGTCAACCTGAAACCTTCGCTCGCCGCGCTCGATTGGCCGCACCGGATGGTGAAGCGTGAGAGAATGGCTCGTTGCGCTTTGCTCCCGATCCGGAGCAACGACTGTAATCTCTCCCAGCGGCTCGGCTGCCTCGATCAGACACGCCAGGCCGTGGGCGAGTATGCCATCGTCATTGGTGCAGAGCAGTCTCAACGCTTCCAAATCCCGGCGCGATGGCGCCACAATACCTTGATCACGAGCCACGCGTCGCGAAACTCGCGGAAATAGCTGGGCGATCCGTAAATGGTCGAGATCGGCACGTTGACCGTCGTGAATCCGGCGCGGGCGGCGCGGATGATGAAGTCCGTCTCGAACTCGTAGCGGTCGCCTACCGCGTCAACCTTGCGCAGAACCTGCGCCTTCATCGCGCGATAACCGGACTGGCTGTCGCGCACCTTTCCGCCGGACACCGCGCGTGTGGCGGCTGACGAGATCATGTTGGCGATCCGCCGATGCTTCGGCACCGCCTTGCCGGAGAGATCACGCGTCCCGATCACAATGTCCGCCCGATCGAGAGCGCCGACGATCGCGGGAGCGAAGGCGGCATCGTGCTGGCCATCCGAATCGATCGTGAGAACCGCGGCCGCACCCTTCTTGAGAGCCATATCGAAGCCCGCGCGCAGGGCGGCCCCTTTGCCACGGTTCTTGTCGAACTCGATCGTTTCGTCCGTCACGGCTCTGAGCAGCTGCCGCGAGCCATCGGTCGAGCCATCATCGACGCCGATTATCAGGGCGCCAGGCAGGTTGCGGCGCACATCCTTTACGACCTTCGCGAGGGTCGGCTCCGAGTTGTACGCGGGTACGATGACGACGAGCGGCTCGATCAACTTTTCGCCCCCTTCTCTGCTGGGTGTCCATCGAGCAACGCCAGGAGTGAGCGCAGCTCGCTCTCCATCGACGCGACGGCCTGAGAGTCCAGCGCCGCGCTCGCTACCGAGCGAAGCTCTCCGCTCTTCCTGTACTCGTCGATCTTCTGACGCGCCCCGTCTATCGTGTACTTCTCGGTGTAAAGCAGCTGCTTGACCAGCATGACCAGCTCGATCTCGCGCCGCTGGTAAACGCGATTTCCAGACCGGTTCTTGGCGGGATGAAGAAACTTGAACTGGCTCTCCCAGTAGCGCAGCACGTGCGGCTTGAGATCCGTCAGCGTGCACACGTCGCCGATAGAGAAAAATTCCTGCACCGGTTCTTTCGGCTTCATCGATCTACCTCCGCTCGGAGCTCTCTCGTCATGAGAGCGGCGATGGCGCTGCGTGCCGGTTGACCCTCGAAAAGTACGCGATTCACGGTATCGACAATTGGCATCTCGACTCCCTCTCGCGCGGCCAGCTCGCGCGCGCTTTGCGCGGTGACGACTCCCTCCGCGACCGTTTCTCTGTCCCTCAGAATTTCTTCCAGCTTCCTCCCCTTCCCCAGCTCGACGCCGACGGCCCGATTGCGGCTTAGTGAGCCGGTACACGTGAGCACGAGATCACCAAGCCCGGCCAACCCCGCGAACGTGCTCTGCTCCGCGCCAAGCGCCGAGCCCAGTCTCGTCATCTCCGCGAGACCTCGCGTAACCAGTGCTGCTCGCGCATTGAAGCCGAGGCCAAGACCTTCGGCGATTCCGGTCGCGACTGCCATGACGTTCTTGAGCGCGCCACCGAGCTCGACTCCTATCACGTCCGTGTGCGTGTAGGCACGAAAGTACGCCGAGCTGAAGGCCCGCTGCGCGATACCGGCCGCATCGGGCTGCATTGACGCGACAACCACCGCCGTAGGCTGGCATTTCACGACTTCGGCGGCGAAGCTCGGCCCCGAAATCGCGACCACCGTTGCGCCCGGAACCTCCTGCTCCGCGACCTCGGTCATCAGACAGAGCGTCTCCTTCTCGATTCCCTTGGTGGCTACGACCAGTGGCGCGGAGGGCGATAGTGACGCCGCCGCGGACTTCACGATTCGCCGCAGCACGTGTGACGGCGTCGCGAGTGTGACGAGCTCGGCCCCCTCGACCGCGCGCCGTATATCGCCCATCGCTTCAACCGATGGTGAGAGCTCGTGACCTCGTAGAAATCGCACGTTCTCACGCCTCGTGTTGATCGATTCCACCACGTCGGGTTCATAGGCCCAGAGCCTCACGTCGTGCCCATTGCGCGCCAGAAGATCCGCCAGCGCAGTGCCCCACGCGCCGGCTCCGACCACCGCGCAGCGCATCAGCCTGCCATTTCCTTTTTCACGAACCGATGCTCTTGGCCGCGGCGAAGCCGGCCGATATTGGCGCGGTGTGTCCAGAACATGAACACCGCGATGATCACGCTCGCGATGAAAATCGGTGACCGCGGATCCCGGTACCAGGCCAAGAGCGCGAACGGAAACACGGCGGCCCCGAGAAGAGAAGCGAGGCTGACGTATCTGGTGAAGTAGAACGTGGCGATCCACACGACCTCGGCGACGATCATTGGGATGAACGCGAGGGCCAGGAATACGCCGGTTGCAGTCGCCATTCCCTTCCCGCCACCCTTGCCGAGCAAGAAGACGGGCTTGATGTGACCGAGTATCGCCGCAGCGCCGAAGGCGAGAGCCCACCACCCGTGCGGCAGTGTCCCGGTGTAGATCGGCAGAAAATGGACGGGAAGAAATCCCTTCAAAAGATCGGCGATGAATACGACGGCGCCTGTCTTCGCGCCCAGCACGCGCACCACGTTCGTTGCTCCGAGATTCCCGGAGCCGTGCTTCCGCAGGTCGACGCCGCGCAGCCTGCCGGCGATGTATGCCGATGGAATCGAGCCGGCCAGATAGGAAATGATCAGGCCGACAAACGGTGCCATCTACGCGCTCTTCCGGCGCATGATGATCCGCAGCGGATTGCCGCGAAATCCCCACGCCTCGCGGAATTCGTTGTGCAGGTATCGCACGTAGTGCTCCTGCACGAGGTCGGGATTGTTGCCGAACACCGCGATCACGGGCGGTGCCGTCTCCACCTGCGTTGCGTAGTTGAGCTTGATCTCGCGACCGGCCGCCTGTGGCGGTTGCCGTCTTCCTACGATTGCGGTGAGCGTGGTATTGACCTGCGAAGTGCTGATCCGCTTGTGCCGTTCTGCGTCTACCTCTAGCAGCAGCTCCAGAATCTTCGTCACCCGCTGTCCGCTCAGCGCGGATGTGAACACGAATGGAACGAACTTGAGGAACGGCGCCTTTTCCTGCGATTCCTTCTCGAACTTGGCCGCGGTGTTGTTCTCCTTCTCCTTCAAATCCCACTTGTTCACCACGACGATCAGGCCGCGTCCACTCTCCCAGGCAAGATGCGCGATCTTCAGATCCTGGTTGTGCAGGCCCTCGGCCGCATCGAGCACGAGGACGCAGATGTCGGAGCGCTCGATCGCACGCCGCGTTCGAAGTGAGGAATAGAATTCGATGCCATCCTCCACCTTCGACTGGCGACGGAGTCCCGCGGTGTCGACGAAGATCAGCTCGCGCCCGTGAAACATCATAGGCGTATCAATCGCGTCGCGGGTAGTTCCAGCCGTGTCGGCGACGACTAGCCGTTCCTCGCCGAGGAGCCGGTTGATGATGGATGATTTGCCGACGTTGGGGCGGCCCACTACCGCCACGCGTAATGCGTCGGGCACTTCTTCCGCGGCGGTTGGGATCTTCTCCACCAACACGTCGAGCATGTCGCCGGAATTCTTGCCGTTGATGGCCGAGACGGGAACCGGATCCCCGGCGCCTAGCTCGTAGAACTCGTAGAAATCCGTAGTGGCGGGATCATCGACCTTGTTGGCAACCAGCACCCACGGTTTCCGTGCGTCGCGCAGCAGGTCGACCACTCGCGAGTCGCTCGGGTGCAGCCCGATCTTCGCGTCGACAACAAGCATCAGAAGATCGGATTCCTCGATCGCCTGGAGCACCTGACGCTTGATCTCCAGGTCCATCGGGATGTGTGGGTCGTCGGTCAGCCCGCCGGTGTCGACCAGCCAGAACTGGCGGCCGTTCCACTCCGCGCGCGCGAAGTGGCGATCACGGGTAGTCCCCGGTTCGTCACTCACGATGGCGCTGTTCTCACCGACGATCCGGTTGAAGAGCGCCGACTTGCCGACGTTTGGACGCCCGACGAGTGCGATGACTGGAAGATTCACGCGAGCACCCCGCTCGACTCGGACTCCAGAACATCGATGAAGTCATAGGATGGGAAGATCGGCATCGGCAACGAGTCACGCACGGCCTCGATAGTGAAATCGTCGAGGAATACTCCATCGTCGTTGATCGTCTCGGCGGGAATCAGCGCGATGTCGAGATCATGGCGATCGCGCAGCGCTGCCATGATGTCCTTCCCGACGAGAAGACCGGCCGTTGTTATCGTCGGACCAAACAGCGAATTCTCCGCTATGATGAGCTCGAAATCGGCCCCGCTCACTTCGCGCAGCCGGTCCAGCAGCGGCTCCATGAGTGGCGCCATTGCCAACCCGGTGACCACGCCAATGCGCTGGCCATCGCGACGGGCAACGCGATCCAGACCGCCGGCGACCCGCATGCGGAGCGAAGTCACGGACCCGACGCCATTCTCGATCTGGGCAAATTCTCCGTAGTGCTCGGGGCCAGGCAGCTCTCGCCCGGCGAGCATGTAGAGTTCGTCGGATCCGAATACCCAGGTCTCACCACGCTCTCGCTTCGCGCGCTCCCCCCACTTCTCGACCTGGAGGAGAATCGAGAACGCAGTCGCTGGGTCCATCTTCTTTCCTGTGTAAAGATGCGAGAACTGGGTGAGTCCCACGGGGACTACAGCAGCCGACAACACGGCTTCGCCCATATTCCAGAGATCAGTGAGTGATTCTTCGAGCACAGCTTCGTCGTTCAGCCCCGGAACTACCACCATCTGAGCGTGAAACTGGATTCCACCGGCTGTCAGACGCGAAAGCTGGGCTTTGATGTCGGGGACGCGTTGATTGTTGAGCAGAACCTTCCGCGCCTCGTGGTTCGTCGCGTGGACCGAGACGTAGAGCGGAGACAGCCGATACTCCAGGATGCGCTCGATGTCGCGCTCCTTCACGTTGGAAAGCGTCGCAAAATTTCCGTAGGCGAAGGAGAGCCGGTAGTCGTCGTCCCGGATATAGAGGGGCTTCCTCAGTCCGGGCGGCAGCCCTTCGATGAAGCAGAACTCGCACTTGTTGGCGCAGCGTCGCACCGACGGCGGCTGGAGCGAGATCCCAAGGGGCTCGCCATCGAGGCGCTCGAGCTCATAGATGACCTCTTCGCCGTCGGGCTGACGGGCCTCGATCACGAGCTCCTCGTCGGCCGTTAGAAATTCCCAGTCGAGGAAGTCCGCGAGCAGCCTCCCATTCACCGTGAGCAGCTCCGTCCCCGGCTGGATTCCGAGCTCGTCGGCGATGCTCTTTAGTTCAACTCGGGAGACCTTTACCATAGCTCAAGTAATTTAGAGCTATAGAGAGCGAAGTCAAGGAATTACCGAACTTTAGCTCTCTGAATTTCACGCTTAAGGCGTGGCGTTTCCGTTACACCGGGGCGGTTGCCGCGAGCGACTCCAGGAGCTTCCGCGCGCGCTCCGCGTTGAACCCTGGCAAGCTGGCGATTGCCTCCTCGCTCGCGCCCCGGACTCCCTGCACGCTCCCGAATTCCTTGAGCAGTTGGCGCCGCTTTACCGGCCCGATCCCAGGCACCTTGAGAAGCTCGGAGGTCACGGTCCGCATCGTCCGGCGCTTCCGGTTGTAGGTGACTGCGAAGCGGTGGGCTTCGTCCCGCGCCTGCTGCAACAGCCTGAGGCCGGGCGATCGTCTCGAGAGCCTGAGAGGCTCTTCCCGGCCCCAGATGAACACCTCCTCGTCCCGCTTGGCGAGGCTGATCAACGGACGATCAGCGAGCCCGTGCTCAGCGAGCGCGGCGTGGGCGGCAGAGAGCTGGCCCTTGCCTCCGTCGACGACGATCAGGTCGGGGAGCGGCTTTTCGTCTTTCAAGCGGCGCTCGAAGTACCGGCGAACCACCTCCTGGATCGAGGCAAAGTCGTCCGCGCCCTCCACGGTCTTCACCTTGAACTTTCGGTACTCGGCCCTCTTCGCCCGCCCGTTCTCGAACCAGACGCAGGATCCCACCGTATCGGTGCCCTGGGTGGTCGAAATGTCGAAGCAAACGAGCGACCGCGGCAGGCGCTGGAGCCCCAGCTCCCTTCCCAGCTCATAGACCGGGTCCCCGGCGCGCTCGTCTGCCTCCATCGATGAGAGCTTGAGCTCCTCGAGCAGGTGACGCGCGTTCTGCTCGGCCAAGGCAATGAGATCGCGCCGTGGCCCGCGCTGGGGAATCAGAATCCTGCTATCCGGCAGCGCCTGCTCGATCAGCTCGCGATCCGGGAAATCGAACGGGAGCAACAGCTGTCGCGCTCTCTCCTGCATACCGACGTAGCTGCCGGCGAGAAAGATGGGCATCACGTCGGCATCGTCTTCCCCCTCGATGTTCGTCAGAAAGCGCTGCTCTCTCGACAATAGCTTTCCGCCCCTGATGCGCAGCACTGTGACGCAGGCATCGTCGCCGTCGCGGGCGTAACCGATCACGTCGCGGTCACCGCCTTCCACCTCGAGCACGACGGTAGGCTCTTCCATCTGCTCCAGGTGGTGGAGGGCGTCGCGCAATTCCGCGGCGCGCTCGAAGTCGAGCTGCTCGGACGCGAGATCCATCCGCTCCTTCACTCGGCGCACGACTTCCTCCGGACGCCCCGACAGGAAGAGCACGACTTCGTCGATCATCGTGCGGTAGTTCTCCTGCGATTGCGCCAGTATGCAGGGCGCCTTGCACCGCTTGATGTAGTAGTCGAGACACGGCCGCTCCGGCATCTGGGCCGGCATGTCGTAGTTGCAGCTTCGCACGGTGAAGATTCTCTTCACCACGTTGAGCGAGCGGCGCATTGCGCCCACGTCGGTGTAGGGGCCGAAGTAGCTCGCTCCGTCGTCCTCGAAGCGGCGAGTCACGAACACTCTCGGAAATGGCTCCTGCACCGTCACCTTAATGTACGGATACGACTTGTCGTCCCGCAGTGCGATGTTGAAACGCGGACGGTACTCCTTGATCAGGTTCGCTTCGAGAATGAGCGCGTGCGCTTCGGTAGGAACGACGATCGTCTCGAGGTCTGCGATGAGGCCGACCAGATGCCGCGTTTTGGGATTCTCGAGCTGGTCGTTGGCGAAATAGCTGCGCACGCGAGAGCGCAGGCGCTTGGCCTTGCCTACGTAGAGAGTAGCCCCATCCCTGCCCTTCCAGAGGTAGACCCCGGGTCCTTCAGGGAGGTGTGGAAGTTTTGTCGCAACGGCATCGGGGACGCGCAGCATGTGTAATTATACCACCCGCGTAAAGCCTGGTTCACTTCGGACTCAGCGCCATGTTGAATAGTCGTCTGCCGCGGTCGAAGACGTTTTTCGCCTCCGGAATTCCGAATGCGGCAGTAATGCCGAGGTACGCAAGTCCGTAAATGCAAAGCAGAGCCAGGGCCATCAGCTTCGACTTGACGACGGTGTCGTGGGTAGAAAGGATCAGGGAGCCGCGGTCCGCCATCAGCTTGTACGCCCACGGAATTGCTGCCGCGGTGAGCGCTGCTCCCCACAGGCGCGCCATCCGAGCCGGCACCAGGCGCGTGCGGCCGATTCTCTTGTCCATCTCCCGGCGCAGCAGGTAGAACTCCACCCACCCCGCGAGTCCCGCCGATGCCGTCAGGCCCGCAGCGCCGAGCTTGCGGTCGAGACCGAGCAGACCCGGTAGAACGAGCGCAAAGAAATATCCCAGTCCCGTGGTGAGGATCACGCGGACGACAGCGTAGCGCAGCGGGGTTTTCGTATCGCGCATCGCGTAGAACGTGGACGAGTACAGACGGCCCATCGTCGAGGCGAGGAGTCCAACCGTCGAGCCGATCAGGATCTGCCAGACCCAAATGGTGTTGCCGCGCTGGAATTTCCCGCTCTGGAACACCAGCAGCACGATGAGGTCGCCCAGAGCGAGGAAGGCAATCGCGCTTGGAACGATGAAGTACGCAATCCGGTCGAGTCCATCGCTGAGGCGCCCACGCAGGTACGCGCCGATCTCCGCCGTGGTTCCCCGCGCGCGCGACATCGTGGGCAGCTCGGCCGCCGATATCGCCATCCCGAACAGGCTGATCGGCAGGACGTATATCGCTTGCGCATATGTGAATGACGAGACGGCTCCATTGCCGAGATAACTGGCGAGCCACGCATCAACGTAGGCACTGATCTGAACGACGCCCCTCCCCACGAAGGCGGGAACGAAATTCCGAAATACGATTCGAACGCTGTCCGTGGCCGCAGTCAGTCGCGGTCTCACGCCTGGCGCGAGAGACAAGACTTGGGGAAGTTGAATCAGGAACTGGAGCGCGCTCCCCACCACTGAGCCGTAGGCGAGATAGATCGCGAGCTGAATCTCGCTGTGCCCCTTATGGAAGAAGACGAGCGTGGACATCATCGCCAAATTCCAGATCACGGGCGCGGTGTACGACATGAAGAAGCGGCGGTGACTGTTGAGGATTCCGAGGCACCACGCGGAGAACACCAGAAGTCCGGCACCAGGAAACAGGATTCTGGTGAGCCGCACTGTCAGGTCCCGCTTCTCACCGGTGAAGCCGTTGGCGATGATCGCGACGAGCCACGGCGCCGTGAGCACTCCGAGTAGCACGATGACCGCTGACACGACGGCCAGCATTCCGGCCACTGCACCGGCGAGGCGAGTCGCTTCCTTCTCGTCATCCTTTCCCAGGAGTCCCGCATACTCGGGAATGAATGAGGCCGAGAGCACGCCTTCTCCGAATAGATTCTGCAACAGGTTCGGAATGCGGAACGCCGCGTTGAACGCGTCGGCGGCGAGACCTGCCCCCAGGTAGCGCGCCATCATCGTCTGCCGGATGAGTCCCGCCAACCGACTGAGAAGAATTCCGGACCCGACGAGAAAAGCCGCGCCTTTCGACCGATCGAATGCCTGAGCGGGCGTGCGCGGCGTCGCCCGCCGTTCGATCGGCGTGGCGGCCGCGGTTACTTCATCAGCTTCTGGCGGGAGGAACGGCGGGAGCGATCGATCCTCTTCCTCCTGGTCTTCCCCGTGGGTCACGATCGCCCTCGCACCGGAACGGCTTCCTGGAGCGATCGGGATCGGACCTGCGCGCCGACAAGCCGTTTTGCGTGCTCACGCGCTTCACCGAGCATTTCGTCGCGCAGTGCCGTCCCATATCGCGCAACAAGTGGCACGAAATTGAGGGCTCGTTCCTGCGGCTTTCCGATAGGATAGAGCGACCCGCGCGCCGTAGCGATCTCCTGCATGATGTCGGCGTGCTGTTTCTTGGCCGCAGCGACGAGCCTGCGCTCGAACCGCTCGAGGCGCCGCATCATGTTCGCTCGCAATCCTCCAGTCACGGCCGGACTCACCGGTGCGCTTTCTTCAGCGACCGCCTCGCTCAGCTCGTCGAGTTGTTTGTCGAGTAGCGCGCGCGTGGCATTCAGCTCGTCGAGCACGCGCTTGGGCAAATGGGCTCGCGCCACTCGTGCCTCCACCGCGTGTGGGTCGGCGAAATCCTCGGGACGCAAATCGAGCTTCTCGAGAATTGTCCCGACGTGCGGCTCGATGATCGTGCACGACCACCGCGGAACTATCGTTGGCCTTGGAACGCCGAGGGCGTCGGCTATCGGGGCGATCTGCGCGAAGTATGCGATCTCCGCAGGGCCACCTATGTAGGTCGCCGTGGGCAGAATCGCGCGCTCAACGACCGGTCGCAGCAATACGTTAGGACCCATCTCTTCGGACGCGGATTGTTTGTTCGCCGCCTTGATCGGAATTCGTTTGCGTCCACCAGACGCCGAGCTGAAGACGAGCGATAGGCCGGGCACATCCTGAACCTGGGCAGCAAACCCCGCCTCTTCGATTTCTCGATTGCGCTCGGAAATTCTCGCGGCGATGTCGCCAGCCTTCTCGAGAGCCCCGCTCAGCACCGGCTTTGCCGCGGCGCGCGTGGTGGGATGCGATGCATCGATCACAGCGATGCCGAGCGGCGCAAGCAGCGCGCGGAGGAAGGAGACATAAGCCGATCCGATCGTCTGCCCCGAAGAATAGAATTTCTCCAGCAATTCGATCGGCGTGCGGTCAATCGTCGATCCCGCCGCTCGCGTCAGCGCTTCCAGCTGCGCGGACACGTCGCCCAGCGGCATCGATGCCATAGCGCGACCGAGCGGCTGGGTGTGATCGATCCGCAGCAGCTGAGCGCCTCCCGGGATCGAGACGACGGTGCTGCTCGCCTCCTTGAAATCGGTGTCGTCTGTGGCCGCCCAGAACACGGGCGCGACCGGAGTCCCCGTGACTTCCTGAAGGGCGTCAGCGACAGCGAGCGCGCTCAGAGCTTTTGACAGCGTGTATATCGGCCCGCCGAAGAGACCAGGCTGCTGACCCGTCGTCACGACGACGCCACGGCCGGTACCCAACGCGTCGAGTCTTTCCTTCGCCTTTCCCGTCGCCTCGAATGCGGGCGCCAGCTTCGCCAGCCAGTTATCCGGAAAGTCGGATCGAACCGACTCGAGACGCTTCCGCCACGACGCGGCATCGGTTGGGACAGGCTCGTACCAGCCTGGCGGTGGATTCCCCGCAATGAAGGCGGCGGCGAGCGGGTTCCCCGCGAGCGGTTGGGTTACGATTCGAGGATTCATCGGCGGCTTGCGAAAAGTATCGTGCGGGGCGAATCCTCGGACCAGCGGGTGCCGCTGTAGTCTCCAAAGCGCTTCGACACTACGAACCCAGCCGTGCCGAGCATGCGCTCGAGGTCCGCTTCCGACAGCAAACGCACGCGCTCGATGTATTCCTTGCCCCGCCCCCGAAGTCTTATCCTCTTTTCGACGAACCTGTCGTCCTGGCTGATCGTTCGGGTCTGCTCGATGGTGATGCCGTTTTCCACGCGCTCGTCGTAGGGAACAAGCTCGCGGCGCACCTGCCCCGCGTTCAGAAAGTCGATGACGAATGTCCCGCCGCGCCGCGTCACGGCACACACGCGCGCAAGAACTCTGGCATGCTCGGCGTCGTCCTCGAAATAGCCGAAGCTCGTAAAGAGATTCACGACCAGATTGAAGCTCTCGTCGCCGAAGGGAAGGTCCCTCATGTCAGCCCGCACATACGGAGCGTCAGAAGATTCTTTTCTCGCAACCTTGAGGAGCGCCATCGAGAGATCGAGGCCCACCGTCCACCACCGCTCGAATAGCACCTTCGTGTGACGGCCGGCTCCACAGCCGAGGTCGAGCACGGAATTGATCTCGTGACCGGCCAGATTCGCTGCGATCAGCTCGATGGCGTGCTCGGCCTCTCGCTCGTCGCGGTGTTGGTAAATGTGAAGATAGTCCTCGCCGAACCACTGCTCGAACCAGTCGGCCTCCTCTGAGCCCGACCCGTGTGTTCCCGCGGACAGGTCGCGAACGTTCGTCACTTGTGGTACGGCTCGCCATGCACGATGGTCCCCGCCCGGTAGATCTGCTCGACCAGAACGAGGCGCGCGATCTCATGAGGTAGCGTCCATGGCGCGAGCGAAAGCTTCATGGTTGAATTCTTCGTGATGCTGGGCGCGAGGCCGAACGCTCCACCAATCAGAAAAGCGAGATCGCGATCCTGCTCGCGCGCCGACTGCAGAAGCTCAGCAAACTGTTCCGAGTTGAGCGACTTGCCTCCGATCTCACAAACGACGGTCTGCGCTCTCTCAGGCACCTTCTCCGAAAGTCGCAACGCTTCGCGCTCCTTCACCTTGTCCAATGGAATACCGGTCGCGCGCTCTTCGCGGACCTCATGCACGTCGAGCGGCCAGTACCGCGCCGCTCGTGTCTCGTAGTCCCGGATCGCTTCGCCTAGCGCGGCGTTGCGCGCCTTGCCCACGACGGCGACGACAACGCGCATCTACGCGTAGATGCCGCGTAGTTTGTGGACGCTGGCCACTCTGCTGATCGAGACCATGTAGGCGGCGGTGCGCATGTTCACGCGACGCTGGCGCGAGAGGTCGAGCACATCCTTGAAGCTCCGGCGCATGATCGTCTCGAGCCGCTCGTTGACGAGATCTTCCGGCCAGAAGTATCCACCTCGGTCCTGCACCCATTCGAAGTACGAGACCGTTACTCCACCCGCGTTGGCAAGAATATCGGGGATGACGAAGATGCCGTTCTCATCGAGTATTGAATCCGCCGCCGCGGTTGTCGGGCCATTCGCGCCCTCGCAGATGATCCGCGCCTTGATGTCCTTCGCGTTCTTCGTGGTGATGACGTTTTCCAGCGCCGCGGGAAGCAGCACATCGACTTCGAGAGTCAGCAGGTCCGCTCCCGAGAGCACCTCCGCCTTGCCGTAGCCTTCGAGAGACCGGTTCTTCTTCGCGTACGCGATCGCGTCGTCGATGTCGATCCCGCCGGCGTTATACAGTGAGACGGACCTGTCCCCGATCGCCACGATCTTGCAGCCTTCGCGCGCGAGGAGCTGCGCCGCCACCGAGCCGACATTCCCGAATCCGTGGATCGCGATGGTCGTTCCCTTCACCGGCATTCCGAGGTGCTGTAGCGCCTCCTTGGTCACGATCATGCAGCCGCGGCCCGTCGCCTCGCGTCGCCCCAGCGATCCGCCCAGCTCCACCGGTTTTCCGGTCACGACGGCGGTGACGGTATGGCCGACATGCATCGAGTACGTGTCCATCACCCACGCCATCACGCGCTCGTTGGTGTTGACGTCCGGCGCCGGCACGTCGGTGTCGGGGCCAAGCATGTTGATGATCCCCGAAGTGTAGCGACGCGTCATTTTCTCAAGCTCGGCCGCGCTCATGGCCTGCGGATCGCACCTCACGCCACCCTTCGCGCCGCCGAAGGGAATGTTGACCACCGCGCATTTCCAGGTCATCCAGGCGGCGAGAGCCTTCACCTCTTCGAGCGTGACGTTGAGGTCGAACCTGATGCCACCCTTCGCCGGCCCGCGCGAAGTGTTGTATTGAACCCGATATCCCTCGTACACCTCGACCTGACCGTTGTCCAGCATGATCGGGATCGAGACGATCACCTGCTTCTCAGCCTGACGAAGCACTTTGTACAGGCCCTGCTCCAGATCGAGAAGCTCAGCGGCCTTGTCGAACCGCGACATCATCGCCTCGAATGGATTCTCCTCATCGAGGAATCGGTCCTTGTCGGGTCGAACGAGTTTATGGGCAGGAATTCGAATGTCTGTGGCCATTAGGTCGACTGTCGGTCCGTTGTTGGGAGGTTCAGTTTCAGGTTGCGGGGGACAGCAAATTGTCGAGCAGACGGTCGATGTGCTCCTGCCCGTCCTCCATTCGCAAACGCTGTGAAACATACCATAATGACCCTGCTTCGGCAGGCCATAGCGACTCCAGTTTCACTGCATCCTTGAGAGTGCAAACGACAAAATCCGAGTTGCCCGCCGCGGCCGCCAGATCGAGCGCGTCGGCTCGTGTAAATGCGTGATGGTCAGGAAAGCTGAACGGCCGCACAACCGCGCCCAGCTCGGTCAGCTGCTTGAAAAACAATTCCGGATGTGCGATCGCGGCGATCGCGGTCAGGTCTGCTCCTCGAAGCGCGTGGAGCGGAAGAGTCTGACCGGTCGCGGTGCTCCTCAGATCACCGGGCGCGAGATGCGCGATCGCCACCGGTACGTGAGAAGCTGCATTGGCGAGCGCGCGCTTCACATCTTCCACCGCGGATCTGTCTGCCGTCTTGCGCGTGATGATCACGAGGGTTGCGCGACGCGCTGCGCGAAGTGGTTCGCGCCATGGCCCGGCGGGAAGAAGTCGAGGCTTGCCCACCCACGCATCGGCGCTCACCAGCAAAATGTCGGCATCCCTCCGAGCCCTTCGGTGCTGAAACGCGTCGTCGAGCACGACGACATCCACGCCTTGGGCGATGGCGTCACGGATTCCACGCACGCGGTCAGCAGCCGCGATCACGGGAATTCCCTCGTTGAGCCGCTCGTGTACGATTGTCTCGTCGCCGCCGTAGCCGCGTAGCACAATCGCGGGAGCAGCGCCCTTCTCCAACAATCTGCCCACGAGCCAAGCCGCAATCGGCGTCTTGCCCGTGCCGCCCACCGACAGATTCCCGACGCTCAGCACGGGCACCGAGAATTCTGTTGCCCGGAAGATTCCCCAGTCGTACAGCTTTCCCCTGATCGCGACCACCGCAGCATATAGTGCCTCCGCCGGCGCGAGCATCGCGCGCGCGGCGCGGGCACGCTTTCCGCGGCCGGCCCACACTGCCTCAATCAGTCTGCGCCGATTAGCCACCCGCCTTCCCGATAGTTTCGTTCATAATCGCCTCGAATCGCGGAGCTTCTTCCGCCGCCGCACGAGGCGTCGCCGCGAGCACGTTCGCTGGATTCCCATAGGCGACCGTCACTCGAGCAAAGGGCTTGGGAATCATGAAGCCGTCCCAGCTCTTCAGACGCCAGGCCCGGTCAGCCACCGCCACTACTGGAAGGATAGCCGCGCCCGATCTCTGCGACGCGATCAATGCTCCGGGCGCGTACTTCCCCGCCGGTCCCTTCGGGCCATCCGGGGTAATCGCCACCTCACGCCCTGCCTGAAGCTCCCGGATAACTGAAATCAGCGCGCGGCCAGCACCGCGCGTCGTCGACCCGCGGACGAGCGCGTAGCCGAGCGACTCGGCCGCGCGCGCGACCATCTCTCCATCCCGGTGTTCGCTGATCAGAAGGACGACGCCCTCGTCGCGATGGTGCCAGAGAAGCGGCAACAGCTGCCCGTGCCAGAGCGAGAAAATAAAATTCCGCCTCGCGGCTCTCAGATCATCGATCGCCGCGGCGTTTACGATGCGAAATCGCCACGTTCGGGCAAGCAGTTGAAGAGCGCCTCTGCCCGCGAGCAGCGCAGCGCGCGATCGCCACGGGAAGGGCTCGTCGTCGTCACTCATCCGCGTGGGCCCGCGAGCTCGCTGGCCATCCGCGCGACGCGGTCCGCCGCCCCGGGGGAGCCGAGCTTTGAGCGCACCTCCGCAAGCCCGGCCAGAAGCTCCTGTCGTCGCGGACCATCGTCGAGCAGCTCCGCCAGAGCATCCGCCATATCTGACGGGACAATCTCGTCCTGTATGAATTCGCGCGCGATTTCCCTGCCGGCAACGACGTTGACGAGGCCGATGTTCGGCACCTTCACGAATCGCCTCGCCAGCGCATAATTGATCCGTCCAGTTCGGTAGGCCACGATCAGCGGGCAGTCGGCGATCGCCGCTTCGAGAGTGGTTGTTCCGCTTTTGCAAAGGGCCACGTCCGCTGCCCGCAGAACGCTCAGCGAAGCCGAATGCACAAGCCGGAAGGGGCAGCGAGCGGAATCGAGAGCAACGGTTGGCGCGACGCTCACGAGCACCTGCAGACCGGGAATCCTGCGCTGAAGCTCCTTCCCCGTCGCGACGAAGTCGTCGATGTGGCGATCGATCTCCTGCTGGCGACTTCCGGGAAAGAGGGCGAGCACTCGAGTATTCAGCGGCAGCCTGAGCGCTTCGCGGGCTTCCACCTTGGTCGGCATGTTGATCGCGCGATCGAGCAGAGGATGGCCCACGAACGTCGCGTCAATGCCGAAGCCTCGGAGCAGCGGCTCCTCGAACGGAAGGATGACCGCGGCCTTGGTGACGAGCTGAGCGAGCTTGGGAATGCGCCCCGCTCCCCACGCCCACACCTGCGGCGTCACGTAGTAGAGCACCGGCACGCCAGCTCTCTTCGCCGCCGCGGCCACCTTCATGTTGAAGCCCGGATAGTCGATGAGTATGAGCACGGCTACCTCACCGCGGTCGAACATCTTCCGAATCGTGCGCAGAAGCAGGAAATGCCGTGGCACATGCCTCACGACTTCGAGGAAGCCCATCACGCCGAGCTGTTCGTCCCGATGAATCAGCTGCACCCCCTGCTCCGCCAGGCGTCGTCCCCCAACGGCCGCAAGAAGGAGCTCGGGCCGGATGCGTCTCAGCGCTGCCGCCACACCCGCCGCATGGAGGTCGCCGGATGCCTCTCCGGCGACGAACAGCACCTTACGCATGGTGCTGCTTGTGCCCGACGAGAGAAGGGAGAGTTCGCTCGATCTCTTTCACGATTCGGAGCGCCACTCCGAGTGCCATCCTTCCCTCGTCACCGGTCACGACCACGGCACTCTTCCCCTTGAGAGCGGATACGAAGCTCTCCAGCTCGAGCTTCAGTGGCTCGCCATCAGGCGCGTCGAGCTTTATCCGATCCACGAATGCCAGGATGTCAGCTGGCGCGGAACGAATCGCGAGGGGGTCGATGTCTGAACGGAGGCGAAAGAAGTCTCCCGTTCCCGTAGCGAGATCGAGGGAGAGATATCCGCTCTGCTGAAAGATTCTGATCTTTCGCTTTCTCTCGCGCGAGATGCGGCTGGACGTGATGTTGGCGACGGCCCCCGAGTTGAACGTCACGCGCGCATTCGCGATGTCGAGCATAGGAGTGAGCACGGGAACTCCGACCGCTGATATGTCGCGGGCCTCCGAGCCGACCAGCGTCAGCAGCAGGTCGATGTCGTGGATCATGAGATCGAGCACCACGGCGACATCCGAGCCCCTCGGGCTGAAAGGCGCCAACCGCTCGCTGTCGATGAACCTTGGGCTGTTCACGTGTGGAAGCGCCGCGCGCACGGCTCGATTAAACCGCTCGATGTGGCCGATCTGGACCATCACGCCTTTTTCTCTGGCGAGGTCGAGGAGAATATCGGCCTCTTCGATCGTCGTCGTGATCGGCTTTTCGATGAAGACGTGCTTGCCGCGCTCGATGGCAGCGCTGGCGACGGAGAAATGCGACGACGTAGGCACGACGATGACGACAGCGTCGGACGCTTCGAGGAGACCGTCCAACGTGACGTGGCTTCGTACGCGAAGCTCCTTCTCTACTTCCGTCCTGCGCTCCGCTCTCGACTCGACGAATCCGCTGAACTCGATGCCGGGAAGATCGCGCAGAATTCTTATGTGGTGGAAACCGAGGCTGCCCGCGCCGACGACGCCAACGCGTGGAGTGTTCTTCAAATCACGACTCCGCGCTCGCTCCCCTCAACGAATCGTATGAGCTCCAGAACCTCGGGCAGCTGCTCCAGCTCACTCTGGCAACGTTCGATAGCCTGCGTGACGTTGAGATCAGATCGAAACAGCAGCCTGTATGCGCGCTTCAGCTCGAGGATGGCCGCGTCGTCCATTCCGCTGCGTTGCAGCCCGATGGTGTTCAGTCCGTACAGCTTGACCGGGTTTCCAACGGCTTTGAGAAACGGAGGAATGTCCTTCGACACCCGGGACATGCCGCCAATGAAGCTTTGCCGGCCGACGCGCGTGAACTGGTGCACCGCGGAGAGTCCCGACAGGATCGCCTTGTCCTCGATCGTGACGTGGCCGGCGAGCTGTACGACGTTCGACAGGATGACGCTGTTGCCGATTCGGCAATCATGCCCGATGTGAACGTAGGACATGATCAGGCAGTCCTTTCCCACCGCCGTCTTGAACGAATGCGCGGTGCCCCGATTGATCGTCACGTATTCGCGGATCACGGTGCCGTCGTCGATCTCGACCATAGTCTCTTCACCGGCATACTTGAGATCCTGAGGAGCTCCGCCGAGGATAGTGCCGATGCCCACTTTCACGGAGTGACCCAGCGTGACGTTGCGCTCGAGCGTCGCGCGAGCGGCGAGCACGCTGCCGGCGCCAATCGCGCAGCCTTCACCTACGATCGCAAACGCACCGATCTCCACGTCCGCCGCGATCTCGGCGTCGTGCGAAACTATCGCGGTCGGGTGGATCCGCGAGGCGGTCATCGATCGCGCACCATCGCGGCCATGTCCGCTTCAGCGACGACCTCGCCGTCCACCATCGCGACCCCGCGCATCTTGCAGACCATCCCACGGATCTGCGTGATGTCAAGCTCGAACCGGATCTGGTCCCCTGGCTTCACCGGCCGCCGGAATTTCACGTTGTCGAGCGACATGAAGTAGACGACTTTGCTCTCCGGTTCCCCGATCGATCCCATCAGCAGCATACCGCCGACCTGCGCCATCGCCTCGATGATCAGCACACCCGGCATTATCGGGTGCCCGGGGAAATGTCCCTGGAAGAAGGGCTCATTGATGGTGACGTTCTTCAGCCCCACGATCCGCTTCTTCTCCTCGATCTCGAGAATCCGGTCCACCAGCAGGAACGGATATCGGTGGGGCAGAACCTTCATGATGTCTTCTATCGTAAGCATCCCCCTCTCCTTTCGTCCGGCCTTGACCATCTCACGTACCAGCGTCACCGTGCCGCGGTGACTCGGCTTCAGCGCGACAATGCGCGCGCGAACGCGCGCCCCCGCGAGCGCCAGATCGCCAACGCAGTCCATTGCCTTGTGCCGCACGAACTCGTCCACCCAGCGCAGGTCGCCGCTCAGGACGTCGGTATCGTCGAGCACAACCGCGTTGTTGAGCGAAGCACCCTTGATCAGTCCCTTGGCGCGCAGAGCATCTACTTCATGAACAAAGCCAAACGTGCGCGCTCTCGACAGCTCGCTCGCGAAAGATTCTTCCGTGACTGTGAAGCGGCGTGACTGCTTGCCGATCAGCGGATGCGGGAATTCGATCGTTACGTCGAGCTCCAATCGATCGCATGGATACGCTTCATAGACGGATGCGCCGTCTATGATTCGCACGGGCTCGCGCAGATCCAAAAAATCCGGCTCGCCCTCAACCGACGCAAGCCCTGCCGCGGATAGCGCGGCCACAAAGGGCGCCGCGCTCCCATCGAGTATGGGCGGCTCCGGCCCATCCATTTCGATGGTCACGTCGTCGATTCCCATTCCCGTTACCGCGGCGAGGACGTGTTCCACCGTGTGGACCCCGTGCTCTCCCCTGCCGAGCTGGGTGTTGCGCTCGCTTCCGCTCACTTCGCTTACATGCGCGCGAATCCGCGGCATCCCCGGGCTATCGGTACGCTGAAAGTAGATTCCCTGCTTCGCTGGCGCGGGCTGAAAGGTGATCCTGCACTGGACACCCAGATGCAAGCCTATGCCCTCCAGCACCGCTGGACGGGCTAAAGTCGTTCGACTCACGTGGAGTCGGGCTCTCCGAGCAGTTTTTCGAGACGCCGCATCATCCCGGCCAATTTAAACAACGCGGCCGAAGCACGAAGCGCTTCCCGGTGCGGACGGGCTGGATATCCGGACCATGTCTCGCCCGCCGGTATGTCGCCAAAGACTCCGGCCTGTGCCGCAACGCGGGCACCGGCGCCGATCGAGAGATGCCCGCTGATGCCGGCCTGTCCCGCGAGGACGGCTCCATTGCCGATCTTCGCCGATCCCGCAATGCCCACCTGCGCAATGACGAGACACTTCTCACCGATCCGGACGTTGTGAGCGATTTGCACGAGATTGTCGATTTTCGTGCCGTTCCCTATCACGGTGTCATCGATGCTGCCGCGGTCTATCGTGGTGTTGGCGCCAATCTCGACATCGTCACCGATGATGCACTGGCCGACGTGAAGAATCTTCTGGTGAGCGCCATCGCGTAAGACGTACCCGAATCCATCGCAGCCTATGCGCGCGCCGGAATGAATCACCGTCCGCGCGCCGAGTGTCGTCCCGGCGTAGATCGTGACACCCGACAACAGCCGCGCGCCGTCACCGATAGAAACGCCATCTCCGACAACGCAATGTGGGCCGATCACGGCGCCGTTGCCCAGCCTCGCTCTCGCGCCGATGATCGCATACTCGCCGACGGAAACTCGCTCGCCGAGGCTGGCGCCCTTTCCGATGCGCGCTGTCGACGCGACACCGGGAACCGGCGCCTCCTGCGGGTAGAGCCTTGGCAGCAGTGACAGAAGCTTCTCGAGCGGTTGCTCGACCACTATGCGTGCCCGAGGCGCGCCGGCGGCGTCACGAAATTCCGGATCGACGAGCACCACGCCTGCCTTGGTCGTCGCCAACAGGGGCGCGTACTTTCCGCTCGAGAGAATGCTCAGGTGGCTGGCGTCGGCGCGGTCCAGCGGCGCGACCCCGCTCACGGCCGTCTTCCCGTCGCCTATCAGCTCTCCGGAAACGAGTGCCGCAATAGCCTCAGCGGTGATGGTGCTAGCACCATCACCGCTGGTTGGACTATTGGCTCTCGCGATGCCGGTCACTTCTTGGGCCGAGTCACTCCCGCAGGCTGTGGAATGGCTCCGCTCGCTGGTGGGGCGGTCGGTATACCCTGCGATTTGAGGCGCGCCAAAACACGATCCGTCAGATCGAGTCTCTTGTCCGCGGCGACGACAACGCTCACCTGGGCGCCGACGTCGAGAATTACGGCGTAGTTGTCCTCGGCACGTATCGTTTCGATGACGGCTTGCACGCGCTCCATGATGGGCTTTACCAGCTGCGCCTGACGCGCCTGCATGGTCGAGTCGAGTCCGCGGGCGCGCTGCTGATATTCGACCTCTTTCTGTCCGATCGATGTGCGGCGCGTCTCGCGTGTGACGCTGTCAAGCTTCGGCGAATCGCGATCGAAGGCCGTCATCAGGGTCTTGAGCGAGTCGTCCATCCGCTGGATCTGCAGGCGGTAGACGCCCACTTCGCGGTCGAACTGCGCCTCAGCCTCGGCGCGTCCCGGCGCCTGCTGAAGCAACAGCGCCGAATTGATGTAGCCGATCTTGCCGGCCGAGGGCGGAGACTGCGATGCCTGCGCTGCGGCTTGACCGACAAGAATCAGCGATGTAGACAGTGCGATGAAGCTCGCACGGAGAAGCACGCGCATTTATGACTCCAGTGTTAGAAGAATTGTCCGAGTTTGAAGTGGAGCTTCCAGCCGGGCGCCGGTCTCCCTTGAGCGTCAAACTTGTCGAGCCCATACCCGATGTCTACACCCAAAGGTCCGAGCGGACTGAGGGTGGCGACCCCGAAGCCGAAGCTCCTGAACAGACGCGTCGGGTCAAACTCGCGCGGCTTGTTCCAGACATTGCCGCCTTCATAGAAAATGTTCGTGTAGAGCGACTGATTGAGCCTGAGCCCGAACTCTGCGGTCCCGACGAAGAACGCGTTGCCGAACGATGCCCTGGTCGCCGTCGTCTGTGTGCTGCCGGGGTCGAAGCCGTTTGGTGTCACCGAGAACTCGTCGTAGCCACGCAACTGCTCCCCGTACTGAGTGCCTCCGAGGGCGAACGATTGGGTCGAGAAGAACGGACCTGGATCGCCGAACAGAGCGCCCGACCGCGCCGACAGACCTACGATGAACATCATCGGCTCGCCGCCCAGAAGACTGCCTCCAATGTGTCCGATCGGAGCATAGGACCTGAGCTCCGTCGTGTAACGCTGGAACGAGGCCGTGCCACCCAGGGGTCCGCCATTGAACTGCGCGTTGAACGACTGGAGGCCACCGTCCGCAGGAAATGGCAATCCGGTGCGCGTGTCGTGCTGCGCCGTGAATCCGAGCGTCGAGCGCCAGCAGCGATTACATGCCTGGGCCACCGTGCCCAGCAGTCCCTGGGTCGTGTAATTGACCTTCTCGCCACCATACGACACGAACAGCCGCGTGTAGATCGACTGCGGAACCGGGAATCCAAGCTGAACCTGGCCGCCGGTCCTGATGATCCCACCGAGGTCGGCGACCGTATAGCGTGATTGGCTGTGGTACGCCGTGACGGTTCCCGAAATTCGCGATTGCCGGATATTCGGGTCGTTGTACGTGAGATTGAAATCGTTGATGTACTGTCCGAACTGCCATTGCACCTGGGCCCGCTTGCAGCGGCCCAGAAGGTTCGGCTGATCGAGTCCGATGAACCCACCGAGTCCGGTGCCCTGACCCATCGATGCGCCGAAGTTCACGTTCCCCGTCCGCTTCTCCTTCACAGTGAAGACAATGTCGACGTCGCCCTGATCTCCGCTCGGGCGCGTATCAGGCGCGGCCATCGGGGACTCGAAGAAGTTGAGATTGCCGATGTTCTGGTAGCTGCGGATCAGGTAATTACGGTTGAACACCTGGCCCGGCGCCAGCACGATCTGCTCCCGAATACACGACTCGTGAGTGTAGTCGTTGCCGACGATCTCGATGCGATTGACGATGGCGGGCGATCTCTCGTCGATCTCCCACCGCAGATTGACAATGCGAACAGAGTCGGTGCCCGGCACTCTTTCAGTGACCGGACGGATGTTCGCGTAGATGTAGCCTTCGTCGTTGTACGCTTCCATCAGCTTTTGCTGCGCGTCGTCCCACCTTGCTTCGTCGAAGGTGTTGAGCGGATTGGTGTAGCTGCGCCGAATCATGCCTGTTGCTTTCTGAACGACGGTGGTCTGCTGGGCCTTCCCGAACGGGTAGAACGCGTTGATCTGGTCGGTCGAGAAACGGCGGTTGCCGAGCACCTCGAAGTTGCCGACTTTGTAGCGCGGCCCTTCGGTGACGGTGATGTCGAGCAATCCCTTGCCCTTCGCGCGATCCACGATCAGCGTATCCTTGAGGATCCGGAAGTCGATGTAGCCACGGCTCGCGTAAAGCTGCGGAATTTTCTCGCTCAGGTCCTGCGCATATGTGGCGTCGTCGAGCTCGCCATTCCGGGTCCAGAGAAAGCCTTCCGGCTTGGTGTCCATCGCGCCCACGACGTCCGCATCCGGGACGCTCTTGTTACCGTTGATGCGTATTCCGGAAATCGCGAGTCGCCTTCCCTCGTCGACGTTGAAAACCATCGAGAGCTTTCCGTTGGTGACGGTCGACTCCGCTTTGACGCTAGCCAGATAGTATCCCTTGCTCTCGTAAAGAGAGTCCGTGCTGGCGATCGCCTTGGCGATTTTGCCAGGATCGACCGGGCCGCCAGTGGGAAAGGCCAGCTTCTCCTTGACGTCCTTTGGAGAGACGCGGTCCGCCCCGATGACCTTGTAGTCGGTCAGAATCGGGCGCTCCTTGACCTGGATGACCAGCATGGCCTTGTTGGTCGTCGGCGACACCCGGCACGTGATCTGGACGTCATCGAAGTGTCCGGTCGCGTACAGCGCCTTGATGGCGGCCTGAATGTCCTGGACGCTGAGCGGCGCGCCGGTCGACAGTCCCGCGGTCGATCGAACCGTCGCGCTATCCATGCGAGAGTTCCCGGCCACTACGATGGATTCGGGCGTCGAGCACGCACCCGGCGCAGTCTCCTGTGCGTACAAAGGAGCCGCGCCGACGGCTATGAGCGCCAGCATGAATGGAGCGAATTTCCGCATCACACAAATATACACTAATCAGTTTGGTCGAGGTCCTCACTGGAACCGAGCATTCTGATTAGACAACGGGGCTGCCGGAGAGTTGCTTCTCTCCAGCAGCCCCGCTGATTTGAAGCGGATCCTGCCTAGGCTTTCGGCAAGCCGCTCAGCACGCGGAACTCGAGCTTCAGCCCGTCGGCGGCGAGGTCCACTTCGATCTCATCGCCCTTCGAGAACTCGGCGAGGAGAATCTTTTCCGAGAGCGGATCCTCGATGAACTTCTGGATCGCCCGCTTCAAAGGCCTCGCTCCGAACTTCTCGTCGTAGCCGTGCTTCACCAGGAACGCCGATGCGGTCTCGGTGAGCTTGAGGGTCAGCTCCTCGTCGCTCAGCCGCTTCTGAACATCCTTGAGGAGTATCCCGACGATCTCGGCAATATTCTCCTGCGAGAGCGGGTGGAAGACGATCACGTCGTCGAGCCTGTTGAGGAACTCGGGGTTGAAGACGTGCTGCATCTCTTCCTTCACCTTCTCCGCGATCCGCTCGAAATTCGACTTGGCGTCGGGCGCGTGGAAGCCCAGGCCGCGACCCTTGGTAATGTCGCGCGCTCCGACGTTCGAGGTCATGATCACGACCGTGTTCTTGAAGTCGATCACGCGCCCATAGTTGTCGGTGAGGTGGCCTTCGTCGAGAACCTGCAGCAGGATGTTGAAGACATCGGGATGCGCCTTTTCGATCTCGTCGAGCAGCACCACGCTGTACGGCTTGCGCCGCACGGCCTTGGTCAGCGTTCCCGAATCCTCGTAGCCCACGTAGCCAGGAGGCGCGCCAATGAGGCGGGACACCGAGAACTTTTCCATGTACTCGCTCATGTCGACGCGAATGAGGGCAGCGGGATCGGCGAACAGGAACTTCGCCAGAGCGCGCGCGACCTCGGTCTTTCCAACACCAGTCGGGCCGGAGAATATGAACGACCCGATCGGACGATTCGGATCCTTGAGTCCGGCGCGGCTGCGGCGGATCGAGCGCGCGAGCGCCTTGATTGCCTCTTCCTGCGCCACGACAGAGACGTGCATCTCCTCTTCCATGCGCAACAGTCTCGCGGTCTCCGCTTCCTGGAGGCGCATCACCGGGATGCCGGTCCACCGGCTCACGATGAAGGAGACTTCCTCCTCGCCCAGAACGGGCCGATGCGACTGCCGGTGCTTTTCCCATTCCTCCTGCTTGCGCCGGATTTCGCCCTGCAGCTCACGCTCACGATCACGGAGAGAGGCGGCGCGCTCGAAGTTCTGATCGCGCACGGCTGCTTCCTTGTCGATGTTCACGGCGTCCAGCTGTCCTTTGAGCTCGGCCACGGCCGGCGGCGGGGACTGCGTCGCAAGGCGCGCTCTCGCTCCAGCCTCATCGATCACGTCAATTGCCTTGTCGGGCAGGAATCTGTCGGTGATGTAGCGCTCCGACAGCTTCGCCGCGGACTCGAGCGTCGCATCGGGAATCGTGACCTTGTGGTGCTCCTCGTACTTCTTGCGAAGCCCCTTGAGGATCTCCACTGTCTCGTCGACCGAAGGCGGCTCGACGATCACTGTCTGGAAGCGGCGCTCAAGAGCGCCATCCTTCTCGATGTACTTGCGGTACTCGTTGAGCGTCGACGCGCCGACGCACTGCAGCTCGCCGCGCGCGAGCGCTGGCTTCAGCATGTTGCTGGCGTCGATCGCGCCTTCAGCAGCGCCTGCTCCGACGAGCGTGTGCAGCTCGTCGATGAACAGGATGACGTTCTTGTTCTGCGCGATCTCGTTCATGACCGCCTTGAGGCGCTCCTCGAACTGACCGCGATACTTGGTGCCCGCGATCACCGCCGCCATGTCGAGCGACAGCACGCGATTGTCGCGCAATGAATCGGGGCACTCGCCGTTGGCGATGAGCTGGGCGAGTCCTTCGACGATGGCTGTCTTGCCGACGCCTGGCTCACCGATGAGCACTGGGTTGTTCTTCTTGCGGCGCGTGAGGATTTCCATCACGCGCTCGATTTCCTTGGCGCGCCCGATCGTCGGATCGAGTTGGTTGTCGGCGGCGAGCTGGGTCAGGTCTCTGCAGAAGTGATCGAGCGCGGGCGTCTTCGACTTCTTTTCTCCCTTGCCCGTCTGCGTCTGCGTAGTGCCCGGAGTTCCCTGCGTCGCGGATGGAGTGCCGCCCTGCGGCATCTCGGTGCCGAGCAGGCGCAGCGTCTCCGCCTTGGCGGCGTCGAGGTTCACGCCGGCATCCGTCAGAACCTGCGCCGCAATTCCCTTCTCTTCGCGCAGCAATCCGAGCAGCAGGTGCTCGGTGCCGACGTAACCGTGGCTCAGATCACGGGCTTCGCCCATGGCGAGCTCGAGTACTTTCTTGGCGCGTGACGTATAGGGGAGATCGGGTCCGGTCGCAGCGGCGGCCTTACCCTTCTTCACGGTCTCCTCGATCTTCTGTTGAATCTCGTCGAGGTCGACGCTCAGATTCTGGAGAACCGCGGCGGCGACACCTTCGCCTTCGCGGATCAGGCCGAGCAGGATGTGCTCGGTGCCGACGTATTCGTGATGGAGTCTTGCTGCCTCCTCACGTGCCATGGCGAGAACTTTTCGTACTCGCTCAGTGAAGTTGTACCCGTTCATTTCAGCGATTCCTCAGTGCGGTAACCGGTTCGTTCGCGTGCGAGACAGTGTCGATCACTGCGGCGCGCGTGATTACCCGCTACCCCTTACTCCGACTCTGTAGCCAGCGTCTCCCGCACGTATCGAGCGCGTGCGACATTCGCTTCGCTTTCCGTCAGCGCTCTTCCCTCGGTATGACCGAGGTGCGCCAACTGACTAAATATCAGGAGCTTGTTGAGAGTATATACACTGAGACCGCTTATCAGTTTCAAACCGACAGCCAGTCGCACGCCGCTCAGATAGTTCATCGCTTCTTCGAAGCTCAAGCTGCGTGCATATCGCAGCGTGCCAAACGCACGCCAAAGCTTGTCTTCTATAATATAACCCGCATCGCGCAACAGAACCCGCCGCGCTTCTTCTTCGCGCTCTATTACATGTCTTACGACGCGCACGAGGTAATCAAGTAACTCGCCCTCCGATCTGCCGAGCGTCGTCTGATTCGAGATCTGGAAAAAATTCCCGACTACTTCGCTCCCCTCGCCGTACATGCCCCGATATGTGAGACCGACCTGCTGGAGGCCAGCCAGTACCTTCCCTATTTCCTTCGTCAGGACCAGGCCTGGAAGATGGATCAGCACCGACGCTCTGAGTCCGGTTCCCACATTCGTGGGACACGCCGTGAGGTAACCGAACTCGTTGTGGAAGGCGTAGGGCACCTTGTTCCCAAGCTCCGCGTCCAGACGCTCGATCACTCCGAACGCGTCGGGAATGTGGAACCCCGAGTGCAGCGCCTGCAGGCGCAGATGATCTTCCTCGTTGACCATGATGCCGACACCGCGCGACAGGTACACCGCGGCACCGGTGCGCACCGGCTGATCGTTGAGCCCCGCCAGCTCTTTACTGACGAGATGACGCTCGTGAAGCAGGAGCCGGTCCTCGGGCGCCAGCTCGTCGACGCGGACAAGTACGCCGTCCTCGATCGATCGCAGGCTGGCGAACGCCTCCCTCACCTGCGTAAGAATCCGGAGCCGTTCGCCATCACGGGCCCTCGGCGTGAACGCGTAACCTTCCAGGTTTCGCGCCAGGCGGATCCTGGTCGAGATGACGATGTCGGCATGCTCGCCCGACGCGTCGAGCCAGCTCGCGCCGCCGTCCGGGAGCAGAGAGAGATCGAGCATCACTCGATTCCCCGCAGCTTGTCACGGATGTCAGCGGCGAGCTCGAACTGCTCGGACTCGATCGCTCTCTTGAGCCGGTCGCGGAGCTCGGTCGCGTTCGACACGTGCGGCAGCTCGGAAGGAAGGGGCGCCACGTAGCGGCGCCCGATATGACGGGAGTTGCCGTGCACTCTGCGCAGCAGATCGCGAAGGCTCGACTCGAACGTCTCGTAGCAGTGCGCGCAACCAAGCCGGCCAGTGGCGCGGAAATCAGCCAGTGTTCCCTGGCAGAACGAGCATTGCGCGGGCTCACCCTTGGCGGCCGGCATCTGCTCGTGAATTGTCTGGAGGAAGTTGTTGATCTGTGGCTTGGCGGCGGTGAGCGTCGTCTCGACGCCGCGCTCCGCCGCGCACTTCTCGCACAGATGCAGCTGTCTCACCCCGCTCCCCTCGATTTCAGTGAGCTGGATAACAGCTTCGCCATCTTTGCACAAATCGCAAACCATTTATACGACGACCTCATTTGCTTCGGTATTACTGAGCTGGCCGCCCTCGAGCAGCAGCACCCTGGTGGCGCGCGCGGCGAGAGAGCGGCTATGAGTAACGACGACCATCCCGATCTCGAGGTCATTGACGACCTCGGTCAACAATTCGTGCAGCATCTCCGCGTTCGAGCGATCGAGATTCCCCGAAGGCTCATCGGCCAGAAGGATCTGGGGGTCCATGGCCAGGGCGCGGGCGACTGCCGTCCGCTGCTGCTCTCCCCCCGACAGCTGCCCGGGCCGGTGAGTCATCCGCGCGCTCAACCCCACTCGCGCCAGAAGCTCTGCCGCTCTGCTTCGCGCCGCCTCTTCGGGCCGACCCGCGATCCGGAGTGGCATCATCACGTTCTCGAGCGCCGAGAATTCGCGCAGCAGGTGGTGAAACTGGAACACGAACCCGACGGTGCGATTCCGTAGCCGGCCCAGCTCCGTTTCGTCGCGTCCGTGAACTGGCTCGCCGCCGATCACCACGTAACCGCGCGTTGGCTTGTCGAGCGCCCCAAGCACGTGCATGAGCGTGCTCTTGCCGGCGCCGCTGGCGCCGACGATCGCGATCATCTCACCGCGCTGAACGGAAAGATTGACACCGTTAAGAACGTGGAGGACGTTCCCGTCCCCGCCGATGTACGTCTTGTAGACGTCGTGCGCCTCGAGTACGGTCATCGTCATTCGTGGCGGATCGCTTCGATCGGAAACAGCCGCGATGCCTGCACCGATGGATACACCGTGGCGATCGCGGCGATCGCAATGCTCGCGACTACGATCCACATCACGTCCATCGGCTGCGTCGACACGGGCAGATGGTCGATGAAATAGACCTGGGCGTCGAGCTTGATGAACTGGTACTTGTCGAGGGCAAGCGCGGCGCCGAATCCGAGGACGAGCCCAAGACCAGTCCCAACCACTCCGATCACCAACCCCTGCAGGAAGAAGATCCGGCGGATCGACCTGGCCGGCATGCCCATCGCCTTCAGGATTCCGATCTCCTTCGTCTTGTCGGCGACGACCATCGTGAGAGTGCTCACGATGTTGAATGCCGCGACGAGCACGATCAGCAGCAGGATCACTCCCATCCCGAGCTTTTCCAGTTTGAGGGCCTGAAAGAGAGAATGATTCTGCTCCTCCCAATCCACAGTTCTGTACGGCCACCCGAGCGCTGCGACTAGCCGCGACGCAACGCTCGCCGCCTGCCAGCGGTCGGCAGTCTTCACTTCGATACCTGTGACTCCGTCTCCGAGGCCGGCGAGGCTCTGAGCCTTGTCGAGCGCGACGAACGCATACGAGTTGTCGTACTCGTACATTCCGGTCGAGACGATTCCCGTCACCTCAAATCTCTCGACCCTTGGAACGAACCCGCCGGTCACTGGATTCATTTTGCCACCGCCGGCGGAGAGAAGATTGATGCTGTCGCCCGGCCATTTATTGAAGCGTGCGGCTAGCAGCTTGCCGAGGACGACACCGCGGTGTTGTCCGTCAGTGCTGGCGAAACGGAAATCTCCTGATACCGCGTGCGAACGGATTGTCGTCACGTCGGTCACGCCGCGAGCCTGAGGCTGCAGGCCGACCACATACACACCGCCCGCGTAGTCGTGACCGGCGGTCATAAGCGCCTCCGTGAGCACGAACGGCGCCGCCGTCACCACGCCGGGTTGCTTCCGCACCTTGTCCAGCACCTGCGGCCAGTCGGTGATCTTGAGATCTTCGCCGTAGCTGAGAACTCGGATGTCGGGACTGCCAACGAGAATCTTCTCACGAAGGTCGTGCTGCAGTCCGTTCATCACTCCAATGATCACGATCAGCGCGCTCACGCCCACCAGCACCCCGCCGATGGCGATGATGCTGATCAGCGAGAGCAGTTTGGACCCTCGACGGCTCCGCAGGTACCTCCACGCAATCTGTAGCTCGAGCTTCGTCACTCTGGTCTCATCGTCGGAAAAAGAATCACATCGCGAATATTTGTCGCGCCGGACAGGTACATGAACAACCGGTCTATGCCGATTCCCACACCACCCATGGGAGGCATGCCGTATTCCATCGCGCGCAGATAATCCTCATCTACCCCGGAAGCCTCTTCATCGCCCGCGGCGAGGAGTTTCGCCTGCGCCTCGAAGCGCCGGCGCTGGTCCAGCGGGTCGTTCAGCTCGCTGAAGGCGTTGGCCATCTCCTTCCCGTTCGCGAACAGCTCGAACCGCTCGGTGAGCCTGGGGTTTCCGCGCTTTGGCTTTGCCAGTGGCGACAGCTCCACAGGGTAATCCACGACGAACGTCGGCTCCACGAGCTTCGATTCGACGAGCGCCTGGAACATTTCGTCCAGCAGCTTCGGGCGACTCAGGCCTTCCGGCTTCTCTACACCGACGCGGTTCGCAAGTGCGCGCAGCGACGCATCGTCTAGCGCTGTCACGTCTAGGCCAGCGGCGGCGTCGAGCGATGGAATCCACTCGAGGCGCGGGAACGGCCGCCGAAAAGTGGGAACGTTCGCGGCGAGCTCCGGCACCGACCGGACCGCTTCCGCCGTCTTCTCGAGCAATTGTTCGACCAGATCCATCATCGCAGTGTAGTCGGCGTACGCCTGGTAGAACTCCAGCATTGTGAATTCGGGATTGTGCGTCCGATCGATTCCCTCGTTCCTGAAGTCGTGACCGATCTCGTACACGCGCTCCAGCCCGCCGACGACGAGCCTCTTCAGATAGAGCTCGTCGGCGATGCGCAGGTAGAGCGGCATGTTGAGCGCGTTGTGAAGCGTCGTGAACGGACGCGCCGTGGCTCCCCCATAGAGCGGCTGGAGGATCGGCGTCTCGACCTCGAGAAAATCCCGCTGGTCGAGAAAGGAGCGGATCGAGCGCGTCATGCGGGAGCGGGCGATGAACAGAGCGCGGACCTCGGGATGCACCGCCAGATCCGCATAGCGCTGCCGATATCGCTGCTCCGGATCGGCGAATCCTGAGTGGCGAACGATCTGGCCGTTGACCTCTTCTTCTTTGCCGAATGGCAACGGCCGAAGCGATTTCGCCAGAATCTCGACGCGGTCGACGCGCACCGTGACTTCGCCGGTGCGAGTGCGGAAGAGTGGGCCGTGCACGCCGATGATGTCGCCGAGATCGAAGTGCGCGAGCAGCGAGTACATCTTCTCGCCCAGCTGGTCCTTCTTGAAATAGAGCTGAATCTTCCCGGTGGAATCGGCGAGGTGCGCAAAGGTCGTTTTGCCGTGCGAGCGCCAGGCTACGATCCTGCCCGCCAGGCTCACAGCCGGACCCTCCTCGGCGGCGCCCAGTAGCGACTGTGCGTCGCTGGCGGAGTGCTGGCGATCGAATCCGTAGGCGTATGGATGTACGCCGGCCGCCTCCAGCGCTTCGAGCTTCTCCCGACGCGCCTGGAGAACGAAGTTCAGCTCGTCAGTCACGCTGCCGCCGTGGCCGAGCCACCGCCCTGCTTCAGGTATGCCTCGATGAATGGATCGATCCCTCCATCCATCACTTTCTGGACGTCGGGAATCTTGAGCTCGGTGCGATGGTCGTTCACCATAGTGTACGGCTGGAAAACGTAGCTCCTGATCTGGCTGCCGAAGCTCACGTCGGATTTCGTCGCGTCCAGCTCCGCCTTGTGCGCGTCGCGCTTCTCGACCTCAGCCTGATAGAGCTTGTTCTTCAGCATCTTCATCGCCGTCGCCTTGTTCTTGAACTGCGACCGCTCCGCCTGGGAGCCCGCGACCGTCCCTGTGGGGAGGTGCGTGATGCGGACAGCGGAGCTCGTCTTGTTCACGTGCTGGCCGCCGGCGCCCGAGGCACGATAGACGTCGATCCGCAGATCCTCGTCGCGAAGCTCGATGTTGATCTCCTCGTTCACGACCGGGTACACGAACACCGACGCAAAGCTCGTGTGGCGTCGCGCATTCGCATCGAAGGGTGAGATTCGAACGAGACGGTGCACTCCCGTCTCTGGCCGCAGGAATCCGTATGCGTACGATCCGCGGATCTCGAGCACTGCACCCTTGATCCCCGCTTCTTCGCCCTCGCTCTCGTCCAGGACGCTGACTTCGAAGCCGCGCCGTTCAGCCCACCGGATGTACATCCGCATGAGCATCTGCGCCCAGTCCTGAGCCTCCGTTCCGCCCGCGCCAGCGCTGATCTCGAGTTGCGCGAAACGAAAATCGTCGGGACCGCGGAGCAGCGATCTCACCTGGAACGATTCGACGTCGTCCTGGACGCGAGTGATCTCCGCGTCGAGCTCTCGCTCCATCTCGGGCTCGGAGCCGTCCTGCAGGAGCTCGTCGAGCTCGAGCGCGCTTTCCAGGCGCCCACTCAGCTTGTCGTATGGGTCGAGCCAGTTGCGCAGCGATTTCACTTCCTGCAGCGTCGCCTGCGCCTTCTCCTGGTTGTTCCAGAAGCCGGGGTCGGCCATCTCGGCGTCGAGTGCGGTCAGGCGGGCGCGCTTACCGTCGATGTCAAAGATACCTCCGCAGCTCGGCCAGTCGCTCTCTGCTCTGCTTCAGATCGCGACCGCGTTCACTTTCCGCCATTTACCCGGGCCCCCGAGGCCTAGAAGATTTTCTTGCCGGCAGCCAGCACTTCGTTCAGGGCTTCCTGAAAGTAGGTGGTGCTCTCCGCCAGTTGCTGTCCCACCTGAGCAATATACTCCTCGAAGCTCTTTTTTATCTCTTCTCGAAAGAGCTGCTTGAGCGTCCCGTCGCGGAGCCCTTCGGCGTGCTTGGCGGGATGGTAGGTGATGATGTCCGAGACCAAAGCGCGCGCGAGTCTCTTGGCGCGCTGGTTTGGATCCTTGGACAGAAACGGGTTGAGCGGGCGTCGCGGCCCGCCATCGCCCGTTGCGGGGGATGCGACAGGGGTCCTGGCCGGTGGACGCGGTGTCGTCGGGGGTCGGGACGGTGACCCTGACGGAACGAACGGCGGCGCCGTTGGGGCTGAGGCCCCAGGCGAAGCTGTCGGACCGACGGGGCGAGTTGGAGCCGGTGGGGTGAACTCAGGCAATCCGGACGAAGGCGATGGAGGTGTCGCC
Source organism: Gemmatimonadota bacterium (assembly GCA_003134685.1). Taxonomy (GTDB): domain Bacteria; phylum Gemmatimonadota; class Gemmatimonadetes; order Gemmatimonadales; family Gemmatimonadaceae; genus UBA4720. The sequence continues at coordinate 367,808 of PLCA01000005.1, read as the reverse complement.
GTCGCAGTTACCGAAGCGCGCTCGATCGATTCGGGCCTCGGCCGCGCTGCCGGAGTCTCCACGGTCCGCGGCGGAGGAGGAGGCGGCGCTGGACGCGGCGCGGGCGGAGGAGCGGCGGCGGGGGCGCGCTGCGATGCGGAGCCGAACGGTGGCGGATCCCAACCGTCTTGGCCAGCCGGCGCAGAGCGCGGACGATCCTGAGATCCTGATTCCGAGGGTGGGGCTGACGTGCGGCCGCCTCCGCCCGCAGAGGTTATTTGGCCTGTCGGTGCGGGAATGGAGATGACACCGCTGCACACCGAGCACCGGGCGCGCACACCCGAAAATGGAACCTTGGCAGGATCCACTCGGAAGATGGAGCGACAATCCGGACAGCTGACGTTCATTCATTCTCTCCGATCGTGCGTACATCGCGAATCGCCGGCAGCGGCTCCTGCGGCGTCACGCGCTCGTCGCTACGTCTATCAACAGTATAAACTGAGCCAGGAAGACTCTTAGCGTACGTTTTCATTTCGGTCGCAAGTTGGCTCGCCTGGCGGGCCGAGGTCAATGTTCTCCGGAGATTGGTGACCACTCCGATCGACAGCGTCATCAGTGGAACCCGATCGAGATGTCCTCTGCGGTCCTTCCCGAAAAAATAGCCGGCCCGCCGGTCCTGCTCCGAATACTGATACGGAGCGAGAAGGTCGAAGGTCGCCACGATCTCTCCGCATACCGACGGAATCGAGTTGTAAGGTATGACGAAGATAAAGTCGTCGCCGCCGATATGCCCGATGAATCCGTCTTCCCCGCACGTTCCCTTCACGACGTCGTGGAGAAGCTTGGCGAGAATCCGGATCACGCGATCGCCCTCGTTGTAGCTGTAGCGATCGTTGAATTCCTTGAAGTGATCGAGGTCGGCGTAGCAGACGGCGAACGCTTCGCCGAGAGCGAGGCGCCGGCCTATTTCGGATTCGATCGCGGAGGTCCCGGCGAGACGAGTCGACGGGTGAACGATCAGGTCACGCTCCGACCGGATCAGCATTGCCGTCAGGCGTCGAACTGCTTCAGGCGCCTGCATTCCGTCGCGAATTACTTCGTCGGCGCCGGCATCGAACGCCTCTGAAAGCTCTTCATTCTTCTTGCCGCTCAGAACCGCGCAGGGCACGACCGCCGTGTACGAATCCTTCTTCAACCTGTGGACGGCTGCGAGCACCGGTCCCGGCTGCCGGCGCGCGTCGAACACGACGAAGCGCGGACGCGCTCGCAGGCCGATCGACATCAGCTCGTCAGCCGAGCTGAGAGTGACGATCGAAGCCTGCTGCGCATCGATCCAGGCGCTGATGTGCGCCGGGAGAGAAGCACCGTCTGGTGAGAAGTGTATCGCGTTTGGCTGCTGCAAAATCGTTGGCTTTCCGGGTGGACGATGATTCCGGTCTGTCAGAAGAAAAAGAACGCAACTCCGAGCACAGCATACGCGAGAAGCAGCAAGGCTCCCTCGAGCCAGTTCGTTTCCGCGTCCCTGATCACGGAGGACGTCACCAAAACAGCCAATGCGATGCTCGCCACCTCCATGGTGGTGAAAGCGAGATCCATCGGCTGGTGGAACACCATCCCTAAAAGAACCAACAGCGGCGCTATCAGCAGCGCCACCTGGATGCTGGAGCCAATGGCGATGCTGAGCGCGAGATCCATGCGGTTCCGCATCGCTATGATGATTGCCGAGCTGTTTTCGGCCGCATTGCCGATGATGGGAATCACGACCAGTCCGACGAAGAACTCGGACAGGCCCAGCACCTTCACCGCCTCCTCCGTAGCCGAAACGAGGACCTCCGCGACCACGCCGATGGTGACGGCAGCGGCGAGCAGGATCCCCATTGCCTTCTTTGACGACCATTTTGGGGCTACAGTCACGCCCGGACCGTGGTCGCTCCTAAACGAGGAGGAGTGTGTCCAGAGGGAAAAGACCAACCAGGCCACGTAGCCTGCGATCAGAAGCCCCGCCACGTAGTGCGACATACGCACGGTGGCCGCCCTCTCCGGATCCGGATGCAGCTGATGGAAAAGAGCCGGTACCACCAGCCCGAACACGGCGATGAGCAGCACCGTCGTGCTCGACCCCGCCAGGTTCGGGTTGAATTTCTGCACCTTGAACTTGAGCCCGCCGGCGAAGAGCGCGATCCCGAGGACAAGGAGAAGGTTGCCCAGAATGGAGCCGGTGATCGATGCCTTCACCAGGTCGATCAGGCCAGCCCGGAGCGCCACGCCGGCGATGATCAGCTCGGCCAGATTCCCCATCGTCGCGCTCAGCACTCCGCCAATCGCCGGACTGGTGTGCTCGGCCACCGCTTCCGTCGCGGCGCCCAGAACCCCCGACAGCGGGACAATCGCGAGCGCGCTCAGAATGAAAACCGCTATCGGCGGGGCCCCCGTGATTCTCGCAATGATCGCAATCGGAACGAACACCAGGAGGGCGTATAGGATTTTCATCGCTGCGCCTTCGAGTCTCGTTCAAGGATTGCTGACGGCGCGGCGGGGGCGCGACTGCCGCCCACCAGCCATTTGCGCCAGATCAAAACAGGTATCGGAGCGAGACGTACACGGGGGCTTGGCCGCCCTCGGCCGGGAGGCCCCCGAAAGTCCGCGCAATGTCGAACACGAACCCGCCGCTTTGGAGGCCGAGTCCGAGAGCAGCGCTGGCATCTCCCCGCCGGTCGTGCCCGACGAACCCTGCGCGCAGATGCAGCTTGCCTTGATACGTGACATCCGTACCCAGACGGACTGATTTCCCTCCAAACGCCCGGGAATTGATGTAGCTGCCGGCCGCCCGAAGCTCTGTGTCTTTCAAGTAGCGATCGATGAACTTCAGACGGTACATCGCCCCGATATCGACCTGCGTTGGAAGCGGATCGCTTCGGTTCGTTTCCGTCGAATTGAGTTTTCCCCCGAGGTTGCGTATGGCGATCCCGAACGTGAGCGGCGCACCGGCTTCGACCTCGTATTGCGCGCCGACGTCAACGGCCCGCGAGCTCTTGACCTCGGGACCGACGCTGCTGCATTCGCCCGAGCAGTCGAAGCGGATCTGCACCACCTTGTAGTTGAGACCTGCAGTCAGGCGCTTGGTCACGCTCGCGGCGTACGTGCCCGCAAGCACGACATCGCGCGGAAAGATGACGCCGATCACATCGTTGTTCGCGTCGGTCACCTGTTGGTCGCCGAGGTTTAAGATGTTGAGCGAAAGCGCCGCAGTCCCGTATGAGCTGGTCGGGAGAACGAACGTGAGAGCATCGCCAGCGCCAGCGATGGTTCTTGAGTGGTGGATGGCCAGCTCGCGCTTGTCCTGGTCGGCGATCGATGCAGGGTTCCACCAGATCCCTTCACTCCCCGGTTTTCCCGCGACCATCGCCTGGCCCATACCCACGGCCTGCGCCCCCGTGGGCAGGAGCAGAAAGAGCGAGCCCTCGCTTCCGGCGGGCGCTTGAGCCCCCGCGCGTCCAGCGAGCAGGGCCGATAGCCCGACGCTAAAAAGGAGTCGCCTCATCTATCAGCATGATTGGGATGTCTTCACGCACGGCATATCGCAGCCGGCACTTATGACAGAAGAGGGCCTGCTCCGCCTCGCGATACTCGAGCTCGCTCTTGCATTTGGGACAGACGAGAATTTCGAGGAGACGCGCCGACAAGCTCATTTGCTTTTTCCTGTAGCGAGTTGATAGCCGAATCGTGAGAGACTGCCCGGGTTCTTGCGCCAGTTGGCGAGCACCTTGACCCAGAGATCCAGATACACCCTGGCGCCGAGAAAGGCTTCGATTTTCTTGCGCGCCGCTTCGCCAATGCTGCGGATCTGCGCGCCCTTGCTGCCGATGATGATCGCCTTCTGGCTGTCCCGTTCCACGTAAATTACTGCGCGGATGTAGAGAGGCGAGCTTCCTTCGCGAAATTCTTCCACCTGGACGGCCACCGCGTACGGCACTTCGTCGTGCAACTGCTCGAGCACCGTCTCCCGCACCAGCTCCGCGGCGAAGAATCGAACGGGCTGGGTGCTGATGTCGTCCTCGGGGTACAGAAATGGGCTCTCCGGAAGATTGTGCGCGATCCGCGCCATCAATTCCGGGATCCCATCGCCGGTGAGGGCCGAAACGAACACGAGCTCCTCGCCTGCGCCGGCCTCGTCGCGACGGCTCACGGGTATGGCGTCCGACTTATTGAGAACTGTTATGACGGGAGCGCGCGGCGGCGCAGCGAGCTCGGCAGCCTCTACCAGCGATGGTGGTCTCCCTTCAGTCGCGTCAGCGAGATACACGATCACGTCGGCCTCGTCGAGCGCGCGCAGCGCGGTCGAGCGCATAGCTTGCTGGAGGAGATAGCCGGGGTTCAGAAGTCCGGGCGTGTCGAGTATCACCATCTGGGAGTCGTCGGCCGTGTAGATCCCGACGACGCGGTCGCGAGTCGACTGCGGCTTCGGACTCGTGATACTCAGCTTCTGGCCGACGATGCGGTTCAAGAGCGTCGATTTTCCGACGTTCGGTTTTCCGACTACGGTGACGATCCCGGCTCTAGGCATTTATGAAACTAGTCCTTTATCAAGGGCAACTGAACGGGAATCAACTGCAACTGAACTGGCGGTAGGCGCCAGTAGCGTAGATGTGAGTTGCCAGTTCACTACGCCCGGACTTGCCTCAGCCGCGTTTGACGGCCTGCTCGTGCCCCGACCAGCACCTAGTAAAGTCAGGGCGTCGTGAACTGAAAAGCGGGCATCTATGCTACTGACGCCTCCCGCCCGTTCAGTTGCAGTACGAAAAAAAGAAAGGGCCGCCCAGAAATCTGAGCGGCCCAATCAGGTGCCGGCGACGGCCTACTCTCCCGCGTCCTCTCGAACGGAGTACCATCGGCGCTGTAGGGCTTAACGACCGTGTTCGGAATGGGAACGGGTGTGGCCCCTACGCTCCAGTCGCCAGCGTAAATCAATTGTCAAAAAAAGAAAGCTGGGGCGGCAGGACTCGAACCTGCAACTTCCGGATTAACAGTCCGGCGGTCTGCCAGTTGACCTACACCCCAGTAGGAACAGGCCGCGGACAAGATATACAAAGTTTTGACTTTGGATTGTAGTAGTGATCGTGTGATGTTCGAATCAACCGTTAGATCGCTTGGTTACTGCTAGTCGGTTCTAGTCAAAGAAGGACTAGAACCATATAAGGAGATCAAGCCTCACGGGCGATGAGGACCGCTTCGCTCGAAACCGGTTGCCCGGCGTCCACGTGCGGCCTCTTGACGGGATGGTCTCTCCCGGCCCTTCAGGGAGCTCGAGGCTCCAGGGAAGATTCATCTTGGGGGCAGCTTCCCACTTAGATGCATTCAGCGGTTATCTGCGCTTGCCCTCGCTACCCGGCGCTGCAGTTGGCACCACAGCCGGTACACGAGCGGGCAATCCGACCCGGTCCTCTCGTACTAGGGTCCGCGCCCCTCAATCTTCCAACGCCCACAGCGGATACAGACCGAACTGTCTCACGACGTTCTGAACCCAGCTCATGTACCACTTTAACCGGCGAACAGCCGGACCCTTGGGACCTGCTCCAGCCCCAGGATGTGATAAGCCGACATCGAGGTGCCAAACCGCGCCGTCGATGTGAACTCTCGGGCGCGATAAGCCTGTTATCCCCAGCGTACCTTTTATCCGTTGCGCGATAGCCCGCCCACGCGGGGCTACCGGATCACTACAGCCTACTTTCGTATCGGCTCGACCTGTCGGTCTCACCGTTAAGCGCCCTTCTGCTGTTACACTCTCTGCGTGCGAGTACCGACCGCACTGAGGGCACCATGCGCGCGCCTCCGTTACTCTTTCGGAGGCGACCGCCCCAGTCAAACTGCCCGCCTGCCACGGTCCCAAGGAGGGTTTGCCTCGCTCTGGTGAGCACGTCGCACGGCGCAGGGTGGTATTTCACTGTTGCCTCCCCCTAGGCTAGCGCCCAGGGATCAACGGCTCCCACCTATGCTACACAGCACCGTGCAACGAGCAATGGCAAGTTGCAGTAAAGGTGCATGGGGTCTTTTTGTCCTGCTGCGGGGACTCGGAATCCTCACCGAGACTGCAATTTCGCCGAGCACGTGGTCGAGACAGTGCTCAAGTCGTTACGCCATTCGTGCAGGTCGGAACTTACCCGACAAGGAATTTCGCTACCTTAGGACCGTTATAGTTACGGCCGCCGTTTACCGGGGCTTCGGCTCAAGGCTTTTCCCTTACGGGATAACCTCTCCCCTTAACCTTCCGGCACCGGGCAGGCGTCAGTGAGTATACGGCGCCTTGTGCGGCTTTGCACTCACCTGTGTTTTTGCTAAACAGTCGCTTGAGCCGATTATCTGCGGCCCTTCTCAGCGCCCAATGTAAAACTGGGTACCGGGGAGGGCATCCCTTCTTCCGAAGTTACGGGATCATTATGCCGAGTTCCTTGACCACGTTTCACTCGTTCACCTTAGGCTACTCGCCTCACCCACCTGTGTCGGTTTACGGTACGGACACCAGCTGAACTCCCTCTGAAGCTTTTCTTGCCTGTCGACTATTGAAGAATTGGATCAGGGTTGCCCCTTCAACTTACATTCCCGTCTCGGCTTACGCCTACGCGGTTAGACGGTCAATCCACAAGACCGCTCTCCATTCGTTCCAGGGTCCCTTCAGAGGTAATAACGTGCAACTGGCGGGGCCGGAATGTTAACCGGCTATCCATCGACTACGCCTTTGGGGCCTCGCCTTAGGTTCCGCCTCACCCTGCGCTGACTGCCATGGCGCAGGAATCCTTGGGTTTTCGGTGTCAAAGGTTTTCACTTTGATTCGCGCGTACTCATTCCGGCATCCTCACTTCCCAACGCTCCACCACCGTTTCCACGATGGCTTCACAGCAGATGGGAACGCTCCCCTACCCCTCATACATAAGTATGAAGACCAAGCTTCGGCGGGCCGCTTAATCCCGACCATTCTCGGCGCGAACACGCTGGACTGGTGAGCTATTACGCACTCTTTCAAGGAATGGCTGCTTCTAAGCCAACCTCCCAGTTGTCACGGCACGTTCACATCCTTCGCTATACTTAGCGGCCACTTTGGGGCCTTAGCTGTGGTTCTGGGTTCTTTCCCTCTCGCCGTTGGACATTATCGCTCAACGACTGCCTCCCAGGATTCATTTTACAGGCATTCGGAGTTTGGTTGGGGTTGGTAGGGGCTTCGCCCCCCCGCGCCCATCCAGTCGCTCTACCTCCTGCAAACATTTCCTGAGGCTCTACCTCAATAGATTTCGGGGAGAACCAGCTATCTCCAGGCTTGATTGGCCTTTCACCCCTACCCACACGTCATCAGAACGGTTTTCAACCCGTACCTGTTCGAGCCTCCACGCGGTGTTACCCGCGCTTCACTCTGCACATGGGTAGATCGCCCTGGCTTCGGGTCTACCCCCAGAAACTAAATCGCCCTCTTTACAGGACTCGCTTTCGCTGTGGCTCCGCGGCCTAGCCGCTTAGCCTACGCTTCTGAGGAGTAACTCGCCGGATCATAATGCAAAAGGCACGCAGTCAGCCGTGACTAATCCGAAGACCAGCCCAGCCTCCTACCGCTTGTAAGTATGTGGTTTCAGAAACTCTTTCACTCCCCGCACTGGGGTACTTTTCACCTTTCCCTCACGGTACTCGTTCACTATCGGTCACACAGGAGTCTTTAGCCTTGGAGGGTGGTCCCCCCGGTTTCACGCCCGATTCCTCGGAACTCGGGCGTTACTCAGGAACACTACTAGCACACCCTTTGGTTTGTGCGTACCGGGCTATCACCGTCTATGGCTCTCCATTCCAGGAGAATTCCGCTAACACTTGGGTGTACCGTCCGTAGGTCCTACAACCCCGCTACCCACGAGGGGTAATGGTTTGGGCTAGGGCCCCTTTCGCTCGCCGCTACTTAGGGCATCTCGGTTGATTTCTCTTTCCTTCAGGTACTTAGATGTTTCAGTTCCCTGAGTTAGCTCACTCCGTAGAGTGTGACTGCCATTACTGACAGCCGGGTTTCCCCATTCGGCCATCCAGGGCTCATAGCTTGTGTGCAGCTCCCCCTGGCTTATCGCAGCTTACCACGGCCTTCATCGCCTCTGTGTACCTAGGCATCCCCCACATACTTTCTTTCGCTTGATCAAATAACTTGTTCCATTTGTTCAAACAATAACACGCGCGATCTAACGAGTGATACAATCATTTGGACTCTCGGAGCAATTAAGCTCTTTGAGACAAATCGAGCCCCAACCCGAAGGTCAGAGCTTCTATGAAATTGTGTCACTAGTGTTGATTCTCAGCACCCAGATCTTATCAGGTCCAGGTGCTCAAATCCCACGATCACTACTACTTTCCATTGTCAAAAAGCTTTCGAGATATGAGCGCTCTGTCGCTTGGTGCTTAAGGACCTAGCCTCAAGTCCCTCTTGTTCTTTCGAGCCTGAATTGCACCCGCAAAAAGCGGAGCCGGTTCGGGCTCTTTATATGGAAATCGAGATTGAGATCGGGATATGACGAGGCGAGCGACACGTGAGTGCTTTCCGGCAAGTAACCCTGGTTGCCCAGGCAAGTCTGCCTTACTCGCAGCTCCGTTAAGGAGGTGATCCAGCCGCAGGTTCCCCTACGGCTACCTTGTTACGACTTCGCCCCAGTCATGATGCTCGCCTTCGGCCGCTTGGCCCCTTGCGGGTTCCGACACGGACTTCGGGCGCTCACCACTTCCATGGCGTGACGGGCGGTGTGTACAAGGCCCGGGAACGTATTCACCGTGGCGATGCTGATCCACGATTACTAGCGATTCCAGCTTCATGCCGTCGAGTTGCAGACGACAATCCGAACTGAGGACGGGTTTTGGGATTGCCTTGGCATTGCTGCCTCGGCCCCCTCTGTCCCGCCCATTGTAGCACGTGTGTAGCCCTAGACGTAAGGACCATGATGACTTGACGTCGTCCCCACCTTCCTCCGGTTTGGCACCGGCAGTCTTCCTAGAGTCCCCGCCATTACGCGCTGGCAACTAAGAACAGGGGTTGCGCTCGTTGCGGGACTTAACCCAACATCTCACGACACGAGCTGACGACAGCCATGCAGCACCTGTGCACGATCTCCGAAGAGGGGCTCTCGTTTCTGAGAGCTTGCTCGTGCATGTCAAGCCTAGGTAAGGTTCTTCGCGTTGCGTCGAATTAAACCACATGCTCCACCGCTTGTGCGGGCCCCCGTCAATTCCTTTGAGTTTCAACCTTGCGGTCGTACTCCCCAGGCGGGGTACTTCCTGCGTTAGCGCCGGCACCCAGAGGGTCGCTCCCCCAGGCACCTAGTACCCATCGTTTACGGCGTGGACTACCAGGGTATCTAATCCTGTTTGCTCCCCACGCTGTCGCGCATCAGTGTCAGAAACTGCCCAGCAGACCGCCTTCGCCACCGGTCTTCCTCCGGATCTCTACGCATTCCACCGCTACACCCGGAATTCCGTCTGCCTCTACAGCCCTCGAGTTTGACAGTCGGCACGGCAGATCCGGGGTTGAGCCCCGGACTTTCACCACACCCTTATCAAACCACCTACGCGCCCTTTACGCCCAGTGATTCCGGACAACGCTCGCACCCCCCGTATTACCGCGGCTGCTGGCACGGAGTTAGCCGGTGCTTCCTCACCCGGTACCGTCAGGCTCGATTAATCGAGCTGTTCGTCCCGGGCAACAGTGGTTTACACTCCGAAGAGCTTCATCCCACACGCGGCGTCGCTGCGTCAGCCGTTAGGCCATTGCGCAAGATTCCCCACTGCTGCCTCCCGTAGGAGTCTGGGCCGTATCTCAGTCCCAATGTGGCTGGCCATCCTCTCAGACCAGCTACCCGTCGTTGCCTTGGTGAGCCGTTACCTCGCCAACTAGCTGATAGGCCGCGAGCCCCTCGATCTGTCCCGTAGGTTTCCTTTCAATGAAATGCCTCACTGAAAGCGTATGCGGTATTACTCGGCCGTTAGGCCGGCTATCCCCCACAGTTCGGTAGGTTGCTCACGTGTTACGCACCCGTTCGCCGGTTGCCCATTGCTGGGCCCCCTTGACTTGCATGTGTTAAGCACGCCGCCAGCGTTCGTCCTGAGCCAGGATCAAACTCTCCAATAGTTGAAGATTTGATTGCTCTTCCGAACGCAGTCGTCTCCAGACGTAAGTCTTTCGACTTCCACGTCCGGAATCACTTTGAATGTTTCAGGTTTTGAAATCTCCCCGGGATACTGAAATGGACCCCGGATCATAGATCTCGCCTCGCACATCCATCGATCTCAACTTCGATTTTCAAACAGTTCGCACACCGCTATTCTGGTGGCTTCTTAAATATTCTTGTGCCGATTCTCCGGCAGCCTTGCAGAATAAACCTGATCGGTTCATTCGTCAAGTGATTGGAAGCAAATTTTTAATGGTTTGCTGACTCGTCCCGCTCTTCCTGAGCCGGGCAAAAAAACCGGTCGGAGGGGGATTGTCAAGCTACCTCGACCAAACTGCGAGTTCAACCCCCCGACCAGAGGAAACGCTGGCGCGATTGATATTCCCCCGTATGTTTGCGGAGCGTCACATAAAGAGGGTGGAATGCTCCAGCCTCCCCAGCCCCACAACGCAGCGGATCCATCTCCCATGGCACCTCCGCTCGACCCGATTGCTTCGTTGCGCGCCGCGCTCCGCGGACATTACGAAATCGAGCGTGAGATCGGGCAAGGAGCATTCGCAACCGTATATCTCGCGCGCGACCTCAAACACGAACGAAAAGTCGCGCTCAAAGTCCTCCACGCCGACCCGACCTCCGAGACAGGAGAGCTTCGCTTCATTCGCGAGATACGGCTGCTCGCGCGGCTACAGCATCCCAACATCCTCCCGCTGCACGATTCGGGACACGTAGAGACGCTCCTCTACTATGTAATGCCCTACGTGAGCGGCGAGACGCTGCGCGACCGGATCGACCGCGAGCGACAGCTCGCGCCCGACGCTGCTTGCAGCATCGCCCGCGACGTCGCGGACGCGCTGGCCTACGCGCACGCTCAGGGCGTCGTCCATCGCGACATCAAGCCGGAGAACATCCTCCTTTCAGCCGGTCATCCGGTTCTAGCTGATTTCGGTATCGCGCGCGCGATCGATCTCGCCGGCGTTCGGCAGCTTACCCGCACCGGAAAGGGCAGTCCCGGGACTCCGGCGTACATGAGTCCCGAGCAGCTGATGGGCGACAAAGAGCTCGATGGGCGGAGTGATACCTATAGTCTCGGTTGCGTTCTGTTCGAGATGCTCACTGGAAAGCCTCCCTTTAGCGGGAAGGAAGGTTTCGTCAAGCGGTTCACCGAGGCGCCTCCGAAGCCGTCGTCGATCAGACCCGATCTCCCGGCATGGATGGACGACGTCATCATGATCGCGCTCGCGAGAAGCCCGAGCGACCGCTATCAGGCGGCGCAGGAGTTCATGAACGCGTTGAGAAATGCGGAGAGCCCCAGCGCCGAGCGGGTTCCTCCGCCGCGAACGAGACCGCCAGCCGAAGAGTCTCACCGCGAATCGTCTGATCACGCCGATCTTGACGCGACCCATTATCGCCCCGCTGACACCGCCCAGGCCGCGATCGCTCAACAACTCCTCTCAGCCAATCGAGATGCCCGACGACGCCAGTGGCTCGCGCCGATCCGCGCGCATCCAAAAACGGTCGCGGTCGTGTTTTTGGGAGCGATCGCAGCACTACTGACCATTTTCTCGGTTGCAAAACCGGGAAGTCGGTTTCCAGGCCTCACCGGCAGCGTGGCAATCGACACCGCGCGTTTTGCTATTCTGCCTTTCTCCGGGTCCGATCATCGCGGTGCACAATTTTCTACTGATCTCTACGATGAATTCAGTCAGTGGCATGAACTGCCCTTGGTTTCGGACACCAGAGTTGCTCAGATGGTCAATGACAGAGGAAGGCCAACGACTGAAAATGAGGCGCTCGTCATTGGCAGGGCGTTGGGCGCTGGCAAGGTGATATGGGGAAATGTTACAGACGATAAAGGAACGATGCGAGCTCGAGTCCACCTCTACGACGCGAGCTCGAAAGAGACCATGGACGATTTTGTCTTTTCTCGCGCTGATTCTGGCGCAACCAATTACTTCCCGGTAGCGATGCGGCTTTTGGGCGGAGCAGATCGCTCAGCAGCCGCCTCCGCGTGCGATCCCGGCACTCGTTCCTTTCCAGCGTGGTCTGCTTGTAGTCGCGCGCAAAACGCATTGAGAACTTGGAATCTCGGAGAATCGGAGCGTGAATTGCGTGCGGCGTTGAAAGCCGACCCGGACTATGCCGCTGCCCTGGTTTGGCTCGCGCAGGTGGAGGCGTGGACACGGCCTTCACTAAACCGCGAATGGCAGGATTATGCAGCGATGGCGGCATCTCGCGGCGGAAGACTCGCCGTTCGCGATCGAATAATCGCGCAAGCACTCGTTGCGATGGCCAATCAGGCCTATCCTGAAGCCTGCGCGAAATATCGGGCGCTCACGGTCGCGGATTCTGTCGATTTCGTCGGGTGGTACGGCCTGGGCGAATGCCAATCGCTTGATTCGCTGGTGGTTCCCGCCCCGCACAGTCCATCAGGCTGGTATTTCCGAAGTAGTAATCGATCGGCGGCGGAGGCCTATCAGCGCGCACTCAAGTTTGCGCCCGCTGCGCGGGCGATTTTGCGTTTCGAAAAGTTGCAGAGCCTTCTTCCTACGGCCGCGACCAAGGTTCGGATGGGACGGAGCGCTCCTCCGAACAGAATCGACTTTCTGGCATCGCCGACATTGGGGCCGCACGACACGCTGGCCTTCGTTCCCTACCCGATAGCGCAATTCAGCGACAAAGCTGCGGCCGCCTCCGCGACGATGAGTGAAGCCATCGTCCAAAACACGGAAGAGCTACTGAATTTCACTATTGCGTGGACGCATGATTCAAACAACGACCCCGCAGCTTTTGAGGCCCTGGCAGACATGCTGGAGGTTCATGGCGACATTGAGGACGATGCCTCTCCCACCGCCTCCGCGCTCAGTGCGCTCCGGCGAGCCGCCGTACTCTCCACCGACCCAACGCAACAGCTTCGCATCAAATCAAACGAGGCATGGGTGCACTTCAAGCGAGGGGAGTTTGCCGAAGCCAAACGGTTAGCGGACGATCTTCTCGTGCCGCGGCCGGGGTCGGCAGCCAACGATGCGCAAGTGCTCATCGGACTCGCTGCCCTGACAGGTCGCGTCAATCGGGTGGCCGCTCTGGCAATCATTACTGGCGGCGGGTTGCCAACTCCATTGAACGACGTTCCCAGACCAGTAAGCGCTGCCGCGTCCAGGCTATTCGCGAACGCCGCGCTAGGCGTTTGCGGACCAGAGATAACCTCGGCGCGCAAGGAACTCGATGATGCTTTGGATCGCTACATCGCTCCGGCCGCGGCGCCAGCGTTATCTCAGCAAATTCTAGGCAGGCCCCTTAGCATGCTCACGCCCTGCACCGGGGGTCGATCGGCGCTCGAGATCGAGGCACCCCGCGACAGAACGACCCGGATGCAAAAGGCTTTCGCGCGTGGTGACCGCAAGGCTTTCAAGGCGATCGACGACAGCGTTGCGTTGCGAATACGCACGCGCCGTCCAGGCGACCTCTCCCCTGATTTTACGTTCCAACAGGCTTGGCTTCGCGCAGCATTCGGCGATACTGCCGCGGCAATCTCGCAACTCGATCGCTCACTACGCGCACTTCCGGGGTTGAGTCCACCCGCCCTGAGAGAAGCGGGTGCCGCAGCGGCGATCGTCCGTGCAATGGTGCTCCGTACCGACCTCGCTGCAAAAACCGGCGACAGCGGGACTGCGCGCAAATGGGGTAGAACTGTCTCCATCCTTTGGTCGAGCGCGGACCCCTCATTGCAAGCCGAACTGAAGAGAATGCAGGCTTTAGCAGGTCAGTCTCAGACCCGATAGGTTGCACCCTCACACGTCTTGGGAGGTCACGAATGAACCCGTCCCGATTTGCCCCGCGAGCAGCAAGGCTTTGCACCGCAGTGACCGTGGCTTTCATTTTCTCCGGATGCCCACTCCCCACGCGCGCTCCCAACAAGAGGCCCGCGGAGATCAACCTTCCGCCGAAAGGTTCCGCGCAGGCATTCGAGCAAATCATACGCGACCTTGGCCAATTCGATTGGGGGCCTTCACACTACGCGCAGTGTGATGGATGTCAGACTGCTCGTGATGTCACAATTCGCTATACGGGAAGCACCAAGGATGTGAAGGCCAACGATGGCCCTCTCAAAATGCGAATAGTTGCCTTGGTGGAGAACTCTTCCAATCAGGACGTTGCACACGTGCCGAGCCGTACGACTTTCAAAGCCAACACGAAGTATTTGATGTGGGTGCACAGCCGGGCCGACAGAAAAGCGACCTGGGGCTTTATCGAGTTGGGCGCCGCTTACACGCCGAACCCGCAGCCTATCGGCCTTCTCACAGACTGTGGGCACAAGACACCATCTCCAACCGACGACGCCGACTTCAAGGACTGCTCCGACTACGCGTACTTTAGCGGTGTGCAGACAGCATTCGGCGCACCGAGCGCGGCCGCTTACATCTCAAAACCGGGTTGGATCGGCTGCGATCCGGACTGCTGCACTGGAACGAAGCAGCAATAGCGGCTGGCCTGTGATCTGACCCTTGGGCGGCGGGATGATAGTCACCATTGCCAATCCCGCCGCCGGACGCGGAAAAGGGCTACACGCTATTCGCGCGCTTGAATCTGCTTTCCGAAGGATCGGCGCGAATGGTGTTCTCACGACACAGACCGGTGGAGACGAGCGCCGGCTCGTCAAAGAAGCACTTAGTCGCGGCGCGAAGACAATTATTGTCCTAGGCGGCGACGGGACCTGCTCAAAGGTCGCGGACGAGATTCTTCGAGCGCGCGCAGACTGTCGTCTGGCGCTGATTCCTTCAGGTACGGGAAACGATTTCGCCAAAACGTTGGGACTCGACGCGGCCCGGCCGCTGGAAGCGTTTCAACTTGCCACCAGTGGGAACGCCGCGCACATAGACGTCGGTCAAGCGGACGGTCACTACTTCCTCAACAGCTGTGGATTTGGATTCGACGCTTCAGTTCTCGAGGCGAGCAATCGCGTCCGTTTTCTCAAAGGCGACGCAGTCTACATCTACTCAGCCCTGGGTCAGCTGTTTACTTACCGCGGAATCGAAGTCTCGGCGAACGGCGTGCCCGGGGTGACGCGTGGGCGGATGCTCATGGTAACTGTCTCGAACGGACGCTCGCTCGGCGGCGCATTCAAGATCGCCCCACATGCTTCCGTGCTCGACGGCAAGCTCGACGCGTGTTTCTTCAGTGACAGCAATGTCGTGGAGCGCGTGAAACTCTTCGTCGGCGCGATGCGCGGCACACATATCGGGATGCCGTCAGTGATGTCCGCGAGTGTTCAGCATCTCTCGCTCACGTTCCCCATCAGTCCGTTGATGGAAATTGATGGTGAGCTGCGTGTTGCCCGATCGAGAACTGTGGACGTGCAGTGCTTGCCCGCCGCGCTGTCGGTGATAGCCGCGCCGGGCGCGATCGTGTAGCGCCCGCCGCCAGGCTTTAGACCGGCGGAATCGTCAGGGTGACTGTATCACCCGGCGCCACCGTGATTTCCTGACTCACCGACGCGCGACTGCCCCCAATGGGGTCGGCAATAAAGCGAAGGGATGTGAGGCCAAAGATGAGGCCCGGCGGTACCGTAAAGTTGGTCTTGCCGTTCCCGGGAGCGATACCGAGGCGCACGCGTTGCGTGCTGCGCGCGGCATACACGGTCATGTCCAGAAAACCCTGGTTATCCACCTGAACGACGGTCGGCTGGTCCTGAGCGGAGTCGTTCGAACCGCGTGAGAAAGTTTTGCAGGCGCCGGCGCCAAGAAGCAAAAGTGCGAAAGCGATCGTTCGGAATTTCATGGTAGGTTCTGCTCTTCGCAGCCGTTCGGGGTCTATTCCAACAGGGGCTTAATGCATTCAATACACCGCCATCGTAGGTTTGGATGAGGATGCTGAAACCTCTGATAATCGGAATCGCCGGCGGCTCGGGATCGGGCAAGTCCACCGTTGCCAGGAACGTCGCCGAGCTCCTCACCACAACGTCGGTGGCGTTCATCGACATGGACGCGTACTACAAGAACTTCCCCGACATTTCTCTCGACGAGCGAAAGAAGCTCAACTGGGATCATCCCGACTCTTTCGACTATGGCTTGCTGTGCGCGCACCTCGAAGCGCTGAGCAAACGAAAGCCCATCGAGAAGCCGGAATACGATTTCGTCACGCATTTGCGACGCGCCGATTCCACGCGCGTCGAGCCGGCGGACGTTGTGGTGATCGACGGGATTCTGCTCTTCGTCGATGAGAGGGTGCGCGAGCTGTGCGACGTAAAGGTGTTCGTGGATGCGGATGCGGACATCCGGCTCATCCGGCGCATCGAGCGAGATACCCATGTTCGCGGCAGGCCCCTCGACGAAATCATCGAGCAGTACCTCTCAACCGTTCAGCCGATGCACTGCGAATTCGTCGAGCCGAGCAAACGCTACGCGGATGTGATTGTTCCGCGCGGCGGACACAACGCGGTCGCGATCGAGATGATCGTTGCTAAGATTCAGCGGGGACTGCAGCGCGTAACAGACGGCGTCGAGGCACGGAGAACACCATCAGCAGAGCGGC
Source organism: Gemmatimonadota bacterium (assembly GCA_003134685.1). GTDB lineage: Bacteria > Gemmatimonadota > Gemmatimonadetes > Gemmatimonadales > Gemmatimonadaceae > UBA4720. Next base: position 351,123 of record PLCA01000005.1, on the reverse strand, counting down.
CATCGCCCCCAGCGCGAACATGACGAACCACACCCTTATCGGGCCGAGCACCGCGAGGAGCTGAGTTCCCATCCAGGGACCCACCGTGAGGGCGAGGCTGAGCGCCATGCTGTAGGCGCCCATGTACGCTCCACGCCGATTCTCCGGCGCGATCTCGGCCATGTGCGCGGACATGGCGGGAAAAAGCATCATCTCGCCAAACGTCCAGATGACGACGGTAGCAATGACTCCGCTCGGTGATGCGATGACGCCCAGGGAGCCGAAGCCGATTGCGAACAGCATGCACCCAATTATGAGCGATCGAGCATTTGGCCAGTGCGCGGTTGCAGTAACGATCGGGACTTCGAGCGCCACTATCAGCAGTGTGTTGATGGTGAACAGCATTCCGTAGAACGCCGGCGAGAGGTGCAGGTACCGAACGAGGTAGAGCGGGAGAGCCGATTCGTGCTGAAAGAACACGATTCCCACCAGAAACACGCCGCCCAGGAAAACCAGGAATAGTGTGTCGTGGAGAATGGTCGCCGGCCCGATGTGCTCGCCGTGTCGATTGGCGGCCTCGGAATTCACACCGCTGAAAGAACGCCATGGGGTGAGCGCGAGGACCGCGCCCGCGATCAGTGTCGTTACGGCATCGACGGCGAACATCGCCCGGAACGACACCGTTGCGAGGAATCCTCCGAGTGCCGGGCCAATGCTCATGCCGAGATTTATCGCGAGCCGGTTGAGCGCAAATGCCTGTCGCCGCTGCTCTGGAGCGACGACATGCGTGATCGCAGCGAGGCTGGCGGGTCGAAACATCTCGGCGCATCCCGCCCAGAGGACCATCATTGCGGCGACGGCGGCGAAGCTCTTTGCCAGGGGAAAGACAAGCAGCACGGTTCCCGCGGATATCAACGACACGCGCATCACGGGAAGAGCGCCGATGCGATCGCTGAGGCGTCCCCCGATCGGGCCGAAGACAATTGCCGACGCTCCATAAATCGCGAGCATCGAGCCGGCGCGGGCAAGAGAGAATCCCAGTTCGCGAGTGAGGTACAGCACCAGAAAGGGGAGCACCATCATCCCGGCCCGGTTGATCAGATTGGTCGCGAAGAGGAGCCACACTTCACGCGGCAACCCACCAAGCCCGCGCCAGGGATTCAGTCGCGAATCGGCAAACGAAAACGGCCACCTGTTCGGTGGCCGTTTCGTTTCGCGGACTGTCGGCTCAGTTGTCAGGCCCATAGTGCGCCGTGCAGGAATCGAACCTGCAACCTACTCGTTAAGGACGGATTCTGAGAGACGCCTTTCCCGTTTTCTCCCTCTCAAAACTACCGCCAACCTGCTGGGAAGCCAACCGGCATCCCCAAGAAACGGCAATCGGAACCGTAACGGGAACGTAATCGAAGTTCCTTCGATCCACGACCGGCCGATGCACCTGCTCGTGCAGGTGGGGATGTGGTGGTGAACCGCCGCCTCTGGAGCGCCCAGGAGCTGGCGATCGTGCGCGAGCTGTACCCGCATACCCCGACAGCGGAGATCGCGGCGCAGCTCGGGCGCGGCCGCACCACCGGCAAGGTGCACGCGATCGCGAACAAGATCGGCGTGCACAAGACTCCGGAATTCCTCGGGCTGTTTTGTCGTATCCGCCCCGGTCAGAAGATCGGCGCGGCTTTCTGCTACCCGAAGGGCCACGTGCCGGCGAACAAGGGCACGCGTCGGCCTGGCTATGGGCCCGGGCGGATGAAGGAAACGCAATTCAAGAAGGGGCACTTCCCCGCCAATCGCGACCCCGAGTTCTACGTGCTCGGCGCGTTGCGCGTGAACACCGACGGATACATCGACATGCGCATCAGCTTCGAGCATGGCGCGCTGGGGTGGAAGGCGCTCCACACGGTCCTGTGGGAAGATGCGAACGGGCCGGTGCCGCCTGGCTACGCGCTCTTCTTCAAGGACCGCGACAAGCTGAACGTCGATCTCGAGAACCTCGAGCCGCGGCCAAACCTCTCGGCTGCCCGCGAAGCCGGACGTCGAGCAGCTGCGGGCGGACTCAAGTGACGCGCGTCACGATCGCCGAATACGGGGCCAAGCGAGCGAAGATCCGGGTCTTCACCGAGGGGGAGCTCGCGCGCGTTCAGTGGCGCGTCAGAGGAAGGCTCCGGACCGAGAGCTATCCCAACACGCCGGCAGGGCGCGCGAGCGCCAAAGCGTTCGCCAAGGGCGTCGCCGAGGCGCGCATCCGGCCGAACGCGAAAGAGCGGATCACGGTCCGCGAGCTCTGGAACCGTTTCGCCGAAGCGGAGTTCCCGCACTTCCGCGCCAGGACGAAGATTCTCTACAAGGAATACTTCGCCAAGTGGATAGCGATCTGGGGCAGCGACTTCATCGTCGAAGACACCACGCTCGCGATGATGCACGAGTTTAGGGCCGCGCTCACCAAGCTCGGGCTCGCGACCAACACGATCAGCCGGACGATCCGGACAGTGAAGATGGTGTACGCCTGGGGCGAGGCGAACGAGCTGATCGATCGGAACCGGCTCCATCTCTATCGCTTCAAGGTGTCGCGCGACGAGCGCCCGGAAGCGCCGGCGGAGTACTCGGCCGACGAGACTGCGAAGATCCTCGCCGCGCTCGATCCTGCGAGTGCGACGCAGTGGCGGCCGTGGGTCGCGCTTACGATCTGCGCCAACCAGGGCACGCGGCAGAGCGCTGTCCTGCACCTCCAGTGGGCCGACGTCGACGAGGCGATCGGTGTGATCACCTGGCAGCCGCAGTGGGATAAGATGGGCCACGATTGGACGCAGCCGATCCGGGACGCCACCCGGGAAGCGCTCCGCGTCGCGCGCGAGTGGAGAGCGAAGAACGAGTACGAAGGGCCGTGGATCATCCCTGCCGGTTCCTCCAAGAACGCGAACGAGGTCTACACCATCCAGAGCCTCTGGTCGGCGCTCAAGGGCGCTGAGAGGCGTTCAGGCGTCGAGGTGAAGAAGGGCCGCGGCGGCCATGGTCTCAGGCGGAAAGTAGTGGGCGATGTGAACGCTGAGACGGGAGATCCAGCGCTCGCGCTTTTGACGATCGGGGACACCGATTTGAGGCAAGCGAACACCTATTTGAAGAAGCGGGACGTGCGCGTGAAGGACGCGTTCGAGCGACTCGACAAGAACGCGAAGGAGGCGAAGGAATGAGCGGGAAACGGAAACTATACCTCCCTGGCGACTCGCTCCCAAGGCCGCCCGAAAACGTGATTCGCATTCAGGTCGATGCGGCGATCGATCTGAGCGAACTGGCGCACTGGCCGCAGGAGGCTGTCGCTGCCTTTATGCAGGGATTCGGGATGGTGCTCGCCGTGGCCGGGCGCGCCGAAGCGGACAAGAAACGAGCTGGAAATGGAGGTCCCGAATGAGCAAGAAAAGCAGCGCCGACCGCAACCAAACCGTAACGAAAACGGAGCACCTTTTGGGGGTGCTCCGTAAGTCGTGCCGTCTCACTCACTTAGGAGTGCGCCGTGCAGGAATCGAACCTGCAACCTAATGATTAAGAGTCATTTGCTCTGCCAATTGAGCTAACGGCGCTTGCGGTCGCTTGGCGCGCCAGGAGGGAATCGAACCCCCGACCCACAGCTTAGAAGGCTGTTGCTCTATCCAACTGAGCTACTGGCGCGTAACGACGCGAAAGGTAGCGGTTGCGCTGACTTGAATCAATCGCTCTCGAAGCTCGCATCGGCAAGGCTTTATCGCGTGCTCTCGACGACGCGGTAAAACCCTTTTTGTCGCGCGCTGCCGTTCTTGCTAGTCGCCGCCTGATGCGAGACTGTCGGCCAGAACTTTCTGCAGCCTCTTCGTCAGCTCGCCGGGCTTGCCCTTCCCTACCGGCTTGTCGTCGAGCCTCACCACCGGCATTACGTCCGTCGTGGTACCCGTCAGAAAGAGCTCGCTGAGCCGAGGGATCTCGTCGGAGAGAATCGGAGTCTCGTCGAGATCGATGTTCACTTGGCGCGCGAGATCGCGCAGCACCGACCGAGTAATGCCAGGCAGGATATGGGTGTCGGACGGATGGGTGCGAAGCGACCCGTCGACGACGCCGAAGAAATTCGTCTTCGTTCCTTCCGTCACGACGCCGTCGCGAATCAGCATTGCCTCAAATGCCCCCCGCTCCTTCGCGGTCTGAGACGCTAGCACATTGGGAAGAAGATTCAGCGTCTTGAGATCGCAGCGCCCCCACCGCAAATCGGGATGCGTGATCACGGGCGCACCGTTCCGGGCCAGATCGGAATAGGGCGCGAAGCGAGCGACGGAGATATAGATCGTCGGCGAAACGTCGGGAGTCGGAAAGTTGTGCGCGCGGGTCGCGACACCGCGCGTGATCTGCATGTACATCGTCGCCTCCCCCTCGAGCAGGCCATTCTCGCGGAGAAGCTGCCTGGCGATTTCCGTCAAGCTCTCGGGTGAATCACCCGCCGCCAGCGAAATGCGCACGCCCTCGAGGCTCCGTTTCAGGCGGTCGTTGTGGAACCTCGCGGCGAACGGCCTCCCGTTGACGACGCGAAGCACCTCGTAGACGCCGTCCCCGAAGACGAAACCGCGGTCCTCGACGGAGATGCGGGCCTCGGCGCGAGGCACAAAGCTGCCGTTCACGTAAACGATGTCTTTCGAATTCATTTCATCTGGCTGATTTGTCCCGCGGAAAAGATGCGCGGAATCATCTCGGACCGCTCGGCCGCGTCTGGCGGATCAGGCCTTGGCGCCAGCTGTCGTGTACTGGCATACTCCGCTGCCAAACATTGGAAACAACCCGGGGTCGGGATCGCTCAGCGTTCCCGTGAAGGTACTCGTGGCGGAAGTCGTTCCTATCAACTCCATTCCGGTTCCGCTCCCACTACCTCCACTCAGGTGCAAGTCGGTGTGTCCGTCGCTGAGCCCCACGGCGCCAGCGAGCGGAAACACGATGCCAGAGGGGCTCCGCCAGCTGCTCGTGGAGCTGTTGACCGTTCCGTCCGTCCCGACGTCGAGGTGCGCGGTGAGCACCGAACCATCCGCGAGCGCTCCGGTAGAGCACGCGGTCCCGTTCGATTGCGTGACGGTGAACGACCAATCACCGGTGGCCTGAGCTTGGGTGATGGCCCCTCCGCCCGAGCCCCCGATGCCGAAGAGGAACGGATCCGTGCTGGTCTCGCAGCCGGCGGTAAGGACGAGCAGAGTCAGTGCAAAGGCGATCGGTCGCACGTGAAGCCTCCAAGGTGTACTGCTAGATTGCGCTTTGGACGGGAAAAGTGCAATTCGTTTGCCGTTAGGGCTACGCGCCGAAACCCTCGAATGCTGCTGCCGTAGGGCGGACAGAAGGGCTCAGTACACCACAATAAGGGACTCAAATGCCACCGGATCCAAACCTCATCGTCCACGAAGTGTTCTCCTGGGTTGTGCCCGGACTGGTAATGATAATTCTGGGTTTCCCGATCGTTCGCCTGATCACGAAGTGGCTGGAGCCGCGACCCGTGCCGCCCCGTGAGCTCAGCGCAATAAACGGCAGGCTCGAGCGCATCGAAGCGGCGGTAGATGCGATCGCGGTCGAGGTCGAGCGCATCTCGGAGTCCCAGCGGTTCACAGCGAGACTGCAATCGGAGCATCCCTCGGCGAGGCTTCCCGGACCGAGCGGAATTGCCTGACGGCGACCCCTCCACGACCATTCGATTCCCAGGGCAAAAAAGAGGAGCGCCTTTCGACGCTCCCCTTCTTCGTTTCTATCGATCAGGCTGATTACACGCAGGTAATCACACCGTTGGTCATGTCGCAAACCTTCGCAGACTGCGAGTGGGTTGCGGTCCCGCTCCATGAAGGCGGCGGGCCGGCAACGTTCACGATGACGACCGTGACGTTCTGCGACGGCGTGAACCCCTGGAGGGGCGCAGCCATTGTCGCGGTTCCACCGAAGTATGCGCCACCGTTGTCAGCAGCATACTGCTCTTCGTAAGTCGCCATGTTGCGCAGGTCGGACTTCATTTGAGCGACATAAGCCTTGTCCTTCGTATTTGCAAACTTCGGAATCGCAATCGCCGCAAGAATGCCGATGATCACGACTACGATGAGAAGCTCGATTAGTGTAAAACCCTTTTTATTGATCATTTTGAAAATCTCCTGAATCGTTTTGCGACGGCGAGACGCTGCCGTCTACACTCCAAAGACTGGGCGTTTCGCTGTATCGCAACCGCTATTATTGCAAGCAGATTGCCAGATGGGTGACTAACTCCAACACTATGCAGTATAGGGTGTTACGCCGCTGTTATGGTGTTGTTTATGAGGTCATTTTGCCGCAAAATGCGAGGCCAAACGCAATCTGCTGGCGCTCGTTTTTCACTCAATCGGATGACGAAAACAATGCCCTCCGGGCAGTCGCCGAGCCGGAAAGTTAGATTGACAATCGCTCACGGAGGGCGAGTGCGATCGAGCAAAATCACGGCAGACGTCCGCGCGTTTTTCACGTCGTATTGCACCGCGTTCATCCGCCAGGACGCGCCGGCGATCGCGAAGCATTTCGCGGACTCGGTGCATGTCGCGAGCGACACCGGGGCCGACGTGAGCGTGCGCGTCGCGAATCCGGTCGAGTGGCGAAAAACGATCGATCGCATCCTGGCAATGTATCGCGCGATCGACGTTGGTTCACTGGAAGCGACAGGCCTTGCCACCGACGCGCTCTCCCCCCGACTGGTTCAGGCGCGGTTGCGCTGGGCACTCAGCGATCGAGCCGCTCGACCGCTCTACGAGTTCGACGCGATGTACACCCTCGCGAGACACACCGAGACGTTTCGGATCACGGCCATGGCACACAACGAGATCCCGGAGTATCGTCGCTGCCTGGAGAGACAACCGAGGGATCCGCAGCGCGAGGACGCCGACCGCACGGCTGCTACATGACCAGCGTTCTCGCTCTCATGGTGCTGGGATTCATTCTCGGGATGCGGCACGCCACCGATCCCGATCACATCATCGCGGTCACGACGATCGTCGCCCGGCATAGTTCGGCGTCCGGCGCTGCGATCGAGCTGTGACAGGCTTACGGGGGCTTTCCTCTCGTCCCTGACGAGATGCTCAAGCACTGGGGGGGGCCGGCGATGATCGAGGCGAACAAGACGCGCTGACCGCCTGCCAAGGACAATGACAGCGGCCTGAGATCTCAGCTGATGGGAAGGGGGCACGCGAGTTGCCCTCTTAACGGTGAATCTGTGGCCGCGCGAGCAGTCGCTGCCAGCCGTCATCAGAGATTGTTAGCCCAATGGAGACACGACCGATGAAACGCGCCCAAGTTTTCAATTCAGCCCTCTTGTTCCTCGTGGTAAGCGCAAGTGCCACAGCTTACGCGCAGGGGGGCGGTGCAAAAAAAGATTCATCTCCGGCGCACGGCAAAGCTGCGCAGGTGGACAAGCACGCTCAGGCGCCGGCTCCTGACCAGGGGAAAAAGCCGGCTAGACCGACTCCGGCTCCGGCCGCTCAGCAGCCTCAGCGGGTTCAAGCATCGACGCCCGCCCGAGGAAGAAGCCAGGCTAAACCGGCGCCAGTTCCTGCGGCTCAGCCGCGTCAGCAGGTTCAGGCATCGACGCCCAACCGGGGAAGAAGCGCGGCCAGACCGGCGCCCACTCCCGTGGTTCAGCAGCGCCAGCCGGTTCAGTCATCGGCGCCAAGAAGCGCGGCCAGACCGGCGCCTACTCCCGTGGTTCAGCAGCGCCAGCCGGTTCAGTCATCGGCGCCAAGAAGGCCGGCTCCGCCAATGGCAGTCCCGGCGGCCGATCAGCGTCAGCGGGCTCAGGCGGAGCAGCAACGCGCGACGCAGTACAGTCAGCGCCTCGACCAGCAGGTTCGTCTCGGTCAACAGCAAGCGGCCCAGGAGCAGCAGCAGAAGCGCGCCGCGCAGTATCGGGCCCAGCAGCAGTACCTGGCCCAGCTCCGGGCGCAGCAGCTGCGGTTACAGACCGCCCGCAATTACTCTAACGATCCGTACATCAGCACGGCACCCAGCTATCGCTACGCCTACAGTGGCGTCAACCGCCAGACGAACCAGTACGGAGCCGACGTACTTCGGCAAGCGGTGAACTACGGCTATCAAGAAGGTGTGCGCTTCGGACAAGCCGATAGGCAGGACGGTTTGACGCCGAACTTCCAAAACTCTTACGCGTATCAGGATGCCAACTATGGTTACGCGGGAAACTACGTCGATCAGAGCGACTACAACTATTATTTCCGCCAGGGTTTCCAGCGCGGGTACACAGACGGATACTACAGCCGGTCTCAATATGGGTCGACCTTAGCAAATGGCAATTCATCGATCCTCGCCGGCTTGCTTACGACCATTCTAGGATTGACCTCGCTCCGCTGACGAGAGAGCGATGGCCCTGAACAAGGAGAAACCCCTGCAGCCAGAACGCTGCAGGGGTTTCTTGTATTCAGTCGGGGCGCCCGGATTTGAACCGGGGACCTCCTGCTCCCAAAGCAGGAACAACAACAATCACACTACGACAATCTGCCGGTGTTCATAGGGGAATCGGGCGTCGGTGCCGGACTTTCCTGACATCCGGATCGCACTTTGTCGGGAGAAACGAGTAACGAAACGGGCAAGGTCTCCTGAGAATTAGCCTCAGGAGACCTTGTCACGTTCGCCGTGGGGGCGCGTCGGATCGAGCACAACCTCTTACGCCTGGGGTCGTTTCCGGCCCGCCTAAGGCCCGCCCGCGCTATGTCGCGCTACAAAGCGCCAGTTCTCCGACGCTTCCACTCCGAAACGAACAACAACAGGAGCATGACCGACGAAAGCGCAGAGAGCGAGATGTTCAAAGTCTGATACGCCGGACCATCCTCCATCCTTCCTGTGTACCCGGCGAGATTCACGATCCCTAACAGCAGTGTCGAAACCAGAAAGACGGTCCCAACAAATCGGTTGTTGCTCTCGAGAGAGCCCCAACTCCGATAGAGGATGACTGCCAGCGGTATCGCGAGCACCATCATGATCGCCGCGAAGGTGATGCCAGATACGTCCATTTTGCAATACCTCCCTTAGAACCCGTAGTAGTTCGGCAACATAATCGTTCTGTGCGGTCGACCGCGAGCATTGTCGATGCAGGAGAGAATGTCGTACAGCGACTTCGTCCACAGTCCCCACCCCGCAAGATAGGCGGAGGCCGCGAGAGGTGCGACGGGAGGGGCGGTTGCGGAAACGCCGAACAGCGTAACGGTTCCAACTCCCAACACGAAAGTTTCCCCAGCGAAGACTAGCGCCTGCGAACCGCACTGCGAAGGAAAGCTGGCGTAGGCCACCTGTGGCGCGAGCCAGCACCCAATTTTACTCAACGCGTTCCCCGCGAAACCCGCGAACTGAACGCCCAAGGAGTTGCTCGAGACCATCGTGTAGCCCGCGCTGACTGTGGTGCTGAGCGTAACGGCACGACTGGCATCTGGCCTTGCGACCGTGATCGTCTGATTGTAGAGCCGATAGTAGCCGTACGCGTAGGTCCAGATGTTATGCATGTGGACTTGCGGGGCTCCGTTGAGCCATACCCAGACGTCGGTGACGGGGGAGTCGCCCGGTCCGGTTGCGACAATGCGGACGAGATTGCCGTTGCTGTCGTATATGCTCTCGTCGTAGTTGCTCCAGTAGTTGCCATACGCTACGGCGAGAACCGGAGCCGTGTTCGACACAGGCTCACAGGCGGCGGATGTGGAGCAGTAGATTGGATCGGTTGGGGGAATCAGCGAGAAAACCCCCGGCACCTTGGGGAGTGCTTTCACCTTCTGTGTAACTGTGCGGCCGGCCAAGGGTCCAGGCCCGCCCCTCACGCCGAAGGATTCGATGCTCGTCGTCAATGTTGCGTTGACGGACTGCGCCTTCGAGATGTCGACGAGCGCAGTCGGCGCTGTTGCTTCCCTGTCCGTGCAGGCGACGAGGAGAAGGGCGAAACTGAGCGCTCCGAACATGTGCGCGGTGCGGGTGATACGTCTAGCCTGTTTCACAGTGCCTCCAATGTTACGGGTGTTGGCGTCGTGTATGCGGCGCCTGCACGCAACGAGTAAGTGGAGGGTGTCAGGACAGCGTCAGAGCCCTTCCTCCTAGGGGCGCGCGTATCATCAGCTCGGACGCTACAATCGAAGGAATTAGAATGCTGTCTATGACTTTTTCGTTTCACGCGATGTCGATTTCATTTCACGCGGAAAGGATACAGCAGCGAACGTCAGAGGCCCGTCAGAGACGGGTTGCCCGACTGATATGAAGCCGACAGTCGGGTGATATGAAACCGACATTGTTGCGTCAGCTGAGGAAACCTAGAATCTGACTGACAATACCCGAGGCGTATCGATGCGCGTCCTGCCTGCGCTGTTCCTGTTCATCGCCGCGCCAATCGGCGCTCAGACCCATTGCGATGTCCACTATCGGTGGAAGGAGAAGACCGACACGGCTCACATAGCCGATACTTTGGTGAGCACGTCAGTCTCGCAGATGTTGACCTGGTCGTCGCCAGCTTTCACGGCACCTTGATCAGGTGCTACCAGAAGGCTGACAACGACACGATGCTCGCCGTGATATCAGAGCCAAGGCAGATATGGATAAAGCCGTCTCGGGGCGATAATGCTGCAAAACGGACCACGAAACGGGTAACAGCCGAAGGGCGAACAAAAAAGCCCCACCGTCGAAACGACGATGAGGCTTGCAGTTACAGAGTCGGGGCGCCCGGATTTGAACCGGGGACCTCCTGCTCCCAAAGCAGGAACACACATAAACCAACTACGACAAATTGCCGAAGTTCATAGGAGAATCAGGGCGTCGGTGCCGGAGTTCTCCGACATTCATGTCGTACCTTGCAGGGAGAAACTAGGAAAGAAACTAGGAATCGGCTTCCCTGGCGTGAGTCGGAGTTACTTGTTGAACCAGGCAGGCGACTACTAAGGCTTCGATCAGCATGGTCAGAAACTTGGGTTCTCTAGTGTCAGTCTGTCAGGCTAACCGCCTTAGCTAAGCCGCAAAGGAATCAAATAGGAGCTTGCGGGGAGCCGCAAACAATTCAATAGATCCTTTGTCAGCTTCAGCGTTCGTTAGCGAGCCGCGTATCGTACCATGCCTCCAAGGCCCGCAACCACCCTTTCTCAGTTGCCGTGAGCGGACGCGTGCTCTCTCGCGCCAGCATCATATAGGTGAACGCGAGGCCGTCCCAAGCGGTCGGCTCGCCATACTTGCCCTTCACGCGGCGGGGTGAATCAACCGCGGCATGTTCCTCCCGCGTCCGCGTGCCTTTGCGCAGGTTACACTTGACGCAGATGGTCGCGAAGTTGGCTTCCCCATGTTCACCACCCTTGGAGAAGGCATGGACATGGTCGATTGAGGCCGCGAGCTGATCGAGAAGGGGGGACTGGTCGCGGCGCCATCGTTCGTCCCAGTATGCGAGATGGGCGTGCGGAAGCGCCTGCGTTACCCGCTCGGCCAACAGCTTGAGCGCGAGGTGAAATACGGTTGGCCGGCGGCAATGTGAGCAGAGCCAGCCGTCACGAAAGTAGACTCGGACGGCCACGTCGTAGGGAACCGGAGGACGGGCCATGTAATACGCGAAGTGTGTTGCTCGCTAACCCCTATTAGCTTGCGAACGAATTTGAAAGGCTGCGTAGCTCGCAGCCTTTGCGCACTCTAATAATACGGCGCCTCGAAGCAAAATCCCTGCCCCGCGCGCATTTAGGAGAACTAGGCTCACAATACTGCTCGGTGATAGGCTGCAAGAATAGCTGCATAACATTCCTTCGCTGCTCTTACTGCAAAAACGCATAAATCGGGCTTCGCACTCCGCGTCCAACTCGCATCACGACCCGTTGATTCATCGTAAGTGTCCTTGCAGTTGTCGCGACCCGCTTTGTCTGCAAGCGACGAGTAAATCGCGATTCTCCGTCCGGCGAAGGTCGCACGTCAGACTGCCAAGGTTCTCGGCGGACCTTGATGCGCCGCTAGGCCTCTGAGAATTGGTGCGCCACTAATAGTCTCCCGCACACCGACAGATCAGCAAACCCATATCGGCAAGCTTTCTCCGAAAACTGACATTGGCAACGACCCAACGCAGACCGGCTATTTGAGCGTTCTGTGCGGCGAGAAAGCTGTCAAACACCTCGACCAGACCGGTTCCCTTCATGGCGCGGAAACGGTCAATCGTCTCGATTGATTTCTCAGTGGAGTCAACGAGCTGTAGTTGTAAAGCGATGGCTTGATGCGTCGTCTCGAACCTGGCTGCGCTGTCAAACTTCGTCAGCCTTAGGCGCTCCTTTGCCAGCCTCTCCTTCTCCGTAACGCTCACTCCCGGCCACTCTTTCCAAGCTCGCGTAAAGGCAGCGAGAGCTGCGATAGAATCCGGGCTGTGAAATTCCAAAGCCTTGAGCAGAGCATCGTTCGTGCGGTGAATGGGGGAAGTCTTATCCACCACATCGAAGTTGAGCGCCGCTGCGTCAAGCTCCTCGCCAATTGGATCGTACAGAATAGAAAGCTCCGATAGCCTCTTGCTTGACCCTCCATTACCGGTGACCACCGTTAATACCGCATAGAACAAGACTGCTGCGAACGCCAAAGAGACCAAAGCACCTAGTGCCTTGAGGCGGATACTGCGAGTACTCGCAAGGGGCAGCACCAATATCCAAGCGAGCCAGTAGATGTAAGTGGCGATGCCACGAAGTAGCGCGATCCCGTAACTCTCCGTTGTAAGAAACAGAGCGTACAGCATCAGTGGGATCGTGATGTAGACGAAACGGAAAGTAAGGGAATAGGCGATAGCGTTCTTAATCGGACGTTCCGTCCGCTCCAACATCCCAACCGCCACGAAGGCGGGTATGTAAATCGCTCCAAATACCAGCTCGAACACTGAGAGGCCTAGGATTTCGAACTGAGTTGGTGACTGAATCTCCCCCAGACCGACACCGATCACAGCGAATTCGAATATGGTAAAGCAAACCGCGTAGAAGCAGAGGCGCTGGACCGTTGTGAAATCGGGCTCCGCATTGACTTTCTTGAGGTATCGGCGTGGCGAGAGGACGAAGACAAGTACGTCCTTAAGGAAGCCGCCAATCGGCAAATTCTTAACCGCTGCTGAAATGTCCATCGCTGCCGAGTCGGATCCGTTGGCTTGCCCGTTAAGAGCGTCTCGGGCATTTTGTGGCATCCTCTGCTAGGCGAAGCCAGTTGGTCCACGAAAATGAATTGTTCTACGGCGACAACTTAAAAGTGCTCGCCGAACACGTCGCTGATGAGAGTGTAGACTTGGTGAATCTTGACCCGCCATTCAAGTCGAACGTGGAAGAGAAAGACTCCTCGCCAGAATTGACGACCCTAAACAGGAGTCCGAGAACGGCCTGTCTCCTTCATGTTCACGTCGTGTTGAGAGGTGACACGCAACTCTGTCTTGGTCCATATTCTTGGGAAGCGCCCTCGTCCGCCTCGCGCATATTCCGCCTCGGCTTCAATCGATAGCCATTTCCTTCCGAGAAGTTCGGCGGCTGCCCCAGTGGTGTTGCTCCCGCTAAACGGATCGAGCACTAAGTCCCCCGGTTCCGTGCAAAGGTTGACAAAGAATTTTGCGAGGCTGATCGGCATCCGCGCAGGGTGCGGAGTGAGCTTGAGTGCCCGACAGTACTGATGATACGAACTACTGTTACCAGTATTCCCTTCGATAAGAAGGCTGCCCAGAGTTTCCTCCTCGGAAGGTTGCAGAACGTTCGGCGGAATCGCGCCGCCATTGTCGACTAGGAACCCACGGCGACTGATCACGTGCTGCGACGGCCGACGACCAGAATTGTACTTCTGGCGCTGCAGGAGGGATTTCATCGAGCCGCTATACGGCTGAAGCACGCGTCGATTGTCAGCCTTCGGATGCGTCGTCGGGCTCAGCCACCAAAGCCGAGTGAATGAGTCCTTAACACGGCTTCTTTCGATTGTTACCCACTGCGCCGGTGTAGGGAGTTTTGCCGGGTTAAACCAGATGAATTCTTGGCATAGATGAAAACTGCCGGCTTTCTTGAAAGCGAGTAAAGTTTCCAGAGCAAGGGTGGACATCACCGGACTTCCCTGCTCCCACGCGTTACCCATCTCGATGACCGCCGATCCGTCTGGTGTCAATAGAGCCCGGAGTTTGTTCGCGTAGCCCCTGAGCCACTTGCGAAACTCAAGGCCTGAGAGATTGCCGTACTTCTTCTTCCGATTCAATGGAAAGGGCGGAGAAGTGAATATCAGCTGGACTCGACCAAGCAACTCACTGACGGCCGCGCTCTCAAGGACAGATTGACTATCTCCGACGAGCGCCACTCCAAGATCAGTCGCGTATTCCGCCACCAGGCCTTTTGAGCGCTTCGCCCAAGAGGGGATGTCTAGTTCATGCTTGCTTTGGCTTCTTTTCATGCCTGTGCTGTAGGATTGCGAATCATGCTCGGGTCCGAAGTTCTTCGGCGCGTTTCTGAACACTTGGTGTCCAGTAGCCTTCAAGGCGTCGATCATAGCCACGCACTTCACCACCATACAGAAAGGCTCGGCTCACTGTTCGGTTAAAGTGCGGACATCCGAACTTAGGATACAAACAGGCAAGGCAAGCACCGCCGGCATGCGTGCAAACTGGGTCCAGCGAGCAACGGCCAGCGTGATCTAGCGCCGATCCCAACCACTGGCGAAGGTTCGATCGAAAAACAGAGTCGATTCCTCCAAGTGTGAATTCGACATGAGAGGATACGTAGATGAGGCCGCTACCATGCGCGGGAAACAGGTATTCGGCGAGCGAGTCAGCGTCAATGCCAACGTGCCTATGAGCCGATGCTCTCAGAACATGTGCGACAGTGTGTACGACGCCAAAGACGAGTGCGCCCCCAAGTTCCACGGTTTTCCCGCCTTCCATTTCCCAGGACTCAAGCCTTAAATGAGATTCGCCCTCAGTGACATTGCCGGGCGAGATTCCGAGAAGCCATGCTCGAATGGTGGAGTCCGTCGCGCAAGCAGCGAGCGGCACCTGAATGTCGGAATTCGTCTCGACAAAAGCTGAGAGCCTCCAGGGATCGAGCTCATATAACAAGCCCTCGGTATTATTGCGCACCGCATAGATCGGAATCTTTCCGTTGTCTGGGGGGAACGGGCGAAGTGACACTGTAGTCGCCGTGCTACCAGCTTCGTCCGATCCGTCACGAGGAGTGCCGAAATAACGCGTAAAGCCATACCCTGCTAACAGAATCGGGAGCGACCGTACAATGGCCAAGCTCGCGAAGCCCATTTGGTTCGCCAACTGCTTGTCTGCTCTTAATCTGCTGGCGGACTCTAGATCCCCTGCCGACTCCGCCTCTTCCGCAAGTTTAACGAGCGGAAGAGCGGCAATCGACGGCTCGTCTCTTACAAAAACGTATTCGACCGTTCGCCGAACCTGCGCCCAGTTCCGACTGGGTGATAGGTCTTTTATCGCGTTAGCGCTCTGCGTGTATCGTACCCATGGGTTTGCACCGCCTGCTTTGGATCCCTGTCTTATAATTGCTTCGGCCTGTGCCTGGTCGATGCCTGATTCTATCATCGCATCGAGAGTAGCCTTCAACTCCGGAGAAAGTCCGTCGCCCGACGGCTTCCAGTTTGCGAGCGAGATGAGATCACTAGGTTTGTAGGCTTCACCTCCGATAGCCGCCTCTAACAGGAGATCGGAGAAGTGGGGATTACTATACCACCGTTCAAGCGAGGGAGAATCAATATCCACCAGCGCAATCGTTTGGGAGTAGAAAGCCCGGCTGTCCTCCAGAGGCACTCCTCGCATCCCCTTTTTTGGTGCGCAATCGCACCTCCTATAACCCAGACCCTCTCGCGATCCGCGACGGAGAGGAGTTCTGCAGACCTGACAAATCCAATAGGACTCTTGGAAGCTTCTCTTGTTAACGAGTGCGATCGAATGGGTCTTATCTCGCGGGCACCGCGGCACGAACAAAGTATCTTTTCGCCCGCACTCGCAGATGTAACCGTACGGAATCTGTCTGAGCTGGTCGCGCCCTTTGCATGTAGGGCAGCCCAGCCGATCATTGCTATTACGAAGCGCCTCGATGTCCCTGTAGTATTGAACGCGGCCGCAATTCCGGCACAGGAATACAAGTGGCCACGCGTCGTACATCACGTGCAACGGCTCCCCAACGATGTACTTATGACCCTGTAGGTCGGGATCGGGGTAACCTGTGACGCCTATTGCCTTCCATCGATGAAGTGCCGCTGTCAGCGCACTTTTCAAGGAGCCCGACAGGGGTCGCGTGTCTTTCAGGCCTACCGAGCTAGTTTCGCTCCACCCACCGCTCTCGTTATAGCGGAAAAGCGCACCGGGCATATAGCGCCACAGCACCTGCGTGCGGCCGCGCCTCATCTCGTTCCGCACTATCTGGCTCTCAAGCGAGTGACAATGGTCGCAGATGACACGCTTCCGAACTCTAGACCTTCGTCAACGTCCCGGAACGAAGTAAGTGGCTGCAAGATATCCTTTAGCTGTGGCTCGAGGGCTCTTCCGATCGCGTCGATGCAGTCACGTGCGGTGCCCACGACTTCCCCTCGAACAACTCCCGCTTGCGACTCGCTAACAAGCGGGTTCTTGCCATCCACCCCGATTATTTGCTCGATTGCGTCTACGAGTTCCTCCGGTCGCACGCAGCCGCTCTCAGTTCCAGGGGTTGCTGAAATACCGAGCGCCGATTTCAATGTGGGCACGTGTTCTAGAGGTCGCTTGATCTTCTTAGCCGAGTAGAGGCGTGGAGTGGTCTCACACAATAAGACACCAGCGAGTAACCCAGGAACGGTTTTTCTGGGGGCAAAAGTAGCAAATCTGTTGACCGCTACTGCTTCAATGAGTCGGTCCATGTTTTCATGCATGGCTGGAAAAAACTCGTATTGTGACAGCTCGCGCGGGTCTCTCGCCATGAAACAGACAAAAACCAATCCAGGATGCGACCGCCCTGCTCTGCTCGTTGACTGCACATACTCCGCATAGTGCGAGGGCATGCCGGCAACGCACATCATATTTATCCGTTCGAGATCGACTCCATGGCTAATCAGATTGGTCGCGATCACGACATCCAATCGCTCGTCGGTTGGTTCCTTCTCAGCTTCAATCCGCTCGATCGTCGCTCCCACCTCCTCGACACTTTGATCACCTGTCAGCAGCTTCGCCGTGATAGTTCCCCAACCATTTTGTGCGAATTGCTGCTCCAGTCGACTTAGTTTGTCGTAAATGCTCCCCCCGGTTGCCTTCTTGTTGACGTACACAAGAGAGAGGTCGTAGAGCCTAAGAGCGGCGGCAGCTTCGCTTTCTGAGAGCTTGGGCGCCCCAAGTATATCGACAGCGCGAGGAAGATCATTCCTGAGACGGCGAACCTCCGACTGATAGAGATCGAGAATCCTGAGGCTCAGATCCTCGACGGACCTAGTGTGACACCGGATACCGATGTAGTAGCGACGCTGCCGCGCGGGCGTGCTCGTAGCATAGAACGACTCTCCCGCCTGCCAAGAGGGCTGAGGGAAACGTTGTGCTTTGCTCAGATAGATATGGAATGCGTGGGTGTCATATGCTTCTATGGTCGCTGTGGCAGCAAGAATCTTTGGCGCCATGAAAGCCTTCTCACCCAAATACTGAAGCAGCCCTTCGTAATGTCCGTTGAACACTCCCAACTCGGCACGAAGTAGGTGAAATTCGTCCTGAATCAAGAGTGAGAGGCCCGGGTCTTTTATGTTCGCAAGAGAGACCATGCCCTTTGGTCGCGTCTTGCAACCGCTCCATCTCTCTATGCACTCGTCGTAGGAGGCGTAGCCGTGTATGGGGCACTTCTGACTTACGCCACGCACAAGGTGTACGAAACTCCGATTTCTGCCGACAATTGCGAGTTTATCAACCGTACCGACGAGAACCGATGGCAAATACCTATAGATCTCATTATCGACAATGCAAACGGGTAACGAACCCTTATAGTGCCCCATGGAATCGTCTGTGTTTGAAAAACACTGCTCGTTCGTGCAGACATGAGCCAGCTTCCAAGCCCGCCTATCAGCTTGAATTTCCACTGGTGCCGTGCAAAAGAAGCATTTCCGAAGCAGCCGCTTTTCTTCTCGATAGTTTCGATCCCGCTCAAACCGTCTCATATCCTCGTCAGAAACGGTGTTTGGGGTCACTCCATCACCCACGTAATAGCCGATGGCGAATGGGTCACCGTGCGAGATCTCCGGAGTTTCGGCTCGAAGCGTGTTCAGCACGCCTATGACGCGACCAAGCCGCTCGAGCTGCTGAAGGGATAGCATTCGAAGCGGGAACCGCATCCATGCGCAAACGCCTCGAGTCTTGCCACGTAAGCGATCGTACAACAGAGCAGTAGCAATTAATCCCAAATACGCCTCTGTCTTCCCTCCCCCAGTTGGAAACCATAGGATCCCGACTTCAGCCGCAGCGGCGCGCAATTCGTCAGCGTAGTCGCCAGTAGATTTTGGATCGAGTTCTCGGACCGCAAGCGAAGGTAGCTGTGAAACGATGAAACAGATTTGGAATAGCCGCCACGCGACAATTCGACCCCCGGAAGCCTTTCCAAGCCGATTAAATGCGGCGTTCATCAAGCCAAACGCTCGCGCAAGCCGATTGTCATTCCGCAGGCACTGGAGCCCCAGGTCAAACCGTAATTTTTCCGCGAGAAATCGATCCCGATCGCCTCGGCACGCGGCCAGACCGGCGCCGCCAAACGCGTTGGCCTCCGGTGAGCGGAGGAAATTGTCCCAGTGTTCGAGGTAACTAGACATCTTCTCTGAAACGCTCGGGAGTTCCGAATTCCAGGAATCGCCGAGCAGCTGATCGAATCTGACTTCGATTTCGCTCCTCGCCCGATAGAGGGGCTGGCGAAAAATGGGGGACGCTTCCGTGCGGAGCGTCAGTAAGGGATCAGTGGAAGCGATTGCGACACAATTGATTCCCTTGGCGATCATTCGCGGGTGAACGCGATAATCCGTCGGCGCGAGTAGGAATTCGAAAGGAACTACAGACGCTCCAGTCAGCGAGACCTCAAGCCCCGCATCAAATAGAGCGCGCTCTTGCAGGTTTAGATCCGGCTCAACTAAGAGCGGCCGTTCACCCTCCTTCGGGTTTGGCGTCTCCTCGCGGCTGGGCGTCCTGTTGGTCAGCAGAATCCGGATGCGTAAAATGCCATCCTCCGACGCATCAGGAAGGCAGTCAACAGAAATGGTAACAGCCCACGCAGGGAGTCTAACGTGCGGATTCTTAATTGCTTTGAGGGCTGCGTCGTACTTCGCTTGCGAAGACAGAAGTTCGGCATCCCCAAGCTCCCTTTCGTTCTTCTGAGGCTCAGACAAGTGCCGCCATCGAGCCGGATCAGACGCTATTTTCGACCGGACGTCGGCCAAAGCTTTCCCGATCTCACCTTCACCAACGATAACGTCTCGCGTATTCGCGACGAGAACAACGTTGATCGGACTGGCTTGTACAGTTTGTCTGCGAAATATCCGAGGCAATACTATCCGCCCACGCAGAGGCGAATCGTTGATTGTCGAGCCCGACACCTCGTCTTGAAGATCCGTCACATCCTCGCCGGAGTCCTCGAGGTCATCATCCGGTTCGGAAAGCGCCTCCGCTTGTTGCGCAGAGTCGACCCTCTGATAGCCGCTCGCTTGAACGACTTGGTCCCATGTCGGAAAAACCGGGTAGTAGTGGCTCCACCTGCTTCCGATTCGCAACGTGATTGCAGTTTGCGAACTATCCGGTCTTACCCGGAAATCCAGACCGAGAGAAGTTCCACCGCTACTCATGGAACCAGTTGCCGGACTGTCACGGTAGGATTCTAGAACGCCCGCAAAAATGGAACGAAATGGCGAGCTATCGACAATGTCGAGACCGTCTCTTCCGCTACTGCCTTGTAGGACGCTCTGAAGCAAATGCTCGGCTAGGCGCTGCTTTTGATCTTCGGACGCAGACGGGAGATCGACGGTCATCCGCAAGTCTATGATGTGCGAGTAAAACGTCCAATGCGGCCTGGCGACGCCATTACTGGTTCTTCGGCAACATTCAGAACTTCCATAAAATCGATCGTCTCGATGAGCTCATCCAACGGTACACCAAGTCGAGCGTCGAGTCTGGTATTGGATTCTGGTACTCCAGTAGCAAAATGAGCAAAATGCCTCCGAATCGCCGCGCTCAACTGTCTCCCAATGCCCTGTCGAATGCCGCGAATTTTTCGGAACGCTTGATCGAACTGGCTGGCGTTTCGAACGAGCGCTTCTACACCACTGACTTTGCCTATCGCCACTATCGATCGCTTATCGTCCGGACCGATGGTCACACCCACGATCCAGTTTCTAGCGGTTTGCCAATTTTGGATTGGCGCTCCGGCCTCTTGCAATCGGCTCAGCAACGCGAAGTAATCTGGGCTGGACGAAATCTCCGAGCGGGCTTCGATTTTCTTGAGTGCGTCACGCCACTGTTTTCGGAAACTCCCCAGATATTCAAGCTGAGGCGAACCTTCCGCGAGTTCTACTATGCGATCGAAGAGATCTGTCCGCCCACCTTCCTCCATCAGAAGCATAACGTCTCCGGTGCCCAACTGCGCTGGAAACACCGTCGTGAGATCGTCCGGTTTTTCCGCCAACACGCACTCGATGCCAATTGTCGCAGTTAGCAGGATGAAGCCGCGACCCTTTCCGGCCGAGGACCCGTCTACCCGGATCGCTTCGATACTGTCCACAGCAACAGTGTCGTCGTCGACCTCCAGCTCCCGAAGCGTCTCATCGTCACCACCATCCGAACGCCAGGAGCGATCCTCTGTATCTTGCCTGGTCTTTGTGTCGGCTTCGATGTTTACGCTAACTTTTTTCACAGCCGCCGCTAAATCTGCGAGCGATGTTACACGTGTAACAGGAACACCTTTGGGTTTGGACGGTCGAGTTTTGGCAGGGAGAGTTACAACGTAAGGGGGAATTAGCTCATTAACTAACCTCTTTTCTGGGCGAACGGAGCAGCCCATTGCAGAGAGACTTGAGTCGCGGCGGCGCTGCGCTGCCTCGAGCGTAGCGTCAAGAAAAAAGGAGCGAAGCTGCCGCTCGGCCATCTCAGTTTCGTGAGGGTAAGTCAGTAATATGACTTCGTCAGCGAGCGCCGCCCCAACTATCCATCGGTATCTTCTTGGGAGGATTCCGCATATGAGAGCAGTTGAATAGCGTCGCTCCGAGGCGGCAGAGACGTCACCGCAGGAGATTACTGTCACGCGATCGAGCCATTCCTCGCCAGGAAACTGATCCAAATCGATCCAAGTGCGAATGGCTTTGGCGACCGTAGAGTCCCGGGCAATGACGAGCGTGGAATTCCCGGCCATTGGCTTGGAATCCCGAAGAGTATTGGCGAACGCTTCGGAGCGTGCGTTGCTCGTATCCATGCTCCGGTACAAGAGATCAAACTGAACGCGAAGCGATTGGAGTACCGCACCGAGGTCACCTTCGTGCCGGCTCATCACGCCAATGCGCGCGATCATTCTTCTCAGAGTCGAACGCCCAGCGGCCGACGCAGTTTGTTCGTACCAGGGCAAGGGAACCGGCAGCTGGCGCATTGTGGCCAAGAGCCATCTGGCGCGGCGCAAATCTAGGTTTGATGATACGGAATGTGAGTCTAGGATCGTTCCTATATTTTCAAATATCGATTCGACACCACCTGCTGTCACCTCCACGAATCGGTGCTTTCGGTTCAGAAACTCAACCGCTAGGTCTAGAGACGTTTCGAGACCGCCAACTTTGGAGGCCGTCGTGGCTCGCGGTACGTTGTTCCGGATCGCGCTAATTCCATACTGGTCGAGAGGGAAATCGCGCAGTTTCGCCTGCACGATTACATCTCTGGTCTCAGAATCTCCAGTGGAGTAAAGGCAGACCACGCCAGCGCCGCCCGCGACTCGTGCAATCCAGGCGAGAACGTCTACCTGCTTCTGGCGATTGAGCTTCGAGTAGCGCAAGTCAATGAGAACGAGCGACGGCTTAAAGTCTATCCGTACAGGAAGCTCGCCCCGGGGCAAATAAAAACACACTCCGCCGAATTCATTGAGCGGACGACCTGATGTTAACGGTACGCGGTCCCCTTGAGGACGGAGGCGGCTGCCGGGATGGACTCCATCTATTTGATTCCCGCCCACAAACAGATCGCAGTATCGACTTCGAATATCGAGATCTGGGCTGATGAATAACACGCCTCCTTGAAAGTGACGCCCCGTCACGTCCAGGGCATCTGCTAGCGTCTTGGCCAGAGTGCGAGCAGCGATGGCAAGCAGCGGCAGATGTCTGGCAACCGGCGGAATGGCTAGGGCGATGCTCTCCCTATGCTTAGACGCGTAGTCGATAAGCCCGAGCACCAATAGTCCCGGCGTATCACCGCTGACCTGACTCGACCGACCGACGTCGTCGCGTAGCGAGACCCCGTTCGGCCCGCGAAGAGCCAAAACTCCTAGGTCGCTAGTGGCAAGATTGGAGAGCGTACTCACCCAACCGGGCCCGTCGGTGGTAGCGACGCAGCATGTTAGGTCAACGCGCGACCGCATGTCGGCTAGACGCTGCGCCGCGTCTGATGATGACAATTTGACCGTAAGAGATTCCTATGATTGTGAGTTATATGCGGCGAATCGCTGCCACCACTTCGAAGGGCAAAACCGGCGATCCTCGTGCCCATCCGACAGTTCGGAGAGGCCTTCCAGGCCTAATCAACAATCGAATCGGCGAACTTGAATTCGGCTCGATCGTCCGGTCATCTCCCCTCACACTAGCTGCACCCAGAGGAAGCCGCCACGTCGAATTCATATCGCCCAGATGCTCTTTCTCGATCATGAGTGTCGGAATCGTCTGGGGATTCCCCTAGAGATACCGAATCGTGAGATGATTAAGCGCCCACACTAATTGCGTTGTCGGCCAATTCCCGTAATCGGTTGCTCACCTAGGGTGCGACGGAACGCGAAGAATAAACGTCATCCGTCAATGATCGCCGAGGAGATTGGCCTCGGCAATTCGCGGCGTTAGATCGCCGGGTCGGATGAGCTCACGGGTCGCAGCATGACCCTCTTCTTACAGCCAAGTTCGAGGAGGCCGATCGCTACTATCCGATGAGATGCGCTCATGAAGCGCAGCATGAGGCTGTTCACCTTGACCATGAATGCTTCTACTCGAGAGAAGCGGTGACCAGTGGGTGCCGACCCGAAAATCGCCTTTTGAGCAACCGCTAGAGACTCAAGTGCGTAGACTCAGGCTTTCGCAAATCCGAGTTCTCCCGTCGAACAAATCGGACTGCTACAGGGAGTTTCAACTCGGGATCTTCCTCTGCGCCTTGGGGAGTGGACTCGCATTGAATTCCTTTGCAACGATATCGACCGACTCTTTCATGATCGCAGGACTCGTTTCGAGATCGTATCTGTAGAGTTCCAGACACTTGACCCACGCATCTTGCCTGAATCGCACGAAGTCGCGTCGAGGAACTTTGTATTGCGCGGCACTAGCAACAACAGCATCGCGGAATCGCTTCCGAAATGTCGAGTCTTGACGAACAAACTTTGTGTTGATAGGCCCTAACGCTTCTGTAATCTCCGCGTTTGTGGCGAGCGAGTTCGCGATGAAGAGTTTCTTGAGTACACCTCCCGACTGCTCCGCATAGTTGAACGCGGGAATTCCAATGAGTGGAAGTCTGCTGAGCGTTTCCGATCGAATGAAGTCGGCCCGTTGGGAGAATAGATCGAGGCGCGCCTGATCTCTCACTTCCTCAGCGCGCATTGACGCCTCTTGGGCTTGCCTGGCTGTTTCGTCCCGATCTTGAGACAACTCCTCGCTCCTTCGAGTCGCGGTGCGAGCCTCCTCCCGTTGCGCAGCCAACTCGGCAACCAGCTGCACGTTCATTCGTTCGCGTTCGGCAGCAAGGGCGTTCCGATCCCGTCGCGCTTGGAGCGCGGCAAAAAACTCATTAAAGCTACGCTCGTTCGCGTCCGTCGCCGCCCGCAGCTGAGCAGAGGCGTCGGGACTAGTCTGCGACTGACAGTTGATTGCCCCGACCGAATAGCTGCTGCAAGTGGTGGTGGTGCTTGTTTGTGCCGCGCTCTTTTCGGCGAGGATCGAGAAACCCAGCGCGAGTAGAGGAATGATCTTGGTCGAAATCATAGATATCAACTTGGTGTGTGATAACCGCTCAGTCTGTGTGGCCTTGTCCCGTTGCGGTTTCAGGTCGTACCCAGCGCAGATATAGCGCGTGCTGGAGCTCCTTTGAAATCATGGCCGCAAAATCGACACTTCTTAGCTTCCGGTTGCACCATTTCAGCGCATTCAGGGCATTTCAGAGTCGGCGCGGCTGCTTCCGCTTTCATTTCCCGTCCGATGAAATAGGACACGGCGAAACCCGCCAAGCAGATGACGACCATGAAGACTGACACGCCACCCGTTAGAAATGCCACCATGCCGCCCCCGATCGCTGCGCCTGCAGTGGCGGCCTCTGAACCCCCCGCGCTAGCAGCTGCGGCACTAACGGCCTTTCCGCCATAAATAAAGCCGACGGCGATCATAGTAAGCCATTCGGCTGCTCCCAGAAGAAACCCTCGCGAGAAAACTCTGGAAACACTGCGCGCCTTGCGACGAAGCAAAATCGCAGATGCGATCCAGCCACCGAAGAAAAAGAGAAAAACAAAGCCCACTGAGATGCCTGGCTTGTTCATGTTCATCGTTAGCATTGCAGCCATCATGTAAATCAAGAAGCCGGACATCACGCCCATGAGTATGGCAACGAAGGTCTTCATGCTTACTGCGCAACTTTGATCGTGATCTGCTGATCGGTGTACACCGTCACCTTGGTGCCTGCGGGATACTTCACATCGTTGCCGTGTTTGAGCAGACCGAGAGGGCCAAATAGGACGGTCAGTGCCACTGTCGCGCCCATATGACTATCACCGGCAGATGACTTCGAAGCCCGGAGCGGAATCTTCTGACCGTCGGTCGCGGTAGTCGACTCAACCTTCAAACTCAGAGTCCCGGCGTGACCGAAATGACCAGCCCGTTTCACGTCTGCTACGGAGGCTCTCACGAACGTGCCCTTCGGAATGACGACCTGATTACCGACAATGACTGCCTCGTCGGTCTTCATCGGAGCGATATCATCTTTGTTGGCGGTTTTGCTTGTCATCTCATCCACGGTCACCACCGAGAACTCTGTTCCTTCGGGCAGTACGACATCGCGGGTAACAGTCGTTGCGATCGTAGCTATTACTGCGGGAACGACGACTGGGACCGCGACTACCTGGGCGAGAAGTGGGGACGCAGCAAACACGAGCCCAGAGAGTAAGTGGACGGGACGCATAGAACTCCGTTGATGTTACCGCGCGCGGCGGCCGAGAGAGGCGTCGCCAGTAGCGCCAGGATACTGCTTCGAGAGCAGATCGGAGGGTGCGGGCTGGTGGGAAGTCCCGCACATCAATTAGCCGACCCCTCAACCCTCACCTGCCTTGACACAATGGCAATAGCAATCATTGTCAGGGCCTTTGTGGGTACCCTAACGATGTCGGGCAGAGACCACAGCCGCCGTCGCGGCGACGGCTGAGACGCATAGCTTCAGCGATGGAGCTGCGCGATTCATTCGAACTTCTGGTGGTGCTTCTTCTCCCAGTGCCCGGCTAACTTACCCAGCCACGGACCTGCAATCAGCAAACTCCGTTCGCGGATTCTGGGTGCTGGCGTGTCGCGATTCCGTGCTTTCGGTTGTAGCGCTCGATTGCCGCGTCGGTTGCCTCGGCTAGCGTCTTCCCTTTCGAGATGACATAGAGCCGCCCGTATTGCCAGGGGACCGATTTCTCGCGCCAGAAGAGCGTGAATTCTTCGTCGTCCCAGTTAGCCGTGAGCTTGAACTCATCTAGGAATCGGAACCGCTCTTGATCGGAACGCATATAGCGAAAGTAAAGCGCCGGGCGCAGCGAGGCAAAAGACTAGACCGCCCCTGCGTTAGAGAGATATGTCGCAGGCCGAATGAAGCTGCATTCTCTTGATCCGAGGGTCTTCGCGGTCCCGCGCGCTTATCGCGGCACCGCGAACTGAAAAGACTGCTGTACGAGTTGATTGACAGCCTTACCGCCAATTGTTGCGGGGCTGAATTGCATCCTCAGCAACACGTTCCTGACAGCCTGGGTGAAAAGCTCGTTCGTGGATTTCAGGACCTTGAAACTATCCATATCAACTTTGCCAGAAGTCCTTACCACAAACTGCGCCTGCACTTCGCCCGCTAATCCGGAACTCTCTAGTACAGACGGGTATTTCGGCTTCGGGCTCCCCTCGAGCGCAGTGGCTGGTCTCTCAACCTGAAACTCAAAGTAGGTCTGGGACTGGGCTTCGTTGTCAGCCGGAGCAACAGCAGCCGTGTCGCGACGTTCGGCAACCTCATCGCTGTGTGCAGACGAATCCACCTTGATTGGACACCCGGCCTTCTCCAAGCGCGGAAGCAGTGTTTTGAGCCCACCGACTTCAAAGGAGAACGTGACGGGAGACTCTATGAATGGCGTGAAGCGCGCTCTGACTCTTCGTGCCTCCGATAGACGTGCAAGTACTTCCCTAACATCGGTCTGACCACCGGTGCTAACAAAGAGCCACTCGAGGTTCGTGCTCTTGTCCATTGATAGAGTTAGCACCTCACCCTCGTCGAAGCGCAGCTGCATTTCTTCGTCGTTACTTGGAACGCCTACGTAGAACGCAATATTGAGTTCCGGGGCCCGGCATTGGATAGAAAGACGAGGAGTGACCATTTTATAGCCCAGGCGCACGGGTTGGACCGCGTCGACGTAAATGCTAAATCGGACAGAGTCGGTAAGTTCGTCGCGTGAGGACTGTGTTCTCCACGCACCCGTCAGCGAGCGCACAGAAGATCTGGCAGCCGGTCGCGGTGCGCCGGCTTGGCCGCAAACGGTGAAAAGCGGCGCTGAGAACACGCTGATTAATAGCGTAGCGCGGGCTACCATCCGTATGACAAGGCGCATCTGATTCTCCCGAGAGAAGATAGTCCGATTGTTCGTCACGATACATCGAGCCGAGAAACCATGGGATCACCAAGAATAATTGGAGAGCGTAAACCCACATCAGAATCTGCTTGAGTCTTTCCATAACTATTCCGAGTGAGTCGGGTCCCGACAAGAACATACAGGCCGCTCGTCTTGCGGAGGAAGTGCTTCCGCGCGGTGTTGGCACAAAGCCTTAGCGAGCGTGACGCTTAGCCACAATTCGCGGCCGCCACGATGATATGAAATCGACAGTTCGCTGATAGAATCGACCCTTCCATCCCCGACAAGCATGACATGAAATCGACATCGCGGAGGTCAAATCCTGATCCAGCCTGTGACATGTCGACGTGGGGTGATGCTGCTGTCTGGGGATTCATTGCGTTTGTTATTTCGATAACTCTAGTGCCGGCGATAAGGAAGCAGAACGCCGAAGAACGCCTGAAGCGCGATTCGCGCGATGCGCAAGGGTCAGTAAGCGAAAATACAGCGCCTGCAACGGATCAGTTATCGCCGGAGCAAGGACCAACTTAGTTTTCGCTCGATGCCTTCCGATGCCGAGCGCTTCCGATTCCTCGCGAAGTTTCGCCTGCACGTCGCCTTCCACGCGGACCACGTTACGCTCATGTGGCAGGAGAAGGTGCAGCATTGGGAGGCGAGTCCACCGTATTACCCGGTTGCGAGTGGCCCGACGCTTGAGGATGCGACGGACGCAGCGATCGCTCGCTACAACCGCAAGCACAGCATCACGACGCCGAAAGTCCCGGAGCGGACTGGCGTGCAGTGGTTACAAGTGCGTGGCTCCGTCAGCTAGGCCCGCGTAGGAAGTCGCGTCCGTCGAAAGGAGGCAACTGTGCGAAGGATCACGTTCCTCTGTGTCTCGTTCTTCTTTTTGTGGTCAGCCGCGCTCTCTGGTCAAACCGCGGTAACCACGCGATCGACCAACCTCCGGCGCGATCCTTCAACAAAACACGCGTGGATTCGGCTACTCGGGCCAAATGAGCAGCTAACCCTGTTGTCCTCGGCGCGCCGAAACGGCTATTACCACATCGAGACGAGCGACAGCACAAAGGGATGGGTGTTGGCCCGCAACGTACGAATCGACACCACGATCGTAGCAAGTCCTCAACCCGACAGCGTGGGACTCAACTCGGTCACCATCGGCCCTCCCAAGCCAGGGTCAAACTCGCTCGCGGGATGTGGTGACGCCCTCTGGCAGCACGTCTATCATCCCTATCGCTTACTGGTGATGAACGAATGCGTCACAGTCAGCGGCACCATTGTGGACGCGACAAACGGACGCAACAGCGACGGCGTGCGACACGAAGCCGATGGCGACACGCATGGATGGCTCCGACCAGATCCGCAGTTCGCCAATCTGCTCAACAACGGGAACACGACTGCCGAGAACGGCAACCTGGTGTTCGAGATCGTTTGTCACTACCCCGTGACGCAGGCCGACGCGAGGCCCGCATGCAACACCTTCGGCGACCACACAGTGATTCCACCCGTGGGCTCGCACGTTCGCATGACCGGAACGTTTGTTCAGGACAGCAATCACGGCCGGTGGAACGAGATTCATCCCGTGTCGCGGATTGTCGTCACCCCCTAGGAGTGCGCATGAACGCGACGACGGACAGTTCGCTTCACCGTGTGATCTCGCAAAGGAGGCGCACCGACTGGGAAGGATAATGAGCGAGAAATGTGAAGAGAGCGTCAAAGTCGTCCGCGTACTGCTCATTATGAGCTCGCCAGATGGCTCCTCGATCACCAACGACAATCGTAATCCGGCCACCCAGTCGTAACTTCACGTGATGCCGAGTGGTGACCTCGGCCAATCGCGCGCCGATATCAGCGGAGGCCGCTGTGTAGGCGATCTGTCGCTCCTTTTCGCGCGGTGCCTTAGCCTTGATTCCTATAATGAGCCATAGTTTCTTCGTCCTCGAAATGAAACCGACATCTAGGTGATACGAAATTGACGTTTCGAGGTCGGAATCAAACGCGCATCTTATTCACTTCCGGTCGCTCTTCGGGAACTTTCACCATTCACGTTATTTGGGCCGACTCAACCGAAGATTCTTGGACGGTGTGACAATCGGTCGTATTTGGTGCTAACCAGCTCGGATCGCGCACACGTCCCACTCAGTCCAAATGAAGCTTACGGACATTCATAGCTTTCTCGTACATCCCGCCAAGAAGGCGGACCCACAGCCCGCCGTCAGCGGAACTTCCGTACCGCGAAGCGGTTCGCTCTTCAAGATGCTGGACGACCTTTTCCAACGCGCACCCAAAGAGTGCGATGTCCAAATAGTGTTTTCTCCTGACGCGGGCGGGAACCAAAATAATCCCTTGCGCGATTGTATTGAGGAATACGCCCGGACCCCATCAGTCCCACTCGGCCGAGTAGTCGCGGAGCGGTTGCAGATGGTGACCACAAACCGTTCGGGGTTAGGTCTTCTTTTCCTGTTGAAAGGGTCGGGAACCAATAGCCACTCGCTTGTGATTTCTCGATTTCCCGCCGATCAGGGTGTGGTAGCGCAAGAGCGGGCGAACACGCTCTCTGTCGAGTTCTTGGAGCGCGTTTTTATGAAGAATGCCAAAGCGTACAAGAGCGCAATCTTCACCACTCAGTCGCTGCACGCTGGATTCGTCGAGGGTAAGGCAGTTGATCGCCAACTATCAGGTCCGCGAGACCTGTCCGAGTATTGGATCGGCGAGTTCCTTCTTTCAGAATTGAGGACGACCGGTCCTGCGGGCACTCGGCGACTAGCGGAAGCATTGCGATCAGCGGTGAGAGCGGCCATAGAGCCCGCAATAAAACAAGAGCTTGTCTCCGCCGCGAGTCTAATGCGAGGGCAAGACGGAAAAACGAGATCGGCACAAACAATCGTCAGACGACTCGGTCTATCCGATGCTGCAGCACAGGGAATCATGGATGCATACCCACGACCAGAGCTTATGACCGAAAGCTTTCGTTTTGATGCAACAGAGTTCGACAGACACGCGCTATACCGCGCGGTGGAGTTGGACAACGGGGCTATGCTAATGGCTGAGGATGCAAACTTCAGCCAAGTGTTCCGAACAGAGCGGCTAGTGGCTGAAAACAAAGTACGATACACAACAGAAGGCACTGTGATCGATCAGCGCTTCAGAAAGACAAAATGAGCGGACTGATGGATACCTATGAGAATCGTTTCGACGCCTTAGTGGCGGTAGCGGCCAAGCTCGAAGCCCTACTCGAAAAATATTTCGAGAATATGGCGCACATTGATAGAATCTCTTCAAGAGCGAAAGACCCAGTTCGCTTTGCGAGCAAGGCGGCCAAGCTACACCCTGATGGTGCCCCAAAATACTCTGCTCCACTTCAACAGATTCAGGACCAGATCGGGGCGAGAGTAGTCGTTTTTTACACGGATGATGTCGATAAGGTGGCGGAAGTTATTGACCGGTACTTTCGCCATGTTGAAAGAAAGGATCACGTTCCGGACTCATTTTGGGAGTTCGGATACTTTGGCCGGCATTGGATTTTGGCACTACCTGACGATGTAATTCCATCGAGTATTGACCGTAACAGCGTCCCGCGTTTTTTCGAACTTCAAGTGAAGACACTCTTCCAACATGCTTGGTCTGAAGCGAATCACGACCTCGGCTACAAGGCGACGGGACCGTTGACCGCGGATCAGCAGCGTCGATTCGCATTTACTGCCGCTCAGGCTTGGGGGGCGGATAGAGTCTTCGAGGAATTACGAGACGAACTACTCAACCCGCCGGCGACGAGGTTGACCGATGGGAGCGACGACGTCCTCAGTCAGTTCCACTGACTCACCACGCACACCGGAGCTACGCCCGTCTAGGCCTCGCCGCCCTTCTCGCCTGGCTAACATGGGGCGCATTCCACGACGCGTAGGGCAACGTGCCGAATCGCAAACCGTCTGCCTGTTGCTTTGCCCGCACGGGTTGCGTACCTGTATCTAGCGCAACGATCAGCTCCTATGGAGGACGACAAATGGATCGAGTCTCGATAATCCTAACGATGGTTACGATTGTGGCGTGTGCGCCGACGGCTCCCGCGCCTCCGCAGCCGATGGAACTCCCAACATCGGCAACCGATGCCGACTACGCTCCGTTCGCTCTTCCCGGGACAGCAAGTCTAAGTGGCCAAGCATTTCTCACCACCAGAGGTGGCGACGTGAAGGTCGCTGCGGGGCGGACGGTTACTCTCGATCCGGCCACACCCTATGCGCGGAGTTGGTTCGCCAAATACGGGAGCGACCTCGACCGCGCAGGGGAATTGCCGCCTAGCCCGACCTTTGAGCGCGCTCGAAGAAGCACTGTCGCAGACGCGCAAGGCAAGTTCCATTTTGAGACTCTTCCGCCCGGCGCGTATATCGTGCGGACGACGGTTACCTGGGAGACGGGAGCGCAGTACTCAGGCGTGCAAGGGGGCGTGGTGGCTGCCGTCGTAGATATTCCCGATGGCAAGACTTCTGAGCTGATCCTGAATACGATGGTCCGTCCCGTAGGGAGCGTTATGGCAAGGGTGCCGCTGCTCTCCAAAGAGGAAATTGGATCGCGACCCTACACAAAGCTGAAAGAGGTCTCTGGCATTTCGTGTAACATGAACGGGGGCCAGTCAATCTCGGTGGATGCGGCGCGAGATGACCTTGCGCGCAGTGCCACCGAACTCAAAGCGGACGCGGTTGCGAACGTGATCTGCAAGAGCGGCGGGTTCAGCCTTACAAAAAACTGTATACAATACTTTCAATGCGTAGGCGACGCGGTTACTTGGAACTGAGTCAGGCCAGAGTCACCAGCGGTAAATAATCGTAACCAAGGGGTTCGTTCGAGCGAGGCAATTCATCAGCATGGCGTTCCTCGTGCTACCCGTGTCGTATTAGATGTCTTGGCCGGGATTACCCGTGCGAGATAATCCTTTAGGTTGCTGGGTCCATACTTGAGTGGTGTCAGGTTCATTCGGTCGATCGCGGACTGATGTACCATCTCACTGTCCGGGGCTTCCACACCTATTGGCCGTTTGTGCTCGCCCAAGACCTTGTACATCGCACTCATAGAATCTTGCAGCACGGAATTGAAGCAAGGTCTGTAATAAGCCAAAAACCCTGCGTTGAATTCTAATCCGAGTCCTTCCGCTTTTTCGACAATCCAGTGCAAGGCCTCGTTGGCCAGCCCATCGGGCGTGCAACTCCCTCCCACGTTGCTGTGGACGCCTGCGAACCACGCTTGCTCGAGCTTACCTGTGAAGCCTTTCACCCGAGTCCATATTGATGGCGCGAATGGCTCACGGCGCTCGTCGATTGCCAACGCGTGATAGGCGTTCTCGATGTGCGAATTAAGCCCGACATCGTGGTACTGGTACTTTTTCTTGTTGAACACCTGACCAAGTAGGCCGGGCGCGCCTAGCGAGCCGACGGTGTCCCAAACGCCGATGAACTTGATAGGCGGACACGGTCCTGTGTCTTTCACGTTGTGGAACGCCTTCGTCCACTCCGGAGTGCCCGGCGTTTGGCCGTGCTCATAGCAACCATAAATCTCAGGGATGTAATAGTCGTCATCCTTTTGAACCATGCCGACAAGGTTCATGAATCCGACGAGGGTCCGCACTGTAAATGCACCACGGCTAAAACCAAACAAAAAGAGATCGTCGCCGGGCTCGTAGTTGTAGAGGATGAATCGGTACAGGCTGCGGATATTGTCTTCGATTCCTTCCCCAAATACGCCACCACTCCACTTGTCCACACCGCCGCTGGTGCCGACGCCGTCGTGATAGAATACGATTTGGTCGACGCCGTCTTTCGCCCGCGATCGAATCGCCCTCGCAACCTTAACAACGTTGGTGGGGTGCCTTCTGTTCGTATTCTTATCGACCTGGTCGCGTTCATTCCAAGTTCCGTCCGCACAGATGACGATGCGCTTCATACATACTCCCTTCGACCAGCACGGCTGGCCGATTGTCTCTTAGGTAGTGGACCGCTTCGTCGAGGTAGTCATGGGGAGCACGCCGTTGGTGCAGGAAGCGGATGCCCGTTGGAGAACGCTTGGACTTGCACTGTCTTGCCGTTTGTTCTCACCACGATGTTATCACCGTCCTGATCGTCGGCCGTTGTCCGGTGCTCAGCCTCATCATCCTGATCGGTCCTGTAAATCCTGATTCGCGGATTGTGCGCACAGTATCGTTGCAGCGTGCTTCGATCCGGTATGAATGTTCCCGCGAACACTTTCCGGCCGGACGATACCAATACTATCTCAGGATCAACAGCTTGAATAAAGGGGAGCGTGCTTGAGCTCTCACTCCCATGATGAGCGATCTTTAGCACCGTCGACTTTAGTCGTGAGGCCGGGAACTCATTTAGGAGAATCCGCTCAGCGTATTTTGGAGTCGTAGGAGGGTCGGAGCGATTCTTTCCTTCCGCATCGCCCATGAACAGAAAACTTACGTCGCCATAGGTCAGTTTCAGAACGATTGACGCGTTGTTCTCAAGGGTGTTGCCAGAACCAAGCCCGCTCGGGTTGCCAGGATAGCTGTAGAGGAACTCGGGCTTGAGCTCACTGCCCCAATCGGGAACTCCGAACTGGGCCTTCCCCATGTGTAGGCGTATCGGCTGGCCCCGAGCAATCTCACTTCCCACCAAGGCAAGGAAGTTGTTGTATTTCGGACCCTCTTTAGGATACGCGGGATCGTAGTAGTCAGAGATTTCGAAATGGTTCAGAACCCCTGCCGCGCCGGGAT
The DNA here is from genome assembly GCA_003134685.1 of Gemmatimonadota bacterium. GTDB lineage: Bacteria > Gemmatimonadota > Gemmatimonadetes > Gemmatimonadales > Gemmatimonadaceae > UBA4720. Next base: position 317,370 of record PLCA01000005.1, on the reverse strand, counting down.
AGTGATCGTCGTGCGGGTGAGTGATGATGAGAGCGTCGATCAGCGATCCATCGGGTAGGCGACGTTGGAGGTAGTGGAGCATCTCGTTTTTGTCGTCGCTGGCGTCGGGTCCGCCGTCGATCACAATGTTTTTCCCTTCGAACATGCCATTCCCGCGCACACTGTCGTCAAAGGTGTGAATCCAAATGCCATCACCTTGGCCTACGTCGACCACATGCACTTCGAGCCACGCGTTCGCTTGAGCCGCTACCGCCGGAGAAGGCTCAGCAGGACTTGGGGTACTGGCTTCAATCCCGACGAGGTACCGCTTCGCGGCCCAGCCGACGGTGCCGCCATCAACGCGTATCCGTAACCAGTACGGAACGGAATCCCTAACCTCTGCCTCGGTTCCCGGGGCAAGGCATGTCTTGCTCGCAGATGAAGTCTCGGGTCGACTCCGAACATTCAGGCAGTCGCTGATGTCGGGCTTGACCCTGACTCGGCTCTGTGCGGAGCCCGACACGGCTCCTATGACGAGGCACAAAGCAACTAGAAGCGGGCTTATCGCCCATTTCTGGGTGGACACGATTCGCCGCTCGCGTGTTTGAGCGCCCATACGACCCTCCACATGAAGAGTGTAGCTGACGCTCTTACGATCAGATCTCGTCAGACTGCCCAAAATCATCTACAAATCGAATTCTGTAAATGTCGATTCTATGTCACTGAAATGCCGTTTTCATATCACCGGACTGTCGATTTCGTATCACGGCAAGAGGGCTAACGAGCGTACTCCAGCACATATTCCCTTACCCCACCACTCGAGACGGGCCAGTGAAAGAGATAGCCGACTTCCTAAATCACAATTGGGTCGGTACGATGATTAGCATTGCAACCTCGCGAGGCCGAGGTATGTGGGTTCGAATCCCGCCCGTCGTACATGATTGTCTGAGTTCCGGGAAGAGGGGGCGCGATGGCGATAGAACACAATCGGTATGAGGTTATTGAACAGTTCACGTTTCGCGCTGACGGCTTGGCGTGCACGATCGACGATGCGGTCATCGATACCGGCGCTCACAGGACGTACATCACGCAGGACGTAGTAGACGCCCTCAAGATCCAGCCGATCGGCGAGGAGGATGTTTCCTTCGGAGATGGATCAGGTGCTACGGCGCGGATCTACCGATGTGTGGTTGCCTGGACCATTTACGAAAAGCAAGGCTATTACTCCACTCGCGAAGTTCATTGCGTCCCCGGCGAGGAACGAGTCCTAATAGGGTTCGATTTTCTGGCTCATCATGAGCTGACCGTCGACATGCCTAATCGAGGTCTCATTGTTACGGCGCCGCGCAATGCCGAGCCATTGACCGGCGGAGGACATGTGCTCAACGCGCCGCGTTCATTCATTCTCAAATACAATACGGAAGTAGCGGACGCGGCGAAGCCGGGCGACATACTCCGTCCGCATCCCTACTGGCGCTTCGTCGTTCCAACCATGATCAAACGGTAACCAGCAGAGCGGTCGCTAGGCTGCACGTGGAAGATTATCCAGAGCCTGCTCTGCGTGCGCCGCATCGAAGCCGAGGTCGAGTCCGCCTGCCCCTGTGAACAGGCTGATCGCTGATAAAGGTTTGCGCGCCATTCAATCCAATTTAACGAGGAAGCGGAATCGATTAGAAAAGATTGAGCACCTCTACGATGGTTTCAACGTCGAAAACGAATCCAAGACCGGCAAGTCCAGGGATGATACCTGTGCCAGTGTCGATTCGCAGCGAACCGAGTCTCTGCGACGATTCCGAGGAGGGCAGGGAGCGTGGTACCCATCATGATTGTGCTGGCTTGCTGCCGACCGACTACCGGTTTGAGAACGACAGGGCTTCCGCTGGAGCCCGGGATCGCTAGCCGGGATGTCCGGCTTTGGCAGGCTCAATTGTAGCCCGATAATAGCACGGGCTGACGGGTCAGCCGTGTTGCGCAGGCCATGACTCTGCAATTCGCAAGGCATCTGGCGTTTACGAGGCTTGTTTCTCGCGGAGCGCGTCAGGGAGAAAGGCGTCGTACATCTCGCGGAGGTGCGTCAGCGTGCTGCCCTCGGTCACTTCGAATTGGAGTGCTTCTTGGAAGAAGCGCATTCTCGCCTTCGCGGAGTCAATGACCTGTGCCCACGTCTTTACCCAGATTTTGACATTCGGAGTATCTATCGCGAGCCCTTGAGGCCGATGCTGTTGCGTCGCCTCGTGCCGAACGTCGGCATTCATTTCTCCCGATACGACCCAGAACGCCCACCGGGTTTTGGTGTCCGCGAAACGCGAATCCTCGGCAACCGCGAACGCGTAGTCCTTTACCTGCTGCAACGCCTTGCTGTCAATGGTGTAGGTTGGGCGCTTCAACTCGACGATCAAATGCTCATGCTCATCTGCGTGCGCCTGTCGAATTGTGCGCGACAGCATCAGATCGATTATGCCCTCCTTCCCGTCGAGCCGGAGCACAGGAGCGACGTCAAGTGTTGCCTCGACCCCCTTGGCCGCAAGGTGCTTCCGGAGTACCTCGTCCAAGGATTTGTCGCTCGCGCTCAGATTGTATTCTTCGCCGAACACCCAAGTCTCGCGCTCAAGAATCTTATGCAGGTGTTTGCGTTCTTTTACTAGCTTCTTCACGTCCGTGTGGAACACCATCAGCTCGAGACCGCTCAGAAAGTGAAGCCGATCGCCGACCATCTTCGACGATGCGATAATCGACGAAAGGGTGGTACTCTCAAGCAGCGCAGCCAACTCTTCCTTCTTTTCCGCCGGCAAGTCGAGCACCTCTGCGATAATTCGACGGACGGCCTCCGGACTATCCTCCAGGGCTTCCCGAAGCAGGCGGAACGATAGGCGCTGTGATTTCGGATTCGACGACGCCGCGAAGTCTGGCAAGTACTCGCTCACATTCAGCGCTACGACGTCAAAAACCTGTCGGCGCGCATTCTCGATCGGATCCTTGGCTTCGCCTTCAAATGGGTAGACCTTCTTTTCTTTCCAATCGGCGACGAGCTCCCTTGCTGCAGCCGAGCTGCGACCCCGAAAGTGCGCCCGGAGCTGCTGGCGTGCCTCTTCCAAAATCGGAGCGAGGGCATCGGTCGGCTCTTCGAGATCTAGGAGCCCGACGTCGTCTTGTTGTCGGAGGAAGTCTGATCGCAAATACGCGGTGAAGTTGAAGCCCGGTGCGACAATGCCTGGCGCGAGGCGATGCAGTGTGAAGCCGTCAGAATCGCAAAGAAACAGGTGACGATCGGTCTTCATCTTCCATTCGACCACCTCGAGCTCCACGGACAGACTAGATCCGTCCTTGCCTGCGACAGGTGACAGCGGATAGGTGACGTCATTCTCTTCTAGCACGCCGGGGTCCACGTTCATGCCATCGTAGACAACCCGCGCTTGCTCGTATTTGCGAAGGTAGATCGCAAACTCCTCTGCAATGCCCTGTAACGCGGCTGGACCCGTGAGATTTGTTACGGTCGAGGGAATCTCCGAGATTAGAACCCGAGTACCCGTCGGCTCGTCTGTCGCGACGGGATCGGAGATCTCGAACGTGCCCAGGTTATCGGTGTTGCCGGTAACGTCAAAAGCCACACGTCGCCCTAGGGTATCGGCGACCGTTCGCCACGTGACCAGCCTTCCGAGCGCGAAAGCGCGAAAGCGGCCCTTGCCGCCTCGACCGTGAAGCAGGCGCCTCTCGCCTTTCGACTTGCGGGCGGTGCTCTTCCATGAACCACCCAGATTCTTGAAGGCATCCACCGCGGCGCCGTGAGCGATGCCCGTACCGTTATCAGAGATTTGGATTTCGCGAATGCCACCGGTGAGGTCTGGAAGAATAGTCACGCTCACTTCCGTGGCATCCGCGTCTAATCCGTTCCAAATCATCTCAGCGATCGCGATCAGCGGACGGCGAACGAACGCTAGGCGCTGAAGGTGATCGCGTTGAACCTGGACGTGGACTGAAATTGTGGCCATGTGTGAATCAGAAGCTGTCTCTCCCGCCCGCACGAGGCAACCCAGCCTGGCCAACACCGTTTCCGCTGTCATTGCCTAGGACTTCTCTGCGAAAGCCGTCGCGCCGGCGGGTCATCGCCCTTGTGTGGAAATGCGGGTGAGCATTAGCGGCTCGTCCAATGTGCCGTCGATCATGGCCGGGGGCGGCATAAGGTGGGCTTGCCGTCATCCACCGGCGAAAAGGCCTTATTTTGAGGGATGCCCACCGACGCCGAACGCTGGAGATTCCTGGCTGACCACGCACTGACACTCCACACTGACGGGGGCGACTACGGGTACCTCGTCCACTGGTGTCGCACGGCGGGTCCGGGACAGCCGCCGAAGTTCTACCCCGTGTCGAACGGGAAAACCGCCGAGGAGGCGATTGACCGGGGCCATCGCACGCTACAACCGGAAGCACGGACTCTCACCCTCGTCCGATGTCGTCCACTCCAGAGCGGTGAGACTATCCGTTCGAGGGACGGTCAGCTAGTAAGATGCCAGCCGTCCCGCTCTTGTACACAGATTTGACCCCTGAACCTTAACAGCCGGCCCTAGCCTTCGTGACGGCGGCGCGGATTGGGAGTCCAGACAGGCATCGAGCGTTTCATGAACTCATCGAACATCGGAACCGTGAAAGCCGTGTCACCATGTTGAGGGCTGTAAATCATACCCTTACCAATGAGTCCGGCCCGTAAGGGGCTGATCGTAGTCACCTTCACGCCAAGAAGCTCCGCAATGTCGCCAGAGCGGTGCGGGCCCGAACCCAACTCCGCCATGGCTCGCATGTACTGTTTCTCGCGCGGGGTCAGCCTATCATAGCGCACTCGGAAAAATCCGTTGTCGAGAGTGTTAAGAGCTTTCACCGTTGCGCGTGAGACGTCCGCGCTGGTGATTGGGGATACGGGCGATTCATCCCAAGTATGCGAGCCCCACTCTTGAAGAAAATACGGATATCCCTGCGTGTATTTCACGATCTCGACGAGCGCTGCGTATTCGATTTCGGCTCCCTTCCCCCGTATCGGTTCTCTGATCGCGTGCTCAGCGTCGGAGGATTCGAGCGGGCCGACGGGGGGATAATCGAAAAGGCGTTCCGCATACGACTTTGCCTCCCCTGCCAGAGCAGCCAGTTGTGGAAGGCCAGCTCCAAAGACGATGAGCGGCAGCTGTCGTTGCCCAATTTTGTGGATCGAGACGATGAGTGCGGTGAGGTCTTCACGCGTGAGGTACTGTGCCTCGTCGATGAAGATTGCGACGGGAATTTCGGCCGCTTGTGCAGCCTCGGCAACCAAGAGGAGGAGCTCAGGGAGATCAGTCTCCAAATTCCCGGAGTCGGCTACGCCAATGTCCGCGACGCTGACCTCGACTTCACCGACTTTCACCTTGAATGCGCTGGCGAAGTTGTGCAGCCCGCGGAGAGCTTTTGTCGCTAGCGCTTTACTTTTCTCCAGCGCGCTGAGTCGGGTCAGGACTGACCGCAGTGGGGGCACAAGCATCTCAGCTAGCCGTCGATCTTCCGGCGTCTCGAGCTCGATCGTGCGGTACCCGTCGCCCTCCGCGATCCTCGCGATTTCGTTGAGCAGAACCGTCTTACCGACGCCTCGAAGCCCAAGCAGCATCTGGCTCTTCGCTGGGCGTCCGCTCTTTACGCGGGCAAGCGCTACCGTGGCGTCCTCGATTATCCTATCCCGCCCAGCCAACTCGGGAGGAGGAGTGCCGGCCCCCGGCGAAAACGGGTTCTCCCTGCGATCCATTTATTCCTTGCTTCAAAGGCTCCCCAATTATACCAAGCTTATCTTAGTTTATCAAACGACCTGATAAACTAGGGTAAATTAGGCCTAAATCACCATTAGTGCTGAGCTTCCAACCTGTTGCTTAAGGAAACCGAGCCCCTTCGCAACTCAGCAAACTGTCGGCTAACGCCCTTTTTGCGATCTGGCCGATTGAAAGTGAGGCGCGGGAAACCGAACTCATCGGACGTAGGTTGGCTGCGGCCAAGCTATTAGCCGACAATTTCGTCAGCGATCATTGCCTGATACCCCCAGAGGTACCCCCAAACGCAATGACTCTCCATTCGCGCCGACCAGCCCGGGGATTCTTTCTCGTCGCAATTGCTGCGGTGGCATCGGAACAACTGAGTCGGCGGAAGTTGGGAGGCGATGCGTCGCCAACCGTTCTCGTCACCTGCCTAAGGAGCCGGCAGCGTTTGTTCTGTCGGATGATCAACCGGCGCCTCTAGCCGTGGATGAAATTGGCCGTCTCGCAAGAGCCATAGTTTCTGCAATGCCTCTTGCATCGCCGGACTAGTCTCCTGCCACAACCGACTATGGAATCGGATGATTCTGGTTAGCGTCTCGTCAAATTCGATCAGATCGTTTTGGAGAGTTTCCAGCGTCAGGGGTTCGGGAGGCGGATCCATTGTGAGCCAGTCTTCCCGCGCGGTGATACGCACCAATTGGCCGCTTCCATTTACAGCATAGAGACCATGGGCGTACTGGTTTCGCTTCTCGGAGGTCTTCAGGAGCTTGTTCATCATCTCCTTGAACTCGCTGAGGCGGTCACTCTCCTTGAGGTAGTACTCTCCAGCAGTTCTCACGAGTCCGATGCGATTTCTCGCCCCCTGCACTGCCCCGAGAAGCAGAAGACCTTGGGTCGGATTACACCCCGCAAACAGCCAGAGAAGTTGACCGCACGCGCGCTCAATGGTATTCCAGCGAGCGACGATAGCGCCGATGCGTTCGGCATGCTGTGGGTGTAGCTCGAGGCCACGCGCGAAGTTCATCTGTTGGTCGTACATCCCCAGCCCTCAGGTAACCGTTCAGTTCCCAACCCTCGCTCTCTCTCGCTGCTCGCGAGAAATCGTTTCGAGTTCTAGCGCAAAATCCACTTCAGGACTAAGACGAACAGGGCAAGAACGACGGCCATTGGCAGGACCTGCCCGAGATTTAAGAGCACTACCCGAAGGAAAGGCAGAGAGGGATCCGTTGTGATCTTGGGCAGACCGACGAACAGAAGCGCCAACACAGAGACGAGAGTGGCAAAGAGTCCTGAAACCTTAGCCCAGTATCTCTGCTCCTGATCGCGAACGATCTCCTTGAAGCGGTCTTCAAGGGAGCTGGCGTACTCCGAGAGAATTTCGAGTGACTCGTTATAGATCTCGGGAAAGAACCTAGCCCCGGAGTCAGACGTGACGCGGGGCAATTCAATACCTGCGATTCGGATCGAACGTCGAATTGGAACATTTTTGGTGTCTTTCAAGCGAAAGAAGGGCTCGCTCTCTTCGCCGGTTGGCCGCTGATCGACGACGCGTTCAATGAGGCCATCCGAACTGAGTTGAACGAGGGCCGAGGAAACGTCCGCCGACGCGAGATTCTTGAGCCGATTCTGAATGATCCGCTCCGGAACGAAATTCGGAGCGCGGTCCGCCAGAAGCCGCAAAACTTCGTCTCGAGCTTTCATGTCACTCCTAACATTTGGGTGGCCCAAATACCGCTTGGATGAGAGGACGAGGGATCGTAATTGTCGAGCAATGGTGGCGACACGGGGCAATGGGCACCCTCCTTACACCGGGAAACCCTTCTGTGAAAGCCGATGGCCAACCGCTTCAAGTACCGCGCTTCGATTCTCGCTCAACTCAAAATTGTATTTCTCGGCGTCGCCCTCTGCTCGTGCAAGGAATGCTTTAAGGGCATTGGGAGTGACGACATTGACTATCGCGCGGCCGGAGGCGGTTGTTGGCTCAGGGGTGAGCACGCACGCCTCCTCAACCTCAGTTAAGTGTTCTTCTCCGCTCGGATCGAGTGCGAAGGTGTAAATCGGCCCGTTCGTCACAACAACTGGGAAGAACAACCCCACGGCCTCCAGTCCATCGTCTCGTGCACGCTTGTCTTCCTCGATGGCCAGTGCCGCCGCTGCGGCCGAGGCGCTGCGCAGTGCATTATATGCGGCGTCGACCCGATCCGGTCGCTCTTGCCCGAATTTCACACGAACGATCCCGTGTCCCCGCTTCTTCCCAACATCTACAACAGAGAGGTGCGACTTCGTTCGCACGTCGTATTCGAATAGCAGCTCGCTGGCGACCTTACCACTAACGAAAGCACTCGGGAAGCGGCTCTCAAAGATTTCGGAAGCCGAAGAAAACACCACCCATGGCTTACCTCCGCTCTGCTTGCACTGAATCGCCAGGCTGAGCCAAAAGCTCGGGAATCCCCTGTTCCGGGGTTTCGGTGTGGCTCGAATGTCGAGCTCTCGCACTTTCTTCGTTCGAACATCTGTGAAATAGGTGGCGTGGGAGACGCTCCAGCCGGCCTCCTGAATCTGGCGACCGACTTTGAGCTCGAACGGGAGGCCGTGGCGTAGCAGCCAATTGCGAATCTTTCCTTCAACCGATTCTTCCTTCGTCAAGCGCCTCCCGATTGGGAACGTGTTGGACCCGAGTCTCGCTTGGGATCATGTTGTGCCGCGACATGGTCGCGAAACGTGACGAGATTCTACCAGGATCTCGATTGCTCAAATAACGCCTCTCGCGTTCGGTCCGATACGATGTTTGGGCGGCTGTTTCACGTCGCCCGGTTAGTTCCGTTTCCGGGGCTCTTCCGGAAAGCCACCGCTTTGCCACAGCGTGTCGATCAGCGGTTTCAGCGCGTTACGCACGTTCACCGGATCAATGTCGTCGACGATAGCGAGTGGAGGAACGACCTCGTCTTGGTCGATCGGTTTCCCCATCGTCCCCTGGTCAATCACGATGTAAGCTCCGTTCACTCCATGCACTGAAATGCCCACGGCAAACGGAGGGGTGTGATCGAAGAGTTCAACTAGACTCTTTAGTGCTTCGGGAACGTAATTCTCGATTTTGATTGTGAGTCCGCGCGCGTCAAAAATCGGATATTCCTGCCCCTGCCCTTTGTACGACCTCACGAAGCTGGACGCGTATCCTTCGATCCCGCCAAAGCGAAACCATTGCGTGTAAGAGTCGAGCTGCCAATTCGTGTCCGCCGTGTACGTCATAAACCCGTCAACGTTGAACCGATAACTCCAGCTCCCTCCACCAGGTGGTGCCAGCGTTGGAATCATCGCCCGCTCGTGCGGCTTCAGGTCTATATACCCTCCTCCTAATCGTCCCAGGGGTAAAGCGTGAATGAAGACGGAAGAATTCACATTGGCATTTATTCTCCGCCTCACGCGAACCTTCTCGATACGATCTAAGCGGAATTGCTCGGCCTCCTCGGACCATGCCGTTGTTTCGAGGAACATTCTCTTCAGCTCAGTCATTTCAGGCTCATAGTTTCCAGTTTCAGATCTTCGGAAGAACCTGTTGGTTTTCTGAAAAACGACTCTGTGCGGCGCAGAAAAGCTGGCTGGGATCCCTAACACGAGAATCCCATCGCCGGCCTTGGAAATTGGGATACTCTGAAACTTGACGGTGCTTCTCAATGGCGGCGATAGACCATCCTGGAGCATGCTTTCCAACCGCTGTTTCGTCTGGTCCATGTTGGCGCCGGGTAGACCGCGAAGGTTCGATGGTATCCCCGTGTCGTGCTGCTCGGCGTCTCGGACGGTTTCGACACCGTAGAGAATGCAGCCGCCACCGCTATTGGCGAAGGCGCTCACATCAGCGAGGAAGTCCTTCCGATCTCGATCGGTACCGCCAGGCAGCTCTGCCTTGTACTCAATCAGATGAGACTCGGCAACGCCATTGTCGACCAGCGCCTGGAGATCAGCTTCCGACAACGATCCAATGACCTTTCCTCGAAGCCTCATGAACTGGTGGTCATGTGAGTGCGACGCTACAAGCGCGGATCAAAGCCTTGAACTCACGACAGCAACGAGAGACCGCCGGGGGCGTTTGCAGATGATCTCGATTGTTGGGACCTGTGACTGGATCCATTCCCGCGGACATGCATGACGAGACCAAATACCAAGGCGCTGAGTTCGCTCACGGGCCAACTGAGGTCTTCCGCGACTGCTGCCTTGTTTTTTCCTTCGGCGCGAAGCGTCTCAAACATCTTCTCGAACACGAGCGACATTTCTCGCGGTGCACTTTCTGGTTCTGCGGTGCGATATCCCGATTGCTGAATCTCTATACACAGCATTCGGTAATGCCAGTCGCTGATCAACTCTAAGCTATGAAGCCGATACGCCAAAGCAGACACAGCCACATTCCACCCGCGCTTCGCCTTGATGAGAAGTTCAAGGGTGGGGAACCACGGCCCGGACGAGAGGATGCTGCTTTGGGACATCAGAAACGCGGAAGCGAACCGATCGGCTTCCTGTTCCGCCGCGCGCCCTCCGAGTGACCCATGCTTATGGAGGACGAGATGCCCGAGCTCGTGGGCAGCGTCGAATCTGCTCCGTTCCGACGATTTCATCGTGTTCAGGAAAATGAAGGGCCGCTCACCATCCCAGAATGAAAACGCGTCGACTTCGTCCCCTTCCTCAGCCAGAGAGAAAACTCGCACACCCTTAGCCTCAAGGAGTCGCACCATGTGGGCAATGGGCTTATCGCTAAGTTTCCAGCGCGTGCGCAACGCAAGAGCAGCAGACTCAGGATCTTTCGTGTAGCGAAGATCCGGGACGTCCGGTTTCGGCAGCTCAAACCTCTCCTCGAGCCAATTGCTAAGCTCGATACCGAGCTCTCCGCCGGCGAGCGCGCGATCGCGTTTCGCTGCCGGCATCCGCGACAGTGAGCGGAAGGTGGGCCCGCCCTCCGGCAATTGCGCCGGATCCGGCATTTGAAAAAAAGTCGCCGGGAACGACAGAGTCTGCACGAGACGCCCAAGGGTCTCGTCGGAAGGCTCCTTCGCACCCGCTTCGTATGCGTTGACGATTCTTTCGCTGACCTCGAGGCTCGTCGCCAGTGCACGCTTTGTCATGCCACGCCGGCGCCGGGCGAGCGTCAGCCGCCTCGGATTGAACTCCGCCACGACCGTTAGCCTACCCGGCGCGTGACGTCAACGTCGAAGTCGGGCCCTGGCTCTGGCAAGCGGAGCGGGAAATTGGTTGCGTCGTCACCAGATAGAACGATCCGTTCCCGCCAATCAGAGATGCGGCCGTCCTCGTCCCATCCGTTCGGTAGAGACAATTCTGCCCTGATCGACGGGCCCTCGAATGTCACCAAAAGGATCCATGTCTGAAGCGGCTGGTCATCCTGGGGCGAAGCAGCTCTCTCGTTACGCTCGAAAAGCTCGAGCTGTTCTCGATTGACACAAATTGCGGCAAGTGTCTTTGGACCCTTTTCGGAATTGGTTCTTGGGTTTCCTCCAAGTACGCCCGTTTCCGAATCACCGGTCGCGATCGCGATCGCGAGAGCTTTTTCGCGGGATATTGTCAACGCGTAATTCTCGGAGTTGGACATCTCCCACCCACCGGCAAGGAGGCGCTTTCTCAGCGCGCGTGTCGTGACCGCCCATCCCGTAAAGCCGCGAAAAGACGGAGGGTCGAGCTCAGTACACGTCTGTCTCGCGACGTAGCCTTCGAGGACGGTGCTCCATAGGACTTCTTGCGTTAGACCCATCTGGGCCAGTCGGTTGCCCACGTCGTCGGGGTCAACGTGTACGATCGCGCTTTCAGCCATCAACAAACCCTCAAAGAGTGCCGGTTCCTAAAAAGCTACCTATTTCGTGGTTGGAAAACAAGAACCGGTCTATTCCCAAATCGGATTGTTAGGCCGGGCCATTGATCGCAAGCGCAGTAGCGAACTGCCGTCGCATTCCATCCAGCCAGCCGGAAAGGTTGTCTTTTGTCCTGGCCAAGCGATAACGGCTCCAATTGGGAATTGAGCCGAGGCCGTGGGGCGATCTTGAAAGCGGCGCTACCGCACCATGGCTGGTCCCACTCAGGCGGCCCCCCTTTCAATCCCTCGCCACCACGGTGTCGAAGAGCCCATAGTGGGTCAGGCCCTCGTGGCTCTCGATGCCCGTATAGCGGAGTGAGGCGTCTTCGTAGCGACGGAAGGCGAAGACAGCCTGGTTCATCTGCTCGGTGTTGAACACCTTGAGGCGGACGAGCAGGTGGAAGTCCTTCACCGTTAAACCGGTAACGGCCACAAACAACTCCGGCTCCAGCTTGGTGATCACATCCTGCAGCGTGTTCTCGCGGAAGTCGGTCAGGTACATGAATGGGGGGATGCGAGTGGCGAACTTGATCAACTTCTCCTGGACGAGCTTACGCTTGGACTTGTACTCCTTCTCCTCGTCGGTGAGCTGCTTCATCTGCTTCGCCGTAAGGTCGTCGTTCTTGGCCTTGTTCTTTAGCTCCTTCACCTTCTCGCTTTTGTTGATGATCGTCTCAATGATGTGGTCGCCGAGAGCGCGCCAGCCCTCGATCCGCTCCACGGCGGCCATCGCCTCGGGATTGTCCAGGACGCGGCGCAGGGTGTCGTTGTCCACGTTAACGAGCAGGGCGGACTCCCACTTGCGAGCCAAGAGCGTGGCCGAGGTGCCGGCCATCGCGATATCGAGAATGCCGCCCGCATCAATCTGGGTCATATTGGCGCCGTCATATGCCAGCACGGGCAGAAACGACACGAGATCCCTGACGGCATTCTCCGGGTTCGGCTCGCTCGGCGAGAGCCCGATCCCGTACTCGGAGAGTTGCCGCAGCGCGCGCGTGGGCGCGAAGTCAAACACGAAACAGACGGGCTTCAGGACCTCCTCCTCGTTCGGGTTGTCGCCATCGGGGTTCTTGATAGACCACGACGACTGCACGCGGAACGCGGCCTGAAAGTACGTCTCGGGCGATTTGAGATTGCGCAGCATCAAGATCGATGACCACTGTGCCACGGTGATACCGGTGGTGAGCTTGCCGCACGAGAGCGTGATCGTCTTGGTATCGAATCCGCCCCCGATGGCCCTGCGAACGGGCGGCAACGCATCCAGCCCGATGCCCGCCGACGCACCAGCAGCGACGACAACCTCATAGTCGTGCCAGAATGTGTTGTGCTTCTCGGCCAGCAGGTTCGCCATCGCATGACAGGCGGCGACATTTGGCAAGAACCAGAACGAGTGTTGAAGGTACGGCAGCAAGCGCACGTCCGAGTACGGAAACGGCGGCCGTGTCCCCGTCTTGAGGTGCTCGACCACTTGCGGCGCGTAGGAACCCCGGATGATGTCCAGCCACTTCTGCACGTCGCTCTTGTGCTTGAACTGCGCACCCTTGCCCGTGCCGGACGCAGCGAAGAACTCGTTGAGATCGAACTCATCGAACTCCCCGGCGCTCGCGATCGCCAGCAACTCGTCCGGCATCTGGTATGTCAGCAGGCGCATCTGCGGTAGCGCGCCATACGGATTCCATTTGCCGGGGTTCTTCGCGGCGAACACCTCCTTGGTGCGCTGCTCGTCGGTGTACGTCCAGTTGAAGATTTGTTCCTCGATGAACTCGCCGGTGGCGAGCGCCCTGAATGGCGTGCCGGAGAGGTAGAGATATGCCTTGGTCGTGATGGGGAGGAACTCGGTCTCCTTCTCAGAGAGCACGCCGAGGTCCTCATTCACCTTCTCGAGGCCGGGGGTGTACTCAAGCTTGGTCTCCGTCTTGGCGACCGCGTCGTCCTCGCCCTCGAAGAGCTCCTTCGCAGTTTCCCGCCATGCGCCGAAGTGGTACTCATCGAATACCACGAGGTCCCACTTCACCTTGTGGAGCCATTCGTTCTTTGCCTTGATGTTCCCCGCGTCATCGCGGCCGAGGAGGTCCTGGAAGGAGCCGAAGTAGACGACCGGCTTCTTGCGGTCAATCTTGGTGGGATCCTTGTCGGAGTGGCGGGAGAGGTACTGCCAACCGTCGAAGTCCACGTGAGATTCGAGGTCTGTCTGCCACGCATCCTCCACGGCGGGCTTGAAGGTCACCACGAGTACTCGCTTGGCGCCGAGCTTCTTGGCGAGCTGGTATGTGGTGAACGTCTTGCCGAACCGCATCTTCGCGTTCCAGAGGAAACGCGGGACCGCGTTCATATCCTCGTTCCAGATCGAGTGGAAGTAGGCGTGCGTCTTGTTCACGGCCTCGGCCTGCTCACGGCGCACCAGGAAGGTTTCGTGATGGGTGCCGGTGAACGGTTGGCCCGTGCGGAGTTCGGTGAGCACGGTCCGCAGATTAGCGAGCGAGCACCGCATCCATTCCAATTCGGTGTTCGCGAACCCTTTCTTGACGAGCGCCGCACGCACTTGGTGATCCGTCAAGATCGTGCCGTCGTTACGCTCGCCCGACTCGTCCAGTTCGATCTTGTAGTTCTTGATGGTGGCAGTCTTGACCTGCTCGGCGACTCGCTGCTTCACGTCTCGCGTCGTCTGCCCGACCTTGATGAGACCCTTGTGCGCGTTGTCGTCGATCGAATAGGCGTAAATGCGGGGACGCGACGCGGGCTTTTCCGGGAGCAGGTCCTCGACGGTTCTACTCATCCGTGGCGTCGTCGATGCTCATCGCTCTGACCTGGGACTCGATGAACGTCTGCTCCTTCGGCGTGATACCGTACTTCGCGTACAGCGCCTTGTCCGTCCAGGTACGATCCCACGTCTGCATCGGAACCCAGGTGTAAGTGGAGTGGGTCGCGTGTTGGGTTATTTTCCGCAGCGAGACAAGAAAGCGAAAAAAACGGGTCGCGTAGTACGACTGGACGCTCTGGGCCTCCTTCGCCGAGCGAACGTTAAAGAAGAGGAACGACTGAGTACAGACTGATGGCGATGGAGCAATCAGCGGCTTGCCGACGATCTGATGCGGCAGCGCGTCTCCCCCATTGAACGCCTGGGGGACAAGGACCTTCCATGTATTGATCAGACGTGCACTCTTGGTCACCGACTTACGCGCGATGTAGCCCACGTCTCGCTTCATCTTCCGTATGTAGTAGAGCGGCAAGTCACCCGAACGCCTCGTTGCGTGGAAGCCGTCGAAGTTCGATGTCCAACCGAACTCCTTGTCCCGGGCGAGGATCGTGTTGATAGGTGGTTCGCCACTGTCCAGAACCTTGTGCAGGATCAAGACGGCACGCGCATCCCGAACAAACACGTCATACTCACCTAGGTTTCGCGATATTGGCCCAACGACCTCCGCGCCGCGGACCGTCGTGACGTTGCAGTTTCCTTCGTGGGCCGCGTCCCAGAGGAAATAGCAGACTCCAGCCTTGACCTCGACATTAGGAAACACGTCGTTTGCTGCCGGGTAGTCGACAAGGTCGCGAATGCGACGGTCACCGAGCATTCTCTGGCGGAACTCGCTGAGGCCGAGCCCAGAAGCCATCCAGCGCGAAGGGATGACCATCGCGAGGAATCGCGGCTCGAGCCTCTTCGCCTGCTCGACGAAGTGCTGGTAGATCGGCACGTCACGGGTTCCTCCGTCAGAACCGAGCTGGTATGGCGGATTCCCAATGATGACATCGAACTGCATTTTGCCTCCGAATAGCTCGGCGATCCGAGCCCTCGTGTCGTCGGTGTGGATGAATGCGTAGGCGTGAGTCTCAAGGTCGCCGCCGCGGTCGTACCCACTCTCACTCGCGCCGCAGAAATGGCACCTGCCGTTTAGCCAGGTGTGCTCGGTTCGTTCGAACCAGATATTCCCGTCCTGGGTCGTGAAGGACTTGGCGATAGAGTGCGTGCCGTTCGCGAACTTCGAGCAGTAGATGCTTCGGCGGGCGAGCAGGCTCGTGAGCCGCGTGATCCCGATCCCGTAGACCTGCCTGGTGAGGATGTGGTCGACTCGCTCCGTTAGGTCGGGTATCTCGTCCGCGAGCCCGTTCGTCAGCCGAGTAACGATCTCGCGAAGGAAGACGCCGGACTTCGTGAACGGGTCGAGGAACGTCAGGGTTGGGTCGGCCCAGATGCTCGCGCCGTCGTGAGCTTCGGCCCAGGCGAGCTCGATCTTGTCGAGCATCCCGTTCGCCAGTGCCGGCGGGGTGAATACCTCGTCGTTGGAGAGGTTCGCGATGCACGTAAGCACATCTGGGTTACGGCCACGAAGCGAAAAGTGAGCTTGGCCGTTCAAATGGCCTCCTCCACGGCATCGCCGAGCGCGGCGGAGGCAAGCTGGCTCACCGTCATCGGGGGATAGGTCTTGGTCGGCGTGAAGATCTCGTGGTTGCCGAGGTGGGCGAAGAGTGTGCCCTCCTCACCGAAGGCTGACATCTCGGTGAGGGCGGCGAAGCGAAAGTCGCGACGCTGGAACTTCCCCTTGCCGAGGTAGCCCCATTCCGCAAACATGATCGGTTGGCCATCGCTGGTGCGCATCGTCAACGCGTCACCGTAGACAAGGTTCTGCGACAACACGAAGGAGGCGGCTCGATAGAAGTCGTCCGACTCTTCGAGATTCAGGTAGTCCGCGAGGATTTCCAACATATCCGCGCGGCACTCGGCGATGTTGTCCGCCAGGAGCTCGATCCCGTAGACGCACATCAGGGCCAGCAGCGTGTAGTGCCGCCTCTCGAAGTCGGACTTCCCGAACTTGCGTTCGACGGCCACGAGCTTACGGCGCAGGACCTGGACAAGGAAGTTCCCGCTCCCACACGCCGGCTCCAGGAAGCGGGAATCAATGCGCTCGGATTCGTCCTTGACGAGGTCGAGCATCGCCTCGACCATCCACGGAGGAGTGAACACCTCCCCGTGGTCGGCGACGCGCTGTTTTGACCTGAACAGGCTCATGGAGCGAATGCAATACGGAGAACGGTAGCCAAGTTTGGATCGTGCGTTCGTTTTGCCGCAAATAGTTCAAGTCTTGATGACATATCGAGCTGAATGATTGGAATGACAGATTGTCGCAGCCTAACTAGTGTTTGTACTGCTTGCTTAGACTGCGGAGAAATCGCAAAAGCTGCAAGCCTTACGCAATGTCGCATTTTCTCCGAGTTGACGTCGCGACCTTAACCTTCGTGCAGGAATCCTCAACGCAGGGATTAACTTTCCCGAGAAATCCCGTGACAGAAGCAATTTTCTCGGAAGGTTAGCCCAATCGGAAGCTACTCCGAAGTGCATCTCGGGCCACTCTACGTCGGTGGCGACAAGGGCGGCGTTAATCCGCTGCTGATGATGCTTTTTCGCGACTCGGACAAGCGCATTAGGCGATTGCAGCCAACCGACCCCGACGCGGCTAAGTACATCGATCCAGACATCACCGATCGAGATGACATCGACATTGTCCAGTACGCTGCCTCAGCAGAGGCGATTCGGGATCGGCTCGAATTAATGGGTTTCACTCTCTCAACGTCGCTGAGAGTGTTCGATGCTGCAGTCCTCGCTGCGCGTAGGCGTCACACTGAAACGATGGGTCAATTGGCCGGGCATCTGCCACCCGACTTTGAGGATGATACGGAAAAGATTTTGGCCGAGCTCACCGCCAACGACTGGATGAACGGCCTTCGAACTATACGCGATCTGGGTCTCCGGCCGACCTATCGCACAGATGATAAACTGGAGCATCTACCTCCTCTGATACGATACATGCTCGGAAATCATTTCGACGGGTGGTATGGGTTTCCTGGTGGGGACGTTCGTCACGTAATCCGCTTGGCCCTCGAAGTGTGTCCGAGTGACGAACTCATTTATGATTTGACGGATCTCGTTCTCGGCGGAGACTACGACTCGAGCGACGACGTAGTAGCCGACGCCGACTACCTGCTAACCGAAGATTTCGCCGTCACGCGTCGCGTTGTGGTGCTGACTGAGGGAGCAATCGACAAGTGGATTCTGGAACGCTCCCTGAAGGTGCTGTATCCCCACTTGTCAGATTTCTACAGTTTTATGGATTTCGAAGGCGCCCGAGTGGCCGGCGGTGCGGTTGCTTTGGCAGGGATGGTGAAGGCATTTGTTGGCTCGGGAATCCTCAACCGAATGGTAGCGCTTTTCGACAATGATACTGCCGGCACAGCGGCCATACGCACCCTGGAGCGCGTTAGAATGCCGCGAAACATCGTTCCGTTGCAGTATCCGCCCCTTCCATTAGCTGAGCATTATCCAACTATTGGACCCAGCGGGATCGTTGCGATGAACGTCAACGGCCTCGCGGCCAGTATTGAGATTTACCTCGGATCAGACGTCCTGACCGACTCGAACATTCTTACGCCGGTGCAATGGCGAGGTTTCGACGATTCTCTCCAGCAGTACCAAGGCGAGATCATGGACAAACGAGCCGTGCATGAGCGTTTCGCAAGGAAACTCAGAGATTGCGAGGCGGATCGTCAGCGTGTGGACGCGTATGACTGGGTCGGCATACGATTAATCTTGGGCCGATTGCGGTCAGCTTTCCACGAAGCCGATGAACAAGATCTGTTGGCCATGGAACAGGTATGACTCACTGCGCTAGTGCAGTATTCGTTCTAGCTGCCTACCCATGTTGCTGGACACTCTTGTTACCCATCATCCCGGCTGCTCACGCGCGACAGCATCAGCCACCAAAGACGGGGCGCTGAAAAAGACCGATTCGCAGGATCTCAAACGAAGATTCGAACTGGGAGATCGCCCCGATTACCGGGAAACCAAGCCCTCCAATCATCAACACGGGTCCGCCACTCATACCGCCGAGATCGGTCCCTGGATCCGGTGGTGGAGGGCCCTCGAAATTAATCCACTCCTCTCGCTCAAATTGACACGAACAATGGTGCTTGCCCGCCTGAGTAACACGGTAGATGGCGGAGAGTGCGTTGAATTCCACGCGACGCCGTGTAGGTCGTTCGCGAATGCTGGCCGGATAGCCACTTATAGCAACGTAGTCGCCTTCACGCGGTCCGGGGGGCGGCCATCCCGCGGCTGCCGAAAGTGCTGGAACGCGCGCGACCGGATACTCGACGCTCGATATTGAAACGAGGCACACGTCGGCAATGTCGTCGCGAATGACTTCGCGACCGGTTAACCCGAGCATCAACTCACCGATTTGAATTTTCACGGCTGGATCATCCGCAGTAGCTCTTTCGAACGACTCGACGACGTGATTTGCGGTGGCGAGCCAATATCTGCCCTCGAGTTCCAGGATAAAATAGGAGCCAGTCGCAAAGAAGCCATCGCGAGAAGGCGGGGGCGCGATGATCAGGCCACCGGCGTGCTGCTGCGCGAGGTGGACGATTGCGTTGCCGCTCTGTCGGATCCTCTCCTGCTGTTCAACCGGTAATGCTGCGAAGCCCGTAGGCTCATTCATCATAGCGAGCGCGGCGTTGAGATGGCTTTCTGTGGCGTTAACTCCCAACGCACCGCAAATCCGGGCTGAGAACCTGTCCCTAACCCTTGCGAACATTATACCCCGATGAGCGTTAGGCGGCTGGTGGGTCGGGGGTACCGGAGGGGGGATCTCCCTTATCTAACGTCTATCCCTTCCTCTCAAGTCTCGGTTGCACACCATGTTGCTCGGCCGGGTTCGGTTGCGGTGCCGGAAACCGATCCGTTGTTTCGAGCGAGAGTTGAGAAGGCGCACCCCACGCCCATGAAGCGAGTGGTGTTGCCGTCAGGCGAGCCGCACCCGCAGCCGTTTCATTAAACCCGAGAAGTGGTAGTCATCACGCAGTGAGCCTCGGAGGTCCTACGCTCCCCTCCTTACAGGCACGGCGAGAACGGCGACTTCGATTCGGGAGTATTTCGTCGGAAGGGGTGCGCCCCATCTAGTAGCGAGATACCTCAGCGTTCGATCCCGAGCTTCGGTCATTGTGAATGCGCTATTCGGAGCCAGCCGACAACGGTGCGCCAAACAGCCGGCGAACTTCTACAAAACTTATCCGCTTCTCCCCCGATGAATTGGAGCTTGTAATCAATCGAGCGCGGTCCGCTGCGCGCCCAGTTGCCTGCTACATCCGCGAATCATCATTAGGACCAGCGCCACGCGCTCGTCGGGTCGGGCTCAGTGATGCGGTAATCAGGACACTCGGTCAGTTAGCGACCCGCCTGTCACTCCTCGCAACCGAAGCGAAGAACCACCATCTCGCGCGAGCGGATGACTTCCAGCAAGCGGTGTCTGAAGTGCTCGACATCATCCGAGAAATCGAGTAGCCGGTTGCCATGATTGGGATGTCGAGCAGTGCGAAAAGTTTTGGTGCGCTGGCACATTACCTCGCCAACGGCCGATCCGGAAATGAGCCCGAACGCGTCGCCTGGTCAGCGTCGCGCAACCTTCCCACCAACGAGCCGGAACTCGCGGGGAAGATCATGCGCGCGACGGCGTCACAGAATGTCCGCGTAGCCCAGCCCGGATATCACGTAGCTCTCAGCTTTGATCCCGGCGACGCAGTTGATCGCGCAACGATGGAGCGGGTCGCCGATCGCACGATCGCCGCGCTAGGTCTCACAGGTCACCAAGCGCTCATTGTCTGCCACCAAGACCGTGACCATCCGCACATGCATCTACTTATCAATCGGGTTCACCCGGAGACCGGTCGCGTATGGAACCGCTGGCAGGACCGCGCCGTGATCCAGAAGGTGCTCCGAGAAGAAGAGATCGCGCTCGGACTTCGCGTGACTCCTGGGCGCCTTGGCCCGCCCGAGCGTACCCAGCTCGAATTCGGCTTCGCAGACAAGGCAAGCTTGGAGCCGATCAACAATCGTGAGCCGGAAGGTCCACACAGGCCCGAGCCCACTTCCACTCATAGGAAGCTTAGTAGGACCGACGAGCTCAAAGCCGAACTCGACTCGTACACCCGCGTTGTCGACCTCAATCGCGAGCAATACAAGATCCACTTGGAAGTAGACGCAGCTCGTGTCGGCTACAGAGAATTGCACGAGACGGCCGACCGCGCACGTGCAGCGGACGCCGCATTCCAGACCACGCTCGCCGGCGTTTATCGCGATCCAGTCGAAGCCGCCAGACGCTTCATAGTACTCGCTCAAACACAAGGGCACGCGACCGCAGTAGCGACGCTTAGGGAGCGACCCCAAGAATTCGGCTCGCTGGCAACGGTGGCTATGTCTCGGCGCTTTGGTCTCCAGCGGCACGACGACGAATCCCTCGCACGCAACGCAGCCGTCGGCGCCTCAAGTAAGGGACGGGACTTCCTCGACGCGACAGAGCGATTGCGAACAATCACAGCAGCCGCGAATGAGCGCCGTCCACGTATCGCCTCGGGGAAATCGTTGGAGCCGCTTTCTGGGCAAGCGAATAACCAATCGCTCATAACGGCCGCGCGTAGCGAGCTCGATCGCGCAAACTCGAAGGAAGCCGCCATTCGCCGCGAACTGACAAGCCTACCTCGCCAAGGCGAGCTGGAGCGCCGAATAGTTGGCTTGCTCGAACGGATGTCCCCCCATGAAGTCCGTCGTCTCCGAGCGGCACTCTCGCCGCCTCAAGTCGCTCTAACGCTCAAGATAAAGCGCGCAATCCGCGACGCAGTACTGGGCCGAGACGAAATGCATCACGCATAGCCTCACGGCGTCCCCTCATTCCGCGAACCGCAGAGTTTAGATGTCACCCGCCGAGTTTTGTCTTTATTGAGGACCAGGCGACCGAGGTACTCTGAAATGCGGATGAGCACTCGTCACTTACCGTGACAATACGCTGCCACCGCGTGCAGATCCGCATCGCGGGAGTTGGAAATGCGAGCGTCAGGGTCCATTGATTTAAACGGAGATCAGTTAGCCCTCCTTGTCACTGCTGCCCAGCAGGATGAAACCCGAGCTCTCGACAGGCTACTCTCAACTGTCAGGCCGGCCTTGTTCTCATATTTCGCTCGCCGAGTGCCAGACGATCTCGCCGACGACCTCGCGCAAATCGCTCTCATCCGGATCGTCAAAGCATTGCCACGCATCGACCCCAAGCGCGCCAGCGGCTTTATCGCAACGATCGGCCAAAACCTTCTCCGAACGGCGTTTCGACGCCAAGCCCGCGACGCGCGAAGAGTCGCTCCGTCTATTACGCCAGACGAACTCGAGTCCGGCGTTACCGCCGACCAGGAAATAGATCTGCAAGATCTGCTCGATGCCGTCATGCGAGCAAGCAGTCGAACCCTCACGCACGAACTGCGAGATGTCGTAACGGCGCTACTACGAGGTGAGGACCGGGCCGACATAGCGGCAAAGCAGGGCATCAGTCAGATCACGGTCCGCACCCGGTTAATGCGTGCACGAGTGATTCTTCGCGAAGAGTTGGGCGAGGCAACGGTCATCAGTCGTGGTTCACCCACGGGCAAGGCTCCCAGAACGACACGGCTCATTCCGGAGTAAAGGTGTCTGTGGCACTTCTACTCGTCCAAGGATCACTGTGAGCGAAGCCGTCGTCGAAACACGCCACACAGAACCGTACGCAGAGATGATGGCCCGGTACCTGGGGCCCGTCGTCGTCCAAGCGTTCGCCGACGACGACGTCACCGAGATTTACGTCAATCCGCAAGAAGGCCACGTTCACTTTGATACGAGGTCTCAGGGCCGGATTCGAAGTGAAGTCCAAATAGACGCCGACCGGCGTGAGATGTTCCTCAATGCGGTTGCGTCAAGCCTCGATATAACGCTCGGACCCGATCACCCGCGCATAGAAGCCGAGCTGCCGACCTGCGCGTTTCGCGGAAGTCGTCTACAAGGATTTGTTCGGCCGGTGACGCCGTCCCCCGCATTCAACATCCGGAAGCCTCCGACAGCGATTTATTCCCTCGACAGTTATGTCACGGAGCGAATGCTCACGGCATCACAGCGCTTGGAACTGAGACGCGCAATTCAGGAGCGCCGGAATATCCTGATCGCGGGCGGCACCAACAGCGGGAAGACCACACTCGCCAACGCGCTGCTCAAAGAGATCACCGATCTCTTCCCCCGCGAGCGAATCGTAATTCTGGAAGATACCGTCGAGCTCCAGTGCGCCGGGATCGATCACCTTGCGCTCAGATCTTGTCCGGCCGTCTCTCTCGAGCAGCTCCTAAAGAGCGCACTTCGGACAAGTCCCAACCGCATCGTGGTCGGAGAAGTTCGCGGAGCCGAAGCGCTGCAGCTCCTGGACGCCTGGGCTACCGGACATCCGGGAGGCGTCGCCACCGTGCACGCGTCTTCCGCAGCTGGTGCCCTCTCGAGGCTCGATCGACTCGCGCAACGTGCCAATGTCCCGCCGCAACGCGAGCTCATCGCCGAGACCGTCCACTTGATAGTGGTCATCGAAGGCGGAAGCACCGGGCGGCGGATCACTGACCTGGTGACCGTGACAGGACTGGATGAGCGCGGGCGGTTCTTGCTACGGCGCGCGAGCGGTCAAGCCATTCAATAGGAGTAAAGCCATGCGACTCCCGATGAGCAAGGAACAACGAGTGCAACTCTTCGTGGCAGCAGCCCTTGTTGGTCTACTCATTCTCGTCCCGCGAACCGCATTCGCTGCGCCAATCGGCGGAGCGGTTATGCCGTGGACTGGGCCGCTCCAAAACCTCCTCAGCAATCTGAGCGGCCCTACCGCGCGGGTCTTGGGAGCACTGGCATTCGTTGTCGGGGGCGCCCTCTGGGCGTTCACGCGACACGAGGAAGGCGCGAAAAAGTTCGGGCAGGCGATCATCGGAATCGCAATCATGATCGGCGCCGCAAATATCGTGGCTACGCTCGGGTTTGTCGGCGCTACGCTCTGAAGGCGGGGTCGAGTCGTGGATAGGCGCCCGAAGTCAAATGGCCTGGAGCTGCACGTGATTCACGCTTCCCTCTATCGACCCGTCTTGTTCGCGGGTGCGGAGCCAGGCGTAGTCATCCTCGAAATCGCTACCGCATTCGCCCTCGTCTTCGGCGTCGGCATACACGTAGCGACATTGGCGCTCGCGGCATTCTACCTCACCGCACTGCACTCACTAATGGTGTCGATCGCGAAGGACGAGCCGCAAATGATCGCTCTGTACGCGAGGAGTCTCTCCGGCCACGACTTCTACTTCGCACACGCCGGCATTCAGGCGTCGCCAGTAGTCCCCAAGCCGTCGATCCCGAGCGTCAAGTGATGGATCTGGTATCTCTCACGCTTGGTGGAATCACGGCTTGCGCCGCCGGTCGCGGATTAAAGAGACTCCGCGAGCATCGAAGCGAATCGCGCGGCCTCGCCGACCTCCTCAACTGGGCGTTCATGGTCGACGATGGCGTGATACTCCAGAAGGACGGATCACTCCTCGCTGGGTGGAAATACAGAGGGCCTGATGTCGGCGCGGCAACTCCGCACGAACTGAACGCTTTATCGCGCCATCTGAACGATGCCCTTCTCAATTTCGGCGACAACTGGATGTTCCACGTCGACGCAATCCGGCGGCCGGCAATCTCATACGCCGCCTCAGTGTTCCCCGACGGCGCTACACAGATCATCGACGACGAGCGCCGCGCGTCCTACAACACTAGGGCCAGCCGCCAATACGAAACGGACTACTTCCTCCTAGTCACGCATTTGCCAGCGCCGGACGCCATCTCGCGGTTCAACGCTTTCTTCGTACAGGGTGCGGATCGGTCGCGCGTCGAGTGGACTAACGTGCTGGGCACTTTTGCCGTGGCACTAAACACGATCGCAGACCGTCTTTCAGGATTTTTGAAGCTCGAGCGTTTGGACTCGGATCAGCTTATGTCGCACCTCCATCACGCACTGACGGGACGCGATCATCCGGTAAGAACCCCGGCACACGGCTCCTACCTCAACGTCGTACTGGCAGACCAAGAACTGGTTGGCGGGTTCGAACCGCGGATCGGCCAAATGGCGATCCGCGCGGTGGCGATCCAAGGCTACCCACACCAATCCTTCGGTGGGCAACTCGAAATTCTCAACACCCTTCCCTTCGGTTTCCGCTGGTCAAACCGCCTGATCCCGCTCGGCACACACGAAGCGGCGAAACACATTCGGCGTCAACAGCTCCAATGGTTCAAAAAACGGAAGGGTGCGGGTGCCTGGGTGCAGGAGATGGTGAGTAAGTCCAACACGTCGGCGCCCAAGCCTGACGACGACCTCTGGCTCGACCAGGACGCACGAGCGATGGCGGTTGACGCGGGAGAAGCCGCATCTGAAAACGCCAGCGGCTCCGTCCGGTTCTGCTTCTACACGCAAGTCATGGTCGTAATGGACCCTGATCCAGTTCGCGCCAGCTACGTCGCGAGCGAGATCCTTAAGGTGCTCAACGACGCGGGCTTCACCGGTCGCATCGAGACGGTCAATGCGCTCGACGCCTTTCTGGGAAGCCTTCCGGGGCACGGATATCCAAATCTCAGGCGCCCACTCATTTCCACACGCAACATCGCCGATCTCCTTCCAGTGACGAGTGTTTGGCCGGGATTGGCCAACAATCCGTGCTCCTTCTTTCCGCCAAAGAGCCCGCCTCTCATGTGGCCGGCAACCGACGGTGCAACGCCGTTCCGCTTCAACCTGCACGACTCGGATGTCGGACACACGCTCGTCCTGGGAAGAACCGGATCTGGAAAGTCCGTTCTGCTCGCAATGATCGCAGCCCAGTTTCGGCGCTATCCCGACGCTCAGGTCTTCGTGTTTGATGTCGGATATTCGATGTGGACTCTCGCCAAAGCGGCGGGCGCAACGCATTACGATCTCGCTGCGGGTCGTCCCGATTCGCTTCGGTTCCAGCCGCTTGCTCAACTCGATCGGCCGAGCGAGCGAGCATGGGCGGTCGAGTGGCTCGAGACCCTGCTCGCGCTCCAAGGGGTCAGCGTAACGTCGGTTATTCGGGCCAAGCTCGAGCGGGCGATCGAGCTAATTGCGGTGAATGATCCCGCACACCGGACTCTCACCGAGCTGACCGCGCAGCTCCAGAATGCGACGCTCTCTTCCGCAATCCGACCTTACGCTGTGGGCGGCAACTACGGGCAGCTCCTGGACGCGGCGAGCGACGATCTGCAAGAAGGCCGATTCCAGGTTTTCGAGATGAAGCATCTGCTGGCTCTGGATGACAAAGTCGCCGTTCCGGTTCTCCTCTACCTCTTCCACCGGATCGAGCAACGTCTCGACGGAAGTCCCACGCTCATCGAGATCGACGAAGCGTGGATGGCGCTCATGCACTCCCTCTTCGGCGCACGGATCAATCAGTGGCTCCTTACGCTCCGCAAGCAGAACACCGCCGTCGTGCTCGCCACTCAGAGTCCGTCGCAACTCGCACAGCTTTCCAATCGGCACACTGTCGTCGATTCGTGCCCAACGCGCATCTACCTGCCAAATCCTGACGCGGCAACGCCCGCCCAAGAATCGCTCTACCGCGATCTCGGCCTCAACGATCGTGAGATCTCGATCATCCAAGGGGCCACCGCCAAACGACACTATTACGTCAAGTCGTCGGCGGGCAGTCGCTTGTTCGAGCTGGGCTTGGGCCCAGTCGCACTCAGCTTTCTCGCCGCGCCCTCCGGGTCTTCTATGGAAGAGACTCGGCGCCATCTGGAAGTGTTGATCGCGTTACACGGAGACGATTGGCCTGCCGTGTGGCTCGAAGAGCGTGGGCACGCTGCGTGGGCGCGGCAGTTCCGTCAACACCACAACTCCCGCGAGGATATTCAAGATGAAATCCAGGTCGCGTAAAAGAGCGCGTATTCGACTCGCCCAGATTCTTGTTCTGGCGTGCGCCGCTCTAGCCCCCATACGAGCCGAGGCGCAGTTCGGGCTATTGGGCAGCGGAATTGTCTTCGATCCCTCGAATTTCGCCCGAAACATTTTGCACTACGCCAGGCGCCTCGAGCAGATGAACCTGCAGCGCCAGCAACTGCAGCAACAATTGGTCGCGATGCGCAAGCTTCGGAATCCGAACTGGCGACAGATCAGCTCTGTGCTCACGCAGATGGATGCGCTGATGCAGCAAGGGCAGTCGCTCTCATATGGCCTCCGTGCGATCGATACGGAGTTCCAGAAAACGTTTCCCGGCGCCCAGGCTTTTCGCAACTATCCCGCGGAGGAACGAAGCCAGTCGCTTCGGACTCTGGCCACTATGCGCGGCGTCCTCAACGCAGCAAATCGAGCGGCCCAGGAATTTCCGCTTAGCGTCGCGCGACTCGAAGCAATGAAGCGACAGCTTACCACGGTGCAGGGACACGAGGAAGCACTCGAGCTCACGAGCACGATCGACATGTACAGCGCCGAGGAGCTGACGATGCTCCGCCAAGCGATAGCCGGCCTCACCAATGTTCAGGCCGTCTACTACGCGAACCAGGTCAATGGCGAGGCGCAGCGTCAGGCAACTTTCCGTTCCCGCTTATCAGCGATGGCCAGCGCGGGGCCTCGCTATTCGCCTGTTTCACTCCGCATCACACCGTGAGCAGACAGTCGAGCAGAACTGTGCTTACGGCATTGATCGTTTGCGCGATTGCGTCGCTCCTTCTTGTACCCGCGATTGCGCATGCGCAAGCCCAGCAACCGGTGCTCGACGGGATCGCCAACCAGTATCGAGACGCATCACGCCTTTGGCGGCCACGCCTCATTCCGATCGCGCAGCAGCTCTTCATGCTGCTCGCATCGATCGAGTTCGCAGTTTCAGGACTCGTCTGGGCACTCCGTCACGACCGGCTCGACGATATCGCAGCGAAGTTCCTGCTCAAGTTCACACTCACCGCGTTTCTGCTGGCACTAATAACAGGCTTCACATTCTGGATCCCGCCCATCGTGAATGGCTTTGCCGCTGCAGGAGAGCGGGCTATCGGAAGCAGCGGCACAGTGAGCCCCTCGGGCATCATCGACATCGGCAGGGAGACATCCCTCAGCATACTGAGCGCGCTCGATGTAGGCGTGATGTTGACTAACCCGGCGATGGCGATCTACGGCGCCATCGCAGCATTCGTCGTAGCGCTCGCATACACGGCGATCGCCGCTCAGCTCGTACTTGTCCTGGTCGAGAGCTACGTGGTGCTCGGTGGAGGCGTCCTTTTTCTCGGGTTCGCTGCGTTTCGTGGGACCGCCGGCTTCGCCGAGAATCTCATCGCTTACACCTTCGGCATCGGGATTAAGATCTTCCTTCTTTACCTGATAGTTGGTCTCGGAAGCCAGATCGCTCGCAGCTGGATCCCGCTCATTCAATCCAGCAGCTTCTTCGGCCCGGCGAGTCCATTGTTTCAAGTGGTGGGCGGCTCGTTGATCTTTGCGGTCCTCGCGATTCGCGTCCCCAACTCTGTCGCTGCCCGGCTCTCCGGAACGTCCACCTTCGGGATCGCGCACGCGCTGCGCGCCGTGGGCTGAACCCGGCATGTCTCCACTCAACCGCTTCTCTCGAGAACGAAGTGACGCTCCCGCCAGCGCGACCACGCCGAGTGCTGAGGCAGAATGCGAAAGCAAGTTCAATCACGTCGTCGCGGCGAGAAATGAGTTCTCCAACGCCTTTGGGGACTTGGCCAGAGGAAAGCGCAACTGGCAGTTGATGTCATTCGCACTCATTGCGTTGCTCGCTGTCACGACACTCTCCTATATCCGTCTCGCTTCCTCTGCGCGCGTAATTCCCTATCTCGTCCAAGTGGACCGCCTTGGCCAGGTGGTGGCGATAGGCCGAGCGGACGAGACGCTCAAGCCTGACCAGCGACTCGTCGCCGCACAGCTCGCGCAATTCGTCCGAGCGATTCGGACTGTGCTCCCAGCGTCAGCAGACGCTGGACAAGCAGAAATGATCAAGCGGGGCTACGCATTTCTGGCTCCGGAAGCGGCCGGATTTCTCAATGACTATTTCGCTGACTCGAAGAACGATCCGCGGCTCTTAGGCGCGCGCCTCACCAGGCAGGTCGACGTCACTGGCATCCTTCGCGTCCCCAACTCAGACGTCTGGCGGCTTCAGTGGAGTGAGACCGAGCGTCCGATTTCCGCCGGGGAAGAAACGCGGACGACCGCATGGGAAGGTTACGCCACGGTCAAGCTCGTTCCACCCGTTACCGCCGAAGGAGTCCAAGACAACCCGCTAGGGCTCTACATCACAACCATCAACTGGACGCAAATCGCAGAGAGCACCAACGATTCGAGTGCGATCAAACGTCCCGCCAGCCACGAGTGAGGAGCGTCACAATGATCAGATCAAGAAATCTTACTGTCTACGCTGTTGCTTCCGCGCTGTGGTTTTTCAGCAGCGCCGCCGGGGCGCAGTCGGCGTTGCCCCTTCGGGCGAAAACTGCGGCCGCTGTAGTAGATAGCGGTGACGCGGTGGCCGTAGCGGCAAAGGACTACCACGTGAGCGGTGTCGCCCGCACCGTCGTTCAGGGCGACTTCGTAACGTTTCCCTTCGGTCACGCCCAGCCCACACTCACCTGTGCTGTCTTGCGCGCGTGCGTTATCGAGCTCGAGCCCGGCGAGATCGTCTTGAGCCGCATCGCGGGGGATACGGAACGTTGGGAAATAACTCCGGCGACTGCGGGCGTTGACGGGAAGACACCACTCATCGTAGTGAAACCGCGAGACTGCGACATCACGACCAACGTCGTGCTCGCGACGGATCGGAGGCTCTACGACTTGACCCTCGACTCCCCACCCTGCAAGGCGCGCGTAACCAATCCGCAGCAGACGTATGCACGCCACGTGCGCTTTTACTACCCGGACGAAACCGTTGCTACCTGGAGTAAGCCCGCTACCGAGCCGCCCGTCCGTATAGCACCCGACGCCCTCGCACTCAATTTCCATTACGAAGTGAAAAAGGACCGGCAGTTCCCGTGGACACCAGACCAGGTATTCGACGACGGGACTCGTGTCTACATCAAGTTGCCTGAGGGTGCTCGGAGTTCGGTGGCTCCAGTCCTTTTCGTTCTTGAGGGCGACGGTGCGAAGACGCTGGTCAACTATTCCTTCGTTGGCGGCGACACGTACGTCACCGATCGTCTCTTCGATCGAGCGGAACTGGTGGCCGGCATCGACGGCAAAGAGCGACGCGCTGTCATTGAGCGGAAGGAGGGCCGTCGCTGATGAAAGCCGGTTTCTTTGCGCGCAGTACGGGACTGAGCCGTGACCCGATCGAAGAGGTTAGTACTCCCCTCCGGCCAGCTCCTCCACTCGCTAAACGACTAAATCGCAATGCTCTCACCGTCGCGGCAGTGATAATGGGGATGACAGTTCTCACGGCGATCGTTCTCTTGAACCCAGGGAAAGAAAGTAAGGCAACTCGCGCTGCGTCCGAAAACGCCGAGAACTCGCCACCGGTTCCCGCACGGCCCGTTTTTCTGGACGAGCCCCTGCCCCGATCTGTTCCGCCCGCGCCAACCGACAGCGGCTCGCCAACGACTCAGCCTGCCGTGACCACCGGCGCGGTGAAATCGGCCTTCTATCCGCCCGCTGCGCCCTCAGGAACAGCACCGGAGAACAGCGTTACGAGAGAAGGGTCCTCACCAGCGATGGCTGAGTCTCCGCGCCAGCGCGGATACCAAGCCGCACTGATGAGTTCCGCTGTTTCGGGCGTGACACGGTCGGAGTCCGCATCCAACCCCGCGGCCGATTCTCCCGACACTCCGACTGAAGAACAGCAATTGGTGACGCTCGGCGATTCGATCATGCGATCCGCACTTCGCCAGAGCGGGCCGCTCCCAGGTCCAGCGCTGTCGGCCGATGCCGACCGGTCAACCGGTATCCCCATTGCCGGAGCTTCCCACCAATCTTTCGCGACAAAAGCGGCCGAGGCTGTTGCGAAGACCACCACACATGCGCAACTCAATCCTGCTGGCTCACCCTACACGCTCCGCGCCGGCGCCCTGATCCCCGCCCTTCTCATCACAGGGATCACTTCAGATCTGCCAGGTGACATCGTCGGGCAGGTTAGCAGAGACGTATACGATTCCAGATCTCAGCGGATTCTCCTCATTCCAAGAGGGTCTCGCCTCATCGGAACGTACGACAACCAGATAGCCGCCGGCCAAGGGCGCCTTCTGGTGGCCTGGACCCGACTCCTTCTGCCCGATGGCCGGAGTATGCAGCTGCCGGGTCTCCCACTCACCGACAGGGAAGGAAATAGCGGTGCCAAGGGTAAGGTCGACAATCATTGGCGGCGGGTATTTGGAAACGCGCTACTCCTCTCTGCTTTGAGCGCAGGCCTGCAGTTAAGTCAGCCGTCGCAAGCCACCGTGCTCGCGACTCCTTCCGCGGGTCAGGTCGCAGCCGGTGCCGTCGGCCAGGAGCTCTCGACGGTCGCAATGGAAATCATCAAGCGCGGGATGAGCGCCGCTCCGACGATCACCATTCCCGCAGGCCAGGCGTTCAACGTCATGTTGAACGGGGACATCGCCTTCGACGAGCCCTTCGTCCCAAGGCCCTGACACGAGGAACTGCGTACAGGGCTCGTATGCAGCGAGTAGCCGATGAGTGAACGACCGCCCTCGACCCCAAACGAGCGGCCGCTCGTGTTGTTCTTGTTTTTCGGCTTGACGCTCGCCTTTTCGGCGGGAACGCAATACGTGGCCTGGCGCCTCGGATTTCCCGCAACCCTTGGGCGAGCGTTGTTCGTCCCCAACGCGCGAACGCTCGCGTTGTTACGCGCTTCCGCCGTGCTTTGTGCCGGGTCCTGGCTAGCCGCGTCGATATTGAGCCGGCCACACTGGCTCGGGACGGGCCTCTTCTTGTCAGCGACCGCTCTCGCCAGCCTGAGTCTCGGACCTTTCCACGCTCCTTATCTGATCGTGGTATGGTATTCAAAATCGGGCCAAGTCGCGCCCCATATCGCTTCAGTCTTTCGCGCTGGATGGCTGGTACTTGGGACAACTGCAATATTCGTTACCGGTGCCATCAGCCACGCATGGCGCGGACGCAGCCAAGCCGTGCCCTCCACCTCTCACGGGTCAGCAGCCTGGGGAACGGGAGACGATCTTGCCCAAGCGCACGGACTAATCCTCGGGCGCCGTCGCAACCATCTCCTTCGGTTTGAAGGCGAAGGTCACGTTCTAACGGTCGCGCCCACAAGGTCTGGTAAGGGCGTGAGCTGCGTTATTCCGAATCTTCTCGATCATCCGGGGTCGATCCTCGTCACCGATCCCAAAGGAGAGAACTTCGCCGTTACCGCTCGGTGGCGTCGGGACATCGGACAGCAGGTGCACGCTTTTGACCCGTTTAGAGTCGCAGGCGGTGATGCGACCTACAACCCTCTTGAGCTTATTGATCCAGAAAGCCCTGAGGCGGTCGACGAAGCCCGCATGCTCGCAGATATGATCGTGCTCCCGGAAGGACAGGGCGGTGAGCAACTGTTCTGGAACGAAGAGGCGCGCGCCGTCCTGACAGGTCTCATTCTCCACGTCGCCGCAAACGCGGCCCCAGAGCTCCGAACGCTCTCCCATGTTAGGACACTCCTTACACTGCCTCCGGAGTCTTTTGCCGAGCTACTGAAAGACATGCGGGAGAGTCCCGCGGTTTCTGGCCTCGTTTCCAGATCCGCAGCGAGGATACTTCAGAAGGCAGAACGGGAACGGAGCGGCGTAATCTCCACGGCACAGAGTCACACCCATTTCCTGGATAGCGCTCGGATGGCTCGCGTACTGGGGCAATCCACCGTAGACCTTTCGATCCTCAAACGGGAGCCGACGAGTGTGTATCTGATCCTCCCTTCCGACCGGCTCGAGGCTTACGCGCGGTGGCTGAGAATCATGATCGCGTGCTCCCTGTTGGCAATAGCACGGTCACGAGGCCAGCCAAAGGAACGCGTTCTCTTCCTGCTCGACGAGTTCGCCCACTTGGGAAAGATGCATCCGGTCCAGCGAGACATCGGTCTCGCCGGCGGATTTGGCGTCACCTTCTGGCTCATCGTGCAGGATCTGTCGCAACTGCGGAGTACCTACGGTGATACCTGGCCCACATTTCTAGCCAACGCCGACGTATTGCAGGCGTTTGGGACTAATGACTGGGACACCGCCGAGTACTTGTCCAAAATGACAGGGGAGGCGACGATCTTTGTAAGGACGCAAAACCAGTCACGGGGTCTAAGCCGAGGCAAGCAATCGCAACGGCAAGAGGGAACTGCGCTGTCGGTATCGGAAAGAAACCGACGGCTACTCCTGCCGGACGAGGTCCGCAGGCTTGGGCGAGACACCGAGCTCCTTTTCGTCAAGGGCGGCTCGCCGCTCTTGACCTTCAGGACGAATTATCGCGAAGACGCCGAGTTCCTTGGGCGGAGCGATCCCAATCCGCTCTACCAGCCCGTCACCGCCCCGCAAATTGTTGTCTAAGCGGTCTCACGTGGTGAGAGGCACTGAAGCTGGGTTGTCGCCACCTCGTGGTTTTCGCTCGAAGTCTTTCCGTCGCTATTCACGTGCGCACATTTTCTTCGGCTTGATCGCTTTCGGAGTTGTCCTTGCCGGCGCGGCAAACTCGGTAGGACTTCGCTTCAATCTCACGAGCAGCTTACCGATAGGGCTCTACCGAGTCACTAGAGACTCGCCGACCCTCGAACGCGGCGCCATCGTCTTGTATTGCCTGCCCCCACCGGTAGCGGGCTTCGCGCACGATCGTGGCTACGTCCCGAGAGGGGGCCAGTGCCCCGGTGGGCTCACTCCCATCGGGAAGATAGTTGCAGCCCTCCCGGGTGACACGGTCGTGCTAACCCGCGATGGCGTCAAGGTAAATGGCGCCCTCCAATCCCATTCACGCGCGCTCTCAAGCGATCTCAAAGGTAGAGAACTTCCTCAGCTCGTTGGGCGATCATACGTTTTACAGCGCGATTACATTTGGCTCCTTGCACCGTCTGAGCGAAGCTTTGACTCCAGGTACTTGGGCCCGTTGGTGGCGCGAAATGTCTTGTCTCGGGTCCACCCCATTTGGATTACGAGGGTCCGCTAACCGCGACGCCTCTTTCTGGCTCTTGCGGACGCGATACGCCTTGCGAAAACCATCTCGGAAGAAAGAATGGGCCTGGGTAGAGTTGAACTACCGACCTCACGCTTATCAGGAATGAAATGACCGCTATTGGGCGCCATTGGGCGTTGTACCGCTATCCATCGTAGGGGCATAACGGATTTCACGGACGCCATTGGGAAATAGTGGGTGTTGTTACCGAGGCTGTTACCGCGTTATTTCGAACTGCAAGCATCGCGAATCGCTTGCGCTTGCTTCTTCGTGTAGTCCGGCCCTTCGCCCAGATCCTGCATTCGCACCGCTCCCGTCCGCCAATCCCTATCTTCGTTCTCCACCTTGACGGTCACTTTCAGCCTGCTCGAATCCTGCTGAGCGACATTGATCGTTGTTGTGAACTGACCTTCCTTCTTCGTCGCTTTCACCAACCCGAAGTCCTTGTTTGCGCTCTCGATCGTATAGCCCATCGCAGTCAGCTTGTGCACAGCGCAAACTACGCTGGAATCAACCGCCTGCCCGCTCGCAGCGGACGCTGCGAGAAGCAGCGCCAAGCCCAAAAGCATCGCTTTCATCGAATTCTCCTTGTTGGCTGTGAATATCGCGGCCGCCCGTCACGTCCCTCGGGCGAAAATGCAACCTTGCACAGGACTTGCGGCCTCCGCGTTTTCTCCGCAGTATGAGTCGGCAGTCTGGTTATCCGGAGGGATTCTTGGTCCGAGTGTTCGACGGTGGCAATTCCAATTCGGGAAGTGATGCTTTTCGGCAGTGGATGGTGACTAATCCCGATGGGTATTTTGTCAACTTGAAGGGACCTACAGTTGGCCGTCTTCACCGGGGTGATTGTCCGCACATGAAGTTTGGCGATGAAGATCGTATCAACTTCGTTGCTAATCACAAATGGGTCGGCGAGAACCCCGAAGAACTTCGCGCACATGCCGCTCCCGAGCGCATTCAGCTAGAGGCATGCGACACGCCAAAGTGCAACCGCTAGCGGTTGATATTTGTCGAGGTTGTCGCCGTAGTAGAAGCAGGTTGTTCGACATGGGCAAATCTGGCGAGGGAGCACCCGCCGCCGCCAGTTCGCAGGTGGACCGGCGTCCACTCTAGCGTATAAGCGACCAACGCAAGCCCGTATACCAAGAGATGGCGGCGCGGGATGGTTATTACTCATCCTGCGATTAGCGTTCTCGCCAAGCCCATCGGAGCAGCGAGTTTCCCATTGTTGAAGTCAATGTATTGCTGGCCGCCATACATCACCGCTGACATCATGCCAGCGTTCTTCCCGATATTGCCCTTAAGGAACTCCAAGTAGTCCTGCTCGCTACCCGGAAAAAGTTTCCTCAGAATTTGAAACGTGACGGGAATGCCCACAGAGTTATCAGCCATGTCCTCGCCGATCGTCCGTAAGGCAGCGTCAACGAATCCGTATATATACCCGAGCGCGCGCAACTCAAGAGACTCGCTGATTTTACTGGTGCCTGCTGCCGCGAGTTGAACCTCGAGCATGTGTGATACCGCGGAAACAAACTCTTCCTTCTGCTTGTCTCCGAACGAACTTCGTTTCCTAGTCATAAGGAATACCCGTGGTTATCGGGTGCACCCGTAGGAATTTGAGGAACGCCCGCTATTGCATCGCCGCGTCCAGATCCAGCACTCGGGTCACACACGGACGGTCCTGGTCGCGAGCCACAGGCCTGTCGCCTGAGCGAGCATTCCGACCCCCACGAAAAGGCTGTGGCGATGGCCGACAACGCCCCCCAAAAAAGCCATGCCGGCGAACACAAGACAGGGAACGACGAGAAATCGCCCCGTTGGTGCCAAGCGCAGTGCGATGACGCCCGCAATCGCGGCGATGATCGACCACGTGACGACGGGTAGAAACGCCGTCGACGGATAGACCCCCAGCAATGCGCCAAACAAGAGATCGAGCGCGAAGCTGAAGGCATAGGCCGACACGCCAGCAAGGACGAACGCGGTCAGGTTCTTCATGGACTAGGACGGTCTCGATTGCGGCGCCGCCCCGCAATCTGCGTTACCACAGTCGCCGATAGAGGAACCACAACATGCCTACAGCGATCAATAGAGACCCAACCCGTACGTACTTAGCGCGACGCCACCACATAGCAAACTCTTTATCATGGGCATGCCCGCGCGTTGTGTCGCCGGGAGCGAGAACAACAGCAACGTGAAAACCATCCCATAATGTAAAAATCACAAAGGCGCCGAAGAGTATCATGGCGCCTAACCGCCATGCGCTGGCTAACCAGTAAGTGAAGGCAGTGCCAGCCAGTTCCAAGAGGAAGGTCATCGTCGCATTGCCCGCCACTGTCGAGTAGGCATCGTATCCCGAAAATCGTACTTCCGACAATTTGCTTTCCCTCCTTAGTTGGGCTTCCAAAGCGACAGTTTGCGTATCAGCGCCCAGCGCGAGGAAGGAACCGACTCACGCGGAAATAATGCCTCGGCGTGGGGCAAAAGGTCAAACCATCGGGCGCAGACAACGCATTAGCGTTGTGAAATCCGACGATTCGAGCGCCTCTCCGGCTAACCACGGTGTTCACCACCAGACCGCATCGAGCTGGCGCCCCGATCAGAATGTCTGCAAACTCTGGAAAGAGCTAGATACAAGGCCGACGACGACGTACCCCACAGGAATGGAAGCTCTCGACCCCGAATCCGAACAGATCCGCGACGTATATGCGCAATATGGAGTCGCGATGTACTACGCCCAATGCGTTGAGCGCCAGCTAGCAATCGTCGCTCCCATGCTCCACGGCATGAACATCCGGACAACCACGCGCGACCAGTTGGAAAAGCTTCTCGACGAACTGTTTAAAAAGACCCTCGGCACTGTGATAAAGAAGTTGGAGACCTCCGTCGGATTACCTGCCGGTTTCGAGGACAGGTTACGCGATGCACTTAGATTGAGGAACTTTCTCGCCCACGACTTCTTTTGGGAACGAGCCGGAACTTTTACGCACGAGCAAGGGCGCCAGCAAATGCTCACGGAATTGCGTGAAGCCGCCGTGTTTCTTGCCGACCTGGATGAGGAAATGTCCATACTTGCGCGTGATTGGAGCCGAAACCAAGGCGTGACAGATGAAGTAATTCGCGCCGAAATGAATAAGTTGACGGCTCATGGTGGCGTTACCTAATTGGCGTTCACAATGAACGGGACGGGGCGTGCGCTCTAGCCCCCTACTTCGGTTTCTGAGTGTGCTCCAGTTCGCTCTCGTGGCAGCAACGAGAAGCTTGGCGCAATCGACGATTGTGGTCATCCACCGACCAGAAATGGATCTGTCGTCCCGGCCTATGGTTGCGATCGACGTGCTCGAAAAAGCGGGATACGCTGTTGACTACGAGCACTCCGATTCGACCATCATCAGAACGAAATTGGTCACTGGGCAATCGCCCTCAAATCAGCAGATTGTGATAGGAGTACAATCCAGGCGTGACTCGCTCGTTCTGTCATTATCGATGGATGGCGGACCACAGACTGACGGAAGCGGAAATAAGAACTTGCTTGCGAGACTTGCCCATCAAATAAAGTACGAAGCGGACCCACCCCCGGCTGATATATCTCCCGTGCTGAAGGCTGGGGTTGATCCGCTGTGTTTATCCGCACAAATGTCGGGAGGCGTGCGCGGTGCCGCCGACATTCTTCATATCTCGTATGATAGCGCTGCTGTAGAAGTGCTCTCGACGTTCCGAAATTCACGGTACTCCAGCGGACTCATTCGGCAGCTAATGTGTGGACGGATAAGCATAGGCATGTCGGACGCGATGGTGTGGGCGGCGAAAGGGCCGCCTCCTGAAAAGCGATCGACGGAAACAGCGCGTGGGACCACCGAAATCTGGAGTTATTTGGACGGCACAATGTTGGGTTTTGTCAACGGAAAGCTCGTGAGCATCACTCGGGACGACCACTGACGCGACGAGACGTTCCTGCCGCTCTCCTGCGCGCCCTGCGCCGGGGACTCAGCTTCGCTTGACCTGACGGTCTACGGCAGCGACAAGAGCGCGCCTGGAATTCAAGAATCTCTTCGGTGGCACGATCAGCTATCGCGAACGGCAGAAATCGGGTGCCAAGTCGAAACCATAGCCGAAGTCCAAGGCCGCCCTTTGCGCCTTACCGTTTGACATTAGAGTAACCCCGCCTCAGCGAAGCTCGTGTAGCGGCCTCGACCGATGATGACGTGATCCTGGACCGGGATGCCGAGCACCTTGCCGGCCTGAACTAACTGCTCCGTCACTACACGGTCGTCGGGCGATGGCGTCGGGTCGCCTGACGGGTGGTTGTGAACGAGGATGATCGCCGCAGCCCTTTCTGCAATAGCCTCACGGAATACCTCTCGCGGGTGGACGAGCGAGGAATTGAGGAGCCCACGCGTCGCGGTGATATCGCGCTCCACCCGATGCTGAGAGTCTAGGACGAGCACGTGAAACTCCTCTGTCGCGAGATCTTCGAGCTTCGGTGACCAGCTTAAGCGGGCAGGCTTTCCGGGATGTGCTCAGCGACTGCGACGGCGCGGACGGGCTGGGCCAGCCATGTGAAGGTATGACGCATCAGTCTCCCATCGGGAAGATGGTGGCGGCCCTCCCCGGTGACACAGTCGTGCTCACCACCGACGGCATCACGGTAAACGGCGCGCTCCAATCGCACTCACGCGCGCTCGCGACTGACCTCAAGGGCAGAGGACTTCCTCAGCTCAATCGGAGAGCTTACGTAATAGGCGCGATTATGTCTGGCTCGTCGCCCCGACTGAGCGAAGAAAAAGGAGGAGCAACTTCTTTAGGGGTGGACCGAGAAGGGTCAACAGCAAGTTCACGATCAACAACAAGAGCCAAGGCCCGCACCGGACGCCGATACGCACCACACCGGCAACCCTTCCGTGAGTCGGGCCATCCAGCTCGACAGGATGCGGTGCCGCGAAACAATGGTCAGACACCGGATGCCCGCATACACACTTTGACTCGAGGTACTTGGGCCCGCTAGTGGCCCGAAATGTCTTGGCTCGGGTCCAGCCAGTTTGGATTGCGGCAGCGCGCTAGTCGCGACGCTCCTTCCGGCTGTGCTGGTGTTCCGCTTCCAGTGTGCGAATAAGCGTCAGGAGAGCGCCGGGTTTAACGGGGTATTTCCCGGAAAGGATCTGGGAAACACGCGCCTGCGTAATTCCGAGAGCTCGAGCCAGATCCTGCTGCGTGCGGCAACCCATCGCTTCCGCGAGGTGCTTTAGCCTTCTCGGGGTTACGGTATCCGCAGCCATCGCATTGGTCCGTCTCGTAGAGTCACCAGCATAGTTCAAGTATAAACCATTCATACTTCAACGCCAGCAGCGGATTGATCTTTAAGCCACGGTCGCTTCGCTCCCTGTCGCCCTCCGCTTCGCTCCGGTCGGCTGCTTACCGGAAAAAGGCGGGCGAAGATTGTTGCGCGCTTCCATGTGCGCGACGGGCCTCTCCGGTCTGTGACATCGGGAACGTGTATTTGTCGCTCACTCGACCTTTAGGATTATTGTAACAATTATAAATGGTTTATTGACTACCGAGTATAAATGATTTATATTGAACACCGATCGGATGGGAAGCGCAACCCCTATCCGCATCCAGCATAAACCATTTATCAGGAGGCACCATGTTGGAAACCAAGCATCCCCCTCACCCCGTGAACAAAGAACCGCCGCAGCTGCTACGACCTCGGGTCGGAACCTGGCTCACTCCCCGCGAGCGCGGAGAGGTTGAGATGGCGGCCGGCGCGCTTCTCAGCTTCGTTCACCGCGACACCCTTCAGGCGCTTCGCCAAGACCTCGTCACCGCACGTGCCGACACCGCTCTTGTCTCGGCCTCTCTCGTGCGACGATCCGACGTCATGGCATTGTCGGCCCTCGTCCAAGACTTCCCGGGGACTCCCACACTGGGCATCGTATCAGAAATCACGGGAGACCGTGCTTTGGCTGGAGCCCTCGCGTTCGGACAGGCCGGCATCCGCAAGATCATCGACGTTAGGGCCGTTGGCGGCTGGGCAGCACTACGCGGAGCCTTCGACCCGGAGCGGCTGCGCCACCCCTTTATCCGGAACGCACTGCGCGACCTCATAGGAGTGCCGACTGAAACGGGCGGACAGCGTTTTTTCACCCCGGGATGGACGCGCTTCCTCGAGGCATCATTCTCCCCGCGAATCCTGTCCGCCAAGCAGGTTGCTCGCTCGCTGGGCGTTTGCCCCTCGACTCTGATGAGCAGGTTTTTTCGCGCGGGACTGCCTTCTCCCAAGAGTTACGTCGCTCAAGCTGGGCTTGTATGGGCGGCGTACCTCGGAGAAAGCCCTGGACTCTCGCTCAACGCCATTGCACACAGAATGGATGCCTCCTCGCCTCAAAGTTTCGGGCGCATGGTTCGTATTCTGGTCGGTGTATCGGCAGGCGAGTTTCGACGCAGGTTCGACGGCGTCGCAATGCTCGAACGCTTCCGCGCCAACTTGATCGATCCGTACCGGGAAGTGCTAAGAACCTTTGACCCACTGACCGAGAGCCAAGGCGAGCGCGCCAAAGCGCGCCGCTGGGAGGACTCACCACAATCAGGTCAGAACATCACCGGGAGCGCCGCCTAATGAATAGACTCCCAAAGAACCAAGCCCGGCGCCGCCTTCGCCTCACCACGCTCAGACTCGTCCGCGAAGGAACATTTTCGCCGCCGGAAGGCTACCCGGACAGACGTGTAGCGATCCGTTGGCCGCGCGACGTATTCGATTTCATGGCCCCCTACGCAGCGCGTGAAGTGGCTGAGTCTTTCTGGATTCTGCCGTTGGACAGCCAACATCAGTTGATCGGACAAGGTCCAACCGTAATCACGCGAGGGATCCTCAACTCGTCCGTTGTCCATCCTCGCGAGGTCTTCTGTGCTGCGATCGTTGCGGGTGCGGCCGCCGTAATTCTCACCCACAACCATCCCTCAGGTGATCCCACTCCATCGCCCGACGATCGAGTCGTCACCGAGCAGCTGGTGGCCGGTGGCAAACTGCTCGACATTCCGGTTCAGGACCACGTCATCGTTGGACACGGACGTTACCTGAGCTTCGCGGAGGCCGGTCTCCTTTAGACCCGCCCGGACCGCGAGATATCCCAGACAGAAATGTCTGGGGTAGGCGCAAGCTAGTGCGCAGATATCTCCCCACGTCACAAGAATCACTCAGAGATATCTCCACGCGGCCACCTTCCTGCCGTTGGCGCTAACCAAAGGTTAGCTCCGACTCAAAGTCTTCACCTGACTTGAGAACGCCTAGGTGAATGCAGAGGTATTTCCAAGTGCCTTGAGTGATCGGAGGATTCCTTGGACAATAACCCGCGTTCGCAACGTATTTCTGCCGGCGTGTTTCAATTTCCCGCTGATACAATCACAGACGAAGACACCGCTTTGACTTGGTGGGAGCAGGAGTTCGCACCCGCTTGCGAAGCGGTCGGGGCTCTTGTGAATGGTGCCCTCATCGTCCGACAGATCGTCGGCTCGCTCAGACGCGTGCGGGAAACCGCGCTCGCTGAAACTATGTCACTAACCGAGGCTGCAGAACGAACCGGCTACTCAGCCGAGCACATCGGGAGATTGGTGCGCCGAGGCAGGCTACCCAACGCGGGACGGAAGAACGCACCGCGGGTGCGCCTCGGTGATTTGACGCTCGAGGTTAAACCAAAGCGTGCCGGAAAATCGGCGCGACTGTATGATCCGCTTTCCGACGCTCGGAGCCTTCGAGTTCGGCGGTAGAGGAGCGTAACATGGCAACTCTTAAACCGTCGCGAAGCGAATGGCAATTAAAGAGTGGAAAGTGGACGCGTTCACTTGGCAGTCGCGGGGCATGCGTTCGGCTGTTTCAAAAGCGAAGTGGGAGGTTGTTCTACCGCGCGTTCTGGGTGCCGTCGCGCGGAGTGGATCGGAAATGTCTCGGAACTGCTGACCGAGTTGAGGCCGAGAGATTGGGGAAAGCTCTTTTGGGTGCACTCCTAAAAGGTGACGAGACCGAGTCCTCGAGCGCGCTACCATTGGGCACTCTCGGGTATTACTACGGCACTCGGTCTGTTGTCTACCAGGGGTTGAGCGAGCGTGCCCGAAAGGAGCACGATGCTCGGATGAAGATTCTTGTTGCTTTTTTCGGCAAGGAATGCGACGTCCGTAGCGTCACGCAAGAAGATCAAATCGCTTTCGTAAGAAAGCGACTAGCTGGCCGGCTTTTCTTGGGAATGTCAGACAAGGGAAAGGAGCGTCTCACTGCGCCTTTGAGACAGCGCTCGGCTCAGGCAGATATTGAAGTGTTGCGTGCGATCTTTCGTTGGGCTACAACCTACCGTGTGGGCGAAGGACTTCGATTGTTGGAGGAAGCGCTCTCCGCTGAGGAGCCGACCGTCTCACTGGCGGCGGCCTCCGAGCGAACCGGATACAGCGCCGACCATCTCGACCGGCTCATCAAATCCGGTCGGCTCACTGACTACGGACGCAAGCACCCGCCACGGGTGAAAGTGTTGGAGTGCCCGAGGAAAGTCTCTCTAGCGTCGGCTGACGGCCAGCGGTACAATGCTGACACCGACGCCCGTTCCCTTGTGGGCTCACGGCGGATAAGGGGGATTGGAAATGCCTCGTAAGCCGCGACGTGACACATGGCGACAGGTAAATGGAAGATGGGTGCGCTCTCTCGGTTCTCGCGGAGCACGCATCCGGCTGTTTGAGAATGCGAAGGGTCAGTATTACCGCGATGTGTGGATCGCGGGTCGTGGGATAAGTAGGCGCTCGCTGTACACGAGTGATCGTACCGAAGCGGATCGTCTTGGCACGTTACTCCTTGCTTCGCTTCTCCGGCACGAAGAGGTTGCGGCCGACGGTGTTGTGACGCTCGGCTATCTGTGGGAGCGCTACAGCACTGAGTCTCCGGCCTTCCTCGATAACACCCGCCGCACACGGAAGGAGGACGAGGGGCACGTCGATGTTCTGCTCGCCTTCTTCGGCGATGGTTGCGATGTCCGAAACCTCACGGAGGCCGACGCGGCTGCATTTACGGCCGCAAGGCTCAAGGGCGGGATTGTTCTCAAGGACGGCGAGAAGAGTAGAGCCGTCCGAGCGAGATCGCCCGAAGTCGAGGTGCGAATCTTAAAGACGATGCTCAAATGGGCGACAACGATCCGGATTCGTTCGGGTCAGCGCCTTCTAGCATCGAATCCACTTGCAGGAGTGCGTGGTACTCGCGAGGCCAACCCAAGACGGCCGGTCGCAACGTGGGAGCGGTTCCAAGCCCTACGGATCGCGATGCAGGAACTGGCAGCGTTGGTCTCTGAGAGTCCGTCGAAGCATCAGCGGTGGGTGAGGATGGAGCTCGCGCTGGTGTTAGCGGAAGCAACCGGCCGGCGACTGGGCTCTATTCGTCAACTCGCGTGGAGCGACTTCGATTTCGAGGCTGCTACAATCCGCTGGCGTGCAGAGACCGACAAGAAGCGGAAGGAATGGCTCGTGCCGGTTCCACAGGTGCTGCTGGAAGAAGTGAAGCGGTTCCGAGTCAAACTCGGTGGTGCGTTCGGAGGGTTGGTGTTCCCTTCTCCGACAGATCCAACTCGGGCGTTGGGCCGCGACGTGTTTCAACACGCTCTAGCCGATGCGGTCACTCACGCGAAGCTACCCAAGCTAGAGGGCGGCGGATGGCATTCCTTGCGGCGAAAATGGGCCTCTGAGCGAAAGCATTACCCACAGGCGGATGTACTGGCTGCCGGTGGCTGGAGTAGGAAGAGTGCAAGCGTTCTGACGGAGTGCTACCAGTTCGCCGATAACGAGACGATGCTGGCGGTGATGTCCGAACCGCGGAAGGTGACTGAGAGGGCCGCAGGTACATGAACACGGTACAAACTGTTAACGAAACTAATAATCGGTTTCGGGATGCAAAACGGCCCGATCACGCAAGAACGTGTCGAGCCGTGAGTTACATAGTCGGGGCGCCCGGATTTGAACCGGGGACCTCCTGCTCCCAAAGCAGGCGCGATACCGGGCTACGCTACGCCCCGAGGTGAACGCAAGTTACTCCAGCCGGCCTTCCGCGCGCAACGCGCCGAGTAGTGCGCGGAACGCGCGAGCGCGGTGGCTGCCTGCCGCGGTGTTCTTGATCGATGATTCGGCAAATGTGCCACCCAATTCCGGCGCCTCGAAATACGGATCGTA
The DNA here is from genome assembly GCA_003134685.1 of Gemmatimonadota bacterium. Classification (GTDB taxonomy): domain Bacteria; phylum Gemmatimonadota; class Gemmatimonadetes; order Gemmatimonadales; family Gemmatimonadaceae; genus UBA4720. The sequence goes on along the minus strand of PLCA01000005.1, from coordinate 273,604 downwards.
GCCGAAACCACCGGTGCCACGCGGACTCTCGATCACTCGCCCTTCGATTTCTCCCCGGCGCGTTAGCTCGCCTCCCGCATCCTTGAACGCTGCAACTGAGACGTAGCTCGCGGCATCTGTAAACCGGCCTCCCTGATCCGCTCTCGCCTCGCGCATACGGGTCGTGAGTTTCGCGTTGTTCGCCGCGTCCAGCGCTGCGCGTTCGAGATCTTCGCGACCGGACCAACGCTTGCTGTAGACGCCTGGCTCGCCGCCCAACGCATGGACGCACATTCCGGAGTCGTCGCCAAATGTCGGAATGCCGCCCGATACTTCGAAGAAGTGGCGCGCCTTGGCGAGCGCGTTTTCCTCGAATGTCTCGAACTCCTCGAGGCTGCTCTCGCGCGCGGTCTCCGGAATTCCGAGCGTCGCGAGATCAACTGCCTCGATTCCGAACTCCGAAAAGATCTCCCGCAGCTCGCGCAGCTTTCCCTCGCTCCGCGTCGCCAGAAGGAAACGCCTCCTAATCACTCCGATAGCGCTTTTATCTGAGCGGCGTCGAGGGAGCGGATCCCGGATATCGCCAGCTCCAGAAGCTGGTCGAGCTGCGCGCGATCGAATGTCCCGTGCTCGCCCGTCCCCTGCACTTCCACGAATTTTCCTTCGCTGCTCATCACCACGTTCATGTCGACCTCGGCCCGCACGTCTTCGTCGTAGTCGAGATCGAGCCGAGCCTCTCCGTCAATCACTCCTACGCTGACGGCGGCCACGCGTCGCTTGATCGGCGTCTGAACGATCTTGCCTGTCTCGACCATCCAGTCGAACGCATCCACGATCGCGACCGATGCGCCGGTGATCGCGGCGGTGCGAGTTCCTCCGTCGGCGACGAGGACGTCGCAATCGAGCTTGACCGTGAACTCTCCGAACTTGAAATCGTCGAGCATGGCACGGACGCTGCGGCCGATCAGGCGTTGAATCTCCTGAGTGCGCCCGCCCAGCTGCGCGCGCTCACGAGACGTCCGAGTCCGGGTCGCGCGCGGGAGCATCGCGTATTCAGCGGTGAGCCAACCCTCGCCTTTGCCCCGCTTCCAGCCCGGAACCCCGTCTTCGACCGATGCCGTGCACAACACACGGGTCGCGCCGAAGATTATGAGACACGAGCCTTCGGCGTAGGGCGCAACGCCGCGCTCGAATGTGATCGGCCGGAGGTCCGAGACGCTGCGTCCAACACGGTTCGCTTTAACTGTTTTCACTGAGCTTCCGAATAATGGCTGTAGTCGAATGGCCGGGAGTGAGGGGCACCACCACGACGCGCCCTCCCCAGCTCTTCACTTCTGTCGCGCCAACGATCGTGTCTTCCGAATAATCACCGCCCTTGACGATCACGTCGGGTTTGAGATGCCTGACGAGATTGAGCGGCGTGTCATCGGGAAAAATTACGACGAGATCCACGCACTCGAGCGCCGCCAACACGTAAGCGCGCTCGGCGTCGCTGCGCACTGGGCGCGTGGGGCCCTTGAGACGGCGCACGGATTCATCGCTGTTGACGCCGACGACGAGTGCGTCCGCGGTATTGCGTGCGACGGTGAGGATGTCGATGTGGCCGGGATGAAGCAGGTCGAACACGCCATTGGTGAACGCTACCCGACCCTTTCTTCCAGCTCTCCACCGCTCGGCCTCCGCCCATGTCGCAATCTTCGTCGCGGGATCTCGAGGCTTCAGAGTCTGCTCTCAACCGATGGGTGGAAATGAATGACCCGTTCTTTCTTGAGCGGAAGCTTTATGACTTCGTCATAGTCGCTCGAAATGGTGATGGTGGTCGGCGTCCTCTCGATGGTGATCAGCTCCGCGCCTGGTGGAAGCTGGAGAGTGTCCGCCAGCGCTGACAAGCGAGTGGTGATCTGGGCGTCCGTCTTGTCCGACGAGAACCTCGCCTCCTGACCCATCGCATCCTTGAACTGCCAAAAGTGGAAATACGCCTCGCCGAAATCGACCGCGAAATAGCCCGCCACCGCGAGAATCAGCACAGGGAGCAGACAACCGAGCCTGCTCTCTCCGCGGCGATTCACCATTGCGACTGCGCGCCTTCGATCAGGCTGTTCACGATCCGGTCGATCGCCACCTTTCTGCCGGCAGGCTCACCGCGTTCCTCGTACTGCCCCTCGGCGAGCAAGCCCTTACGCTGCCAGAGGGTCTTTCCGCTCACCTGATCGATCATCTCGATGTCGACGACGAGCTGCAGCATGCGCTTCGCCGTAGTCGTCTGTCTATTGTCGGCGCTGAATCCGATGGGAATATCGGTCTCGTACCGCTGGATGGTCCCGCGGACGATCGCGCCCGCCTTGGACTCAGATGCGTCCCGCAACCCGAGGCGATCGTGAAGTTGGGTGCGGAGAGCTTCAGTGAGCTCGCGGGGCAGTTCTGGTGTCGCAGTCTGGTTCTCGAAAGGAACGATCGCAACCGTCCTTATGTGAGAGGGCAGCCCGCCTCCCGTAAAGCCGTACGGGATGCAGGCGTTCAGCGCAACCAGGACAACACTATAAACCCCAAATCGACGCATCGAAAGATCCAGGTTGGTCCCGCAGAAACGTAAGCTCGAGCCGACGCCTCGCCCCAGGTGCCTCATAAGTGAGCACTCCATTGGCTCCGCGCGTGATGCTTTCAATGATTTTTCCACCAGAGATGTGCTGGAGCTCGACCAGCGTGTCACCACGAATGCCTACTCTCCACTGCACCGGACTCCCGACGTCGGCCCGGAGCAGATCGCCGTCTATGCGAACCACGGTGTCCGGAAGAGGTGGAATCGCGAGCCGGCCGAGTACCGCCCACATCATGGGCGACGGGGGAATGTAGCGGCGCGCGAGCTCGGCGTGGGCTGATCGCAACGAGTCACCGATAAGCACAGCCGCTCCGGCTCCGAGTCCGCCGCCGAGGAAGAAGTCCAGTCGCGCGCTGTCCGGGGCGGCGGTGCGCACGGAACCATCGCCGCGGGCCGCAATCTCCCCTTCCTGATATTCCCACTTGAACACGAGGTGACGGTGCCCAAGCGGTAGCGACAAAGACGGAAGTGTCCGATCCGGCGCCGGGACTCCCTTGAGCGGCGCGGCGGATGGTACGCACCCAAGGACCGCGGCAACCATGAGAGAGAAGAGTATGCGGATTTTCATCGTCGAAATGCGGCGAGTCGTTTCAGTTGGGATCGATGCGCGTAATCAGGTCGCCCTGGACGAGCTTATCCAGCACATCGTATCCGCGAATGACCCTGCCGAAGACCGTGTAGTGTCCGTCGAGGTGCGGCTGTGGCGAGTGAGTTATGAAATACTGGCTGCCGCCGGTATCGGGTCCGGAGAGAGCCATGCCGACTGCCCCGCGCTCATACCGGCGACGATTCATCTCGTCACGTATCGCGTAGCCGGGACCGCCGTTTCCATCATTACGTGGGTCTCCATCCTGAGCAACGAAGTTTGGAACCACGCGGTGAAAGCGCGTGTTGCGATAGTATCCAGACCGCGCGAGGCTGAGAAAGTTCCATACAGTGATCGGAGCGTCGGTGCCGAACAGCTCGAGACGAATGGCTCCGCGCACGGTGTTGATCGTCGCGTTCACCGACTTCCCGACGTACGCCGGCATCACGACCCCGCGCACCACTCCTTCGTACCATCCAATCGGCCGTGCCGTTGGCGCGACGTTTCCCCACCTCGACCAGACGGGTACCGCTTTTCCAGCGGCCCGCTCGAGGGGATCGGCCGGCACTGGTGTCCCGGCGAGCTGAGCGCGCCACGTCGGATTGAGTGAGCTGCTGTCTTTTTTCCAGAGGGCGCCGACGTACTGTATCGCCGCCAGCCTCGCGTCGTTCGCCGAATCACGACCTGCCTGACTGTAGCTGGCAAGAACAGCCGCGAGGTCGACCACGGACGGCCGATCAGCGAGCGTGCCGATTACAATTGCGCGCACGTAGAAGTCGGGATCCCGAAGGCCGCTTACGAGGAGAGCGTGGACGCTGTCCTCGAGGGGCATCGTCGTCGGCGGAACGAGCGCCGCGTATGCCGCTTCGCGCACTCTCGGATCGGGATCTCGCGTCAGTGGAGCGGCGCGCGCGATCGCAAACGCACGAGCGATCGTGTCGCCAGCCGCCGACGCAACCGCTGCGCGGAGCCGCCAGTCCGGGCTCGACGCCCACTCAGTCAGCTCCGCCGGCCGCAGGCCAGCCTGCGCGGCTGATGCCAGCAGCGATGACCGAAAGGCGATCGAAGTGTCCGCAGCCCACAGCGTCGGAAACTCGATAGCATCTTTTGACAGAACGGTTCCGAAGCTCTGCGCCGCCGCGATTCTCACGTTCGGGTCGTAGTCCCGTGTCGCGTAAATGAGAGATGCCTTTGCCTGCGGACCGTACGTGCCGAGAGATCGGACGGCGTTGATGCGGACGTGTGGATCGATGTCACCAACCAGCCGAGCGAGAACAGCTAGTGCCTTCGGGCCAAGCGAATCCCCGGCGGCAGATTTGGCGATGCCTCGCGCAATCTCGGCCCGGGCGCGCTGATTTCCGCTCAGCGAGTCGGTGTACGGCGCCGACATCTCGAGCGAACGCTCGGGGTTCTGGGGTCGCGCGCTCATTGCAGGCGAGGCCTCGAGGTCGATCAGCTCACGCACTCCACCAGGCGCGCGGGTGCGCGCAATCGCGTAGGCTGCCGCCCACACCACCGACGGATGCGCCTCTCTCAGATATGGGCTGACCTCCGCGAGCGGCACCGGACGCAGCTTCGACGCCGCGAGCAGCAGCTGGATCGCAGTGTCGTGATCGTGACCGGTTCTCAGGGCCGTCGTGATTGCCGCGCGCGCGGGTGCACCGATCTCGCCCAGTGCCCACGCCGCTTCGCGCGCCACTTCATGATTGAGCGCGAGCGTCGCCCCTAGATCAGCAATGGACGCCGTATCCCTCAACAGTCCGAGCGCATAAGCCGCGTTGGCGGCGACTGTCAGGTCGCCATCCTTGAGCAATGCGCGAAGGCGTGGTGCGCCCGCCATTCCGGGCTCAGTGCCGACCTGGCCGATGGCGAGAGCTGCCGCCGCGCGCATGGGACGCCACTTGCTCGCGAGAGCGCGATCGATTAGCGCCGTGTCGAGCTGGCGTGTGTCGGTCATCGCGAGAATCCGTGCGTAAAGATTCACCTCGCGAGCGCCGACAGCCGGTGGCAGCGCCTGGGCGTGAGCGCTGGCGGAAATTCCGATCAGCAGGAGAGTTACAGCGAAATGCTTACGAAGCCGCATCCTTTAGTACCTTGCGAAGTGATTCGGGCAATGTAGTGAGTCGAGAATCGCGCGTGAGCGAAGCAAGCTTCGTCGACGCCGTCACGAGGCGCTCCCCCGTTTCCGCGTTGCTGATCACGTAATCGAACGTGATCGTGCGCGACCTCACATCGCTGATGGTGGTGGTCACGCGAATCAAGTTGTCGTAGCGCGCGGCGGATTGGAAACGAAGGCTGGCCTCGACCACGGCCAGCGTGACGTTCTGCCTCTCAAGCTCGGCGTACGGTGTTCCCAGCGCGCGAATGAATTCAGTGCGCCCGATCTCGCACCAGATCAGATAGTTGGAATGATACACCACCTGCATCTGGTCGGTCTCGGCGTAACGGACCCGGAACTCGACGGTGTGAGCCGTCCCGCGATTGGAATGGGATGTCATGTGAAGGGAAAAGCGAAAATGCCCCGGCCGGGATGCTTTGTAAAGCCTGCCTCCCAGCGCTAAGTTGAACCGTGCTCAACGCCCCCTGCTACATCGTGTCGGACGCGCACCTGGGCGTCGCCAGCCCCCAAATCGAGCGATCGTTCGTGTCGTTTCTGCGCGGGCTCGCCGGAGACGCCAAGTCGCTGATCATCAATGGCGATCTCTTCGACTTCTGGTTCGAGTGGAAGACGGTGATTCCACGCCGCAGCTTTCGGGCGCTGGCGGCGCTCGCCGAGCTCAAAGATTCAGGCGTGGATATCCTCTGGGTCGCGGGCAACCACGACTGCTGGGGCGGCGACGTGCTGCGCGAAGACGTCGGCGTCAGCTACATCGTCGGCCCGTGGGAGGGCACGGTCGCCGGCTGGAGAGTGCGGATCGAGCACGGCGACGGTCTGCGCGACCGCGAAGATCGCGGTTACCGCATGATTCGTCCGGTCATGCGCCATCCGCTCGCCATCAGGGCATTTCGGATGCTGCACCCTGACTGGGCCAGCAAGGTCGCTCAAGGCAGCTCCAACGCGAGCAGAACCTATCGCGCGAAGGACGAGGGTCGCGGGCTGCGGGCTTACGCGAAGCAACAACTGGAGAGCGCGAAGGATCTCGACCTGCTCGTGTACGGACACTCCCACGTCGCGGCCCTCGAGCGGATGGGTAGTGGTGGCGTTTTCGGGAACGCCGGCTCCTGGCTCGATGCGCCCACGTTCCTCAAGATCACAGACGAAGCCATCGAGCTACGAGAGTGGGACGGATCAGCCCAGAGTAAGCGTCTCAACTCGATCAATCGCTGACCCGAGAAAGATCTGGCCGAGCGCCAGGAACGTATCGGGCGCATCGGAGGCGATGAACCGATAACGCGCGCCGTTGGGCGTCGTGTTCTCCAGACCGTCCGCCCGCAGAACTTCGCCCGCCTGCCGCGCTGTCTCGTGCGCGCTGTCGATCAATCTCACATCGCGCCCTACGACATTCCCGATCACCGTTTTCATGAGGGGGTAGTGGGTGCATCCGAGAACCAGCGTGTCGACATCGGCCGAGACCAGCGGTGCCAGATAGTTGCGGGCGATGGCGCGCGTGACCTCGCTGTCGAGCCAGCCTTCCTCGACCAGCGGCACGAAAAGAGCGCAGGCCTGGGCCGTAACTGCCGCGTCGGGCAGAAGGCTCCTGATCTCCTTCTCGTACGCGCGCGACTTGATCGTTCCCGCAGTTCCGATCACTCCGACCCGTTTGGTCTTTGTCACGGCGACGGCCGCTCGGGCGCCAGGCTCGATCACGCCAATGATGGGGAAATCAAACTCCTCGCGCAGAGCTGGAAGCGCGTGCGCGGTCGCGGTGTTGCACGCGACGACGAGAGCCTTCACACCTTCTCCTTTGAGAAACGCCGTGATCTCCCGACTGTATCTCAGAACTGTGTCCGGACTCTTGGGGCCGTACGGCACGCGGGCGGTGTCGCCGAAGTAGATGATGCTCTCGTTCGGCAACTGGCTGATCATTTCGCGCATCACGGTAAGGCCGCCCATTCCGGAATCGAAAACGCCGATCGGCGCGGCGTTGCTCACCTCAATCTCAGCGACGCGTAAATACCCGCGGAGGTTGGCGTGGCTACGACGCCGATATTCGTCTTGAAATCCCAGAGATTCGCGGCGACGTATGCGTCGGCCCCCGAGAAGAGGTGGTTGAACAGGATGGCCGCGATCCAGTCCTCATAGTGCGTTCGGCGCGCCTTGACTCGATCGGGGGTGAAGCGGCTGGCGATATAAGTATCCGGAACCGGGAGTCCTGTCTTCGGATCGACGATCGCGATGCCGGTGTTTGGGTCAACCTTGTACGTAGCAACGATGCTGTCATTCGCGAACGCCTTCGCCTCGGCGAGATCCTGTGCGGCCTTGCGGGCCATTCCGAGGGACCCGACCTCGATCACCGCGAACAGCATCGCTGCGCGGTCGCGACCGAAGACTGTCTGCGCGTAGCCAGGAACGAGGAGCGAGCTGAGAAAGGCGCGACGCGGCGACATTGGCGGCTTCGGGGTATCGGTTGCAGCGGGTGGCGGCGGCTTCGTCACGGGGGCGGCGATGCCCGCGCGGGCGCTATCGCGCTGTTGCGCGACTGACGCGCGGGGGACGAGCAGACAGAGGCAGAAGAGCGCTGGGGCGAGAATGGTGGCGGGAGAGTGTGGGAATCGAACCCACCCGACCCTACGAAGTAGGGTCACAGTGATTTTGAAGATCACGGAAGCCACCAGGCCCCATCCACCCCCACGCGTCTCAATGGACTTCGATCGCAACTTCTCCCCGTTCGATTACCTCTCCCACGACTACCGCTCCAGCCACGCGTGAAAGGTAGTCAGCCATTCGCGACTGACTAACGCAAACGAGGAGCCCGCCCGAGGTCTGCGGGTCGTGGAGAATTGCGCGATCTTCGTCGGTTCCCCTCTTCCAGCTGACGAGATCGCGCAGATATTCCGCGTTCCTCTTCGCACCGTCGGTTACGAATCGGGCGCGTACGGCTTCGCGAACTCCGGGGAAAATGGGAATCGCGTCGAGGTCGACGGTGAGCGTGACATTGCTCGCTCGCGCGACATGCGACATATGGCCAAGGAGCCCGAAGCCGGTGATGTCGGTGGCACAACGCGACCCGACGGCGAGCGCCGAGCGACTCGCCGGTCCATTGAGTGCTTTCATTGCTTCGAGCATCGCGCGCTCGGATTCCGGCGAGAGCTGCCCCCCCTTTCCGGCGGTAGCGAGAATTCCATTCCCAATCGGCTTGGTGAGAACGAGCTGATCGCCCGGCCGCGCGCCGGCGTTGGTGAGGAGAAAGTTGGGGTGCGCGCGTCCCGTAACGGCGAGACCGTACTTGAGCTCGGGATCAACGACGGTGTGCCCGCCAACGATGACTGCCCCGGCTTCGTGCACCTTGTCCTGGCCCCCGGCCAGAATTCCGGTCAGCACCTCGAGCGGCAAGTCACTCGTCGGAAACGCGACGATGTTGAGCGCGGTGAGCGGCTGGCCGCCCATCGCATACACGTCCGATAGCGCGTTCGCGGCGGCGATCTGTCCAAAGTCGAATGGATCGTCGACGATCGGCGGAAAAAAATCCACGGTCTGCACGAGGGCGAAATCGTCCGAGACGCGAAAGATGCCGGCGTCGTCGAAAGTCTCTCTGCCGATGAGCAGTCGTGGATCTGACATCACTGGGAGCGCGGCCAGAGCGCGGGACAAGTCACCCGGTCCCATTTTGGACGCGCAACCGGCACAACGCGCGAGCGTGGTGAGCCTGATCAGTTCGGTCGTCGTCGAGGCACTCATTGAATTCAGCCTCTTACTTGGATGCCACTGCGGCGATCAGGTCGATCTCGACCATGGCACCGCGAGGGAGCGCGGACACCTGGACCGTTGAACGAGCCGGACGCGCATCGCCGAGCGACTTGCCATAGACCTCGTTCACGGTCGGAAAATGCGCCAGATCCTGCAGGTAGACAGTCGTCTTCACGACGTCGCCCCAGGACGCTCCAGCGGCGCGAAGCACCTCCTGAAGATTTCGCATTACCTGTTCCGTCTGCTCGACGATTCCGCCCTCGACGATCTTGCCAGCGGCGGGATCGAGCGGAATCTGCCCCGCCGAAAACAGAAAACCGTTGGCGACGATTCCCTGCGAATAGGGTCCGATCGCGGAGGGCGCTTTGTCAGTACTGATCTTCTTTAGTGGCATTCAATTCTCCGTCGGCTGCCTCGAAAGGGGCAGAGTCAGCGTGAGCGCGAATGTTACACACTAGGGAGCTTCGAAGGCCAGACCGAAGAGTCGTTCTGCGTTCGCCGATGTAACCCGTCCAAGCTCGTGAGGATCGTCGCCCCTGGCCGTTGCAACCTTCGAAAGGGTGTGGGCAACCCACGCCGGTTCGTTCCGCTTCCCCCTGAAGGGAACCGGCGCGAGGTACGGGGAGTCGGACTCCAGCAGCAGGCGATCCCGCGGTATGAGCCGCACCAGATCGTTGTCCGCCCATTTGTTGAAGGTCACGATCCCGCTGAACGAGACGTACCATCCGGCATCCAGCGCGAACTCGGCCAGCGAATGGGAGCCCGTGTAGCAGTGGAGGACTCCCACGACGCCAGCGGCTCGGGCGTCGCGGATGATCGAGCGGGTATCGTCTTCGGCATCTCTGGTGTGAACCACGACCGGCTTGTCCATCTCAGCAGCAAGCGCGATCTGAGCCGAGAACGCGGCGCGCTGGGCTTCGCGCGGAGAGTTGTCGTAGTGATAGTCGAGTCCGCATTCGCCAACCGCGACGGCGGAGTGTCGGAGCAGTTCGCGCAGCTTCGGAACGTCGCGTGTCGCGTCAAACGCGGCTGCGTCGTGGGGATGGATTCCGGCGGTCGCAAAGACGAACCCGGGATTTTCCGACGCGCATTGGGCAGCCACTGCCGCGGCTGCGAGCGACTCCCCGATGCAGACGATCGCCAGCGCGCCCGCGTCGCGGGCGCGCGAGATTACCGCGTCGCGGTCGCCGGTGAAGGCCGCGTCCGCGAGGTGGGCGTGGCTGTCGATGAAGATTGACGTACGCCCGTCCTTCGGGGCCATTTGCGTTCGATCCAGAGGAGCACCGGCGCTGCTACGTAAATCGAGCTGAAGGTTCCTGTGACGACTCCGAACGCCATCACCCAGGCGAAGGGGCGAATCACCTCTCCCGCAAAAATGAGCAGAGAGAGCGTTGCGGCGAAAACGGTGACGTGCGTCAGCACCGATCGCGGCAGCGTCTCGTTGATCGAGCGATTGAGGGTCTCGTAGAGCGTCTCCTTCCTTCCCTTCCGCAGGTTCTCGCGGACGCGATCGAAGATGATGATCGTGTCGTTGAGAGAATACCCGAGGACTGTCAGCAGACCTGCCACGACGGTCAGCGAGATCTCCAGATGCATCAGCTTGAGAAACGCGATCGTGGTGAAGACGTCGTGACTAGTCGCAATGACGGCCGCGGTAGCGAATCGCCACTCGAACCGGATCGACAGGTAGACGAGCGTAATGAGGAACGACAGCAGGATCGCTATGATCGCCCCGCGCTTGAGCTCGCTCCCAACGCGGGGACCAACGGCTTCCGTGCGAATCACAGTCAGGTTGTTCTCGCCGAACTTCTGCTTCAGGACCCTCCCGATGGTAATCGCGATGCTCTCAGCGCCCTTCGACTGTGCGGCGACCGCGGCCGCGTCCTGTGCCCGGACCGTGAACTCGCGGTTCGTTCCGAACTGCTGGATCTCGGCTCCGCGGATTCCCGCTTGGTCAAGCGTGGACCGGATCTGGCCGACATTGGGCGGCTGCGTGAACTCCAGCTGCATCAGCGTTCCGCCGGTGAACTCGATACTCAGGTTGAGAGGCTTGATCGCGAGAGATCCAAGCCCCAGGACGATGAAGGCGACCGTGATCGCCGCCATCACCTTCCACCAGCGAATGAAATCGTAGCTCGTGTCGTGAAGAATTCGAAGCATCAGATGCTCAGGCTTGTCTGGGCATCGCGCGAGCGATTCAGCCAGATCATGTAAAAAGTGCGTACCACGAAGATCGAGGTGATCATCGAGGCGGCGATACCGGCGAGAAGCGTGACCGCAAAACCGCGTACCGGCCCCGTACCGTACTGATATAGAACTGCCGCCGTCAGCGCGGTGGAGACGTTGGAGTCAACGATCGCGCTCATGGCGTGACGGAATCCTTCGTCGATCGCAGTGCGAACCGTCTTACCGTGAGCAAGCTCTTCGCGTATTCGCTCGAAGATCAGGACGTTCGCATCCACCGCTATTCCGATCGAGAGCACGAAGCCCGCGAGCCCCGGCAGAGTGAGCACCGCCTGGAATCCCGCCAGTGCCGCCATCGTGTACAGGATGTAGAGGGCGAGCGCGGCCACGGCGAGCGCGCCGGAGAAGCGATAGTAGCCGAGCATGACGACTACCACGAGAGCAATCGCAATGATGCCGGCAGTCGTGGCCTTGTGGATGGAGTCCTGGCCGAGACTCGCGCCGATCACCCGCACGTCCGCGACCTTGAGCGGGACGGGCAGCGAGCCCGCCCTCAAGACGAGTGCAAGATCCTGGGCCGCCTGAAGGTCCCTGCCGCCCATGGTGATCTGGCCGTTCGCGCCGATTGCGCTCTGAATGACCGGTGGTCGCCCCATCACGTGCTGATCGAGCACGATCGCCATGAAATCCTTGATATGCCGTGAGGTCTCGGTGCGGAAGCGGCGGGCACCCTCATTGTTCATCGTAAACTGGACGAGGTTCCCTTCCGTGGGCGACGTGTTCGGCTTGGCGTCAGTGAGATACTCGCCAGTGATGATCGGCTTGGCGTCGAGGACATAAAGGGGCCTGTAGACGCGATTGCCGAGCGACAGGGTGTCGCTGCTCCAGCGAAGTACCTTGGCGGGCGGTAAGGCGGCCGCGACCTGGGGCATCGCGAGGTATTGCGTCACGAGACCGACATCACTCTGCGCCACGTAGTACTCGCCCGGCATTCCCCCCTGCTGGATCAGCTTCGAGAAAGCTCCTGGCCCACCGAGGTTCGCCGCCACCGCATTGGCGCTGTCGGACTTGGTGGTGTCAGGCTTTTTCGAGGAATCCGCAGTGAACAGAGATTGCAGAGCGGCGTTGGCGGTGTCTTTCTTGGCGACGGTGCCGGTCGCGGCGACCGTTACCTTCGCATCCTTCAGCAGTGCATCGAGCCTCGGCAGCGCTTTCTCGAAGGCCTGGGTCTTGTCCGTTATCTGGAATTCAAGGAAGGCCGATTTCTGGACGACGTCCTGGGCGCGGAGCGGATCGTCGATACCGGGAAGCTCCACGATGATCCGGTCACTTCCGGCCTTCTGCACCACCGGCTCGGAGACGCCGAATTCATCGATGCGGTTGCGCACAACCTTGAGCGCATTGTCGATCGCCTTGCTCTTGTCGGGAACCAGACCTTTGGATTCATCGACCTCGAGGGCGAGGTACATCCCTCCCTGAAGATCCAGACCCCGCTTTAAGGGAACGCGGCGAACGGTGTCGTAAACGAATTCGCCATTACGCTTGACGCGCTCAACAACTGTCCGCGGAAAGAGTGTCCAGAAGGACGCCAGGATGAGACCAAGAATTATGGCAATGCGATACTTCAGATTCATGCTGCTGTATCGGGAAGAAGGTGCACTTCGGGACTAGCCTGTAAGGTTACCGGAAACGTTAAGGAGAGTCAACGCGTTTCTGGCCTCGCGCTCGTCGTGCGCGAGCTGCTTGGACAGCAGCTCCGCCGACGCAAACTTTCGCGTCTCGCGAAGCCTCGCCACGAAATCGACGCGAACGTGCGCGCCGTAAAAATCGCCGCTGGTGTCGAACAAATGCGCCTCCAGTGATGTCGCTGAATCTCCAAATGTCGGCCGAGGTCCGAGATTCATCATCCCGCCGACGGGGCCGGCTGCCGTTTGAACCCGCACCGCGTATACACCTTCGGGCGGAAGAAGCTTCCTCGGTGGGGGAGGTCCAAGGTTCAAGGTGGGAAATCCAATTCTGCGGCCGCGCTGCGAACCCTCGATGACACGGCCGCTGACGGAGTAGAGGCGTCCCAGAGCTTCCGCCGCGCGGGCCAGATCGCCGCCGGCAACCGCGCGGCGAATGGAGGTCGAAGACACTGAGTGTCCGTCCGGCGTCGAGACCGGATCCACCACGTCGACCTGAAAGCCGTCTCGTTCCCCGAGCGTCCGCAGTACGGCGACATTTCCCGCCCGCTGGCGTCCGAAGCCGTGATCGTAGCCGATGAGCAGCTCCCGCAACCGGAAGCAGCGCCTGAGGACGAGCTCCACGAAATCCTCGGCGGAATACGCGGCAAGCACCGCGGTAAAGGGCACGACGGCCAGATAATCGAGGCCCGTCTCGGCCAGAACCTCCAGCTTCTCCTCGCGCGTCGTGAGCAAGAGCGGAGCAGCCGCGGGATTCACGATCTCGAGGGGATGCGGCTCGAACGTGACGAGGACGCTCGGGATCTTGAGATGACGCGAGCGAGCCACGAGCCGCTCGACGACATCGCGATGGCCGCGGTGAACGCCGTCGAATGTCCCAACGGTGATCACCGTTGCCGAGACGTAGGGCGGCAGTCCCGACTCGTCCGACGCGTCGATTTGTCTAGGCATCCGGCACGACGCGGAGCGTCCTCACACGTACAGGAGTCTCGGCAAGGCTCTCCAGTGTCGCGGCCTCCCGCACGTCGAACTCGCCGGCGCGCGTGCGACGGAGCTGCTCGAGGTGCGCCGCCGACGCGGTAAGTCGTCCGAGGTCACGAGCAAGCGCCCGAATGTAGGTCCCGCCGCTGCAGGTGATTTTCGCCGAGAGCGAGTCGCCTGTGAATTTACCGAGCTCCCAACCGTGAACGGTGACATTCACTGCGGCGAGGTCCAGGGGCTCTCCTCGACGCGCCGCGTCATAAGCCCGCGTTCCGTCGACGCTCTTGGCGGAATATGCGGGAGGAACTTGCGCGATTGTGCCCGTGAGCGACTTGACCGCCGACAGGACGTCGGCTTCGCGCGGTGGCGAAGCGGCACGAATGACCGTCCCCGTCGCGTCATCAGTGTCGGTCTCCTCTCCGAACTTGATCGTCGCTTCGTAAACCTTGGGCTCCGCGTCGATGAATGTCGCGAGCCGCGTGGCCCGACCCAGGAGGAGTACGAGGAGCCCAGTCGCAAAAGGATCTAGCGTGCCGAGGTGACCGATGCTGCGCTCGCCGTAAATGCGTCTTACGTGCTGGACGACGTCGTGCGACGTCATTCCCGCGGGCTTGTCGACAAGCAGCAATCCCTGAGCAGGCGCCGCGAACTCGGAGCTGCGGTCAGATCCCCCGTCCGGCGAGGAAAACTCTGAACCGCGGTCAGTCTTGTTCGTTACCACGGCCCGCTGCGGCGTCCTGCCTCTTCACGTCAGCGAGAAGCGATTCGATGCGGGCGGCCCGGGCGATGGTGTCGTCTTCCTTGAACTGAATATCGGGCGCGACCCGCAGCTGGAGCTCGCGCGCCACCCGTGAACGGAGGTGCACTGCGACACTCTCCAGTCCGTCGAATGTGGCCTTCTTCTCGGTATCACTTCCGAGCACGCTCACGTAGACGCGAGCGTGGCGGAGGTCGGGACTGACCTCGGCGCCGGTGACAGTGACGAACCCGACGATCCGCGGATCCTTTACCGATTCGGTGAGGAATGTCGCCACCTCGACGCGGACCGCCTCGGCGACGCGATCCGCTCGACGCGTATTACGCAGAAGCGCCCGCCGCCGAGGTCAGTGTCCGCGCCACCTGCTCCTTCTTGTAGCATTCGAGCACGTCGCCCACCTTGATGTCGTTGAAGTTCTCGACGCCGATTCCGCACTCGAATCCTTCGCGCACTTCCTTGACGTCGTCCTTGAAGCGGCGCAGCGACGCGATGGCTCCGTTGTAGATCTCCACGCCGTCGCGGATCACGCGAACGCGGCCCTGGCGATTGATGACTCCGCTGCGCACCGAGCAGCCGGCAATGACGCCCATCTTCGGAACCTTGAACAGCTCTCGAACCTGGGCCTCGCCGAGCACGACCTCTTTTTCCTCGGGGCGAAGCATGCCCTCGAGCGCGGCGCGAACGTCTTCGACCGCTTCGTAGATGACCTTGTAAAGCTTGATATCCACGCCTTCACGCTCCGCCGCGGCGCGGGCGTTGTTGTCGGGCCGCACGTGGAATCCAACGATGATCGCGCCCGATGCGCGCGCGAGCAGGATATCGCTTTCGGTGATGGCACCCACGCCACGGTGGATGACGTCGACCGAAACCTCGTCGTTTGAAAGCTGGCCAAGCGAGTCCGCCAGCGCTTCCGCCGGACCGCCCTGATCGGCCTTGATTACGATGCGGAGTGTCCGCTTCTGGCCGGGCGCCGTCTGGGACATGAAGTCCTCGAGCGAGATCACGCCCTTGGCGGTGCGGCGGCTCTTCGCTTCGCGGTCGAGACGCTGGCGGCGCTGCGCGATCTCGCGCGACTCCATCGCATCTTCCACCACGACGAACTGATCGCCCGCCGTCGGAACGCCGCCGATACCGAGGACCTGAGCCGGAATTGCCGGACCAGCATCCTTGATGCTGCGACCACGCTCGTCGAACAGCGCTCTCACGCGGCCCGAGTACATGCCGCAGATGAAGTCGTCGCCGACGCGAAGCGTGCCGTTGCTGACGAGAATCGTCGCGATCGCACCCTTGCCCGGATCGAGCTGCGCTTCGATCACGGCACCAGTGGCGCTCCGGTTCGGATTCGCCTTGAGGTCGAGGATCTCGGCCTGCAGCAAAATCTGCTCGAGCAGCTTGTCGATGTTCGTTCCCTTTTTCGCGGAAACTTCGGTCGACAGAACGGTGCCGCCGAACTCCTCGAGCACGACTCCGTGCTGAAGCAGATCCTGTTTCACCTTCATCGGGTTTGCGCCGGGAACGTCGATCTTGTTGATCGCGACGATCATCGGCACGCCGGCGTTCTTGGCGTGCGAGATCGCCTCGATCGTCTGCGGCATTACCTGATCGTCCGATGCGACGACGAGCACGACGATGTCCGTGACCTGCGCGCCGCGGGCGCGCATGGCAGTGAACGCTTCGTGGCCAGGCGTGTCGAGGAACGTGATCGACTTGCCGCCCGGCAGATCGACGTGATACGCACCGATGTGCTGCGTAATTCCGCCCGACTCACCGGCCACCACGTTCGACTTGCGGATGTAGTCGAGCAGCGATGTCTTGCCGTGGTCGACGTGACCCATGATCGTGACGACAGGCGGACGAGATTCCAGCTGCTCCGCCGTATCCTCGACGGTTGGCGTGGTCTTGAGATCCGCCGCGTACTCTTCTTCCTTCACTGCCTGGAATCCGAATTCGCCGGCGATCAATTCGATCTGGTCGAAGTCGAGCCGCTGGTTGATCGTGACCATCAGGCCGAGGTTCTTGAAGGCGAACCCGACGATCTGGACAGCGGGGATCTTGAGGATTTGCGCGAGCTCGTTGACGGTGATGAACTCGTTGACGCGAACCGTCTTCTTCTCGCGTTCTACCTCGGCTGCCACCTGCGCGGCGAGCTCTTCACGATAGGTTCCGTCTTCCGCACGGCGAGCTCCGCCGCGACGAATCGGGCCACGCATCGACGCCATCGTCTTGCCGATGTTCGCCGATACCGCTTCCTGATCGACTCCGCGCTTTCCCTTCTTGCCACGGCGCCCACCACGCTCTTCGCCGCGACCACCACCACCGGTGCCGCGATCGTCGCGGCGCGTCGGTGCGGTACCTGCGCCCGGAGCCGCTGACGCGACCGGGCGAGGTGGCGTGTACGGCGCTCCCGTTGCAACGGGACGCGGACGCGGGGCGCCCGGGACTACGGGCTGCGGACGCTGACGCTCGCGGCCGGTGTTACGGTCGCTGGCGTGCTCGGTCCCTGCGTGCGCGGTCTGGGAGGGCGGTGCGACCGGCCGCGCGGGAGCTGACGGAGGCCGGGGACGTTCGACTGCCGGGGCATCGGCCGGCATCGAAGCGGCGATTGGCGCCGGCGGAGCAAACGGAGTCGGGGCAGCAATTGCCGGAGATTTCACATCCTCGGGAGCCGGTACATCAACCGGTGCTTCGGCTACGGGCTCGGTGGCCGCACGTCGACGGCGCCTCGTGGCGCCTTCCGCGGCCGCTGCGGGCTCGGGCTTCGCTTCAGGCGCAGGCGCGGCCGTCGCGGTTCCGCGACGACGACGAGTAGCCGCCGCCGGAGCCGCCACGCGCGCGCGCTTCTCGCGCTCCCAGCGGGCACGGATGCGAGCGACCTGATCGTCGCTCAGCGGACTGAGATGGCTGCGCACAGGAACGTCCATCTGACGAAGAAGATTGATTACTTCGTCCGTGGCAACGCCGAACTCGCCAGCCAAATCGTGTACTCGAAGCTTGCTCAAACCCTACTCCTCCCCGTCCTTACGCCCATCAGGCATCGGAGTCGGACTTAGTGCCCGAATCCCCTTTGCCAGACCTCTATCGACAATCCCAATTACCGCTGCGGCTTCTCGCCCCACCGCGGCGCCCAACTCGGCGGCTGGTGGACCAGCGAGGACCGTGATTCCGCGAGCGCTAAGCAGCGGAAGCACTTTGTCCAAACTGTTACTCGATGCGTCGGGCGCGGCAATAGCCAAAAACAACTTGCCGCGCTTCGCCGCCTCCCGCACTTGCTGCACACCAACGATCGCCCCTCGTCCGCGAACACCCAGACCGATGAGGCCCAGGAGTTTGCGCTGCTGAACGGCGTCCATTTTCCGCTACTCCGACTTCTTTCCTTCCGTCGCCTTCGCTTCCTTCTTCTTCACTTCCGGCTTCTTCTCTTCCGTCTCCGGCGGCAGCTCGACCGCAGCGGCTGCACCACCCTCGGAAGCCATCTCGCTGCCCGCCTCGACGTCCGCCTCTGTGGTGACAACCGCCTCTTCGGCAGCCTCGGGCGCTTCGTCGGTCGTCAGCTCATTGATGATCGCCATCAGACGATCCGCCTCTTCCGGCGCGATGCCGGGCAGACGCAGAAAATCCTCGCGCTCGAGATCAATAATGTCGTCCAGCGTCTTGTAACCGGCCTCTTCCAGAACGGCGACCGTTGCCGGCTGCATTCCCTCGATGTCGACGAGGCGCGGATTCACGCCTGACACTGGCTCGTCGGTCGGAAGCGGAGCAAAGATCGGTTGATCGGTGCCACGCTCCATCCACTCACGGCTCGAGTAGAGCTCGATCTTCCACTCGGTGAGCTCCGACGCGAGGCGCACGTTTTGGCCGTTCCGTCCGATCGCCAGAGACAGCTGATCCTCATCCACGATAGCCTGAATCGTCTTCGTCGCCGGATCGCTGAACACCCGCGCAACACGGGCCGGCGCGAGCGCCAGCTTGGCGAAGCGCTCGGGATCGGCCGACCAGGGGACGATATCGATTCGCTCGCCGCCGAGCTCGTTGACGACCGCCTGAACACGCGAGCCTTTGAGGCCGACGCAGGCGCCCACCGGATCGACCGAGTCGTCACGCGAGAACACAGCGATCTTGGTCCGGCTTCCGACCTCGCGTGCGCTGGCGCGGATCTCGACCAGATTCTGCTGGATCTCCGGGACCTCGAGCTTGAACAACGCTTTCACGAAGAGCGAATCCGCCCTGCTGAGAACGAGACGCGGTCCCTTCGGAGTCTCCTCGACGCGCTTCAATACTGCGCGGATAGGATCACCCTGGTGGAAATGCTCGCGGTGGTTCTGCTCGCGGTAAGGAATGATCGCTTCCGCCTCGCGGAACTTGTTCAGCATGATGACGAGCTTGCCGCGCTCGATCTGCTGGACTTCTCCCGAGAGGAGATCTCCGACTCTGCTTGAGAACTCGTCGCGTATCTTCGACCTCTCGCCTTCCCTGACGCGCTGGATGATCCGCTGCTTGGCGGCCTGAACCGCCGTGCGTCCGAACTCGGCGAAATCGACCGGAATCTCCATCTGGTCGCCGACCTGAAACTCCGCGTCCTCGAAGCGAGCATCTTCGAGCGAGATCTGGCTGGCGGGGTCGGTAACCTCTTCGACCACGGTCTTGAGGAGAACAATGCGAATCGCGCCCTTGCTCTCGTCGATGTCGACTTCAGCCTGCACCGTAGGCCCGTGCTTCTTGGCGAGGGCAGCGTTGATGCCGTCCTCGAGAAGCCCGTGCAATTCGGCGCGATCGATCTGCTTGGAGTTGGTCAACTCGCGGATCGCCGTCAGAATTTCTACTGAAGCCACCATGTCCTGAACCCCTACCGTTTCCAGTGGAACGCCAGCCGCGCCTTCTCGACCGCGGCGAGCGGAAAGCGCCGCTCATCGCCGCGCTCGTTACGCACTATCACTATTTCCTGCCCGGCATCCCCTTCGACACCGGCGATCTCGACTTCGTCGGTCCGCCGACCAGCCGGATCGCCCACCACGTTCGTGGTGACTACCGCGCTTTTGCCGACGAACCTCTTCCAATCCTTCGCGTTCCGGAGCGGTCTTTCGAGCCCCGGCGACGAGACTTCCAGCACGTATCTCTTGCCACCGAAATCTTCTGCGTCCAGCCTCGCTTCGACCATGCGCGATGCAGCCGCGCAATCGTCCACCGTCACCTCTTCTCCATCCTCGCGCTCGACGCGAACGTCGAGAACGGGACGACCCTGGCTGCCCCCGATCTTAAATTCGAAAAGCTCTAGCCCAAGTGGCTTAATTTCCGATGCCACAAGAGATTCCAGCGTTTCGTTCATCTACCTTCGAGGTCCATTCAAGGGACAAAAAAATGTGGGGGGATCCCCACATCAGTGTTGGCCGCCGAGTTGAACGCCCTATACAATGTAGAAAGGTGGCTGAGGCGAGTCAAGGTGACCGGCCTCCCGGTCACGCCTGAGCTGCGATCACTCCTATCTGGCGTCCCTTGTCGCCCGCGCGGTGCGAAAAAAAGCGATCGTTGTCGCACCGCGTGCACGATGCGCTGACTGTGATCTTCAGCACCCCCGTCTCGGTGGCGTGTTCGGCGATCAACGACCTCAGATCGACGTGTCCCGGCCGAGTGGCGGGCTGTCCCGTCAGCTGTTCACGTACCTCTGTGCTCACCTCGTAGCAGCGGCCACAGATGGCCGGCCCCAGGTGGATCGCCAGCTCGTCCGGTGGCAGCCCATATCTGGCGAGCGCGGCGATGGCTTCGGTCGTGATGTGCGCGGCAGTTCCCCTCCACCCGGAATGCAGCAGCGCCACGATCCCCGAGGGGTGAGCGATGAATACGGGGACGCAATCCGCCACGCCCACGGCGAGCGCGATTCCCTTCTCCGATGCGATGTGGCCGTCGGCTTCCCCGCCCCGAAGCCAGCCTTCCCAACCCCCGGTGTGCACGAGGACGCGAGTGCCGTGAACTTGCCGAATCGATGCGAGCCGGCGCGCGGTTTCCGCCAGCTCGTGCTGGACAGCGGTCCACCGGCCCATGACTTCGTTGACGGGATCGGTGCCCGAGAGACCGAACGTTCCGGCATCGCGGGTCGTAGTGAAGGCGCGAATCCCCCAACTCTCAAAATCGGGGATTGCCTCCTTCGGAACCTCATTCACGCTACTGTCGGCGATCGTCGACGCGGGTGATCGCGGCACCGAGCGCATTCAGGCGCTCATCGATGCGCTCGTAGCCACGCTCGATCTGGCCGACGTTGTTGATGAAGCTCGTGCCTTCGGCGCACAGTGCCGCGAGCAAAAGGGCCATTCCGGCGCGAATGTCGGGTGACTCGAGGAACGCACCACGCAGCCGCGACGGGCCATGGACCAGCGCGCGGTGCGGATCGCAGAGCACGATTCGCGCGCCCATGGTGGAGAGCTTGTCGACAAAGAACATTCGCGACTCGAACATCTTTTCGTGCATGAGAACGAGTCCCTCGCACTGCGTCGCGGTGACGATCGCGATCGACATGCAATCCGCGGGAAACGCCGGCCACGGCTGGTCCTCCAGCTTCGGCACATGGCCGCCCATGTCGGACTGGATCTTCCGGGACTGCTTGGCGGGCACGATCAGGTCTTGGCCGTCCACTTCGCACTCGATCCCCAGGCGGGAGAATCCCATCCGGGTCGAGCGAAGGTGCTCGATGCCGGCGTTCTCGATTCTCAGCTCCGACTTGGTTACGGCGGCGAGCCCAATGAAAGACCCGACCTCGATGTGATCGGGACCGATGGTGTGTGTAACCGGCTTGGTTCCGAGTGGCCGGCCGCCGTGAATGGTCATCGTGTTGGTGCCCACGCCCTCGATCTCCGCTCCCAGCGCAATGAGAAAATGCGCCAGGTCCTGGACGTGGGGCTCGCTCGCCGCGTTGCGCAGGACGGTGGTGCCGGTTGCTGCCGACGCCGCCACCAGCGCGTTCTCGGTCGCGGTGACGCTCGGCTCGTCGAGAAACACGTCGGCGCCCTTGAAGCCGTTGACGCGCATCTCGATCATCTTGCCGTGAGTGAACTTGGCGCCGAGCTGCTCGAGGGCGAGGAAGTGGGTGTCGAGCCTTCTGCGCCCAATCACGTCGCCGCCGGGGGGCGGCAGCGTCACCTGCCCGCAGCGCGCGAGGAGGGGCGCGGCGAGAAGGATCGACGCCCGGATCTTGGCGCACAGCGTCGGATTGAGATCGGCCGGACGCAGGTCCGTGGCGAGGATTTCGAGCGAGTTCCGGCCGACCCACTCCATGGAGGCGCCGACCGAGCGAATGAGCTCGACGAGCGTTTCGATGTCACGGATCCGCGGAACGTTCTCGAGATGTACCTTGTTGGGAGATATAAGCGCCGCAGCCACGATCGGGAGCGCGGCGTTCTTGTTTCCGGAAGGTCGAATAGAGCCGCTGAGGGGTCTGCCGCCCTCCACGACGAATTGCACTGCTGGCATGTTGATTATGGTCGGTGGTGAAGATCTGTTGCGAAAATATATCGTACTGAGCACTCTTTGTACCGCGACCTAAACCCCCTCGATAAATGGCCTCTCCCTTGCACACTTCACGCGCATGACGGGATGGATCGGTAGCGGCACTGAGCTGCTGTTGCAGGCTGCCCGCGCTTTTCCGGACACGATCTACACGAAACAGGTCGTGGCGGAGCCGGGGTTATGGGACAAAATCACGAGCGTGGCAAGCGGCGTCATGACCCTCACCGTGATCATCCTTACAGTGGCGCTGGTGCCGGCCGCCTGGAATTTCAGGAAGAGCTACAAGAAAGTCAGCGACATGCTGGACAAGATCTACGGGGACATCAATCCGTTGATGCGGCATGCGAGCGCGATCGCGGACAACGTCGACTACATCTCGACATCGCTGCGCGTAGACATACAGCAGGTGAGCCAGACGGTGGCCGCTGTAAATCAGCGATTGCAGCAGGCCGCGAGCGCGGCGGAAGACAGGATCAATCAGCTCAATGCGCTACTGGAGGTCGTGCAGGAAGAGGCCGAGTCGGCCTTCGTAAGGACTGCGTCGACAATTCGCGGCGTGCAAACGGGAATCAATCAGGCATTTGACGAGGAGGACTGGAACGATGGGGACTACGACGAAGACAGAGCCGATGGTGGCGAGAAACCGCGCCCGCGCGTCCGGCCCAGAAGTGGAGCTGGACGATGAGCGCGAGCAGCAATACGACCTACTGACAGCGGCGATCATCGGCGCGGCGGTGGGCGCCGGGATAACGTTGCTTTTGAGGCGGGGGCCCTCGGGCCGCCGGCCGGTCGGTCCATTGGTTCGCTACGCGGGCCGTGGCGCCGCCCTCGCCGGATTGGCCGGAATGGAGGGCGCCAAGTGGGCCGGAAGCCGCGGAATCGACGGCGCGAGATGGGCTGGCGATCGCGCAATGGAAGGCGCTCGCTGGGCAGCGCCACATGCAAAGCGCGGATTCCGTACAGCCGTGGACCGTGGCGAGGAGCTCGTCGACCGGATTCCTGTCGACGACATGGTCGAGCAGGTGCGTGACTACGTCGATACCGCGCGCGACGCGATCAACAACGTCGTGAAGGACGAGCTGGACGATCTCAGAAAAGCAGTCCGGCGGCAGCGTAAGCGCATCGGGATCTAGGTCGCTCGGAATGGTGCGCGCATCGCCGGGCGCAGCACTGGCCTGGCGAATCGCGCTGGCAGTGCTGCTGGCGCTGGTGCTATCGCCAGCCGTCGCGCACGCCTGGACTCCAGGAACGCACATTTTCCTGGGAGAAGCGGTCATGCGCTCGCTCGCGCTTCTTCCCTCCAGCATCGCCGAGCTGCTGTCGGCGTTCCCCTACGATTTTCTCTACGGCTCGATCGCGGCCGACACGAGCATGGCGAAGAAATACGCCGCCGCGGGCCGCCATTGCCATTCGTGGAACGTCGGATTCGAGATCCACGACAACGCCGAGTCAGATGCGCTTCGCGCGTTCGGGCTCGGGTACCTGGCGCACCTCGCCGCCGATTCGGTCGCGCACAATTACTTCGTGCCGCACCAGCTCACGATCACATCATCCACCGCGGCGCTTGGCCACAGCTATTGGGAGAGCCGCTTCGACACGCACATTGGCGAGCGCTTCAGCCGCACCGCAAAGCAGCTGATCCTCCGCGACCACTCGCACTCCGACGAGCATCTCGATCGAATTCTGAGCCCGACGATCTTCAGCACTCCCACCAACAGGAGAATCTTTCGCGGGATGGTCTACGTCGCCGACACTGAATCGTGGCAACGGATCTTCCATCTGGTGGAGGAAAAGAGCCGCTGGGATCTGAGCGACGACGAAGTTGGCACCTACATGGTGAGAGCATTCGACTTCATCGTCGATCTGCTGACGCGTCTCGACCGGGCCGAGCCCTTCCTGCTGGACCCGGCCGGAACAATCCCTTTGCGCGAAGCGAAGAAAATTCGACGCGCGGCGCTCCGCCGAGGAGGCGAGGAGCACGTGTTCGAGCAGGCGCAGCATCACTTCGGCTTGCCGCGCTCGGCGCTGCGCTATGCGGTGGGCCTGCCCGAGCCTCTTTACCCGCCGCGCGCCGACAACAACTGATTCACGCGCTTCGGGTCAGCGCGGCCCTTCGATTTTTTCATCACGAAGCCGACCAAAACCCCCTGGAGTTTTTTCTCGCCCGCGAGGTAGCGCGTGCCCTCCTCCGGGTGCTCCCGCAGAACTTCGTCTACCCACGTTGCGATCGCATCTTCATCGCCGACCTGGAGTAGCCCTTCATCGGCCGCGACTTGCGCCGGCAGCTTGCCGGTTTCCACCATCAGCGCGAAGACGCGCTTCGCCGCGGTGTGACTTATGGTGGCGTCGCGGACGAGATTGAGAAGTTGCGCCAGATCCGCCGGTCGTATCCGGAAGTGCGTGATGTCTCCGCTGGAGGCGCGGAGCGCGGCCAGCACTTCGCCCATCACCCAGTTGTATGCCGCCTTTCCGTCGCCCGACACACGAGCGACCGCTTCGAAGTATTCGGCAAGCGCCGGGGTTGCCGTCAACTGCTCGACCTCGACGGGGGAGATGCCGAACTCCTGCACGAGGCGCTTCTTTCGCGCATCGGGCAGCTCCGGAAGATGGCTGCGCGCATCGCCTATCCACTTCTCATCCTGCTTGAGAGGAAGAAGATCGGGTTCCGGGAAATACCGATAGTCGTGGCTTCCTTCCTTGGTTCTGCTCGGTCGAACAGTCTCGCGCGCACCGTCCCAAAGCAGCGTCTGTTGCTCGACTCTCCCGCCCGAATCCAGCAGCGCGCACTGTCTCTCGAACTCGGCTTCCAGTGCGCGCTCGACCGCTGAGAACGAATTCATGTTCTTGACCTCGGTCTTGGTTCCGAGCTTGGTCTGTCCCGGCGGACGCACGCTGATGTTCGCGTCGACGCGGAGACTTCCCTCCTCCATGCTCACGTCGCTGACATCGAGATACTGGAGGATCTGTTTCACAGTCCGGAGATAGGCTCCGGCGTCGGCCGATGTGCGGAGATCGGGCTCGCTCACGATCTCGATGAGCGGAACGCCGGCCCGATTGAGATCGATCGCGGTCGCGCCAGGATAACGATCGTGGATGGACTTGCCCGCGTCCTCCTCCATGTGGAGACGCGTTATGCCGATCTGGACGTCAGCACCCGCCTCGTTCTTGCCGATGGCGACAGATCCGCCAGTCGCGAGAGGCTGATCGAACTGAGATATCTGGTAGCCTTTCGGCAGGTCGGGATAGAAGTAATTCTTGCGCGCGAATATCGAGACCGGATTGACTTTGCATCCCAGCCCAAGCGCTGCCCTCGTCGCCAGCTCGACAGCTCGCTCGTTAAGAACCGGCAGCGCACCGGGCAGAGCAAGACAAACGGGACATGTGTTGACGTTGGGCGGAGCGCCGAAATCCGTAGAGCAGCCGCAGAACGCCTTCGTCCGAGTCTTGAGCTGGACGTGCACCTCGAGCCCGACGACCATCTCGTAACGTTCCCGGCTCATTGGTGCGCCTCGGCACCGAGGGATGCCTCGAGCGCGTAAGCCACGCGGAACATCGTGTACTCGTCGAAATGCGCAGTGATGATCTGTCCGCCCACTGGCAGCCGCCGCACCCTGCCGATCGGAACTGACATCGCCGGCACCCCAGCGAGATTCGCCGTCACTGTGAAGATGTCGTTGAGGTACATCTCGTAGGGATCGCTGATCGCGCCGACGTGAAACGCGGTGGTCGGCGTGGTCGGAGTGAAGATCGCGTTCACGCCACTGCTGAACACCGAGCGGAAATCATCGCCGATGAGGGTCCGTACTGCCTGAGCCTTCTTGTAGTACGCGTCATAGTAGCCGGCGGAAAGGACGTACGTCCCGAGAAGCACCCGACGGGTGACCTCGGGCCCGAATCCCTGCGATCGCGTGGCTTCATACATCGCCTTCAATCCCTTGCCGGGATCGACGCGCAGTCCATATCGCACGCCATCGAATCGCGCGAGGTTGGACGAAGCTTCCGCCGGCGCGAGGATGTAGTACACGGGAATCGCGAGCGGCGAGCGCGGCAGCGAGATGTCCCGAATCGTCGCGCCCATCGAACGGAAGCGATCGAGAGAGCGCTCGCACAGATCTCTGATGCTCGCATCAAGCGAATCGGGGAAATATTCCTTAGGCCTGCCGATGACTACTCCCTCGAGCGTTGACGCGCTCGGGGGCGGAGGGATCGGCACCGAAGTCCGTCCGATGCGAATCGATTCCATCGCTACGCCTTCGGGGCCGCGCTTGTCGGGCGGAAGCCCGCCGAGGGCAGACAGCCGATAGATGGGAACGTCCACGTCGGAGCTGGTCGAATCCATCTTGTCGAAGCCGGCGATGGTCTCGAGGCCAAGCGCGGCGTCATCCACAGTCCGGCCCAGCACGCCGATCTGGTCGAGCGACGATGCGAAAGCCACCAGCCCGTAACGACTGACTCGGCCATAGGTCGGCTTCACGCCAACTACCCCGCAGAAAGCGGCTGGTTGACGGACGGACCCACCCGTCTCGGATCCAAGCGCGATTGGCGTGATGCCCGCGGCCACCGCGGCCGCCGAGCCGCCCGACGAGCCGCCCGGAACACAGCGCACATCGTGCGGATTCCGTGTCGGGCCATAAGCGCTGTTCTCCGTCGACGACCCCATCGCGAATTCGTCCATGTTCGTCTTCGCGACGATTAGCGCCCCGCTCGCGCGGAGCCTGGTGATGGCGGTCGCCTCGAACGGGCTGACATATCCCGCGAGAATCTTCGATCCGCAGGTGGTGGGCAGTCCGAGCGATGCGATGTTGTCCTTGATCGCAACGGGAACCCCCGCCAGGACGCCGACGTCGGTCGCGCTGTCGAGGCGCTTCTGAATCGCGTCGGCCTCTTCCAGGCTCGCCTGCTCGTCCGAGTGAAGATAGATGTTGAGCCCGTCGGGTCCGGCGCCGATCTCGCGCGCGCGCTCGAAGGACGCCCGAATCATGTCGGACCGTGATGCGTCTCCGGCGCGGACACTCGACGCGATCGCTGCCGCGCCGAGCTTCCCGAAGCTCTCCACGCTCAAGCGCCGCTCTCGGCGGGATCCTCGTGCGTGGCGAGACGCGGAACGATGAAGAAGCCATCGCGCATGGCGGGCGCGAACGACTCGAGCGTCCGCTCCATCAACGGCGACACGCGCTCGTCCGGCCGGAGTGGCGTCCCTTCGGCGCCGATCCCATCGGTCGGCGGGACTGACGCGGTGTCCACCGCCGACAGGACCTCCATGTGGGCGAGAATCGCGCTCAGCTCCTTCGTCAGCGCGTCGGCACGCGCGCCGTCGACGCCAAGGCGAGCCAGATCGGCGATGTGCAGCACATCCTCACGTGTGACGGCCACTATTCCTGCCCGCGCTCGAGGGTTGTGTAAGCAAGCTTGATGGTTTTGCGTCCGACGGCGTCGTCGTCAAAATCGATGATGGCTTTCACTTCGCGACCGACACCCGACAGCTCGGCGATCGATCCGTCGCCGAACAACTTGTGTTTTACCCGCTCTCCCTTCACGTAGCGAGGCTCGTCCTGCGAGCGCTCCGCTTCGGTGATGGGATCGACTTTGCGCCATGCAGGAACGTCGTGGGTGCGGCGCGATTGATACGCACCCTTGAAGCCGATGTCGCGACCGGCTGCCCCGCGCCCCATCGAGGTCACCCTGAGCGTCTTCCTTTGATCGAGATTGGCGGCGGCGATCTCGCGCAGGAATCTCGACTGGATTGACGGCAGAAGCTCCCCGTTCCGCCGGCGCATCTCCGTGTGCGAGAGGTAGAGCTTTTCTTCCGCGCGCGTGATCCCGACGTAGAAGAGCCGTCGCTCCTCCTCGAGCTTGGGAGGATCGTCGAAGGACTGCGACAGAGGGAACAGACCGTCTTCCAGCCCCGTGAGGAACACAACCGGGTATTCGAGTCCCTTGGCGTTGTGGAGAGTCATCAGCGTGACCGCGTCGGCCGAAGGATCGAGAGAGTCGGCGCCGGCGACGAGCATCGCGCGCTGAAGGAAATGATCGAGTGGTGTGAGGCCGACTTCGCCACCGTCATCGATGACCGTCTCCGCCGCTCCATTGACGAGCGCGCTCAGGTTTTCGATCCGGTCGCGCGCGGACTCCGGACCTTCGGCCTGGAGATACTCCACGTAGCGGATCTCGCCGATGAGCTCCTGAATCAGAACATCGACGCTGGTGTCCTTCGCCCGTTCGCGCAGTCCCGAAATCAGCCGCGTGAAATCGGCCAGCGCCTTGCGGGCCGCCGGGCGCAGCGATTCCTGGAGGTCCTCGCGCGCTGCGACCTCCGAGAGCGAAACGCGCGCGTCGCGCGCGCGCGCGGCAAGAGTATCCACGGAGCTGTCCCCGATGCCGCGCTTGGGCACGCCGATCGCGCGGCGGAACGCTTCTTCGTCGGAAGGATTCGCGATGAGCTTGAGGTACGCCATCAGATCGCGGATCTCGCGGCGATCGTAGAAGCGAACGGAACCGACCAGGCGGTACGGAATTGCCTCGCGCCTAAGCGCGTCCTCGAGTGCGCGGCTTTGCGCGTTCGTCCGGTACAGCACCGCGAACTCGTTGAATCCGCGATCCTCCCGATTCCGGCGCGCCTTGATCTCTTCGAGGATAAAGTCCGCCTCGTCCCGCTCGTCGAGGGCGGCGAGGAGCGTCACCGGCTCGCCGGCCTCGCGGGTGGCGCGAAGCGTCTTCCCCTTTCTGCCGATGTTCTGAGTGATCGCGGCGTTGGCGACGTGGAGGATGTCCGGCGTCGAGCGGTAGTTGTCCTCGAGGCGCACGAGTTTCGCCGCCGTGAATTCCTTCTCGAAGTCGAGAATGTTCCGGATGTCGGCGCCGCGCCAGCCGTAAATCGACTGATCGTCGTCGCCCACGACGACGACGTTTCCGTGCGCGCTCCCGAGAAGCTTGATGAACTGGAACTGGGCGCGGTTGGTGTCCTGATATTCGTCGACCAGGATGAACTGGAACCGATCGCGATAGCGGGCGAGCGTCGTTTCATCCTTGCGGAATATCTCGACCGGCAGAACCAGGAGGTCGTCGAAGGTCACCGCATTCGCCGCGCGCAGCGTCGGTTCAAGCTGCCTGTAAATTTTCGCGGCGGTTCTAGAAACCGGATCCATCGCGAGCGACTCGTATTCCCCCGGAGGAACGAGCGCGTTCTTCGCATCGGAGATGAGCGATGCGATCACCTTCGGGCTGTACTGCTTCTGCGGCACTCCCTCACGCTCCATGATTCTCTTGACGACGCCCAGGGAATCGTCCTCGTCGTAGATCGTGAAGCTGGATGTCCGACCCACGTGTTGAGCCGAGCTCCGGAGGATGCGCGCCCCAATGGCGTGAAAGGTTCCGCTCCACATTCCCTTGGGCTCTTCTCCCAGGTGGCGCGCGATTCGATCGCGCATCTCACCGGCAGCCTTGTTCGTGAAGGTGACGGAGAGGATGCGCGACGGATCGACTCCGTGGTGCTCGATCAGCCGCGCGATGCGGGTGGTGAGCACGCGCGTCTTGCCCGAGCCGGCTCCGGCCAGCACGAGCATCGGCCCCTCGAAATGGAGCACAGCTTCGCGCTGCGCCGGATTCAGGCCGGCAAGGGGCTCGGCTCGCTCGACTGTGGCGGCGCTCGTTGATTCAGACATCATCTGAAGATAACGCGATCAGCCGAGAACCATGTCGAAGGTCGCCCCACGCTCCGATGGAACGAGCAGCAGCTCTCCCCCGTGACTGTCGCGCACTATGCGGCGCGCGAGCGAGAGACCGATCCCCCACCCTTTTTCTTTGGTCGAGAAGCCCGGATCGAAGATTTGATTGCGGATCTCGCGGGGAACGCCGGGCCCGTCGTCCGACACACGCACCCGCACACGACCCTCCGGCAGCGACTCGGCCGATATCTCCACCTTGCCATCCCTCCCGGCCAGCGCATCGATCGCATTCTTCGTCAACGACTCGAGCGCCCACTCGAGCAGCACCGGATCTCCCTGCACCACGAGATCTCCGTAGTGGGAGGACGAGACCGTCACTCGCTGAGCAAGCGTGGGAACGCGGGCTCTGAAATAAGCCGCTACGCGGTCGACAAGACTGCCGAGGTCCACGGGCTCCTGTCTCGGTGGCCGGCCGATGCGCTCGAACCGGTGCGCAACGCGCTTCAGCCGCTCCAGGTCCGCCTCCATGTGATCCAGCGCCGCGACCGTCGTCGCCTCCGGCTCGGTCTCTCGCAGCAGCTCGATCCAGCCACTGATGCTCGAGAGCGGCGTGCCGAGCTGGTGCGCAGATTCGCGCGCCATGCCCGCCCAGATCTGCTCGCGATCGGCGCGGCCGCGCGTGCGTAGCGCGTACGCGCCGGCGAGCAGCACCATCCCGATGAGAATTGACTGCAAAACCGGAATGAGAATCAGCCCCCGTACGAGCGCGGTGTTACCGAAATGAACCGTCCCCACGCCTGGCTCGACCATCGGCACGTTTTGTTGGTCGAGCTCCACGATGTAGTTTCGGATCTCCTTCGAGCCGAGCGACGAGGGGAAGGGGAGGTTGGCGGTGTCGGTCGGATTTCCATGCTCGTCGGTAAGAATCATCGGAACTCCCGACTCCCGAATGTGGCGCGAGAGATCAAGCAGCGCGGCGGTGGCGCCGTCAGGATTTGGATCGCTCAGTCCGTTGTACACGCGCGCGTACATGAGTCCGACGCGAGACGCTTCCTGCCTCAGCTCTCTCACGACGACACGCGTGTAGATGACGTACCACACCAGAAGTGCGAGCACGCCGATGGTGACCAGCGTTACCGGAGCGAGCCGGCGCATCGCTCAGACCAGGCGCTCTGCGCCGAGATAGGTGCTGAGCGCAGCGGGGACGCGCACGCTGCCATCCTCCTGCTGATGATGCTCCAGAATTGATGCTATGACGCGGGGAAAGGCGAGCCCGGAGCCGTTGAGCGTGTGGACAAACCGGGGCTTTCCACCGTCAGTGGGCTTGTAGCGGATATTGGCGCGCCGCGCCTGAAAG
The DNA here is from genome assembly GCA_003134685.1 of Gemmatimonadota bacterium. GTDB lineage: Bacteria > Gemmatimonadota > Gemmatimonadetes > Gemmatimonadales > Gemmatimonadaceae > UBA4720. Next base: position 242,470 of record PLCA01000005.1, on the reverse strand, counting down.
TCGCTGAAGTTGCTGCAGGACGACACCTCGAGCCACTTGCCGACTCCCGGCGCAAAGGTCTCGAGGTCGTAGGTGTGGGCGCTGGCAAATCCGGTGTCGCCGGCCGCGAGCCGAACGACTCGATACGGGAGCTCGAGCAGCTTCAGAATCTTCTCAGCGTGTCCGGTGAGTATCTCGAGCTGCTCGCCGGAAGTCTCGGGCGTGACGAGCCGCACGAGCTCGACTTTATCGAACTCGTGCACGCGAAGAAGCCCGCGCGTGTCCTTCCCCGCGGCTCCTGCCTCGCGCCTGAAACAGGGAGAATAGGCCGTGAAGGATTTCGGCAGCTGCGATTCGGGCAGCACCTCGTCGCGGTAAAGATTCGTGAGCGGCACCTCCGCTGTGGGAATCAGGAACGCATCCTCGCCCTTAAGGGCGTACATGTCGTCCTCGAACTTCGGAAGCTGAGCGGTGCCGATCATGCTCGCGCGATTGACGACGACCGGAACCCAGGTCTCTTCGTAGCCGTGCTGCCCGGTGTGAACGTCGAGCATGAGGTTCATGAGCGAGCGCACGATACGCGCGCCCAGTCCGCGAAACACGATGAAGCCCGAGCCGCTGATCTTGGCGCCGCGCTCGAAGTCGATGATTCCGAGCCTGGCGCCGACCTCCCAGTGCGGCTGGACGCGCGCTCCTTCGCGCGGCGTACCCCAGCTCCTTACGGCGGAGTTGTTCTCTTCTCCGCCCGCCGGAACCTGATCGAGCGTGATGTTGGGGAGCTCGAGCAGTAGCGCCGACAGCTCGCCTTCGGTCTCGGCCAGCTCGCGATCGAGGCGCGCAATTTCGTCGCCCAGCGCGCGCGACTGCTGCTGGAGATCGTCCGCTGATTCGCCGCCGCGCTTTTTCTGGCCTACCTGCTGCGTGACGGCGTTGCGAGCAGCCTTGCGTTCCTCAACGGCCTGAATTGTCTCGCGCCGCGATTTGTCTAGAGCAATCGCGCGCTCGATGGTCGGCGAGAGCGCATCGAGAGCTCCGCGCCGGCGCATGGCAGCGCGAAGTGCGTCGATGTGCTCGCGCACCATCCTCAGGTCGTGCACGAATCAGCTTGTGGGAATTCCAGCCACGAATGAACGGAACCCGCAATTGGGATCGAGTCCCATTCGGAGAAAGATGGTTCTGGACGCGAGATTGAGGCTGTCGACCGTGATCTTCGCGTAGATGTTCGGATTGATGGTAAACTGGCACAGATCGCCGGCGGTATTGTGGGCCGACTGTACAATCACGACCTCGCCCGCCGCCAAAACGAACGACGAATCCGCCTCGTAGCCGGTCTTCGGAGCCTCGAGTGCAGTTTCGAAAGTGCCGGGCACTCTCAGCAAGCCAACCGGGCGCGAGCCGCCGGGCGAGACCACCACGAGCTTGACTGGAGAAATGACGGCGTTGCCGGCGGCGTTGATGTCGAACGCGACATCAAACGCGGCAAAACCGTCAACGCGGACAATCTGCCGGGAAAGGACCGCGATGGCGCTCGGGTACGTTGGAGGCGTGCCCGACAGCGCAAAGAGGGACAGCGAATCCACGGTTGTGGGAAACGTTGCCTGGATGCTCGTGGGATTACCACAGGCGTTCAGACCGACAGCGACAGAAATCGTCGCAAGGAGTGCGAGACGAGCTTTCATTCGGTGGATGAGACAGATGAGAGACTGGAGGGGTTGCTTCACGATAATACCCCGTAACTTATGACAGTTCAAGCGATTGCCGCGCTTGACTTCACTCTTTCCGGTTCCTAGCTTCGCAACTTCCTCACCCCTCAATGCCCAACATAAGAGATTTTACGAGCGCGCTTCGGCAGCGCCCAGGAGTTGATGCCGTTCTCGTATTGGGAAAAGACGGTCTGCTGATCGAAGGATTTGCTGCACCAGGATTGAACAACGAGGACCTGGCCGCGCGAGTTCCGGCTCTCGTTTCAGAAGCGGAGAGCCTCGGCCTGGCGACGATCCAGGGTCCGATGAACACCGCCATACTCGAGCACCAGAAGGGTTACGCAATCATTGCCGCGCTTGCTGACGATACGCTCCTGCTCGTGCTCCTACGTCAGTCCGCCGACCTGGGCGGACTGCTATTTGATGTCCGCCGTTACCGCGGCAACATCGCATCGCTGATCTGACCGTGCCCGACACCGCAACTCGTCTCTCCCACGTTCTGGTCGCGGACGACGAGCCCCACATCGGCCGAATCATCAAGATGAAGCTCGAACAGGGCCCATTCAAAGTCAGTCTCGCCTACGACGGAGAAGAGGCGCTCGAGCTCATCAACAGCGACGAAGGCGTGGATCTCGCGCTGCTCGATCTGATGATGCCGAAGCTGAGCGGTCTCGACGTGCTGCGAAAGGTCCGTGAGCAGGAGAGATTCAAATCGCTGCCATGCATCATTCTTACCGCCGGTGGCGACGCCAAGCACGAGCGCGATGCGCTGGCGCTCGGAGCGACGCAGTTTCTGACCAAGCCGTTCAGTCCCAAGAAACTCTACGCGCTCGTCGCGCGTCTCACGGGAGCGCCTGACGAACCAGGAATGAGCGGCGAGTGAGCCGCTGGGCTGTCGTTCTCGCCGGCGGAGTCGGCGCGCGATTCTGGCCGCTCAGCACGCCCGAGCGTCCGAAGCAGCTGCTCCCACTTGTAACCGACAAGCCACTGCTCGTGGATGCGGTCGACCGGCTCGCGGCGATCGTGGAACCTGCCCGCACTCTCGTGCTCACCAACGAGAGCCTCGTGAAGTCGATTCGGAGGCTCCTCCCCGCGATACCGAGAGAGAACATTATCGCGGAGCCACGCCCCGCCGGAACGGCCGCGGCTCTGACGTGGGCGGCGCTCGCCATCGAGCGTCGCGACGACAAGAACGCGACGATGATCTCGGTTCACGCCGACTGGTTCATCGGCAACGACGTGCAGTTCCGCGAAGTTCTTCTCGAAGCCGAGGAGGTCGCGCAGAAGACCCACACGCTCGTTACGGTGGGGATCGTCCCGACGCGCGCCGATCAGGGATTCGGCTACATCCAGGCCGTCAATCCAAACAAAAAGGGCGGATCACCAGTCAAGCGCTTCGTCGAGAAACCGGATCGGACGCGCGCTGAGAAGATGCGCTCGGAGGGGTATCTCTGGAATTCGGGAATCTTCGTCTGGAGCGTCGGCGACTTTCTGGCGCAGGTCAAGCAGCACACTCCCGAGCTGGCGAAGGCGCTTGCTCTCGATCGCGATGCGGAGGCATCGGAATTCTTCGCCAGCGTCGCCAAGCCGGTCTCAGTCGATGTCGGCGTTCTGGAGCGAAGCAAGAACGTGACGGTGATTCCAGGCGACTTCGGCTGGGACGACATCGGTACCTGGGCCGCCCTCGGCCGCGTGCGCGACAAGGATGAATTCGGCAACGTCACGATCGGGGCCGTGCACATGCTTGATTGCAGCGACAACGTCGTCCGCACCGATTCCGGCACGGTTGTGATCTATGGCGTTGACAACCTGGTCGTAGTGGTGCACGATGGACTGACGCTCGTTACTACGCGTGAGAAAGCAGCGGACTTGAAGCGACTGGTGGAATCGCTCCCTGCGAGCGAGCAGGCGAAAGCATGAGTGCTCTCTATTATTTCGACGACATGCGAGAGCGGCAGTTCGAGCCGTTCGCGCTGACTCGGCCCGGCTCCGAGCTACGGGCTGGGACCTCGCTCATCCGCAGGCGCTGGGAGCGGGCCACCGGGCTCAAGAGCGCCGGCTTCATCAGCTCCCCCCACCTCGCGCATTTCGAAGAGGGCAACGCACCCCCAGCTGTCGCGCCCAATTCGGAGCTTCCAGCGGGCTCGGTTCTCGTGAACACCCGCTGTGTGATCCCAATCGATCTGAGCCTGGAGCGGTTCGACCTTCTCATGTGCGAAGGCGCGGCGTGCGCGGTGAGACTCGCCCGGGCATTCCCCGTCTCGCAATTCGCTGACGGCACGATCGACATCGGATCGATCCAGACGACCCTTGGCGGACAGAGGATCAAGGGACGCTGGATCAACGAGGTGTGGGACTTCATTGGCACCCTCGCCGAGCAGCTGATGGAGGACATTCCGCTACGCGTGAAATCACTCGGGGAGAGCGCGAAAACAAAGGCGGCGAAGGTAGGCGATCACGGAATATTCGTGGAAGAGGGCGCCCAAATCGGACCGCAGGTCGTGCTCGACGCCTCGGCGGGTCCGATACTGATCCGCAGCGGCGCGGTGATCGCGCCATTCACGCATCTCGTCGGACCTATTTCGGTCGGCCGTGATTCGCGGATTCTCGGAGATCGGGTCGCGGCGTCGTCCATCGGCGACCGTTGCAAGGTGCATGGGGAGCTGAGCAATTCGATCTTTCTCGGACACGGCAACAAGACACATACGGGATTCGTGGGGCACTCTTACCTGGGACGTTGGGTCAACCTCGGCGCGCTGACGACGACCAGCAATATGAAGAACACCTACGGGCCAGTTCAGCTCTGGACTCCTTCAGGGGTGCGCAACACTGGACAGCAGTTTCTCGGGACATTCTTCGGCGATCACGCGAAGACTGGCATCGGAACGATGCTGACCACCGGCAGCGTCATCGGCGCGGGCGCGAATGTCTATGGGGGCAACATGCCCCGCAAGGTGGTGCCTCCATTCGCCTGGGGTGATGGCGCACCCTACGATACATTCGACATTACTAAATTCCTTGCAGTCGCCGAGCGGGCCATGGCCCGCCGGCAAGTCGAGCTGGGAGAGAAGGCGCGGAAGCAGCTTGCTGAAGCGCACAAGAAACGTTGGAGCGCTTGATGAAGCTGTGGGTTCTTGGCAGTGGAAGCAGCGGCAATGCAGTTCTCATAGAGACCGAGCGTACGCGCATATTAGTCGACGCCGGCTTCGCTCCGCGCGTTCTCAAGCAGCGCCTCGCCATCGCCGGGGTCACACCCGAATCGATCGAGGCTGTTGTGGTCACCCACGAACATACCGATCACATCAAGGGCGTTGCCTCAGCTGCGCGAAAATGGGGTTGGACCGTCGTCTGCACGGCCGGAACGAGGATGATGTGCCCGGAGTGGTCGGCGCTCCGCACGATCCTGACGCCCCGAAAAAGTACGGTGGTCGTGGGCGACTTCCACCTCGAGACGGTTCCGGTCTCGCACGACGCCAATGAGCCGATCGCCGTGATCGTCACATCAATCGCCGAAGGTGCCCGCGCCGGGATCGTTTACGATCTGGGACACGTGACCGATAGTGTTTCGCGAGCGCTCGACAAGCTGGACATCCTCGTCATCGAATCGAACCACGACGAAGGAATGCTGCGCACGGGACCGTATCCGCCGTCGCTCCAGGCGAGGATTCGCGGCAAGTTCGGACACTTGAGCAATCGGGACGCGGCGCACGCCGCAAGCCAAAGCATCCACTCGGGGCTCAACAACATCGTGCTGGCTCACCTGAGCGAGCAAAACAACAACCCGCGCACCGCGCTTGGCACCGTCGGTGATTCACTCCGCCGCGCGAGGTTCAAGGGACGCCTTACCGCGGCGGCGCAGAGCAGCGTGGTTGGGCCGATATGCGTGGGCGCCGGATCCGGCACTGCCGCCGCGCCAATCCAGCTCGCGCTCGGGATTTAGACTACGGCTTGGGCCGCCGCGTGCCCGCGAAGAGTGCGAACAAAAGGGCCGCAACAATGAGAATCCCGAATATCCAGTAGAAGTTCATCATTGGGCCTCCTATCGTCCTTCGATGTCGCGGTCGCCTGGAACCTTTCGCTCCGCCCTGCCCTCGCCGGGGTGCGCCTGCGCTTCGTGAAAGCGCTCACCTTTCAATCGTACGGCGTCGACGAATCTCTCATACTCGGTATCGGACAGCTCGTCGGCTATCGCTGGCACCAGTCCCTTCACGAGCGTAATCCGTTCGGCGAGAGTCAGCTCGTTGACCGCTGTCACGAGCTTTCGCAGCCTCGGGTGATTCATCCACTCGGTTTCCTTGCTCGTCGTCATCTCGTTCTCCGGTGAGCTGCGAGTACTGGGACTGGGTAATCTACTTCCGGTCGTGGCGGATTCGCGTACGCTGGACATCAGACCACTGTGCAAGAGTCGCGGCGAGAGATTTCTCCAAGTCGCCGGCCGCCGCTACGACCTGAGTCGTAGGGTCTGCATCCGCGCCCTCGACGGCATCGAGAATCCCGGCGAGCTGTTCGTTCAGGACGACCAGACCAATGTCGACTCCGCCTCGCGCACCGCTTTCGATTTTGGCCAGCAGCGAATCCAGCGCCAGCAGAGAATCAGCAACCTCCTTCGCCTTGCCGCCTTCACGCTGCCCTCTCAGCAGCGTTCGCTGAGCGCGTACTTCACCGAGCGCTGCGAAATCGCGGCTGATGGCATCGTTCATTCGGACACCAATATCGCGCTGCAGGCGGAGTCCGGCATCAATGATCTGAACACGCGGGTCCATCTTGATCACAAGCGGCTGCGTGTAGGTCCGGCCGTTCGCGGTCAGCCGGACGGCGTACGTGCCTGGCAACACCGCCGGTCCCAGAGGAAACCGCGGCGTGTCGCCATAGATGGCTGAGATCGGATAATCGTGGCCGAGAACCTTGGGCGGCGGATAGTGAAGGTCCCACACGAAGCGATGAGTTCCGCGGCCCGGGGCTAACCGTTGCTGCGGGCGAACCCAATAAGTCGGAACGCTGAGATCGCTCTCGGTCGGCTCGACCGAATCGGCGCTCGAGAAGCTGCGGACTGAGTGGCCCGCATCATCCAGGATGTCGAGGACGACCGGCGTGCCGGAATCGGCGCCGAGTCGGTAGTTGATTATCGCGCCGTCGGGTGGATTTTTCCCGGCGGGCTCTTCGGGCGGCAAGGGCGTATCAGTGTTCTTGTTGCGGCGAAACCGGTACGTGAGCTTCGGCTTGAACAGAAAAGTCTCGGCGTCGCCCGCCTTGGCGTCGAGCTGCCGTAACGGGGTCATGTCGTCGAGAATCCAGAACGAGCGCCCATGGGTCCCGACGATTATGTCGTCATCGTGGATCACGATGTCGCGAATCGATGTGGCCGGCATGTTGAGCCTGAGAGGTTGCCACTGCTCGCCGTCGTCGAGGGAGAAATAGGCGGCGCGCTCGGTCCCCGCGAACAGGAGGCCGCGCCGCACAGGGTCCTCCCGGACGGAGTTCACCACTTCGTCGGCGGGAATCCCGTTGACGATCTCCTTCCAGCTCTTCCCGCCATCGTGGGTGCGATAGATGTGCGGATGGAGATCGTCGAGCTTGAAGCGGTTGATGGCGGCGTACGCGGACTCGTCATCGAAGTGCGACGCCTCCAGCTGAGAGACTTTGCTCCAGGGAGTCAGTGCGGCCGGCGTAACGTTGGTCCACGTCTTTCCGCCATCGCGCGTCAGGTTCATGACGCCGTCGTCCGAGCCCGTCCAGATCGTGTTCACGTTCCGGAAAGATGGCGCGACGGCGTAGATGACTCCGCGATTCTTCGCGCGCGAGAGATCTCCGTCGGTGAAAATGCCGTATGCCTGAGGCACGTCGTAATTCTGGCGCGTGAGATCGGGACTGATCACGTCCCAGCTGTGCCCGCCGTTCATCGTCTTGAACAGGACATTGCCAGCGAAGTAGAGCGTGTGCAGATCCACGGTGGAAAAAATCACCGGCGCAGTACGAAGAAATCTGTACTTGCCGGAACCCACAGCTTCCGGGCTTATGTTCTGGACCTCACGTGACCGTTGATCAAAGCGCGTGAGCTTCCCGCCGTAGATGATGTTCGGGTCGAGCGGGTCGGGAGCCACGTATCCGTATTCCTCGACTCCCACCGAATTCCATTCGCGGAATGTGATCGCGCCGTAGTCCCCTCGGCTCATCGTTCCTATGGAGCCGCTCTCCTGCTGTCCGCCGTAGACCCAGTACGGAATTCGATTGTCCGTGATCACGTGGTAGAACTGCGCGGTGGGCTGGTTGTACCACGAGCTCCAGGTTTTTCCACCGTTCACGGTGATCGTCGCGCCCTGATCGGCCGCGATGATCATGATCTCCGGGTTGTCGGGATTGATCCAGATCCGGTGATAGTCGTCGCCGCCGGGCGCACCCTTGATTGCCGTCCACGTAGTCCCGCCATCGGATGAGCGGTACGTCGAAGTATTCGCGGAGTACACGACATCGGGATTTCGCGGGTCGACCTTCACCTCCGCGAAGTCGGACGCACGGCCCCAGACTCGAACCTCGTCGTTGGTGCGTCTCCATGTCTCGCCGGCGTCATCCGAGCGGTAGATGCCGCCAAGCGTTGGCGCCTCGACGGTCGCGTACATTCGCCGCGGATCGCTCGGGGCAATCGCAAAGCCGATTCTGCCAAGACCCTGCGCCGCGGACGGAAATCCTTTTCCGATCTGGCGCCACGTCGTTCCGCCGTCGGCGGATTTGAACAGGCCACTCAGGGGGCCGTTCCAGGATGCGTTCTCCCACGGACCTTGCCTTCCCGCCCAGAGCGCCGCGTAGACTATCTGCGGATTCGACGGATCGAACCCGACCTGGGCCGCGCCCGTGTTTTCGTCCTTGTAGAGCACGCGCTCGAACGACTCTCCACCGTTGGTCGACCGATAAACGCCGCGCTCCGTGTTTGGACCGTACGGATGGCCGAGCACCCCGACGAAGATCTTGTTCTCGTCACGCGGGTCGATGATGACTGACCCGATCTGCTGTCCATCTCGCAGTCCAAGGTGCCGCCAGGTCTTCCCGGCATCGACCGACTTGTAGATGCCGTCACCACTCGAGAGATCGGGCCGCTGAACCCCCTCGCCGCTCCCGACGTAGATCACGTTGGGGTTCGAAGGCGCGACAGCGATATCCCCGATCGATCCCGTCGGCTGCTCGTCGAAGATCGGTGTCCACGCGCGCCCGGCATCTGTGGTCTTCCACACCCCGCCGTTGTTCACTCCGATGTAAAAGACGTTCGGTTGGCCTCGAACTCCGGTAGCGCCGATTGTGCGCCCGCCGCGAAAGGGGCCGATCATGCGCCACTCGAGACTCGAGTAGAGGGAGGGATCGATTTTCTGCGCGTGCAGCTCGATCGAGGAAGACGAGATCGCGGCGAGCGCGAGCAGGGCGATTTTCTTTGGCGTATGCACGGTTTCTGGCTCGGTGAAAATGCAGCTGCGGGTGAGATCGCCCCAAGAAAATGCAGAGCGATGGCAGCGCGGGCCAGCAGGCGCATTTCACACAGCCGAAACAAAAAGAGCGGCCGAATCTCCTTCGGGGAAGAGAAAAAGTGCCTTGGTCGACGTCCCGAAATCACGCTCAATGTGGAACGGCATTTGAATTGGTTACCTGTATTGATGGACCAGCCAAAACGCGCAACCTCAGCCGTTAAATGACCATATATCGCAAGACTTTAGCTGTCGTCGCACTTCTGACCGGACTAATCGCGGCGCGCACAGCTTTAGCCCAGATCGAGCTTCCCCGAACCGCGCCGACCGCGGGTCGGGACACAAGCGCCGAAGAGCCCGGGCCAGTGGAGGCGCCGCTCACGCTTCGGGCGGATCTGGGGGCGCGAATGCTCATCGTTCAGCGCGGAGACAGCACACTCAAGACCTTCGCGGTCGCTGTCGGACAAGACAGGTACCCCACACCGGTAGGCACCTTCGCCATTAGCAAGATCGTCTGGAATCCCAGCTGGCGTCCGCCTCCTGACGCCGACTGGGCGAAGGGAAAAACCGCCAAGGGTCCTGGCGCTCCGGGAAATCCGATGAAGGTCGTGAAGATCTTTTTCCAGGATCCCGATTACTACATTCACGGCACCGGCGACGTCGAGAGCCTGGGGTCCGCCGCGTCACATGGATGCTTGCGAATGGATCCAAGCGAGGTTGCCGACCTCGCGAAGCTCATTATGGAACACGGCGGACAGCCGCGCGACGAAAGCTGGTTCTGGCGAATACTGCATTCGCGGCGAGAAGAAAAAGTCGTGTATCTCGAGAATCCCATCTCGCTGACAATCATCGACTGATTTCTAGCCGGCGACCCACGGGGGAGATCGTTTCGCGGCGAGATATCCTGCGAGCGCGCCCGCGGCAAGCTTGAGAGCAGAGGCGAGCACGTACGCCAGGGGGACGCCGTGGTGTCCGATGATAGAACCCCCGACCGAAAATGCGATCGCGCTCAGAGCGACGACAACGCCGTGCGCGACGAAGCGGCTGGTGAGCAGACCCATCATGAGCCGCGCGAACAGATAGGTGTAGAGCGTCCCGCCGACTACGCCGACGATCCCTCCGAGCCGCACGCCGATCGCAACGTAGTCGGGATCCGATGGACCGCGCGTGAAAAAATATGCATACGACTGGACGATCACGATGACCGTGAGGACCGTGACGAATTCGGCGAGGAATCCGTAACCCACGGCGCGGAGCCAGCGATTGCTCCGCGCCGGACTTTCGGGCGAAGTCAACGCTGTTTCACCGTGAACGGTACGGCGTATTCCTTGTCGTCCCACGAAAAGCGCAGCACGCCTCCGGACCCCTGCGGAACTACTCCGATCACGAACTGGTCGATCGCCGGCGACACCTGCTTCGCAGTAAGCGCGACGCGCGCAAAATCCTTGTCGGCGTGATAGTCGGTGCCCCACTGACCGGTCTCGCTATTGAAGATCAGCTGCGCCCCGGTCGGCGTGGGGAGCGTCCATAGCGTGTATTTGCCAGCCGGTACCGCCGTGCTCCCGAATACGAGATCCTTGTCGGTCGAGAAAACCGTCGCCGCGTTGGCACCTGTGCGCCAGACCTGATTCCACGGAACGACGTTGCCAAAGATCACGCGGCCACGCTTGAGCGGGCGGCTATAGGCAACCGCCAGGTTTGCTCCGCCGATGCTCGCTCTGACCGTATCGGGCGGTGACATCTGTCCCATCTGGCCACCCCTCGCGACCTCGGTCGCGGCCCAGCCCTTCACGACGTTGTCCACATCGAGACTGGGCACACGCTGCGCAACGGTTTTGATCGTGGTCGCTCTGGAATCGACCCCGTTGATTCGGCCCCGCGAGTCTACCTGCGCGACCTCTATCCAACCCGGGAAAAAAGTGCTCCTGAACGCTACGGAGTCTGCCCCGCGCCGACGCAGGATGATGGAGGGAGTTGGTCCCGGACCCGGAGCGATGAGCGCAAAGGCCGCGCTGTCACCTCCGAGCTTCGAGGATGAGAGCAGCTGCTCGTAAACGCCGTATGACGTCGGCTCCACACCGAGCGTAGGTGCCACTCCGCCGTGATAACCCTTCCTTCCGCTGGCCGAGGTATCGGCCGTCCCATTGCGCTCCACGGTGATCACTGCGAGCGTGTCGCCGAATTGCATGACGATCCGCATCACGGGAGCAGCGGTGGGGTCAGTGTTTGGTCTCCGCGCGGCGGCAGTCATCGCTTTGATCTCTCCGCGGGGCCCCAGATCGGCGACGTAGTGGATGGTGCGCACACGCGGATACCGGAGCACGAGATCGCCTTCCAGCTTGTCGTTCGAGCGCGTGTATCGCTCCACTGCGACGGTATCGGTTCCAAGGCGCGTGATGATGTACGCCGTGGCGGGAGCCTGCGCAGAGAGTGGACCCGCCGCGAGAATGATGAATGCTACTGATGCGATCCTGGTTGACATGAGGGCATCCTGCTGTAAGAACGTGAGCCATGAACTGTCGGGTCGTAGATAGTGCAGCCCGGTACGCGCGAGTGCAACACTCAGACGGTCGCCCCCACGTCGGTGCTTTCCGTCTCGGCGTAACTATCGGAGACGTACGCCGCCGCATGGTCAAGCGCGGCTGCCAGATCCGCGACGAGGTCGTCGGCGTGCTCGATTCCGACCGATAGTCGCAACAGAGAATTCTCGATGCCAGCCGTTGCGCGCGCCGCCTCATCCATGGACGCGTGCGTCATCGTCGCTGGATGCGCGACCAGACTCTCAACACCTCCCAGCGATTCTGCCAGCGTGAAGCACTGAAGTGCGTTGACGAACCGCTCGACGCCATCGATTCCGCCGTTTACTTCGAAGCTCACCATGGCGCCGAAGCCGCTCTGCTGAGACGCGGCAACGCTGTGTCCAGGATGAGAGCTGAGCCCCGGATAGTAGACACGCTTTACCGCGGGGTGGCCGCACAGCAGCTCGACCACGCGCGCGGCGTTCTCGCAGTGGACGCGCATCCGCGCATGAAGTGTCCGTACTCCGCGCAGAGTGAGAAAGCTGTCGAAGGGAGCGCCTGTGATTCCCAGGCAGTTTGCCCACCAGGCCAGCTCCTCGACCAGCGCCGCGTCCGCTGCTACGACCGCGCCACCGACGACGTCGCTGTGTCCGTTGAGGTACTTTGTGGTCGAGTGGACTACGAGGTCCGCGCCGAAGTCGATCGGGCGCTGCAGCACCGGTGAGAGGAAGGTGTTGTCCACGGCCACAATTGCTCCAGCTTCGTGCCCCGCCTCGATGACCCGAGCAAGATTCGTCACCCTCAGCAGCGGATTGCTCGGCGTTTCAATCCACAGAAGTTTTGGCCGGCGCGCCTTCACCGTCTCCACGGCGGTTTCGCCGCTGAGATCGACGAACGCAACGTCAAATTGCCCGCGGGCAGCGAGCGAGCGCAGAATGCGATGCGTTCCGCCATAGCAGTCGTGAGCGGCGAGAATGAGATCTCCGGGCCGCACGAGCTGCAGCACCAGAGCCACCGCCGACATTCCGGTGCTCGTCACGACCGCTCCCTCTCCATCCTCGAGCTCGGCGAGCGCGTTGGCGAGGTACTCGCGGGTCGGATTGCCCGTGCGCGTGTAGTCGTAGAGCCTCTTTTTTCCGAACGCTTCGAAGGCGAAGGTCGAAGAAAGATGGATTGGAGGCACGACCGCGCCATGGTGCAGGTCGGTCGCTATGCCAGCGCGTACCGCGCGCGTTGCCGGGTGCTGCGGGGGACGCAACGATGAATGTCTGATCTCGTCGGTCATGATACCACCTCCACTCCGATTCGAAGCAGCTCGTTGATGAATGGAGCAACACGGGAGGAATCGCCGAGGAACGCGTCGTGGCCGTGAGATGAGTCGAGCTCGACCAGCTGGCTCGGACCGCCCAGCCTTCGCGCGAGCTCGCGACTTTGCGCGACTGGCACCAGCCGGTCGCTACTAATTGCAATCACGGTCGCCGGGACGGTGACATCCTCGGGGCGGATCTTGTGAAGGTCGAGCGAGAGCGAGAGTGCGTTGTACCGCTCGGACGTCCATTGTTCGGCGAACCGTTCGCCGCGCGTCTTCAGGTAGTCACCGATGCGATCCTCAACAAGCCGTGAATCGTTCCGATCACACCCCGCGAGGCGCTCCTCGAAATGCAACGGAGTCAGGTAGGTCGTCATCGCGATGCCGCGCGCGATCGCCAATCCGTCGCGCTCCCGACCCACCGCGCTTCCAAGGGCGACAACACGGCGCTGAAGGTGCCGGAGCGCGGTCGCGATGGGATCGCTCTCGTGCGCCGCGCTGATAACGACCAGACGCCCTGCGCGCCCCCCGAATCCGACGCCGAAGGCAAGCGCGACCATCCCGCCGTAGGATGCTCCTACGATTGCATGCAGGCTGCGAATGCCCGCTTGATCGAGGGCCGCAGCAAGGGCCTCAGCCTGATCGGCGGTCGTAACCGACGCGGTGCTTTTCCCGCTCGTGACATAGTCGATGCCAAGGACCCGGAACTGTCGAGTGTCGATTGCGCGTCCCTCGCCAACCACATCCTCCCACCACCCTGAAGACGGGTCCGAAGCGGACGACGTGACGTGTTTCGACGCGGAGATACCGCCGAGTACAGCAATGACCGGCGCGCCATGAGGTCCAACGATCTCGTAGTTTGCCGACGACGTGTCAAACCCGCCCAACGCGCGCGAGAGTTCGGGCGTGGACGCGATGCTCGGGTCGCTCGGTGAGACCAGCGCAATCGCGGTCATTGGAGCACCTCCGTTTCCTTGCAAGTCTCGTATCGAGCAACCAAAGGCGCCGCGCTCAACGAATCCAGCGCGGCAATCAGACGCTGCGCGGATTTCCAGGATGCGGGAGCGGTAATCAGCGCCGCGTCGGCCCCCTCGCTGGCGCAGCGCTCGGAACGAAGCCCGACCGCCGTTGAAGTTCGTTGCAGTGCAACTGCATCGAGGTGAGCCACGACGAGCCAACGATGTTCACGCGGGTCAGCGACGGAGAGAAACTGTGTGGCACCTGGCCCCCGATCGTTGGGGGGCGGCGAGACCCTGAGCAAATCACCCAACAGCGCCGCGGCAGTTGGAGGCCCGCCGGCACCCGGGCCGGATACGCTCAGCGGCGAGCGCCAGCCAAGATCCACTTCGACTCGATTTTCCTCGAGAACTGTTCGCCCGAACGCGCTCTCCGAATGAACGATCACGGGCTCGACTGAAGCCGTTACACGGTCTCCGGGCAGCCGGGTACACTCGGCGATAAGACGGAGGCGCGCGCCCGTGATCGTCGCAAATCGCACGAGGCGCTCCAGGCCCGGTACCAATGGCGTCCGGCGAACGTGGAGGTCGGCTGGGCGTATGCCAAATGCGATCCACGCGATGATGGCGAGCTTCGCCGCCGCATCCCGCCCGTCCAGATCGCGGGCGCAGTCAGCCTCGGCGAGGCCACGCTCGCGCGCAGACGCGAGGGCGCCATCGAGGCTCGCGCCGCGCTCAAGCAGGGATATGACATAGTTCGACGTTCCGTTCAGGATTCCGCACACAGACAGTGGTGTGGAGGCGCCGACCAGATCCCGCAGCGTCGAAATCACCGGGGCGCTTCCGCCTACCGCCGCGCCAAAATCGAGACTGGCGCCGTGTTCGCGAGCGAGCGCCGAAAGACTGTCGCCATGCGCGGCGACAAGCTCCTTGTTGGCCGTAATGACTTTCGTTCCGCGCTTGAGCGCGGCGGACGCGATCGTTCGCGCCGGCTCGTTGCCGCCGACCGCCTCGATGATCACGTCGAAATCGTGAGCGAGAAAGGCATCGAGGTCGTTCGTAAAGAGCCGCGAGTCGAGGGGCAGATTGCGCTCCCGACTGAGATCACGCACCAGCACTCGCGTGAGATCGAAGCGGACGCCGAAGCGGGCCGCGATTGCGGGCGCGGACTCGTGGAGAAGCCGCACGAGGCCGCCACCGACGACACCGCATCCGGCGAGAGCGACGCGGATTGTTCGCGGCGTGTCGACGGAAGCGGCGGAGGTTGTAGCTGCGGCTTTCCGGCGGGATGTGAATTTCGGAAGGCCTGTGTTGCTGCGTGCGCCCGCGGAAACAATGGGAAAGTCGTGGAGCGCCCGCGTGGGGTCGATCTCGAGCTGCTGGGGAGTCATGGCGATTCTGGTTGATGGACTCCGCGGATAAAGCAGAACGCCCGTGGCTATGTGGCCGCGGGCGTTCCTCGCTTTTTAGCATTTATTTAACGTGGCTGCAATACGCGGCAAATTACCACAGGGTCTTCAGTTGTCTTGGGATAATATGGCGATCAGGTAATCGCGTCAAGGGCGCAAAAAAAACGGGAGCCGCCAAGTAGCGACTCCCGCCTGAACTCTTGCCGGGTGAGCGGCTAGTACATCCCGCCCATACCGCCCGGATTGCCACCGCCCTGAGCACCAGCTCCAACCGGCTCCTTCTTCTCTACGATCAATGCTTCGGTCGTGAGCAGAAGTCCCGCGATCGACGCCGCATTCTGCAACGCGGTGCGGGTGACCTTGGTCGGGTCGATGACGCCGGCCGCGACCAGATCCTCGTACTCATCGGTGAGCGCGTTGTAGCCGTAGCTGTTGTCCTTCGACTGGCGAATCTTCTCGACTACGATCGAGCCTTCACCACCAGCGTTCTGGACGATGATCCGCATCGGCTCCTCGATTGCCTTACGGACAATCTCGACACCGATCTGCTCGTCGCTATCCGCAAGCTTGAGTATCTTGAGCGCCTTCTGCGCGCGAATCAACGCGACGCCACCGCCGGGGACGATTCCCTCTTCCACGGCTGCTCTCGTGGCATGCAGGGCGTCCTCAACTCTTGCCTTCTTCTCCTTCATCTCGCTCTCTGTGGGCGCGCCGACGTTGATCACCGCCACACCGCCGGCAATCTTCGCCAGACGCTCCTGAAGCTTCTCGCGATCGTAATCGGAAGTGGTCTTCTCGATCGCCGCCTTGAGCTCCTTGATGCGTCCCTTGATCTTGTCCTCGTCGCCCTGACCATCGATGATCGTGGTGGTCTCCTTGTCGACGACGATACGCTTGGCGCGACCGAGATCGGTCACGACGGCGTTCTCGAGC
The DNA here is from genome assembly GCA_003134685.1 of Gemmatimonadota bacterium. Lineage (GTDB taxonomy): Bacteria > Gemmatimonadota > Gemmatimonadetes > Gemmatimonadales > Gemmatimonadaceae > UBA4720. The sequence continues at coordinate 226,211 of PLCA01000005.1, read as the reverse complement.
TTGAATCCGACTTCTTCCGAGATCACCTGGCCGCCGGTAAGGACAGCGATGTCCTCGAGCATTGCCTTGCGACGATCACCGAATCCGGGAGCCTTGACCGCTGACACGCGGAGCGTGCCACGAAGCTTGTTGACGACCAGAGTCGCCAGCGCCTCACCCTCGATGTCCTCGGCGATGATGAGCAACGGCTTGCCCAGCTGCGCGACCTTCTCGAGGATCGGAAGGAGATCCTTCATGGAGGAAATTTTCTTGTCGTGAATGAGAATCAGAGCATCCTCGAGGGCTGCTTCCATCTTCTCCGGATCAGTGACGAAGTACGGCGAGAGGTAGCCGCGGTCGAACTGCATTCCCTCGACCGTCTCCAGCGTCGTCTCGAGGCCCTTCGCCTCTTCAACGGTGATGACGCCGTCCTTGCCAACCTTCTCCATCGCTTCGGCGATCAGGTCACCGATTTCCTTGTCATTGTTTGCAGATATTGAACCGACTTGAGCTATTTCCTTCTTGCCCTTGGTCGGGACGCTCATCTTCTTGAGCTCCTCGACGACCGCGCTGACTGCCGAATCGATGCCGCGCTTGAGCGCCATCGGATTGACACCGGCGGTGACGTTCTTGAGGCCTTCACGGAAAATCGCCTGAGCCAGCACGGTTGCCGTGGTGGTGCCGTCTCCAGCGAGATCGCTGGTCTTGGTCGCGACTTCCTTCACCATCTGCGCGCCCATGTTCTCGAGCGGATCCGACAGCTCGATTTCCTTGGCGACGGTCACTCCGTCCTTGGTGACGGTCGGTGCACCGAACTTCTTGTCGATGACGACGTTCCGGCCCTTCGGGCCAAGCGTGACCTTGACCGCCTCCGCGAGCTGATCGACGCCGCGCTTGAGAGCCGCGCGCGCTTCGGTGTTGAAGTGTAGTTCCTTGGCTGCCATATGATTCGCTCTTTGGGTGTCTGGTTAATTCACAACCGCGAGCACATCAGACTCGCGAAGGATCAGATACTGTTCGGTGTTGATCGTGACTTCGGTGCCGCTGTACTTGCCGTACAGAACCTTGTCGCCGACTTTGACTTCCATCGGGACGCGGACGTTCTTCTCATAGCGGCCAGGACCGACCGCGATGATCTCGCCCTGCTGCGGCTTTTCCTTCGCGGTGTCGGGGATGAAGAGTCCGCCGCGCATTTGCTCTGTGTCCTCGAGCGCCTTGACGACGACGCGATCTGCGAGGGGAGCGACCTTGGTGTTGGTTTGTGTTTTTGTAGCCATAGTTAGCTGTCCTTCTGCTGGAAAAAGTGGCTTGGGGTGGGAAACCTCTGCTGTTAGCACTCGACCGTGGTGAGTGCTAAGCCTCAACTTAATGGGTCCGGGAGGGGTCAGTCAACCCGGAAAATCCCGGCGGTGAGCCGGGTGTTTCCCGACCCTCAGCTAAGCAGCTCGTAGCCGAGTCGGATGCCTTTCAGGGTAAGAAAGGGGTCAACCAGCTCCAGCTCAGCTGAATGCGGCCGGATCGTTTCCGCCATCCCCCCGGTCGCTATCACGATCGGGTGCTTCTTACCAGGCCATTCCTTCTTGATCCGGCGGACTATCCCGTCGATAGAGTCTACCGCGCCATAGAGAACACCGGCCCGGATGCATTCGTCCGTGCGGCGCGCGATCACCTTCTTGGGCGGGACAATGTCAGTTGCCGGAAGCTGCGCCGTACGCCGGAACAACGTGTCAGCCGAGATCATGATCCCGGGCTGAATGACGCCCCCGAGGAAGGTCCCATCAGCGGTGATGCAGTCGTAGGTCGTGGCGGTCCCCAGATCGACGACGACAGCATCCTTCCTGTAAATCCGGCTGGCGGCGAGGGTGTTCGCGATCCGATCGGCGCCGACCGTAAATGGGTCTTCCACATCGAGCTTGATCGGGAGCTTTGCGCGGGCGTCGATCATGATCGGCTTGCGGCCAAAGCACATCTCGCACGCTTCGGCGAGCATCGGGGTGATGGCGGGGACGACCGAGCAAATGGCTGACCCTTGCGCACCTCCGGGCGACGCTAGCTCCGGACCCGCAATGGATCGAATCAGGAGCGCGAGTTCGTCGGCGGTCCTGGGCGGTGCGGTAGTCAGTCTCCAATGGGAGAGCAGCTCTCCCGCATTGAAGATTCCAATTGTGATCTCGGAGTTGCCTACGTCGAAGACGACGATCATTGCGGATCCTCGAGCACGAGAGAGCCGGAGCGAAATGGAACGACAGAGTCTGCCAGTGCCACCAGCAGCTCGCCAGTGGGAGAGATCCCCGCCACGCGCCCGACCGCCGGCTCGACGCACCTTCGCCCGCGCGCCAGGTCGCGGGCGTCGAATTCCTCCATTTCATCGGCCTGGAGCGGACCTGTCGCCCGCGAGGCCGCGAGAACCGCGGGGATCAGGTCGCCTAGAACCTCGAGCCGATCGGTTCCCGGTTCGAGGCCCGCTGCCGTTTCAACGTTCGTTGGTGCCTGCACATTCACTCCAAGGCCGATCGCGACCCATTCCACCGCCTGCTCGCGCCATCGGGCCTCTACCAGAATGCCACCGAGCTTTCCCTGATCGATGTAAAGGTCGTTCGGCCATTTGAGGCGGATAGGCTCCGGCGCAAACCGGTCAAGCGCCTCGGCAGCCGCAAGGCCGACGCGCAAGGAGAGGACTCCGAGGCCCGAGCTGTCAGACGGGCGCTCGATCAGGGTCAGCCAGAGACCGGCGCCAGGCGACGACTGCCAGCTCTTCCCGCCCCTGCCGCGACCCGCGGTCTGTTCGTTGGCGATCACGAGCGTGCCGGCGGGCGCGCCTCGAGCCGCGAGGCGATGCGCGACGTCGAGCGTCGAAGTCGTCGACTCGAGTAGCTCCACGCGCGGAAGCTCGAGCATCTGCTCGATTGCTTCGTGCGTAGCACCATCGAACCGGACCTCGCTATCCGCGCGCGTGGATCACCGCCAGGACAGCGATACCGAGCGCGACACGATAAAAGGCGAAGATGCGGTAGCTATGCCTGCTCACGAACCGCATGAGGATCGAGATGGCAAGCCAGCCGCTGATCGCCGACGCGACGACGCCCGACATCAGCTCGTTCGTCAGTCCGCCCTGTTGCAACGCTTTGGGGCCTTCGAGCACGACTGCTGCGGCAATGATCGGCATGCTCATGAGAAAGCTGAATTCCGCGGCGCTTTCACGGTCGAAGCGCAGGCCGCGCGCGGTCGTGATGGTCGACCCCGACCGCGAGACACCCGGAATCAATGCGATCACCTGGGATAGTCCGATCAGCAACGCGTCCACCCAGCGCATCTCGCCAAGTATGCGGCGCTGGTCGACGGCTTTGTCGACCGCCCAGAGGACAATTCCCATCACGATCAGCGCGATTGCGATGATCTGTGGATCTCGAAACGCGGACTCGGCCCTCGACTGAAGCATGAGCCCGCCGATGGCCCCCGGGATCGTCGCGACGATGAGGTAAATCACCTTACGCTTTTCGGGAGTCTCGACGCGCCCGGTCGTGACGATGCCGAACGCGGCCTTGATCAGGGTGAGCCACTCCATTCGGAAGTACCACAGAACGGCCAGAAGTGTCCCGAAATGCAGCGCGACGTCGAACGCCAGTCCGGGATCCTCCCAGCCGAACAGCCACGGCGCGAGAGTGAGATGCGCCGAGCTGCTGATGGGAAGAAACTCCGAGAGCCCCTGAATGATTCCGAGCGAGATCGCCTGAAGAGGAGTCATGTTGTTTTGGCGGGAAGTGATGTGCGATAGAGTGATTCGTACTTGCTGACGATGGCGTCGCGAGAAAATCTCTCGCGGGCATCGGCGGACGCCAGCTTGCTCATTTCCGACCAGCGCTTCCGATCCTGGAGAATCTCGAGCGATGCGGCGGCCATGCCCGGAATGTCGCCGACCCCGCAGAGAACGCCAGTCTCGCCGTCGCGGACTACCTCCGGAAGACCACCCGCGTCGGTGCCGATGACGGGCACTCCGGATGCGAGCGCCTCGAGCGCGCTCAAGCCGAAAGACTCGCTCTGGCTCGGCAGCAGAAAGAGATCCGCGGCCGCGAGGAGCGGCGCGATCTGATCCAGCTTTCCCAGAAACGACACCGAGTCCGCGACGCCGAGCATGCGCGCCTCTTCCTCGGCGGCGGGCCTGTCGGGTCCGTCTCCGATCATCACCAGCACGCTGGGAAGCTCGCGATTCACCTCAGCGAAGATGCGGACAACGTCCCGCACGCGCTTGACGGTGCGAAAGTTGGAGACGTGCATGAGAATCGGCTTCGATTGGCCGACCTGCTTCTTGAGCAGGGACGGATACTTCTCGCGATTGTAGACGTCGGGGTCGATGAAGTTGTGGATCACGTCGATGGCGGGGCCGTCGCAGCCAAATGCGCGACACGTCTCCTCCTTCAGGTACTGAGAGACCGCCGTGATGCGATCCGACTTCTCGATCGAGAACTTGGTTATCGGATAGAACGAGGGATCCTGGCCGACGATCGTGATGTCAGTTCCATGCAGGGTCGTGATCACGTGAACGTCTTCGCCCGCCTCGCGCAGCATCTCGCGCGCGATCCAGGCGCTGGTGGCGTGCGGGATCGCGTAGTGACAGTGCAGCAGCTCGAGGTGGTGGCTCCTCACCACTTCGTGCATCCGCACGGCCAGAGCGAGATCGTACGGCGGAAACTCGAACAGCGGATAACGGCCGACATCGACCTCGTGGAAAAAAATACGGGGCAGGAACGAAGGGAGACGGAACGGCTGTCGGTACGTGATGAAATGGACTTCGTGCCCGCGCTCCGCCAACGCGATCCCGAGCTCGGTCGCGACGGCGCCGGATCCACCGTACGTCGGGTAGCACGTAATGCCTATGTTCACTCAGCCCTTTCCCACCATTCCCGCGCGACGGCGCGGGCTCGAGAGTCATCAGGATTGACAACCGTCACAGCCGCCCCCGGCAGCTGGTGTCTGAACCACGTACGCTGGCGCTTCGCGTACTGTCGCGTCTCAATAATGATCCGCTGCCGCGCGGATGACAAATCCAGCCGGCCCTCGACGTGCTCGCGCATCACTGAGTAACCGCTCGATTTCCACGCCGGCGCGTCCGGAGACACATTGCCCTGGAGCTCGCGAACTTCGTCCGCCCAGCCGGCCTCGAGCATCCGGTCAACGCGTGTCTCGATTCTGGACCCGAGCACGGAGCCGGGATCCACGATCAGATACGTTGCGTTCTCATCCTGAGGTTGGATGTGCGTGGCGGCTTTGTGCTCCGCGTGGAGAGCGCTGATGCGAGAGCCCGAAAGAAGTGCCGTCTCGATGGCGCGCACCAACTGAGTGCGGCCAAGGTGCGCCCGCGCAGGATCGAGTCCCTCGCACCAGCGGCGCAACTCGGCGAGAGACTTTGACGCGAGCTCACTCTCCAGCTGCGAACGCTGAAGCGGATCCATGTCCGGCATGGAGAAAAGCGGATCAGCGAGCGCCTTGATATAGAGTCCCGTTCCCCCGACGATCACCGCCGCTTTGCCCATTTTGCCTGCGCATTCGATCCATCCGCCCGCCTCTTTGGCCCATCTTGCCGCGGAGTAACGGTCGTCCGGTCTGGCGACATCTATTCCGTAGTGTGTTACGCGCGCACGCTCTTCACCGGTTGGCTTGGCGGTTCCGATGTCGAACCCGCGGTAGATCTGGCGCGAATCCGCGCTGACGATCGCGGCGTTGTACGTCTCGCAAAGGTCCATTGCGACGGCGGATTTGCCTGCAGCCGTCGGACCGCAGATGATGCGGAGCCGCCGTCTCCGAGCCCGCTTCGCAGGCGAGAGGCCTTGTCTATCGCCTTCCAAAGCGCCGCTCTACCTCGTCCCAGGTGAGATGAACGATCGTGGAGCGGCCGTGGACGTCGTGCGCCGGCAACGTGGTGTCCCGCAGCGCGGCGAAGAGCGAGCGCATCTCTGCTTGCGAGAGCTCTTCGCCAGCCTTGATTGCGGCCTTGCACGCGACGGTTGCGGCCAGTCGCTCGTGTTTCGCTGCGGCGCCCGCTACCCTGTCACCCGTCAACGAATCCAGCGTCTCTCGCAGGCAACGCTCGGCGTCGAAGCGAGGGTGCGGCATCGGGACGGTGTTGACGATGAGAGTGTGGCCGCCAAAACCTTCGACTTCGAAACCCAGGCGCTCGAGATACTCACGATTGGAATCGAACGCTTCGCCCTCGGCTGGTCCAAGGTGGAGAGTCAGGGGGAGTAGGAGACGCTGCGCGGGCGCCGCCCCGCTCTCCAGCGTGTGCATGAACTGCTCGTAGAGAACCCGCTCGTGAGCGGAATGCTGATCGATGAGGACGAGTCCATCTTCGTGCTCGAACGCGATATAGGTGTGGCGGAGCTGGAAAAGCGGCGGAATCGGCTGCGCCGGCGCCGAGACATCTGCCGTGGATACCGCGGTCGCGTATTCCGCGCCGTCGATCTCCGCCGCGCTGGTGCCTCCTGCGAACAAAGGCGAGTCGTGATCGATCGGCGGACGAAGGATCTCCGAGTCGGGATTCGGCGGGATCGTGTCAGGGCGGAAAATGAAGCTCGAGCCCCGAAAGCCGAGCGACGCCGCGCTGTCCAGAGTGCCGAGAGACCGCCTCACGGCGGTCTCCACGGCGCGCTCGACATTCCATCGGTCGCGGAAGCGAACTTCCGCCTTGGAGGGATGCACGTTCACGTCGACAGCATCCGCCGGCACCGTGACATTGATAAAGAACGATGGCCGCACTCCAGCGACGATCGTGGAACGGTATGCGGCCTCGACCGCGCGTCCAATTCCGGCGTCGCGGACCGCGCGGCCATTGATCGAGAGAAAACCGCGTCTCGTCGATGTGCCGACGTCGGCCGGTCGCTGAACCAGACCGCTGGTGTGAATCGGTCCGGCGACATCATCGACATCGAGAAGATCTTCCGCGTATCGCCCGCCCCAGATCGCGCCAAGACGCGACCGGATGCTCGACACTGGCGGTAGAGTGAGCGCGTTCTTACCGTCGTGCGACAAATGAATGCGAACCCCCGGCTTTGTGAGCGCCAGTGCGGTCAGGGACTCTACGGCGCTTCTCCATTCCGATCGAGCGCTCCGGAGGAACTTGAGTCGCGCGGGCATGTTGTAGAACAGCTGGCTGACCGTCACAGTGGTTCCACGGCGCCGCGCGATCCGCTCGGCCGGCGAGATCTGTCCACCGAGTACTCGGGTCGACGTGCCCTCTCCGTCCGCCGCCGCCGACTGGATCTCGAACTGTGAGACCGAAGCGATGGCGGGCAGCGCCTCCCCGCGAAACCCGAAAGTGGACACTCCGACCAGGTCCGACGCTTTGGTGATCTTCGAGGTGCCGTGACGAGCGAGCGCTCTCGGCACTTCTTCACTGTTGATGCCAGTGCCATCGTCGCTCACTCGAATGAGCCTGCGTCCGCCGTCCTCGAGCGAGATCTCGATGACGGTCGCACCGGCATCCATCGCGTTCTCAACGAGCTCCTTCACCACCGACGAGGGGCGCTCGACGACTTCACCGGCCGCAATCTGATCCGCAACCGAGCTCGGAAGAATTAAAATCACCGGCATGGTGCTACCGAAGTTACCAATCCTTGCCCCTCGGCGGGGTCGGCACGTTCTTCATCTGCCGCTTTCCCTGCACGTCGATCTCCTTGTCCTCCGCCGCGTTGAGCACAGCTTCCGCCTGCTGGGGCGTCATTCCGGGAACCGGTTTTGGGGCGGGAGACTGGTTCTGGCTCGGTGAGGGAGAGGGACTCTTGGTCGGACCCTGACCGCCACCACCACCACCTCCTCCTCCACCTCCACCGCCGCCACCGCCTTTTTTCTGCCTCAGCGCGAGCTCGTAATTCCATCGCGCGTCAGAGTCAGTGACGGCAACTTCGAGAATCTGTTTGTAGCGATAGAGCGCGCTGTCGAGCGGAACGTCGGCGGAATCCTTTTTTGCGCGGCGTCCCTGTATCAGATAGTCGAGGCCGAGGTTGAACCGCGCGTGATGGCGAACCTCGAGATCCTTTGAATCGGAAGCGCGCGTGAGAGGCGGTACCGCGGAGGCGAGCGAATCGCGAAGGAGAAGCCCCGTGCCCGTGTTGTAGAGCGCGATCGCCGGCTTGTCGCGCTCGGTTGGCCGACACGATGCCGTGAGCAGGAGCATAGTCGCGGTTGTGGCCGCGGCGGCAACCGCCCTTCCCCTGCGGCGCCGCGTCTGAAGGAAAGTGTCGAGGGTGAGCAGCAGGAGCGCTGCCAGCACGAACCATTGGAACTGGATCCCAAGATTCTCTCCGGATACCAGGGAACGCGGGCTGGCGTGAAGGTTGTTCAGCGCAGCCCGGATTTTCCCCGCCTTGTCAGCAACGCGAGCGTCAATGAATGTCCCTTTACCTTCGTCGGCGATCGCCTTGAGCAAAGCTGGATCGTAGTGGGTGACGACAATGTTTCCGTTCTCGTCGCGCTTCTGCGTGACGACACGGTTCTCGACGATCGGAATCGTGGATCCTTCGGTCGTCCCGAATCCCACGGTCACGATTGTGAAGCCCATCTCCCGCGCGCGGCGAGCCTCGCCCAGCACCTCGTCGGGATTGTCGAAGCCTTCGCCGTCACTCATCAGGATAATTGCCTTGTCGCCCTGCGATTTATTGAGCGCGAGAAGGTTCGTCGCCTGACGCAGCGCGCTCGCGAGCGAGCTCCCGCCCTGCCCGACGATCGACGGATCGAGGTTTTGCAAAAACAGATCGAGCGCGCTGTTGTCCACCGTGAGCGGGGTCAGGATGTAGCTCCGGCCCGCGAACGCGAGCAGCGCGAACCGGTCTCCGGGCGACAGATCTCTCAATCGGTCGATCTCCTGCTTCATCGCCTGCAGCCTGCTCGGCTTCTCGTCCGTCGCTAGCATGGAGAGCGAGGCATCGAGTGCGAGGACCACGTCGACACCTTGCTGCTTGACCACGGTCTGCTCGACACCCCAACGCGGGCCGGCGAGCGCCAAGCCCAGGAGCAGCGTCGCCAGCGCCGCGCGGAGGGCCGCCGACCAGGTGCGCTGCTGCGTGATCGAGGGTGCAAGCCTCGCGATCATGGATGGAGTACCGAGCCGAGCGAGGCGCGTCCTGCGCGCGCGAATGCCCCAGCTCACGAGCCACGCCGTCACCACCGGCAGGACGATCGCAAAGGCGAGCGCCCACGGCCACTGGATGTAGCGCAGATACGTTGAGATTGTCACGGCAGCGGCGCCTTCCACGCGACGATCCCCAGCTCCGCGAACAGCGCGAGGAGGCCGATCGCGAGCGGCCACCGATAAAGCTCCTGGTACCTCACGATGGTGCTCGAGTGGACCGGGGCCCGCTCCAGGTGATCGATTTGCGTATAGATATTCTGGAGCGCGGCAGCGTCGCGCGCGCGGAAGTATCGGCCGCCCGTCATGCGCGCAATATTACTGAGGAGGGCTTCGTCGATTTCCACCGGCTGATACTCGTACCGAAGACCGCCGGCGGCGGTCCGACCGACCGGCACCAGCGCCATTCCGGCGCTGCCCACTCCGATCGCGTAGATCTTTATTCCATACGCGGCGGCCGCCTTGGCCGCGACAAGCGGCTCGATGGTGCCGCGGTTGTTGACACCGTCGGTGAGAAGGATCAGCACGCGCGATTTGCCGGGCGCATCGCGTAGCCTGTTGGCCGCGGTGGCGATGGCGTTTCCGATCGCGGTTCCATCCTCGAGCTGTCCCGCCTGAAGATTCGACACCGCCTGCATCACGACGGGATAGTCGGTGGTGAGAGGGACCTGGGTCAGAGCCTCACCCGCGAAGGCGACGATACCGATCCGATCCGACGTCCGGCGCGCGATGAACTGCTTCACCTTTTGCTTGGCGACTTCGATGCGATTGTTGGGGCGAAAATCGAGCGCCAGCATCGAGCTGGAAAGATCGATTGCCATGACGATGTTGATTCCTTCGCTCGTCTGGGTTTCCGTGTGCGCGCCGGAGCGCGGACGGGCAAGCGCCACGATGAACGAGGCGAGCGCGATGTTCCTGAGAACGAATATCGCCGTCGGTATCCAACCTCCGACGTGCGGGCCCGTCGCCAGCACCGAGGTGCGTGAGAAGACGATCGCATCCCTGCGCCGCAGGCGACGCCACAACCACCACGCAGGCAGCAGCAACAACAGCCACAACGCTTCCGGCGTGAAGAATTCGAACAGCCCGAAAATGCTCACGCCGCGCGCTCCTTCGCGGCTGCGATCCGCTTCGCGACCGCGGACTCCGGATTTACCCGCGCTTCGACGTGATCGACGACCGCCCTGAGCGTCAGACCACCCTCTCTCGCTTCTTCGAGCGAAACGTCGGCGCGCGCGAATTTCACCAGGTCTGCCTGATCGAGCAATCGAGCGAGATCCATTTCCACGCCGCTACCCGGCTTCATCGCGCGCAGCAGCTCAGAAGTAGTATCGGACCGCCTCACTCCCGGGACGCGGGCCGCCAGATATTCGCGCGCCACATCAACCATTGCGGCGAAGTATTCCGCGCGCCGGCCGTCCTCGAGCAAGTGACGCGCATCAATACGCGAGAACTCCTGCTGCGCGCGCGCGTAGGGATCAACGGGCCGCTTGGGCCGGTTGCGCCAGCGCCGCCACACCCACCAGAGCAGTACCACGGCGATCGCGGCGGCGAGTAGCACGAGCCAGAGCAACCAGTTGATGACGGGCAGAACGATCACCGGTCGCGCGGGTTTCGGAATCCGCAGCGAGGTGTCGGCTGGCAGAACCGATTTGACGAAGACCGAGGCGCCCGCCAATGTCGGACGTCGTTCCTGGCCCTCGAATGTGACGCGCACGTCCGGAAATCTGAGTGGCTGCGTCCCGATGTCCCAAGCCACGAGGCGATAGAGCGCGACCGCGGTGTCGCCGAGCATCGTGACGACTTTTTCACCGCGAAGCTCGATCGGACGAACGCCGTTGCTGGTCGTCGTGTCGGGGCCGGGCGGAAACTCGAACCGCACTCCCTTGGGCGCGAGCACCTTGATGAACAGGTTGAACGGCTGTCCGATGATCACGGTGTCCGGGTTCACCCGATAACCCATCTGCACCGACAGCGCGGCTCGCGGATTTTGCGCGGCTTGCGGAGCTATCGCCTGCCACAGCAATAGCGCGAGGATGACGAAGCTCACCGCCGGTGCGCCCGCGTCTCTCGGGCGCGGAAGAACCGAAGCAGCGGCTCGACGACTCCGCCTTCCGTCCGCACCGCAACCTCGTCGATTGCGAGCCGTCGCAGCAGATGCTTCCGTTCTTCCCGTTCCGTTGCGACACGCCCCGAGTAAGCCTCGCGGACATTCGGGCTGCTGGTATCGACCTCGAACGTATAACCGGTCTCCGGGTCCATCAGCCGGGCGATGCCGATGTCGGGGAGATCGCGCTCACTCGGGTCCTCGACGGTAACGGCCACGACGTCGTGCCGCTGCGCCAGAATCTTTAACGGGTGGGAGATGTCCCCCTCGAGAAAATCCGAGACGATGAACACGATCGCTTTCTGGTTCAGCATCTTCGCGACGTAGTCGATTGCCGTCACCATGTCGGTCCCGCGCCCGACCGGCTCGAATGCGAGGAGGTCGCGAATGATGCGCAGCACGTGACGTCTCCCCTTCCGCGGCGGAATGACGTGCTCGATGCGATCGGTGAAAAGAAGAACGCCGACGCGGTCGTTGTTTCGGATCGCGGACATTGCCAGCACGGCCGCCAGCTCGCTCGCCAGCTCGCTCTTGAATCGCTTTACCGTCCCGAATCTTTCCGAGCCCGAGAGATCGACCACCAGCATCACCGTCAGCTCGCGCTCTTCGATGTAACGCTTGACGAAGGGCCGGCGCATTCGCGCGGTGACGTTCCAGTCGATCGAGCGGACTTCGTCGCCGGGCTGATACTCGCGCACTTCCGAGAACTCCATCCCCTGCCCTTTGAACACCGACCGGTACTCGCCGGTGAAAACTGAGTTGACCAACCCGCGGGTCCGCAGCTCGATGAGCTTTACCTGCCGCAGAATCTCGGGTGGCACACCCATCGGCTTCTCGGGAGTGCGCTTTGGCGCCTCCTTGCGAAGGCGACGCGCGCGAAAAAGGCCGATCACGGAACGGGTATCGCTTCCAGGATGCGAGAGACGATCTCATCGCTGGTCACCTCTTCCGCTTCGGCTTCGTAGGTGCGAAGCACGCGGTGGCGGAGCACGTCGGGCCCGATCGCCTTCACATCGTCGGGCGTAACGAAGGCACGTCCGCGGAGAAATGCGTGGGCGCGGGAGCCCTGAGCGAGCGCCAGCGTCGCGCGCGGGCTCGCGCCGAACTCGATCAGCGGCTTCAACTCTGCGAGTCCGGCCTGATCGGGATTGCGCGTGGCGTGGACGATCTCGACGATGTAGTCGACCACTCGTTCGTCGATGTACAGCTCCGCGATGTGCCGGCGGGTATCGAGGATCTGTTTCGGCGTGGCTACCTGATCGACGGCGATCGGCTCCCCGCTCGCCATCCTTCGCAGCACTTCTTTCTCTTCCTCACGTGTCGGATATCCAACGTGCAACTTCATCATGAAGCGGTCTACCTGCGCTTCAGGAAGCGGATACGTGCCCTCTTGCTCGATCGGGTTCTGGGTCGCGAGCACGAGGAACGGCTCCTCGAGCACGTGCGTCGTCCCGCCGATCGTCACCTGCTTCTCCTGCATCGCCTCGAGCAGCGCCGCCTGCACTTTCGCCGGCGCACGATTGATCTCGTCAGCCAGAATGATGTTCGCGAAGATCGGTCCCTTCTTGACCGAGAACTTTCCGTTCGACTGGTCGTAGATCTGGGTGCCGACGACGTCCGCCGGCAGGAGATCCGGGGTGAACTGGATCCGGCTGAACGAAGTGTTGATCGTCTCCGCCAGAGTCCGGACGGTCAGGGTCTTCGCGAGACCCGGGACGCCTTCCAGCAACACGTGTCCACCGGTGAGAAGGCTTATCATGAGACGCTCGACCATGTAGTCCTGGCCGACGATGCGGCGGCCTACCTGACGCACGACCTCCTGGACCATCGATGCATCAGCGGCTATTGCGGTGGTTCCGTTCACGTCTTGCTCCTCCCGTAGTGTGCTTGCTCCTGGCGCCACCCTTCGTGAGGGCGCCAATGATCTCCGTCTCGCGCGCCGTCAGCGGACGCGTCTTGCCCGATTCCAGCGTGCCAAGTTTCACCGGACCGAACTTCGTCCGCACCAGCCGGTCGACCTGGAGGTTCAGCGCTTCGCACAATCGTCGTACCTCCCTCGTCTTTCCTTCCGCGATCGTCAGTTCCACGTCCCACGTCCCGCGACCGATCCTGCGTGCCGACACCGCCGTCGGCATCACCAGTCCGTCCTCAAGCTCTACACCTTTCATCGCGGCTCGTGCCGCATCCGCTCCATCGCCGCGCACGGTGGCGACATAGGTTCGCTCGATCTCTCCGCTCGGATGTGTCAATTTGTGCGCCGCTTCGCCGTCGGTTGTGAGCAGCAACACTCCTTCGGTCATATAGTCGAGTCGTCCGACGTAGGTCAGTCCGGGCACATCGTCTACCAGATCGAAAACCGTCCGGCGCCCCCCTGGATCGGAGCGCGTAGTCAGCACGCCGGTCGGCTTGTTGAGAACGATCCAGCCCGGTGCAGCTGGTAAAGCAACGGCGTTGCCATCGACGGTGATCTTGTCCTGCTCGGGGTCGACGCTTTGGCCGGTTTGCGCGACGGCTCCATTGATGCGGACGCGTCCGGCGGCAACAAGCTCTTCGGCCTTACGACGAGAAGCGATTCCCGCGCGGGCCAGGGCGCGCTGAATTCGCATTGATCCGGGCATCAGTCTGCCCGCGGGGGCGCCTCGCCGTTGCCCTTGTTCGCGGGCGCGGACACTCCACCCGGCGGTGTCGCCTGCCGCGGGGCTCGCAACGCAATCGCCAGCTCGTCGGCGCGTGGAAGCTCTTCCAGATGCCTCAACGCGAACTGCTCCAGGAACGACGGCGTGGTGCCGTAGTGTAGCGGACGGCCCAGGCCTTCACCGCGCCCGACGACGTCGATCAGCCCGCGCTCGTGAAGCGACTTGAGAATCGCTCCCGCGCCGACGCCCCTGATCTCTTCGATCTCGGAGCGGCCGATCGGCTGGCGGTAGGCGATGATCGCGAGCGTTTCGAGCGCCGCGGTCGATAACCGCTGTGGCCGCGCCGCGAGCTGGGCGCGCTCGATCGCTTCCGTGTACTCCGGCCGAGTGAGGATCTGCCATCCTCCGGCAACCGCGATCAGCTCGACCCCGTGACCATCAGTGTCGTAGTGGAGGCGCAGCTCTTCGAGCGCGGATTCCAGCGTCGCATCCGCGTCGTCGGCGTGGGCCGCAATCGCGCTGAGTGCCGCCTCAGGGATCGGTGTGGCGCTCGCGAAGAGCGCCGCTTCAAGCAGCTTCGCTAGAGGAGTCACGTGTTATCTCGAACGCGGCGAACGCGTGCGGCTGTAGTAGTCGGAGCTCACCACGCTTCGCGAGCTCGAGAAGCGCGAGCAGGAGCGAGAGGACTTCCCATGGCTCCGCCTTTTTCGGAAGGATGTCCTTCCATTGCGCGCGGGCGCGGATCGCCAGCAGCGCGCGCACGATTCCTATTGCCCCATCAACATCGAGAGCGCGCGGAACGACATCGTGGATGTGGGGCTTCCTGGCGAGCCGCAGCACCCGGTCGACCGCGGAGAGAAGCTCGGGGAGGGAGAGCGAGAGCTTGCCCGCCAGGGGGATCTGCACCGATTGCTGACTGTACGCGCGCGCGAACCGCCCGCGGCGATCCTCGCTTCGGCGTTCGAGAACGTCGACGACCTCGCGCACCTGCTGGTACTCGAGCAGCCGGCGCACCAGCTCAGCGCGCGGATCGTCCCACAAATCCTCTCCCTCTCTGCGGGGAAGCAGTGTTTGTGCCTTGATGCGGACGAGCCGGGCCGCCATCTCGAGATAGTCGGCGGCCTCGTCCAGCTTGAGCGATGAAATCCGCGCCAGGAACTGCTCGGCGATCCGCGCGATCGGGATGTCGTAGATGTCGATCTGCTCGTCGCGAATGAGCGTGAGCAGGAGATCTAGCGGTCCTGAATACTCCGCCAGCTCGACGACGAACACCTCTGACGCCGCCGACTCGGCGACAGCCAGAGAACCCGCGGACATCGAACCCGCGGTCATCGCACCCATGACAAGCGGACCCGCAGAGTCGCCATTCACATCGTCCATGGACTGGGGATGATGAAGGGAAATACGGCTCGAGTTGCTACGGTATCGAGGAAGAACACCGGGGCGAACCAAAGGTTGAGGAGCGGGCGGCCAAAAGTCAGGAGTATGATGAGTATGAGCAAACCCTGCCGGCCCACACGCTGATAGTTCAGAGCCCACGCCGGAGGGAGAAGATACTTGAAGACGTGAGATCCATCGAGCGGTGGGATCGGTATGAGGTTGAAAGCCATCAAAGAAAGATTGATCACTATGCCGAAGCGAAGCATTGTCTGAGTGATCGCGCCGGTGGTCGCCGCCGCCGGGACTGCGCTCCCGATTACCCCCACCAAAATGATCAACGGCACGCAGGCAACCGCAATCACGAGATTGGTCGCGACTCCCGCGAGTGACACAATGATGTCACCGCGCTTGAAGTTACGGTAATTCCGGGTCACGACGGGAACCGGCTTCGCACCCCCGAAAGCCATCGTTCCGTGACTGCCGACGAACGTCAGCAGCGGCAGGAGGATAGTCATGAACGGATCGATGTGGGGCAACGGATTCCAGGTAAGCCTGCCCAGCATATAGGCGGTTGGGTCTCCCTGCTTCCACGCCGCATATCCATGTGCATACTCGTGCGCCACCATCGAGAAGAGGAGTATAGGCGCAAGGAGGATGAAATACTGAAATTGATTCAAGATCTCGGAGTTGTCGTTTGGGTCGCGGGTAGAAGTTAAGCATTTCGCTCCATCGCCGGGCGCCCACTCGCAAAAGAGCACCGTCTTCGTCTTGACGTGAGCCTCTCTCGAGGGCAAACTTCATGGCTAAGCCACAGCCCTGAAATACACCGGAGCCCAGTTAGTGCCAAATCTTGCTTCAGCGAAAAAGAACATGCGGAAATCGCGCGCCGCTGCCATCCGCAACCGCGGCCAGAAATCCGCGCTTCGCACGGCCCTCAAGCGAGCGTCCGCCGGAACCGCTGATGAGAAATTGGCCGCGGTGAAGCTGCTTGACCGCGCTTCACGCAAAGGGCTGATCCACCGGAATGCGGCGGCTCGCCACAAGAGCAGACTGGCAAAGGCCGGAAAGTAAAGCCGGTCTAAAATCAAAAGGGCGCCTCGAGGCGCCCTTTTTTATTTGCATATCCCGAAGCCTCAAGCCGTCCCGCCGACTGCCCTTGGCAGGTAGTCTTCATTTGCAGTTCGGCGTTACCAAAATCCGTGGCCGGCCTACATCGTGGCCAGCTCTCCTCCACACCGCTCACAGTACCACTCGGTCGGATAGTTCGCGGCCCCGCACTCGGGACACTTGAGCGTTTTGTGCTGCTCGGATCTCGGATCCTGTGTGCCGCCGGTCCTGGGAACCGAAGGCGGAGTTGCCACCGCGGTCGACGGGGGTGCGCCGGATCCGCTTCCCGGCCGTAAGACGGGAAATTCGTCGAAGGGCGAACGGGTGCTCTGAGCGTTTTGGGGCGGCTGCTGCGCGCGTGCTGTCATGGGTTGCTCTGAGCGCGCGGGCGGATTCAGCGTCGGCGGTTCCGGAACTGCCGGACGCGGTACGACCGGTGACATAGGCGGCCGCGAGCCGTCCATGGAGTTTCCTCGGCCGGCGGCGATCGCTCCCGCCTGCTTTTCCTTGACACTCAGAGCGAAAATTCTGTTCAGCTCATTCAGCTGCGCGTCGAGCGCGACTTTCTCCTTCACCAGACGCGCCAGCTCTTTATCCCAGGCGCCACCGATCTCCTTCCACTGCTTGTCGGTATACTCTCCGACAGCGGCGCGCAGCTCGGCTTCCTGCCGCGCATCGCGCTGCTGCGATTCCTGACGGGAGACGTCTTCGAGCCTGAGCGTCAACGCGTCGATATTCTCGCGCAGCTCGCCGGCGCGTTCCGCCAGCTTGCTCGAGACTTCACGCAGGCGCGTCTGATAGTCGGCCTGCACGCGTTGATACACCGATGCGGAAGTGTTCGCGCGCTTCTCGTCCAGCGCGGCAAGCCACTCCTCGTACCTCTGGCGCTCCTTCAGGAGGCCGTTGAGCGCATCCAGTGAGACCGGGTCCTTCTCAGCCATCTACTTCATCCCCTTGTTCGATTCACCTTCTCCCGCCCACGGGCAGGAATCCCCGAGCGATAGACGACCGACCCAGCCACAATAGTACAAGCGGCGCGCCCCACCAAGGTCATTCCGTCGTATGGACTGTTCCGTCCTTTGGAGACGAATCGTGAGGCGTCGACCTTCCAGCGCGCCTTGGGATCGAACACCGTGACATCGGCGGCCGCTCCGCGCTTGAGCGATCCTCCGGGGAGGCCGAAGATGCGGGCGGGGCCGCACGCCATCCGATCGACGAGATCGGAGAAAGTGAGATGGCCCGTCTCCACGAGATTAGTCACGATAACCGCGAGCGCGGTCTCGAGGCCAACGATTCCATTCGGCGCGTCGGCGAACTCTCTCTCCTTTTCGTCGTAGTGGTGGGGCGCGTGATCCGTCGCGATCAGATCGATCGTGCCGTCCTTCACGCCAACGCGCAGCGCTTCGACATCCTTCGCCGTCCGCAGCGGCGGATTCATCTTCGCATTCGTGTTGTAACCGCGCACACTCTCTTCAGTCAGCGAGAGATGGTGAGGGCAGACTTCCGCTGTGACCCTGATCCCGCGCTCCTTCCCCCAGCGAATCAACTCGACGGATCCCTTCGTGCTCATGTGCGCGAGGTGAACGTGCCCGCCCGTCAATCGCGCGAGGAGGATGTCGCGGATGACCATGATCTCCTCCGCTTCCGCTGGAATTCCCTTGAGCCCCAGCTGCGCGCTCACGATCCCTTCGTTCATGGATCCGCCGACCGAGAGCGTGGGCTCCTCGCAGTGGTCGATCACTGGAATCTTGAAGGTCCGCGCATACTCGAGCGCCGTTCTCATCAGCTGCGCGCTCGCCACCGGCTTGCCGTCATCACTGACGGCGACGGCGCCGGCGCCAACCATCTCGCCGAATTCCGCCAGCGCCTTCCCCTCCTGGCCGACAGAGATCGCGCCGATCGGATAGACGCGCGCCGACTCTGCGCGCTGCGCCTGGCGGACGATGAAGCCCACCGCGGCCTGGTTGTCGGTGACCGGATCGGTGTTCGGCATCGCGCAAACCGCGGTGAATCCTCCCGCCGCGGCCGCCCGCGCTCCCGTCGCGATCGTCTCCACATCCTCGCGTCCGGGCTCGCGCAAATGGCAGTGAACGTCGATGAAACCGGGCGACACGATGAGTCCGGCGCAGTCGATCACATCGACCTCTTTCGGGCCCGCGATCGTTCCCCCCAAGCCCTTGATCACACCGTCGGCGATGAGAACGTCACCCACCCCGTTCAGACCCTGCGATGGATCGACGAGAGTTCCGCCTTTGAGCAGGATCGGCTTCATTCCCTGTCCTCGCGTCCGCGACCGCTGCCACCCTTGGCGGCTTCGGCCAGTTCCGGCTTCCCGCCGGCCAGCAGGTAGAGCACCGCCATGCGAACCGCTACGCCGTTCGTAACCTGCGCGAGAATCACGCTGTGCGGGCCGTCGGCCACATCGGAGTCGATCTCGACCCCGCGGTTCATCGGGCCGGGGTGAAGAATCAGAATGTCACCCGGCGCGCGATCGAGTCGCTCGCGCGTGATGCCGAAGACGCGGTTGTACTCGCGCGCCGACGGAATGTACCCGGCCGTCATCCTCTCGAACTGGAGACGGAGGACGTTGAGCGCCTCCGCCCATTCGATCGCCTCCTCCACCCGATCGAAGATCTTCACCCCGAACTCGTCGATAGCGTTCGGGAGTAATGAGCGTGGTCCACAAACCGCCACCTCCGCGCCGAGCTTGTTCAAGCCCCAAATGTTCGACCTCGCGACACGCGAGTGCAGAATGTCGCCGCAGATACAGATACGCCGTCCTTTCAGATCGCCGAACCGGTCTCTCAGCGTGAGAATGTCCAACAGCCCCTGCGTGGGATGCTCGTGCGTGCCGTCGCCGGCGTTGATGACGTTGGATTGAATCCGCTCGGCCAGGAACTGCGCCGCGCCCGAGGCCGAGTGCCGGATGACGACCATGTCGATGCGCATCGCTTCGAGATTGCGCGCGGTATCCACCAGCGTCTCCCCTTTCGAAACGCTTGAACCCGAGGCGGAGACATTGACTGTATCCGCGGAGAGTCTTTTCTCGGCGAACTCGAACGAGATCCGCGTTCGCGTCGAGTTCTCGAAGAAGAGGTTTACGATCGTCGAGCCACGCAGTGCCGGTACCTTCTTGATCGCGCGCTCGCTGATCTCCTTGAATGGTTCGGCGGTATCGAGAATGAGTCGAATCTGGTCGCCCGTTAGCGACTCGAGGCCAAGTAGATCCTTGCCGAGCGTCCCCGTCACGCCGCTGACTTGGGCACGATGACGACCTCGGTGCGCTCGTCGAGCTCGGCAACCAGAACGTCGACTCTTTCGTCGGGACCAACTTCTATCTTCTTGCCGACGACATCGGCGTGAATCGGAAGCTCGCGTCCCCCGCGATCGATCAGAACGGCGAGCGAGATGGAACCCGGCCTCCCGAAGTCCGCGAGCTCGTCGAGCGCCGCGCGGACGGTGCGCCCCGTGTACAACACGTCGTCGACGATCACAATGTGTTTGCCCTCGAGATCCCACGGCAGGTATGTCGGGCCGACGACGGGCCGCGGCCCGACGGTCTGGAGGTCGTCTCGGTAAAGCGTGATGTCGAGAGAGCCCTGTGGCACTGTCACGCCTTCTCCACCCTCGATCATCTTGACGAGCCGGTCCGCGAGCTGAACGCCGCGACGCTGTATTCCAACGATGATGAGATCGTCCGTCCCGTGGTTGAGCTCGACGATCTCCACGGACATGCGCTTCAAGGTGCGCTCGACGGCCCGGGCGTCGAGGACCGTCGTGGTTTTCGTAGCCATTGGGCCACAATATGGCTTGTCGTGGCGGCTAATTGAAGGACGTTGTGCAACTGCAACGGCAATTGAGACTATTTTTCACTGATGCTGGCTGAACTATTGAAGCTGTTCGTCGGAAACCGCCAACCGGACACCGCCACCAGCCACGAGGTGCTCGGGATTCCCGTGGTCGTCTATAACACGCGCCCCGACATCGACACCAACGCGGTTATTGCGCGCCTTGAGCGCAGCCTGACCCTCATCGAGCGGTACGTACCGCACCATTTCCGACATCTCAGAAGAGATTTCGCCTATATCGTGGTACAGCGTTTCGCCTGCCGCGGAGCCTACTTCCACGCGGAGCGCGCGTGTCTGGCGGAATTGACATTCACCGTGAACCCGGACTTCTCCGACGCTGAAGTCGCGGCGACGATCCTCCACGAAGCGATGCACGCCCGTCTGCACGCGCTCGGGTTCCCGCTGGAAATGGATGACCGCGCGAGGCAGGAGCGCTTCTGCCGCCGAGCGGAGATCGAGTTCGGGATGCTGGTTCCTGGCGGGGAACGCGTCGTTGAGCGGGCGCAGTGGTCGTCCGACCTGTCGGACGAAGAGGTTGCTCCCGAGATTGACCCGCGTCTCGCCGCTCAGAGAATTGCGGAGGTTGACCGCGCGGCGACGCGCAAGCGGATCTAGCGACCCAGTCACTTGATCTCGACGCCATTCTCCTGCTCGACCATCTTGACCGCCTCGACGTGGTCCGCCTCTTCGCCGAGTAGCTCGCGTGCCTCGTGAAACCGCTCGGCTGTGAGCGAAATCAGTGGAGTCCGAACCTTTAGATCATCGGCCATCATCGCGGCGATGCCGATGTCCTTTTCCAGCAATGCCAGCCGGAACGTTCTTGGAAACGCACGGGTGATCACGCGTTGTGGGATCAGGTTCTCCGAGCTGTTGGACCGCCCGCTCGACGCGTTGATCACATCGAGCGCCACCTTCGGATCCACGCCCTCTTTCACCAGCACGGCCAGACCTTCGGCCGCCGAGAGAATGTGAACGGCGAGAAGCGCGTTGTTCACCGCCTTGATGGCGTCGCCGGCTCCCACCTCTCCCGCGTGGACGATTTTCTTTCCAAATGCTTCGATTACCGGCCGCACGCGCTCGAATACGGCGAGCTCACCGCCCCACATGACGGTCAGCGTTCCGGCTTTCGCCGCGGTCGTGCCTCCACTCACTGGAGCGTCGATGAAATCCACTCCCCGTCCGCCGAGCTCGGCCGCGATCGAGCGCGAGGTCGGCGGATCACCGGACGTGCAGTCGATGAGCACGGCTCCTTTCCGCAGGGTGCCGAGCATTCCATTCTCGCCGTGAAGGACGGCCTCCACCTCGACCGAAGAAGGCAGGCATGTAATCACGACGCTCGCGTCGCGCACCGCGTCGGCGGGCGTCCGAGCCGCGCTGGCCTTGTGTGTGCGAGCGAACTCTTCTGCCTTGGAGGCCGTCCTGTTCCATACGACGAGGTCAAACGGATCGCGCGCCAGATGCGATGCCATCAAGCCGCCGATGTCGCCCAACCCTATAAAAGCAATCTTCATCAGTTGACCACTCGTGAGGGCACAGCAGCCGCCGCTGCGGTGCTGTGAGTGTAAACAATCGCGGAAATGTCAGCGATCAACTTGCTCGACTTGACGCCATCCGCGATGCCGCGCGTCAGCACCACCAGCACGTACGGTTTTCTTCCCGTCGGGTAGACGATCGCCGCGTCGTGGGACACCGCGGTTATCTCGCCCGTCTTGTGAGCCACCCGCGTTCCGGGCGGCAATCCCGCCGGAATCTTTTCGTTAAACTCCTGCGCCATGAGAATCCCGAGCATCTCGCGCGTCGCGGCGGCAGACGCAGCCCGGCCCTCCTCGATCGCGCGGAGAATGATCCCCAAGTCCCGAGCCGTCGTGGTGTTGTTGAGACCCTTCTCGAAGGCCTTTCCATCCTCGACGCCACGGAGCACCTGGATCCGTTGCGCTCCGAGCGATCGCATGGTTCTCGTCACCGCGTCCGCGCCAACGAGCGTGATAAGCGTGTTCGTCGCGAAGTTGCTCGACCGCGTGATCATTAACCGCAGCAGTGTGTCCACGCGTACTCGCTCGCCGATGCGGTGATAAAGCGTCGTATCGCTGTCTGAGCTGGAATCGAGCGCGTACAGCGAGCCGTCCACGATCGAGGCGAACTGGTTCACCAGCAACAATCCCTGATTCATTCGGAACGAACCCGTGTTCGCGCGCCGAAAAAGCTCGACCATCACCGGCACTTTCATCGTGCTGGCGGCGTGAAAGCTCGAGTCAGCGTTGAGAAAGAGCGTGTCTCCAGACGCGAGGTCAATGTAGGCAAGCCCAACCTGAACGCCGGGCTCAACCGCGATTCGCGCCTGAATCCGTTCGAGCACGGAATCGGGGCGCTGAGCAATCGCGATGAGACCTGCCGCCAACAGTGTCATCACTTCGAGGATCCTGCCATCACGCGCGCGCGGCCGAGCTCACCGTCGGATTCCCCGCCGGTTGCACCTCAGCCCAGATGCTCTCGTTGTGCTGATCCTTGAGAAAGACCGAGCCGACGATGACGGTGATCAGCGCAACCACGATCGGGAACGCCAATCCCGCGTAGATGTTCCCGGTGCGCGCCACCAGGCTGGTCGCAATGATGGGGAGGAACCCGCCGAACCAGCCGTTGCCAAAATGATAAGGAAGGGACATCGAGGTGTACCGTATCCTGGCGGGGAACGCTTCCACCAAAAAGGCCGCGATCGGCCCGTAGACCATCGTCACGAACACCACCTGGACGAACACCAATGCCGTGAGCGCGACGGCATTCACCGGACTGGAATACAGCTTCATCGCGTGGTAGATCGGCACGTACAGAAGGGCCGCGAGCAGATTGCCCGTCATCATGATCTTCTTGCGGCCGATCCTGTCGGAGAGGCTGCCGAAGAACACGAACAGCGGTGCGCCAAGTATCAGCGCGATTGCCACGCACACGTAGGAGGTGACGAGCGGAACTTTCAGAACCGTCTGCATGAAGAGCAGCGCGTAGAACTGTCCAGTGTACCAGACGACCGCCTGCCCCGCGGTAGCGCCGAACAACACGACGAAAAAGACCTTCCAGCGAGACCAGGTGCCGAAGCTTTCCTGAATCGGAGCGCGGGAAGTCTTCCCGGTCTCCTTGAGAATCGCGTAGAGCGGCGATTCGCGGAGCCTGATCCTGATGTAGTAGGAAATGGCGACGAGCAGGAGCGAGAGAATGAACGGGACGCGCCAGCCCCATACTTTGAACGCCTCTTCCCCGACGATAGCTCGAACGATCAGGATGACCGCGAGCGACAGGAAGAGCCCCAGCGTCGCCGTCGTCTGGATGAAGCTCGTGTAGTATCCGCGACGGCCGTCCGGCGCATGCTCGGCGACGTACACAGCGGCACCACCGTACTCACCGCCCAGAGCGAGTCCCTGCAGAAGTCGAAGAATCACGAGCGCGATCGGAGCCGCGATGCCGATCCGATTGTAGCCGGGAAGAAACCCGATCGCAGCTGTAGACCCACCCATGATGAGGAGCGTCGCGAGAAACGCGAATTTCCTGCCGGTGAGGTCGCCAATGCGTCCAAAGACGAGCGCGCCGAATGGACGAACGGCGAAGCCCACCGCGAAGGTCGCCAACGTCTTGAGAAAGCTCGCTGTCGGATTTCCGCCGGGAAAGAACTGGGTCGCGATTATCGCGGCGAGGCTGCCGAAGATATAGAAGTCGTACCACTCTATCATGGTGCCGACGGACGATGCGGCGATCACTTTCCAGATTCCGCGAACGTCGCCGGCGGCGTGAGCAATCGCGCTGGAAGACGCGCTGGAATTGGGCACGACGGATGTCATTGCGAATTGTTCCTCGGAATTCTGGCGTTGAATTGGATCACGGTATCCAGCCACGTCTCCGGTATGAATCCGTGGCGAACGTCTCATAGAGCCACGATCGAAATGCGCGCAGCCGGTCCTCTGCGTTGCTTCCTGGGTTCAGGCCGGATCCGCGAACGGCCGCCGGGACACACACGACTTTGAAACCGACAGCCTCGAAGGTAGCACAGGCCCTTCGCGTGTGCAGCGGCGAGGTGACCAGCGCCAGCGTTTTCCAGCCGTTGGCGCGCGCGATTGCTCTCATCCTCAGCGCTTCGGTGCGCGTCGTGGTAACCGAATCAACAAGAATGGTCGGCGTCCCCGCACCTGCGAGGGCGATCACGCTCTGGAGATCTGCCGAGTCCGATACCTGGCCATTGCCCAGGGTTCGACGCTCCATGGAAATGAGGATCACCGGCGCGAGCCCCCGCTTCGCGAGCATGAGCCCACTCAGGAGACGGTCGAGAGTCTCGCCCCGCATCATGCCGTCGGGCGTGATCCCCATGGACAGGACAGCAATCGCGTCGACACGGGTGGGAATGGAATCGCGTCTGATGAGCGGCCGCGACGCCACCGACACGAG
Source organism: Gemmatimonadota bacterium (assembly GCA_003134685.1). Lineage (GTDB taxonomy): Bacteria > Gemmatimonadota > Gemmatimonadetes > Gemmatimonadales > Gemmatimonadaceae > UBA4720. The sequence goes on along the minus strand of PLCA01000005.1, from coordinate 201,605 downwards.
CGGAGTGTAGGCCACAGCGATGCAGACAAGCGCAATCACACCCGCGGCTATCGAGAGCAGTGGCCGGAGGCGTGTCGGGCCAAGCACCGCTCCAATGAGCGCCGCGGGAATGTAGAAAACGAGATCCGGCCGGCGAAGGAGCTGTTGCACACCCAGAACGTGCGCGGACACCGCGCAGAGCGTGCCGAGAATAGCCCCGATGAGGGCGTGACGGGCTATTTCTTTGGGATCCCAGGCTTCCTGCACAGCGCCAATTTAGCCGCGCGGCCCAGCGAGCCGCGACTGCGCGAATTGGCGAGCCGAGTAACTACTTCTTCGAGGGCCGGCTCGGATTCGAGGCCGAGATCTGCTCAGCCGCGGTCTTGAGCGCGCCTTCGATGACGACCGACTGCTCACGGACCACCTGCTGCGCCGTCGTCACAACACCGGTAGCAACGTGCAGCGCCGCGGCCTTGATCTGGGGATCGGACGCGATCCTCGACGCGAGAGCCTGCACCGCGGCGCTCAGATCGTCGAGCGACTTCTGGAGCTCGGGCGACGGCTTGAACGAAACCGAATCAGTGGCACGAGTCACGGACCTGGCCGGTGGGGCCTTGGTCGTAGCCTGCTGCGAGCGCGCCGCGGATGTCACGGCGAGTCCAATCAGCAAAACCATTAAAAGAGCGATGCGTTTCATCGTGAATATCTGAAGTGAGCTCGGGAGCTCTGGTGACGCGTCGTGAGCGATACCCCACGATAGCCAGAAGGATCTGCTGGCGAAACACTCAATTCCCGCGCCACTCTTATTTTTTGGGTGGTCAACATGCCTGAATACGTCATCCACACGCGACTCATGGACTTCACCCCTATAGACGAACGTGTTCGCCTCCGGCCACGCCACAATCTCGATGAGCTCGCGTGGAAACCGCTTCCTCGCGACTAGCCGGCGACACACGACTACTTCATGAACAATTGCGTGGCGCACCTCGAGCACCACCTCGCCCAGATCGGCATCGGCCTCGACTAGTTCACCCAGTCCGCGATGAAAACGTTGGTCTCGTGCGGGTTGGTGTCGTGCCGGTTCGATGCCCAGACCAGCTTCTTGCCATCCGGACTGAACATCGGGAATCCGTCGAAGGTCGGCGCGGTCGTCACCTGCTCCAGTCCGGATCCATCCGGATTGATGAGAAAGAGATCGAAGTTGCCCAGCTTCGGGTCGGTGTGATGATTCGACGAAAAGATGATCTTCTTCCCGTCCGCCGTCCACGACGGGCCGAAGCTCGCCGCGCCGAGATGCGTGATCTGCCGCTTGTCGCTTCCGTCCGCATTCATGATCCACAAGTCCATCTTGTTTGGCCGCACCAATCGCTGCGCGAGCAGGTCCTTGTAGGTGGCAATCTCCGCCGCGGTCTGCGGATGGTAGGCCCGATAGACTATCCGCTTGCCGTCCGGAGACCACCACGGCCCTCCGTCATAACCCAGCTCATGCGTCAGCTGCTTCAGGCCGGTTCCGTCGACGTTCATCACGTAAATGTCGAGATCGCCACCCCTGAGTGACGTGAATACGAGCTTCTTCCCGTCGCTCGAGAGCACTCCCTCGGCGGTATATACGCCGAACCTGGTGAGGCGTCGGAGGCGCGAGCCGTCAGCGCGCGCGGTGTATATGTCGAATGGATCGAGACGCCAGACGTAGCCCTTCGACGCATCCGGGCGAGGAGGACAATCCTTCTCGAGCGCGGAGCTCGATGCGAACAGAATGCTGCGGTCGCCGTTCATGAAGTAGCCGCAAGTCGTCTTTCCGAGACCATTCGAGGCCCGCAGGACGTGCGAGCCATCGATGTTCATCAAGTACTGCTGGTCGCATGTTCTTCCATCGCGTGTGCTCTGAAAGATCAGACGCTTGCCATCGTGGCTGAAGTAGGCTTCGGCGTTCTCGCCGCCATCGGTCAGCTGCCGAATGTTGCGGAGATGCCCTTCCCCCGGCTCGGACGCGATTTCGGCGGCAGGAGACGCTTGTTGCGCCATCCCTCTCACACTGGCCGTGAGGAGAAGAGTAAGCATGATCTGAAGTTTCAAAGTTGGGTTCATGGGTCTGGAATTGTAGCGCAATTGATTCGAGCCGATTTTCGTATGTGCCAAAATACAAGCGTGGACGTTCTCGCGGTGGCACCTCCCCCCCGCTCGACGCCGGTGAATCCAACCTTTTGGTCTCTTCCGCGGTCTAAGGTTGAACGCGCAAGTGGTGGCTGGCTCCCTGAGTCCGCCTGCAGAAGCGAATTTCACCCGTAGGAGTTCTCATATGCCCGCTCGCCCGTCGGCTGCATTTCTTCGGTTCGCGGCTCTTTGTGCGCTCTTCACTTTCGCTTCCCCATCCCCCTCGGCGGCGCAACAGACAACCAGGTCCCAGACTGACCCCCGCCCAGTAGCGCAAGCGACCCTTCGACAGGGCGAGATTGTTATTGACGGGCGGCTCGACGACGCCGCGTGGGCGGCGGCGAAGCCCATTACCGAGTTGGTCCAGGCGGTTCCGGACGAAGCCAAGCCTCCCAGCCAGAAGACCGAGATTCGCATTCTCTACGATGCGAGCGCGATCTACATAGGGGCCCGGATGTTCGATTCTCTGGGGGCTAAAGGTGTGCGTTCCGCGCTGGCGCGCCGAGACCAGGTAATGAACGGCGACAATAATCTCACGTCTGACAAGATCTCCTTCGTCTTCGACACCTTTCGCGACAAGAACAGCCGCACCTGGTTCGAGCTGAATCCGGACGGCGTCAAGGGAGACCACCAGAACGGCGACGCATCCTATGATCCGGTGTGGGAGGGAGCGACCAGGATCGATTCGCTTGGTTGGACGGCGGAGTTCAGAATTCCGCTTTCGCAGCTGCGGTTCTCCCGTGCTCAGGAACAGGTTTGGGGAATGCAGATCTGGCGCACCATAGATCGTCGCAACGAACAGGACATGTGGGCATTCTGGCGGAGCAATGAGTTCGGTGGCCCGGCGTACTTCGGGACCCTCGAAGGCATCAAGGTGAGCTCCCAGCCGCGCCAGATGGAGCTCGTCCCCTACGTCACGACGCGGAGCAAGCTGGAAAAGCCGCAGGTCGGTGATCCCTACCACTCGAGCGCCGAAATGAACTATCGGGCCGGCGGTGATCTGAAGGTCAATCTCACCTCCAATCTCACTCTCGACGGCACGGTGAATCCCGATTTCGGGCAGGTCGAGGTCGATCCCGCGTCAGTGAACCTATCGGTGTTCGAGACCACGTTTCAGGAGAAGCGACCGTTCTTCGTCTCGAACTCGCAGTACTTCTCGACCGGCGGCTTCAGCTGCTTCTTCTGCAGCAACGTTTCCAGCCTCAACCTGATATATACGAGGCGCATCGGCCGATCCCCTCAGCTGGCAGGACTTCTCTCAGGGCAATCCGACTTCATGCGATGCCGCGGATGCAACGACCATCCTCGGCGCGGGAAAAGTTACGGGCCGCACGAGCAAAGGGGTCACAGTGGGCGTCATGGACGCTCTCACTAACCGTGAAAGCGCTCGCTTTCGCCCCATCGGGAGCACTCAGAACGAAACCCAGGAAGTCGAGCCGCTCGCCAACTACTTCATCGCCCGGCTCAAGAAGGATTTTCGGGGCGGCATGACCCGCGTCGGCACCATTACGACAATGGTCAATCGCTCCTTCACCAATCCACAGGAAGTCTCGAGTCTGAGATCGAATGCCCAGGCGTTCGGGCTGGATCTCGATCACTATTGGGCAAACCGGGAGTACTCGTTCAACGTCCAGACTGCGCTCACCCATATCGGGGGTGACACGGCGGCAATCAGAAGCGCCCAATTCTCGAGCGCGCGCTACTACCAGCGGCCCGGGCGCACGGAAACGAGCGACGGACTTTTTTCGACCGCGTTCGATCCGAACCGTCGAAACCTGTACGGCTATGGCTTCTACTCGCGGCTGGCAAAGGAAACCGGGAATTGGCTCTGGGAAACAACTCAGAACTGGCGCAGCCCCGGATTCGAGGCGAATGACCTCGGCGTGCTCGGCCGAGCGGATTACAAGTGGATGCTCGCCAACGTCTTCCGTCAGTGGACCACGCCAGGCAGCTGGTACCGCAACATCTACACAATTCTGGGTGCACAACAGCAGGTGAATTACGACGGCGACCGGAACGATATGGACTACCACCTATGGTGGCAGGCCACGTTCAAGAACTACATGAATTTCAGCTCGTTCGTGCTCCTTCACCCGAGCACCTACGACGAGCGGCTGACCCATGGAGGTCCGACTACGATCCACTACGGATACAACATGATCTCGTCGAATTTCGGAACCGATTCGCGCGCCCGTGTCGTCGGCAACGTGCAGGTCCAGTACATCCGGCCGGTCGACAATACGGAGGGCGGAAGGGTGGCCTACTTCCCATCGGTGACGGTCAAGCCGTCGTCGCGAGTTTTGCTGAGCTTTTCACCGTCGCTTGACCTCGACAATACCGCCCAGCAGTACGTGACCGCAGTGAGCGATGCGACGGTGTCCCCCGAGTTTGCCGGCACCCGCTACATATTTGGGCGCCTTCAGCAAAAGACCCTTTCCATGGACACCCGGGTGAACGTGACGTTCACTCCCAATCTCACGCTCGAAATGTTTGCGCAGCCGTTCCTGGCGAGCGGCAAGTTCTCGAGCTTCAAGGAATTCGCCGAGGTGAAGTCACGCCACATGAACGTGTTCGGGCGTGACAACGGCAGCACGGTGACCCGCAATACAGATCCGCAGACGGGTGCGACAACCGGCTATACCATCGATCCCGATGGGCCCGGAATCGCCCCGCCCTTCACGTTCGGAAATCAGGATTTCAATTTCCGATCGTTGCGCGGGACCGGGGTTCTCAGGTGGGAGTATCGGCCGGGCTCGACGCTCTATTTCGTCTGGACGCAGGAGCGCGAGGGGTCCGATCAGTTTGGCGATTTCAACTTCAACCGCGACCGTTCCGCGCTCTTCCGGGATCGGCCAACGAACATCTTCCAGATCAAGGGGACGTACTGGATCGGACGGTAGGCCCGGTTACTCCGGTGTCGCTGACGTCCTTCCGCGGGTCGTCGAGGCACTCCTGGCCACCGTGTTGCTGGCCGGTAGCGCCTTCGAAATCTTAGGAGTGGTCTTGTGGCTTCTCACGACTCGGCGCGAGCGGCCCTTGTACACGCCGCGAACCCAACGGGCGCGAACACCGCGCACATCGATGTGGACGAATGGACCACTGCGACCTGCGTAAGCATAGAGGCCTGTGCCTCCGACGAGCTCGGGATAGCGTGCCTCGACTCGCTCGACAGCATCCAGGATCATCTTCACGTCGGCGAAGCTGACCTTTCCGTCGCCATTGAGGTCCGACATCTTCCCGTTCCCTTCCTGGTCGATGTAGACATCGGCGGCATCGCCGAACTGGTGCCGGCTATCGCGGGCGCTTCCCTCGCCGCGGACGGCGAAGTTGTGAGCCGGCGTCCGGAACCCCGAGCGAATCCGCAAGCCCTCGGCGTTCACGCCATGATCGTTGAGGTCCTCGATTACGAGCTCGAGCTTGTCGAGGAGCGGCTCCCGTAAAACGACGTACTTCGGCCAGACATCTTTCTGGTCGTGGGAGACGAAGTCCCTCAGGCGAAAATGCTCGGACACCCGCGTGTCTTCATTGTCGGGGGTCACTTCGATGAAGCCGTCTGGATTCTTGTAGGCTTCCGATCGCACGCGGCCCTTCTCCTGTGGCCAGTATCCGAGCCGGTAGCCGTTCAGCCACTGCCGGACCTTCTGCCCGAACGAGCGCATGGTGAACACGGTCTCGGCGCCAGGGCTGGCAGCCGAGACGGAGGCGCTGGCGACTGAAGCTCCCGGAATGGACGCGAGGGCTATCCAGTCCTCAGGCATGACGAACCGGGCGAAGACCTTTCCGCTCAGGCCGCTGCCCTTTTCGCCCGCGGGCGAAAAGAGGATCTTTGCGGCTGCAGTCGAGACGCTGCTGTCCGAGGCCGCGGCAGCAGCCAACGATGCGGCACCACCCGAAGACGCGACCGTGGGGAGCGAGTCAACGTGATTCGCGACAGCATTCGAGCCCGTCCGACCGCCAAGCGAGTAGAGCTGCAAAGCGCTCGCAGGGGTCGGCGGAATGATCGCCGTAAGAATGAGGAAGGTCGGTACGGCCAGGCTGAATCTGAAGCGAGAATAGGTCATCAGGTCCTCTTCGGTAGCTCGACTGACGTGGCGTAGCTTGCGCGTCGCTTTAGTCTCGGGGCTTTGCGTCGCCGCCTTTAGGCGGTTTTGCCGGTTATCGGAGGCGCCCTATTGCTGAGCTGGGCGCGTAACAAGAATTTGACTATCTGAACAGGGAAAGTGTAACTATTGGTACAAACAGCAGATCAGATATTACGTTAAGGCAAATCTATAAGCCTATGTGCAGTCCATAATTACATTCCACCACTTAAATTGAATACTCGTCGATCGCCCAGAGCTCACCGAACGATCCCGGATGCTGGGTCCGACGCCCAATCCAGCCTCTGGAAACGTATGATTACTTGCTTACCGACCTCAGAGAAGCCGGCTTGGTAAGCGGCTCCCGAGTACCAACCGGGGGACCAACCTGAGTAACGTATTCTCCGGCCACGTCGGTTCCCTTGACGACACCCTTGAGGGTCTGCTCCCCCGCCTTCGAGCCAAGCTTCCAGGTCAGGGCAGCCCTCCCCTTGGCGTCGCTGATGGCGCGAGCCGGGGTCACGGTTCCAGACTTGACTGAGAAGTTGACCTTCGCGTCAGGCACCGGATTGCCGTAGACATCGGTCACCAGCGCATAGAGCCTCTTGTCCTTGGCCGTAGCGCGCGACCGTTTGTCGCTCGGGACGTCGTCAAACGCCAGGTTTGCCGCGGTCGCGGGTGTCGCGTGAGCGGCAACCTTCATGAGCTCCTTCACTCCGTCAACGTGCACGGCCAGCGAATAGTCCCCCGCCGAGTGACCCATGGTCCATCGCGCTCTCGCGACGCCCAGTGAATCGGTTGTCAGGACGGTGTCGGACAGAATTCCGCCGGATGGAGACAGAGTCAGCGCCGCTTCGGCCACACCGCTCCCATTTTCATCGAGCACCTTGAACACGAGTCCCTTTCGAAGCTCTGCCCCGGCTGGAGCCCGTTGATTGTCGCCCGCCGACGCTACGATGGAGGCGGGGGCGCCAGCGAGTGCCAGTGCGCTGAGCGTGACAGGAGGAATCCCCAGTCCAGGACCCACGCCCACCTGCGCTCTGAGCCGCTGCGTTCCCGTCTTTCTCGCGAGCGTCCACCGGGCGCTTGCGACCCCGAGCGAGTCGGTGCGCGCGGAAGCGACTTCGACAGATCCTCCGTCGATCGGCGTCCAGCGAACCGGCACGTCTTGAAGAGCTCGGCCCGTGGAGTCAGTAATACGGACAGCCACCGAATCAGCAAGCTCTTGTCCGGCGTGGCCGCTCAAACGCTCCACCAACGCCGTCACTCTGGTGTTGCTCGCGACCGGATCGGCCTCGGCAAGTATGGCGAGCGCGCTATCTACGTTCTCGACGGTCGCGAACAGCGTTTGCCGTCCGGGATCGGCGCCCAGCGTCCAGGTGACGCGGGCGCGTCCATCGGCATCAGTAACGGCAGTGGCCGGATCCACCGACCCCTCCCCTTCAGCCAGACGGAACGTGACCCTCTTGCTTGCCGCGGGCCCATTGTGGCGATTCGTTGCCCGAACCACCAACGCCTGCGGCAGCGTCTTTCCGGCAACCGCTCGCTGATTGATCCCCGCGACGAGTGATATCGCCGACGCGGGAGTAACCACGGAGACGCTTGTTCGATCCGCGACACCCTCTACCCTGGCGCCGATCATCGTTCGTCCGGCCGAGCGGGCGGTCAGCAGCCCGGTGCTGTCGAGACCAGCAATGGTGCTATCGTCGATGTGCCAGGACGGCTCGAGTCCGGCGATCGGATAACCACGAGCATCCATGGCGCGAGCGCGAAGCTGCAACTGTGCCCCCTCTGGCAGAACGATCACGCTGTCGCCCGAGGCTCGCCCAACATCCACATTAGCCACATGCTGGTGCACCACCACGGTCGAGTGCGCTACCAACTTGCCAACCACCACGCTCACCATCGTCCGGCCCGGCCCACGTGCGATCACCGAGCCATCCTGCAAAATGGTCGCGACACTCGGGTCACCGGTCGTCCAGGTCGGGCGCGCACCAACCAGAATGCTCCCATTCCGGTCGGTGATGGTCGCCGCGAAGTGAACCGTGTCGCCGAACGCAGTAGCAGTATCGATGGCCGGCCGAAGCCCGACCCAAGCCGCGCCAATATTCCCGATTGACTGGTGTGATTCAGCCTGACCGATGACGCCGTAGGAGACCAGCGCGGTGATGATCGAAACGAGCGCGGCCCCCGAAGATGCGGCGACGGCGACAACTTTTGCCGTGTGCTTTATCCACTGGGCTTTTTTTGCGGAATCCAGGATCCTGTCCATTGCTTATAGGACTCAATCAGCCGAGTGCCGTCACGCTTTTTCTCGCACTGTCTGCCTCATTGGCGCGCCTGCCTGAGGCGCTCGACGCCAGCTGGTTAGCGACCGGACAAAACAAGCACGCCCTTGCCGATCTAAGTTGAGGCAGGATAAGCGCTTCGGGTCGCGCAGCCGGCACCCATCTACGTCTCTCCGGTGCATCCAACGACAGTCGGCTCCCCGCCTGAGGGACTGGCTTCTACGACACATTACGTATTCCGACAGCGTCGTTCGGTTCCTATCGTCATGCGAGTATTAACTGGGCTGTCCACCCTCGCCAAGGAACGCGACATGGCTATCACTCGGAAGATTGTTCTCGCGACGATGAAGCTCGTGCTGGCGACGGCGGTGACCGCCGGCGGAATCGGATGCATTGTCCAGAATGCCTACATACGTCCCCTTGACCCAAAGAACCCTCCCGTTGAGGTGAAATCTCCGGTAAAGGCGCACCTCGTGGACGGATCTACTGTTCTCTATCCCAACGGCGTGCGACTGGAGAACAACGTTCTCGTGACCCCCGGGATTCGCTATCAGCTCGGGTCATCCACCTCGGTCGGTTCCGGGCGCATTCCCATCGATAGCGTCGTTGGAATGGAAGCGTTCGACACCGAGGTCAACACCGCAGGGACTGTCATCATGTCGCTAAGTGTCGGCGCGCTCGCGACCGTCGCGGCCGCGGGACTGGCCGTAGCCATTTTCGGATCCTGCCCCACTTTCTACGCCGACAGCGCGGGGACCCAGGTTCTTCAGGCAGAGGGCTTCTCCTACAGCATTGCTCCGCTCTTCGAAAAGCGCGACGTGGATCGGCTGCACCTCACGCCGACGGCTGACGGAAGAGTGATTCTCTACGTCCGGAACGAAGCCCTGGAGACTCATTACATCAATCACCTGGAGTTGATCGAGGTTGCGCACGAGCCCGGCGAGACGGCGCTTCCAGATCAGCAAAGGCAACCGATCATCGTCAGCGGTATCAGCGCGCCGGCACGCGTTCGGGATCGCGTGGGACGGGATCTCGCCGAGATCGTGCGCGCTCCCGATGGAGTGTTGTTTAGCTCTTATCCGGAGACGGTCCGCAGCGTCTCAACTGCCGACCTGGATGACTACATCGACATCACGATGGCCGCGCCAACAGGTGCCGACAGCGTAGCGGTGCTGCTCGACATGCGAAATAGCCTGCTCAACACGGTTCTTCTTTACGACCACATGTTGGGGGCTCCCGGAATCCGCTCAATCGACTGGGTGAACCGGGACCTGGACCACATTGGCAACGCGATCGAGATGGGTCAGTGGTACAACTCCAGAATGGGGATGCGCATCTCGGTTCTCGACGGTGGGAAGTATCGGCAGGTCGCGCGAATCAGCGACTCCGGGCCAATAGCGTTTCGCGACAACGCCATAGTGGTGCCCGCGATCCGGAGCGCCGGAGACAGCGTCCGTATCAGGCTGTCGTTCATCGCTGACAACTGGCGAATAGACGCAATTCGCACGGCGACTGTGCTGCGACGGCCAGGCCCCGCGAGGATCGTGTCCGTCACGCGGGTGAAGATGACTGACCCGGCTCAGAACGGTCCGGCGCTCGCCGCACTCCGAGACGCGGACGAGTCGTACCTGATCACGTCGCCAGGACAGTCTTTCAGCGTCGAGTTCGATGTCGGCCAGGCGGCACCGGGTACGCGAACCTACATGCTCGCATCGCAGGGATACTACACCGAATGGGTACGCGGCACCTGGATCAAGAACGCGTCGGGCAAGGCATTCACGCCGTCGGACGCATCCCTGGTCGAGGCGATTCGCGACTGGCGCGGCAAACAGCCCGACATGGAGAATCAGTTCTATTCCACCCGAATCTCAACGAGGTAGTCACCATGCGCACAACGAAGATGCTGGCAACCGTCGCTGCCTTCGCGGTGGCCGGGTGCCACCTGGGTACGAGCGGTGCAAACCTTCCAGTAGCGAATCAACCTGGCGGCGCGCATGTGTCGCTGCGCACGTCGACCAGAGCTTACAGCGGAGAGCTGCTCGCCGTACAGGACGATGGGGTGATCATCTCGAGCGACAGGATCATGTTCGCTCCATTCTCCGCGATCGTGGGGCTCACGCTTGAGAAAATGGGCGGACAGTATCAGCTGCGGACCGGGGATGTTCCCCGTGGAGAACGACTCGCTCAGTTCCGGGCGGTGAGCCGGTTTCCCCAGGGCCTGACTCCGAACATACAATCGGTGCTTCTGGCGCAGAAATCCCAGACCGAGATCGCGGTGATACCGTGAGCGTCGGTTTCACGCGCGTTGGTTGCGTCTGCGTTCTCGCGGCGTTGGCCGTGGTTTATCCGCGCCACGCGTTGGCGCAAACACCAGCCGGCCATGAACACTCGACGCACAGCGATCGGGCTCAACAGGCCATGCCCCACATGGACGCCGCGATCGATTCTCTGTTGGGGATAGCGCGCAAAGCCTCCGAAGCGTTCAGTGATCGCAGTGCGGCAATCTCGGCCGGGTATCGCCGGGTCGGGATGGATTTCCCGTCGATGGGAGAGCATTGGGTGAATCCCGCCCTGGTGCTGGAGGAGAGATTTGACGTCGCTCGTCCGGCGATCCTCACGTATACGGTCGTGCAGGGGCGTCCGGCATTGCTGGGTGTGGTGTACGCGATTCCGCTCGCCCCCGGAGTGGAGCCGCCTGCTGATTTCGGCCCCGATGCCGCATGGCATGAGCACAACGGATCTGTGGAGGAAGAGAGTCTTCTGCCTGAGCACCACAGCATGCCTTCCTCGACGAGTGGAACACGGCTGGCGATTCTTCACGCGTGGGTCCGGGCTTCCAACCCCGAGGGGGTATTCGCAGCCGAGAACTGGGCGCTGCCATTCCTGAGGGTTGGACTAGATGTGCCATTCGGTTTTCCAAAGGGGGCCGCTCGAGCGGTCTCGCTGCTCTCGGGCGGCGAGCGATACTATCGCGAGCTCGCGGGTGAGTCGGCGAATGGTGCCGTCAGTACAGCGCTTGAACGGTGCGCGGATGTCACGAGGAGAGTCGTTAGCCGGGCGCAGGCCCGTGGCCAAGCTCTGGGCCCATCGGATCTCGAGGAGCTAGATGGCGCGTGGAGTGCCGCTGTTCTGGAAGTCCGGAAAGCAGACGGAGCGGACGTCGCAAAGCGGATCAACGGCGGAATCCTGCCAGGCGAGATGCGTTAACGACTTGCCCTTCCGCGATCCTCGCGATTCTACAAATCCCGCTGCACCCCATGAGCGCAAACGGGATGAACATTTCTCAACGGACGGGGTGGGATTCGAACCCACGGTACGCTATTAACGTACACATACTTTCCAGGCGTGAAAGTATAGGCAAGGATTGGGACAAAATGTCCTCATTACACTATGACGGACCGCGAAATGTCCTGTGCATCCCTGCCTCGATGTCCACCGATGTCCGCATCTAACCGACACCGGAACCGACACCAATCTGGGACCTCCTGCTCCCAAAACGGGACAACTACTAAACCAATCACGACATTCTGCCGGACTTCATAGGCGAATCGAGCGTCGGCGTCGGTTCTCCAGAACGCAAATATCGGGATTTGCCGAGAGAAACTCACCCCGAAACTCCCCGGCAAAATGTGTCCGCCGTGACTCGTGTCCGCATCCAAGATCGCCGCAGCCAAAAAAACGGCAAGACACGCGGACTGCGGTCAATACCGAAAGTTTACGCGTAAAGAACCTACTAGAGCGGGGCCGCGATCTCGGTTGTAGCCGGGGTTTCGGATGCTCTGTACATCCGAACTCAGTTGGAGGTATCGCCCGGCTTGCAACCGATAATATCCTTCGAGAATTTGCTCCGCTCCGTAGGTGAGGCGCCCATCCCCAAGGAGGAATCCAACACCGCCGGCTGCCAGATAGGTCCTGTGCACAGGCACAATGCCTTCACGCACGCCCGCGAGACCGATCCGGTCATCGGTACGTCCCCAATGGGCACCGCTAACCTGCGCACCCGCGCTGATGTGACGATCAACTTCGGTGAACGCGAAGCTTTCATTCTTCCCATCATTCCATCCGAATCGAGCGAAGACGCCAGTTTCTCCTTCATCGGTAAGCGGCTGCTCCAGGTTCAGGCCAAATCCATATTTCTTTCGTCCGGGCCGATCATCGCCTGCAATATCCGGTATCTGTCCGCGCGACGCGCCAACGGCCAGAGCTTCGGCATAGTTGCCCATCCGTGCATGGTTCACGTAGCCAAGGATTCGTCCGCTGGTTCCGGTGCGAGGTATCGTGAGCGAAAGCTCCATCTGATCTCCGCGGGCACGCCTCAAATCGCTGTCAAAAATGTTTCCGTTCGCCTCGTGCGGCATCTGGAAGCTGCCGGCACGAAGCGTCCAGACAGGATGAATCCACGCGATCGCAATACCGTTGCTGTAACCTCGCGTGTCTGCCGCAAAATCCCAGGCGGTGTTCTGGAACAACGACCAGTTCATGAATTGCTGGCGCGTTGAGTTAGCGTAGCGGTTGACGTCGAACAAATCACTCACCGCTAGCTTGCCTGCAGTGATCTCGACGCGATGGGAAGAAACTGTACCCGGGATTTGATCCGGGGCGGCGTTCAGCGTATCGCGCTGGTGGCTGGAGAATGAGCGCGTGTAACGGACAAATGCGCGAGCGACATAAGGGCCACTTCCCAGATCAGTTGTCCCTTGCCGAAGAACGTCTCCGTTGGTAGGGCCGGCAAGCCCGACTACTCTGCTGATCCCTTTGCCACGAATCATCTCGACGTCCAAGTAAGCCTGCAGGCCATGGCCGGCATCGACGCCGCCATACACGCCGTATGCATGGCTTACCTTAGAATCCCCGCGGGCGGTCAGGCTATTCGGGCCTTCGTATGGACTCCGCATCGGCCGAAGATCCTGGGCAATCACGTTTATCTGCGTGCCCAAAAGGTACGGATGCCATCGCGCAGAACCAGAATTCGATGAATCAGCGGAAGTTTGGGCGACAGCTGTCAGGAGTGGAACGGCAATGGCCATTGTGCAAATGAACGATCGGAACATCAGACGAGTATCCGGGCTAGTGTTGACATAAGACAAGAACGACCGATCAAGAAATCAGAAAACGAACATGCCAATTGCCGCAGCGAACATGACGGCGGTCGTAACTCCAACGACCACCCGACCGGTCATCGAACTCGGTTGTCCGTGCATAAGGGACCGGTCGCATGCCGCAATGAGGATTCCCACAAGGAGAAAGGGCGCGAGCAGGCCATTGATCACCGCAGTCCAATACAGAGCGGCCACCGGATTGATTCCAGCGAAATCGAGCGCGATGCCGAGACCAACCGAGCAAATGAAGACAGCGTAGAACGCGGGGGCTCGATTGTATCGTTCGTCGATGCCCTGCCGCCAGCCGTAGATCTCAGTGAAGGCGTACGCCCCTGCTCCAGCCAGTGTCGGGATGGCGAGTAGACCGGTGCCAAGCAACCCGACGGTATACAGAAGCGACGCAAACTGACCCGCGAGTGGTCTGAGCGCTTCGGCAACTTGGCGCGAGGTTTCGAGCTTTGTAATCCCCGCACTATGGAGGATCTCGACGCTTCCAGCATTGCAAAAAGTGCGTCAACGCCGAGGTGCTAACAAACCTTGGACTGATTCTCGCCGCTACGTAAACCGTCAGAGCGTAGGATCTAAGGCTGCTCTTGCCCGACACCAATGCCTTTGGATTCTGTGGACCCCAGGCGATGTTCTTCGTCCAGTCGAAACTCGCCCGACACCTGGTCATAAGTGAACAACTCCGCGTACCGGCCCCAATCGATGGCAGTCTCAAGCTGTTGACGTGCCTCCTTGGGCCGAAAGGCGAATTCGAGCTCGTCGAGAACGAACTGCGCTTCGAGGCTGTGGCTCGGCTCGTCCTCGAGTGCGCGAGTGATGAACCGGATGAGAGAGACTTGCTCGGCCACCGCGGCGCGAAACAGCGCCTTTTCCTCGTCCAGCTCGGCCTCGGCGAATCTCTTACCGAGCTCGGTGAGAAACGCCACCCGTCGCTTCAGATCCACAAATCTCAGGAGATCGCACGCTTCGACGAGCACCAACAGATCGTCCGCTCTCACCTGTAAGTCCCGGCCGAGCTCGCTCAGATTGGCCTGCCCGCCGATTCCGCCCAGGTACTGCACGAAACCCGTCAGGTCGTCGACACTCACATCGGGCAGCCTTTGATACCCCGCGGCCTTTGACCGCGCACGCTTCGTCTGCCGCTTCCGCGGCGCCTGCGCCCGCTCCCCTCCGGCCGCAAGGGCAGCCTCCTCGGCAATCGCAACCGCGTCGGCATTGGGCTCCGTCATTATGCGGTAGATGGTGTCCACAAGCGCCGCTCTAGCGCCGGATTTCGCGTGTCGCTCGCTGGTGGGAACGCCGGGAAGCTCGACGCGAATGTGCCCCGGGTTCGCTCCAAAGACGAGGATCCGGTCGGCCAAAGCAACGGCCTCGTCTATGTTGTGTGTGACCATCAGGACCGCTTTGGTCGGAATGGTTCGCTCGAGCCACATCGCCTGAAACTCGGTTCTGAGATTTTCTCCCGTGAGCACGTCGAGCGCTGAAAATGGCTCGTCCATGAAGAGAATCTCCGGCTGAACGACTAGCGCCCGCGCGAAGCCAACGCGTTGTTTCATTCCGCCCGATAATTCTTTGGGGAACGCCTCCTCGTATCCATCCAATCCGATCAGGTCGATGGCCTTCGTGGCTCTCTCCCGTTTTTCAGACTGAGACAGCTCCGTCGACAGCAGACCGAGCTCGACGTTTTGAAGCACCGTCAGCCAAGGGAACAGCGCGAAATTCTGGAAGACGATGGCTACCTGACGGTTGATTCCCTCGAGCGGAAGTCCGCGCACGAGAACGGTTCCATCGGACGGTTGTACCAATCCCGCCAGAATCCTCAACAGCGTCGACTTTCCCGATCCTGACGGTCCGAGCAAAGCAACGAACTCGCCTTCGCGTAGCTCCAGCGTGACACCGTCCAGGACTGGAGTCCCTTCGCGTCCGAATGACTTTCGAACTTCTTCCGAGGCAAGCAACACAGTGCCGGTTCCCGGTTTCGGTTCCGCCGCAGTGGTGCTGAGAACTGTCATCTCTTCACGCAGATTCGTAAGAGCTAGTCAAGTCGATAACGCGATTCGGCTAATCCATATAAGCGTCGCCAAACGAGTCGATTGGCCGCAATGACAATAGCAGCCATCGTTAGCGTGCCCGCAAGCAGTAGCGGAAAGTTTCCCTTATCCGCGGCTTGCGCGATCAATGCGCCGAGGCCGGTCGTACTTTCTTTCTTTCCGGCAAACGTCACGTACTCCGATACGATGCTTGCGTTCCACGCTCCGCCGGTCGCCGTGATCATACCCGTCACCAGATAGGGAAAGATCGCCGGAAGGATCAGCGTCTTCCAACGCTGCCACCCCGCGATCCGGTAAACCTCGGCCGCCTCCTTGAGATCGGAGGGAATGGCCATCGCGCCAGCTATGACGTTGAAAAGGATGTACCACTGTGTGCCGAGGAGCATCAAACCGACCGCTGCGATGTTGAGTCCGCCCGGGACGGTGAGAAGAGCAAGAAGCAATACGGGGAACACCGCGGTCGCGGGAATGGACGCCGCAATCTGAACGATAGGTTGAAGTCGTTGCGACCAGCGAGTGCTGAGTCCGATGGCGACACCGACAGGTATTGTCCACGCAGCCGCGAACACAAGCGCGATTGTGGTGCGAAGGAGGGTTGCTCCTGCACTCACACCAACGAGCCGCCAATTGCCCGCCGACAGTTGTATGATTACGCGGAAGGCGGCTGCTGCTCCCCAAATAATCAACGCAAAGACGGTCATCGCAGCCACGGCGACGACCACGCTCCAGGCCCCACGTCGCACTGCAGGACTGGGCTTCGCCGGTATGAAAGCACCCAGAGCAGCAGCGGGCGTCGAGCTGAATGCAGTTTCGACTCCTCGCCCAAGCGGCAATAAAATCCGCGTCGAGCAGAATTCGATCAGTGCCGACCCGTGAACGGCGTCGTACACCAGCGACTTTGGCGCATCTCCCCCCGATTGCTCGAACTTGAACCTGTCCGACCAAGCGACGAGTGGCCGCCACACCAGCTGATCGAGCAGAACGATCACGACAATGAGTGCTGCCAGACCTAGGGCGAGCGCGGAGAAATCCCCCCGCTCCGCGGCTGCGGCGAGATAGGAGCCCAGTCCCGCCAGGCGTAGGTTCTTGTCACCAAGGGTGAATTGTTCCGAGGCCATGAGGAAAAACCAGCCTCCCGCCCAGCTCATCATGCTGTTCTGCAGAAGCGCGATCACGCCGGAAGGAAGCTCGAGTCGCGTGAATCTCCTCCACAGTCCAAGGCGATAGATGGATGCGGCTTCGCTTAGCTCGCGCGGAATTGTGAGGAGCGATTGGTGAAAGCTGAACGCCAGATTCCAAGCCTGACTCGTAAAGATGAGAATGACCGCTGCGAGCTCGAGTCCGATCGTGCGTCCCGGGAAAAGGGCGGTCAAGCCGAGTACGACTCCCGGCATGAACGAAAGAATCGGAACGCTTTGCAATATGTCGAGAACCGGCAGCATCAATCGCTCGGCCGCACGGCTTCCCGCGGCAATCCGTGCATAGACGAGACTGAATACGAGCGATATGAGATAGGCAATCGCCATGCGGAGCGTGGAAAGCCCCGCGTAGTACGGCAGCCTCCACGGGCTCAGATCAATCCGGGCGCCCTGGACAAGCGGTGATCGCCACTCTATTGCTGCTCGCATCACGCCAAAGCCAACGGCCACGAGGAGGCCGAGCATCAGAGCATCGACCCAGAGCGGAGTGGCGATCCGCGGGGCCTCTGCACTTTGGTCCGATCGTTTGGAGTCCGCGGCGAGGCGGACTATCGGCCGGGGAGCGGGTATTCTAGCCACGCGAAATTGCTTCGGACTTATGACCAATCACGGGCGAAGCCCCAGCTTCGGCGATGGCGTAATGGAACGAAGCCCGTCACCGATAGCAGAGTGAGAGCGCGAGCGAAATGATCGCGATGAGGAGGATTAGCGGCCATTCTGGCCGACGACCTGCGGAGCGCTTCGAATTATTCATAATGGTGGACAAATACGATTTGTCTTCTTGTCAGCGTGACTGGCTGTGCATCCCTCAAAGCCCGACTCCGAGGCGGGGAACGCGGCGCGGAGCCCCTCGGCATAATCCGCATAGATGCGCTCGTCCACGCAAAATCTGCTGGCAGCCCTTCGAACAATGCACCGGACAGCCCTCGCCTTTTGTAAAGATCAGTCAAATGGGCGTTCCCCGCTCCCACCTTGTCAAGAAAATCGTAGCCAACAAATGGTGGAGACGGGCAGAAGCAAAGGCGAAGCTGGATCACGTGCCGGGAATGGGCTTTCACTCAGCCCGGCGGAAATTCGCGTCCGAGTTGAAGGGCACGAATCTCCGAGACCTCGCCTACATGGGCGGTTGGAAAAATCCACAGACGGTGCTCACGGTCTACCAACAGCCCGACATGGAATTGCAGCGAGAGGCGTTGGCCACGCGGAAGAAGTTGAAAGCGACGGCCTAAGTCAAACAGCAACAGGCACCACGAACCGACACCTGGACGGTTCAGTCCGAAAAAGAAGAAATCCCGCTTCACTCTCTAAGTGCAAACGGGATAACGACTTCTCCACGGACGGGGTGGGATTCGAACCCACGGTACGCTATTAACGTACACACACTTTCCAGGCGTGCGCCTTAAACCACTCAGCCACCCGTCCCCGCATCTTTTAAGTTAGCAATTCGCAACGGCTTGAAGAAACGTCGAGCAGTTCACCATTTGACAAATGGCGTGAAACTTCATGCTCCTCACAGCTTAGGTGCGAATACCATGGCATCTACTTCCACCGCGCTGGTGTCGCTGCGACATACTTCACACCGTCTCTCAAACATCAAGCAGGCTGAGAAATGAACATCAAGAGATATCTCGTTGATTCTGTAACCGTGTTTGCTGTAAGCCTGATTGTCATGGTCATCGTGGGTTTGCTTTGGAATCTCAGCTTTCATGGCGCAAGCACTATAGACTGGGCGACATCGTTCCGTTTCGCCATCGTCTTCAGCATCATCCTGCCATGGATAGCAACACGAAGAAGTAAGGAGAAATAGCAACGCTGCGTTGGGCCGCTTGGAACACCACATTCGGGCCTACGCGCGAAATAGCGGCGCTACACAGAGAACAGAACGGACAGGGAGAGATTCGAACTCTCGATACCGGGTTCACCGGTATGCCGGTTTTCGAGACCGGTGCCTTCAACCACTCGGCCACCTGTCCTGCAGCCTCGCAACTTACCGGGGGGCCGAACCTTCTTCAACTCTCTGCCGTCGGAAAAAATCTTCGAGGAGCGCTCCACATTCCGCGGCAAGTACGCCCGCTCTCACTTCCGGCCGATGATTGAGCCGAGGATGGCGAAGCAGATCTTCCACCGACCCGGCCATGCCCGCTTTGGCGTCCCACGCTCCGAACACAACTCGCTTCATGCGGGAAAGGACGATACCGCCAGCGCACATGGCGCACGGCTCGAGTGTCACGTACAGCGTGCAGTCGTCCAGCCTCCAGCGATCGAGCTTCGACGACGCCTCGCGTATCGCCAACAGCTCGGCGTGAGCCGTTGGATCCTGGTCCCGAACAGTTCGATTGCTCGCACCGGCGATTATCGATCCATCGCGAACGATCACCGCCCCAATCGGTACCTCGTTTCGCTTCCCCGCCTCGCGGGCGAGATCTAGCGCGTTGCGGATGTACTGTTCATCCGCCGCCAGTGACCCCGCCCCGTGGCTGAGCGTTGCGTTGAGGAGATGGTTATCTGCCGGCAAGCGCTGGCTCTTTCGCCCTTCGGAAGGTGAGCTCTCCCTTCGTATCGCGATCGACGATGATGTGATCGCCCTCGCTGAACTTGCCCTCGAGAACGGCGAGGGCGAGCGGGTTTTGCAACAGTCGCTGAATCGCCCGCTTCAGGGGACGCGCGCCGAAGGCGGGATCGTAGCCCTCGGTGGCGAGGATTTCCCGCGCCCCCGGCGTCAGCTCGAAGGTGAGCTTTCTGTCGGCCAGCAGCTTCTCCAGCCTCGCGAGCTGAAGATCTATGATGTGCTCGATCTCCGCCTTGCCCAGCGGACGGAAGATGATGATGTCGTCGACGCGATTTAGAAACTCGGGACGGAAGTGCTGCCTGAGAGCGTTCTTCACCTGGGCCTCGACCACCGCGCGGTCGTCACCCGTGTGCTCGAGGATATAGGCGCTCCCGATGTTCGACGTCATGATGATGACGGAATTCCGGAAATCGACGGTTCGCCCCTGTGAATCGGTGAGTCGGCCGTCATCGAGGATCTGGAGCAGAATGTTGAAGACGTCCGGATGCGCCTTCTCGATCTCGTCAAAGAGAACGACTGAGTACGGGCGCCGGCGAATGGCTTCGGTGAGCTGACCGCCCTCCTCGAACCCGATGTACCCCGGAGGCGCGCCGATCAGCCGGGCGACGGCGTGCTTCTCCATGTACTCCGACATGTCAATGCGGACCATCGCCTGCTCGTTGTCGAACAGAAACTCTGCCAGCGCGCGAGCGGTCTCCGTCTTTCCGACACCGGTTGGTCCGAGGAATATGAATGAGCCGATCGGGCGATTGGGATCCTGAAGTCCCGCGCGCGAGCGTCGTACGGCGTTGGCGACCGCGCCAACCGCCTCGTCCTGACCGATTACCCGCTTTGCGAGCTCCTTCTCCAGCTTCGTCAGCCGCTCGCGCTCGCCCTCCATCATCCTCGTCACTGGAATTCCCGTCCAGCGGGAGACGATCTCCGCGATATCCTCGGCTGTGACTTCTTCCTTGAGGAAACGCGCGCCACCAGCTTGCTTGCTGGCGAGCTTCTGCTCGGCTTCCTTCATCTGACGTTCGAGCTGGGGGATCTGCCCGTAGGTGATCTCGGCGGCCTTTTGCAGATCGCCGGCCCTTGTTGCCCGCTCCGCTTCGATGCGCGCCTGCTCGAGCTGCTGGCCGAATTTGCCGACGGCGCCGAGGGTGTCTTTCTCCTGCTGCCACTGCGCCTTCATCCCGGCGGATTTCTCACGCAGCTCGGCCAGCTCCCGTTCAAGCGCCTTGAGCCGGTCGCGCGAATCCTTGTCCTTCTCCTTCTGCAAGGCCTGCCGCTCGATCTCGAGCTGCGTGATGCGCCGCTCGACTTCGTCGATCTCCTGAGGCATCGAGTCGATCTCAATGCGCATGCGCGATGCAGCTTCGTCGATGAGGTCGATAGCCTTGTCGGGAAGGAAGCGGTCGCCGATATAGCGATTGGAGAGCGTCGCGGCGGCAACGATGGCGGCGTCGGTAATGCGGACGCCATGATGCGATTCGTACCTCTCCTTCAGCCCGCGTAGAATCGCGATCGTGCTTTCGACCGACGGCTCACCGACGTACACGGGCTGGAAGCGGCGCTCGAGTGCGGCGTCCTTCTCGATGTTCTTTCGATATTCGTCGAGAGTGGTAGCTCCCACCACGCGAAGCTCGCCGCGAGCGAGCATGGGCTTGAGCATGTTCCCCGCGTCCATCGACCCTTCGGCCTTGCCGGCACCGACGAGGTTGTGGATTTCGTCGATGAACACGATGAATTTTCCTTCCCCCTCGGTGACTTCTTTCAGCACAGCTTTGAGCCGCTCTTCGAACTCACCGCGAAACTTTGCGCCTGCGATCAACGCGCCGAGGTCGAGCGACAGAAACCTCTTGTTCTTGAGGCTTTCGGGGACGTCGCCGTTAACAATGCGTTGCGCGAGGCCTTCGGCGATCGCCGTCTTGCCCACGCCCGGCTCGCCGATGAGAACTGGGTTGTTCTTGGTGCGGCGCGAGAGTACCTGAATGACGCGGCGGATTTCTTCGTCACGTCCGATTACCGGATCGAGCTTCCCTTTGCGTGCCGCATCGGTCAGGTCTCGCGTGTAGCGCTGTAGCGCCTGGTATTGGTTCTCCGGAGTCTGGTCTGTGACGCGGTGCGAGCCGCGGACCGTTTGGAGCGCCTCCAGCAGCGCGTCGTGTGTCGCACCGACGCCGTTGAGGAGATTCCTGCTCTCCGCGCCCTTCACGTCGGAGAGCGCGAGGAGGAAATGCTCGGTCGAAACGAACTCATCCCCCAGCTTCTTCGCGTCCGCTTCCGCCTTGTCGAATACCTGGTTGATCTCTCGCGACAGCGTCGGCTGCGCATTCGACTGCTTCGGGTAGCGCGCCATTTCCCGACCAACCGCTTCGCGCAGCTGCGTGACGCCGACGCCGAGCTTCTGCAGGATTGGTACGACGATGCCCTCGTCCTGGGAGAGGAGCGCCAGCAGGAGGTGCAGGTCGTAGACGAGGGGGTTTCCCGCTCGGCGCGCGAGGTCCAATGCTTCGTTGAGGGCTTCGGTCGCTTTGACGGTGAGGCGATCTGGATTGATCATGGTCTGCGTGGTGGGAGAACGCCGCGAGTCCCCTAATACCGTGCAACGCTGGTGCCGACACAACCCGCCAACCTGGCACACTTCGGCCACAAAAAGAAAAGAGACGCGCCCTGTTTCTGCCAGGACGCGTCTCAAATAAGTCGTGTTCCTACTTTCTGACGATCATCTTCTTGACGAGGACCTTGCCATCAACTTCCAGTCTATAGAGGTAGATCCCCGATGCCACATCTTCGCCCGTCTGCGAGTATTTGCCATCCCAATACACGATGTACTCGCCGCAGGTCAACAGCAGACTTTCCAGCGGCTCGCCGCCGGCGACATTCCCGACACCGCCCTGCAGAACCGGCACAGCGACCTGCTGCGCCAGAAGGTTATAGATCCGCAGACTTACGCGGTGTTGACGTCCGGAGTCGGTGCAGTCCTGCGCATCGCCAATGACGAACCGAATCCGTGTATCCTGATTGACTGGGTTCGGAAAGTTCTGTCCCAGTTGCAACCCGGCGCCTTGTCCTCCGCCGGTCTGGGATGTAGCTCCCTGCGCCGCCGAACGACTTGGCATGAACGCGCCGAGCACGAGCACTACGAACAGCGCCCGCCACAGGTGCTTCATTTTGTCTCCAAATGCTGACGAAAGAGGGTCTCTAGACGCTAACTCCTACAAAGGTGGACATTTGTTCATCTGCTGCGAAGTTATGAATGAGCTCGGGAAGTGTCAAGCAAAATTCCACCTGTTTGCCGCAGAATCCGGCCTTCCCCCCGTCTTTCCGTGATGCCGTTTCGATCACAGAACTCCAGGAATGGGATAAGGTATTTTCTCGAAAACCCGAGCACATCTCGGAGCTGGGCAGGGACATAGACCTGTCCCGGAACCAGCTTTGTCCTGAGCCGCCCGATTATTGCCTCGAGCGTGCTCCGGTCATAATAGCGATCCGTCTCCACCTGGACGATTCGCCCCTGCCGTTCCAAAAATCGAAGCAGGGCCGGAACCGAGCTACCATAGCGCGAGACCAGCTCTCCCACGCTCGGCGGCTCCTGGGCCCCTGCGCAAATATCATGCACCAGGTGGCTGCTCGCTTCGAGATCGCGATCGCTGGGGGAAGGCACCCAACCGGTTTTGCGCACCAGGGGTCCATCGGACTCTATTTCCCCGGCTCGCTCCATCTCACGAATCGAGATGTCGGCCAGTTCTTCATCAACGCGAAGTCCTTCCCTGAGCGTCCGCGCGGGAACGCCCATGGACAGTGGAGCGGTTATCTCGTACTCCGCGATTATTCGCCTTACGCTTCCCATAACTCTTTCGACAGCAACGGGCGTGAAAAGGTTGTTCGTTCCGCCCCGCGCGCCGCTCTGCCCAATGAGGTTGTGCGCCTCGGCAGGGGCGCAACCCGCCCGCACCGGAATGTCGTGCGCGTGGATGCCGCGCGCGGACTCGGCCTCGAGCGCGTATGCCAGGCGCGCCCCGCTCTCCGCGGATAGCTTGGCCAACTCCGGGACGGAGGGGTGCGGCAAGGGGCGGCGGCGCGCATACGGGTCGATCACGACGCCGCCTCCAATTGTCCGAAGGGGCGCGGGAAGCCGGAGGACAAATCTGTCGCCGCCCCGAATGGCGAGCGGAGCATCGGTCGTCACGCGCATCAGGGCCGCCGCACCGGAGCCGGGTTCGGCGGCGGCCGACACCAGCCTCGCCTCAACTTCGGACGCGCCGGCATGAAGCCGCAGTCGAGTCCGCGAGGTCAGAGCTGCTCCCATGCCGGGCTCGAGGGTGACCACCGCCTCGAAGAGTGAGGTCGGCTGCCAGTGTTCGTCGCGGACGAGGACGGAGCCGCGCGAAACATCGCTGACGTCGAGTCCGGCCAGCGCGATGGCAGTGCGACCTCCCGCTCGAGCAGCGTCCGCGGACTTTCCGTGCTGTTCGATTCTTCTCACTCTCGCCGTCTTGCCGGACGGAAGAACAATTACGCTCGCATCAACGGGTAGCTCGCCGCTCCACACGGTCCCCGTCACGACAGTGCCCGTTCCTTTTATGGTGAATGCGCGATCGACTGGCATCCGGAACAGGTCGTCGCTGCCGCGTGGTTTCGCGCTAGCCAATTGTTCACCCAGGACACGGCGCAACTCATCCAGGCCGGCGAGGGTGCGGCTCGAGCACCTGACGACGCGTGGGGTCGGCAGTGGAGATTCGTCGAACAAGGCAAGAACATCGCTTCGCACGAGTCCGAGCCACTCGTCGTCAACCAGATCGCATTTCGTGAGGGCTACGACGATCTGCGGAATTCTCAGCAGCTCGAGGATCAACAAATGCTCGCGCGTCTGCGGCATCACTCCCTCGTCCGCCGCGACGACGAGCAGGCCGAGGTCGATCCCGCTGGCGCCCACCAGCATGCTGCGCACGAAGTCTTCGTGGCCGGGAACGTCGATCAGGCCAACGGTGCCGACTCCTTCGAGCGAAAGCGGCGCGAATCCAAGATCGATTGTGATGCCTCGACGCTTTTCTTCGGGCAGCCGGTCGGCATCGACACCGGTCAGTGCCTTGACGAGCGCTGTCTTGCCATGATCGATGTGGCCCGCCGTGCCGATGATCACGCCGCGCTCCAGCGCTCGTGCTCCCAGACGGCGAACGCTCTCAGCGGACGATCGTCGGCGAGGTGCGCGCCGAGGAATTCGCGCAGAAGTCGCTGATGGGAGCGGGCTTCCGCGTCGATGAGGTGAACGGAGTCGTCACCCTCGAGCCAATGGCGAATGGCCGCGCGCGCGGCCGACGGAATTCTCCGCCCGCCTGGGGCCAGCTTGCTGCACGCCGGGCAGACGATTCCTCCCGACGAATGCGAGAAGGTCGTGTCATCGGAATCGCGGAGCGGAGTGTGACACAGCGCGCAGCTGGAGAGTTCCGGCGTGAATCCAAGAACGGAGACGACGCGCCAGCATCCCGCGAGGCCATCCTCGATCGTGCGCTCCGGGGCGGAGCGAGCGATCCGGTCTAGCACGTCCGCTATGGTATCGTATAGCTGGGGATTGTCGGCTTCGCCCGCGAAGCGAAGCGCGAGCTCGGCGATCGTGGACGCGGCCGTGAAGCGCCCGATGTCTTCCGCCAGCTCACCGCGCGTCCGCGAAATCTCGAAGCTGGCAAGGTTGTGCAGCTCCCGATTCGGTTTGACGTAGAGCTGGGCCGACCCTTCGGCGAAGAGATCGAGCGCCGTGCCGTAACGACCGCGTGATTTCCGCGCTCCCCTCGCCAGCGCGGATTGCACGCCTGCCTCCCTCGTCAGCAGGCGGATGATCCGCGAGCTCTCGAGGTAGTCGAAGGCGTGGAGGACGATCGCCTCGGTGGCGAGGAGCGGCATTCAGAGAATGTAACACGCGGCTCGGAGCCGACCGCGCCTAAAAGAGCGTCGAGACCCGCCCCCCAATGAGAATGGTCCGTCTCGGCGAGGCAAAGTTCAGAATGTCCTCGTAGCGCTTGTCGAAAACGTTATCCACCCGGGCGTTGAGCGTCAGCCCGCCGCGCTTGAGACCGGTGAGCGGATACTCGGCCGACAGATCCACCTTGGTGTAGGCAGGCAGCGTCACTCGTGGCGACGGGAACTGTGAGAAGTCGGTGTCCGGTCGCTTTCCGACGTAGCTCACGGCGGCGCCGAGACTCACGCCCCAGGGACGCGAATATGACAGGACAAAACCGCCGGAATGTGTCGGCCGGCGAATCAGCTCGTCGCCAGCCCGATCGGTTCCCTGAAACGCGGGATCGACTTCTGTGACGCGCGGGTTGACGATCGTGTAGCTCGCCGTTCCCCGCCAGTTTCTAGCGGGAGTGAGCTGCAGCTCGGCCTCGTAGCCGTTGGAGGTCGCGCCCGTAAGGTTGGCGAAGCTGCCCAGGGAATTCGGCGGTCCGCCATTTACGAATTGGATCAGATCGGAAAACCGCTGATTGAAGTAGCTCGCGCTGAGCCGCACAAGATCCGGATGGAAATTCGTCATCAGCCCGATCTCGGCTGACCTGCTCCTCTCGGGGCGAAGATCGGGGCTGCCTACCGTAAAGAGAGTCGGGCGGAGCTGGTTAAACGCGGGAGCGTTGAACGCGGTGCTGAGCGAGGCGCGAATTTTCAGCGCGGGAAGGACGGCCGCGTTCACGCCGAGCCGGTAGGTGGCGAATCGTCGGTAGTCGGAGTTGTCGTCGACCCGGCCTGCAACAGTGTAGGAAAAGCGGTCGGTGAGATTTCCGAGCAGCTCGGAGTAGTAGGCGATGTTATGACGCGATGCGTCGAAGGAATCAGTCTCGATGGCCGGCGCGCCGACGTTGCCGGAAGCATTGGAGCTGTTCTCGTGTTCCTTCTCGTACGTTCCGCCGACAGTAACCGTGGCGTCGGAAGGCAGGGAGAAAACGAGACGTCCCTCTACGTCCCTGCGATAGCCGCGAGATCTGGATGCGGAATGTTGTGGCGCCGTTCCTCCGAATGGGACCGCAATGTCCTCGCTGAGGTCCCAGACGTCGTTGTTGCCGGCCAGCAATCGCGCTTGAACGTTCGGCGTGAGATTGCGTCCGGCATCGAGGCCAACCGTGAGGCGGTGTTGCACCCGGTACGAATTGGTGTCGACGGGTTGTCCGGTAAAATCCGTGGGATAGTGGAACTCGGCGGTCGTGTACCTCGCGGCGATTCTGGCGTCGCCCGCCGCGCCCTGAGCGAGAGTCAGCGCGCTGCTCAGTGTTCCATTTCGGTATTCGTTGTTGAAGGGGATGATGCCGTCCGTAGAATGGTGCGCCGCACCAACTGAGAACCCTCCGAGCGGACTCGAGCCAACCGCATCGCCATCGAAGTCGAGGGAGTGATAAGTGCCGCCCCGCACCCCAAGCGATGCGCGACCCTGGTCCGAGCCCCTGCGTGTGAAGATCTGCACGATCCCAGTCACCGCATCGGCGCCGTACAGAACACTGGCGGGGCCTCTCACGATCTCGATACGGTCAATGTTGTCCGTGGTGAGATGGCTGAAATCGAAGGAACCGCCGGGCGCATTCACCGGCACCCCGTCGATGAGGACCTTGGTGTAGCGACTCTCTCCGCCGCGGAGGAAAAGCGACGTGATACCGCCAAAAGAGCCCGTTTGAACGATCGATGCGCCCGGGACTTCGCGCAGCGCGTCCGTCACTCGCGTAACTCCGCGCGCCCGGAGGTCGTCGCCCAGGAGCACCGTCACCGCCTGCGAAAGGGTCGCAGCGGGTCTCGGCACTTTGGTAGCAGACACGACGACCGTTCCGAGCTGCGCCGTGTCCTTAGCCTGGGCGCCGGCACGGGTCGTCGCGGCCAGCGAAAACGCGCAGGCCGAGAAAACGAATAGTGATTTGATGTCCATGGGTTTCAGGTTTGAGGAGTCGTTTGCGTTTGAATCAGAGTCGAACTGGACGTCGAAGCGGAACGAGGGCCGGCGCGCCTACGGCGGGATCTCGTGTGATCACGACGGGCCAGCCATAAATGGATTCGAGTGTGTCGGCTCGCATGACCTCTGCCGGCGAGCCGATCGTCGCCACTTTCCCGCGGTCGAGGAGCACGATCGTGTCGGCGAAGCGGGCGACGAGATTGAGCTGGTGGCTCACGAGGAGCACCGCCAACCCCGAATGGGCGAGCGAAGACATCAACTCGAAGATCCCCATCTCGTGGGCGACATCGAGGAACGTCGTCGGCTCGTCGAGGACGAGAGCGGGAGACTTCTGCGCGAGCGCGCGGGCAATGCGGACGCGCTGCCATTCACCGCCAGACAGGGCATCGGTGTCGCGGTTAGCGAAGTCTTCCACCCCGGCTTGCGACAGGGCCTGGTCTACCGCGAGATCATCCTCTCTCGAGGGTGCACGCCAGAGTCCGAGATGCGGGTAACGTCCGAGAAAGACGTACTCGCGCACCTGGATCGGAAACGCCGCTTCTTCCCGCTGTGGAACGACCGCGACGTTTCGCGCCAGCTCGGCGTAAGAGAGCGACCGCACGTCACGACCGTCGATCGAGGCCGATCCGCGCGGGATGTCAGCGCGCCGTAGCAGCGCTTTCACGATGGAGCTCTTGCCGGATCCGTTCGGTCCAGCGAGCGCCGTGAGCTGTCCGCGCGCGCCGACGAAGCTGACGCCGTCGACTGCGTTCTGTCGCGCGCCGGGATATGAAACGACGAGGTCCCTGAATTCGATCACGACGTCCGCCGGAGCTGCACGAGGAAGAACGGAACGCCAAGTAGTGCTGTGATCGCACCCAGTGGCAGCTCGGTCGGCGCCGCGACCGTGCGCGCGGCGAGATCCGCGGCAACGACCAGAGTCGCGCCGATCAATCCCGCCGCAATGATGAGCGGGCGATGAGCTCGCAGTCCCATTCGCCTCGCGATGTGAGGGACGACGAGCCCGACGAACCCGATGAGCCCCGCGGCAGAGACCGTAGCGGCAGCAAGCAGCGCGGCGAGAAGGAAGGCTCGTCGTCCGGCTCGTTCCGCGTCGACACCGAGCGAGGCCGCTGTATCATCGCCGAGAGAGAGAACGTCGATCTCTCGCGCCCAGTAGACCAGCGCCCCCCCGGCAACGAGTATGCTCGCCGCCAGCCACGCGACGCGACGCCAGGTTGCGTCTGCCGCGGAGCCCATCATCCACCAGAGCGCGCCGCGCACGGTATTTGGCTCCGCCCTCGCGAGCGCCACCATGATCGCGGCATTCGCGAACGCTCCTACGATCACGCCGGCTATGAGCAGAGTCCTCACGTCGGCGCGCGCGCTCCTCCCGCCTGCACGCGCAACCGCGAGCGCGACGAACACTGCGGCAATCCCGCCCGCGAACGCGGCGAGCGTGATCATGGCGTCGCTCGAAACGCCCACGGAGAACGCGATAACAGCACCAACGGCCGCGCCGCCGGAAACGCCGAGCAGGTACGGCTCAGCCAGCGGGTTGCGGAGGGCACCCTGAAGCGCGGCGCCGCTCGCGCCCAGGCCCGCCCCGACGAGAGCGCCGAGCACGACGCGCGGAAGTCGCAGGTCTCGCACGATCGCAATTGCGGTTGGATCGCCACGCCCGCGCAGCGCGTCGATCACACCGGCGAGCGACACTGACACGGCGCCGCGCGCGACACCGAGCATTGCGACGGCAAGCAGTGCCACGATGAGCAAGAGCCAGTACCAGCCTTGAAATCGCCTCAACGCACCGTGCCCGGATGAAGAAGGTTTGCGAGCGAGACAGCGGCTTCTCCCAACCGCACCGACGGACGGCCGACGAGCACGGTGTCGACGATCAGGACTTTCCCTTCCCGCACCGCGCGGACAATCCGCCAGCGGTGGTCAGCTTCGATCTGTTGCGCCCCCTGCGGGCCGGCGAGAATGAAACCGGGGTCTCTGTGCGCCACATCTTCGAGTGAGACTGTCGCGGACGGTTTCGTGATGTCGGCATAGACGTTCCTGCCGCCCGCGATGTCGACGAGCTCGTTCATGAAACTGCCGGCGCCGATGGTTATTAGCGGCGCGTCCCAGATGTGCCAGAACACTGTCGGCCGCGTGAGTTTCGCTGTTGCCGTGCGAACGCGGTCGAGAGTACGAAAGACTGAGTCGGCAACCGTCCTGGCGCGCGCCGAGTCTTGTAGAATCGCGCCCAACAATTGAACGGTCCGACGGAAATCCGCGATGTGATCGGTCCTCAAGGTCAGCGTGCCCACTCCGGCGGCGCGAAAGCGCGCGGCTGCCGGGCGATTGTCCTGGCTCGCGTAAAGAATCACCAGGTCCGGGTGCGCTCCGAGCACAACCTCCACATTCGGCTGGAGTCCCATACCGAGGTCCGGAACGAGCCTGGCGGAATCGGGCCAGAGATCGAACGACGAGCGGCCGACGAGGCGCGACCCTGCACCGAACGCAAAGAGGATCTCCGTCGTCACCGGATTCAGTGAGACGATGCGCGTTGGAGCGGCGCCGAGGCGAACCGGATCCCCAAAATCGTCGGTTACGGTCGCCGGGTCGGTGTGCGGCTTCTCGCACGCGGCAATCGCGAGCGCGCATGCAATCAGAAAACGGGATGATCGGCGGTTGAAAATCAAAAACGGACACTCCTCCCTGAGGAATGCCCGCAACGAGCACGCGTCGAAACGACGCCTGACCGCCACCAGGACCTCCCCCGAGGTTCTGCGAAAGTGGCGCGGACGAGAGTCGTCTCCTGGCTCCGGGCCGCGGGACTCACCTTCCCGACTGCTCCTGCAGTCAGTGGCGTTACGAGTCTGCGTTAATGCCCGTTACAGTGGCGGGGCCGCACCGGCATCAAACCGGTTTCCGTGGCTCCCGTCCGCGATCAATTGTTCGGCGAAGCTATCTACGTCTTATTGCGTGCGCAAGCGCCACAACCATCGTGCCCCCAATCACAAGCGTAAGCGCGACGAGATAGCGCGAGTCGATCGAGTGCGTGGGCGGAGGCGCGGGTAGGTCTATAATGGCGAAGGAATTCAGTGGCATGTCCGAGGCGAGGAAGCGGCGAAAGTTTCGCTCGTCCACGGTCACCGGATCCATCTCCTTCAGCTTGGGACCGGTAACGCTGCCTACCTTTTCTTCGATCAGTATCTCGTAGATCCCGGTCTCCGTCTCGAGTGGTAGCTTGAGCGGAAACGACTTCGCGGGGAGCGAGTACGAGAACGACAACTGCTTGATTCCGGGCGCGAGCGGCGCGAATACGCTGACGACCCCGTCCGAAAAAGACACCGCGGCCGCTGATATGTCGCCCTGGCTCACCTTGAAATCGCCGGCTCCCGGAGCGACGTGCGTCTGCCACGTGGCGCCAGAGGGTGTTTCGCCGATCGCGACGCGCGTGACGGTGCTGTCGTTGGAGAGATCGTACACCTCGACGATCGACCTGCGAGCGTTTGCGTCGGCGGCCGATACTACTACGTGGTGTCCGCGCAGGCTCATCGGGACGTGGCCCGAAGTCGTGTCGAAGACGGTTATCTCGCCATCGTCACCGCTCACGCGGCCCTCGGCGAGGGGCAGAGTGAAATACGCGATGCCGTCGTGCGACGCGGAGACGAAATAGATCGCGTCCTCGCTGCCGGTGCGCGCGTACGTGAAGGAGTAGCGACCGCGAGAGTCCGATCGAGCGGAGTCGAGTGGTCCGGCCTTGTCCGGGCCGACGCGATGCAGGACGACCCACGCCCCGCTCACGGGGTCCATGCCTTTGCCGCCAGGGCGCACGATGCGTCCGGAGACCTGTTGCGGTACCGATGGGAGAGCGGCCTGCATGATCAGCAGGACCGCCAGCCTACATATTGAACTTCCCAAAATCTTCGGGACGCATGTTCTCGAGGTACTCTTTCAACTGTTCGGCTGACATTTCGTCCGACGGCTCGGCCAAAGTCTCCGGGGGAACCTGCCCTTCCTCGAGCAGCAGGGCGGTGAGAAGACTTTCCTGGGCGAAGATCGGCGCTTCGAATCTCAGCGCAATCGCGATGCTGTCGGAAGGACGCGCATCTATGTGCACGGCGCCGGATTCGCGCGCGATGTGAAGTTCCGCGTAAAAAGTGCGGTTCTCGACCTTCGTGATGTTGACGCGGCGCAGGGTGCCGCCCATGCCGATGATGAGATTCTTGCACAGGTCGTGAGTGAGCGGCCGCTCGCGCTTGAGCTTGTTCATCTCGATCACGATGGATTCCGCCTCCGGCTGCCCGATCCAGATCGGAAGCAGCCGAGCGCCGCCCTTCTCCTGAAGGATCACAACGTAGGAGTTGGTGGAGCGGTCGAGACCAAGGCGCATCACTTCGACTTCGACGAGTTGCATGAATCAAATTAACGTCAGGGCCTGAAAGTGGAAAAGCTGGCCATCAGGAGCGGCCAGCTTTTCTTGCATTGTTCGCCGCGGGACGCCGCTACCGTCCTTCCACAGCCTTTCGCAACTCAGCAACGCGATCCAGGCGCTCCCACGTGAAGAGCGTGCCCTTCCCGTTCTTCTTGGGCGTGCGGCCGAAATGTCCGTACGACGACGTCGGGCTATAGATCGGCTTCCTCAGATCCAACGCGTTGATGATGCCCTTGGGCGTAAGATCGAAGACTTTGACGATTGCCTTGAGGATCGCGGTCTCGGGGACCGTGTTAGTGCCGAACGTGTCCACGTTGACCGACACGGGCTCCGCGACTCCGATGGCGTAGGCGACCTGCACCTCACAACGCCGAGCGAGCTTGGCGCCGACGATGTTCTTGGCGACCCACCGCGCCGCGTAGCAGGCGGAGCGATCCACCTTCGAGGGATCCTTGCCGCTGAACGCGCCGCCGCCGTGGCGCCCCATGCCACCGTACGTGTCGACAATGATCTTGCGCCCAGTGAGGCCGGCGTCGCCCTGCGGACCTCCGATGACGAAGCGTCCGGTCGGATTGATGTGGAACTTGATGGTCTTGTCACGCAGCTCTTTCGGGATCACCGGCTCGATGACTTCGGCGATGATCGCCTCGCGGAGCTTCTTGGTGGAGATGTCCTCCGAGTGCTGGGTCGAGACGACAACGGTCTCGACGCCGATAGGAAGAGCGTCCTCAT
Organism: Gemmatimonadota bacterium; assembly: GCA_003134685.1. Taxonomy (GTDB): domain Bacteria; phylum Gemmatimonadota; class Gemmatimonadetes; order Gemmatimonadales; family Gemmatimonadaceae; genus UBA4720. Next base: position 169,129 of record PLCA01000005.1, on the reverse strand, counting down.
ACAGAACCGTCACCTGCGCCTTGCCGTCGGGCCGAACCCACTTTCCTTCCTTCGAGCGCCGGAACTCAGCGAGTCGCTCGGTGAGGCGGTGCGCGAGCTGGATCGGCATCGGCATCAGCTGTTCGGTCTCATCGCTGGCATAGCCGAACATCATGCCCTGATCGCCGGCGCCGCCATGATCCACGCCCTGCGCGATGTCGGGGGACTGCTTGTCGATGGTGCTGATTACCGCGCAGGTCTTGCTATCGAAACCCATGCCCGCGTCGTTGTAGCCGATACGATCGATCGTGGATCGCACAATCTCGGGAACGTTGACGTACGTCTTGGTGGTGATCTCGCCAGCGACGCAGGCGAGTCCAGTCGTTACAAGTGTCTCGCAGGCAACGCGCGCCATGGGATCATCTGTCAGTATCGCATCGAGGATGGCGTCCGAAATCGCGTCCGCGACTTTGTCAGGATGACCTTCGGTTACGGATTCGGATGTGAAGAGATGTCGATCGAGCACGAAATTCCTCTGAGGAATTTGAGGATGAAGGGTGGCAACGGTCGCACGCCGTACTATTCGTGCGCCGAGGATGTATTAAGCCCACCGGAGCCTTCGAAGATATTTCCTTCGACGAAGCTGGGCAACCCATCGCGCAAGAATGGGGCGTCTCCGAAAGCCGTCATCAGCCGCCGCCGCAGCTCACCTTCGGCCTCTCGGGCAGTCCGGGATTCGAGCGCGGCATTCGCTGCTTCAGCGGCAACGGCAGCGCTCACGCCCCGGACGATTCGCTTGACCAGGGGCACCGCCCTCCCGGCGACACTCAGACACCGGACGCCCAACCCTATCAAGGCGAACGCCATGAGCGGCTGGGATGCCATCTCGCCGCAGACGGCGACCTCGAGACGATGAGCAGCGCCGACATCGACGATGCGCTTGATCAGCGTTAGTACCGCCGGGTGGAGCGGGGTAAAGCGCGAGGCGAGGTTTGCGTTGCCGCGGTCAACCGCGAGCGTGTACTGGACCAGGTCATTCGTCCCGATGCTGAGAAACGACACGTCATCGACGAGAGTATGCACTGAGAGCGCGGCGGCCGGCGTCTCGACCATTATTCCGAGCGGAAGGTCGTGCCGGTACGGCACTCCCCTCACGTCGAGCTCGGTCGCCGCTTCCATCAGCAGGTGCTTGGCCTGCAGGACTTCGTCGAGAGTGATGATGAGGGGAAACATGATCCTGACGTCGCCGTGCATCGCCGCGCGCAATAGTGCGCGGAGCTGGGTCTTGAACAGCTCAGGCTCGTCAAGGCACATCCTGATCGCGCGCCAGCCGAGGAATGGATTGGGGTCGGTCTGGTAGCTGCCGATCGGGAGCTTGTCGCCGCCCACGTCGAAGGTGCGAATCACGACGGGGCGTCCGCCAAACGCCTCCACCACGTGCCGGTAGGCACGGTACTGCTCCTCCTCGTCGGGCATGGTCGCGCGTCCGACGACCAGAAACTCGGTGCGCATGAGGCCCACGCCTTCGGCGCCGCTCCGCGCCGCGAACCCCGCTTCCTCGGGTAGGTCGACGTTGGCGCGCAGCGTCACCCAGTGGCCGTCCAGCGTTACGGAATCGGCGACAGAGAGAGCCTGTAGCTCCTTGTCCTCCAGAGCCTCGATGGCGCGACGCTCACGGTAGGTCTTGATCTGCGACGGCGTGGGGTCAACGATCAGGATACCTGACGTCCCATCGAGAATCACGTGCTCGTTTCCGGTCAGCTGCTCGGTTGCATCTCTGAGTCCGACGACCGCGGGCAACCCCAGCGATCGCGCGAGAATCGCGACGTGCGACGTACGCGTACCCGCGTCCGTCGCGATGCCGATGATCGCTTCGCGATCCAGCTGTACCGTAAGGCTCGGCGTGAGATCGTGCGTGACGAGGATTCTGTTCGATCCCTTCGGGAGATCGACAGGATCATGATCCGGCAGCCCGAGCAGGATCGAGAGCACTCTGATGTGCACGTCTATGAGGTCGCCGACTCTTTCGCGCAGCAGCGGCCGCGCGTGACTCGCGAATTGCTGGCGCCACTCGAACAGGACGAGATCGAATGCCTTTTCCGCGCCGAGGTTCTGCGTTATCAACTCCTCGACCTGTCGCAGCAGCTCACCGTCCTCGAGAATCGAAAGCTGGACGTCGAAGATCGCCGCTTCCTCGGGACCGGCGTTCTTCTCGGCGCGCGCCCGCACGTGGTGTAGTCTCTCCCTTGCCTGTGCCAGCCCTGCGTGAAAGCGCTTGATCTCCCCGGGTATGGCTTCGTCGGGAATGATGCGGTGGCGCACGTCCGGAACTTCCCAGCGGAGAAGGTGGACTTGTCCGTCCACGATTCCCGGTGAAGCCGGCGTGCCCGCGATTCCCTTTGCCACTCAGCTCTCTCCGAACTTGTTCGCGATCACGGCCGAAAGCGCGTCAAGTGCCGCTTCGGCGTCGTCGCCGATCGCCCGAAGGATTATCATGGCCCCGTGTTCCGCGGCCAGCATCATCACACCCATGATGCTCTTAGCATTGACCTCGAGATCATCGCGCACGATGGTGATGGCGCTCTTGAATTTCCCCGCGGTCTTCACGATCTCGGCGGCGGGGCGGGCGTGTATGCCAAGCTTGTTCAGGATTCTTACTTCGCGCTCAGGCATCAGGTGAGGACCGAGTAGAGAACGAAAATCGCGAGAACTCCAAGAGCGATGCGCCAGCCTTCCGCGTGCTCCCGAAGCCGCGCGAGAAGCACGATCCCAATCAACGCCGCCCCGATGATGCCGCCCACGAGGCCGAGGCCGGGACCCGCCACTCGCTGTAGCGCGAGCGGCAACGCTACCCCGGCCACCAGCGCGGCAGCGCATCCGATGTACTGCGGTCCCTGCCGTAGCACTGGATTCCCCAGTGCCGAGGCGACGTGCAGACCGCGCGAGAGACCAATCCGAAGTCCCCATGCCCTGAGTAGGATATGTCCGGCGTTGTACAGCAAGAGAAATGTACCAACGACCCCCATGGGCGAGCCGCCGGCCCCATAGACTCCGATCGCGACGAGCGAGCAGAACGGCAGCCAGCTCGCCCAAACGAGCCGGTCTCCGACGCTTCCGAGAGGCCCAGCCAGAGCCGTTCGAAACCGTTCGATTCTCGCGGGCTCCACCCCATCCAGCTCGGCCCGGACCAGTGCGCCGACGGCAATTCCGGCCAGATACGGGTGCGCGTTGAAATAGCGCGATTCGCGCGCCAGCGCGGCGCGATACGCGGGTCCGTCAATTCCTCCCGGCAAGTATCTGAGCGCGGGCTCCATGGTGAACCCGATTCCAGTCCCATTCAGCGTCTCGTAGTTCCATGACCCCTGCATGGCAAGGAGGCGGAAATACATCGCGAACTTGACGCGCACGGGCAGGTCTGCCCCTGAGCTTGTTGGGGCCGTCATCTCGTCACCAGCAACCCGACCCAGACCAGAAGGCCGGCGAGGAAGAACCAGAGCACGTGTCGAACTGAGTGGAAGACTTTCCAGAGCGCCGCGCCCGCGACGATCGCGGCGATGACCACGACGACCGCGCGCGATGGCGCCGAGTCACTCCCCCAGATCGCGACTATCGCACGGACGAGAGGGGCGAAGATCATCATGGCGGTGATCGTCACGAGACCGCCGCGCAGCAGGTCCATCGACATGCCGGACAGGTGGAGCGAGAGCAGCGCGTTCCGCGATCCTTCCTCAATCCTGTCCCGCGTTTGCTCGAGCCGCATCGCGATCAGTCGCCGCAGCACTACCATGCTCCATCCGCTGATGCTGGCGGTGAGCAGAGCGGCAAGCAGGCAAGCGGGAAGCGCGCCTGGCATTCCATGCGGCTGCGCTCCGAAGAGCGCGCCTCCGACGACGCCCGCCGATCCCCACTCCGGGTAGCGCGAAGCCCCGAATGGAAGAGTGTCGAGCGCGATCATCTCCAGCACCACCCCGATGAGGAGGCCAGCCGGTGGGTGGCCGATGAACGCGCCCGCCAGCGTCGCCGCGACGATTGGCCTCGATATCATCGCCTGGGGGAAGCTCACGACGTCGAGACCCAGCAATGCGCCAAGAAGGGCGATCGGAAGCGCCTCGATCAAACTCACTGTGACTCTCCCTCGAGCACTTCGGCGAGCGGGACCGCGCGCGCTGACGGGACATCCTGTGCCGTCACCTCGACGCCTGCCGCTTCGAGATCGTGCAGCTGCCCTTCTTCGCCCGGGGTGAGAAAGATGTAGCGAAGCTTCGCGGTGCGGCCAGCGCGGTGGTGGATGCCGCCGAGGTTGACGCTACCGATCGCTTTCACGCCCTTGACCAGCCGGTACATGCTGGCGATGTCGCCGGTGATGAGAAGTCCGGGCCGTGGGTCGGCCGCGTACCGCGCGTGATCCCGGATCGCTCCGCCGACGTCGGCAAAATAGATCTCCATCTCGGGCGGAATGGCCATTCGGTAGAGCTCCTTCTCCCAGTCACTCGATGCCACCAGGTCATCGACAAGAACCAGAAAACGAGCATTGAGGGGTTGGCCCCAACCGACGACGACCTGTCCGTGAACGAGACGGTCGTCGATACGGTAGAGGTGAATTCCCATCAGCGCCCGACCACGATCAGCGATGCCTTTCCTCTTTCGGCGGCCGCCCTGGCGGCTTCGGTCGGTGGGACGGACGTGTTGAACACGAAATCCAGCAGCGTCGCGAGGTTTACTCCGCTCACGAGGACGACCCCCGGGTCGTCTCTGACGATGCGCCGCGCGGCCAGAGTCGCGCTTCCCGCCGGAAGATCGGTAAAGATCACGCGAGCACCCGTCAGGGCGATCTGCTCGCGAAGCGCGCCTTCGATGTCTTCCGGCGTCATGCCCATCATCGAGAGCACGACGAGCTTGTCGGCCAGGCCGCAGATCTGTCCGACCGCGGACACCAACCCGCCGGCGAACTCTCCGTGGCCAACGACTATCGCGCGCGGTTTGTCCGAGCCGCCAGCTACTTCGTCATTCATGATCTTCCTGAAGATAAGCCTGGATGTTGCTCGCGGCCGCGGTTTTCATGCGACCGACGAGCCGTTCGTTGAATGCCTCGGCGGCGTTGATGCCGGAGTAGCGCAACAGGTGATTCAGCGCGATGACCTCGGCGATCACCGTGATGTTCTTGCCGGGGTTCAGAAATACCGTGATCTTGGGCAGCTCGACGCCGAGGATCGTCGTGGTCTCGACATCGAGGCCAAGTCGCTCCACGACGGCGTGCTGATCCCACTCCTCGAGCTGGACCACGACCTCGATGCGCTTCTGCTGCCGGACGGCGCGGATCCCGAAGATCGCCGGAATATCGATCAGTCCCACGCCACGAATTTCCATGTAATGACGCTGCAGCTCATGGCCGCGCCCAATCAGAACGTCGTTTCCGCGCTTGCTGGTGATGACGAGGTCGTCCGCGACAAGGCGATGCCCGCGCTCGACGAGATCGAGCACGCATTCCGATTTGCCGATGCCACTTTTCCCGGTGAAGAAAAGTCCGACGCCGAAGACATCGGTGAGTGAGCCGTGAAGCGAGACGGTCGGCGCGAATTCCATCTCCAGCACCGGCTTGATCCGCCGATAGAACTCCGCCGTTTTCAGCTTGGTCCGGATGAGCGGAACGCCAGCAGCGCTGGCGATCTCCTTGAGGCCAACGGGCAGCCGCTGCCCTTTGGTCACGAATACGGCGGGAATGGGGAAGGAAAAGAACAGCTCGAGAATCTTCTTGCGATCCGGGGGAGTGAGCGACTGAAGGTATGTGATCTCGGTTTCACCAAGCACCTGGAGGCGCTCCGCCGAGAATCGCTTGACGTAGCCCGCCAGCACCAGGCCGGGGCTCGAAACCTCGGGGTTGCCAACGATGCGATCGAGTCCGGAACCGGGCTCCATCTCCTCCAGCTGCAGCGATCCCCGCAGCCGGTCGAGTAGTACCCCGACCGTTACCTTGGGCGCTGGCATTCCAAATCCGTTGTCTTCTGGCTAACGCGCGTCATTTCGCGACGATTTCCTCCAGATGCGCGAGCGTTTCATTCGCCGAGCGATCCCAGGTGAAGGTTGCAGCGAAGCGCCGGGCCGCGGTTCCGAGCACGTCGACGAGATCCGGAGACTGTACGAGCCCCCTCATCGCCGCTGTCATCGCCTGGTGGTCGTCCGGGTCTACGAGAAACCCGGTCTCGCCATCGATCACCGATTCCCGGATGCCCGGAGAGTTGGCCGCAATCACGGGAGTTCCGCACGCCGCAGCTTCGAGATTGCTGATTCCCCACCCTTCCTTTGGCGACGCCAACGTCGAGGCCCACGCGCGACGAAGAAGATGAACCTTTTCCTCCTCGGGAATGAAGCCAAGAAACTTTACCCTGCTACTCAGGTCGAGTGATTTTACCAGACGTTCGAGCTGAGCGCGATAGTCGCCGGTTCCGGCGATCTCCATGGTCGCCTCCGGAACGTTGAGGCCGGCGAACGCCCGGATGACGATGTCCACTCGCTTGTACTTCTTGAGCCGCCCGAGATAGACGAAGAGCGGCGTCGCGGACCGCTCCGCGGAGTTTGGGGTCAGTCGGGTCGAGTCGACGCCATTGTAGATGACACGAATCGAGCTGCGCGGAATACCGCGAGCCACGAGGTCGTCGGCCGTGCTCCTGCTGACGGCCTCGAATGGCACGTTCCGATAAAGCATTCCAAGCGGACGCTCGGAGAGCCACACCGCGGCGGCAAGGGGCGCCGGAGCTTCGCGAAATGCAGTCGCGCCGAAGAGATGGTGCACCAGGGCTACGAGATTACGCACGCCCCATAACGGCGTGTAGAGAGGAACCTTGTTCAGGTCCTCGATCACGACATCATAGTCGTTGCGGGCGAGATTCTCCGTGTAATAGCCACGGGCGAGAAATGGATAAGTGTGGCGCGCGCCGATTCGGTGAACGTCGATCCCGTCCAGATTCTCGCGCTGGGGAGCGTTCGGCCAGGAGCTGCAGAGCAGGTCGACACTATGGCCGCGCGCGGCGATGCGGCTGAAGATTTCCTGAAGGTGAAGCTCGGCACCACCAGCCTGCGGGTTTTTGTAATCCTGCCAGTTGAGGACGAGTATCCGCACTAGATCATGCCGGCCTGTCGCGCGAAGGCATCGAGAACTCCGTTGACGAATTTGGCGCTCGCGGAGGTTCCGAACCGCTCGGCCAGCCTCACAGCTTCCTGAATTGCGACGCGTGGCGGGGTCTCTCCTTTCATCAGCTCGGCGGCGCCAAGGCGAAGCACCGACCTTTCGATGGCGCCGAGCCGCTCGAGGCGCCAGTTGGTCGTGAGAACGGCGAGCCGCGCGTCCAGCTCGCCGCCGGCGGTCGCGACCTCTCTCACGAGCAGGCCAGCCAGTCTCCGTTCCTCGGGCGCTACCGCGAGATCGTCCCACACCTGGGAGGCGACCCGATCAAGATTTTTTCCGCCCCTCATGTCGCACGCGTACAACGCCTGAAGGGCCCGCGCGCGGGCGCGGGATTCAATCCGCATCGTCAGGATCCAGGCGACTGTGCAGGTCGACCATCTCGAGTGTGGCCACCGCGGCGTCCCACCCCTTGTTGCCGTGCGCGCCACCAGCGCGGGCTTCGGCCTGCTCGTCGGTATCGCAGGTGAGCACGCCAAACCCGATGGGCATCTCCGAGTCTGCGCTCACCACGGCCAGTCCGCGAGACGCTTCACCAGCGATATAGTCGAAGTGCGCGGTTTCGCCGCGGATGACTGCTCCAAGAGCCACGAGGCCGTCGTATCGCTCGCTGGCGAGGAGCCAGCGCGCGGCGCTGGGAAGCTCCCAGGCGCCCGGAACCCAGACGACATCGATGTCCTCGAACGCGACGCCGTACTTGATCAGCGCCTCGAGAGCGCCGTCGACGAGCTTCTTAACGATTGGCTCGTTGAAGCGGCTGGCGAGGACGACTATGCGCCGTCCAACGCCGCTCGGCAATCCGTGAAACTCGGCCATCTACGAAGCGAAGAGGTGTCCGAGCTTCGCCCGTTTGGCTTCGAGGTAGCTTGAGTTTTCGTCGTGCGCGATCGAGATGATCGGCACTCGATCGTCGATGGTCAGCCCGTAGCCTTCGAGGCCGACGAGCTTGCGCGGATTATTCGTGATTGGGCGGATGATCCTGAGCCCGAGGTCGAGGAGGATCTGCGCGCCGATGCCGTAATTGCGCAGGTCGGGCGGAAACCCGAGGCGCTCGTTGGCTTCGACGGTGTCGATTCCCTGATCCTGAAGCTCATAGGCCTTGAGCTTGTTGAGAAGGCCGATGCCGCGGCCCTCCTGATCGAGGTACACAATCACGCCCTTCCCTTCCTTCGCAATCATTTTCATCGCGGTGTCGAGCTGCCATCCACAATCGCAGCGGAGAGAATGGAAGACATCACCGGTGAGACACTTCGAGTGCATTCTCACCAGCACGCTCGAGTCGGGCTTGACGTCGCCGAACACCAGCGCAATATGCTCGTGCTTGTCGACGTCGTTGCGGTAGCCGACGACGCGCCAGATCCCCACTTCCGTCGGAAGCCGAGCCTCGGCGACACGGTGCACGAGCCGCTCGGTCTGAAGGCGATGCGCGACGAGCTGCGCGACCGTGATGAATGTGAGCCCGTGCTCCTGCGCAAATCGCTCGAGCTCGGGGCGGCGGGCGCTCGAGCCGTCCTCGCTCAGAATCTCGCAGACGACTCCGGCCGGAATGAGGCCGGCAAGGCGGGCGAGATCAACGGCCGCTTCGGTGTGGCCCACGCGCTGGAGTACTCCTCCGTCGCGAGCGCGGAGCGGAGGGACGTGTCCAGGACGGCGCAGATCGGTGGGAACGCTCCTGGGATCGACGGCAACACGGATGGTCTTGGCGCGATCCTGCGCGCTCACTCCCGTAGTGATCCCAAAGCGTTCGTCCGCATCGATGCTGATGGTGAAAGCAGTGCGGTACTCGTCGGTGTTGACTTCGCTCTGTTGAGCGAGCTCGAGCTGGTCGGCGCGTTCCCCGGTCAGCGCGAGACAAATCCACCCGCCCGCCTTGCGGATCATGAAGTTGATCATTTCCGGCGTGACCAGCTCGGCCGCACAGATAAGGTCTCCTTCGTTCTCGCGATTCTCATCGTCGGCGACGACGATCAGCTTGCCGGCCTTGATGTCGACAATTGCCTGCTCGACTGTTCCGAAATTCATTATTCCTCTAATGGTCCAGCGAAAAATCGTCCAGCGAATTTAGCGCCGACGCTTCGCGCAGGTATGGCTCCAGAAGTCGCCGCACGTGTTTAGCGATTACGTCCGCCTCTACGTGCACCCGGGCTCCCGGCTTCAAATCACCCAGCGTGGTATGACGCAAGGTGTACTCGATCAGCGAAAGTTGCAAACCGCCAGGCTTCAACTCGTTCACAGTGAGGCTGACGCCGTCGACGGCGATCGACCCGTGCAGCACGAAAAGCGGCTCGACCGATTGTGGCAGCGAAAGGTCGACGAGCAGCGCATCTGTGCTGCGCTCGACCGCGGCCACGACACCGACACAGTCCACGTGACCCTGCACGATGTGTCCGCCAAGCCTGTCTGTGGAGCGCAGCGACCTCTCGAGATTGAGCCGTGTTCCTGCCTTCCAGTCGCCGATGGCGGTTCGCTCGAGCGTGGTCACGACCGCGGCCGCGTCGAACCAGCCCGAGCCGAATTCACGAACAGTCAGGCAGGCGCCGTTTATGGCGATGCTTTCGCCATTCTTGAGATCGGTGAACGGAGCGCGAATGCGAAGCTCGCGTCCGGCATCGGTCTGCCGCACGCTCTCAACTTCGCCAACCGCCTCGATCAATCCGGTAAACATTCAAGCCTCACGCGGCGCGTACACCGACATCACATCCTCTCCAAACTCCGCGCGCCGGACGATGGGGAGCCTGGCGAGCGTCTCACGAAAATCGCCAGGCAATTCATCGAATGGACCGAGCGCGTCGGGGCCAAGAGTGATTGGTGACTGAAAGATAATCAGTCGGTCCACAAGGCTCTGACGCAGGAACTCCCGCGCGACGCGGGCACCGCCCTCCACGAGCAGGTGTTGAACCTCGAATCCATGGAGCGCCTCCAGTGCTGCCGGGAGGTCTTCGGCCTCGAAGACGTCGACTCCTGCATTGTGGAGCGCGGCAAGGCGCGCGACCGGGGGATGGTGCGCGAATACCACGGTCGGAGTCTCCTTCGCCGTCCGGACGAGCGTCGAATCGAGCGGGGTCTCGGCGTTTCTGTCGAACACGACGCGCGTCGGTGGCACTCGCGGGCGGATCGATCCCCGTGCCGTCAGTTGTGGATCGTCCGCGCGCACGGTCCCGAGGCCGACCGCGATGGCATCGACGTTCGCGCGGAGCCGTTGAACTTCCTTTCGTGAGAGCTCGTTGCTGATCCAGCGTCGCTCCCCGCTGGGATCATTCATCTTCCCGTCGCTCGAGAGCGCGAGCTTGAGAGTCACCCATGGTCTCGCGGGATTGGTGGCGGCGAAAAAGAACGGAGCATTGAGCTCCAGGGCCGCGACCTCTTCGACGGAAAAGTTGACCTCGACGCCGTAGTCGGCGAGGTGACGCGCGCCGCCACCGGCGAGCGCGGTAGGATCAGCAGCGGCGATCACGACGCGCTTTACCCGAGCCTCGAGAATCGCCTCGGTGCAGGGCGGCTGTTTCCCGAAGTGGTTGCAAGGCTCGAGGGTGACGTACATGGTCGCGCCGCGAGCGCGATCGCCAGCCGCCTTGAGCGCTACCAGCTCGGCGTGCGCGTCACCGTAGCGGGCGTGGTACCCTTCGCCGACGACTACGCCGTCGCGAACGACAACAGCGCCGACCATAGGGTTCGGCGCTGTTTGACCCCACCCTTGCTGGGCGAGGACGAGCGCGCGACGCATGTACTCCGCGTCGCGCTCGTCGTTAGAACCCGAATCGAGCTCCGACCGATCCGTAGACTCTGGAATCGGCTGCTTGCTTGCCACTGAAGGTATTGTAGGTGTTGATTGTGCCGCCGGATACTTGTCCAATTTCGCCGGTCAGCTTCAAAATCAGAAGGTTTATCGACAAGTCCGCAAACATATTCGTGCGGGTGATGCTCTGGGAGAGCGAAACTGGAGCAGTGTTGAACGCTGAGATAGGCGGGACCGCTCGCGCGGCAAGGTGCGCACCAATTTCCGTGGATGACTCGTACTTGTCCTGGCCGATACCCGCAGCGAGGCCGAACAACAGGAAGCCCTTGCTAGCGACAAGGCGCAAGGCAGTTGTTTTCAGGGCAAGGTTGTTGACGTACAGCGAGTCATTGCCGCTGTTTGCCGAGATGTTAACTGTCGGCAGATCGCGGCGGATATAGCTCACCGAGACGCCCGGGACGAGCAGCGATTCCTGCAGGATTCCGATGCGCGCGCCATAGCCAAGCTTGAGCGAGCCGCTGGGCACCTTGACACTCACTCCGCTGCTATTGAACTCGGGCACGTATGACGCACTGACGAGGAGGTCTACTCCGCCGACGTTGGTGATGGCGAGCGGCAGTCCCTTGAAAATACCGATCGCGAGATCGGCCGTCGGCATCGGAAAGAGCTGAGTCTTGGTATCGATAGGAGGCGTATTTGTCGCGCCGGTCACGGACGGCGTGATGTTCTGAATCTGGGGGAGGCTCCCCTGAACAGCGTTGACTCTGAGACCCAGAGAAAAGTGACCGAGGCCACCCAGACTTCCCGCCTGGCCGAGTGTCGCGTTACCGCCCGCGATGCTCGTGCCTAGCTGCGGCGCCAGGTACTTGAAGAGATCGATCGCCTTCTGACATGCGTCCTGCGAAGCGCGGGCCTGATCCGGAACTCCCAGACCATTGACGGTGCCCGGCGGGCAGCTCTGGGTGTCGATACCCTGAGCACCAGCCGATGTAGCCGCGAACGCCATTGCTGCGAGCGAAATGAACAAACGACCTTTCATTTGTAAGTTCCTCAAGAAAGTATGACTGCCCCGGAGCCGGGCTTGAGCGAGCCGATTTTCCAGCCCGCAACCCCAGCCGCGGATGCCGCCGACAACACTGCCTTTAAGTCGGACGACGCGCAGATAACGACCATTCCTACACCCATGTTGAACGTTCGGTACATCTCCGCGGGTTCCACTGCCCCCGCGCCCATCAAAACCCTGAAGACATTCGGGGTTTTCCAGCTCGAGACATCTATTACAGCGTCCAGCGTCTTCGGCAGAGCGCGATCGAGATTCTCCAGCAATCCTCCGCCGGTGATATGCGCCATCGCGTGAACCCGATCGAGCGAGGGTTTCAGCGCTGGCAAATACGACCGATGCTCGGCCAGAAGAATATCCGCGACGCTCCCGCCACCACCCGGAAACGGATCTGTCAGCCGCAGCTTCAGCCGATCTGTGACGATCATGCGTGCGAGTGAGTATCCGTTTGTGTGCAATCCCGAGCTCGGAAGACCGATCAAGACATCATCGGGCCGCACACGGTGCGAGCCGAGTATTCGATCCTCTTCCACATAACCGACGATGAAGCCCGCCAAGTCGTAATCAGGCGGCGTGTACAAACCGGGCATTTCTGCGGTTTCCCCGCCTATTAGCGCACAACTGTTGTCCCGGCAGCCGGCGGCGACCCCCGCCACGACGGCTTCGACGACGGTCGGGTCGAGTTTTCCGAACGCTATGTAGTCGAGAAAAAAGGCCGGGAGCGCACCCTGGACGAGGATGTCGTTGACGCAATGGTTGACGAGGTCGCGCCCGATCGTGTCGTGCCGGCCAGCCTCAATCGCGATCTTGATCTTGGTGCCGACGCCATCGGCGCTCGAAACGAGGACAGGCTTCTTGAGATTCGGAGGAATCCTGAACATCCCACCGAAGCCACCGAAGCCGCCTACGACACCTTTGGTGAACGTGGATTCAACGAGCTTCCTGATCCGATTCTTTGCCGCATTGGAAGCATCGATATCGACTCCGGCGCTTCCGTAACGAAGCGCGTCATCGCTCACGCGGGCAACTCCTCCTCGAACGCCACGAGCCGTCGCATTTCGCGCATGCGCTGATCGATCTCGGCGCGAGTCACAGTCATGAGGCGTTCGATCGAGAATTTCTCGACGGCGAACGATCCCATCACGGAGCCGTAAATGACGGCGCGTCGCATGTTGGCCTCGCTCAGATCGCCCGTCGCGGCGAGGTACCCGATGAATCCTCCCGCGAACGCGTCTCCCGCGCCAGTAGGATCGAACACGTTTTCCAGCGGAAACGCGGGCGCGAAGAAGATGGACTTTTCGGTGAACATGAATGCGCCGTGCTCGCCCTTCTTGATTATGACGTGCCGCGGTCCGCGCTCCATGATCCACTGCGCCGCCTGGACGAGATTCGCCTTTTCCGTCAGCTGGCGTGCTTCCGCGTCATTGAGCGTCATGAGGTCGACGTGTCCCAGGAGCTTCAGAACGTCGGCGCGCCGGCTCTGGATCCAGAAGTTCATCGTGTCGCAGGCGACGAGCTTCGGCTTATCGACCTGCCCCAGGACATCGAGCTGGAGCCGCGGGTCGATGTTGGCGAGGAAGAGATACGGCGAGGAGCGAAGCTTCGCCGGAATCTTGGGGCTGAAGTGGGAGAAAACGCCGAGGTGCGTCTCCAGCGTCTCGGCCGAGTTGAGGTCGTGCCGATAGCGGCCGCGCCAGCGAAAGGACTGCCCTTCGGCCCGCTCGAGACCGCTGAAATCGACTCCGCGCTTCTTAAGCGGATCGAGCTTCTCGATGGGATAGTCGGAGCCGACGACCCCGACGACACTCACCTTGGTGAGATGACTCGCCGATGCGGCAAAGAATGTCGCGGATCCGCCGAGGACATCGTCCGCCTTTCCGAACGGGGTCTCGACAGAGTCGAGCGCAACCGAGCCAACAACGAGGACAGACATTCGCGCCTATATCGTTTGAGAAAAGGTCAGGGTGCTAATGGTAATCGAGCGGGCGGGCGCGGCAACTACATTCTCTCCGGCGCCGTGATGCCGAGGATTTGCAGGCCGTTCCGCAACACGATCTGGGCACCCCTCGCCAGCACCAGCCGGGCGCGGGTTACGTCCTCGGCTTGCTCCAGAACGTGATGCTTGTGATACCAAAGGTGCGCGAGGCGCGCCGTCTCGAGGAGATAGGTCGCGATGCGCTGAGGCTCCAGCGTCTCCGCGGCTGATTCGACGAGAGCCGGGAAGTCGAGCAGCGCCTTGATCAGCTCCTGCTCTTCCGGCTCGCTCAGCACGTCGAAGCTCACGTTCTCGCCCGACACCGACTCCCGATCGATTTCACCGACGCGGAAGATGCCGCACATGCGCGCGTGCGCCATCTGGATGTAGTAGACCGGATTTTCTTCCGAGTGCGAAGCGGCGAGATCCACGTTGAAGATCAGCTGCGAGTCGCTCTTCCGCATGAGGAAGAAGTAGCGCACCGCGTCGCGCCCCACCTCGTTGACGAGATCCCGAACGGTGACGTAGCTGCCCGCGCGCTTGGAGATCTTCACCTCTTCGCCGTGCTTCATGACGGTCACCATCTGATGCAGCACATATTCGGGGTACTTCTCGCTGACGCCCATGTCGAGCGCCTGAAGGCCCGCGCGCACCCGCGTCACGGTGCTGTGGTGATCGGCGCCCTGGACGTCGATCGCCCGGCGAAATCCACGCTTCCACTTGGTGACGTGATAGGCGATATCGGGCAGGAAGTACGTATACGTGCCGTCGCCCTTCCGCATCACGCGGTCCTTGTCGTCGCCGAACTCGGTGGTGCGGAGCCAGAGCGCGCCTTCGTGCTCGTACGTTTTTCCTGACGCGACGAGAAGGCGCACGGTGTCTTCGACCATCCCGTCCGTGTAGAGCGACGATTCGAGGAAGTAGCGGTCGAAGCGCACTCCGAAGGCCTGCAGATCGAGGTCCTGCTCCTTTCGCAGCTCGCGCACGGCGAACTCGCGCACCGAGAGCCCGTCGCTGCCCGCGTTGTATCGCTCGGCCAGCTCGCGAATGTACTCGCCGTGATAACCGCCCTCTGGAATCTGAGCCGGTTTGCCGCGGATCTCACTGAGTCGCGCCTCGACGCTGGCGGCGAGATTGTCGATTTGAACGCCGGCGTCGTTGTAGTAGTACTCGCGTGTCACCTTCCAGCCGGTGACTCCCAGCAGTGTCGAGATTGCATCTCCGAGCGCGGCCTGCCGTCCGTGACCGACGTGCAACGGTCCCGTCGGATTCGCGGAGACGAATTCGACGTTGACGACACGTCCGGCTCCGGCCTTGCTGCTCCCGTAACTCTCGTCCGCGGCGATGATGTCGCGCAGTCCCGAGGCGATGCGACCGGCATCGATCCAGAAATTCATGAACCCGGGTCCGGCGATGTCGACCTTCGACACCCCCGCACTCTCGAGACTCATCGAGTCGCGCAACCGTTCGGCGATGTCACGCGGCCGCGACTTGAGCGGTTTGGCGAGAACCATGGCGAGATTCGTTGCCCAGTCGCCGTGCGAAGACTCCCGCGGGCGCTCCATCAGCGGATCCACGTCCTCGGGCGCGCCGAGCCCGCGCGCGGCGCGAATGAGCTCGGTGCGGATCTGGTCAGCAGCAGTCATTCGCTGCTTTTCGCTCTCCGGGACGACCCTTTCGCGGCGGACTTCGATGCAGCCGCCGGCTTTGGGGCGCTCGCCGATTTTGAGTCCACGCCCGGCTTGGGATCACCGGACGGTTTTGCTTCGGCGCCGGATTTCGACTCTCCCTTCGGACCAGCGGACTCCGACCCACCGCTCACGCTCGCTGCCCCTTCTCCAGACTTCGTTGGAGCAACCTGCGGCTTCTTGCCGTCCTTCCCGTAGTCGGTGATGTAGAAGCCGGAGCCTTTGAAGACGAGTCCGCCGCCGGCCGAGATTTGCCGCTCCGCCTTTTTGCCGCACGTCGGGCATGCGACTTCGCTGGGCGCGCCGCTAATGGAGCGATAAAACTTTTCGAACTCGTGGCCCGTGGGGCAACGAAACTCGTATGTGGGCATGTTGGTCCGGGAGAGAACTGCGGGCTACGCTGAAAGCTAGTTTGCTGGAGAGAGCGGCTCAAGCGCGGCGGCAAGCGACGTGATCTCGCCGGCACCGGCATGGATAGAGCGACGATCGAGCGGAGCGGTGCTCGACCTTCCGCCGACTCATGGCAGATCGGAGCGAGAGCTTTCGGCGGTTCTAGAGTGGCGGACGGTAGAAACCCCAGTTTGCCGCCAGAGTTTCCGAAATCTCTCCAACGGTCGCACGCGCGCGCGCAGCGTCGATGATGATGGGCATCAGCCGCGGCTGCTTCGAATCTTTCGCCGAGGCCGCGCCTAGCGCGGCCAGAGCTCGCTTGACATCAGCCGCATTTCTTTTCTTGCGTAGCGCCTTCACGCTCTTCACCTGCGCCTTTTCCAGCGCCGAATAGTCGGGAACAGCAATGGACAGTGTCTCTTCCTCGTCCGCGAAGCGATTGACGCCCACAATCACCGTCTCGCCGGCCTCGACGCGCAGCTGATACTCGTACGCGCTACGCGCGATCTCTTCCTGGAAAAATCCGGCGGCGATCGCTTTCTCCGAGCCTCCAAGCTCGTCCACTTTCAGGATCAGCTCGAGGGCGCGCTCTTCCAGCTGCGTGGTGAGGTTTTCGACGTAGTAGCTTCCGGCCAGAGGATCGGCGGTGTTGGCGATCCCGGACTCGTATCCCACGATCTGCTGTGTGCGCAACGCGAGCTTCGCCGCCTCGGCGGTCGGGAGCGCGAGCGCCTCGTCGTATCCGTTGGTGTGGAGCGATTGCGTTCCACCCAGAGTCGCGGCCAGCGCCTGCACTGCCACGCGGACGACATTGTTGAGCGGCTGCTGAGCAGTGAGCGTGACCCCGCCAGTCTGGGTGTGAAAGCGCAGCCGCGCACTCGACGCCGACGCGTGGAAGCGGCCGCGCATGATCCGCGCATAGAGTCGTCGCGCCGCGCGGAACTTTGCGACTTCCTCGAACAGATCGCTGTGGGCGGCGAAGAAGAATGACAACCTTGGTGCAAAAGAGTCCACAGCGAGCCCGGCTTCGATTGCGCGGGTGATGTACTGGATCGTGTTCGCAAGCGTGAAGGCGAGCTCCTGTACCGCCGTGGCGCCCGCTTCGCGAATGTGGTACCCGGAGATCGAGATCGGATTCCAGTTGGGAACTTCATCCGCGCAGAATCGGAACACTTCCGCAATCAGGGCCATGCTCGGCTCGGGCGGGTAGATGTAGGTTCCGCGCGCGATGTACTCCTTGAGAATATCATTCTGGATCGTGCCGCTCAACTTGTCGCGCGCGATCCCACGCTCCTCCGCCACGACGATGTACATCGCCAGCAGCGTCGCCGCAGTCGCGTTGATCGTCATCGAGGTCGAGACCTGGTCGAGCGGGATGCCTTCGAGGAGGGCGTGCATGTCCTCGACACTGTCGATCGCCACGCCGGCCCTTCCTACTTCTCCGAGGGCGCGCGGCGAATCCGAATCGAGTCCCATCTGCGTCGGAAGATCGAACGCGACGGAGAGCCCCGTCTGTCCGGCGTCGAGCAGCATCTTGAAGCGCTCATTCGTTCCCTTCGCGCTCCCGAATCCGGCGTACTGACGCATCGTCCAGAGTCGTCCGCGATACATTGAAGGCTGAACGCCGCGCGTGTACGGCCATTCTCCCGGATCACCGAGCGCGGACGCGTAGTCGAGCTCCGCATCTTCCGGCCGATACACCGTTTTGAGGGGGATGCCCGAGGGAGAAAGCTTCTCGCCGGGCTCGTGTTTGCTCACGCGCGCCGGCCGTGGCGCCGGCGGGGCTTCATGCGCCTACCGATCCCACCGCCGATACCGAGCTGGCACTCTTCGCATCGCCCAGCATCTTGCGCGCAGCATCGACGTCGTTGGCGCTGCCGATGAAGAGCGGCGTCCGTTGGTGCAGCTCGCTCGGATGGATATCGAGGATGCGCTCCCGGCCATCGCTGGCCGCGCCGCCAGCCTGCTCGACGATGAAGGCAAGGGGGCTAGCTTCGTACAGAAGGCGCAGTTTCCCGCGCTTGTTCCTTCGATTGGCGGGATATGCGAAGAGACCGCCGCCAAGAAGATTGCGATGGAAATCGGCGACGAGGGAGCCGACATACCGCGTGCTCATCGGCTGCCGGTTGCCATCCTGTCCGCGATAGTAGCTCATCAGATTCTGGACGTTCGACTCCCACTGACTGTGGTAGGAGTCGTTGACCGACAGATATCTCCCAATGTCGGGCGTCCGGATATTCGGATGCGAGAGAAGGAATTCCCCCAGCGACGGGTCGAGCGTGAACCCGTGGGCGCCCTGCCCCGTGGTGTACACCAGCATTGTGCTCGATCCGTAGATCACGTAGCCCGCGGCGACCTGTCGCCGTCCCGGCTGTAGCATGTCCTCCATTTCGCCGCGGCTGCCGCGAGTGATCTTGCGGACGACGGAGAAGATCGTACCGACTGGCACGTTGACGTCGATGTTCGACGAGCCGTCGAGCGGATCGAAGAGGAGGCAGTATTTCCCGCAGCGAAAGTTGGCCGGGATGTCGATGATGCCCGGCTCCTCCTCTGACGCCATCGCGCAGAGCCGCCCGCCATGATCGACTGCCTTGATGATGATCTCGTTCGCCAGCACGTCGAGCTTCTGCTGCGTCTCTCCCTGAACGTTCTCGAGATCGGTCGCGCCGAGTATGTCAGCGAGCCCCGCGCTCCGCACCTTGTTGGCGATCATCTTGGCCGCGAGCGCGAGATCGTAGAGCAGGCCGGAGAGCTCGCCCGTCGCTTCGGGGTGGAGCTTCTCCTGCTCGATGATGAAACGCTCGATCGTTACGACCGATGTCGCGGTGTGCTTGACCACTCAGAGATCCTTGTCACCGGTACCGAGGCGGGACGCGGAATACCGGCGAGCATCGACTTCGTAAGCGTTACGCGTGTAGCCGTAACGGATGGACTGCCAGAGGTAGCTGACAGGAAATGCCCTCTGTTCCAAAAATTGGTGGACGTGACGGAGCTCGTGCAAGAGCAGCTCGGCATCGAGCACGGTCGTCGGCGCCACGAACACTGTTCTCCAGAGCGTGATGGCTTCCGCAGTGCTGGTTCCCAGCGACCAACCGCCGATTCGGACGGGCAGTCCGCCGCGACGATACTTCGCCTGAGCGAGGTCGGGATAACGCCGAATCATTTCTTCGGGGAGATCGATTCTCTCTCCGATCAATGCTTTGACGAGTCGTGAGCCACCTCCCATTTGTCTCCCTTTGCTTCAATCTCGATGTGAACACCGTCCGTACGCACTATCACCGTTCCCGCTTCATCGGTGCGTAGCACCTCGGCTCCAATTCGCGACAGCGCGTGCAGGACATCGTTGCTGGGATGCCCGTACATGTTGCCGGCGCCCACGGAAATTACCGCGACATCCGGATGAACCGCAGCCAGGAATGCATCGCTGCTGCTGGTCGAGCTGCCATGGTGGCCAACCTTGAGGACCTGGGCGTGGAGCTCGTCCCGATGATGCGCCAACAGCCAGTCCTCTTCCGCACGCTCTGCGTCTCCAACGAGCAGAAAGCGCACCACGCCGTAACGCACGACGGCGATCGTGCTGGCAAGGTTCGGATCCTTGAGCCCAACTGTCCAGGCGGAATCAGGCGCAAGGAAGGAGACACTCACTCCATCTATCTGAATCGAATCGCCGGGATGAACGCGATGCCATTCGATTCCGTCCTGTCTGGCGGCGGCGAGCGAAGCGATGTACGCGTCCGATCCGCCCGCGAACGCCGCATCCCAGTACGTGTGTGGACGCATCGCATTGAGAACGCTTGCCGCTCCGCCAACATGATCGGTATGTGGATGAGAAAGCACGAACGCCTCGAGCGAGCCACCCCGCCGAAGCATGTATGGCAGCACCGTCGTGCGACCCGCGTCACCGCCGCGCCAGGCGGGACCTGCATCGAGCAGTATCCAGTGGCCGCGATTCGTTCGAACCAGGATCGCGTCCCCCTGTCCCACATCGAGGACGTGGAGCTCGACACGGTCGCTTCGTGATGGCGTCAGAGGCGGCAACACAGGAGCAATTGCCATAGTCGCGAGAGCGGCCAATCCCGTGATCGCCGGGCGCGCGGGAAAGCGACTCGAGCACGCCACGACCAGGGCGACGGCCGCGATTGCGCCAAGGAGGGCTGTTATGAGAGTGGTGGTTACGGTTATGGCAGCGCCGGGTGTAGATGCCGCCGCCCAGGCAACCCAGTCGAAGGCAAAAGCGGGTGCACCGCCTGCGCGATGAAGCGAGCGACCGCTCCGAGCGGTGAGAGGAGCAGTGCCAGAAACAGGATGGGCTGAGCGAGCGTGACTATGGGAGCAGCAACCAGATTGGACAACGGCGCGATCATGCTGACACGGCCGAACACCCAGGCAACGAGCGGCGCGGTGACCGCGCAGGCTACGAGGGACGTGACCAGCTCCCTGGCGAGCTTCCCCTTCCATCCATCCAATCGGTTGGCGAGGTGTCGTCGCCACAGCGATCCGGCCGCCACCAGAGCGCACATGCCGAGGACGCTGAGCTGATAGCCCACGTCCACTGCGATTCTCGGTTGAACGAGTGGCACGAGCGCGCCGACGGCCCACGCCGCCCAGGGCGATGTCGGCCGCTGCGAGAGCCGCGAGGCCATCGACACTCCCAGCATCGCCGCCGACCTGAGAGCCGGCGGTGGCGCTCCTATTACAGCCACGTACACGCCGGTCGCGACGAATGCTCCGAACAGTGAAACCCGGCGCGACATGCGCGCGACCTGAAAGAGAAGCTCCATCGCGGCCGCGATCACAGCGACATGAAGACCCGAGATCGAGAGCATGTGAATCAGTCCCGCCGAGGCGTAACGATCGCGCATCTCGGTCGGGATCTGATGTTGGTCGGCGATGAGGAGCGCCCGCGCCAGCGGAGCATCATCCCCGAACGTCCGGTCTATCGAGCGCGCTGCGCGCGCTCTGACTCGCGACAGGATGTCGGACGGAGGCTCACCCTTCCGTAGATGAACAGTCGGACGCTCCGGAGGTGGCGTCGTGATGGCGAGAATCGCCGCGGCTCCGAATACCAGGGCGAGTGCTGACTGGTCCGAACGCCCGCGAAAGCAGGCGGCCGCGAACGCTATCGCGGCAACGACGACCGCAATCCAGGCATAGCCGCCGAACCCGGCGAGAAGGCCGGCTATGTATGCGAGGTATGCGGCTGTAATGAGAGGCAGCTGGGCTCCGACGAGCGCTGCCCTATCCTAGATCGCTAGCGCGACACTGGCGGAATCATTCCGCGGGTCGCGCAATCAAAGCCAGCGGATTACACCGCGAGCGGAAGCTCCGCGCGCTGGCCCACGACCTGGCCAAGGAAGGTCGAGCCTGTGGTTCCGGTAAGCTTGACGGTGAGGTACTGCCCGATCAGGGAAACATCACCCGGGATCATGACGACCTTGAAGTCTCGCGTCCGCGACTGAAGCAGTCCGCCTCGCCGCGCGGATTTCTCCACGAGAACCTCGCGCCGCTCGCCGAGGAGCTTGAGGTTCCGCTCCCGATTGGCGCCGCGAACGGTCGCGATGAGTCTCGCCAGCCTGTCGCTCGCAATTTCGTCGGAGACAGTGTCGGAGGCCGGAAGGCGAGTAGCGGGTGTTCCGTCCCGAAGCGAGAACTTGAAGGTGTACGCGTCGTCGAACCCGACTTCCTGCACGGCGCTCAGCGTCTCCTCGAAATCGGCTTCGGTCTCGCCGGGAAATCCGACGATGACGTCGGTCGTCAGCGAAACGTTCGGGATCGCCGCGCGCAGCTCGTCCACGCACGCGAGGTATTGCTCGCGCGTGTAGCGTCGCAGCATGCGCTTGAGTGTGCGGGTCGAGCCCGACTGCATCGGAAGATGCACGTGCTCGCAGTAGGCTTCGGTCTCCGCCATCGCCCTGATCACGGCCTTGCTGAAATCATTCGGGTGCGGACTCGTGAAGCGCAGCCTTCTCACACCCTGGACTCCACCGACTGCGCGCAGAAGATCCGCGAAATCGTGCTGGCCGTCGAAGTACGAGTTGACCGTCTGCCCGAGCAGGACGATCTCCGAGATCCCGGAGGCGACGACCGCTTCTGTTTCGCGCACGACCTCCGTGAGCTGACGACTTCTTTCCGGTCCCCGGGTCGTCGGGACGATGCAGTAGGTGCACTTGTAGTCGCATCCGCGCTGCACCGGAATCCACGCCTTCACTCCGTCGAAGCGGCGCGGCTGGAAATCCTCGTAGTGCTCCTCGAGATCGAAGTCCGTGGCGGTCGTACGGACGCCGGCGCGGGCGCTCTCGATGAGCGAGGGCAAATCACGATAGCCATCGGGGCCGATCACGAGGCTCACGTGCTTCGCGCGATTGAGCAGCTGCGACCCGAGCCGTTGCGCCATACAGCCAGTGACGCCGAGCACGGCATCGCGTTTCATCCGGCTCTTCATCTCGCCGATCCGGCCGATCACGCGCTGCTCGGCGTGTTCGCGAATCGCGCAGGTGTTGATGAGGATCACATCCGCGCCGTCGGGCTGCTCGACGGATTCATAGCCGGATTCCACCAGCCTTCCGAGCATGAGCTCGGAATCGCTGACGTTCATCTGGCAACCGTACGTCTCTATGTAGACCGTTGGGCGGGGAGTCTGGAGCATGAGGGAAAGATAAGCATCGCCGCGAAGATCGCGCGAAGATTCTATCGGGTTGGGCTGGTTCCGCTCGCCGCGATCTGCTGCGTGCCCGCGGGCGGCGTATCCATCGCCGTGGGATCCGACGGGAGCTCGATATAGAAGGAGCTTCCCTTCCCCTCGGCGCTCTTGACCCAAATTCGGCCGTGGTGTCTCTCGACGACGAGCTTACAGAACGTCAGACCCAGTCCTGAGCTACGGGTACGCGGCGTCCGTGGCACCTCGACCTGTCCAAATTTCCGAAAAATGATTTCATGATATTCGGGCGGGATTCCCGGCCCGTTGTCGGTCACTGTGAAGAGAACTCCGTGACCGGCGCGTCGGGCGCTGAACTCGAGATGGACGGCTTTGGAGGAATGAGTCACCGCGTTCTGAATCAGGTTGGAGAAAACGCGCTTGATCAACCCCTTGTCACCGTTGAAGATCGGCGCGTCATCAGCGACCGAGACGGAAACCGTCGTCTGCTCCTGCTGGAATCTGTGCCCCCACTCATGAACCAGCTCGGCGAGAAGCGCCCCCGGAGCCATGGGCGAAAGAGCAAGTGTTATGTTCGCCTCTTCGATCCTCGCCACTTCGAGGATGTCGTTGATCAGCGCCAGCAAATCCTCGGATTTGGCCTCGACGTCGCCAATCGCGACTTTCTGCGACGTGGATACCTGCCCGAAGTCACCATCGGAGAGCATTTCGAGCGTCGCCAGCACCGAGGTGAGCGGCGTCTTCAGATCGTGTACGATCATCTTCATAAGATCGTCGCGAACTTTCTCGAGCTCGCGCAGTTTGCGCAGGCTGTCCTCGAGGGCGTCGGTGGCTGCCTTGAGCTTGAGCAGACTCCGGACGCGTGCGCCAAGCACCAGGCGATTGTGAGGCTTGGTAAGGAAGTCGTCGCCCCCCGCCTCGATGGCGCGCACACGGTCGCTCGTATCATTGAGGGCGGTCACGAAGATCACCGGAATGCGAGACGTGCGCGGGTCGCGCTTGATGCGACGGCACACTTCGAATCCAGTCGATCGATCATCCACGCCGAGGTCGCCCGCCGGCATCGACACGTCGAGAATGCACAGATCGGGTTGCTGCTCGAACGTCACCGCGACAGCCGACGGTCCGTCTACCGCTGTGATCGTGTCGTAACCCAGGCTGTTCAGCTGGTCCAGCAGAAGCTCGACGTTGGCGGGAATGTCGTCAGCGACGAGGATGACTTCGGGCTTGCGGCCCGCGTCCGCCATATCAGGGGGAAACTCTCAGCCCGACGCTGAGAATGAATCCACGCTCTTTCACGTCGGAGCCGGCGGTTCTGGCGGCGCGCTGAATGGCGATGTCGAGGCTCGCCCGGTCACGCGTGAGCGGAACGCCGAGCCCAGCCGCAAAAGTTTTCTCCGATACTTTCTCGCCGTTGAACCCAAACGGCAGCGTCCGGAATCTGGCGCCGGCACGCACAGTGACGATTCGCTGCATGATACGGGGCCCGGTCGCTTCCACACCGCCGCCGATGTCCCAGCCATCGAACGCCTGAATTCCCGACGAAGAAAGGGAGTTGAGCGAGCTCCAGTTGTCATGCGCCGCCCGCGCCGAGACTATAACTCCCGGGATGCCCTCGAACGTCACCGACCCCGAGTAATGATCCGGAAGGCGCCCTTTGCCGATCGCGGTATCCCCCGATTGCGCCCGGAGATCTCCACCCTTGCGGCCGGAGATCGCGAATCCGATCACGCGCGACGGACGGAACTCCATGCCGACCGAAGCGGCGAACCCGGCGTAGCTGATGCGGCCGGCCTGCGCGGAGCTGATGAATTTCGTGCTGTCGGGAAATAGCTGCGAAAAGGTGATTCGATTGCTGCCGGCGAATGCGTGCCCGCCAACCCCGATCCGAAATTTGGGGCTCGTGGACCACGCCAGCGCCAATCTGAAGTCGTCGATCGCCCCGAGCACCTTGTTTTGCTCGGTGACGGTGACCGTGTCCGTAGGGCCGCCGACCACTTCCACACGCGCGAGACTGGTCTCGGACGAGCGATCAAGGAAAGTCGAGGAGCTCAGGGCCAGCGTCCAGGATTCCCCCATAGGCAGCACTCCCACAACGAGCGGGAAGCGGGCCGTCGTCGTGGTTGCACTTCCCGCTGGACTGGTGACGCGTCGGAACTCCGGCGAATACTGCAGAAAAAGCGCGGGCGATCCGACGCCCGCTACTGACGCAGGGCTCGCGGTACTCAGCGCGTCGAAGTCGGCGACCCCGCCGCCCGTCCCTTCCGCGCGAGCGCTTAGCCCCCCGGTAGGATACCCGAGACCCTCAAGACTCAGCGCGCCCTGGGCTCCGCCGCGAGAAGCAAAGGAGACCGTGAAGAGAGCGATTCCCGCCCACAGTGATTTGTGCATCAGGGAAGCCTCAGGGGAACTTTGGGTGTGAAACTGATTCTCAGCCGCGGCCGCAGAGCGGTGACGACGTCCTCGCTGGAGGAGAAGCGAAGCTCGAGCGGCGAGTTCCCCTCGGAAACGGATTTCAGCACGATCGCGCGTGAAAGGGTGTCAGGCTTCACAGTGCGCCAGATCGCAATTGCGCTCGCAAGCTCCACATTCGCGGGACCTGCGTCGCCCGGTCTGAGCCTGAGCGTGTCGACACTAATGGCGCCGATGATTTGCGCCGCCTTCGCGGGATCCGTTACTGCTTTCCCCGCCAGAACCACCTGGGGCAAGAACGCGACGGTGTCCGTCGGGTCGATCCCGGTGTTCGGCAACTGATTGAGCAACAGGGTCGCGCGTAGGATCGTCGACGAGTCGATGATGTTGGACGGAATGTCGAACAGGATGTAGACCCTGCGCGCGGGCAATCCACCTACTGCTAGGACGCTGGGCGGCGCTGGCGGCGGACCCTTCGCGATCAGCGTGTAGTCGGAGAGGTTGCCGGCACGGATGGCCTCACCGACCGGAGTCCTCGAGAATGGCAACACCGTCAGAGGCGCCGTCAGAGTGTCGGGCGTGGCGCGGAAGAACATCTCCGGCCCGAATGAGCCTTCGGTGGAGATGAAGCGCAGCTGCGACGATCCCACGCTGACCGCGCGAAGTCCGACGCGGAGTGCTGCCCCGCTCTGAATCCTGGCGAGCACCGCCGCATTCGAGATGAAATACTTCAGCGTATCGGTCAGCTGGGCTCGCAGGAAGGTCTGGGACGAGATGAATCGGTCCGGCCGGAAAAGAGCCAGCACGGCCGCCGAAGAGGTATCGTTTGCCGTCGTATCGACATCATAGGCTTCGATCGTGACCGGGTCCGTGCCCTTGATCGTGGTCGTATCGAGCATGAGCCGGATATAGGCGCTGTCCACGCTGGCGATTGGTTGCGCCGTGCCGCCCGTCGGGACGAAAGTCGCGGGCAGCGAGTCGAAGCGGATGACGACCCGGGTGTCGAGCGTGTCTCCGCGCGATGCCAGGAGAAGTCCGGGCTCGGTTCCCAGCCCCGACAGCGCTTGCACCGTCGTGTCGAGAAGCACGGCGTCGAGTGTGATGTTCTGGACGGCGCCACCGATTTGGGTGCACAGAACGTCGCAAACCCCCGTGCTATCGAGGTTCTCCGAACACGACGAGATCGAAACAAACAAAGCCGCGGCCGCGAACACTCGCGGCAGGATTGGCGAAAGCTTCACTACACTCTTCCACGTGAAGGGTTCAGTGCGAAAGCGTAGGGAAGCAGCTCTTGAAGGGTCCAAGTTGCTTCCTTTCCCTCGCGCGTGTAGCTCGAGATTTTTATGTTCGGCGCGAACTCGTTCAGGACCTGTCTGCACGCGCCACACGGCGGGGTGGGCTCGCTGTCTTCTGTTGCGATGGCGATCTCGTCGAATTCGGTAAGTCCTTGTGAGACAGCAGAAGCCACCGCAAGGGTTTCCGCGCACATTGCAAGGCCGTTCACCGAGTTCTCGACGTTGCAGCCCGTGATGAGCTCGCCGCTCCGGGTGCGCAAGGCGGCTCCGACGCGGAAGTTCGAATAGGGAGCGTACGCGTTCTCCAGCGCGCGCAACGCGGCCTCCCGGAGGGAGGCGTCCTGCCTCGAATCCCTCTTCATCAGACTACCAGCTCTGACAGAAACGATTTGCCGCAACCCCTGAAGGAGAGGCCAAACCATTCCGCAACGGTCGCGCCGAGGTCCGAGAATGTATCGCGGTCTCCAAGATCCCGGGGTACGACGCGCATGCCTCCTACCAGCAAAGGCACACGCTCTCGCGCATGATCGGTGGAAGGCGATGTAGGATCATTGCCGTGGTCGGCCGTAATGAACAGCAGATCGTCCTCTTTGAGCCGCGATGTGATGGAAGGCAGTGCCGCGTCGAATTCGCGCAGCGCACCATAAAACCCCGCAACGTCGTTACGGTGCCCATACAACTGGTCGAAATCTACTAGGTTGGCAAAAAGGAACCCACTTTCCGCCGTCGAGAGCCAAGTCTTGATGCCGCGGATGCCTTCCGCGTTCGATGCGGTGTGGTGCGACGTCAGGGATCGTCCAGCGAAAAGATCGTCTACTTTGCCGACACCGGCCCGCGGGATCCCCGCGTTCGATAGCGCATCGAGCAGCGTTTCCGAAGGCGGCTCGATCGAATAGTCACGACGGTTTGCCGTGCGCATGTAGCTTCCCGGCGCTCCCTCGAATGGGCGCGCGATGACCCGCGACACATCATTGGGAGGAACGAGCATTTTGCGCGCGATCTCGCAGCCAAGATAAAGCTCGTCGAGAGGGATGACTTGTTCGTGGGCCGCAATCTGAAAAACGGAATCCGCCGAAGTGTAGACAATCCAGCTGCCAGTCGCGACGTGCTCTGCCGCGTACCTGTCGATCACGTCTGTCCCGCTTCCGACGACGTTTGCGATCACGCCGCGACCCGTCTCGCGCGAGAACTTCTCTATCACGTCGCGCGGGAATCCGTTGGGAAAGGTTGGGAAGGCTCTCTCGAGGTGCACTCCAGCGATCTCCCAGTGACCGGCGATGCTGTCCTTGCCCGCTGATGCAGGTCGCATCGTGCCCCATGCCCCGGCGGCGTCGCCGCGCCGCCGCATCCCTTCGAGGGGGCGAATATTCCCCAGCCCAAAACGCTCCAGGCGCGGGAGAGCGAGACCCCCGCATGCGCGCGCAACGTTTCCGAGCGTGTCACTCCCAGTATCTCCATAGAGGGCCGCGTCGGGAGCCTCGCCGATGCCGACGCCGTCGAGAATGACGATGGCTGCTCGCTTCAACTGCGCGCGCCCGTGTAAGTCCGCTCGACTCGCGATCGCAAGCCGGTGATGAGCTCATAGGGCGACATGCCCGCGTCGTCCGCCACGCGCTCGACCGTAAGCACCGTGTCCCCCGCCCTGCCGATCAGAGTTGCGACGTCCCCGACTTCGCATCGCACCGTCGTGACATCTATCATCGTCATGTCCATGGTAACCGTGCCCGCTATAGGAGCCAACGTACCTCCTACGAGCACGGAGCCGCGTTCGCTGAGAGACCGCGGATAGCCGTCGGCATAGCCAATGGCGAGCGTCGCAATTCGCGCCGCTCGCTCCACCCGAAGCGTCGCGTCGTAGCTCACGGTGTCGCCGGCCTGGAGATCTCGGATCTCGACGATCGGAGCGCGAAGGTTGACGACCGGCTCGGGCTGGATTGCCGCGCTGCTTCCGCTGCCTACGCCGTAGAGGAAAATGCCGGGACGCACGAGATCCCAATCGCTCCGGCCCTGGCGCGCGATGGCGGCGCTGTTGGCCGCGTGGAGCAGTCTCGGGCGGGACGGCAGCGATGCCACCGCCTCGCGAAACAGCCGCTCCTGTGCCTCGAGGGTTCCATCGTCGAGCTCGGCGGAGTGAAAGTGCGTGAACGCGCCTTCGGGTGGCAGCAACTCCGTCAGATGCCTGATCTCGGACACCTGGCGCCACGGAATCCCCGCGCGGCTCATGCCGGTGTCGATCGAGAGATGCCACGCGCCTCCTCCAGCACTGCGCCATGCCTCGATCTCGGCCGGAAACCCGAGCGTCGGAGTCAGTCGCGCGGATCGGACGCGCGTGAGCTCCTGGTCGAGCAATGGCGTGAACACCACAACCGGACGAGTAACGCCGAGGTGGCGAAGCTCCTCGCCCTCGGCGACGGTGGCCACCCCGTACCCCCACGGCTCAAGAACATCGAGTGCCCGCAAAGCCGCGGCGGCACCCAACCCGTAGGCGTCCGCCTTGATCATCGGGAGCAGTGGAACGCCCGCGCGCCGCGCGAGCGATGCTCCATTACGCTGCAACGCGCCAAGATCGATCTCGACCCGGGCGCGAGCTAAAGAGTGCTTCATCAACGCTTAGTTTATGTTGCGGGTAGTATACCCCCGACCACTGGCGCCTTCAAGAAACTTCGTCCGCGTTTACTTCTGTATGGATAAGAATTTCATTTCTATGGATAAGACAAGCACGCACTCTCTCAACGATACGCTCGCGCTCATGCGCGATCTCCGGGCCCGCTGCGAATGGGACGCCTCCCAGACGCACGAGTCGCTTCGCCCGTACCTGATCGAAGAGGCGCACGAGCTCGACGAGGCGATCCGTCTCGAGGACGACAAGCTAGTGCGAGAAGAGCTGGGCGACGTGCTGCTGCAAGTTCTCTTTCACTCGGTGCTGGCGGAGGAGCGTGGCGCTTTCGCGTTCGGCGATGTCGCGGCAGGACTGATCACCAAGATGAGGGGGCGGCATCCGCATCTCTATGGCGATGCGGCGAAGGAGCCGTGGGAGCGCATGAAGTCGAAGGACCGGAAGAGCATCGCGGACGGGCTCCCCGCCGGACTTCCGGCTCTGCACCGCGCGCACCGACTGCAGGATCGCGCCGCGGGCGTCGGGTTCGACTGGCCAAACGTCGACGGACCGGCCGAGAAAGTCGAAGAAGAGCTGGGAGAGGTACGGGCCGAACTCGAGAAGTCGCCGCCGCCAAAGCCGGGCACTCCTCTCGTGCTCGACGAGCGTCACTACGCTCTCGAAGCCGAGCTCGGCGACCTTTTGTTCGCAGTCGTCAATCTCTGCCGGAAAGCTGGCGTCCATTCGTCCATCGCGCTCGACAAGGCAAACGCGAAGTTCGAGCGTCGGTTTCAGCGGATCGAAAAGATGGCGCGCGAGCGAGGGATCGACGTTCCCCACGCCGGGCTCGAGAAGCTCGACGCGCTTTGGGAAGAGGCTAAGACCGAAGAGTCTACGCGGTAGTCAGCGCTTTTCGTATTTCCAGTTCCGCGATTTTCCCTCTGCCATCCACTCGACCGCGGCATCGACGCGACGCTTCCGCGTTTCGTCTCTCTTAGCTTCGGAAATCCAGTCCGCGTACTCCCGTTTGTGGCTGGGTGGAAACCCCTCAAACGCAGCGGCCGCCTTTTTGTTGTTCTTCAGCGCGCTCGTGAGCTCCGTCGGAACGACGAGTCTCGCCTTCTTTCTGGGCTTCGAGCGGGCGGGATTCTTTACTCCATCCTCTCTCAGCTTCATCGCCTGCCTGATGTAAACCGCGATTGCCTTCTTCGATGGGAGATCGGAAACCCTGGTGATGCGCCCGAACTGTCCCATGGCCTCGCGCGCCCCGTCGCCTACGATCAGCGAGCCCTTCCAGATGTGGAACGCGCAGTGCTCCTTGAACGACGCCATGCCGCAGAGAATGCCTTCGTGGTCAAAATGCGGCATGCTCCATTTGATCGTCTCTTCCACGTCAGGGCATGCCTCATGAACGACGGCGCGGATATGTGTAAGAATGGGCTTGGCAAAATCGGCCGAGTTCGCGATGTAAGTGTCAACGCGAGGATCACGTTTCCCCATGGCGAAGCCTCCCTGGCGAGTTGCTGTGAGTTGGCGCGGACTACGCTTGCGGCGCTGAGTCGGCTCTGCCTAGCTGATCCAGGTTCCCAGCGCGAGCGCCCACACGGTCAGCAGCACGCCGGCGACGGCCAACGCTCCGAGCGCCGCACAAAGGGCGCAAAGCGCTTCGATTAGCCCGGCTGACCTCGGCCCGAGACGACTCGCGAAGCTCGACAGCACTCGATCGAGCATCCCCCAGACCCCATAGGAAAAAAGAAGGGTCGCGGCGCTCGCAATCACCAGGGGCGCCACGGAGATCCACCTAAGCGCAGCGACGAATGCCCCCGCGCCCACCACCGCATCGATCGCGAGGCGCCGCACGGACGCCGAGCGAGCCCTGTGAGCCAGGAATTCGAACAGGCCCGCGTCCGGTCGGAGCGCCGAGAGAACCATCATGAGAAGAAACTTTCACCGCGGCGGAAATTCCGCCAGATGTAGCTACTCGGAGCTTTCTTCCTCCGCCTCTACACCGTGCTCGACGATGTCGCCGGGCTTGAAAAGAATCCCCTGCAGGATCTCGCGCCATTTGGGCTTTCGCCGCAGCAGGAACTCGAGGTCCATCCCGAAATGCTTGAACTCCTCGTGCTGAGCGTTGCGCATGATGTCGCGCGCCGAGCGATCCTTCTCGAGCGAGAGACGCTGTTCGTACCAGCCGATCGCTTCGGCCTCCTCGATCATCGAAGTGATCATCCGCGCAAAGGTCCGCGTCTTTGCCGACAGCTCGCTGGCCGGCTCGTGGTACTGCTCGAATCCCATGGTGGTGTCCTCAGTGTGCGAGAAATGTCCGACGTGGCGAAACAATCTACGATCAAGGCCGCAGCCGATTCATTGTTCGCGGAAACGCAATTGCCTCGCGAATGTGATGGATTCCGCAGATCCAGCCCACCGTTCTCTCCAGCCCCAACCCGAAGCCGGAGTGGACGAACGTGCCGTACTTCCGGAGATCCAGGTACCAATTGTAAGCATCGACAGGCAAACCCTCTTCCTTGATCCTGGCGAGAAGCTTGTCGTGATTGTCCTCGCGCTGCGAGCCGCCGATGATTTCGCCATAGCCTTCAGGCGCCAGCAGGTCGTCGCAGAGCACCGTGCGTTGGTCGGCCGGGTTTTCCTTCATGTAGAAGGCTTTTGCCTGCTTCGGATAGTTGTAGATGAAGACCGGAATGTCCTGTCCTTCGACCAGCAACGACTCGTCCTCGGCGCCAAGATCGTCGCCCCATTTCACCGAGCTTCCCTTCGCCTGCAGAATCTTTACCGCGTCGCTGTAGTCGATGCGAGGGAAGGGCGCTTTGATCTTCTCGAGCCTGGAGACGTCGCGCTCGAGCTCCTTTAGCTCGGGCTGCCTGCGCTCGAGGACCCGCGCCACGATGTACGAAACGAACTCTTCCTGGAGACGCATGTTGTCGTCGGAGTCGTTGAAGGCGACCTCGGGCTCGACCATCCAGAATTCGGTGAGATGTCTCCGCGTCTTGGACTTCTCGGCGCGGAACGTCGGGCCGAAGCAGTAGATCTTTCCGAACGCGGCCGCGGCCGCCTCGCCATAGAGCTGGCCGGTCTGCGCCAGGTATGCGGTGCCCAGATCGAAATACTCGGTTCCGAACAGCCCGCTTCGCTCACCGATCGCCGATGTAAGGATTGGAGTATCCACGAGAGTGAAATCCCGCTCGTAGAAAAAATCGCGGATCGCCTGCTCGACCTCGTGCCTCACGCGGCCAATCGCGCGCTGCCTCGGCGTGCGTAGCCAGAAGTGCCTGTTGTCGAGGAGAAAGTCGATGCCGTGCTCTTTCGGCTGGATCGGATAGTCGATCGGGCTCTCCCCGTAGATCGAGAGATCCTTGACGCCGAGCTCGAACCCACCAGGCGCGCGCGCATCGGGGCGGACTTCGCCCTCGACCTCGATGGAAGTCTCCTGCGTCAGCTTGCCGAACCGATCCCAGGCCTCGGGTGAGACGGCGTTTTTGACGAGCACCGCCTGGAGCAGCCCCGTCCCGTCGCGCATCACGATGAACGCGACTTTGCCCGACGACCGGACGTGCGTGACCCAGCCGCGCACCCGCACGGCCTGGCCGGAGTGTGAGGGTAGCTCCGAGATTCGCGAATAAGGCACAACGGTCATTAGGAAAGAATCGAATTGGGCGTCATATGACGTGAGACTATCATCACGTCGCTGTTCCGTCTACCAGTGTTGAACGATAATTTGCAGGCTTGCCAAAATCCAAAATGCTGAAATGACGTTACGCGCCCGCCTCGCGTGGGGCCTGTTCGCGATCACGCTGGTGCTGATCGTCCCGCTGCTGCTGTCGCTCAAATCCCTCGAGCACCTCTACGAGACGAGCCGGCTGCTGCGCGACCGCGAATTCGCGGCCTCACTCCTCCTCGGATCGTTTCGCGAGCGAACGGATGATGCGCGCCGAGCCGAGGTTGCGCTGCTGTTCATCCACGATCAGAAAAGCGCGGTACGGATGCAGAGTGTGATTGACGGGCTCGTTTCGCTGACCGATTCACTCGACCGATACCGTCTCGGCCTGTCGGCATCCCAGATACCCGCATCCCTCGACGCGCTTCGCTCCGCCGCGCGGGAGGAGTACGAGCACGCCGCCGCCGGGAGGAGCACCGTCGCGGAGCTGATATCGCAACAGCGCACACGCCCGGCGATCGCTTCGGTCGACAGCGCGCTCGGCGCGAGCGCGACGACGCTTCGGAACAGCACCGGCCAGCGGGTTGCCGACGCGACGAACGAAACGCTCAATGCCGAGCGGTTGGTCGCAGGCGCTCTGCCCATAGCGCTCCTGCTGGCGCTGGCGATCGGCATCTGGTTGATGCGGTCGATCAGCCGGCCGGTGTACGAGCTCGAGCGGGGAATGCACGCAATCGCCGAGGGGGATCTCACTCACAAGCTCCCGATGGCGCCGAATCAGGAGACGGAGTTTGGGAGGTTGGCCTCAAGCTATCAGACAATGACGAGACAACTGGCCGAGCTCGAGAGGCTGCGCGCCGAGTTCGTGGGAGTAGCTTCGCACGAGCTCAAGACGCCCATCAACGTCATCATCGGATATCTCGAGCTCCTTCAGGAGGGGATTTTCGGAGCCCTGACGCCGAAGCAGAAGGAGATTCTCTCTACGATTGGTAAGCAGGCGAACGGACTCACGAGACTCGTCAAGCGTCTTCTCGACATTAGCCGCTTCGAGGCGGGCGGCGGAAAGCTCGAGGTCCGGCAGGTCGACCTTCAGCGGCTGCTCAAGACCCTCGAGAGCTCGTTCTCGGTTCTCGCCATGCAGCGGGATATCGCATTCTCAGTGGAGCATGGCGAGGAACTTCCGTCGATAGTGTATTGGGACGAGGACCGCATCAACGAGGTCCTGGGAAATCTCATCTCCAACGCCTTCAAGTTCACGCCGCGCGGCGGCAGGGTGGCGTTGTCAGTGGATTCGGTGGATACAAACGTCGTCATCACCGTCGCCGACACAGGGGCCGGGATATCGGCGGCACAGCTCCCCCACATTTTTGACAAGTTTTACCAGGCCGATAATCAGGCGCAGGCGGCCACCGAAGGCACGGGTTTAGGCCTGGCGATTGCGAAAGAGATCGTCGAGGCCCACAGTGGCGAGACGACCGTCGAAAGCAGGGTTGGTGAAGGCACGACCTTTGTCGTTACGTTGCCGGTAGAGCCGCCGGGCACGAAGAGGCGGCCCCACCCTACGCCGCAGGAGACTTCACCACAGTTTGAGGACGCGGGATGAAGAAAGCTTTCCAATTGTTGATTTCATTGCTGGCCCTGACGGCCTGCGCGCAGGTCCAGACGGCCGATCCGCCGCTCCAGAGCGATTGGGCGCAGACGCTTTCTTACGCCCGCCGCGACGTCGAGGCGAGCAACTACTTCGCGGCGGACAAGATTCTCGACGAGTTTGTGCGGACGCACCCGGGTACGCCTGAGTCCAGAGAGATCGGGTTTTGGAAGGCGGCATACCTGATCGATCCGGCGAATGAACGTGGGTCGCTGGACGCGGGGATAGCCGCGCTCGACGCGTATCTCGCGGATAAATCGGCGGGGTTGTACCGCGAGCAGGCCACGGTCCTCCGCCGGACGGCGGCGGTCGCGCAAGGGATCGCGAACGCATCCAGAACGGCCATGGCAGACACGTTGGCAACACCCGTGGTGAAGGACACGGTAGTAGTCGTCAGCAAAACCAGGGACGAGCAAATTGCATCCCTCAAGGATCAACTCGCCAAGAGCAAGGACGATCTCGCCAAGGCCAACGCCGAGCTGGATCGCATCAAGAAGCGGCTGGCGAATCCGAGCAACTAGGTAGCCGAACGACTCCGCTCAGCCGACCCTGAACAGCTCGAGGGCCCGCGAGTAGCGGGCACTGAGCACGTTGCGAATTCCGATATTCTCCTTTGCGGTGAGCTCGGGATCGCGCTGCAGCAGTCTCTCGGCGGCGAGGCGCGCCTCGACGTTCAGCGCTTCGTCCCGAAGGGGGTCGGCGATGCGGAATGTCGCTGCCCCACTCTGCTCTTCACCGAATAGATTGCCCATGCCTCGCAGCTGAAGATCTGCGCGCGCGATCTCGAAGCCGTCGTCCGTGTCGACGAAAATCTTCAGGCGCTCCGCCGCTTCCTCTCCCACGCCGCCGAGCAGGATGCAGTAGGAGGCTTCGGCACCGCGGCCGACGCGCCCCCGCAGCTGATGAAGCTGGGACAATCCAAATCGCTCCGGATGCTCGATGAGCATGACCGTGGCATTCGGCACATCGATTCCCACTTCGATCACTGTCGTAGACACCAGCACATCGATTTTTCCATCGCGAAACGCGCGCATGATGGTCTCGCGCTCGTCCGCGGGAACGCGTCCATGAATCAGCGCGACGACTCTGCCCGCGAAGGCGCCCGCCGAAAGCTGCTCGTACATCGTAGTCGCGGCCTTGAGGTCGGTCTTCTCGGATTCTTCAATCACCGGGTAGACGACGTATGCCTGGCGGCCTTTCTCGGTTTCCCGCGCCACGAATTGGAGTATGCGCTCGCGCGCCGATTCGGGTCGCATGACTGTCGTGACCGGCTGCCGCCCCGCCGGACGCTCGTCGAGCGTGCTGACGTCGAGGTCGCCGTACATCGTTAGGGCGAGCGACCGGGGGATCGGAGTCGCGCTCATCAGAAGCACGTCGGGTGATTTACCCTTGGCCGAGATCGCCGCGCGCTGCTCGACGCCGAAGCGGTGCTGCTCATCGATCGTGACGAACCCGAGGCGCCCGAATACGGTCGCGTCCTGCGCCAGAGCGTGCGTTCCCACCGCCAGCACCGGGTCCGTCCCCGCGAGCTTTGCCGCCGCCGCTTTTCTCGCGCGCGCGCTGATGCTTCCCGTCACCAGAACGGGCTCGATTCCGAGCGGCTCCAGCAACGTTGTGAACGTTCGGAGGTGCTGTTCCGCGAGCAGCTCCGTCGGCGCCATAATGGCGGCCTGATATCCATTCTCCATTGCCAGCAGCGCCGCAAACAGCGCCACGATGGTCTTCCCGCTCCCGACATCGCCCTGCAGCAGCCGATGCATCTTGCGGTCGCTCGCCATGTCGGCGACGATCTCGCGCACTGCAACCGTTTGGGCGTTGGTCAGAGTGAATGGGAGCGCCTTTTTCAGGGCGCTCGTGAGCTGACGTCGGTTTTCAAACGCGATTCCGCTTCGCTTCTCTCTCTTGAGCGCGTTGGCCCGCCGGTGAAGGATGTGGACGAAGAGCAGCTCCTCGAACGCAAGCCGCGCTCTCCCCCGCGTCCCTTCGGTGATCGTGCTGGGCCGGTGCACCATCAGTAACGCTTCGCCGAGGCTCGGCAGGCCGGCGGCGCGCAGTACGTCCTCGGGCAGATACTCCTTGATCAGGGGCAGCAGCGCGTCGAGGTGCTGATCGATGATTCCCCGAATCGCCTTGAAAGAGAGACCTTCGGTGGCTGGATAGACCGCCAGGACCTTACCGGCCTTTACATCATCGTCGTCCCTTCCCAGCTGGATGTACTCGCGCGGCTGGAGCTGGCGGCCGTGAAAAAAGCGGACGGATCCGGTCAGCAGCATGATGTCACCCTTCTCGATGCTTCGATCGAGGAAGGGCTGTCCGGGCCACGACGCCTCGATCATGCCGCTGTCGTCCTGGAGCACTGCCTGAAAGATCCTGAGGCCACGGCGGGTGGGTATTATGCCCTTGGAGATCACCTTCCCGATGATCGTCCCGTCCATGCCGGTCTCGAGGGAGGCTATGGGGCTGATCGTGCTCGCGTCTTCGTAGCGGTGAGGAATGTGGAACAGGAGATCGCGCGCGGTGACGATTCCGAGTTTTCTCAGGGATTCGGCGCGGGCGGGCCCGACGCCCTTCAGGTAATTGACGGGCATGTCGAGGTAGACCTTTCCGCTACGCGTCTCCGTCGCGGCCGCCATCTAGCCCTCGAGAACCTCGTGCGCGAAAGCCTTGGGATCGAAAGCCTCGAGATCCGTCGCTTTCTCGCCAGTTCCGATGAATTTCACGGGCACGTTGAGGGCGTCGTGCACCGCGAGCACTATTCCCCCTTTGGCCGTCCCGTCAACCTTGGTGATGACAAGGCCGGTGATGGGAATTGCCTCGGCAAAAGTCTTTGCCTGCACGACGGCGTTCTGTCCGATCGTGCCGTCCAGGACCAGCAGGGTCTCGTGCGGCGCGCCTGGAAGGCGCTTGCCAATTACGCGGTCGATCTTCTTCATCTCGTCCATCAGTGATCCGCTCGTATGAAGGCGGCCCGCAGTATCGACGACGACGACATCCTTGCCTCGGCTGATCCCGGCATCGACGGCATCGAACGCCACCGCTGCGGGATCAGAACCTGGCTTCCCGCCGACGAAATCGGCCCCGGTGCGCTCTGACCATGCCCGCAGCTGGTCGATGGCCCCCGCGCGAAAGGTGTCGGCCGCGCCGACGAGGACCGACATCTTTTTCGCCTTCAGAAAGTCGGAGAACTTCCCGATGAATGTCGTCTTTCCCGCGCCGTTGACCCCGACGACCAGCACAACCGTGGGTCCCGACGCCGTCGGAACGAACCGGGGATCACTGTTGCCTGCGCGAAGGGAGCTCTCGATCGCCTTCTCCAGCGCGTTGAGGAATTGCTCCTGCGTCTTGATGAAACCGCGGCGCGCCTGTCCTTCGATCTCCGCGACCAGGCGCATCGTGGCAGGAACGCCGAAGTCAGCCTCGAGGAGTATCTGCTCCAGATTCTCCAGCGAGCCCTGGATGGCGCCGCCGCGCGCTATTGCCGCAACGTCGCTGAGCGCGACGTCCTTTATTTTGGTCCACAGCGAACGGGTGGGTACGTCGCCCGCGCGCCGGAGTATCCTGCCTGCCATTAGGTCGCTGTCTGATTGAGGGCAAAAAAAACCCGGACATCAAGTCCGGGTTGAAGATAAGCCCTGCGAGCTTCCGGGGCGTTACTCGGTCACGCTCGCCAAACGCGATTGGTTCAGGCTCGCCAGCGTCTGATTTCTCATCTTCTGAAAGAGAACGCGCTCATTGGCGGGGATCGGCTCGCCGCTCCTGCTCTGAAGCGCCAGCTTCGGGTCACGCGCCACGCCGTCGACGCGGATCTCGAAGTGGAGGTGCGGGCCGGTTGCCCATCCAGTCATCCCGACGTAGCCAATGGTTGTTCCCATAGCCACTCGCGTGCCCGAGCGCATGCCCGTGGCGAAATTCCGCATGTGGCCGTAACGGCTGATCATCCCGTTCCGATGGCGGATGTCGATCATGTTGCCGTAGCCGCCCTTTGTGCCGGCAAAGATCACGACGCCATCGCCGATTGCGCGGACAGGCGTGCCCATCGGCGCCGCGTAGTCGGTTCCAGTGTGATTGCGCCACTGACCGAAGAGCGGATGCTTGCGCATGCCGAAAATGCTGCTGATTCGACGGAACGCGACGGGAGCACGAAGAAAGGCCGCCCGAAGAGACATTCCGCTCGCGTCGTAGTACTGGCCAGTGCTGGTGCCTGGCGTGTCGAAGTGAATCGCCTCGAGCGGATTGCTACTGTTCGAGAGCGCCAGACGCACGCCCAGAACCTTCTGGACGATGATCGCGCCGTTGGGCTTCTGGAGTCGCTCGATCAGCAGGTGGAACTTGTCGCCCTGATGCAAGTCGCGGCTCATGTCGACCTTGTACTCGAAAATGTCGGCAAGTGACCAGGCGAGCTGGTGGCGGGCCGAGGGCGGTAGAACGCCGACGCCGCTCTCGTTGAGCGCGTTATAGAGGCTGGACTGAATGACGCCCGAGATCTGGAGGGTGTCTACCAGCTCGGTGTTGGAAGCTTCGATCACGACCGGCCGGAACAGGAAGTCGGCGGGCTCGAGGCCGGGTCGAGTGACAACAACCGGCGCCATTGGGAAGATCTGCTTCGGCTCCAAAGCGGGTGTAAGCCAAACGGCGACCAAACCCATGACCGCCACAACTGCATAACTCGCTGGCCGTACTCTTACCCGCTTCAATCCATCTGCCTTCGAATAAATGTTGGAATTTCCATGTCACTCAGATCCTGCTCAGGAGACGACCGATCCCTCTCTGGAGTCACGGCCGGAGCGCTGGTCGGAGGTGTCGGAATATTCCGTCTCGGCATCTCGTTGAGAGTGTTTCTCATCACGCCATTTCCGCGGATTGGACGGAGGGGAATGACCGGTGAGCCTCTCACGATCGGAGACTGAGTCGAGATCATGTTCGGCACCTGAACCGATGCCGATTGTGGGCGGTCGAAGCCGGTCGCGATGACAGTAACCCGGATCTCGCCCTGCATCGCCGGCTCATGCACAGCGCCGAAGATGATTTCTGCGTCCTCACCCACGGCGTCGTGGATGATTTCGTTGATCTGGTGCACTTCCCCGAGGGTCAGATCGGCGCCGCCGGTGATGTTGACGAGGACGCCGGTTGCTCCCGAGACCGAGACGTTGTCGAGGAGCGGGCTGGCGATCGCCTGCTGGGCGGCTTCGATGGCGCGATTCTCACCGCGACCGATGCCGGTGCCCATGAGGGCCGATCCGCCTTCCTGCATGACGGTCCGGACGTCGGCAAAATCGACGTTCACGAGCCCGGTAACGCTGATGAGGGAGCTAATGCCCTGAGTGGCGTGCAGCAGCACTTCGTCCGCCTTTTTGAGCGCGTCCTGGAACGGGATTCCTTTGCCGACTACGGCAAGGAGTCGCTCGTTCGGGACAACGATCATCGTATCGACGTGCTTCCGCATCTCGGCGATGCCGAGCTCAGCCTGACGCATGCGCTTGCGGCCTTCGAAAAGGAATGGCTTGGTGACGATACCAACTGTCAGGGCGCCAGCTGCGCGAGCGAGCTCGCACAGGACGGGTGCGGCACCCGTTCCAGTCCCACCACCCATGCCGCAGGTCACGAAGACGAGGTCGGCGTTGTGCATCGCACGCGCGACTTCTTCCCTGTTCTCGTCGATGGCCTGCTTCCCGATCTCCGGCCGCGCACCAGCGCCAAGGCCGCGAGTTAGCTTCTTACCTATCTGGATCTTTACGTCTGATTTGGAATTGAGGAGGGCCTGGGCATCGGTGTTGACCGAGATGAACTCGACCCCTTCGAGGTGCTCCTCGATCATGCGATTGACGGCGTTTCCGCCTCCGCCACCCACGCCCACGACCTTCATGCGGGCGGCTTGTGACTGGCTTTCCTCGAATTCGAATATCATCGGGTTGGAAACTCCGGCACTGCAAGATTGTGGAAAAAAATC
This sequence comes from Gemmatimonadota bacterium, assembly GCA_003134685.1. Classification (GTDB taxonomy): domain Bacteria; phylum Gemmatimonadota; class Gemmatimonadetes; order Gemmatimonadales; family Gemmatimonadaceae; genus UBA4720. The sequence continues at coordinate 128,895 of PLCA01000005.1, read as the reverse complement.
TGGGGCAAGTATACGACCGTTAGTCGATAAGTACCATAGGCAAAGACGAACGTGAGTCAAAAATAGTACAACCCCTGTCAGGCGAGTTATCCACACGCGCTCTGAGGCCCGCAGCTTTATGATTTTCTCATAGCGCACGAGTCGGACGGCGCGCTTCGAATGGCATCTCTGAGTGCGGTCGGTGAGGGTGTCCTCTACGGCTCCAGGCTCTCGCTCGCGACGCCACCGATCTGTAAACGCGCGGCCGGCCATCGCTTCGCATCGCAGGGTCATACCGACCCCCCTGTCGCTCGTGGGTTGTCGCCTACGAGGACACCCTCACCTCCCTGCACAGATCTATAACTGCACGCGCGTCCACACGCGCTGCGGCTGTCGTAACCCCCGGGCACAACGTGCGCCGCAACTCGAGCCAGGCGTGACTCACGCTCCGACGGGCGGCGCGGAGCGCCGCGCGCGCACAGCGCGCAAGCAGTTAGTGCTAAGCGAGAGGATGCTTCGACGCATGCTGTGAAGTGAGGCGCCTCCCCGGGCGGGCGCAGTTCCGAATCCCCTGGAAGGAGGGTGGGGGTGTCCTCTGAGGGAGCGGCCGGAGCCAGCGCCGCTGCAAGGCGGCGCGGTGCAGCGAGCCGCGAGGCGAAGCTGCAGGCGAGAGCTCCCGAAGAGGATACCCACGCCCGACTGACCGGCCCTGAATCAAAAACTGCGCAGCGCCATCGATGCGCCGCAACGAACAGCAGACGGCTAAAAGAAATCCTCGAGCCAGGTCTTGATTCGTTTCGTAAAGCGGTCCACGCCCGCGCCCGCCAGCGCCCTGTGCCTGCCACTCGTGGGCGCGAAGCCCGCGGCCGAGCGATGAGCCCCGTAGAGTGCTAGACCGACCACCGTGGCGAAGCGCGGGGCATCCACGGAGTCGCTCAACCCGCTGATGTTCTCCGCGGGAGAGCCGATCCTGACTCCGGTGCCGAAGACGTCCGCAGCGAGCTCCGCGACGCCCTGCATCGCTGCTGCGCCACCTGTGATCACCACACCTCCATTCATTCGCTGCGCAAAGCCTGCTCGCTCGATCTCGCTCAGCACGAGATTGAAGATCTCGTCCATGCGCTGGTGGATGATGTGCGCCAGAACCTCGCGCGGAACGTGCCGGTCACCCTGAGCGACGGTGCTCGGCAGCTGGATTACGTCCGTTGGATCAACCAGCGGCTCGTACGCGCAGCCGTATTTCTCCTTTAGCCGCTCGGCGTCCGCCTGCGTGACGCCGATGCCCTGCACGATGTCGCTGGTGACGTTGTTGCCACCGTAATTGACCGTGCCCAGGTGTCGAATCTTTCCCTCGTGGAAGACCGCGATGTCGGTCGTGCCGGCGCCCATCTCCACCAGCGCGACGCCGAGCTCCTTTTCGTCTTCGGTGAGCACACTGAGGGAGCTGGCGAGGGGCTCGAGCACCAGCTCGCGAACGTGGTAGCCCGCCCTTTCGACTGATTTGCGGAGATTCATCGCGGGCGACGCGCCGATCGTTACGAGATACATCTCGGTCTCGAGGCGGGTGCCGATCATACCGATGGGATCGCGGATACCCTGATTCTTGTCGACCGAATACTCCTGCGGAATCGCGTGCAGCAGCTCGCGGTCCTGCGGCACCGGCTGCGCGCGGGCCACATCGTTGGCGCGATCGACATCGGCCTTCGATATCTCGTCGCCGTTCACGGCCACGATTCCCTTGCTGATCATCGCCCGCACGTGCTCGCCCGCGATCCCGGCGTAGATGGTGTCGATCTTGATGCCCGACATCCTTTCCGCATCTTCGATCGCTTTCTTGATCGACTTGGTCGTCTCCTCGATATCGGATACGACGCCGCGCCGGAGGCCGGTCGTGCGGGCCTGCCCCACTCCCAGGATTTTCAGGCTCGGCTCGCTCCTGCTGTCACCGCCGCCGACCGCCTGGGCGATCAGAGCAGTCGTCTTCGAGGAACCGATGTCCAGGCCAGCGATGATGCGTTCGGGATTCATTGAAGCCTTGCGATGACTTGATCGCGATAACGTAAATCCAGCTCACCAACTTGTACCTGCCGGCGAGCGAGATCGGTTTCAACCGGAAAGATATCGGCCAAACGCTCCACTGACAGTCCTACCGGAACACGCACGCGCAACGTTCGACTCTGCGGCGCCGCGACGCCCGCGACACGCGCGCCACTGGAGAGCGTGAGCAGAATTTCATCTCTGCCCGTTCGCCTCACTTCTTCAATGCGCGCGAACACCCGCGGCTCCGCCGCGCGAATGGCTCCCACGAACTTAAGAAGAACGGGATCGGTTGTCGCAACAATTGGAAGATCGAGATTCATCCGCGCCGGGTCGATCGGGAGCTGCTTGCCGAGGGAATCGTACGGGAGCAGTCCGGCCGTAGTCTGTACCAACGCGACGGGAAGATTTTCCTGTATCGTCACCACGAGCGTTCCCGGCATCCGCCGCGTGATTCTGACGTCGGACACCTGCGGATGGCGCATGACGCGCTGCCTGTAGGGCTCGAGATCGTCCCACAGCGACGCGACCGTATCGATCCGCAGTCGCGAAATGACTTCGTTCGGCTGGATATACCGGACGCCTCTGATCTCGACGGCACGCACCCGGAAGAAAGCCATCTGCCTCGCGGCAGCGCGCGCGCCCAACGCGGCAGCCATGATCACGCCGATCAGGAGCAGCGCTCCGAGTATTTTCCAGCCCGGCCTGCCGAGCCTCTCCTGAGAAATCATTTCCGGCCTTCGGGAGAAATCATTTCCGGCCCTCGGGGCGCGACTTGGCCTCGGGCGTCGTGACCCGGGCCTCCAGCCGTGACTTGAGCTCGGGTCCCGTGCGCGTGATGTCCCCGGCGCCGATCGTAATCACGACATCTCCCTCGAGCACGAAGCTCGTGAGCGCATCGGCGAGCTCTGAGCGCGATCCCTGCCACGTGACCGCGCGCCCTGCTCGCTTCATCGAGGAAGCAACCAGATCGGACGTGATTCCGGGGATTGGCTGCTCGCGTGCCGGATAAATCTCAGCCAGGAAAACGCAGTCCGCTCCGCAGAGAGCCTCTCCGAACGCGTCCGAGAAATCCCGCGTGCGCGAGAAGAGGTGGGGTTGAAACGCCGCCACGATGCGTCGGCCCGGATAGGACGCGCGCGCGGCCTGGAGCGTCGCCGCGATTTCGGTCGGATGGTGCGCGTAGTCGTCGACGATCGTCACCCCCGCGACATCGAAAAGATGCTGGAAGCGGCGATCCACCCCCGCGAAATGGAGAAGTCCCGGGCGCATGGCGTCGAGCGTGACACCCAGCGAATGTCCCGCTCCGATCGCGGCGAGCGCGTTCTGCACGTTGTGAAAGCCCGGGACGCGCAGAGCAACATCGCCCAGGCGGCGACCGTCGTAGGTGACAGAGAAAGTCGTCGAATGGCCGTCGGTTCTGACACCGCTCGCGAGAAGGCGCGCGTCGCGGGATTTGATACCGTAGCGAATGACTTCCGCGCTCGACGGAAGATCCAGCGACCTCGCCCCCGCGTCATCGTCGCACACGACGATCGCGGCCGCGTCGCGCACGAATCGCGAGAACGTCATCCTGATGTCCTCGAGGTCGCGATAGATGTCGAGGTGATCGGCCTCCACGTTCGTCACCACGGCGACGGTCGGCGACAGCGAGAGAAAGGATCGATCGTATTCGTCTGCTTCCACGACGAACAGCTCGTCCGACTCGTAGTGAAGGTTCCCCTTCCACTCGGCGACGCGTCCACCCGCAATCCCGGTTGGCCTGAGACCGGCGGCCGCGAGCGAGGCGGTCGTCATCACTGTCGTCGTCGTCTTTCCATGAGTGCCGGCGATTCCGACAACCCGTCCGCCCGCAACGGCCAATCCAAGCGCCTCCGCTCGTCTGGTGATCGGAATTCCGAGCTCACGCGCGCGAGCGAGCTCGGGATGAGCCCTGGACATCGCCGACGTGACGACCAGCTCGCGCGCACCCTCGACGTGGTCGGGGCTATGTCCCTTGGCGACGCTGATTCCGAGCGCCTCCAGATCGTCCGTCGGGCCCGGATTGGCGTCGCAGCCCGTCACCAGAACTCCACGCCGAGCGAGCAGCTCGGCGAGCGCGCGCATTCCGGCGCCGGCGATCCCGACGAAATGAACCGGACGCTGGTCGGAGCTATCCGTTGAGGTCATCAGCGTTGTTGGGCGGCAATCCGACTCGCGTCAGCGCCGCTTCCGCCCGCTCTCGACGAGACGAAGTATGTGTTGGGCGATGTCGGCCGCCGCGGTCGGCCTGGCGCGATCGAGAGCCTTGGCACGCATCGTCGCAAGCTTCGCTGGATTCGACAGCATCGATTCAACCGTGCCGGATAGTGCATCAACGGTGAGGTCCGGTTGCCGGATCATCTCCGCTGCGCCAGACGCGGCCAGGGCTTTGGCGTTGGCGGTCTGATGGTCTGCCGCGGCGGTTGGGAGCGGGACCACGATTGCGGGAATTCCCCACGCGCACAGCTCCGCCGTCGCCATTGCGCCCGCGCGCGTAAGCGCGAAGTCCGCGGCGCGATACGCTTCCGAGACGGGCGCGATGTACGCTCTGACCTTGACCCGCGCGCTCTCGTAGCGCGCGAGCTCGTCATAGTTTGCCTTGCCCGTCGCCCAGATCACGAACAGATCGGGCGGAAGGCCCTGGTCGATCCATCCGGCGACAACGTCATTTATCGCCTTTGATCCCTGACTTCCGCCGTAGACCAGCAGCACACTTCCGCCCGACGTCGAGAATCCCCATTTCGCCCGCGCCGGCGCCTTTTCGAACGCGTCGGCAGGCGGGGGCTCGATGGGATTTCCGGAGTCGAACACCTCGGTCATCTTCGACGGACTGATGTGACTGCGCGCCTCGGGAAATCCCAGGTGCACCTGCGCGGCGAAGCGGCTGAAGAAACGCGTAGTGATGCCGGGAAACGTGTTCTGCTCCTGAAGCACGATTGGAATGTCGTGCGCCGCAGCGTAGGCGAGCGCCAACCCCGATGCGTATCCGCCGGTTGCGACTACGCAGGCGGGCGGCTCGCTACGAACTTCGCCCGCGATCATTCGCCAGGCGCTCATCGCGCCACGGATCGTCTTCCAGTTCTCCCACGGGCGCGATCGGTAGAGCGGGTGCAGATCCAGCAGCTCGAAAGCCCATCCGACCTGGGGTAGCACGTCACGCTCGATCCCGCGCCGTGCTCCGATGAAGAAGGGCTCGACCCGAGGGTCAGCTTTTTTCAGCGCGCGCGCGATCGCGAGCCCCGGGTAGAGGTGTCCACCCGTACCGCCACCCGCGAAGATGATCCTCATCTAGCTGGGAGCGCGCGAAGAGCGAGTGGATCCGTCGCTGCTTCGCCAAATACCCTTTCACGAGAACTGCCGATGTTGACGAGGATGCCGGTCATGAGAAGAGAGAGTACCAGATTCGAGCGGCCGTAGGAGATGAACGGAAGCGTCAATCCGGTAGTCGGAAGCAATCCCGTTGCCACCCCGATATGAAGATACGCGGTCAGCACCATTGTCACCGTCAAACCCACTGCCACAAGCTGGAGGAAGGGTGTCCGCGCTTTGCGGGCAATCCTGAACCCGAGGGCCGCGTACAGTGCGAAGGCCAGCACGAGAAGCGCGAGCCCGACGAATCCCCATTCCTCTCCAATGTGTCCGGCGATGAAGTCGTCGTAGCCGAATGGGAGAAATCCGTACTGCTGGCGCCCCTTTCCGAAGCCGACGCCAAAGATCTGCCCCGACCCCACTGCTATCAGCGACTGCCGGAGCTGGTAGTTGACCTCGAGGGGGGCCGCGCCCGGATCGAAGAACGCAGACATCCGGAGCAGAACGTAATTCAGGCGCTCGACCTTCACGTACAGGAGCGGGATCAGCATCACACCCAGCGCAACAAAGTGTCCGATTCGAACGCCGCCGGCGAAGAGAATGATCCCCATCATGAGGGTGAACATCATCGCGGTCGAGACATCGGGCTCCAGCATCACCAGAATGTCGAGCGCTCCAATCACTACGAGAAATGGCAGGATGCCTTTGGTGAGCCGCCTCAGCGCCGGCCCTTTTTTTATCACCAGCATCGACGTCCAGAGGACGACGGCGAGCTTGGCCAGCTCGGACGGCTGGAGAGAGGCGCCGAACAGATATCTGCGTGAGCCGTGAACGCGCGGAGCAATCGTCGCCGTGAACGGGAGGATCACGATCACCAGCAGCACGAGCGAGAGTATCATGATGGGCCACGCCCATTTTTCCCAGACTTCCGCATCCATCTTGGCGGCGGTGGCGAAGAGCGCGATACCGATGGCCATCCCCAGCGCTTGCCGGATGAGAAGGTGCGCATGCCCGTAGCCCGCCTGCATCTCGACGATCGCGCTGGCGCTGTAAACGGTCGCCAGGCCGAACGCCAACAGAATGCCGGTGAGTATGACGAGAGCGCGGGCCTCGAAGCCCATGTGCCAGCGGTGCACCAGACTCTCCGATGCTTCCATCACACTTCCTTCGCCGCCAGCGCCCGGAAGCGCTCGCCTCTTTCCTCGTAATTCGAGAACATGTCGTAGCTAGAGCACGCCGGCGAAAGGAGCACCGCCTCGCCCGCGCTTGCCGCCGCCCGCGCGGCCTGCATGACCTCGTCGAAATCGTCGCCAAGCCGCACGACGTCCACCACCGGCCGAAGATCGGTCGCGATGATCGTCGCCGCCTCTCCATAGGCGATCACTTTCTTCACTTTCCTGCGCACTGCGTCCGCCAGAGATGTATAGGTTTCTCCCTTGTGCCTGCCCCCAAGGAGTAGGACGGTCGGACGCTCCATACCGTCAATTGCGACTGCTGTCGAGCTGACGTTGGTTGCCTTGGAATCATTGATCCACTGCACACCGCCGAATTCGCCGACCAGCTCGAGCCTGTGCGGGAGAGAGCGAAAGGTCTTGAGCGCCTGTGCGATTCCCTTCCTTGCTTTCTGTGTCTGGTAGGAACGGTCGGCGACCATCACCGCCAGCGACGCCGCCAGCGCGTTCCCAACGTTGTGCTGGCCGAGGAGCGGAAGATCCGGGCGCGCCAGAAGCGGCGTTCCCAGCACCACCAACTGCCCAGTACGTGCATCAAGTGATGCCTCTGCCTTCTTCGAAACGGAGAACGAGTATGTGTGGCCGGCGACGTCGCGCACCATGCGAGTAGCGCCCTTGTCGTCCCTGTTCACGACCCAGACCGACTCGGCATCGGCATTGGCGAAGATGCGCGCCTTGTCCGCGTAGTATTCGTCGACGCTCGAATACCGGTCGAGGTGATCGGGACTCAGGTTCGTGAGCACCCCAACCGCCGGCTTTAGACTCGGCGTGTCGTGAAGCTGGAACGACGACATCTCGAGCGAGATCCATTTCGGTTGCTGCTCGCGGGCCGCGATCTCGGAGAGTGGCGTTCCGATGTTGCCCGCCTCGACTGCTTCGATGTCGAGCCCACGCAGGATGTGCGCAATGAGCGCGGTGGTGGTCGTTTTGCCGTTCGTGCCGGTGATAGCGATGATGCGCGGCCCCGCGAGGAAGTTGAGCGCGACCTCGACTTCGCTCGCGATCGGGACGCCGTTCTCCCGCGCGAACTCCAGAGGCCGCGCCGAAGGGAGGACGCCCGGGCTGGTGACGACGAGCGCCGCGCGCCCGATGCGCTCCATATGGTGGCGGCCCACATCAACCGTAGCGCCCAGCGCGCGCAGCTCCTCCGCGACCCGTCCGGTCTCGGGCGAAGAAGCGACGTCCGATGCGTAAACGTTGTAGCCGTGCTTTCGCAGGAGCATCGCCACGGCACGACCGCTCCGGGCGAGGCCGATTACGGCGATCTCGCCCTCGCGCGGCACGAGCTCGCGCGGACTCATCGCAGCTTCAGCGTGCTCAGGGCAATGAAGGCGGCCAACACTCCGAGAATCCAGAATCGCACTACGACCTGAGCTTCATCCCAACCCTTCACCTCGAAGTGGTGATGCAGCGGGGCTCGCTTGAACACCCGATGCTCCCGCGCGTACTCGATTCCGTATCGTCGCTTGCGGTACTTGAACACGGACCGCTGAATGATCACCGACACCATCTCCGCCACGAACACGGCGCCGACGAGGACCAGGAGAAATTCGGACTTGAGGAGAATCGCGACCGACGCGAGAGCACCACCGAGGGCGAGCGACCCGGTGTCGCCCATGAATACTTCGGCCGGATGTGTGTTGTACCAGAGAAATCCTATGCACGCTCCCATCAGGGCCGCGCAAAACACGGTCAGCTCTCCGGACCCTCGCAGGAAATAGACGTGCAGGTACTGGCTCGCATCGACGCGTCCCACCACGTACGCGTAGAACGCAAACGTCAGAGCGGCGATCGCCGTAAGGCCTGCCGCGAGTCCATCCAGCCCGTCCGTAACGTTGACGGCGTTGCTCGTTCCTGTCATCACGAATGTCACGAACAGCACGTACAGCCATCCCATTCCCGCTGTGAGCGGTACGATCAGTATGTACTTGTAGAACGGCAGCGTCGTCGACGCGCCGGGAAGGTTCGATAGAGGATGCTTCCACAGGTAGTAACCGACGGCAAACCCGAGCGTAACCTGGCCCACGAGCTTGTACTTCTCGACGAGCCCCGTGTTCTTCTTTCCGGCGAGCTTTTGCTTGAGCTTGAGGTAGTCATCCAGGAAGCCGATGACGCCCATCCACGCCATGCAGATCATCGCAATGAGCACGTAGCGGTTGTCCAGGCGCGCCCAGAGCAGCGTGCTGGTGAGCGTCGCTCCGAGAATGATCAAGCCGCCCATGGTCGGAGTTCTGCCCTTCTGCTGGTGAGCGTCGGGCGTTCCCTCACGTATGACTTGGTGCAACCGCATGCGGCGCAGCCGGCGCATGATTCCGGGGCCGACGACCCAGGTGATAAGGATCGCGCTCACCGCCGCGCCTGCTGCGCGAAAGGTTATCCACTGGAACAGTCGCAGAAACCCGAAGTGCGGCAGTCCTACGAATGGAACGAGCAGATAATTCAGCACTATGCGGTGGCCCAGGTAGTTAGATGTGGAACAAGACGCTCGAGCTGCACACCCCGTGATGCCTTGAGCAAGATGATCGCGTTGCGCTCGAGCCTGGCCTGGAGCTGCGGCCAGAGATCTTCGACATCGGGCGCCGTAATCACTCGCTCGCGCTCGTTCTGCTTCTCGAGCGCCGGCGCGAACTCGCCGATCCCGGCCACTATGTCCGCGCCAGATGCCAACGCGAGGCCCGCAATGTCGGCGTGGCATTGCTCCGACGCCGCCCCGAGCTCCCGCATCGTACCAAGGACGATTACCCTCTGCCGTCCGCTACCTGTGCCCTTCAGCAGCTCGATGGCCGCCCGGGTGGACCCGGGGTTTGCGTTGTAGGCGTCGTTGATCAGCGTGACGTCGCCGACCTGCTCCCACGCCGAGCGCATCTTCGGCTGCGGCATCCCGGCGATTCCCACGGCCGCGTCCTCGTAGCTCACACCACATTCGCGCGCGACGGCAAGCGCCAGCATCGCGTTTCTGAGATTGTGGAGGCCGCGCACGGGCGGCCTCACCGTCACACCCGCGATCTCGATCACGCCGAGTCCATCGGGGCCGATCTCCCACCGATCGGGCTTCAGGTCGGCATTGTTGTCGAGGCCGGCGACGACGACGCGCTTCGACTTGGAGCGCGCGGCTTCCGCAATCTCGGGCTGGGCAGAAGGCGCGATCCCAACGCCTGTGCCTTCGTAGACGGCGGCCTCCTCGCGCAGCACACCCGCGAGATCGCCCAGGCCTTCCAGATGCTCCTCGGCGATGGACGTGACCAGCGCGATGTCGGGCACCGCGATGTCTCTGAGAATCGCGACCTCGCCCGGCAGGCTCGTGCCCAGCTCGATCACCGCCACCTCAGCTTCGGGTGGAAGAGCGAGCAGCGTGAGCGGGACTCCGACCCGGTTGTTGAGGTTGCCGGTCGTTGCATGAACGATGTAGGAGCGACCGAGCGCCGCTCTAAGGAGATCCTTCGTGCTCGTCTTGCCGTTGCTGCCCGCCACGCCGATGATCGTCTTGCCCCACGCTCGGCGCCAATAGTGCGCGAGCGCACCGAGCGCGACGAGGGTATCCCGGACCTCAAAGATCGGAACGCCCAGCGTGTCGAGTTTGGGAGCGCGCGAAACGACGAGCGCCGACGCTCCGTCCCGAACCGCATCGCGCAGGTAGTCGTGACCGTCGAAGCGCTCGCCGAGGAGAGCGACGAAGACGTTCCCCTTGCCGATCTTGCGCGTGTCGGTGGTGATCCCGCTCAGCTCGGCGGGGCCGTGCGGCAACTTGCCGACAGCCTGATCCGCGAGCGCCGCGGCAATTCGGTCCACCGTCCAGAACCCTGTGCTCAAGCGTGGCTCCCCGTCATTTCTCTCACGATTTCCTTTTCGTCGAATGGATATGAAGTCGTTCCGCGAATCTGATAGGTCTCGTGCCCCTTCCCCGCGAGCAGCACGATGTCGGCCTCCTCGGCGAGTTCGATTGCGCGCCGTATCGCGCTCAGCCGGTCGGTGACGCGCTGATGCTTCGAGCTGCGCATTCCGGCTTCAATATCGTCGATGATCGCGTCGGGGTCCTCGGTTCGCGGGTTGTCGCTTGTAACGATCGCGCAATCTGCATCGCGCTCCGCGATCTTGCCCATCAGCGGCCGCTTCCCTTTGTCGCGGTCGCCGCCGCATCCGAACACCACGATCAGCTTGCCGCGCGTGAAGGCGCGTGCGGTCTTGAGGCTGCGCTCGAGCGCATCAGGCGTATGCGCGTAATCCCGGAGCACGGTCGGCCGCGTAGATATGATCTCGAGCCTGCCCGCGACCTGCGGGACGGTCCCGAGGCGGCTGGCGATCGCCGCTGGTGTTTGTCCAAGAGCGAATGCGGTCGCGGCGGCCGCGAGCGCGTTCTCGACGTTGATGTCGCCGATCAGGGGCAGAGAGACACCGGCAGATCCGCGGGGTGTGGCGAGGCGCCACTCGCTTCCTTCTGACGTGTAGCGAATGTCCTGCGCGCGAACGTTCGCGGGCTCTCGCGCCGCGAACGTGAGCGGGCGCGAGCGCGGCTTGAGCGATAGCCATTCCGGAGCATCGGCGTTGATGACCGCGGTGCCCTGGGCCTTCAGGTAATCCAGCAACCGCGCCTTCGCCTCCAGGTACTTCTCCATCGTTCCATGATAATCGAGATGATCGCGCGTGAGGTTGGTGAACACCGTGACATCAAACTCGAGCCCGTCAACCCGCCGCTGGTCGAGACTGTGCGATGACACCTCCATCGCGACCGTTCGCACGCCGCGATCAGCCAGCTCGCGCAGTATCCTTTGCAGCTCGACCGGACCAGGCGTCGTGAGGCCGTTTCCGCCCGGCAGAACTTCGCCTTCGCTGCCGACCAGCACGCCCAGCGTTCCGATCGATGCGCTCGAGCCATCGCTGTCGTCGAAGAGGTGGCGCATGATAGAAGTCGCCGTCGTCTTTCCGTTGGTGCCGGTGACGCCGAGCAGTCTCAAGTTGCGGGCCGGATCTCCGTAGGCGGTTGCCGATGCGAGGGCGGCGGCCCGGCGGCCTTGGCGCACAACGAGCGACGGCAGCGTGGTTCGGGATGGATCCTCGACCATGGCAATGGTGGCTCCGCGCAGGGAAGCTGCGTCGAGGAAATCGTGGCCGTCGCTACTCCAACCTTTGACGGCGATGAAGAGGTCCCCACCGGCAACCTTGCGGCTGTCGTCGGAGATTCCGCTCGCGTACTCCGGAATTTCACCCCTGACGCCGACCAGCAAACCGCGCTCGGCCAGCGTGGTTTTTATTGCGTGGACGCTCACTTTCATTCGAGCGGGCGGCTAAGCTGAACGATTGTGCCCGGCACCGCGATGGTTCCGGCCGCTGGTAACGTTCCCCCTGGCGATGCGGCAAGGAGTTTCACACGGAACCCGGCGTGATGGAGCGCGCGCACGGCTTCGCGAACGGAGAGCCCTCGCACATCGGGAACGGCCCGGGGAGCAATCGCAGGCGGAGCGGATTTGAGAGAGCTTGGCAGCTCGACCACGTACGACGCGGTGCCTTCGCTCGCGTCGCGCTCCGTCATGTTTCTGTTCGGGTCATACGAGTCCGGCGCTGGGCGCTCTGGCCCATCCGCGTCGGAGCGGCGCAAGAATCTCGTCTCCGCGACCGAAGTCGTGGTGGTCGTGCCCTTGTGCGGCGCCTGCGCGACGGCGGTTTTCTCCGACGCGGCCAGATCCTCCCGATCGAGCGCCGCATCGCGCGCCGCGAGCGCGGCACGCAGTACGATCTGCGTCACCGGCGCCGCGATGTCACCGCCCGCGTAGTGCCCGCCCCGCGGATTGTCGAGCTTGACCAGTACGACGTACTGCGGATCGTTCCCGGGAAAGAGACCGACGAATGAAGCCGTATAGTTTCCGGCGACGTAACCCGCGTTCTGCGAGGTGCGTCGCGCGGTGCCGCTCTTTCCCGCGACCTCGAAGTTCGCGAGATCGGCTTTCGTCGCGGTTCCCTCCCGCACGACCGCCAGGAGCATCTGCTGAACCGTGCGGGCCACCTCACCCGACATCACCCGGCGTACGGCCCGCGTCTCAGCGCGATACAACACTTTTCCATCGGTCGATCGCACTTCCTTCACCAGGTGTGGCTCGAGCAGCTCCCCGCCGTTCGCTATCGCGGAGTACGCGGTGACGAGCTGGAGTGGTGTCACCGCAATCTCGTAGCCCATGAGGATCGATGCGCTCGTCTCCTTCGACCACTGCTTCGGCTCGCGCAGAGTTCCCGCTGCTTCCGCCGGCAGGGGCACCCCGAGCGGCATCCCGAATCCGAGATCGCGGAAGGTCTCGTATTTCTGGCGCGGCGTCAGACGCTGGCCGAATTCGACGATGCCGATGTTGCTCGAAAACCTGATGACGTCGGCGAGCGAGAGCGACTGCGACTTGTGCATGTCGGAGATAGTGCGCCCATCGAGCTCGAGCGTTCCGTTGTGGGTGTTGACGACGTCGGTGATCCGCGCTCGACCTTTTTCGAGCAGCGCGGCCGCGACAAACGGCTTGAGCGTTGAGCCCGGCTCGAACGGCTCGGTCACGGCGGTGTTCGAGAACGTCGTGCGTCCGACTCTATTGCTCGCCAGCGCGAGAATCTCTCCAGTGTGGGGATTCATCACCACAATGTCGCCGCCGTCCGCGTGCAGGCTGTCCACCGCGACCGACAGCTCCCGCTCGCAGATGCCCTGCAGCGCATTGTTGATCGTCAGCACGACCGTAGATCCGGCCTTCGGCTGGTCGGTCCATCCGTCGGGAGAATCGAGCGGACGCCCATCCTTGTCGCGGGCCAGCCTCACCCTTCCCGAATCGCCGCGCAGTAGCGTGTCGAGCGCGAGCTCCAGCCCATCCAGTGGATTCCCCTGTCCGTCCAGGCTGCCGACAATGCGCTTGATGCCGCCCGAATTGGCGTAGACTCGCTGCAAGACCGGCGTCAGGTGGATGCCGTTCAGCTTCGAGATCGAGGCGACGTCGGAGGCCGTGTATAACCCGGGGAGGTCGATCCAGCGCCGCCTGTGCGCGATGGCGGTGCGCACGGCATCCGCATCAACGCGCGCGTGATGCAGCGCCTTGAGAACGAACGCGGTATCGCGCACTTCGGGCAGCGCGATGGCGACGCGCGTCATCTCACGACTCTCGACCAGCGTGTTACCGCTGGCGTCAAGAATCTCCCCGCGCGGAGCGGACAGAGCACCGGCGAAGTAGTGCTGCCGCCTGGCGCGGGCGGTCCAATCCTTCCCTTCAACGACCTGCACCTTCGCGGCGCGGGCAACTAGCGCGATCGCGAAGAGCACGAAGAAGGCGTGAACTATCGCTACGCGCTTACGGGTTTTCATCTGGCCGCGACCGTGGGAGTATGACGACCTGCTTGTCAGTCGGGATGTGCATGCCAAGACGATGTTCGACCGAGGCGCCCAGTGTCTGTCTCGAGGACGCGTCGCGAATCTCGCTCTCGAGGCGGGCCCGCTCGCCCTCCAGCTCGACGCGCTTCCCATCGAGCGCGGCAAGGCGCTCCGATTCGCCGATTCCGATCGTGCGCCGCCACACGATCGAGAGCGCGACGAACACGAAGGCGCCGAGCATGAGCGCCACCAAGGTGCGCCCCCGAAATGCTACGCGGCTTTTCGCCATGCTCGAAGTCTGGCGCTGCGGGAGCGCGAATTCACAGCCGTTTCCGCCGAGCTCGCCGCCAGTCCGCGCTTGGTCAGCACCTCGCCGAGAGCGTTGCCGCGGCACGTGCAGTGCAGCTGCTTCGGTGGGCAGATGCAGGACTGACTCCATTCGCGAATGGTGTGCTTGACTAGCCGGTCCTCTCCGGAGTGATAAGAGATCACGGCGAGCACGCCGCGCGGATCGAGCCGGTCGCGCAGCAGCGGCAGTGCCTTCTCGAGTGCCGCAAGCTCGTCGTTGACGGCGATCCGCACGGCCTGGAAAAATCTTGCGAACTCGCTCGGGCCCGTGCGCGCTCCATAGGCGCCGCGAATCGCGTCGACCAGATCATCGCTCACGCGCATCGGCTTTCGCTCGCGGCGGCGCACGACTTCCCGCGCGAGCCGGTTGGCGCGCGGCTCGTCTCCGTAGTCACGAAAAATTTTGGATAGCTCTGCTTCATCGAGGGTGTTGAGCAAATCGGCGGCGGTGCCGGTAGAGCGACGGTCCATCCTCATGTCGAGTAACGCGCCAGGCCGAAAAGAGAAACCTCGCTCGTCCGCATCGATCTGCATGGAGGAAACACCGAGGTCGGCGAGAATACCGTCGAAAGTGCGTCCACCGAGCTCCGGGATGCGATCGATTTCGCCGAAATTCCCTCTCAAAGCGAGAAAGCGGCCTGACGCCTCGTAAGGCGCCAGCCGCTTCCGTGCTTCGGTTATGGCAGCCTCGTCGCGATCGATCGCTACAACCGAGGAGCCGGCGGCGAGGAGGGCTTCACTGTGCCCTCCTCCGCCCAACGTGCAATCCAGTACCTGCCTGGCGCCTTTGAGCAGCGCCACCACCTCTTCGACCATGACCGGCGCATGGTAGGAGCTATCCCACCGGCCGGCCACGGGGTCAGAGTCTGTCACTTACAGAAGCGCTTCACCTCGTTGTCGACCGCGGGCGTGAACTGAGGAATCGCCGTCAGGAGCTGAGCGGCCTCGTTCGGGTATTTCTGTCCGCCCGCCGGCAGGTTGATGGAGGCGAGATTGAATGCATCGCGAGCCATGCGGGCCAGGTCACAGCTCCGCTTATCATTGGCGTCGTTCACCGCGCTCTGACCGAGCGAGAAGGCGCTGGCGCCCAACAGGAACTTGGCGTCCGCGGAGGTTTGTAGCTGATCGGAAAGCTGCAGGAACTTGATGGCGCGCTGGAAATCCACGCGGTCCTTCGAGGCCGTTCCGGCCTTGTAGGCGTCGCTTCCCTGCTTGAGTGCGAGCTGCGAGAGCGCCATCGGATCGGCGCCGTTCGTCTTGGCCTGGTTCAGAGTGTTGACGACATCGTCGTACTGGTTGAGCGCACCCTGAATTCTCGCCAACAGGTAATAGGCCTGCGGGCTTTTCGGATTCGCGGCTACGGCCTTCTTCGCCGCGTCCAGCGCCAGCTGAAGCTGACCGGACTGGTACAGCGTATTCGCGCCAATGAGCGACAGGTTAGGGTCGTTCGGAAACTTCTTTGCGCCCAGGTTTGCCGCTTCAGACGCCTTCTGCGGCTGGTTCAGCGCGCTGTACGCTGCAGCGAGTCGCATGTAGTAGTCCGCTGTCGCGGTAGCCGTATCTACCCGCGTCATCTCGCCGCCAACGTCAATCGCTCCCTGATAGTCCTTCGCGTTCAGATAGACCAGCCACGCGAGGTTGAGCAGCTGCGGATCGCCCGGATTGGTCTGGAGAAGATCACGCACGAGGGGAACGGCTTGCTCAGGGTGCTTCAGCTGAGCGTACTCGTTGATGACGTCCTGAATGAGTTTGATGTTCGTGGGATCGGCTGCCGCGAGCGCGCCGAGCACCTTGAGAAGCTCGGTCGTGTCGCTGCTCAGCCGGGCCGGGGCAACCCCGGGCCGAGGCGAGTCGATCCTGGCGCGGTAAGTCGTGGTGAGCATTTTCAGCGCAGGAATGTTGCGCGGGTCGCTGGCGCGAACCCGCTCAGCGACAGCAATTACCGAGTCCGGCACTTTGAGATTGTTGTACGCCTCGGCGAGGCAGACTGCAAGAATGTTAGCGTTCGGGTAACCGGCCAACCCCTGGCGTGCTGCCGCCACCGCTTCCTGGTACTTGCCCTGTGCGATGGCGTTGTGGCAGGCCTCTTCGGCGGGTAGCTGGCGGCGGGCATCCTTGATCGCGCGCGCGACCTGGTCGGCCGCGTCGTCGAGCTTGGCACCCTGGGCGCTCGGCAGAACCTGACCCTTGGTCATGTCACGGGAGATGATGAGCCGCGAATCGATCTTGTATCCCGTGGGCGTCTTGGTGACGGTCCCTTCGAGATACTGCGGAGCGCGAACGAGGGTCGCCAAAGCCTTGGCATCACCAGGGGCCAGAGCTTCGGTGGTCGGATATCCCGACGATATGAGACTGGTGTTGATGTCGGCCTTTGGGACTACGACCACATCGCGAATGTTGGTCTGCTTCTGCAGCTGGTCGCGGATCGCTTCCGCAGCCTGGACTCCCAGCGTCTTGTCCGAGCTCTGAAGCGTGGGGATCATCACTCGCTCGCCAGTCCTGCTACTCTGGGCGAGGGCGGGCGATGCCGTGATTACCAGGAGCGCTATGAGAACGAGACCCGAAACACGTGGACTTGCCTTCAATGGTTTAACCTCCAAGACGGTAAACATTCTTACCCACCCTCCGAGCCGTGGGTCCCTTGTTTTGCTTTGATGGGCGAGGAGGGACTCGAACCCCCGACATCCTGCGTGTAAGGCAGGCGCTCTAACCAACTGAGCTACTCGCCCGGTGCAGAAACTGAGCCTGTACCTTCACCGAAGAATTGCCAGCGGAATCAGCACGCAGTACCCGATTACGAGCAGAATCGGGGCGAGCGTCTCGCCACCACGCGCAAGGTCGGCGAAGCCGGCGAGCAACACAAGTGTGGCAACGGTCCAATACACCCATGAGCGGCGCGGACCAGAATAGCGCCCCGCCCGGGGGCCGCTGGCAAGATCGGTTTTGGCCATAAGCGTCGTAGTGTAGGGCGGTATGAAATGCGTGTCAACCCGGAGTGTGCGGTCGGGGCGACTCTAATGAGTGCTACTTGGTCGTTCGCCGCCCGTTGGAGTAGTGGAGCTCGACCCAGTCCCGGTAGCTCCCATCCATGACCGAGCGCCACCACTGCTCGTTGGCGATAAACCACTTGATCGTCTTGAGCAGCCCCGTTTCGAACGATTCGGACGGCCCATATCCGGTCTCCAGAGTCGCCTTCATCGCATCGATCGCGTAGCGCCGATCGTGTCCGGGGCGATCCTTCACGAAAGTGATGAGCTCGGCGGTGTCGCCGCCGAGCGCGGCCGGGCACTTGGGAAACCGCTCCCGAACCTTTTCGTCCGCTCCGAAGATCTTGTTGATGCTCGCGCAGATTGCCTTTACCACGTCGAGATTTTTCCGTTCCGAATTGCCGCCGAGGTTGTAAGTCTCGCCCACCCTGCCCTTCTCCAGCACGCGCTCGATTCCACGGCAGTGATCGCGAACGTAAAGCCAATCGCGAATCTGGAGCCCGTCGCCGTACAGTGGCAGCGGTTTTCCGTCGAGCGCGTTCACGATCGTGAGCGGAATCAGCTTCTCCGGAAAATGATAGGGCCCGTAATTGTTGGAGCAGTTCGTCGTCGTGACGGGCACGCCGTACGTGTGGTGGTAGGCGCGAACGAGGTGATCCGATCCGGCTTTACTCGCCGCGTACGGCGAATTCGGAGCGTACGCCGTGTCCTCGGTGAACGGAGCCGCGGTCGGACCAAGGCTGCCATAAACTTCATCCGTCGAGATGTGGTGGAACCGTCGGGCACCGCCCGACCAGTCCTCCGTCCAGGCCGCGCGCGCCGCCTTCAGGAGCTCGTGCGTGCCCCTGACGTTGGTGTCGATGAAGGGATCAGGCCCGTGGATCGAGCGATCCACGTGCGATTCCGCCGCGAAATGGACGATGGTGTCGATTCCCTCGCGCTTGATGATGTCGCGGATGGCGTCGCCGTCGCGGATATCACCCTTTATGAACGTGAACCGCTCGTTGTTCGCGAGCGCCTCGAGGTTCGCGAGGTTGCCCGCGTAAGTCAGCGCGTCGAGCCCGACGATCGCGTCACCCGAATGATGCTCGGCCCAGAAATGGACGAAGTTGGTGCCGATGAATCCGGCCGCACCCGTTACCAGCATTCTACGCATCGTGATTCCCTTTCGCATTCATTCTGCTTGGTCCTGTGATTGGTGAGCGATCGAAGACTGAATGCGCGACGTGGCGCTGCCAGAGCGCTCCCCGGACGGCTCAGCGAACGATACGCGACGATTCCTCATGCGCCAATGCCCCTGGCCGCGGCCGCGCACAGATCTCTGATCAATGGCGCAATGTCGTTCACTGCCGCGACGTTGTCGGCGCCCGCCGCCGCGAGCGCTGCCTGCGGCATTCCATAAATGATGGAGCTCTCGCGATCCTGCACGATCGCCCTTCCCCCTGCCTCCCGAATTCGCCGCAGCCCTTCCGCGCCGTCCCGACCCATTCCCGTGAGCACGACACCGATCGCGGCGCGTCCGAACGTTCCCGCGATCGAGAAGAAAAGCGGATCGGCGGCTGGCCTGACGCCCCACATCGTTGGTGATTCGTCCAGCCGGATCGTCGCGTTGCCCGGCTCGCCGCTCACGGTCATGTGATATCCGCCGGGGGCGATATAAACGCGATTCTCCCGCAGAAGCTTGCCATCCATCGCCTCCGCGACCCAGAGCCGGCTCATCGCGCGCAGCCGATCGGCAAGAAGCTTGGTGAATTCTCCCGGCATGTGCTGAACGATCACCACCGCCGCGCCCAGCTCCTCTGGAAGGTGCGGAATGATTTCAGCGAGCGCACGTGGTCCGCCCGTCGACGATGCGATCGCCACTACTCTCGTCGCCCCATCGGGCGATTTCTTTGGCGCTGCTTCGCCGTGAACCGGTGACGCGGCCGGCGCTGGTGTCCGGACGCCGCCCATGTTCATCGCCCGTGCCGCTTCGAGCGCCGACATTAGCTGCGTCCGGACGGTCGACAGGTCGATGCTGACGGGGCCGGACGGTTTTCTCACGAACTCGAGGGCGCCGCGTTCGAGCGCGCGCAGCGTCATCTCGTTTCCCAGATCCGAGCCAGCCGCGCTGAGCATCACGACCGGCCGCGGCATCTCGGCCATGATCTGCTCGAGCGCCTGCAGACCGTTCAACCGGGGCATCTCGATGTCGAGCGTCACGATGTCGGGCTTGAGAGAGCGGACCTTCTGCAGCGCCTCTATTCCGTCAGCGGCCGTGCCGACGACGCGGAACGCGCCGCTCGACTCGATCATTTCCGCGATCAGCTTGCGCATGAACGCGCTGTCATCGACGACCAGGACGGTCGCAGTCTTGTCGGTCATTTCAGCCACGCCAGACGGGCTAGGCCTTCCGGAAGATGCGCTCGCGCGCATTCACGGGCGTAAAAAGAGCTCTCGCGTCGCCGAGAAGCGTTTCGACCTTGCCGAGGACGAGGAACCCGCCCGGGGCGAGTGCGCGATGAAATGCTGAGAACAACGCGTCTTGCGCCTCGCGCTCGAAATAGATGATCACGTTGCGGCAGAGGATGAGATGGACGTCCTGCAGTGGAGGCTCGTAGGCGAGGAGATCATTGCACTCGAAGCTCGCCAGCCGCCTCACCTCGGGCAGCATCCCGTGAAGCCCGGCAATCTGCGGGAAGTATTGCTGTCGGACAGCCGGCGGCGTCTCGCCAAGGGCCGTGTCGGCGTAGAACGCGCGCTCCGCTTCTCCGATGCAGTCGGCATCGATGTCCGTGCCCAGGATCTTGACTGTTTCGAGCCGCGCGCTTTCCTGGCGCGCGGCGGCGTGCTTGTGCATCAGGATGCCGATCGAGTAGGGCTCTTCGCCCGACGAGCACCCCGCGCTCCAGATGCGCGTCTCGGGCTCGTTGCGATCCCATAGCTCTGGAACCACCGTCGTCTCTATCACCGCGTACGTATCCCAGTTCCGAAAGAACTTCGTCACGTTGACAGTCAGCGATCGAATCAGCCGATCGTATTCCTTGGGATCGGCGTCCAGGGCCACCGAGTACTCGCCGGCAGTGGTTGCGCGTTTGGCGCGCATTCGGACAGCGATGCGCCGGCGCAGGCACTTGTCCTTGTAACTGGAGCACCGGAATCCCCGATCGCGCGTGATCTTCGCGATCAATGCCTGGAATCCGGCGTCGTCTCCCTGGATCAACTCCGCGCGGACCGTCAGGAGCGACTCGATGCTTGCGTCGCCTTCCGCTCCGCGCGTGAAAGCCCTTCGAGCGCCGCGGAGAGATTGCGACGGAGCTGGGGAAGCTCCGGCGCGAGCGCGACACCTTTTTCGGCCGCATCCTTCGCGCTCTCGTATTCCTCGCGCTTGAGATGAGCGGCGGCGAGATTGTTGAGCAACACCGCGGACTCTGGATGCGTCTCGATAGCGGCAGCGAGCAGCAGCATCTCGCGGTCGGGGTCATCCGTCATTGCAGCCACCTTCGCCGCGTAGTGGAACCAGACCGCGGGGGGCGGATTCGTCGTCCAGAGGCCGCGCGACTCGCTCAGCCGGACCTTCGCCGACTGGAGATCGCCGAGACGCATTGAGACGATTGCCGCCTGCAGCTGGATGAGCGGATCCCCGCTTCCTCCGGCACCAAGCGCGCGGTCGATCACGAGCCTGGCTTTTTCGAGCTGCCCAAGGTTTTCGTAGGCGAGCGCGAGATTATGGAGGAGCGATATTTTGCTCGGCGCGTTGGGCGCCGCGGTCATGAAAGCATTCACGGCTCCGGCCCATTCCTTCTGCCGGAGCGCGATCAGACCGACGTGAAACGATGCCACGGGGTCTGCGGCTTCCTCGACGAGCGCGCGGAATTCGCGCAGCGCCTCGTCGTGCATCCCCGCTCTGTACAGTGCGCTGGCGAGCTCACGCCGCTCCAGAGGACTCGCGTTCCGGGGGAGCGTCGGCGTGGTCCGCTTGCGTCCGACCGGCAACAGAAAGGATGCGTTGATCAATCCGTAAAGCGCCTTCCCTACCTCGAACTCGCCGAGACCCGAGTCGCGAATCAATCCATTTATGTCGCGGTGTCCGTCGATGATCGGAAGCAACGCCTCCTGCTCGGGGGAGAGCGGGTCGCGGTTCATCATCAGGCGCGGACGGTCGAGACTGAACACGACATCGAAGCTCGGGATCTTCTTTTCAATGAGCGACCACTCGTCGACCCTCCGCGCGCCTTCCAGCAGCAGCGACTGCGGATCGACGGAGACGCGCTCGGCGCCATCTTCCGGCTCCACTCCCGGCTCGAAATTGAAAGTGCCGCTCGTCCACGTGAACAGCGTGTAGACGGAGTTCTCCGTATCGAGCGGCCGGTTCACGATCGCGGCGTGGCAGATGCGCCCGCTGTCGAAGTAGATCGAGCCGAAGCTGTCGTGGAAGGAGAGTCCGAGGCAGCCCGTCTTCTTTCCCATCGAGAGCAGCTGGAGAACGTCGGGGAGGCTCGCCTCCTTGAGGCTACCCTTGATGGCCATTAGCGCATCTCCTCGATCATCCGGTCGGCGATGTTGGGCCACTCCACGATGAGGCCCGCTTCAGGCGCGATGGGAGTCTTCTTCTTTTCCGGTGGGGGTGCCTGCGGCTTGGTGTCGAGCGACTCCACGCGCTGCGCGATCTCCTGGCTGATGTCAGCCATGAAGTCGGCGAACTCGCCGCTCTCCTCCTCCGATTCCCCCTTCTTCGAGTCTTTCGCCACGAATCAGGAGTCCTTGATGGCGGGAGCGCTCAGGCGTGACAGCACCAGGGACGCGACACTGCGGAGCGTCTCGAATACGCCGCCGCCGGTGATGGCGGTCGCCGAGAAATTGGGCACGTCGCGAAAGTTGAGCGTCTCGTCCAGGTCCTTGATCGAGCTGATCTCGCCGGCCGGCAAATCGCGCTTGTTGTACTGCATTACGAGTGGGAGCGTGCGCGGATCGAGGCCCTCGTCGGCCAGATTAGCGTGCAGGTCCTGCAGGCTCTCGATGTTCTCGGCGAGCTGGCGAGACTGGCTATCGGCAACGAACACCACTCCGTCGACGCCTTGCAGCACCAGCTTGCGCGTGGCGGCGTAGTACACCTGGCCGGGAACTGTATAGAGTTGAAACCGGGTCGCAAACCCCGATATGGTGCCGAGATCGAGCGGAAGAAAATCGAAGAACAGGGTCCGATCGGTCTCGGTGGCGAGAGAGACCATCTTGCCCTTCCTCTCCTCCGGCAGCTGCGAGTAGATGTGCTGGAGGTTGGTCGTCTTTCCCGATCTACCCGGCCCGTAGTAGACGATCTTGCACGTGATCTCGCGCGTGCCGTAGTTGACGACTGACACGCTAGCGCTTTCCTATCGGGCCGAAGAGCGCATCGAGGCTGCGATTGAGCTCGCCCTCGAAATCACCGGACGGCCCGACGCCAGTGGCCTGCTTCTCGGGATGCAGCCTCTCGAGCGCCTTCTGAAACTCCGCGAAGTAAATCTCCACCACGCCGAACGAGCTCTCGCGGTCGAACACGCCCACGAACAGGAATTCCTGCGCGCCGGCTGAAGCGCGGGCCATGAATACCTGCCTTTCCGCTCCAGCATGGTGCATCTCGTAGAAAGGCTTGCCATCGAGCTGGCGCCCCAGCTCCCGCGCCGAAGCGTTGATGGCGGACGTGAGGGCGCAGATGGACATCACATCGGCGGCGTTTGAGAAGCCGAACTGTCCGACGGCGCGGCCACTCGGGTAGAGGAGAACCCCCGAGATGAGACGTGCGTCGTCTTTGAGCCGCGTGAGTGGCGCCGCGACCCAGCCCTCGGCCACTGTCGGATCGCTCATGAATTCTCTCGGGCTGCGTTCATCATCTCGAGTCTCACTCGTCCCAGGTTGGCGTCGGTCGTGACGATCGTGACGAGCACGACATCGCGGGCGCCCACGACGAAGATGTGACCCCGCTCGGCCTCGAGGCGCATGAACGCTGGCGTGCCAAGCCTGGCCGCGTCAGACGCGCGAGTGACCTTCGAATAAAGATAGGCGGCGAGGGCCGCGGTATGCTTCCGCGGATCGGTAACACCCCCGGCGCCGCCAATGATTGGGCTCGTCTCGACGATGAGCCCGTCGGTTGCGCCGACCACCATGGCCGCGACAACGCCCGGCACATGCGAGAGTGTGGCCACCACCTGAGCAAGTGCTTTCATGCGCGCCCCCGCATCCAGTTGATCGCGAGCACGACCGACCGCGTGAGAACGCGACGGACCAGTCCGAGGGGAACCGTCAGCGACGAAGCGAGCAGAACGACTGCCTCTTGCGAGGCAGGAGCAAGCGCAACGGTTGCCGCATCGGTCTCCACCACCACCGCCGTCCAGTCGCCGATAAAGAGAAGCCGCATGGACCTGGTCACTTCCGTGCTGACGCCGCTCAACGCCGCGCCGACCTCGGCGGAGATGTCCCGCCCGCGCTGGTCCAGGTAACTCCCGGCCAGGGGCTTGCCGGCGGAGTCGAGCAGCAGCGCCGTCTGCTCAGCCTCGCCAATTGCGGTTGCGAACAACGTCCGCGCCGACTCAGACATTGGCATCATGTCCCCTGCAGCGAGATGTCGATAAGGCCCGTGCTCAGCATTCCGTAGATGATCTTTGCCACCTCGAACTCGGGAAGCACGAGACGCTTCGCGATTTCGTGGAGATTTCTTTCGCCGTCGATGATCGAGAGCACCTCCCATTCACGAGGCAGGAGATCGATGAACGATTCCGGGCCGTCGTCGAGGCCTGCGAGCAGCGGGACCACGCGTGCGTCCGGAATCTTGTCGGCCATCAGCGACCACTCGTCGATGCGCCGCGCTCCTTCCATCAGCAGCGATTCGGTGCTCACGCGCACCGCGATGTCTTTGCGAATGGGACGCGGCGGCTCTTCCGTGAACGAGAAGAAACCTTCGGACCAGGACATCAGGTCGAAGACGACGGTCTCGATCTGCTGGCGCATGAAGCGATCGATGTCGCGCGGCGTCACGATGCCGTGGGCAACGAGAATTTCCCCCACCCGGCGCTTGTCGCCGGCGCGCTGCATCGCGGTGGCGCGGGCGAGGTCCGCCGGTGTGGCTTTCCCGGATCGTTCCAGAATGGTGCCGAGAAGGTGAGGGTTGCTCTTCATCGTCGCGGCGACGATCGTCCCCGCGTCGAAATAGACGCTCCCTTCGTTGTTCTTCTCGGGAGAATACACGCGCAGCGTTCCCGTCTTCCGGCTCAGGTCGAGCAGCTGGAAGACGTCGTGAATGCCTAGCTCGCGTAGTGGTCCTTCTATCGCCATTAGACGCGTCCTCGCAGCAGCAGCCGGCGGTAGCGCAGCGCTTCGGCATGATTGGGATCGAATCTCAGCACGCGCTCGAACGCGTGGACGGCGTCGCCTTCGCGAGCAAGGTCTATCAGGATCTCGCCGAGCGCGATCAGCGCGGCGAAGTGATAGACATCGCGGCGGATGAGCGCCACGATCCGTGGCAGCGCGCTTCGGGACCGGCCGGTGCGCCGATATGGCCCCACCAGCTCCACTACTGCCGCATCATGATTCGGCGCGGCTACGAGAACCGTTTCCAGCTCTCTGATCGCCCCCGTGTCGTCGCCGGCTTTCGCGAGGAGCCGCCCGAGGGAGATCCTCGTCTCCGCCTGTCGCTCGTCGATGCCAAGGCTCGAGCGGTACGCCGCAATCGCCTCGATGGAATCACCGAGCGCCGCGTAAAGGTCGCCGACTCGCTTCAACACGTTGGCGTTGCGGGCTTCGCTCTTCTTGAGCGTAACGAGGATTTCGCGAGCGCCTGGATTGTCGAGCGAGGCCACGCGCGCTTCCGCGGCCAGGAGGAGCAGATTCACATCGGTGCTTCCAGCCTCGACCAGAGCCTCGGCGTAGGGTCGCGCCTGCTCCGCGCGCCCGAGGGCAAGCAGCGAGCGCGCGGTGCCTTGCCGCGCGTAGGTGTTCGTCTCCTCCATATCCAGCGCGCGCCGGTATCTCTCGAGCGCCTCGCCATGAAGTCCCTGAGCCGCGAATCCGTCGCCGGCCAGCACCAGACCGAGAACCTTGTCGCCACCGCGCGAGAGAACGCGCGCGATCTCCGCCTGAGCGCGATCGTAGAGACCCTTCGTGATCAGATCGCGAGCGAGTGAGAACCCCGCCATCGCATCCTGCGACGCTGGTGTCGTTCGCAACGGCTTCTCGGCGAACAGCTCCTCGATGATGGCCGGGTCGAAGTGGAAATCCTCCACGTGGTCGACCGTCGTATCCGATTCGGTGATCGGCGGAGCGACGGTGAGCCTGATCTCCTCGTGCGGGAGCTCGATCGCCAGCTCGAGCTTCTGTGGGGTGTACATCGGATCGAGCGCCAGTGCTCGCTTCGTCTCGCGGAGCGCCGCGGCGAAATCGCCGAGGTTGGAGAGCGTGAAGCTCATGTTGTAGTGCGCTTCGGCGAAATCGGGGTTCGCCTGGATCGCCCGCGCAAACGCGTTCCGCGCATCGGCGTACTTCTCGAGCTCGACGAGAATGAGACCGATGCCGTTCCACGCGACGGGGTGCTCGGGCGCGGCGCTCAACACCTGCCGGTAGGCCTCGAGCGCCAGCTCCGTGTGCTTTCTCCTGAACAACCCGAGGGCGAGGTTCAGTCGGGCTTCGACCGGAGGGGCGGGTGCCTGCAGCGCGCGCCTGAACGAATTGATCGCGGACTTGGTGTCGCTCTTGTGCCAGAAGAGGACGCCCAGGTTGTTGTGCGAGAACGGGTAGCTCGGGTCGATCTCCAGCGCCTTTATGTAGCTCTGCTCCGCCTCGGCGTGGCGTCCTTCCAGCTGCAGCGCGACGCCACGACCGTTCCAGGTCTTTGCCGTCGGTGAGAACTCGCGCGCGAATCGCTCGGCGGTGGCGATCGCGGCGCCGGTGTCGCGCTGCAACAGGTACAGCTCCAGCATAGCCTGCAGCACTTCCGCGTTTGCTTCTCCGCCCTCGATTGCCCTCTCGTACTCGCGAAGCGCTTCCTGGAAGTAGCCCTTCTGCCTCAGCGCGCGGCCGAGCGTGATGTGCGCGCCGGCCGGAGTTTTCTGCTGGTGGCTAGGGGTGACGTCATGGCGATACGTCTCGAGCGAGAGATTCGCCTGCGCCCGCACCAGCGTCGGATTCAGCATCACCGCGCGTCGATTCGCCTCTGCCGCCTCTTCACCGCGACCCAGATCGCCGAGTATGAAGCCGATCAGATAAAGGGCGTCGGGATTCTCCGGGTTCAGCTCGATCGACCGCTTGACCGAGCGCATCGCGTCTTCGTGGAGGCCGCGGTTGTAGAGAGTCTCGGCGAGCAGGAAATGGAGAACGGAGCTATCGGGATCGAGCTCGATCGCGCGCTGAAAGAGAGTATGCGCGCGCTCCATCCGGCCGGCCGTCTTCTCCGCGATCCCGCTCTGAACCAGCGCCTCGAGGTCCTCCGGATTGGCGCGCAGCCGCTCGTCGAGCTCCTGCAGGCGCCGCTCGACGATGCCACTATCCCCATACGCAATCTCAAGATTTCGTCTCGCTACGCCCATTCGCTCGTCGAGCGCGAGGGCGCGGGAGAACGCGACGATCGCCTCGTCCGTCAGCCCCTTTCGGAAGTAGAGGACGCCGAGGTTGTTGTACGCGCCCGCGTCCGAAGGATCGATTCGGCGAGCGAACGATCGCAGGATGTCGATCTCACCGCCTTGAGCGGCTGCCGATGGGCGGGCAGTTGCCGCTGCGCTCATGGGGCTACTCTACGCGCACGGCGCGGAAGATGGCGTCGAATGCCTTCTGGTCGGGGACGAGCAGGAAGAATCCGTGCAAGCTCTCGACCGGCTCCTCGAGGAAGAACTCCGTCTCCACGCAAAGGATCGGAGACTCAGCCTGTGGCGCGTGGTCGCCCAGCGTCTTCAGTGCCTCCTCGGTCTTCCCGGTCGTGAGCGTGGGCGGAGAGAGCATGAGACGCATGCGGAGGAACTCACTGAGCGCGGTGAGATACGCGCCGGCGAGAATGTTGCCCGCTTCCTTCAGCGCCGACTGCTCGAGCTTGCCAAGGCTCTGGGATGTCCCGCGCGCTCGCCGCAGCATCCGCTCGGCGAGTCTGAGGCCCGCCTGGGTTGCCAGGAGAAACACCGTCTGCCCGCCGATGTCGCCGCTCATCACCATCTGCACCGCGACGATCTGGACGCCGGGAGCGATCTCCGGGACAAAGTCGCCGGGCGGCACGATGTTCACCATCGGAACGCTGATCATAATGCGCGTACCCGTCAGCGTAGAGAGCGCGGTCGCGGCGTGGCCAGCGCCAATGTTGGCAACCTCGCGCAGCGCGTCGAGACGCGCACTGCTAAGGAGCGTGGTAGCGCTATCGCCGGATGGTGTATTGCGGGGATTGGTCATTTCAGAGGAGACTGGAGGCGTCTACGATGAGTGCGGGCGATCCATCGCCAAGGATGGTCGCGCCGCTGAAAAGAGTCTTGCTGGCGTTCACGCCGTCGAATTGCTTGACGACGATTTCCTGCTGGCCGATGAACTCGTCGACGATGAGCGCCGCGCGACGCTCAGCCAGCTCGATCAGCACGACCTGACCGCTGGCGGCGGTGGCCGCCGCGGGCAGCCCCACGCGCTCGCGTAGCCAGATGGCCGTGAACAGATCGTCGCGGATGGCCACGACCTGCCTGCCTTTCGACTCGAGCAGCATCGGCTGCGAGAGGCTGAATGTCTCGAGTACGTGCGTGAGAGGGATCGCGTAAACTTCCTTGTCGACTCTCGCCAGCAGGGCGCGCGAGATGGCGAGCGTGAGAGGAAGACGCATGCTCACGCTGGTGCCGAGCCCCGCGTCGGTATGCACCTCGAGCGAGCCGCCGAGCGCGCGTACCCGAGTGGCGACGATGTCGAATCCGACGCCGCGCCCCGAGATCTCGGTCACCTTCTCCGCCGTGGAGAAACCGGGCCGTGATATGATCGAGACCAGTTCCTGCTCGGACAACTTGGTGGTGCCCGGCTCTACCAGACCCAGCTTCTTGGCGCGCGGCAGCACTCGCGACTGGTCGATTCCGCGGCCATCATCGGTCACGCGTATGAGCACCGTCGCGCGGTCACGCTCCGCCGTAAGGATCAGAGTGGCAACGCGCGGCTTTCCGGCTTTCTCGCGATCGTCCGGCGTCTCGACGCCGTGATCGAGCGAGTTCCGGAGCAGATGCAGAACGGGCTCGCCCATCTCGTCGAGCATCGAGCGATCGAGCTCGATCTCCCGGCCTTCGATCTTGAAATCCACTTCTTTCCCGAGCGAGCGCGCGGTGTCGCGTACGATACGCGGAAAGCGCTCGAATATCTGCCAGACCGGAACCATGCGGCTCGTCATGATCTCGTTCTGGAGGTTGGCCAGGATCTGGGACGCGCGCAGGGTCGCTTCGAGCAGCGATTCGTCGCCCAGCTGCTCGGCGATCTTCTGGATGCGGTCGCGCGCGATCACGAGCTCGCCGACGACGTTCATCAAGGTGTCGAGCCGCTTTGCATCGATGCGGATGTGCCGGGACGTTTTCTGCGGTGCCTGGGAAGCAGGAGCCGAAGATCCCGAGGGGGCCGGTGCTTTCTTGTCGACCGGCACAATGGCGAATTCCGACGTGAACGTCGGCGCCGTCTCCTCGCTCGAGGCCGTCCGGATGCGGGTCATGATGTCCTTCACGTCGAGCTGCTGCGGAGCGGCACCCGTTGCGAGGTCCACCGCCTGCTCGAGCGCGTCGACGCCGGAGAACAGCGTGTCGATGATCGGTCGCGTTACCACGAGCGCGCCGTTCCTGAGCTTGTCGAGCAGCGTCTCCAGCTCGTGGGACAGCTCTCCCACCGAAGTGTAGCCCATCGCGGCTCCCATGCCCTTCATGGTGTGAACCGCGCGAAAAAGGCGCGGTATGGCCGTGTCGCTCCCGCCGCGCTCCAATTCGAGGAGCGCGTTGTTTATCTCGGAGAGGTTTTCACGGCTCTCCGAGAGAAAAAGCTTGGCGTAGCGACCGGTATCCACCTAGGCGAGCACCCGCTGCACCGCTTCGAGAACCCGGCTCGGCTGGAACGGCTTGACCACGAAGTCGCGCGCTCCGGCCTGAAGCGCTTCCTGCACCAGGGCCTGCTGCCCCATGGCGCTGCACATGAGTATCCGCGCGGCAGGATCCAGCTGGGTAATCTGCTTCACCGCCTCGATCCCGCCCATTTCCGGCATGATGATGTCCATCGTCACCAGATCGGGTTTCAGCTGCTGATATTTCTCAACAGCCTGCTTCCCGTTTTCGGCTTCTCCCACAACTGTGAATCCGGCTTGGGAAAGAATGTCACTTACCATCGTCCGCATGAACACTGCGTCGTCGCAAACCAGCACTGTACTGCTCACCCTACCTCCCTAGTCCGATGACTTGCTGAACCACTGTCTTGATGTCGAGCACGAGGACGCGCTTTCCCTCGATCTCGACTGCTCCAGTTACCGCGCCCACGAGCGGGATTTCCGCCTGATCCGCCGCCCCGAATTGATCTATCGGCACATCCTGAATGTCGCGAACGTCGTCAACGCCGATTCCGATCCACCGGTCGAAATAGTCGACCAGCAGAATCAGTCCTTCCGCCCGCCCGCGGGCCGTCTTGCCGAGCGAGGTGCCGCCGTCGATCACGGTAACGATGGTCCCGCGCAGATTGATGAGCCCGCGCACCGTGTCGGGTGCTCCCGGCAGCCTCGTGATGTGCTGCATGGGAACTATCTCTCGAAAGGAGTCCATGTCGCACGCGAAGGAGCTGTCGCCAATGTTGAACACGAGCAGGCGGCGGGTCGGTACGTGCGGCTCTTCCTCGACAATCTGCTCCGGAGGGAGCGCGACGGCATCACTCATAGAATCGGAACGCCGTAAGCGGGTCGATCCCGTCCGCCAGGGCGTGCTCACCGGCGATCACCGCCAGCGCGTTGCGCAAATCCTCCGGTAGCGGAGACCGAAAATCGAGCGGCTCGCCTGTCACGGGGTGATTGAACGCGAGCCAGGCCGCGTGCAGGAAGTGCCGCTTGGGAGGAAGTCCGGCCACACGACGTCCTCCGCCCCCGCCATACACGTCGTCGCCCATGACAGGATGGCCGATAGACGCGAGATGAACGCGGATTTGATGAGTCCGTCCTGAATGGAGATGGGCACGAAGAAGGTCCCCCGCATCGAACCGAGCAAGGCGTATGAGGTCGGTCTTGGCCGGCCGACCCTTAATGACGATTGCCATGCGCTTCCGGTCTCGGGGATCACGGGCTATCGGCTTGTCGATCGTGAGAGCGTCCGCTGAGATATGACCCCAGGTCATGACTGCGTACCGGCGGACGACCCGCCGGGCGGCGATCGCCGCGCTCAGAAGCCGGTGCGCCCGGTCGGTCTTGGCGACCACCAGAAGGCCCGAAGTCTCCTTGTCGAGCCGGTGGACCATCCCTGCCCGCTCCGGCTCTCCTTCGGTCGAGAGGCTGCCCCCGCGCCCCAGCAGCGCATTTACGAGCGTCCCGCTCCAGTTCCCGGGTGCCGGGTGCACGACCATCCCTGCGGGCTTGTCCACTACCAGAAGCGCGTCATCTTCGTAGACAACGCTCACGGGGATGTCTTCGCCCAAAATCGTCCGCTTCTCGGACACGGGGATCTCGATCCGCACCAGCTCCCCAGTCTCCGGCCGGTAGCTCGCCTTTTCGCGCCGCCCATCGACCTGCACGTGTCCCTGAGCGATCAGAGTCGCCGCCTGGGTCCGCGAGAGCTCGGCCTTGCCGGCAATAAAGAGATCGAGGCGGACATTGCTGTCCGCCTCGACGGGAAACTCTTTGACGTCGCTCAGAGCCTAGCTCTCCGCCGGCGTATCCGACACTGGGGTGGCTGCAACCGAAGGCGCGGAAGATCGTTCTTCTCCCCAAAGGACCCAGGCGAGGAGGAACGCACCCACGCTCACGGCCATGTCGGCGACATTGAATGTCGGCCACCGGAGGTCCCGTACTCCGACGTCGATGAAGTCCACCACGCCCGTTGCCGACCGGATGCGGTCGATCAGATTTCCCACCGCGCCGCCGCAGACGAGGCCGAGCGCGATCGTGCGCAGGAAATCGCTCTGACGCGTGGCCTTGTATAGCCGCCCGAGAATCACGAGCGCTCCGGCCGTCAGGGCCATGAATATCCACCGCGAGTAGATGCCCAGATTCAGCCCGAACGCGGCGCCCGGATTGTAAACGAGCGTCAGCCGGAGATGATTCCCCAGGATCTCGTGGGGGATGTGCTGCGGCGAAAGCGTCGACGCGGCGATCAGCTTGGTCACTAAATCGACCGCCACCACCGTGATCAGCGTGCCCCAGAAGAGGGGCGGATTAGGCTTTGCGCTTTCCATCTTCTTCGCGCTGCTTGCACTCGATGCAATACCTGGCGTGCGGCAGTGCGTCGAGACGCTCGAAGCTGATCTCCAGCCCGCAGTTGTGACACTTGCCGAATTGCTCAGGATTGCGGTAGACCCGGCGGAGCGCTTCGTCGATGTGCCAGAGGAAACGCCCTTCCTGGCTCGCGAACAGAAACGCCTTCTCGCGCTCCATTGCGTCCGTTCCCTGGTCTGCCATGTGGAAGGAATACGCGCTCAGATTGCCGTCCGCACTCTGTGGAGTCGATCCGAAAGTCTCGTCGTAGTGCCCCAGCTCCTTGAGGACGCGCTTCCGCTCCTCGAGCAGGCGCTTCTCAAAATGCTGAAGGCTCTTCTTCGGCATCGCCTTCGGTTTCTTGCTGTTGGCTGCAGTTGCCATTTCTAGCCTACCCTCTCCAAGGCGACTTCAACGCTCTGCCCATCAAGGTCGAACGTATGCGTCGCGTGTGTTCCGTCGATTTGCTCGCCCACTCTGACCTTGAGAGCGAGTACCTCATCGGCGATCCATTTCTGGAAGGCCTTCACCGCTTCCTGAATCTCCGCACCACCGACAATGAAAAGCGTGATGCGATCGCTTACGGCGAAACCCAATTCTTTCCTCAACCGCTGAACGCGGCTCACAATCTCGCGCGCGAGGCCTTCGAGTCGCAGGTCGCGCGTTACAACTGAATCGAGCGCGGCAAAATAACCACCTTCTTCCTTCACCACCAACTCGCCGGAAGCAGTCCGCACGACCGTCAGATCCTCGTGGCTAAGCTCCCGCGACTCATTGCCGACCGAAACGTAAAGTGGCTTCCCCGCCTCGAACTCCCGCAGTGCGTCGCTGCTAAGCGCCTGCACCGCCTCGGCGGCGAGGGGGGTATCCTTGCCGAATTTCTTGCCAAGCGATCTGAAATTCGGCTTAGCTTTTAAAGTTACTAGATCGTCGGCGCTGGAGATGAATTCGACCTTTTTTATGTTGAGTTCGGCCGCCAGAAGCGGGCTCAGCTCCGACAGCATACCCTCGGCGCGCGCCTGGGCTCCCTTTGAGGCGGCCCCGTGAGTGGGGACGACGCACACCAGCCGGGCCAGCGGCTGACGCACCTTGACGCCTGCGTCCTCGCGGCCCGCGCGGCCCAGCGTAGCGAGGGTCCGAATGTGAGCCATCGTACGCTCCAGATCGACATCGATCGCGCCCACCCCCAACGGCCCGCGCGTGAACGCTGCCAGATGCACCGAGCTGCCCGTAAGCTCGCGATGGACCCAGTCGGTGATGAACGGGGCGAACGGGGCCAGCAGCCGGCACGTGACGGCGAGGATTTCGTGCAGCGTCGCGAACGCGGCACGGTTGTCGGCGTCATCGACGTCGTAGAACCGATGGCGGCTCTGCCGCACATACCACTTCGACACGTCCTCGTCGAAGAAAGTCATCACTACCTTGGCGGCGTTGGTGGCCTCGTAGCGATTCAGCAGCTCGTCGGCTTCGCGCTCGACCGTGGCAAGCCGCGAAAGAACCCATTTGTCGAGCAGCGGCCTATCCTGCGGCGCCGGATCCTTGCTGGACGGCGCCCACCCGAAATTCGCGTACTCCGCGAAAATGCCCGTGTAGACATTCTTGAATGTGAGGAGGAAGCGGCCGGCGGTGTCGCGGATCCCGGCCTCGTCGAAGCGGCGCGGCGTCCAGAGCTGGCTCGAAGTCGTGAGGAAGAGTCGAACCGCATCGGCACCGTAGAGCGGAATCACGGACGCGGGGTCGATGATGTTTCCGAGCCGCTTGGACATTTTCTGTCCCTCGGCGTCAAGAACGAGGTCGTTGACGACGACCGCGCGATAAGGCGCGGTGTCACCGACGCCCGGTGAATGCGCCTCGTGGGCGAGCAGATTGTTCGGCAGCGCATCACCGAGACCGGTGGCGATCGCGAGCAACGAATAGAACCAGCCGCGAGTCTGGTCGATTCCCTCGGCGATGAAATCCGCGGGATAGTAGCGCTCGAGCTTGTCGCGGTTCTCGAACGGGAAATGCCACTGCGCGAATGGCATCGATCCGGAATCGAACCAGGCGTCGATCACCTCGGGCGTGCGCTTCATCGTGCCGCCGCACTTGCACTCCCAGCTGTAACGATCGATGAATGGCTTGTGCGGATCGAAGTTGTCGGCGAGCGCGGTACCGGACCTCTCCGACAGCTCCGCGTATCCGCCGACGGCTTCCGCATGCGCGTCGTTCCGATCGCAGACCCAGATCGGAAGCGGAGTCCCCCAATAGCGATCGCGCGAGACAGCCCAGTCGATGTTGTTGGTCAGCCACTCGCCGAAGCGACCGGATCCGGTTTCGGCGGGATGCCAGTCGACGCGAGAGTTGCGCACCAGCATCGCGTCCTTGAACTCGGTCGTGCGGATGAACCAGGAGGTGCGCGCGTAATAGAGGAGCGGCGTCTCGCAACGCCAGCAATGCGGGTACGCGTGCTCGTGCAGCGTCGATTTCCAGAGAAGGCCGCGCCGTTTCAGCTCTTCGAGAATGACCGAGTCCGCTTCCTTTACGAACATCCCGCCCACGAGCGGCATGTCGGTCGGGAACTCGCCGCGGAGATTGACGGGCTGGAGGAACGCAAGTCCATTGCGCTGGCCCGCCGCGTAGTCGTCGGCGCCGAACGCTGGCGCCATGTGCACGACGCCGGTTCCTTCGTCCGCCGAGACGAACGACTCGCCGATGATCATTTCGTGCTTGCCTTGCTTGTACTCGACCCAATCGAGCGGCCGCTTGTAGCGCTTGCCAACGAGATCGCTGCCACGGAAGGAGCCCACCGTCTCCCAGCGCCCGGCGAAATCGTCACCCAGCACGGCCGGCGTACGAGACAGCGCCAGGATGATCGTCTCGTCCGTTTCCGATTTTCTCTTCCGTAACTCGACGTACTCGAGCGCCGGGTTAACCGCGAGCGCGACGTTCGAGACGAGCGTCCACGGGGTCGTCGTCCAGAGGAGGATGCGACGGCGCGTCTTTGCGCCCTTATCCTCGACGAGATCGAGCGCCACATAGGCACTAGGATCCTTCACATCCTTGTAACCCTGCGCGACTTCGTGGCTCGAGAGAGTCGTCCCACATCGTGCGCAGTACGGCAGGACCTTGTGGCCGCGGTAAAGGCGTCCGCCACGGAACATCGTGGCCAGCGCCCACCAGACGCTCTCGATGTAATTGTTGGAGTAGGTGACGTACGGATCGCTGTAGTCGAGCCAGTAACCGATCCGCTCGCTCAGCTCTTCCCAGTCGGTTCGGTAGCGCCACACGCTCTCCCGGCACATCTCGTTGAACCGCTCTACGCCAATCGCCTCGATCTGGTCCTTCGCCGTCCGAATGCCGAAGTCCTTCTCGATTTTCTTCTCGACTTCGATCTCGACCGGCAAGCCGTGCGTATCCCAGCCGGCTTTGCGCGCGACGTGATTGCCCCGCATCGCGCGGTATCGGCAGAAGAGATCCTTCACCGTTCGCGAGAACACGTGGTGGATGCCGGGCCGGCCGTTGGCGGTGGGCGGGCCTTCGAAGAAGACGAACTCGGGCTTCCCCTCAGCCTGTGCGAGGGTCTGCTGGAAAAGATTCTCCTCTTTCCAGCGCGCGAGCATTTCCCTCTCGAGTTCGTCGGGCGAGCGATCGGTCGGCAGCAGGCGGAAGCGTCTGCCCTTCTCGTCTCCCCCCGCCGCAGCCGGCACGGGGCGGACAGGGGTCATTCTCTGTTCGACCCCGAGGAGTTGGAGCCAGCGCCCCGAAGAGTGCTCGCCACGACTTGTGAATCAGACGCCTCGACCTCCGACAGCTGGCGCGCGATCAGCGTCCGCATTTGCGCCAGATACGTGCGCCGCGAGCGATCGAGATTGTCCAGCTCCTGTTCCATTCGCCGCACATCGGACTTGGCGGCCTCGATGATCCGCTCGCCCTCCGCCTGCGCTTCGCGCAGAATGAGCTGCGCCTCGCGCTCAGCCTGCTCTCGAACCTCGCCGCGGAGCTGCTGCGCCGCGATGAGCGCATCGTTCAGCGCCTTGTCGCGCTCGCGGAACGCGCGGAGCTGCTCGTGAAAGCTCCTGGCCTTGGAGTCGAGGTCCTGATTGATCCGCGTGAGCCTCTCCATCTCCTCGGCGACCTGATCCCTGAACTGGTCGACGCGCGCCGGATTGTAGCCGCGTAGCGCCCGGCCGAAGTCGTAGCGCCGCACGTCCAGTGGTGTAAGATGAAATGATTCGTCGATCATTTATCCCTCGCTCCGAAGAGGATGGTCCCGAGCCGCACCAGCGTCGCGCCTTCTTCAACGGCGATCTCGTAATCGCTCGACATTCCCATCGACAGCTCCTCGGCCGGATGCCCGACCGCGATCAGTTCTTCACGCCCTTCGCGAGCCTCCGCGAAGGTGCGATGGAGCTGCGACTCCGTTGCGGTAAAGCTAGCCATTGTCATCACTCCCCGAACCCGAATCCCGGACAGCGAAACGAGTCGCTCCGCTTCCGGCAGAAGATCGGAGAGCGTGTAACCGCCCTTTGAGGCCTCTCCCGAAAGATTCAGCTCGATCAACACGTCCACCGCCCTGCCGCGCGCGATTCCGAATTCGCACGCCGCGTCGGCTAGCCGCGGGCTGTCGAGCGAATGCAGCAACACGAACTGCTCAAGCGCCTTCACCTTGTTCCGCTGAAGATGCCCGATAAGGTGCCAACGCACCGGCACATCGACCGCGGCCATCTTTTTCAACGCTTCCTGAACCTTGTTCTCGCCGACGTCGTGCAGGCCTGCTTCATACGCCGCTCGTGCGGCCTCGGGTCCGTGCGTCTTCGTGACCGCGACGATTGTTACCTGCTGCCCGAGGCCACCACGCGACGCCGCCGCGGCGATCCTGGCTCGCACATCGGCGACGCGCTCCGCCAGGTCTGGAAAAACCATAACTGTGAAATTTAGCCGCGAAGTGCCCGCCGTTCAATTCATCAGGCAGTGCGGCAACGAGTTTGGCGAAGTGCGAGTCGCCTGCTATTCGCCGAAGCCGAGGCTTCGCCCGATCCTGGCGAGCATTTTCTCGTCCGGACCCTTCACAGTCACGGTGACGGCGCCCGCGTAGGCGGTTCCGGTGACGCGAACGACTCTGTCGCGGCTCGCCGCTGCTGGATTGGCGCGTCCATCATACTTGAGCACGAAAGAGCCGAGCAGAGAATCCCCATCGCACTCGACCGCGACGTCGGGTGAAACCGTAATCTCGATATTGCCCATGACCGCCACGGCCTCGATCACGGACAAACCGTAGCCAATCTCGGCCGCGCGCAAATCGAGCTCGATGTTGCCCAGGACCGCGAGGGCGCGGAATCGCCTCGGCAGTTGCCAACGTCCTTCCCTCTCGGTGCTGCTGAGGAACGAAACGACGCCCGACGTCGAGCGCGATTCGCGAGTCAACTGCTGACCCTGCTCCTCGTAGCTCGGTAACGGCCCCAGCCGCTCGCTCTCATCGCCGGCTAAACCGCGGGACCGCGGCTGCAGCGGATTGGTAAGGCGATGGTCTTCTGCTTTGAAATCTGACATCCGGATTCACGCGGGATTGGAATTCCGAACATTACGAGGCCAGACACCGAATGGTTTAGCCCGAGCGCCCGAAAATGCGTCCGAAGAAATGGACGATGTTCTGCATGTTGCGGCTAATGTCGTTGAACATCACGGTGACGAAGAGCAGGCCGATTATCAATAGCCCGCCTTTCAGGATGCGCTCGCGGGTCTGGGTGCTGAACGCACTTCCCTTGATCGTCTCTGCCACGTTGAGAAGGATCTGCCCACCATCCAGGATCGGAATTGGAAGCAGATTGAACACCGCGACGTTGATGCTGATGAGCGCCACCAGCAGCAACAGCGTCACTATTCCGCCGCGCGCCGCCTGCACCGACACCTGCGCGATCGCGATCGGTCCTCCCAGATCGGAGACGCCGACGCCGTGCGCAAGCGCGCCCAGCGCGGAAAATATCCGGCTGCCGTTGTCCATCGTCAGGCCCCATGCCGCGCTGAACGCGCGGGGCACTGAAATCGGAATAAATCCTTCGCTCGCCACCATGCCGATTCTGCCGAGCGACCGCTTCACTCCAGTGCGCGGGTCAGTCGTGACCTCCGGCGCGGGCGTCACCTGGATCTCCACGGTCTGCCCGTGGCGGACGATTCCCAGATCGAGCGGACGGCCGGCCGACGCGCCGATGCTATCGAGCAGGGTCTCCCAGCTCTGGAGCGGCCGGCCGTTGAGGGTTGCGATGCTGTCGCCCACCTGAATTCCGGCGAGGGCCGCTGGCTTCCCGGAAGTCACGGCCGCCGCGACGGGAATTGGCGTCGGAAATCCCGAGTGCAGCAGCAGCCCGACGTAGATGAAGTAGGCGAGGAGCGCGTTCATCGTGACGCCGGCCAGCATGATGAAGAGCCGCGCGATGAGCGGCTTCGATTCGAACCAGCGCGATTCCGGAATCGGTTTGGGGCCGAATGGAATCATGGCGTTCGGATCGTATCCGTCCTCGGGATTGGCGGCTCGCGTCGCCGAGTTCTCGCTCCCACCCTCGAGAAATGCGGTCGCTTCATCCTCGCGCGAGGCCATGCGCACGTATCCACCGAGCGGCAGCGCCGCCAGAACGTACTCGGTCTCGCCGATCCGTTTCTTCAGCAGGGACGGACCAAATCCGATCGAGAAGCGCGGAGCGTACACACCGGTCAGCTTGGCGGCAATGAAGTGTCCCAGCTCGTGCACGAACACTACGAGCCCGAAGACAATGATCGGCGCGAGCCAGGTCAGCACTTGAACATCTCCTGCACGTAGCGGCGCGCTGCCGCGTCCGCCGCCAGCAGCTGCTCGCGCGTTCCGCCCGGCATGTCGCCCACCTTGTCGAGCGCGGAAGAAATTGCGCTGGGAATATCCCCAAAGCGGATCTTGCCGGCGAGAAACGCCGCGACGGCGCACTCGTTGGCGGCGTTGTACACCGCCGGCGCGGCTCCGCCCGCCACTCCGGCGGAGATGCCGAGGCGCAGAGCTGGAAATCGCTCGTGATCGACGGGCTCGTAGGTCATCGGAGAAAGTTTAACCGGATCGAACGCCGGCACACCGTCGTCCGCGACGCGTTCAGGATGCGTCAGGGCATAAAGCACCGGTAGCTCCATCGTCGGAACGCTCATCTGTGCAACGACGCTGCCATCGATGAACTCGACGAACGAGTGAACCACGCTCTGGGGATGCACGACCACATCAATCCGATCGTAGGGAAGCCCAAAGAGAAAGTGTGCCTCAATTACCTCCAGTGCCTTGTTGGCGAGCGTCGCGCTGTCGATGGTGATCTTCCGACCCATTTGCCAAGTCGGGTGCCTGAGCGCGTCATCTACGGTCGCGGACGCGAGCCGCTCCGCGCTCCACCCGCGGAATGGTCCGCCCGACGCGGTGAGCACGACCCGACGCACAGCCGACGTCGGGTGGCCGGTAATGCACTGAAGGATCGCGCTGTGCTCGCTGTCGACGGGAATCACCTCGCCCGATCCCGCGGCGCACGCCTGCTTCACCAGATCTCCGGCGATGACCAGCGTCTCCTTGTTGGCGAGCGCAACGCGCTTTCCGCCTTTGAGCGCTGCCAGCGTCGCGTCGAGTCCCGCCGCGCCGACGATCGCATTGAGCACGATGTCGACGTCATCGCGCGTGGCGGCGGAGATCAGGGCATCGGTCCCGCTCTTCCATGCATCGTCCGCATCGGCTTGGGATTCCACCATGCCGACAAACGCGGGTTGGAACTTGCGCGCCTGCTCTCTCAGCAGGGCGCCGTTGCTGTTCGCCGTGAGAGCCGTGACTCGGAACCGTGCGCGCTGCCTGTCGAGCACACGGAGCGCAGTAGTGCCGATCGACCCCGTCGAGCCGAGCACCGCCACCCCTTTGGGTGCGGTGACCGGCGTCACTGGGGCATGGGCAGCAGCAAGCGCCCGAGCAGGAGGAACGCGATCGGCATTACGAACAGCAGGCTGTCGAAGCGATCGAGTATTCCACCATGCCCCGGCAGAATGCGCGAGCTGTCCTTCACGCCGGCCTCGCGTTTGAGCAGAGACTCGGCGAGATCACCGGTCTGCGCCGTGACACTGACGACGATGGCGAAGAGAACCGCGCCCTGGATCGTGAGGCCGAGCTGCGCGTAGGGCATGAGGATGAATCGCACGTAGAGCAGGCAGATGACGATGGCGAGTCCCAGGCCACCCACGGCGCCTTCGACGGTTTTCCCCGGGCTGACCGAAGGAATCAGCTTCTTCCTGCCGAACGTTCGGCCGAATGCATAGGCGCCCACGTCGGTACTCCACGTCAGGAACACCGGCAGGAAGACCAGCGCCGTTCCCGCCCCCGCTCCCACGGCGTAGTCGTGGTAGCGAACCGCGTAGATGTATGAAAAGAGTCCCGCATACATCACTCCGAACGCCGTGATCGCGACGGATGATAGAGGCTTGCCCGCCGGTCCGCGGAGCCAGATCGTGCTCGCGAACAATAACAGAACCATCGCGACGACAGCGGTGAGAGAGAGCGTGTAAATGCCCAGTCGTTGCGCGTGAACCGCGATAGGCAGGAGGGCCGCCAGCGCGATTCCCGCCGGCTCCAGCGGCAGCGCGCCGGTTTCACGAGCCATTCGGAACAGCTCCCAGGCCGCCAGCGCCGCGAGCACGGACAGAACAATCGCCAGTGCCCAGTCGCCGAAGTATACGATTGCTATGCTCGCGGGCGCCGCGATCACCGCGAAGATGATGCGCCGTGTCAGCTCTGACACGGGCTAGACTTCCATGATTTCTACTTCTTTTCCCTTCAACATCTCATCGATCTTGCCGATGTAGTCGTCGTGGAGCTTCTGAAGTTCTTTCTCTGCTCTTTTCTGCTCGTCTTCCGAAGTTTTTTCCAGCTTCTTCAGTTGGTCGCGCGCGTTGGTTCTGGCGTGGCGGATGCCGATTCGCGCTTCCTCGGCCAGCTTGTGAACCACCTTGACCAGCTCTTTTCTTCGCTGCTCGTTGAGCGAAGGGAGCGGGACCCGGATGACGCCCGACTGCGTCTGCGGGTTGAGCCCGAGATCAGATTCGCGGAGCGCCTTTTCGATCGCCGTGACGAGTCCCTTGTCCCACGGCGTCACAGTGAGGAGTCGCGGTTCTGGAGCCGACACGCCCGCTACCTGATTCAGGGGCATCTGCTGGCCGTACGCCTCAACGCGCACCGTGTCGAGCAGGCTCGCGGTCGCCTTGCCGGTTCGAATCGACGCCAGCTCGCGCTTCGACGCCTCGAACGATTTCTCCATCGCGGTCCGGCAGTCCTTCGTGATCTGAGGAATTGTCGTCATTGTACGATCGTTCCGACGCGCTCGCCCAGCAGCGCTTTCGCAACTTCTCCGTGACGGTGAATGTTCAGGACGATGATGGGCAGCTTGTTCTCCTTGCAGAGAGTGATGGCCGTCTGGTCCATCACGCCGAGCTCGTTGACCATGACATCGCGATAGCTGATCGACTCGTAGCGTGTCGCATCCGGATCGCGCTTGGGGTCTGCGCTGTAGACGCCGTCGACGCTCGTCGCCTTGATGATGACGTCGGCATGGATCTGGATCGCGCGCAGCGCCGCGGCGGTGTCGGTCGAAAAATACGGGTTGCCGGTGCCGGCCGCGAAGATCACGACGCGGCCCTTCTCG
The DNA here is from genome assembly GCA_003134685.1 of Gemmatimonadota bacterium. GTDB lineage: Bacteria > Gemmatimonadota > Gemmatimonadetes > Gemmatimonadales > Gemmatimonadaceae > UBA4720. Next base: position 87,616 of record PLCA01000005.1, on the reverse strand, counting down.
AAGTGGCGCATCGCGCGACGTCTGATGAACGGCTCGGCGATCGATTCCATCGCGATCGCAGTCATGACGCGCGTCTCAAGCTTCGCTTTCTCGAGCACGTCCTGGAGCGCCAGCGCATTGATGACCGTGCCGAGCATGCCCATGTAGTCGGCGCCGACGCGATCCATTCCCATCTTCGAGAGTTGGGCGCCGCGCACGATGTTGCCGCCCCCGATCACCAGCCCGACGGCCGCGCCCATCTTGACGATGTCCGAGACCTCAGTTGCGAGCCGCTCGAGAATGGTGAAATCGAAACCACCGCCCTTCTGTCCGGCGAGCGCCTCGCCGGACAGTTTGAGCAGAACCCGCTTGTACTTGAGATCAGCCAACCTGGTCTCTACTCCTCGCCCATCTGGAACCGGACGAAACGGCGAACCTGAATGTTCTCGCCCAGCTTCGCCGACGTTTCCTTGATCAGATCGCCGATCGTCTTCTTGGGCTCACGGACCCAGGCCTGGTGAACCAGAGCCACGTCCTTGTAAAAAGCCTCGACCTTTCCGGCGACGATCTTCTCGATCAGGTGATCGGGCTTGCCGCTCTCTTTCACCTGCTGGATGAAGATGCGACGCTCGCTCTCGACCTTCTCCTGCGGGACCTGATCCTTGTCCACGGCTACGGGTGCCGCGGCCGCGATATGTTCCGCGATGTACTTCACCAGTGTCTTGAAGTCGTCCGTGCGTGCGACGAAATCGGTCTCGCAGTTCACTTCCACCATCACGCCGACCTTGCCGTTGTGGTGGATGTAGCTGCTGATGAGGCCTTCGCTCGTCTGCTTGCCCTGGCGCTTCTCGGCCTTGGCAATTCCCTTGGCGCGAAGATACTCCTCCGCTTTCCCCGAATCACCACTCGTCTCTTCCAGTGCCTTTTTACACTCCATCATGCCCGCGCCGGTCTTCTGTCGCAGAGCCTGAACATCCTTCGCTGTGAATTTCTCTTTGGTCATCGTCATATAATCTCTCGTTAAAACGCCGCCGGAATTCTCCGGCGGCGTGAAAGTTAACCTTCCTGCTCGGGCTCGGTGGCTTCCTCTGCTCCGCCACCTTCTTCGCCGCCTGTCTTGAGCCGCGCGGCAATTGCTTCGGGCTTTGCCCGTCGCCGACGTGGCCGTTTCTTCCGCTTCTTGTCGCCCTCGCCTTCCGGCTCGGCGCCGCGGTCCGAGCTGTACGTGTACGACTCGGCCTCTTCGGCTTCCACCCGCACTGGCGCCTCGCGGCGCGCCTCGACGATCGCATCGGCGATCGACTTGGCCATCAGCTCCACGGAGCGGATCGCGTCATCATTGCCGGCGATCGGAATGGTGATCAGATCCGGATCGGCGTTCGTGTCGACGAGCGCGATCAGCGGGATGTTCAGCTTGTTGGCTTCATTGACCGCGATCCGCTCCTTCTTGGAGTCGATCACGAACATGAGACCGGGAAGCCGCGTAAGGTTCTTGATACCGGCAAGGTTCTTCGAAAGCTTGTCGCGCTGACGACTCATCATCAGCTGCTCTTTCTTGGTGTAGTTCTCGAAGTCACCGCCGGCCTCGCTTCCCGCCTCCAGCTCCTTGAGACGGCGGACCTGCTTCTTCACCGTCTGGAAGTTGGTGAGCAATCCGCCCAGCCATCTCTCAGTCACGTACATCGCTCCGCAGCGCTCGGCCTCGCTCTTCACGATGTTGACGAGTTGGCGCTTGGTGCAGACGAAGAGGACGTTGTCGCCGCGGAGAATCACTTCTCGCGCGAGCTTCTGAGCCAGCTCCAGCTGCCGCAGCGTCTTCTGCAGATCGATGATGTGGATGCCGTTTCTCTCCGCGAAGATGAAACGACGCATTTTCGGGTTCCAACGGCGGGTCTGGTGTCCGAAGTGGACACCGGCTTCGAGTAGCTGCTCCAGGTTTGGCTGAGCCATTAAATAGTGATTCCTTCGGGGTTAACGCTTCGAGAACTGGAACTTCTTTCTTGCTTTCGGACGGCCGGGCTTCTTGCGTTCTACTGCTCTTGCATCGCGGGTCAACAACGCCAGGTCGCGGAGCTTCCGGCGGTGCGATTCATCCATCGTTACGAGCGCACGGGCGACGGCGAGGCGGAGTGCCCCTGCCTGACCGGTGAGCCCGCCACCTTCGACCTTCGCCTTCACATCATAGCGGCCGAGCGTATCGGTGATCGTGAACGGCTGCTGGATGGCGGAGACGTGCGCGGGGCGCGGGAAATAATCTCCGAGCGTGCGTCCGTTCACCGACCACTTGCCGGAACCCGGCTTGATGTAGAGACGGCAAACAGCTTCCTTGCGCCGTCCGATCGTGTGCAGGGTATCAGTCATTACTTACCACTCTTCTGGTTGAGGACCAACACTTTCGGCTGCTGCGCGGCGTGCGTGTGCTTCGCATCGGCGAACACCCGGAGCTTCTGGCGGAGCTTCCCGCGTCCGAGGGCCGTCTTGGGCAGCATGCCGTAGACCGCCTTCTCGATCACGCGTTCGGGGTGCTTGCTGAGCATCATCTCGAACGGCGTGAACCGCTCGTGACCCATGTACCCCGTGTGTCTGAAGTACTGCTTCTGCTCCGCCTTCTTGCCCGTGACGCGGACTTTGGCAGCGTTGATGACGATGACGTTGTCGCCGGTATCCATGTGGGGCGTGAACATCGGCTTATGCTTGCCACGGATGATGTTCGCGACCGCGGTCGCCAGACGGCCGAGGACCTGGCCTTCGGCGTCGACGATGTACCATTGGTGCTCGATATCCCGCGGGGTCGCGGAGTAGGTCTTCATGTGAAGCTGAACGGTTATGTAAGTGCCGGCCCCCTTTCGGTCGAGTAGGGTTCCAAGCGGTTGGTTGCGACTAAGTGGTTTTACGACAGCCTTTTAAGGTATCCGGGACGGCTGGGCGTGTCAACCGCGGGACGCTCCGGAAAACGGAGATTCCTTCCCCTCACGTTTTGCTATTCAAGGGCGACCAGCAGAGCTCCTTTTTCGACGGCGGTTCCGGGCGCAACCTCCACGCTTTTCACGGTACCCGCCGCGGTGGCGCGCAGCTCGTTCTCCATCTTCATCGCTTCCATCACGACCAGACCCTGACCCGCCTCAACCCGGTCTCCCACGTTCACATTGACGCGCACGATCAGGCCAGGCATCGGAGCGATGATCGGAGCCGGCCCTGTCGGACCGGCAGTCGCCGCCGAGAGATCGCGGATGGAGCGGGTCCGCTCGTCGAGTGCCTCGGTCTCGAACCGATAGCCATCCACCCAGAGCGAGTACTTCCCTCGTCCTTGCTGCTTCTCGACGACGACTCGATAGACGTGGGTTCCGAGCTTGACCATTCGCACCGGGCTTCCCTCGATGTCGGAAAGTTCGGCGTGCACCGGCGCCTCGTCCTCGTAGCGAACGCCCTCCGGCTCGATCGAAACCGTTTTGCGCCGGTCGTTGAGCTGCACGACGTATTTCAAGCCGACTCCCCAGCGGGGCGCAGGTCGCACACCGTTTCGACGTGCGCGGTTTGCGGGAACATGTCAAAGGCGTGGACCGACTCGATTCTGTAGCTCGGAAGACGCGAGAGGTCGCGTGCGAGCGTCGCGGGGTTGCAGCTCACGTAGATCACGCCGCGAACGTGCCCGACTTCCGCTTCGAGCGTGTCGGTCACGCGCGAGTCGACGCCGGCGCGCGGGGGATTGAGTATCACGAGATCGGCGGGCAGGAGTCCTGGCAGCGCATCCTCCACTCTTGCCTGAATCGCGCGGGACGGCTCCGCCAGCTTGGATGCGGACCAGGCCGATGCATCGGGATCGAGCTCTATCGCGGTCACCCTTGCGCCTTGCTCGCTCAGCGCGATCGCGATGTGTCCCGCGCCGGCGTAAGCATCGATCACCGTCCTGGGCTCGAACGAGCGGGCACGATCGAGTACGTACGCCCGGAGGATCTCGGCCATCTCCTGATTCACCTGGGCGAACGAGGCGCTGGGGTCGCGTTGCTGCCGCTTGTCATATAGAAGGCGACGCGGCTTGTCGTCGGCCGGCTCCCACCACACCGCCGAGATCGACGGAACGGCGGCGGAGAACTGGTCGCGCGCGGCCCAGCTCTGCCCGCCCATCATCACCAAAGTCGGGCCGCCACTGGTGATGCGGACGCTTCCGCGGAGCTCCGTCGCGTCGGGGAAATACGCATCGGCCTCCATGACTTCACGCCACGCGGCAACGACGCGACGGTCGGTGATCGGACAATCCGCGAGCGGAAAAATGCGCGACGGATCGTCGTAGGGATGGAGCCCCGCGATCCAGCGGGCTCCATGGCGACGCATCGCGAGCGTGAGCTTCGTGCGATAACGCCATTCCTCCGGGCTGCGCTCGATTGGCGGGGCATCGATGATGCGCTTCCCGATGCGCTGCACGGAGTCGCGGATGATCATCTGCTTGGCCGCCAGCTGGGACGCGTACGTCATGTGCTGGAGTTGACAGCCTCCGCAGCTGTCTCTCGTGTAGTGCGGGCATGGCGGGTCGATGCGAACGGGAGCGGGAGACACGATGCTCCTGAGCGCGCCGCGCGCGAAATGCCCTTTGCCCGATATCTGCGCCGTCACCACGTCGCCGGGCGCCGTCCGCGGAACGAACACGACGAGCCCATTGCTCCTCCCGACGCCGTCTCCACCCGCCGCGATCGAGTCGATGGAGACGCTGATGACGCCCATCAGTCGCGTAGCCCGTCGATGCGCGCAGCCTGTGTCCACGGGTCGGGCGCGACATCGCCGCCGCCGGCTGGCAGGACGCCAGCGGTCGAGACCGCGCGCGCTCCCCTGTCGCGCTCCGCCAGCAAAGCTCCCGCGATCGCCGCGACCCGAACGGACTCCTCGCTTGGCTGACGCTCGAGAATCGAAGCGAGGCGCCGCTCCAGCCATTGAATGTCGATGGCGCCGCGGCGGAACTCGTCGTCACCCATGACTCGAATGTGGAAATCGCGCGACGTCTCCACGCCCTGGATGATCAGATCCACCAGAGCGCGGCGCATTCGCGTGACCGCCTGCTCCCGGTCGGCGCCCCAGACGATGAGCTTGGCGAGCATCGGATCGTAGTAGAGCCCGATCTCGCTCCCAGATTCCACGCCCCCATCCCAGCGCACTCCCGGGCCGCTCGGCAGGTGCAGGTGCCGGATTCGTCCGGTAGACGGCAGGAAGTTGTTCGATGCGTCTTCGCTGGTGATGCGGCACTCGATCGCCCAGCCGTGCGGGACTATCTCCTCCTGCCTGAACGGGAGCTTTTCGCCGGCGGCGATTCGCAGCTGCCACTGCACGATGTCGATTCCGGTCACGAGCTCCGTCACTGGATGCTCGACCTGGAGGCGTGTGTTCATCTCCAGGAAGTAAAACTCCCCGCTCCGATCGAGCAGAAATTCGCAGGTTCCTGCATTCACGTAGCCCGCCGCCCGCGCTGCCCGCACAGCGGTCTCACCCATCTTTCGCCTCAGCTCTGGATTAACCGCGACACTTGGAGACTCTTCGATCATCTTCTGATGGCGCCGCTGCACCGAGCATTCGCGCTCGCCGAGCGAGAGAACTGTGCCGTGCGAATCAGCGAGGACCTGAATCTCGACGTGCCGCGGCTGCGCGACGAACTTCTCCAGGTACACCGCATCGTCCCCGAACGCGCTCTTCGCTTCCCTGCGCGCCGCTTCGAGGGCGCCGGCGAGCTCCTTCGGCGCTGAGACCACGCGCATCCCCTTTCCCCCGCCGCCGGCCGCGGCCTTGAGCAGCACCGGATAGCCGAACTTCTTCGCGATCTTCTCGGCCTCCTTCGCGTTCTCGAGGGGTTCGGTCGTTCCCGGAACCACCGGGACTCCGTTCGCCACCGCAAGTGTCCGCGCGGCAGTCTTGCTTCCCATCGCCGCGATCGCCTCGGCGGGCGGTCCGATCCAGACGATTCCCGCGTCACGGACGGCTCGCGCGAACCATTCACGCTCGGAGAGAAATCCGTAGCCGGGATGAATCGCTTCGGCGTGAGTAAGCTTGGCGGCTTCGATGATTTTCTCGCCACGCAGATAGCTCTCGCTCGAGGGTGGCGGCCCTATCAGGACTGCCTCGTCCGCCTCGCGGACGTGGGGCGCGCGGACGTCGGCCTCACTGTAAACCGCGACCGTCTTTATCTCGAGCTCCTGGCAGGCACGGATTACGCGCAGAGCGATCTCACCACGATTCGCGATCAGAACTTTCTTGAACATCAGGACTGGTCCGACGTCAGAGCGTCCGCTCTCGACCCATCAGAGCGGAATGTTTCCGTGCTTCTTCGGCGGGTTCTTGTCGCGCTTGGTCTGCAGCGACTCGAGCGCGTCGATGAGGGCGGGCCTGGTATCGCGCGGATCTATTATGTCGTCGAGATAACCGCGACCGGCCGCGATGTAGGGGTGCGCGAATTTCTCACGATACTCCTCTATCTTCGCCTCGGTCGCGGCGGCTTCATCGCCGCTCTCGGAAATCTCCTTCCTGAACAGAATCTCCACCGCGCCCTTCGGCCCCATCACGGCGATCTCGGCCGTCGGCCAGGCGACGTTGAAGTCGCCGCGGATGTGCTTCGAGCTCATGACGTCGTACGCTCCGCCATACGCCTTGCGCGTGATCACGGTGAGCTTGGGCACCGTCGCCTCGCAGTAAGCGTAGAGGAGCTTCGCCCCGTGCTTGATGATACCGCCGTGCTCCTGCGCGGTGCCCGGCAAAAAACCCGGCACATCCTCGAACGTGACGAGCGGAATGTTGAACGCATCGCAAAAGCGGATGAAGCGCGCCGCCTTGAGCGACGCGCTGATGTCGAGCACCCCAGCGAGCACGGCCGGCTGGTTTGCCACCACTCCGACGCTGAATCCGCCGAGGTGGGCGAACCCGCAGATTATGTTCTTGGCGTACTCGCTCTGCACTTCGTAGAACTCGCCGTCGTCGACGACGCGCGCGATCACCTCGTGCATGTCGTACGGCTTGTTGGCGTTGTCCGGAACGACATCAAGGAGTGACTCTTCGCGCCGGTTGCGCGGGTCGGTGCCCGGTCCCCGCGGCGCGGGCCCAAGATTGTTGGACGGAATGAAGCGGAAGAGATCTCGAATGTGCTGGAGGCATTCCGGCTCGGAGTCGCAGGCGAAATGGGCGACCCCCGACTTGGCGGCATGAGTGTCGGCGCCGCCCAGCTCCTCCATCGTGACATCTTCGTGTGTCACCGTCTTCACGACGTTGGGACCGGTCACGAACATGTACGACGTGCCTCTCACCATGTACGTGAAGTCCGTAATTGCCGGCGAATAAACTGCACCGCCGGCACAGGGCCCAAGGACCGCCGAGATCTGGGGAACGACGCCGGAGGCGAGCGTGTTGCGAAGAAATATCTCCGCGTATCCGCCCAGCGAGACGACGCCTTCCTGGATGCGGGCTCCCCCTGAGTCGTTGAGGCCGATCACCGGCGCGCCGTTCCGCATCGCCAGGTCCATGATCTTCACGATTTTTTCAGCGAAGGATTCGGAGAGTGACCCGCCGAATACCGTGAAGTCCTGCGAAAAGACGTAGACGAGCCGGCCGTCGATCTTGCCGTGGCCCGTGATGACACCATCGCCGTAGAACTTCTGAGTCTCGAGGCCGAAATCGGTCGAGCGGTGGACCACGAAGCGGTCGAGCTCGACGAACGAGCCCTCGTCGAGCAGAAGCTCGAGTCGTTCGCGGGCGGAGAGTTTTCCCTTTTCGTGCTGTGTCTTGAGCCGCGCCTCGCCTCCGCCCAGCTCGGATTCGGCGCGCCGGCGCTCCAGGAGGTCGAGCTTGTCTCGCATCGTCATTGGAGCGGTAAGCTAACGATACGGGGAGTGGGCATCTAGCGTCGCGAGCGCCAAAGCGCAGGGCTGGCCGTGAGGGAGGAGTAATTGCTATCGTTCGGGTTGTACTGATGGCATCAAAAAAACAACCTGTCCGATTTGACTCCACCACGAAGAAGGTCACGCAAGCCGCGTAAACGCGGGGTGCGCCGCCCCGCGCAACAGCACACATCTCTGCCGACCAGCCGCAACGCGTACATGGAGACGCGCCAGTGGCTGCTCGATCGGCACGGGCCTGTGTGCGCCTACTGCGAGCGTCGCGTCAGCTCGAAGACGATCACGATGGATCACGTGACGCCGCGAAAGGGCAAGACGGCATACGATCGACGCGACAACCTCGTCCTCGCCTGCCCGGCGTGCAACGCGCTCAAGGCCGACCAGCCATTTCTCGCATTTCTGCTGGCGCGACGGGCGCGCGCGGCGAGCCTGGTGCGCTACGGAGGACACCTGAGCCCGATGCTGCTCGACCTTGCGAGAGAGATTGCGGGACCGGAAGCGTCGGCGCGCGCGGAGCGGCTCGCGGACCCGGACTACCCCTACCTAGACTAGGAGCCTGCCGGCTCGAGCTCGCTCGTTCTTGGAGCTGTCTCAGCGGCGGTGGCTGCCGTGGGTGGTGCTTCTTCCGGCTTTCTTGCACGCTTTTCAGCGGCGCCGCGGGTCTTCGGCTTGAGTCTCGCCTTGATGAACGCCAGGACATCCATCTCGTGCTGACGAAGGGTGGGGCCTACCGTCTTCCGCTTGTTCCAGTGGCGCTCCGGCAGCGGGCGTAGAACCGACCCCTCCAGATATGCCTCGATGAGCACCGGGTGGATGTAGTACTTGCGGCAGACGCTGCGCGTGTTGCCGAGCCTCTTGGCAGTCACATCGACCGCCGACACGATGTTCTTCTCCGCTTCGCGCTTGGTCTTTGCCGGTCCCATCGCACGCAGCGCCTCAGCCACGAGCATTGTCCCGGCCCAGGTGCGGAAATCCTTCGCGGTGATCTCGCGTCCGGTGACATCCTGCAGGTATTTGTTCACATCTTCGGCGTCGACTTCCTGCCGCTTGCCTTCGTCGTCCAGGTACTTGAACAGCTCCTCCCCGCGGATCGCCTGACAGCGCTGCACGATGCGCGCGATCCGCTTGTCCGTGACCGAAACGGCGTGCTGGATCCCGCTCTTGCCGCGAAACTCGAAGCGAAGCTCCGATCCGACGACGGCGACGTGCCGGCGCCGGAGCGTGGTAAGCCCGAAGGACTTGTTGGATTTCCTGTACTCGTCCGATCCGATTCGGATCAGCGTGGTTTCGAGCAACCACACGACAGTCGCCATGATCTTGTCGCGGTCGAGTCCTTCCTTCGCGATGTCGGTTTCGACGCGCTCGCGGATCTTCCACAGCACATCGCTCAGCTCGAACATCCGCTCGAACTTGGTACCATCGCGGTGCTTGCGAAAATGTGGGTGGTAGCGATACTGCTTGCGGCCGCGGCCATCGCGGGCGGTCACCTGAAGGTGTCCGTCTTCATGCGGGCAAATCCACACGTCGGTCCACGCCGGGGGAATCACCAGCGACTTGAGTCGATGCAGAGATTCACGCGACCGGATCACCACGCCGTCGGGGCCGACGTACGTGAAGCCGCGGCCGTGGCGCTGGCGGCGAATTCCCGGCATCGCATCGGTGACGTACCTGAGACCCGCCGCAGCGGCGGACCCCATGTATTCATGAGAGACAGACTGGCCCAGCTTTCCTCCTCGAACTCGCGCTCAATGCTCACGCCTCATGCCGCGAGACGGAGAGGCGGGGCGTCCGATATGGACGAGACGAGGGCGGGGTGGCAACCTTTTCTTGCGCCCCGGGCCGCTCGACCGCTCGTAAGGCCACCCGCGGCTCGAGGTCGATCCCGGCCTGGAGCGGCACGCCCGTCATCGTTCCAGTAGCGAGCGCCCGTTCCCGACGTCATTTTCCGCGCAGAGGACGCGCTCGAACCCAGGGAGAATAGATGGCCAGCTCGAAGCACCAAGTCCGTTTTCCGGGCGAATCAGAGTCCTATCGCGCAGCCCGCGACAAGCTGCTCGACGCCGAAATCGAGATGAGGCGAACGATCGAATCCGTCGCCGCCCAGCGACGACGGCTTCCTCTCGGTGGCGAGGTACCGCGGGACTACACCTTCGAAGAGATTCTGGGCGAAGGCCCAAAGGGAAAGAAGCGGAAGGTGCGGATGTCCGAGCTGTTCGTCGAGGGCAAGGATTCCCTGATCCTCTACAGCTTCATGTACGGGCCCGAGATGCCAACCGCCTGTCCATCCTGCACCTCCATAATCGACAGTCTGGATGGCGAGGCGCCCCACGTCATGCAGCGGGTAAATCTCGCGATCGTCGCGAAATCGCCGATCGAGCGCATACGCGAGTGGGCGAAAGAGCGGGGCTGGCGCAATTTGCGATTCCTGTCGTCCGCGGGATCGACGTACAACCACGACTACCAGGGCGAGAACGCAAAAGGCGAGCAGATGCCGGCGTTGAACGTGTTCGTCCGGAAGAACAGCAGGATTTCACACTTCTACAACACGGAGCTGATGTTCGCCCCATCGGATCCAGGGCAGGACATGCGGCACGTCGACATGATCTGGCCGCTCTGGAATCTCTTCGACGTAATCCCGGAGGGGCGAGGTGAGAAATGGGGTCCGAAGCTGTCGTACTAGAATCATTTTTTCGCGACTTTGCGCCGCAGGGAGCAGCAAGATGAAGACTGGCCTCGTCGGAGCAGTAATTGTTTCGGTAGTCTTGTTGGGGTGTCGCGCGACCGGGCAGAATCCTAACCAGGCAGCGCTGCTACAGCTCCTGGAGAACCGCCAAAAGTGGAGCGCGCAGGCGATTCATGACTATTCCTTCGACTACGACCGGAGCGCAAATATTTTCACGCATCCGGTTCACATCGAGGTGTTGGGCGGCAACGTCAATCGCGTAACTGACCGCGCTACTGGCGCTGTCTACTCGAATGCGGGAGTTCCGACAGTGGATTCCCTGTTCGCGGAAATCGTGCGAGCCATACCTGACCGCAACGGAAGCGTATCCGCGGAGTACGACGTTACACTCGGCTATCCGAACGTGATTTCGCTAGGTTCGAACATTCCCGATATGGGCACATCCGAGAGCGTTACGAACTTCCAGAAGACAACCTGAACGCGTTCTCCGTCGCCGTCGGCAATGTGAAATAGAATGTGCTGCCGAGTCCGACGTGGCTCTCAACCCAGATCCGGCCGTTGTGCCCTTCGACAATTCCCTTCGCGATTGCGAGGCCGAGTCCGATCCCGCGACGATCTGATGTCTTCGCCTGCCAGAAGCGCCCGAAAATGTGAGGCAGTTGTTCCGCCGGGATGCCTGGGCCCGTGTCGATGACGGCGAATCGCACCTCTGTGTCGAGGCGCTCCGCGCACACCGTGATCCGCCCGTCCCTCGGAGTAAACTTGACGGCGTTTCCGACGAGATTGGACAGCACCTGCTGAACCCTCGCCGCGTCGGCGAGCACGAGCGGCAGGTTCTGTTCGATGTCGGTCTCGAGCCTGATCGTGCTACCCGCCGCCAGCGGACGAAGCATGTCGATCGTGTCGTTGATGAGAATCCCGGGGTCCTCGGGCTTTAAATCAGTCGTCAACCGCCCCGACTCCATCCGCTTCACGTCCAGCAGGTCCTGAATCATTCGATTCATGCGGTCGGCCGCGCGGCGCACGATCTCCACCTGTCGCCGCTCCTGCACCCGCTCCACGGGCATGGTTTCGAGCATCATGCCGACCGCCATCGTCACCGTGTTGAGCGGGTTTCTGAGATCGTGAGCCACGACGGCCAGCACGTCGTCGCGCGCTCTCGTTGCCTGCTCCGCCTCATGGAAGAGGCGCGCGTGCTCGACGACGATGGCCGCCCGCCTCGCCAGGTCGGCGGCCAGGGACAGATCGGCAATCTCGTAGCGCCGTCCCGACCCCGAGGTAACCAGTGTTAGGGCGCCGAGCGGCTTGCCCGAAGTAACCAGTGGAACGCAGATGAGCGACCGCGGCGCTAACGCCTCGACGACGCGCCGTTGCTCCGCCTCGGCAAACGACGCGCGGATGAACGCAGGCGTTATATCGGCCTCGAGCACCGGTGCACCCGTGGCCATGACGCGCATCAGGGGATGCCGGGCAGTCAGCGCGCTCTTCGGAAATTTCGCGACTTCCCCCAGCAGCTTCGATTTCGTCGGATCGACGTGCGCCTCTCCTATCCGCTCGAAGCTGTCCTCGGCTTCGACGATGTCGAGCGCGCAATAGTCCGCGAGCGCGGGGACTGCAAGGCGCACGAGAGCGGCGAGCGTAGTCTGATAGTCGAATGAAGCGCTGAGCACGCGGCTTGCTTCCGCCAGCAACGACGCACGCTTCTGCGAGTTCTCGGCCTCCGCGCGCGCCGCCTGCTCCTGTGCGAGCGCGCGCTCCCGCTCATCGGCGCGGAGGCGCGCCGTGATGTCGCGAAAGCTCCAGACGCGCCCCACCGGCACGTCGTCAATGCGCTGCGGCTGCGAGTACCGCTCGAAGGTGCGTCCATCTTTTAGCTCGAGCACGTCGTAGCTGGCCTGATCGGGATCGCGGTACAGCTCGCGCACCTTGGCCATGAAGTCTTCGGGGTAGACAAGCTTGTCGAGTGCGGCATCGATCGCTTTCTGATCGTCGCCACAGGCGAAAACTTCGGCCGGAATCTCCCACATGTCGGCCATTTTCTGGTTGAAGCTCAGGATCTTCCCGTTGAGATCGACCACCAGAATGCCGTCGGCGGTCGATTCGAGCGTCGCCCGAAGAAGGGAAAGGGACCTGCTCGCCGCGCTCTCAGCGTCGCGTCGCTGCGTAATGTCCTCGATGAAGCCGACCAGGTACAAGGGATCGCCCGTGGCAGAACGAACGATCGACACCGTGAGATGAACCCAGATGACTTCGCCATTCTTCCGTATGTAGCGCTTCTCCATCTTGTACTCTGGAAGCTCCCCCGATCGAATGCGCCGGATGAACTCCAGGCTGGCTGGGACACCTTTCGGATGCGTGAGGTGCTCGACCCTGAGCCCCAGGATTTCTTCGCGCGAGTAGCCCGTGATCTCGCAGTAGCGCTGGTTTACTGAGATCCACTCTTCATCGAGAGTCAGATGCGTGATGCCGATTGCCGCCTGCTCGAACGTGGCGAGAAGGAGATGGCCTGGCCCGCCAAGGGGCACAGCATACTCCGCCGTCCAGCCCGGAACCGCGGAAGACGGGGCAAGTATCGTGGATTCTGGTGCGGACGTAGCGGGCTGCATGCATCTCCATCCTGGTGATCGGCCACCCCTCGGAGAGCGCGCAAAACCGGCGCTGCTCACGGGCCTAATTTCGCATCGCGTACGTTTTCGGAACAGAAGGAGTTTCGTTACGTGCCCGCAGGCTCAATCCAGCTCGTCGAGGTTGCGTAACCGTGGGATTTTCCACGCGGTCACTCCGACTACCCCGAGGGTCATGAGCCCGCCGAGGATCACCGAGCGGACGGTTCCCAGCAGCTTCGCAGCGACTCCCGACTCGAATGACCCTATCTCGTTCGACGAGCCGATGAAGATCTGGTTGACCGCGGACACGCGCCCGAGCATTTGTGGCGGAGTGCGAATCGTCAGCAGCGTCGATCGGATCACGACGCTCACGTTGTCGACCATTCCGCTGATAAAGAGAAGCGCCAGCGAGACCCAGAACCATCTCGACAAGGCGAACAGAATCCAGCACAGGCCGAAAGCGGCAACGCAGATGAAAAGTGTCCGCCCGGCCCTTCGCAGTTTACGGTGAACGAGTAGCAGCGAGATCAGCACCGCTCCGGCCGCCGGCGCGGCGCGGAGTATTCCGAGCCCCTGTGGACCAACGAGGAGAATCTCCGACGCGAAGATCGGAAGTAGCGCTGGCGCTCCGCCGAACAGCACCGAAAAGAGGTCGAGAAGTTGCGCGCCAAGCAGCTCGGGCTGGGTCAACAGGAAGCGAATCCCGACCGTGAGATTCTCGCCAATGGTCGATTCCGTAGCGACCGCCGGCAGGCGGGTGTACGCAATCTGCACGAACAGAAAAAGCGCGATCGCGCACAGGATTGTCTCCACGATGTAAGCCAGCCGCGCGCCGGAGAACCCGTAAATCATTCCACCCGCCGCGGGGCCGACGACGGCGGCGAATTGCCAGAGGGACGACCGCCACGTGATCGCATTCGTGTAGGTCTCGCGCGGCACGATCTCGGCTCCGAGCGCGGTCCGGGCCGGCTGGAGAAAGCTTCTCGCGAGCCCGCTGACGCAAACGACCGCGTAGATCGGGATAATCGTCCTCGCCAGGAGGGCTCGGCCGTAGACGGTCAGAAGCAGAAGCGCGACGCCGCAGCCGAGCTGGACTGCGATGGCGATAAGCGACAGCAGCTTTCGGTCGTGCCGGTCGGCGACGTGACCCGCGTATAGAGCCGCGGCAATGAAGGGCAGCGCTTCGGCCAGGCCGACCAGTCCAAGCGACAGTGGATCCTTCGTCAGAGCGTAAACCTGCCACGCCACGACCGTCGCCTGGATCTGGGTTCCCAGCGTCATCGCCACCAGGCTGGCGACGTACCAGAGAAACCTGGTGTTGCGTAGCGATATGTACGGATCGTGTTGCTCTGCCATTCCTCGCGCTTGAGGTCGGGACGCCGGATGATACTGAACCGGTACCGCCTCGGCAATCAATCAGATGTGGCGTCCGGCATGGCAGCACGTTCTATTTGTCATGGCGGGAAATTCAGTATCCCGAGGAGGCAATTGTGAGTACGGCAATCGCAGTGAAAGCCAGCGAGACAAAACCGGCGAAGTCGGAATTCCTTCCCTACTACGAGAGATACATCGCGCTGGTCCCGGACGGCGATGTGATCTCGACGCTCGCCTCCCAGCTGACCGAGACGCAGTCGCTTCTTCGCGTTCTTCCGGCATCGGTCGCGACCTATCGGTACGCCCCCGACAAATGGAGCGTGAACGAGGTCGTCGGACACATGATCGACAGCGAGCGAATCTTCACGGGACGCGCCCTCAGGTTTGCGCGTGGCGATGCCACGCCGATCCCGGGCTTCGAGCAGGACGACTACGTTCGCAATGCCACGTTCGACGCGTACGCGCTGTCCGAGCTTGCTGCTGAGATGGAGACAGTGCGCCAGTCCACGATCTTTTTCTTCAGGCACCTGGACGAGGAAGCTTGGACCCGGCGCGGGCTAGCGAACAACGCTGAGGTATCGGTGAGGGCGCTCGCCTACATAATCGCGGGGCACGAGCTTCACCACCGCGAGATTCTCCGCACGAGGTATCTCTAGCGGGGCACCGCCAGCGTGAGCGTCGACCCTTCACTGAGTGGCTGACGACGGTGATGTCTACGCCACCAGCACCGAGCTTGCTCGCCAGTTGATTCCGAGGAGGGCGCTCGCGACCGTCGGGTCGAAGTGACTCCCGGCCCTGCGCTTGATCTCAGCCAGAGTGTCGTCCATTCCCCACGCCGGCCGATAGGGCCGATCGTGTGTGAGCGCGTCCAGAAAATCTGCCGCCGCGACTATGCGGGCTTCGAGCGGAATGGCCTGACCCGAGACGCGGTCGGGATAACCAGACCCGTCCCACCATTCGTGATGGCTGCGGGCGATTCGCTGCGAGAAGCGGACAAGCTCCGAGCGGCCCTTCGAGAGCATTCTCGACCCAATCACGGTGTGAGTCTTCATGATCTCGAACTCTTCCCCGGTAAGCGGACCTGCCTTGAGCAAAATGTTATCCGGGATCCCGACCTTGCCGATGTCGTGCAGTGGAGCGGCGCGCCTTATCAGCTCCACCGTCGTTGACTCGGCGCCGATCGCTTCGCCGAGCATGCCCGAGATGTGCGCTACCCGCTTGGTGTGATTGCCGGTGTCATCGTCCCGGAATTCGACGGCGGCGGCGAGTCTCTCCAGAACCTCGAGCTGTGATTGCTCGAGCTCCTGCGTGCGCTCCGTCACCTTCTGTTCCAGCTCGGTGTTCCGGCCGCGAAGCGCCAGGTAGAGGAAGCGAGTTTCGAGGAGGTTCCGGATCCTGAGCAACACCTCACCCGCGTCGAAGGGCTTGCCGATGAAATCCTTCGCTCCCAGAGCGAGAGCGCGGCGCTTCACGTCAGCGTTGTCATCCGCGGTAATCATGATCACCGGGACATGCTGGCCGCCCTTGTGGGCGACCATTTCCTCCAGCACGTCGAACCCGTCCTTGCCGGTCATATGAAGATCGAGCAGGACGAGGTCAGGCTTGAACTGTGAGTGAATGGTCATGGCGTCGGCTGAAACGGTCGTCGACGCGACATGCTCGTATCCTGCTTTCGCCAGGATTCGTTCGAGCAGACGAATGTTCTCCTCGTAGTCGTCGACGATGAGTATCCGGCCTGGCTGCGCGACGCCCGACACCTTGGTCCGCTGCACCTTGGTCCGCTCCATTTATGCTGTAGCCGTTGACGGCTTGCTCAGCACTGCGCGTACCGCCGCACAAAGCGACTCGGCGGTAAACGGCTTTTGCAAGAAATCGGTTTCGGACGTCCGGATCCCGCGACGAAGTATCTCGTTGTCGGTATATCCCGACATGAACAGGACTCTCAGCCCCGGGCTGAGCTCGTGCAGCTCGTCGACCATCCCGCGTCCGCCGAGTGTCGGCATCTCGACGTCGGTGAGAACAAGATCGATCTCGCCTACTTGTTCGGCGGCAATGCGGAGCGCCACGGCGCCATCTGACGCCTCGAGAACGTGGTACCCGGCTTCGGTGAGCACGCGCTTTCCCAGCTTGCGCAGCGATTTCTCGTCATCGACGAGAAGAATGGTTTCGCGGCCGGTCGGCTTTCCATGCTTCAAGCGTCGGACCTTCGACGACTTCGCTTCGGTTGACTGCCGCTCGGCCGTCTCGGCACTCGACTCCTTCATCGGAGATCCGGGAAGCGGAACCGAGCTCGCGCCTCGATCGAGGCCGGTCGCCTGCGGCAGAACTCGTCGGCTCGTCAGCAGCAGCTTCTTGGTGATTGCTTCCGCACGTTCGGCGGCCAGTCGAATCTCGCCGGCTTCCTGCGTCGAGAGCTTGGCTTCGCCCAGGCTCGCCTCGATGATATCCGCGTTCATGCGGATGACGGTTAGGAGATTGTTCAGCTCGTGCGCGCCGCGGCTAGCCAGGTCAGCGAAGGTGTTGAGCTCCTGGGTTCTGACGGCGAGCGTCTCTTCGACCGGGCGTCCCGCCGAGAGGTCTTCGATCGCGAGGAGAACCGTGTGATCGGCGGTGTCCGCGGAAGGGACGAGTCGCGCGCTTAGCCACAGGACTCCCCGGCCCCCTTCCTTTTCGTCGTGAACCAGCTCGAAGTGATCCGACTGCGGCTCGCCTTGGAGCACAGTCTCCAGCATTGGGCGAAGCTTTTCGTCCCAGGCCCTTCCACCGAGCTCGTAGACCTTGCGCCCGACGCATTCAGCGGGTGCAAGGCGAAACATGGAGTAGAAGGCTTTGTTTGCAGCACGCACGTTGAGCTGAGAGTCGAGCACCAACAGCGCTTCGCCTGGGGTAGAGGAGCTAATCATTCACACGACTGAGGCAGTGAGGAATGGAACGCGGTCCAACCTAATAAGACGACTTGATGGGGGTTGAGTATCGAATCACGCGTGGCACCGGCGAGCGCGGAGCTGGTTTCGGAGGCCGTCTCAAGCGGCCCTAAGGGTTTCTATCGGTCGTCGGAGGGTGTAACCGGCCTTCGATGAGGCCTTGGCGCTCCTAACGTGTGACTTCGAGCAATGACGACGACGCCGAGACCAAGGGCAATCTCGCTTCCGAAAACGCCCGCCTTCTGGCCATGCCGCAATTCCCATGGCAAACGAAAAATGGCTCGCCCAAAAAGGACGAGCCATTTACTCGATCAGCGTCGGTGCTTACGCCGGCTCTTCGATGAAGGAGTCAGGTGGCGTCGGAATCGGATCCGACAGGTTGTAATCGTCGGACTCCATCGGGATAACCTTGGACGGTATCTCCGGACGTGGCGGTTGCTCCGCCGGAATCCCGGTCACCGCCAAAACGATGCGGCGGTGAATCGGATCGACCTCGAGAACTCTGAGATCCAGGCTCATTGTCTCGTAGACGATGTCCGCCGGACTGTTCACCGGCTGTCCGAAATTGAGCTGGCTCACCGGAACGAAGCCCTCGATGTCGTTGCCGATGTCGACGACCACGCCCTTGTCCATCAATCTCACGACCTTGCCGCTCAGCTCGGTGCCCACCGGATAGGTCTCGCCGATCCTGAGCCACGGATCTTCCGTCGCCTGCTTCAAGCCGAGCGAAATGCGCTTGTTCTCTGCGTCCACGTTGAGAATTACGACGTCGACCGAGTCACCCTTCTTCACGACTTCAGAAGGATGCTGCACGCGCTTGGTCCACGACATGTCGGAGATGTGGATCAGCCCGTCGATACCCGGCTCGATTTCCACAAACGCACCAAAACTGGTGAGGTTGCGAACCTTGCCGTTGAGACGCGTGCCGACCGGATACTTCTCCGGCAGCATCATCCACGGATCCTGCTCCGTCTGCTTCATGCCGAGGGAGATCTTCTCCTCGTTCGGATCGACCTTGAGCACGACTGCTTCGATCGCTTCACCGATCGACACCAGCTTCGACGGGTGGCGAACGTTGCGCGTCCAGCTCATCTCGCTGATATGCACGAGTCCTTCGATGCCGGGCTCGAGCTCGATGAACGCGCCGTAATTCGTAATCGAGACAACTTTGCCAGACACGCGGGTGCCGACCGGATACTTCTCGGCGACATCCTTCCACGGATAGCTCTGGAGCTGCTTCAAGCCGAGCGAGATGCGCTCGCGATCCCAATCGATGTCGAGAACCTTGACCTCGAGCTCCTGGCCGATGTGCACCATCTCGGACGGATGCTGAATGCGTCCGTACGACATGTCGGTGATGTGGAGCAGTCCGTCGACGCCACCGAGATCGATGAATGCGCCGAAGTCGGTGATATTCTTGACCACGCCCTTCCGCACCTGATCCTTCTGGAGCTCCTTCATCAGCTTCTCGCGCTTCCCTGCTCTCTCCTGCTCGAGGATCACTCGGCGTGAGACGACGATGTTCCGCCGACGCTTGTTGAGCTTGATGATCTTGAAGTCGAAAGTCTGACCGAGCAGCTCGTCGACGTTTGGAACGCGGCGAAGCGCGATCTGCGATCCGGGGAGGAATGCATCGACTCCCATCAGATCAACAACGACGCCACCCTTTATCTTCTTGATCAGGGCGCCACGCACCGGCTGGTCGTTCTCGTAGGCGACGCGGATGCGTTCCCACACGCGCATAAAGTCGGCTTTCTTCTTGGAGAGGACAACGGATCCTTCCATGTCCTCGAGATGCTCGAGCAGGACTTCGACTTCATCGCCTGGCTTGAGATCGGGTAGATCCTTGAACTCTTCGAGCGGGATCGTCCCTTCGGATTTGAATCCGATGTCGAGGACGACCATGTTGTCACGGATATCGAGCACACGGGACTTGACGATCTCGCCTTCCTCTATGGAAGCCATCGTCCCGTTGTACATCTCCATCATTGTCTCGAGCTCGTCCTGCGAGTAATCGTCCTCGTCGTACAGTTCTGGTCTCAGGTTGGCAAGCGGACGCAGCTGCGCCTTCTGCAGATCGCGCTTCTCGCGCGCGGTCAGCGTCGTGCCGGTAGCGGTTTGTGTATCGTTGGCCGAGTCTATCATGTTGCGGGTTAAAGGGTTGAGTACGTTCGAATCAAGCCTTTAAATGTAGACCCATCCTGCTGTCGGGTCAACTTGGCGACGCCGTCCAGTCCAGGTACGAGCACGATCTTGTGGCGAGCTGCTGAGAGCCGGCCTCAGATCGCGAATCAGCCGCCTCCAGCTACATCAGGCCCCTGGTGAGGAGCATGATGAGCTCTTCGTCCGTGAGTCCCTCGAGCGCGCCAACCGGAAGATCCATGGCGACTTCGCTTCCATCGTCGCACTTGAACGAGACCGTCACACTCGCGGCCTTCACGCGGCGGTCGGGAAGGCCTCCCGGCCGCGCGGTCTCGAACGCACTCCAATCAATCCCCGAGCGATCACTGAAACGACGCATTGGCGAACATCCTCCGGGCATTCTCTCTTCGACGGGCGAGAGACGCCACCCTCCAACTACCCCGAGCGCTGCTTTGATAGAGTCACAATCTGTTCCACTTGCTCCTGCTGGGTCAGGCCGGTCGTGTCGATTACCATCGAATCGGCGGCCGGAACGGTCTGGCCGGCATCCCGGGCGTCCCGCTCGGTGATCCGTATGGTCTCGTCATCGAGCATTTGGTGCGACGTCGGCGTTCCCCGCTGGCGCAACCGCCTGGCCGCGCGCTCACGCGAGTCGGCGACGAGAAAGATCTTGAGATCGGCGTCGGGAAAGACCACGGTACCCATGTCGCGCCCATCCACGACGACGTCCCGCGATTTCGCCGCGTCCCGAACCATCTGGTTGACCCACTCGCGAACCCGCGGCATCTGCGCGACGCGGGACACGTTGTCAGTCACCTCCGCTCCACGGATCTCGTCCTCGATCGCGTGGCCTTCGAGCACCGGATAAAACGAGGTGCGGGCCGCACGCAGCTCCACGGGCCGCGCCGCGTTGAGGACAGCCTGCTCCGTCCACTTCGACGCGTCGCTCTCTTTGCGCAACATGGCCGCCGTCGCGGCGCGATAGAGAGATCCCGAGTCGACGTGGAGATAGCCCAGCTTCTCTGCCACCATCTGCGCCGTCGAAGATTTTCCCGATGCGGCGGGCCCGTCAATCGCGATTACGAATGTCCGGCGCCTCATGCCGCCACCCGGCGAAGGTCTTCCCAGAAGCGCGGATAGGAGACGGCGACACACTCCGGGTTCGACACGGTGATGCGATTTCCGGAAGCCGCGGACAGAACGCCAAATGCCATCGCAATGCGGTGATCGCCGCGTGGATCGATCGTGCCGGTCAACTCCCGCCGAGACGCGTGGACGCGCAGTCCATCGGGAAGCTCCTCCGCGTCCGCTCCGACCGCGCGAAGGCTTTGCACCACCGCGCTGATGCGATCGCTTTCCTTAACTCGCAGCTCGGCCGCGCCGGTGATCTCGAGCTCGACCCTCGCGCCTGCCGCGACACACGCGAGCAGCGGCAGCTCGTCGATGAGCGACGGAACCTCGGCCTCCGTGATTCTGGTGCTCCTGAGCGGAGCCGGACGAACCCGCAAGGATCCTATTTCTTCACCGCCGCTGATCCGCCTCGCGGTCGTGTCAAACTGCGCTCCCATCCGCGTCATCGCGTCCAGAAAGCCGGTGCGCGTAGGATTGAGACAGACATCCGTCAGGGTCAGCTCTCCACCGCCGGCGAGTGAGGCAAGCGCCACGAAGAACGCCGCTGAGGATGGATCCGCGGGCACATCGATCTCGATCGCATTGAGCCGGCGCGCGGGTCTGAGGCAGACCTGATTTCCATCGATTTCCACGTCGGCGCCCATCGCCCGCAACATTCGCTCGGTGTGGTCGCGCGATGGCGATTTCTCCGTCACGCGCACCTCCACCTCAGAGATAAGACCGGCGAGCAAGATGGAGCTCTTCACCTGTGCGCTCGAGGCATGCGTGTCCCAATCGATGCTTCTGAGGTCGACGCCATGCACGGTCATCGGCAGTCCATCGCCGTGCTCGAACTCGAACCTCGCCCCCATGTAAGTGAGCGGCTCCGCGACGCGCTTCATGGGGCGCCGGCTCAGGCTGGCGTCGCCCTCGAAGCGCGCCGAGAACGGGTGCGCCGCGACCACACCGGCGAGGAGACGGGTGGTGGTGCCGCTGTTGGCACAGTCCAGCGCACGGCGCGGCGGCCGAAGTCCGCGGATTCCGGCGCCTTTGACTCGCATCTCGCCCGCAAGAGGCGGAATCGCCGCTCCAAGGGAGCGAAGGACCTCGGCCGTGGCGCGGACGTCCTCCGAGTCGAGAATCTCGCGGATGCGCGACTCGCCATCCGCGAGTGAAGCAAGGATGAGCGAGCGGTGTGAGATCGACTTGTCGCCCGGCACTCGAATGGTGCCGGACACCGTCAGCGGAGCCAAGACTCGAGCGCTGTTGCCGCGTCGGTTTTCTCGTCGCGGTATTTCACGATTACGGGAGTCTGCAGCGAGATGCCCTGGCTCTGCCCCCAGTCACCCTTCACCGCTCGCGCGCCCGGTACGACCACTGCATTCTCGGGAATCACCAGTGGCTTGCCGTTCTCGGCGCGGTGAACAGTCTGTCGCTCGAGATCATAAACCGGTGTGCCCCTCGTAAGAACGACTCCGGCACCGATCACTGCCCGCTTGCGCACGACGGTTCCTTCGTAGATCCCGCAATTGCCGCCTACGACGACGTCGTCTTCGACCACCACGGGAGATGCGTTCACCGGCTCGAGGACACCCCCAAGCTGCGCCGCCGCGCTCAGGTGTACGCGCTCGCCGACCTGCGCGCACGACCCGACCAGCGCGTGAGAGTCGATCATCGTACCCGATCCGATGTAAGCGCCGACGTTGATGTACATCGGTGGCATGCACACGACACCGTTCGCGACATAGGCGCCGCGCCTGATGCTCGATCCACCGGGCACGATGCGGACGCCGTCGGCCAGCGTGAGCGCCCGCGGCGGATACGTGTCCTTGTCGAAGAAGGAGAGAGTGGAGTCGCCATCTGATGATCGGATTGACATGTCGATCATCCCGCCCACACGAAAGCCGAGAAGGATTCCGCGCTTCACCCACAGGACAGCGCGCCACTCTCCGGTCGCCGGATCCTTTTCCGCCGCTCTGACGATTCCCGCTTCGAGCGCATCGAGAAGTTGTCTGACTATCGTCCGCGCATCATCCGGAAGCCGAGCACCGGCAGGCGTGGATGCGAGCGCATCGACGCGCCTCTCGATTTCACGAGTGTCGGACATTGTCACGCCGTCAGCGCGCCGACAGATACGAGAGCGGCGCGCACTGTCGGCTCGAACTTATCGGCGAGGGGAACAAGTGGCAGGCGAAGAACGTTTGCCATCCGGCCCATCATCGCTAGCGCGGACTTCACTGGAATCGGATTCGGCTCGATGAAAGCGGCTGCCGTCCACTCCGCGAGCTGGTGATGGATCGCACACGCTGCCGCAAAATCTCCCGCGGCGCAGAGCTCCGTCAGCTTGGCGACGAGCTGCGGCGTTGCGTTGGACGTGACTGACACGACGCCGTCTCCGCCGTCCGCCATGACCGCGAGCGTGAGTGGATCATCACCGGAAAGCACCGAGAACCGCGCGGGGCGATGCCGAATGATCTCACCGATTTGCGCGAGATTTCCGGACGCCTCCTTCACTGCAAGGATGTTCTCGTGCTCGGCCAGCTCGAGCGTCGTGGCAGCTTCAATGTTGCTGGCGGTTCGGCCAGGCACGTTGTACACGACAATCGGAATTCGGACGGCATCCGCGATCGCCCGAAAGTGCGCGACGATTCCCCGTTGCGGCGGCTTGTTGTACATCGGCGAAGCGTGGAGCAAGTGCGTCGCGCCGACAGATTCCATCTCCAGCGAGAGGGCAATTGCCTTCTTCGTGTCGTTCGATGCAGCCCCGGCAACGACCGGAACGCGCCTGGCCGTTTGTTCGACTGTTATCTCGACCACGCGTCGGTGCTCGGCGATCGTCATGGTCGCGGCTTCGCCCGTCGATCCACACGGGACCAGGAAGTGCACGCCACTCGTGATCTGCCAGTCGACAAAGGCGCGCAGCGAGCGCTCGTCGATCTCGCCGGATTTGGTGAAGGGCGTGACGAGCGCTGTTCCACAGCCCGAGAGACGCTGCGATTTCATTTGTTAAATGTATGCGGCTCTCGCCGCGGAGAGCGAATCCGGCCTAGCTACCGCGCTGTTTGACGAGTACCACGTTGGGCGCGCCCACTCCCTTCAGGAACAGTTCGCTGGTCCAGCCAACTTCCGCGATCAGAGAATCCGCCTTGATCAGAAGCTTATGGACGTCCTTGGACGGGCCAAGCGGGGGCCGAACGTCGCGCAGC
Organism: Gemmatimonadota bacterium; assembly: GCA_003134685.1. Taxonomy (GTDB): domain Bacteria; phylum Gemmatimonadota; class Gemmatimonadetes; order Gemmatimonadales; family Gemmatimonadaceae; genus UBA4720. The sequence goes on along the minus strand of PLCA01000005.1, from coordinate 63,727 downwards.
AGAATCTGATCGCCGGAGACCGCGTACGCGCCGACGGAGGTCTCCCTTGGGTCCCTTTGCCCGTCGATGTTCTTGTCGAGCGTAAGCGTGTAGTGCCGATCCGGGGTGAGGTCGAGCTTCACGTAGAATTCCCACGGCTTTTTGAAGGTCGATCCCTTGGCAGCATAGGCGTAGCTCCCGGGCAGACTCGCCGGAACCGGGTCCGAGTCACCATTGCCGCGACAGCCCGCCGTAAGCAGGACTCCAGCAATGATTGCGAAATGAAAGCGACGCCGTGCCATGGTACTCATTACGGAGGCGCTATCCTGAGGTTTCACCCGCGCCGCCGCCACTAACCTGACTTCCGCCCGGGCAACTCGAGCACGTCCCGCATCGTGAAGACACCGTGTCTCCCGATGAGCCAGTCGGCGGCTTTCAGGGCGCCCTCGGCAAAGACGCGCCGATCACGCGCCAGGTGCGTGAGAGACAGCTGCTCGAACACTGCATCGAAAATCAACTCGTGCGTTCCAGGGACCGAACCCGTTCTAACGCTCGTGATAGGAATGGGCCGTTCCAGCGCATCGCTCGCGGCCTTGCCAATGGCGATCGCCGTGCCGGAAGGCGCATCTTTTTTCATGGCGTGGTGGGTTTCGACAATGTGCCCATCGAAATCCTCGAGGGTCCGCATCAAGGTGCCGGCATAACGGGCGAGCTCGATCAGGACATTGACTCCGAGCGAGAAATTCGGAGACCAGAGAAACGACGTCCCCGTCTCTTTCGAGACGCGCGTCACATCCGGCAGGGCGTCATACCAGCCGGTAGTGCCGACAACGACCGGCACGCCGGCCCGGAGGCAGGCCATGACGTTTCCAACCGCCGCGTCGGGCTGCGTGAATTCCACCGCGACCCCCGGCTCGCCGAGCGAGCGCGCGTTGATTCCCTTTCCACCCGCGCTTTCTCGCTCGCCGATGACGGCCGTGACCTTCCAGCCCTTCGCGACGGCCAGCTGCCTGACAGCCTGGCCCATTTTACCATCGCCTATGACCGCAACGTCGTGAGCGCTCATTTTGTCCCTCGCCCGAAGAACGCGTCGTGCAGACGCTCCATCACCGGATTCAACTGATCTCCATCCACGATCATCGTGAGATTTATTCCCGTCGCGCTGAGAGACATCATGTGCACCTTGATTCCGTCGAGCGCGCCGATCGCGCGACCCATGGATGCGGTGTCCTCACTGATAGCGGCACCCACAACGGCGACGATCGCGCGGTCGCGCTCGACCGAAACGTCGCCGAGCTGGGAAAGCTCGACCACTAGCGACTCCAGTTCCGACGGCTCATCCACCGTCACTGAGACAGACACTTCCGATGTCGCAACAACGTCTACTGAAATTCCATTCTTCTCGAAGATCTCGAACACCCGCCGGAGAAATCCGCGCGCGAACAGCATTTTGGCCGCGCCCACCTTCACGACCGTGATGCCGCCCTTGCCGGCGATAGCGCTGACGGCACGCCGCGGAGCGTCGAACGTTATCCGCGTTCCCTTCCCCTTCGGGTTCCGCGAATTGTATATGAAGACGGGAATGCCGAGGCGGACGGCGGGCGCGATCGTACTTGGATGGAGCACCTTTGCGCCGAACGATGCAAGCTCCGACGCCTCGTCAAAGCGAATCTGCTCGATCAGCTTGGATCCTTTGACGACGCGAGGGTCAGCGGTCAACATCCCATCGACGTCGGTCCAGATCTCGATCGCCTCGGCGTGGAGGGCCGCGCCGAGTAGCGACGCGCTGTAGTCCGATCCACCGCGCCCCAGCGTCGTCGTAACCCCCCGTGTCGTCCGGCCGATGAAGCCGCCCATCACCGGAACCTTCCCTTCCTGGATCAACGGCAGCACGATGCCCCGGGCGGCCTCCGCGATCGCATCGGTTTGCGGCTCCGCCGACATGAAATTGTCGTCCGTGACAAAAATGTCGCGCGCTTCGACATGCACAGCTGGTATGTCGCGCAGCTTGAAGAATGCCGCGACGAGGTGCGACGAGAGCTGCTCTCCGAACGCGGCGATCGCGTCGAAGCTGCGTGGCGTCGCGTGCCCAAGAACGGAGAGTGCCTCGGCCAGACTGGCCAGCTCGTCGAAGCTCGCGCTCATCTCCGCCGCCACGTCGGACGCTTCGCCGGAGGTACCGAGGAGTTTTTCGCACTGCTGAAAGTGCCGATCCCTGAGCGTCTCGACTCCGCGAAGCGCGCCGATGAGATGCCCCTTCGCCGACTGCTCCCCGATCGCGAGCAACGAATTCGTCGCCCCCCCGAGAGCCGACACCACGACCGCGGGTTGCCTGCCGAGGCGGCCTTTGACGATTTCGGCGGAGCGCTCGATCGCCTCCGCATCGCCGACCGATGTCCCGCCAAACTTTACGACGATCACGCGGAGTCGAGTGCGCCGTTGGAGGCGAGCAGCTCGGCGTTCAGCACAGACCCGCCCGCCGCTCCGCGAACCGTATTGTGTCCGAGAGCGACCATGCGCAGATCGAGTACCACGTCGCGCCGCACGCGCCCGACCGTCACCGTCATCCCGTCCCCCGCATTGACATCACGCTTGGGTTGCGGGCGATCCGGCGCGTCCGTAACGACAAGCGGATGCTCTGGACTGGTCGGAAGGCCGCGGGTCGCCGGAAATCCCTGCCACGACCGCATGGTTTCGATTGCGGATTCGGGCGTCGGCTTCTCTTCGAAGCCGATCGTCATGCAGATCGTGTGGCCGTGCTCCACCGGGACGCGGTTCGTGTGTGCGCTGACCTTGAACATCGCGCTCGTCACCTCACCGTCCTCATACGTGCCGAGCAGCTTCAGCATCTCGTGCTCGAGCTTGGGCTCCTCGTCAGCGATGTATGGAATCACATTGCCGAGTATGTCGAGCGATGGCACGCCGGGATAACCGGCGCCAGACACTGCCTGCATCGTCGAGAGGAAGAGCTGCCGAATTCCGAACTTTTGATGCAGGGGAGCGAGCGCGAGCGCCGCAACCGTCGCCGAGCAGTTCGCATTCGTCACGATGGCGCCACTCCAGCCACGACGCTGCCGCTGGCACTCGATGAGAGCGAGGTGATCGCCGTTCACTTCAGGAATCACGAGCGGCACGTCGGGCTCCATCCGGAAATTCTTGGCGTTGCTGAGAACGAACTTCCCCGCCTTTGCGAACGCCATCTCCACTTCGCCCGCCACCGTCGCGTCCAATGCGGAGAAAACGATCGGCGCGCTCACGACGCCAGGATCACAGGCGATCACCCGCCTGTTCTGCACCGCCTGCGGTGGAGGCGCACCCTCCAGCCATCGCGTTGCTTCGCCGTACTTCTTCCCGGCGGATCGTTCGGATGCCGCCACCTCGACAAGCTCGAACCAGGGATGGTCGGCTAGCAGGCGCACGAACATCTGCCCCACCGCGCCGGTGGCGCCGAGCACTGCCACGGGCCACTTGCCCTTGCGCTTTCCTGGAATTGGCGGAGTCGTCATCTGGCGAGCAGTGTCCTGGCGAGTTTTTCGTACGTCTCGACGCTGGCCCTCAGCGCTTCGACGTCGATGTACTCGTCCGGGGTGTGTGCGACGTGAATCGAGCCGGGCCCGAACAGCAGCGGCTCGCCCCAGTTCGAGAGCAGCGGAATATCCGATGTGTAGGCGACCGGGCCCGTCTCGAATCCGGGCACCGTCGCGAATCGCTGCGCCGGAATATGCGAGCCAAATTCCACGTCGGCGTGCCCCTTGGCCCAATCCAGCACCATCTTCTTGATCGGCTCGACGTCGCCGACGAGCCGGAACATGATCTCTGATTCCGCCAGCGCTGGAATGACATTGGCCTCGGTGCCGCCTTTGATCGTTCCGATGTTGACCGTGGTTTCGCCCAGCACAGGATCCTTGGGAAGTGGAAGCTTACGGAGCGTCGGCAGCAGCTCGATCAGCGGCTCGATGGCCGAGCGCCCAAGATGCGGGTACGCGGAATGTGCCTCTCGGCCGCGCGTGCGTATCGTCGCCCGGAGAGAGCCCTTCGCACCGCTCGCCAGCTTGCTCTCTGTTGGCTCCCCGTTGATCAGGTAGCGGCTGTTCGCGCGCAGATTGTTCGCGGCGCGGGCGCCGTCGGAGCCCTTCTCCTCGCCGACGACGAAGAGTACGCCTATTCGCTTCTCGCCGTCGCTGACGAGCCGGTCGGCAGCCACCATCATCGCCGCCGCTATCCCCTTCGCGTCGGAAGATCCGCGCCCGAAAAGTCGCGTTCCTTCCAACCGCGGCGGCACGAATGGCGGGACCGTATCGAGATGGGTCGAGAACGTCACGCCGCCGTCGCCTCCCGATCTCGACGCCCAGATGTTCGCTCGTCCGCGAGTCACTTCCTGCAGTGTCACGTTCCAGCCGCGCGCGACGAGCCAGCGCGACACGTAATCGACGACGCCCCCCTCGGAGCCCGTCGTCGACTGGATCGCAACCAGCTCCGCGGCGAGCGATACGACATCGGTCATGGGGAGAAGTTAGCGCTGGGCGTGGATGGTGTCATGACGTGCGAGCGCGCGATTCAACCGGGTCGAGGGTCTCGGACTGGGGACGGATTCCCGCAGTGCCAAGCGCGGCGAGCGCGCTCAGATCGTTGCGTCGAGGCGGGTCAATGCCGACAGCCGCGCCGCGCCATCGACCCCCTGGACGTGCTCCACGAACATGTGCTGGACCAGCCTGTTCGCCTCTTTGACGTAGGCGTCGTGGTGGCGCTCACCGATATCTCCGATTTCCTGCAGCGTCCGGTTGCCCATCATCCTGCCTCCTTCGCGAAAGGTCTTGAAGGCGTCCTCGGATCGACGCGCCATCACGATGTCGCCGACGAGGCGAGCGTAATCGCTCTCGCGCGTGGCATCGGCGAGATCGCGTGCAGCGCTGACGGCCATTCCAAGAACCGTTCTCGCTGCGGCTGACCCACCTCCCAGCTGCGACTGGTACTCCTCGAGCATGCGCTGGTGCTCGCGCATGTGCGGAAGGTGGCGCGAGCAGAGATCGCTGAAGCGAGGGTCTTCTGCGTGCTCCTCGTGCGCCTCGAGCGCGCTCAGGAACATGCCATGGTGGGTCACGGCATTGTCGATCTGGCTCTTCAGGAACGCGTTTCCCCTGTCCATCATCGTCTCCGAAAGTCGAGTGTCGGTTCACCGGAATCGAACTGGCCAAACTTAGCCTGAAACGACTCCTGTCACTCCCGTCTCCGTCTCGGAATAAGCAAGCTGCCGGCCAGTGGATCCACCGAAACGGATAGAGGTGTGCCCTCGAGGAGCTCGCCGTCGGCCTGGGCGGGCATGTGCGGCAGGGTTTCGATTCTGAAATCGCGCCCCGACTTATAGAAGAGGCACGGATCGGGACTAAAGTCCTTCCTGGCCATGCGCCAGAGGATCCGCAGCGAGTCCCTGAGGTTCGTCGGGGAGAATACGCAGGCGTTGAGAAGCCCGTCGTCGCGAGCAATCCCATCGCCGAACGCGACGAGATCGTTGAGCACCGCTCCGAAATTGGCGACCAGGACTGCCGAGGCGGACCGATCGTAGACGATGCCGTCAACGGTCAGTCTGAGCTCGAATTTCTGATTGCGAAGCACGGCCTTGAATCCACCGATGACGTAGGCCATGAAGCCAAATCGCCTCTTCAGCCTGGCCGGTGCCTCCGACATCATGGTCGCATCAAGGCCTACCCCCACGCCAATGACAAAGCGGCGGCCGTCGCCGAGCCGCCCCATATCCATCCTCGCTTCATCGCCGTTGAGGAGCATCGGTACCGCGCGGGCCGGATTCAGCGGAATGTGGAGCGTCCGCGCGACGACGTTCGCGGTTCCTCCCGCCAGCACTCCGAGTGGCGGTCCCTGATGCGCGAGAGCGCCCAGCACTTCCATTACGGTTCCGTCACCGCCGAGTGTGAAGACAGCGTCGTACTTGTGCGCGTGGGTCTTGGCGATCGTGGCTGCGTGTCCGGGCGCTTCGGTGGGCATTGAGTCGCAGGCGACCCCTTCGCGGGCAAAAGCCTTGAGCGCCTGGCGGTGGATGTGCGCTCCCCGTCTCGACCCTGGATTCACTATCAGTAGCACGCGCTCGATTCTTCTGGGCGCAAACTTCATTGCCGTCGCTGCGCTCATGGCGTGTCGAGGGTTGCTGGATGCTCGGGGCGGGGATCGAACCCGCATGGGATCTTATCCCAAGGGATTTTAAGTCCCTCGCGTCTACCGGTTTCGCCACCCGAGCGGAGAAGGACGAGCCAGCGCGGATGGGTGGCACTGACCCCGAAGAGAAAATAAGCGGGAAACGGGACTCGAACCCGCGACCCCAACCTTGGCAAGGTTGTGCTCTACCAACTGAGCTATTCCCGCAAGCAGTGACAAAGCTACCCGTGAAAAACGACGCCAACAAGCGGCGCGCGTGACTCTGACAGTCTCGCAATCTCAAGTTGCCAAAACCTCGCGCGACATGATAACGTCCCCGAACCTATGCGGCGTCTTTTGGTCAATGTTTCGACTGTAGCTCTGGCATTCATGGCGTTTTTCGCCACGCCGGCGCGCGCCCAGCGCGTGCTCGGCGTTGGCGATGACGCCCTGGTGCTGCCTCGGGGTGCGTTCCGGTTCCGGATTACCGGCAATTGGAGCTGGTTCAACGAGCGCTACGGTAAGGACACGCCCGGGCGGCCAGACGGTGCCCTCGAGCCGCTCGGAGTCGACTTCACCCTCGATACAATTGGAGTGAAGCAGTTCCCGAATCTCGCCGCCCTGCAGACGGGAGTCCGTAACCTTATCGGAGATCCGAACTGGAACCCGACGCTCGGTAATACCCTGGTGAACCTCCGCGACCGTGTCACCGCCTTTCCGATCGTATTCGAGTTGGGACTCTTTCAACGACTCTCGCTCGGGATTCAGGTGCCGTATGTCCAGACGCGGGCCACGGCCTTCTTCAACGTCAACACCAGCGAAACGCAGGGAAACCTCGGGTTCAACCCGGCGCTCGGAGTTACCGCAGCGTTCGCTCAGAACTCGGCGATGTACACGCAATTCACAAACGCGGCGAATGCGCTCGAAGGCTCGATCGCCGCCTGTCAGGCGAACCCCGCGGCGTCTCCCTCGTGTCCCGCGCTCCTTGCCAATCAGGCGAACGCGGCGAACCTGATCGCCAACTCGAGAGCGTTTGCGGGCGGCGCCGTCGGGCCCCTTGGCGGGCCGTTCAGCGCAAACGGCGGGTTGTACACAACGTCGCCCTTCGTGCCTATCGTCGGGACCGATGCGCAGCTGGCGATCGAAGCGCGAGTGCAGGCATTCAAGGCGCTCTACAGCAGCTTTCTTGGTGCCAGCAATCCGATTACCACGAATGGTCCCTTCGCCGCCCAGAGCCGGCTCACTGTGCGTGATGCACAGACCATTCTGACCGACTCGGCGTTCGGGATCAACGCAGCCCCGCTGGAGACGAACACCAAATCCCATTTCGGCGACATCGATATCGGCGGCAAATTCTCCGTGTTCGATTCCTTTGGCCGCAGCACCGCGGCGAGAATGTCGCCACAGGGACTGAATTTCCGGACCGCCGTCGGAGTAAGCTTCCGCCTCCCCACCGCGCAGATCGAATCGCCCGACAACTTCATCGACATAGGCACCGGTCGCAAAGCGAGGACGGTCGAAGGCAGGTGGTTTGGCGATGTTCTGCTCGGAAAGCACTTCTGGCAGTCTTTCATTGTTCGCTACAACATGCCGTTCGCCGATGACCAGGAGATGCGCATCCTCGATCTGCCCAATGAGGAGCTCGCTCCGCTCTATCGCAAGCAGATGGTCCACCGGCAGCTCGGCACAACATTCGAGTTCGAGACGGCGCCCCGCATCGTGGTCAACGACTACCTGGCGGTGTCCGGCTGGTACATGTATCGCAACAAGAAGCAGGATGACTACACCGGGACTTTCACGATTCCGGCGGCGGTGACGGGATTCTCCGATATCACGATCGACGCGGCAACCCTCGATCTCGAGACCGCGCAGACGGAGCAAAGACTCGGCGGCGGAATCTCATTCTCGAATCTGTATTCGTTCGAGCAGGGGAATGCGAGGGTTCCGTTCGAGGTTCAGTACCTGCACTGGCAGACGGTGAAGGGGGCGGGCGGCAATCAGCCCAAGTTCTTTACCGATCAGATACAGTTGAGGCTTTACTTCAGGCTGTTCGGGCGGAAATAGACGCGGACAACAAGTGCAACGGAACGGGCGGGAGGCGCCAGAGGCGTAATTGCCAGGTTGTCAGTTCACGACGCCCGGACTTGCCTCTGTGGCGTGAGAGTTACTGAACCCGCGTGCCTGTACCACGGATGGCGCTAATGCCGTCTGGGCGTTGTGAACTAACGCACTCCCAACTGTGCTTCTGACGCCTCCCGCCCGTTCTTTTGCATCTCCAAGAACGCGCGAACGGATCACCCGGGCCCCGCCGCAGTTTCCAGAAGCTCCTTGGCGTGCGCGCGACTCACTTTACTTTCCGGATCTCCGCCCAGCATCCGCGCAATCTCATTCACTCTGCTCATTCCCTCGAGCACCGTGATGTCCGCGGTCGTGACGCCGCCCTTAGCGCCTTTCGCGACGACGATATGGTGATGTGCGCGAGCTGCGATCTGCGGCAGATGCGAGATCGCGAACACCTGGTGCTCCTTCGCCACGCGACGCAACGTATCGCCGACCTGAAGCCCCACGCGGCCGCCGATCCCCGCATCCACCTCGTCGAATATCAACGTCGGCACGTGATCGACGCGCGCCAGAATGGTCTTCAGCGCGAGCATCACACGGGAGAGCTCTCCTCCCGACGCGACACGCGCAAGCGGGCGATCGTCGTGCCCGACATTGAGCGCGACGCGAAACTCGACATCCTCGGCGCCTTCCGCCGTGGATTCGTCACGCGCGACGAGAGACACCGTGAAACGGCCATCCGGCATTCCGAGCGGTGGCAGCAGCGCGTCGACGGCCTTGGCCAGCTTCTTCGCCGCGGAGAGCCGCATGTCGGAAAGTTTTTCCGCCTCGGCGGACAAACGACGGCGAGCGTCCACTTCGCGCGCGGTCAGATTCGCGAGATCGAACTGCGCCGTGTCGATCAGGTCGAGCTCCGCGCGCGCGGACCGGCCAGCCTCGATCACGTTGTCGAGCGACGGGCCGTACTTCTTGAGCAGCCCGAACAGCCGATCGCGCCGGTGGCGCACGTCGTCGAGACGCGCAGGGTCGAGATCCACCGAGCCCGCATAGTCTTCCACGCTTCGCGCAAGCTCCTGGAGCGCGTAAAAACCCGCGTCGAACAGCTCCTGCATCCGCGCCGCGGAAGGATCGATGCGTTCTATAGACGTCAGCGGACGCTGGGCTGCGGCGAGCTGACTCAACACGCTCGCGTCTTCTCCGGAGAGAAGCTCGCTCAGGCTGCTCGCCAGTGTGCGGAGCTCGTCGGCGTTTTCGAGCACCCTCGCTTCGTCCTCGAGCTTTGCGTCTTCGCCGGGCGAAAGACGCGCATCCTCGATCTCCTTCGCGACGTGCCTCAGATAGTCCGCTCGTTTCTCCGCTTCGGCGCGGCGCGAGGAGAGGCTCGAGATCTCGCGGCGGACTCTCGAGAGCTCCGCGTACGTGCCGCGAACCAGCCCTGCTTGCGGCTCGGCCCCGCCGAACGCGTCCAGGATCCGGCGCTGCGATTCGCCATCGAGCAGCGTCTGCGCATCGTGCTGGCCGTGCAGATTCACGAGCTGGCGCCCGATCTCCGCCAGTACCGCGGCGGTCACCGTGGCACCGTTGATCCAGGCGCGTCCGCGTCCGTTCGCCGCGATCTCGCGCTTCAGGACGAGCGTGTCGTCCTCGACCTCGATTCCGTGGTCGTCAGCGAGTGCGGCGATTCCCTTCAGCTTCGCGACATCGAACACTCCCTCGACCGTCGCCTTGTCTGCTCCGGAGCGGATCAGATCAGCGCTCGCCCTCTCGCCGAGCAAGAGTCCCAGCGCTCCGACGATGATGGACTTTCCGGCACCCGTCTCTCCGGAAAGCACGTTGAAGCCCTCTCCGAGCGGAAGCGTCACCTGCTCGATGATCGCGAAGTTTCGGATGCGCAACTCAGTCAGCATCTCTACGGCTGGTCGACGTCGGGCAATCCTCCCCAACCGAGTTTGACCCGCATTCGCTCGAAGAACGTCGCACCGGGAAAGCGAATGATGCGAACGGGATTGTCGGCCTTTCTCACCTTGAGCTTCTCGCCCTTCACAAAGCTCGTTCCGACCTGTCCGTCCACCGTAACCAGAAGCTCGGTCGGAGTCTCATTTGCTTCCACCGTCACTTCGGCGTCAGCTGGGATTACCAGAGACCGGACGGCGAGCGTGTGTGGAGAGACCGGAGTGATGATGATTGACTCTACTGTGGGCACGACCACCGGTCCCCCCGCCGAGAGACTATAGGCGGTCGATCCCGTGGGAGTACAGATCACGACGCCATCGCAGGCGTAGGTGCCAATGCTTTCACCGTCGACGAAGACGTTCAGCCGCACGACACGGGCGAAGCCGCCCTTGTGGAGCACGAAATCATTGAGCGCTCGCCATTGCTTGCGCACTTCGCCGTCGGAGCTGATCGCGCGGGCAGTGAGAGCCATGCGTGGCTGCGCAACGTAATCGCCGCTCGCCAGATTCTTGAGCGCGGGCTCGAAATCGTCGCTCAGGCAGCTGGTGAGAAATCCCAGACGCCCGAGATTCACGCCGAGTATCGGAATGTCGCGTCCGTCGAGAAAGCGCGCGCCGCGGAGCAGAGTCCCGTCGCCGCCCAACGTCACGAGCGCGTCGAGCTGCTGCGCATCCTCGAGACGCGCACCCTTCCCTGCTATCTCGTGAAGGCCCTGCTCGAGCAGCGGCTCGATCTTGAGGTCGGGCGCAACGCGAAAGAGCGTGCGCAGAATTTCAGGCAGCTCATCATATCCCTGATGCCCGATGACGCCAAGCCGCATCAGACGGCACGAAGGTGGGTGCCCCGCGAGCTACCCAATCCGAACGCATCGCTCGCCCGGTGCGCGATCCCGCGCGGGTCGAGCCCCAGAAGCGCGAGCTGCTTCGCGCGCGGCGCCTGATCCACGAAGTCGTCCGGCACTCCGTGCGCCACCACTCTCACCGACGAATCCATCTCCGCGATCACGGCCGCCATGCGCGCTCCAAAGCCGTTGACGACGGTTCCTTCCTCGACCACCAGAATGTTGCGGTGATCGCCGACAATCTCGGCCAGCACTCTCGCGTCATAGGGCTTGAGATATCTGCAATTCACCACCGTCGCGCTCACACCGCCATCCGCGAGGATGTCCGCAGCAGCAAGCGATGGAAGTACCATGGTCCCGACCGCGAGGATCGCGACTTCTTTGTCCGCATCGCGGCTGGCGCTGACGCCGCGGCGAAGAACTTCCCACGAGGCGTGCGGAACCGCCTCGATGTCGGACGCCGCCGGAACGGTGTCGGGCGTGGCGTCGCGCGGATACCTGAGGCAGAAGGGCCCCTTGTCGTACTCGAGTCCGCTCCGGAGCAGCGCGATCATCTCCCTGCCGTTCTTTGGCGCGGTGACGACCATACCGGGAACGGCAAGCATGTAGGCGATGTCGTAGAGCCCCATGTGCGTGGGACCGTCTTCACCGACCACGCCGGCGCGATCCATCGCGAACACGACGGGCAGGTGCTGGATGGCGACATCGTGAATGACGTTGTCGTACGCGCGTTGGAGGAACGTCGAGTAGATGGCGCACACTGGGCGGATTCCCCCGGTGGCGAGACCGGCCGCGAACGTCACCGCGTGCCCTTCCGCGATTCCGACATCGAAGAAGCGCTCGGGGTACGCCTTAGCGAACGCGGCGGTTCCAGTTCCACTAGGCATTGCGCCAGTGATAGCGACGAGTCGTGGGTTCTCATTCGCGAGCTCGACCAGGCCCTGTCCGAAAGCCGCGGTGTACGCCGAATTCGCGGAGGAAACTTTGCGCTGCTTCCCCGTTGCCGGATCGTGTCCCGGTGGAAGCGCGTGCCACTTCTCGATGTGCTCGCCCGCGGGAAAACCTTTCCCTTTCTGCGTGATGCAATGAATGAGACGCGGCCCGCTCATGTCCCTTACGGCCGCGAAGGTATCCATCAGCGCGTCGATGTCGTGACCGTCGATTGGGCCGAAGTAGCGGAAGCCGAGCTCCTCGAAGAGAACGCCCGGAGTGAAGAAGGTCTTCACGCTCTCCTCCCACTTCCTCACCAGCGTGCCTACTCCGGCGAGCGGGCCCGGCGCGGCGTCGATCACGGCTCCGATCGCGGACCGGACGCGGTTGTACAACGGGTTCCGCTGAATCGAAGTCAGGTACTTCGACATCGCGCCCACGTTTGGTGCGATCGACATCTCGTTGTCGTTGAGAATGACGATGAAGTCGCGCTCTGATGCGCCCGCGTTGTTGAGACCTTCGTACGCCAGCCCGCAGGTGAGCGCTCCATCTCCAAGAATCGAGACGACCTTGAAGTCCTCGCCGTTGAGGTCGCGCGCGACGGCCATTCCGTAACCCGCGGATATCGCCGTCCCCGCGTGTCCGGCGCCGAAGGTGTCGTACTCGCTCTCCGTTCGCTTCAGGAATCCGGACAGCCCGTTCTCCTGGCGAAGCGTCTCGAATTTGTCGGCGCGGCCGGTGAGGAATTTGTGCGGGTAGCCCTGATGCCCCACGTCCCAGACGATCCGGTCCCTGGGCGCATCGAACACGGCGTGCAGCGCCACCGTCAACTCGACCACCCCGAGTCCGGCGCCAATGTGGCCGCCCGTCCGTGAGCACGTCTCGATGAGACGGACGCGCATCTCGTCGGCGACGGCGCGCAGCTCGTCGCGCGTCATCGGCTTGAGATCCGCGGGGGAGTAGATACGGTCGAGGATTGACATGTCTTGCGTGTTATTCACGACGTACGGGTAACCATGAAATTAGCCACTTGTGAAAGCTCCTGCGTTAGCATTTTCTGCTGCCCGAGGCTCTCCAGACCAGCGGCGATGAGGACCTCAGCGCGCTGCCGGGCGCCGTCCACGCCCAGCAGCGCGGGATAAGTGCTTTTCCCGAGTGCGGCGTCCCTGCCGGTTGTCTTGCCGAGAGCGCTGGTAGTCGACGTCACATCGAGGACATCATCCATTATCTGGAAGGCGAGTCCGACGGCGCGGCCATAGCGCTCCAGCGCGGCGATCTGCGCTTGGCCGCCGCCCGCTGCTAGGCCGCCCATCCTGACCGAGGCCACTATCAGCGCGCCCGTCTTGGCGGAGTGAATTCCTTCCCGCTCCTCCAGCGACAAGGACAATCCCTCCCCGGCCAGATCGCGTAGCTGTCCTCCGATCATTCCCCGCGCCCCACCGGCGTCGAGCAGGGTTTCGAGAAGCTGGGTCCTCGCTTGCCGGGGCAATCGCATCGATTGCGCAGAGTCGCGCACCACCCTGACCGCTAGCGGAATCATCGCAACCCCTCCCAATATCGCGGTCCTCGAGCCGTGAACTTTGTGCACCGTCGGCCGGCCGCGGCGCATGTCGTCGTCGTCCATACACGGCAAATCGTCGTGCATCAACGAGTAGCAGTGAATTACTTCGGGCGCGCACGCTAGGAGGCTCGCGTCGTCCGTGCCCCCGGCAGCGCGGTAGGCAAAGAGAAGCAGAAGGGGGCGCAGTCGCTTCCCGGGACTCTTGAGTCCATACCGGATAGCGTCTGCGATTCCCGCTGGGAGATCGGAGAGATAGCCTGCGCAGATCTCATCCAGCCGCCGCTCGATTCCCTCTCGATCTACATCGAAGCGAAACGGCACTGCGTTAGAGATCCATCTCCCGTAACTCGAAGCCCCCGTCTGACTTCTCGAGGAGCATCTGGACTTTCGTCTCTGCCTTGTCGAGCTCGGTCGAGGCGGCGCGCAGCAACTCAATGCCCTCTTCGAACAGCTTGAGCGATGCGTCGAGGCCAACCTGCTCCCCTTCGAGGGCGGCCATGATCTCATCGAGGCGGCGAAGGCTCTTTTCGAATGTCATGAAGAAGCTGGATATTCGTTTTTTGAAGTTTAAGGGCGCGGAAGAGCAAACGCGATCACCTCGTCGCTCCAGCCCCACGCCTTGCCGTCGCCGCCGGCGGCGATGACCACGTACTGCCTGCCGTCCGATCCGAGATAGGTCATCGGAGTCGCCTTGCCCCCAGCCGGCAGAGCCACCTTCCAAAGCTCGCGTCCGTTTTTCAGATCGTACGCGCGGAAATAGCGATCGGTTGCCGCGCCAATGAATACCAATCCGCCGGCGGTAGTGATCGGGCCGCCGAGATTGATCGCCCCTGGTATGTCCGGTGGGACGTGAATACCGATCTTGTCGAGTCCTTCTGACGTTCCCAGGGGAACGCTCCACAGTATCTGTCGGGTACGCAGGCTGAGGGCGACGAGCGCCCCGAATGGCGGTGGCGTGCACGGAGCTCCCGACGGTCCGAGGAACAGCTCCCGCTTGAGCACGAACGGAGTGCCGTGCATCATCGCGTATTCGGTCCCGATCCGCTCGCCAACAGTGGGGCGCCCGCGCATCGTCTCGAACGTGTCGCGCGGAATGAGCGTGATGACCGCCGCAATACGATTGGTCGGGACAACGACGACGTCGTTCTCGGGATCGAGCGCGAGGCCGCCCCAGTGCGCACCACCGACGTTAGACGGAATGATGAGCGAGCCGCGCGTGCTCGGCGGCGTGAAGGTGCCATCGTAGCGAAGCTCGTCGAAGCGCTTGCGACACGCATCGCGATCGTCCGGGGTCGGGCCCCATATCTGGTCGCGAGTGATGGCCTGCGGACTGAGGGGCGGTAGCCCGGAGCTGAGGATCTGGGCGGGCCACGCCTCTTCACCGGGGACATCGCTCGAAGGGACAGCACCTTCGATCACGGGAAACAGCGGCTTGCCCGTTTCGCCATCGAGCGCGAAGAGCTGGCCGGTCTTGGTCGCTTGAAGAACCACGGAAATGCGCCGCCCACCGATGGTCATATAAACCACGGCCGGCGGAGATGCGTTGTCATAGTCCCAGAGATCGTGCCGGACCGTCTGGAAATGCCACAACACTCGACCAGTGCCGGCCTCAATTGCAACGACGGAATTTCCGTGTTCATTGCGTCCTTTCCGCTCGCCGCCAAAATAGTCCACGCTCGGTGAGCTCGTCGCGATGTATACGGTTTTGCGACCGGGATCCGCGGCGAAAACCGTCCACGAGTTGGCGGCACCGCTCCCGTGCGCGTTGGGGCCGATCCACGTCACGTACGCGGAATCCGACACAGTTTGTGGAACGGGATCGAACGTCCAGCGCAGAGCGCCCGTTCGTGCATCGTATCCGCGGACCTCGCCGCTCGCGGCATCAATCCTATTGTTGTCAGCGACGGCCGAGCCGACGACGACCACGCCATCAACCACCGTTGGCGGAGAAGTCTCCTCGTACTCCGAGGCGAAGCCGGGCGGATTTCTCAATCCATCGCGGAGCCTCACTGTCCCGCCAGCTCCGAAATCCGTGCACGGCGAGCCGCTGGCGGCGTCGAGCGCGATGAGCCGCGTGTCTATGGTTGCGACGAAGACTCGGAGCGAGCAGCGCGAGCCAGCGACGGCCGCGTAATCGAGCCAGAGCGCCACACCGCGATTGGCGAAATCGCCGAACTGCGTTGTGCGGTCGATCTGCGGATCATAGACCCAGCGTCGCGCGCCGGTGACGGGATCCAGTGCGAACACTCTGCCGAGTGGAGTGCTCAGGTACATGGTCCCACGAAACACGACCGGGGTTACTTCGAGTGCGGTCGGCGACCGTGTCTTGAATTCAGGTGCGCCTTCCCCGGTGTGAAAGCGCCAGGCGACCTCAAGCGTCGAGACGTTGCCGGTATCAATCTGACGCAGCGGCGAGTGACGGTCGCCGTATGGAGTCCGGCCGTACGATAGCCATTCCGAGTCGGACACTGTCATCAGTACGACCGTCGCTCCGAACGGCATATGTGGCCCGGGTGGCAAATTGTCCGGTCTCTTGTGGCCGGCGCAGGCGTAGGCGGCGAGCGCTCCAGCCGCGAGTAAAAGCGGTCTTCTCATACGGAGAAAATAGGGGTCGGGAAAGAGGGCCGGACAGAGCTTGACTTCCGGTCCAGTTAGCTATAACCTTTAATCCGGATGAACGGATTGAGCCTTTGACCGCCCCCGCCCTGTTTGGGCAGATGACAGCCCTCGCCGACCCGACGAGGAGCAGGCTTTTGCTCGCCCTCGAGCGGAACGAGTTGAGCGTCAATGAGCTGCGATCGATCCTTCAGCTGCCCCAATCAACGATCAGTCGACACCTCAAGATGCTGAGCGCTGAAGGGTGGGTAGAGGCCCGCGCCGAGGGAACGAGCCGCCACTATCGCCTCGCATCGGACACACTCGACCCGGCGAGCCGCCGACTCTGGCACATCGTCCGCGACGAAGTCATGCACACGAGTGCTGCCGACCACGACGCGCGGCGCACGCAGGCCGTGCTGGCCGAACGAAGCACCCGGTCACAGCAGTTCTTCTCGACTTCCGCCGGTCAGTGGGACCGAATGCGACTCGAGTTATTCGGGCGTCGCTCGGACGTCGCGCTTCTCGGGCTTCTCGATGAATCGTGGACGGTCGCCGACCTCGGTTGCGGCACCGGCGCGATCACGCAGTCTCTGGCGCCCTTCGTCGAGCGCGTGATCGCCGTGGACGAATCGGGTGCGATGTTGGCCGCGGCCAGAAAGCGGCTACATGGAGTCGAGAACGTAGATATTCGAAACGGACGCCTGGAAGCATTGCCTCTCGCCGACGGAGAGGTCGACGTGGCACTCCTCTTCCTCGTGCTCCACTACGTCGCCGATCCCGTGCGCGTGATTTCGGAAGCAGTTCGAGTGCTCAAGCTCGGGGGACGACTGCTCGTGCTCGACATGATGCCACACGACCGGCAGGACCTGCGGCAGACGATGGGGCACCAATGGCAGGGATTCGATGCGGGCACGCTTGGCGAGTGGATGCAAGCGGCGGGACTGGAGAGTTTTCGTTACAACGGACTGCCGGCTGATCCCGACGCCAAAGGTCCAATGCTGTTCACCGCTTCCGGAAAACGGAGCGCGGTGGCAGCAAAGAACAGCTCACGCAAGAAAGCGGACGCGGTTCCGCTCAGGAAAACCGCCTAACAAGCACACGCAGACCATCACATGGAGCGCACAGTGACCACGATCGCAGAACCGATGAACGCATTCACCGCGGCAGTCGAAGCAGGGCGAGAGCCGTACAAGGTCAAGGATCTCGAGCTCGCCGAGTACGGGCGCAATGAGATTCGTCTCGCCGAGCACGAGATGCCCGGCCTGATGGCGCTGCGCGCGGAGTACAAGGCCAGCCAGCCTCTCGCCGGCGCCAAGATCATGGGCTCGCTGCACATGACCGTGCAGACGGCCGTCCTCATCGAGACGCTCACGCACCTCGGCGCCGATGTGCGCTGGGTATCATGCAACATCTTCTCGACGCAGGATCACGCCGCTGCAGCGGTCGTCGTCGGCAAGAACGGCACGGTCAGCGATCCGCAGGGAACTCCGGTATTCGCGTGGAAGGGCGAGTCGCTCGAGGAGTACTGGTGGTGCACTGACCAGGCGCTCGTCTGGCCCGATGGATCGGGTCCGAACCTTCTGCTGGATGATGGCGGCGACGCGACGCTGCTCGTTCACAAGGGCGTGGAGTTCGAGAAGGCAGGCCGAGTGCCGGAGTTCGATGTCAATAAGGATTCCGAGGAGTACGGGATCATTCTCGGGTTGCTGAAGCGTGAGCTCAAGAAGAACCCGAAGCGCTGGACGCGGATGTCGAAGGATCTGCGCGGAGTATCCGAGGAGACGACAACGGGCGTGCACCGCCTCTATCAGATGATGGAAGCCGGTACCCTTCTTTTCCCCGCCATCAATGTCAATGATTCCGTAACCAAGTCGAAATTCGACAACCTGTATGGGTGCCGCCACTCGCTAACGGACGGAATTCTACGTGCGTCCGACGTAATGCTGGCGGGCAAGGTCGCCGTGATCTGCGGCTATGGCGATGTCGGCAAGGGATGCGCGCAGGCGCTGAAGGGACAGGGCGCCCGCGTCGTCATCACCGAAGTCGATCCGATCTGCGCGCTGCAGGCAGCGATGGAAGGCTATCAAGTGACGACGCTGGAAGATGTCGTCAAGACGGCCGACATCTTCGTTACGGCGACCGGCAACATGAACATCATCACAGCCGAGCACATGGCGCGGATGAAGGACAAGGCAATCGTCGGCAACATCGGGCATTTCGACAACGAGATCGACATGGCCGGCCTCAAGAAGACCAAGGGCATCAAGCGCGTGCAGATCAAGCCGCAGTACGACGAGTATGTGTTTCTCGACGGGCACAGCGTGATGATCCTGGCCGAGGGTCGACTGTTGAACCTTGGTTGCGCGACCGGGCATCCGAGCTTCGTGATGTCGGCGAGCTTTACCAACCAGGTGATGGCTCAGATCGAGCTGCACACCAACTGCGACTCCTACGGGTGCAAGGTGTACACGCTGCCCAAGAAGCTCGACGAGAAGGTCGCGCGGCTGCATCTCGACAAGCTCGGAGTGAAGCTCACGAAGCTTTCGAAGGATCAGGCGGACTACCTCGGCGTTCCGCTCGAAGGCCCGTACAAGTCGGAGCACTACAGGTACTAGGAAGACAAAGAGGCCTACCTGCTCCGGTCTATCTCGAAGCCATCGATCTTCAACGAAATGAAGAGCCTCGTCAGAAATGGCGGGGCTTTTTCGTACTGACCCTGCAACACGGCGATCCTGCCGGTGAAATGCTTGCCCTGGGCGGCGAATGACTATTGGGGCGACGCCGCGTCATTTCTGTGGCCTTTGGCTTGCTCCCTTCTTGACCAACCTCTTCCTCGCGGGTACTGGGAATTATGAAGCTGCTGCGAACTATCGTCTCCTCTCTGCCTCCAGTGGGACTCCTGGTGCTGCAGCTCTCCTGCGGCGGGGCGGATACCTCGGGTCCCGGCGGCGGCGGCGTGGCGACAACTATTGCCCCGAATTCCGCAACGACCCAGACGGCAGCACCGGAGACGCAGGTGGCGGCACTTCCCTCGGTCCTCGTCAGTGATGGGAGCGGAGCGCCAATGACCGGCGTCCCTGTGACATTCACGGTGACTACCGGCGGCGGGTCGGTCACGGGTGGCAGCGCGACGACCAACTCCGCCGGTATCGCTACAGTTGGCAGCTGGACGCTCGGCGCCGCGCCCGAGGGGAACACACTTTCAGCGACAACCGGAACCCTTACCGCGATAAAGTTCACCGCCTGCGGAACCGCGATACACGCGCTGGGGTCGACTGTCGACAGCCAGCTGTCACTCACGGATTGCCAGCTCTCCGACGGCACCTTCATCGACTTTTACACGGTAACCGTTCCGACGACCGGCACCTACATCTTTAGTCAGACGTCGGGGGTTTTCGACACGTATCTGGGCGTGTTCACAGCTGGAGCCGTGGTGATCGGCGTCAACGACGACTTCGGAGCCGTCGGCATCACCGATTCCAGGGTCAAGGTCATCGTACCGGCCGGCACATATATCGTCGGCGCCAACTCGTTCGACGCCAACGCGATTGGCACCTATTCTCTGGCTTCGGCAGCATCGGCTACGCCCGTCACTAACTGCGAGGACGTCTTCGTGCTGCCCGGAATCACCAGTCCGCAGGCCCTCGAGACCACGGACTGCGCCAACATTGGATTCTATTCCGACAATTATGTCATCTTCCTGACCACGGGGCAGTCCATCACAGTGTCCATGACGTCGAGCGTCGTGGACTCATATCTCGAGATTCGTCGTGACGGCAGCACGGCGGTTCTGGCTGCGAACGACAACATCGATGCCACTACCAAGAATGCACAGTTCACGTACACCGCTCCGGCATCGGGCTTCTACATCATCTTGGCAGCCTCGGTGGTGGCGGGTGCGACGGGCGACTACACGTTCGACATACATTAGAGGGCAGCGGTGATCGCCGATCAGGTGCTCATTTCTTCGCCGCTTTCGAATCAACCTGGAAGAACGGAGATCGAATAACCGGACGATTCTGATCGTAGGATCGCCTGGTAAGGAAAGCGAGGGTGCTGTCGCGCCCCGACCATCGCTCGACGGACGCCGAGTCGAGCAGCTTGTACCGGCGTGCGAGCTCAGCGCGGTACCACTCCGCGGCGAGCAGCGGCAACGTAACCACAGTCACATCCTTGCGTGTCCCCTCTACCTGCTGCAGATACCACAGCGGATAGGTGTCGTTGTCTCCCAGCGCGAGGAGGATGCCCGACGGCGGGACCTTCGCCAGCATGTCAGCTTCATCGAGCCGAGCGCGCGCCTCGACCTGGTCGGTTCTCCGATCGACAGCCGTCCAGTTGAGAATCGCCGGAGTGAACGGGAACACCATCATCACGAAGCTGAGCGGCGGCTTGACGCGGCGTGACAGAGTGATCGCGCCGAATCCAGCCCACAATCCCCAGCAGATGAACGCCCAGAAAAAGAAGTAATCTCTCTCGCGGGCTTCGTGCAGAGCGTTCGCGGGAAGAATTCCGTCTCCGAACGATGGCCCCGCCTTGAGGTTGAGATAAATCACGACGCCGAGGGACGAAACCAGAAAGAGGAGCGCGAGCGCGCGCCAGCTGCGACGGTCGGCGCTGCGGTGCGCGAAAAAGCCGAAGAGTCCAAGGAGAGCGTAAAAGACCGTGACTGGAGTTCTCCACCAGCTGGGCGGAGCAGTCGGCACGAGCCCTTTCGCAAATTGCCAATCCGCATACTCGAAGACATTGCCGAGCTGGAGATAAAACGGGGCCTGGCGCGGCCAAAGCGAGGGCACATCGTACTGCCGGCGAAAAATCACATCCACCAGTGAGCCAAAGGTGGACGGATTTCCCTGATTGATCGCCGGATCGTGGCGTGCACGAATCAGCATGAACACCACACATGTCATTCCGATAACCGTGACGATGATCGACCCGCGCAGCAGTTTGGCGAACGAGTGTGCCTCGCGCCGGCCATCGACATAACGACGGCCCACCGGAACCGCGAAATACCCGTCGCCCGTGCTGAACACGAGGAGAATCGCGCTGGGAACTACGAGCAGTGCGATCAGGTGGAGCGACCACGCCAGTCCGGCGAGGTAAGCGGCAAGCAGAGCCCAACGCGCATCCGAGTTCTCGCCGGCGCGATCCGCTGCCCAGAGAATCATGCAGCCAAAGAGAAGCGCGACCGCGTATACCTCCGTCTCCGTCGCGTTCAGCCATACGGTCGACATGAGTCCGGCGGCGAGTCCCGCGGCAGTCGCGGCGAAGCCATCATTGGTCCACTTGGCGAACAGGCTGGTGAGAATGCCGCATCCAAAGGCGGTGCAGACGGCGGACAACAGATTGATCGAGCGCGCAAATCCAAACACCGCACCGAACGCCATGCTCCACACTTTGCCGATCAGCACGTAGAGCGGAGTGCCGGGCGGGTGCGGAATCCCCATCGAATGGATGGCAGCCAGAAACTCGCCCGAATCCCAGAGCGTGACGCCTGGGGCGAGGGTGAGCATGTAGACGAACAGGAGGAGTACGGCGGTCGTCCAACCCGGCGAAGGGAATCGTCTTATCGGGAGCGCCTCAGTGAGGTGTACCGGCTCAAAATTAATTCAGCGGCTCGTGGGTTGCCCAAGCATTGGGCGGTTGACATCTTCGACATATTGACTTCCGACGCCCGCCAGGAGGCACTACGTACGCGATTGCTCACGCCTCAGCAGCGCTGGTTCTCAAGAGGAAGTTTCCGCGAGTCGGGCTGTGGCCGCTTCTGATTTCGGTGCAGCTGGTAGAGCTGCTCTGGATTGTTTTCACATACCTCGGCATAGAGCATTTTCGCGCGACTCCCGACTCCATTCATCTGGACTTCCTCCCCTACTCTCACTCCGTATTTACCGGAGCTCTGCTGGCCGTCCTCGCATGGTGGATGGGGAAATCCGTGCATCGCTCCAATGTGGGCGCGGCGATCGCCTTGGGTATTTTCTCGCACATCGTGCTTGACATAATTCACCACGAGCCCAACATCACCCTGCTCCCGATGGCCTGGGGACCGCGTCTCGGATTGAATCTTCAGGGATATCCTCTGCTCGATTTCATCGTGGAGCTGGCGTTTTGCGTCGTCTGCTGGAAGATCCTCGGCGGCTCGAGGGGACTCCTCATCGGAATCGTCATCTTCAACCTGATCAACATACCGCTGATGTTTCCGCGGCCCGGCTCTATCACGCCGATCGTCGAACACCCCGCCATTTTGCCAACCGTGATCCTGGTACAGGTCGTAACCTCCTGGTTGCTCGTATGGTGGCTCGGCCGGCGAACGATCTATCTCGAAGACACGTCTCCGGGAACGCTGTCGGGATCATTCAGCAAGGAGCTCTGACGCTTCTGGAGTAAGAGCCCACGCGGCGTCGAGGGCAAGCCGGTTGGCGCGGACGCGATGCACGCGAAAGATTCGCGCGCCGGAAAAGAATGCCACGACGTTGACTCCGACCGTCGTCATGTCGCGGTCGTCGTTCGAGATCATCTGCGGAGCGAGCGTGGTTCCCCCCGATGAGCCCCCCGCGCCGGCGGTGTAGCGAATGAGCTCGGCGATCACGCGCTTGCGCGAGGCGCCGACGAAAACTGGATAGCCAAGCGCGACAATGCGTGGCAGCTCTACAAGGGCGGCGAGCGAATGGCCGGTTCGCTTCGAGAATCCGATGCCGGGGTCGAGCGCTATGCGGCCCGGATGAATCCCGGCGCGCTGGGCGGTCTGAATGCTCTCCTCCAGCTCGGCAACGATCTCTCCGACCGGATCGTTGCCATAGACCGCGTTCTCGTAGCTCGCCATGTCGGCCACCGTTCCGCGCGAATGCATCAGGACGACGCTGCAACCAGCCTCGGCGCACACGCGCGGCATCTCGGGATCGAGCGACATTCCCGACACATCGTTCACGATCGACGCACCTTCGGCCAGGGCCGCGCTGGCAACCTCGGCTTTAACCGTATCGATGGAGATCGCGACATCACTCCACCGCGACCGTATTCCGCGGATCGCGGGAAGCACGCGCTTCAGCTCTTCGCGCGCCGAGACCGGCTTGGCGCCGGGGCCGGTTGACTCTCCGCCGATGTCGATGGCGTCGGCGCCCTCGGAGATCATTATCCCCGCTTGAGCGATCGCGGCTTCCGTGGAAAAAAAGTTACCCCCGTCGCTGAAGCTGTCGGGGGTAACATTCAGGATTCCGAAGATGTTTGGCCGCTGTGACTTCGACGGCCAGGCGAAGATCACGCCGGGGCTACCTCCGGTCCTCCGAAGAGCGGCGGCTTCGACGGCTTGGGATGCATTACCGGTGTCGCCAGCGCCGGAGCCGTAGTTGGCGGGCTCACCGGGCGTGGCGGAAGTTTTTCGCCGCGCGAGAGTGCTGCAACATCGTCACCCGTGAGAGTCTCACGATCGAGCAACGCCGCCGCGACCATGTGCAGAAGCTCCATGTTTTCCTGAAGCACCACTGTCGCCCGCGCGTATGCCTCCTTGATCACGCGCGTCACCTCGGAATCGACGAGCTGCGCAGTGCGCTCGGAGACTTCTCGGCGCGTCTGGATCTCGCGGCCGAGGAAGAGCTCCTGCTCGTTGTCGCCGACGAGGATCGGGCCGATCTCGTCGGACAGTCCCCACTGCGAGACGTAGCGGCGCGCCAGGCCCGTCGCCTGCTGGATGTCACTCGCGGCTCCGGTCGTCACACGGTCACGGCCGAATACCAGCTCTTCGGCCACACGACCACCGTACGCCTTGACGAGATTCGCCTCGAGCTGCTCTCTCGTGACCGAGACGCGGTCGTCTTCCGGCAGCGTCCACGCCACACCGAGTGTGCGTCCGCGCGGAACGATCGTAACTTTGTGCAACGGGTCGTTGCCCTTCACCTTGACCGCGCAGATGGCGTGGCCACCCTCGTGGTAGGCCGTGAGCTTTCGCTCCTCGTCCTTCATGACCATCGATTTCCGCTCGGCGCCCATCATCACCTTGTCCTTCGCATCCTCGAGGTCGGCCATGTAGACCTTGTCGTGGTTGCGTCGGGCGGCGAGTAGCGCGCCTTCGTTCACCAGATTCGCGAGATCGGCTCCGGCCATTCCCGGAGTTCCACGCGCGAGCGTCGTAACGTCCACGTCCTCCGCCATCGGCTTGTTGCGGATGTGCACGCGGAGAATTCCCTCACGGCCGCGAAGATCCGGCAGATCCACCACGATCTGTCTGTCGAACCGACCGGGACGCATGAGGGCTGGATCGAGGACGTCGGGACGGTTGGTCGCGGCGATCAAGATGACGCCCTCGTTCGACTCGAAGCCATCCATCTCGACCAGCAGCTGATTGAGAGTCTGTTCGCGCTCGTCGTGACCGCCGCCAAGCCCGGCGCCGCGATGGCGGCCGACGGCGTCGATCTCGTCGATGAAGATGATGCACGGGGCGTGGGCCTTGCCCTGCTCGAACAGATCGCGCACGCGACTGGCGCCGACACCCACGAACATTTCCACGAAGTCTGAGCCCGACATCGAGAAGAAAGGACGCGCGGCTTCACCCGCGACGGCGCGGGCGAGCAGCGTCTTGCCGGTTCCCGGCGGACCAACGAGCAGCGCACCCTTCGGCAGACGTCCGCCGAGCTTGGTGAACTTCTGTGGATCCTTCAGGAACTCGATGATCTCCTGGAGCTCGACCTTGGCCTCATCCGCGCCGGCAACGTCATCGAACGTCACCTTGGGCGTGTCGCCTGTCAGCAGCTTCGCCTTGGATTTTCCGAAGCTGAACGCCTTTGCTCCCCCCGCCTGCATCGAGCGGAACAGGAAGAACCAGATTCCGAAAATCAGCAGATAAGGGAACAGACCGATGAGGAGCGACATCATCGACGCGCGCGGCACTTCCGCCTGGATCTGGACTCCGTGCGCAACGAGCTGCTTGAGGTCGTCGCTCGAATTCTCCATCGGCAGGAGGACCTTGAACTTCTGGACGAGCCGTCCTCCCTTCACCGCGACCTTCTGCTTGAAATCACCCGTCAGAGACTGGCCGCCCTGGATGGTGACCTTGTCGACGTTGTCGCGCAGAAGTTGGCCAGTGTACTCCGTGTAGGAGATCTCGGGCGCTACGTCGGATCCCTTCCCCGAGAACTGGATGATCGCGACGGGCACCAATATGACGAAAACCCAGAACGAGACGTTCTTGGAGATTCTGCTCCAGTTCGTCTGCTTCTTGGGGTTCTTGTTAGGCATCTGTATAGGCATTACAGCAAGCTCGCTATGTACGGCAAATGGCGGAAGTTCTCCGCGTGATCCAACCCATATCCAACCAGAAACTCGTTCGGCGCATCAAAACCAACGAACCTCGCGTCGTACTGCAACCCTTCCGCGATCCTCTTGTGAAGCAGTGCGCAGATCTCCAATGACCTCGGATTCCGCTCCTTCAGTATAGCCATCAGACGATTCAACGTACGGCCGGAATCCACGATGTCTTCGACTAAAAGGATGTCTTTCCCTTCCAGCTCGGTTTCCGGATCGTACACCAGGTTGACCGTACCGCTCGACACCGTCCCATCACCATAACTGGATGCTACGAGAAAATCGACCTGAAGCGGACGAGTGATTTGCCGCACGAGGTCGCTCAGAAATATGAAGCTTCCCTTGAGCAAGCCAAGCACCAGAAGATCGCCGTCCGGATAGGCTTCGGTGATCTCGCTGCCGAGCTCGGTGACTCGCCTCGCGATCGCGGCCTCATCGAACGCGATACGCTTGACGATTCTCCCGGAAAGGCGCGGATCAGCTTTCACCCCGAGCGGTCTGACCGTGCTGCTCATGCCCGGATCTCCTGTCTGACCGACCGCCAGCGGCGCAGCAGCATGTGATCGCGCCGCATCACGATCTCGATCCCTCCGGATAGCTGAATCGCCCCTCCCGTCGCACCCTTAATAGTAAACTCAGCGGCGCGTTGGGTTCCTCTCCGGTCCATTACCACGCTCGCGCGTGCGGCCAGGGCGGGCCACAGAACTCTGAGGGAGTCGGCGTCGTAACCCTTGAGGCTCAATCGGCTGATGCGGAGCGCGCCATCTTGCTCCGCCTCGGCTCCCACATTGCCGGCGAGATCCTCGAGCGACCGCCGCCACGCCGCGGCTTCCCGGGCAAGCGAGAGGAGCTCGTCCGAAAACTTCGGATTCTGCTTCATGATCGACGGCAGAATGTCGAGGCGGATTCGGTTCCGCAGGTGCTTGCGGTCGCAGTTCGATGGATCCTGGACGAAGGGCACATTGTTCCGGTGAGCGTAGCTCGCCAGCGTGCCTCGGCTGATGTTCAGAAACGGCCGGACGATCTCCGATTCCGCGTACAGGCCGGCGAGTCCGCGCGGGCCGGCATCGCGAAGGATCCGCATGAAGACGGTTTCGACCTGGTCGTCGAGGTTGTGCGCGGTCACGACGTTCGCTTCGCACTTCGATGCGACCTGCTCGAGGAACTGCCAGCGGCCGCGACGCCACTCCTCCTCACGCGTGCCAATGGTCGATGCGCGGCCAGTGACGCAAACGAACCCGGACAGGAAAGCCTGGCGGGCGACGAGCGCCGCCGCGCGTCCCGCTGCTTTGCCCGTGCCGTGATCGAAGGTGGCGACCATGACGTTCTTGCGCGCCCGCGAGGAAAGCTGGGACGCAGCGACAGTGAGCAGCACCATCGAATCGAGGCCGCCCGAGACCGCGAGAACCGCTGGTCCCCCGTTCCCAAGCGCCGCCTCGACAGCGCAGTCTACATCGGATGCTTCAACCCGGGCGTACGTCATGATACCTTTTAATCTACCTATTCACGGGGGAGTTTCGCTTGGAAACGCACGGCCCGCTTGGCACGCTGTGGGTATCGTTCGGCCTCATCGCATTCTACCTCGCGCTGATCTGGCTGAACTCGCTACTCGGCATCTTTCTCACGCCGTTGTTCCTGATTCCCGGGACGTGGCTCCTCGACTGGCGCAAGCGGAGAAAGGGTGAAGTGAATCCGGCTTCCGAGAAGGAACGCTACCAGGGATAGAGCGCCTGGTAGTACGCGCGATTGCGCAGGATCGTGCGCACGTAGTCGCGCGTCTCGACGAAGGGGATGCGCTCCGTGAATACCTCCGGATCCGCTGCCCCTGCTTTGGTCGACCATTTTTCCACGCGCGACTCGCCCGCGTTATAGGCGGACAGCACCTTCACGACCTCCGGATACCGGTGGGCCAAACCACTCAGATGAGCGGTGCCCAGCTTGATGTTGGTGGCGGGCTGATAAAGGAGATCCGGATCCCACGGCCCGATGCCCTTCGCCTCGGCGACTTGCTTTCCGACGGCCGGCATCAGCTGCATTAGGCCTCTCGCGCCGGCAGGCGAAGTAGCAAGCGGATTGAAGTTCGATTCCTGCCGGATGAGCGCCGCGACGAGAACCGGATCGAGAGCGTTCTCCTTGCTGCTGGAGATCAGAGTCTCCCGCTCCAGCACCGGAAAGTACAGCCGGTAATTCTCCGGACTGCGTCCGATCTCGTCGATGGCGCGGCGACCCAGCGCGATCGAGCGCGATGCCTGATCCGATCCGGCGAGGGCGTGCGCCGTGGCGATCATGCGCGTCTGATTTCCCAGAGCATCGCGGAACAGCCTGTCGTTCTCGAATCCGGCTTCCACATCCATTCCGACGTCCTTGAGCGCCATGATTCGGTTCAGTGCCGTATCGATCGCCGGAACCCTGGCGTAATTCGCTGGTGAACGGTCTGGCGCGACGAGCGTCGTGTCGAGCCGCTTGGCAGCCACGACGGCGTAGTAGCTGAGCGGCTCCTTGGCGACTATCGATCGCCACCTTGCCTTGCTGCGCGTCTTGTCACCAAGTGCGGCGTAAGACCGTCCGGCCCAATAGGAGGCAGCCAGCGCTTCAGTGCTGTTGGAGTCGCGCGCGACGAGCGAATCGAATTCTGCGGCGGCGTTCTTTCTGTCTCCCTGTATATAGGCAATCATGCCCGTGCGAAACCGAGCGCTCGTGGCATGCCTGCCAGCGGGAAAGCGCTTGAGCAGTGCGGTGAGAGTCTGCCGCGCGTCCTGATCGCGATTGTCGTCGGTGGCGAGGTCGGCGAGCAGGAGGAGTGCCGACGCCGCGCTCGTGTCCTTCGGATACGCGGTCGTGATCGCGCGGAGCGTGGACCGGCCGACCTCTGTGTTGCCGAGAGCGATCTGCGCTCTCGCGCGCTGGTATTGCGCCGCGGCGGCGAGCGTGGCCGGAGCTCGAACCTTGGCGAGCTGTGTCGCGGCGTCGGCGTAGCGCCTCAGGCGGTAGAGCACCGAGCCGTAGCCGACGTTGTCATCCACGTCGCCGAGTCCGGCGCCGAGCGCCTTTGCGTAGGCTGTGGCTGCGCGATCAGGCAGTCCCGATTTGTTCGCCGCGCGCGCGATGACGAGCTCCTCGGATGGTGTTGTGGTGGTGAAGACCTTGTCGAAGAGATCGATTGCTTCGCGCGTGTCCGCCGAGTTGTTCGAGTTGGAGATGTACGACAGCAGCTCGCCCCGCGCCGCGGTCCTCGACGCATCATCAGCCGGGGGATTGATGCGAAGCCGCAATGCGTCCAGCCGCTGGCCGAGCGCGTTGTAGGCGCGTATGGCGCCCGCGAAATCGCGCGTCCGTTCCCGTGCGATCGCATCGGTCACCCGGATGCGATCCCGCGCAACGTCCGTTCGAAGTTTCGAATAGTAGGCTGCTCTCGCCGAGCTGTCTCCGGTGACCCCGGCTGCTCTCAGGTATAGCCAATCGGAAAGCTGCGGGAGCTTCTGCGCGGCCTGGTCGTACGCGGAGCGCGCGGCATCGAGACTGTCCGCGCGATCGAGCTCGCGCGCGCGCAGCACGAGCGCACGGTCCCCAGCAGAAAGCACGTGCTGCGTCGTGTCGCCCGCCAGCACGGCGGCCGAGTCCCTATGGCCCGGTTTTGAATTTTGACAGGCTGTCGACGAAAGGATAAACGCGACGAGCGGGGGTATGAGTGGAGCTATCGCCAACGTGTGTGATCTCCGTCAAGGATTTTATTCGCCTCTTCGGGTCCCCAGCTGCCCGCCGGATACGTAGGAAGCGACGTCGCAGGATGGCTATCCCAATACTCGAGCACCGGGTCGATGATGGTCCATGCCATCTCGACTTCGTCGCTGCGCGTGAACAGGGTGGGATCGCCGATCATGCAATCGAGCAGCAGTGTCTCGTACGCCGGGTGCGCATCGTTTCCGAACGCCTCGGCGTAAGTGAAGTCCATATCGACCGGCGTGATCTCGAGGCCCGGAGTGAGCTCGTGCATCGCGCCGGGAGTCTTCACCTGAAACCGCAGGGAGATCCCCTCGTCGGGCTGAACGCGTAGCGTCAGGACGCTGGGCGACATCTCCTCGACTGTTTTCTGACCGAACAGCAGGAGGGGCGGCGACCGGAACTGGATGGCGATCTCGGAGATCCGGCGCGCCATTCTCTTTCCGGATCGCAGGTAGAACGGGACTCCCTTCCACCGCCAGTTGTCGATCGAGATCCGCATGGCGGCGAAGGTCGGCGTGAGGGAATCCGGCGACACGTCCGGCTCACTATGAAATCCCGGAACCGTTTTGCCTTCGATCGTTCCCGCGTCGTACTGCGCCCGCACCACTGACGGTTCGCAGTCGCCCTGAATGAGAGGGCGCACCGAGTGAAGGACTTTTACTTTCTCGTCCCGAACCGCGTCCGCCGTGAACGAGCTGGGCGGTTCCATCGCAGCGAGCGTGAGAAGCTGCAACAGGTGGTTCTGGAACATGTCCCGCAGCACTCCCGCTTCCTCGTAATACTTGCCCCGCCCCTCCACCCCGACCGACTCCGCGGCCGTGATCTGCACGTGCGAGATGTAGTGCCGATTCCACAGCGGCTCGAAGATCGAGTTCGCGAAGCGGAAGACGAGGATGTTCTGGACGCTTTCCTTCCCGAGGTAGTGATCGATGCGATAGATCTGGTGCTCGCCGAACTCGTCGAGCACGAGCCGGTTGAGCGCCCTTGCTGATTCGAGGCTGCGGCCGAACGGCTTTTCGATCACGATGCGGCTCCAGGGCCGCTCCTCGTACGAATGCGTGCGCTTGGCGAGCCCGCTCGCGCAGAGGTGTTTGAGGGTCGTCTCGAACACGCTCGGCGGAATCGCCAGATAGAAGAGTCGGTTCTGCTCCTCAAGAGGGGAGCGCGCCTCGATCTCCTTGAGCCGCTTCTCGATGTTCCCGTAGGCGTCGTCGTTCGAGAAATCGCCGCCGGCGTAGAACGTCCGCTCACAGAGCCATTGCCAGACCTCGTCGTGGACTTTGTGGATATCGTCGGAGTGCGTCATCGCCTCGCGCATCAGGGCGCGATACTCCTCGTCGGTATTCTGATCGCGCGCGACGCCGAGCAGAGCGAAGTTGTCCGGCAGGAGCTTCTGCTCCGCCAGATAGTAGATCGCCGGAATGAGCTTGCGCTTGGTGAGGTCGCCGGCGCCGCCGAAGATCACCATGGTGCACGCATCGGCCTTCTCACGACTTCCACGCTTTCTTGGCGCGCGGATCAACGGCACCGCAACCGGAGTCCTCACGATTTCTTTACCGCATGACCGCCGAATTCGTTGCGCAGTGCCGCGATCACCTTGGCCGAGAACGAATCGGCTTGCCGCGACCGAAGCCGCATGAGCAATGAGAGCGTGATGACGGGCGCCGGGACATCCAGATCGATCGCTTCCTGCACCGTCCAGCGTCCCTCGCCCGAATCTTCGACGTATCCGCGCAGATCGCTCAGCTCGCCATCTCTCTCGAACGCCGTCTCTGCCAGCTCGTTGAGCCACGAGCGCACGACGCTGCCGCGATTCCACACCGCCGCGATCTTGTGCAGGTCCAGCTTGAAGTTCTTCGATGCGTGGAGAATCTCATAGCCTTCCGCGTACGCTTGGAGCATTCCGTACTCGATCCCGTTGTGAATCATCTTGACGTAGTGACCCGCGCCAGTCGGTCCCATGTGAGCGTAGCCGTCGGACGGAGCGAGGGTCTTGAAGATCGGCTCGCACAGCTTGAACGCCTCCGGCGACGCGCCGATCATGAGGCAATATCCGTTCGCGAGGCCCCAGATGCCTCCGCTGGTTCCTGAATCGACCAAGTGAATTCCCTTCGCCTGCAGGTCTGCCCCCCTCCGCATCGTGTCGTGGAAGTTGGAGTTGCCTCCATCGATTATCACATCGCCTTTCGACATGCCGGGCACCAGCGCGGCGATCGTATCGTCAACTGGCTTCCCCGAGGGGACCATTATCCACACGATCCGCGGACTCTTGAGTTTGGCCGTGACCTCGGCCAGCGTGCTCGTGGGCGTTGCCCCCTTCGCGACGTATTTCTGCACCGCTTCCGGCGTGCGATCGAAGACAACGACCTCGTGGCCGCCTTTCATCAACCGCTCCGACATGTTGCCGCCCATTCGGCCGAGGCCGATCATCGCCAAGCGCATTGCCTATGCTCCGGGAAATTCCAGGTGGAGAATACGCTCCAGGTCGGAGCGCAACTGTGTCGCCGATGTGAAGTGAACCACGTTTATGCCAAGGGTGCTGGCCGAAATGAGATTCTGCTGGCGGTCGTCGATGAAGAGTGAGGCTGCGGCCTCGGCTTGAGCGATGCCCAGGCCGCGGTTGTAGAATCGGCGTATCGGTTTGCGGACCCCGAGCCAGCAGGACGACAGGAATGCCTCGAAGATCGGCGCGATTCCGAACTTCTCGATACGATGCCTGTTCAGCTCTTCGGATTCGTTGTTGAGCGTCATCAGCGTGTAACGAGGCTGGCGCGAGAGCTGGCGCGCGATTGCGATCGTGTCCTCGTCGGGCACGCTCTGCGAGTACATGAACGCGATGAACTGCTCACGCGAGAAGGTCCTCGGCGTATGGAACACGGCGATCTCGAGATACTCGTCGATCGTGATCCTTCCCTCTTCCCACTCTGCGACCACTTCCTTGTGGCGCCACTCGAAATCATCCGAATTCAGGTGAAATTGCGCGACTGCTCGCTCGCGCTGCTCGTGATCCCACCCATTCGAGCCCAGCACTCCGCCAATGTCGAAGAAAATGTGTTTGATTTCGCTCACGCGATTAATACCGCGCGAGCCGGCGCGCCGTCGCAGCCTTCGAGCCTCAACGGGAGGCAGATGAACTGGTACTCGCCGCTCGGCGGTACCGACAGATCGAGACCTTCGACTATGACCACCGAGCGCTCGAGAAGCGTGCGATGCGTGCGATGGTGTCCCGAGTGGAACTGCTCGATGGACAGGTAGTCGATGCCGACCAGCTCCACTCCCTTGTCCACCAGGTACTGCGCGCCATCGGGAGCAAGGTACGTGTAGTCGTTGACGAACTCCTTCCGGGAGAGGAGCGCGGAGTTGCGGGTGCGAAGCAGAATTCGCTTGTGATCCTTGATGTCGTGCTCGCGCAGCTCCGCGGCGCCGATCGAGCGAACGTCGTCGCCAAAACCCACCAGCAGCACGGGCCCGATCAAGCGATCGAGCGGGATCTTGTCGACTGGTTGCCCATCGTCAAAGAAATGACGGGAAGCATCGACGTGCGTGCCGGTGTGGGAGCCGAACCGTATCGCCGACACGTTGGCGCTGGCTCCCTTCGCCACCGCCTGTTGGAGGGCGATGTCGATCTCGGGGTTTCCCGGGTACACCAGTCCACCCGACCGGATTGGCACCGAGATGTCGTAGATGCGGCTCACGGCCGGATGCAAGGCAACTGTCGTGCGCGGCTTACGATGGGAGGCTGGTCGACTCGCTCGCGCTGAGTATGATGCGCGGGATCGTCGCCTCGAAGGGCGTTCCGTCCTGCCGGAGAAGGCCGTAATGCCCCTCCATCCAGCCCTCTCCCGACTTCAGAATGCAGAAGCTCTGGTACTCATGGACCGCGCCCGGGGCGATCGTCGGCTGCTCGCCGACCACCCCCTCTCCGATCACTTCGGTGTCCACTCCCTCCCCGACCGAATCGTGAATCAGCCAGCGGCGTGTGAGGACCTGCGCCGCCATCGTACCGACGTTCTCGATGCGCACGAAATAGGCAAACACGTAATGGCTCTGCGAAGGCTCCGAGTGATCGCGGAGATAGACGGGTCGCACCGTAACGCGAATCCCGTCTGTCTCCCGGTAGAAAAAGCTCCGGGCAGTCATGCCCTCAAGTTAGTCGTGAAGTCGTAGAACGCGCCACGATGCCAGCCGTCCTACCAGATAACCGGCCTCACCGAATCAGGCCTGACCATCGGATCCCCGGGCTTGCACCCGAACGCGGCAGCGAATTGCGGCAGATTCGACACGGGGCCGTTCGTTCTCCACTGCCCCGGAGAGTGCGGATCTGTGTTGATTCTCACGCGCTGCGCTTCCGGGTTGATGTTCTGCCTCCAGATCTGCGCCCACGCCAGGAAGAAGCGTTGCTCGGGAGTAAATCCGTCGATGAGGGGCGGCCTTCCCTTCGCAGCCAGGGTCTTTTCGAGAGCAGCGTACGAGACGGAGAGTCCTCCAAGATCGGCGAGATTTTCGCCGAGCGTGAGCTTGCCGTTCACGTGCACGCTGTCCAGCACCGTGTAGGAATCGAACTGCGACGCCACCAGTCCGGTGCCGCGCTTGAACTTCTCGAGATCGGACGCGCTCCACCAGTTGCGCAGATTCCCCTGCGCGTCGAACTGGGCGCCCTGGTCGTCGAAGCCGTGCGTCATCTCGTGTCCGATGACCGCGCCCATCCCGCCGTAATTCACCGCGTCGTCGGCCTTCGGATCGAAGAACGGCGGCTGCATGATGCCGGCCGGGAACACAATCTCGTTCATGGACGGGTTGTAATACGCGTTGACAGTCGGCGGCGTCATCCCCCATTCCGCGCGGTCGACCGGCTGGCCGATTCTCGCCAGCTCCCGGCGACGCTCGTACTCGCGCACCGCGAGCTGATTGTTGAGAAATTGCCCGGGTTTGATCGTGAGCGATGAATAATCGCGCCACTTGTCCGGGTAGCCGATCTTATTGGTGAATGCCGCAAGTTTCGTCTCCGCCTGCGCCTTGGTGGTGTCGCTCATCCAGCCGAGCGTTTGAAGGCGATCGTGGAACACCGACTCGAGGTTGCGAACCATCTCGAGCGCGCGCTGTTTGGCTGTTGGGGTGAAGTATTGGGCGACGTACGCCTGCCCCAGCGCATCTCTCAATCCCGCATCGGTCGCGCGGCCGCACCGCTTGTCGCGTGGCAGCTGTTCCTTCGTTCCGCTGAGCGTGCTGCCGAAGCGGAAATCTTCGTTGACAAAGGCGGAGCTGAGGCTCGGCGCGGCCGCGTCAACAATTTTCCAGCGCAGGTACGCCTTCCAGTCGTTGACCGGGACCGATGTCATGAGACTGTCAACGGCCTTCAGGAACGCCGGATTCTGAACGTTGATGGTCGTGATGTCGGCTCGTCCAACGCCGGCGAAGTAGGTGGGCCAGTTGAAGCCGGGAGCAAGTTGGGCTAGCTCCGCCGTCGTCATCTTGTGATAGTTGGCGTTCGGATCACGCATTTCCACGCGAGTCTTTGCCGGTCTTGCGAGCGCGGTCTCTATCGCGAGGACTCGCTGCGCGTCCGTTCCTGCATCCGACGCGCTCTCCCCAATCAATTGGAACGTTCGCGCGACGTGATCGGTGTAGTTGGCGCGGATGTCGGAGTAGCGCTTCTCCGGGTTCAGATAGTAGTCGCGATCGGGGAGCGACAGGCCACCCTGGCGCACGCCGGCGATGACGGAAGTGCTGTTCTTCGCGTCCTGCTGGGCGCCGAAGCCGAAGACCGAGGGGAGTCCCATCGAATGTAGGCGCGCGATCTCTGACTCGAGTTGCGCGCGGTTGCGAATTGCCGCAACTCGGCCCAGCTCAGGCGCGATCGGCTGCGCGCCCTCTTTCTCGGCACCTGCCGAGTCCATGCACGACGTGTAATAGGTCGCGAGCTTGCGAAGATCCGCGCTCGCCTGGGGGTTAGCACTCGCGGCCGAGTTGCGCAATATCGTCAAGACGTTGCTCTGGTTGTTCTCCGTCAGCTCGGCGAAGCTGCCCCAAATCGAGAATGCGGGTGGCACCGGATGGGTCTTCGCCCAGCCGCCGTTGGCGAACTGGTAGAAGTCAGTGCATGCCGAGACCGAGCGATCGAGGTTGGCAGGATCGAGTGGCGTCGACTGTATGGGGACGGCGCCCTGTCCCGCCGCGGACGTTGCGAGTCCAAGCGTGAGTGCGAGCGCGGGGAAAACTAAACGCATGAGGATGCTCCGAAAAAGAAAGGGATTGATGACCTACCATAACTGCCGTGCACGCGGGAAGTCCAGAGGACGCTACTTCCTCCGGGTTCGCATTCCCGTCGAGCGCCGCGAACGTTTGCTGCGGAAGGGCGCTACTTGCGTCCGGTCACCGAGCGCGTTGCACGCCGCGAACGCTTTGTGCGGGGCTTCATGATGCTCCCGCGACAGTTCTCCGCCCCGCACTTGCAGAAGTAGAACTTTTCGAGCTTCGCGTCGTTCCTGCCGGTTCGCTCATATTGGTAGTCGTACGCGAGCTCGGTCCCCGGGTAGATCCCGCGAAGCGCGTGAATGAAAATCTTCTTGCCGGTGATTATCGCCTCGCAGTTCGGGTCGCACGAATGGTTGATGTAGCTCGCGTCTCCCCCGCCCGTAGCGATCGCACCGTCGATCACCGTCTTTTTGTCCAGCGTGAACAGGAAGGTGTGGTGCCTCTTCATTCTGGTGTCGTCGTAACGGCGGTCTGCTTCGCGGTTGCTGATTCGGTCGCCCGTGTACTCGACGATCCGCGTTCCAGCCCGGATGTAGCGTGCCGCGAACACGCCGCGCCCGTGAATCGGCGAATTGCGAACGACATACAGGGGCTCGCGCGCGTTACGTGACATCGACATCGATGGTTAGGTGCTACCGCCTGGGAGATGCGACGATGAGCCCGGAGCACTCTCCAAGACCGATGCGGGCAGCACCCTCGCGCTGGAAGTAGGCGCGTAGGATGATCTCGTCGCCATCGTGGAGGAACTTCCGCTCCTCCCCGGTCGGAAGCGCGATCGGGGCCGCGCCGCGCCGCGTCAGCTCGAGCAAGCATCCCTGCGAGCCCGTGTCGGGTCCCGATACCGTGCCGCTCGCCAGGAGATCGCCGGGCTGGAGGTTGCAGCCGCCGCTCGCGTGGTGCGTGAGCATCTGCGCCGCGGTCCAGTACATGTCGGCCAGCGAGGCCGAGCTGAGGCGCCAGGGACGCAGACGCCCCTCCCGCATCATCATTGATCTGATGTAGACCTCGATGTTGAGATCGATACCGCCTTCGTTCTTGTCCTTCTCGGAGGAGAGATACGGCAGCGGCTGTGGATCTCCCGGCGGCCGGAAGAACGCGGGCACGCGATAGGGCTCCAGCGCCTCCAACGTTACCACCCACGGTGAGATCGTCGTCGCGAAGTTCTTCGACAGGAAAGGGCCGAGCGGCTGGTACTCCCACGATTGGATATCCCGCGCCGACCAGTCGTTGACGAGACAGATCCCGAAAAGATGGTCCTCGGCTTCACCGATCGGCACGGGCTCGCCGAGCTTGTTGCCCCGACCAACGAAAAAGCCGACCTCTGCTTCGTAGTCGAGCATTTCCGTAGGTCCGAAAGTTGGAGTCTTGGCCCCGACCGCAAGCGTCTGACCCTTTGGTCTCGTCACGTCAGTGCCGCTGATTACGATCGATGACGCCCGGCCATGATAGCCGATCGGCACGTGCTTGTAGTTGGGAAGCAGCGGACTTTCGGGACGAAAGATCTTGCCGACGTTCGTCGCGTGGTAGATCGAGGCGTAGAAGTCAGTGTAGTCGCCGATCTGAGCGGCGGCAAACATCACGGCCTCGGTCATCGGAACGAGAGCGCCTGGTGGAAGCGGGTTGATCACGCTGTCGTCGCCGGGCGTTCCTGCCAGCAGCTCGCTGAGCCGCGCGCGGAACTGCGAGAGCGATTCCCTCGGCGCCTGCATCAGCTCGTTGAGGGTCGGCCGGTCGCACCACCGAGCCACATCGCGCGCCTTACCGCTCCACAGATTCGCGCTGAGCGATTCTCCAACGTCGACGATCTGGTCGCCGATCGCCACACCGACGCGCCGCTCCGATTCGCCTTTGCGCGAGAATACGCCGAAAGGAAGATTCTGGATCGGGAAATCGCTATCGGGCGAGTTCGCGGATTCGATCCACGAGGTGAGCGCCGGGTCGTGCGTCTGATTCACTGGTCTGTTGATCTCGCTATGCGGGTGAGGTGCGCAAGCTCTTCGACAGGCTCACGGAACGAGCACGAGCCAAACGAAATCGCAAATTCCGAGCGTGCGGCCAGAATCAGCTTCGCGCCAATGCGCTTTCCGCGCCATTGAATCGCGTCGTCGGCAAACTGGAATGCCGCCGGATCGTTCTCCTCGAGCGCGGCGAACGCCGTGTCCTCGCTCTCACCGGCGTACAGGAGGGCTGCGGCTAGGAAGACGTTCATAAACCCGTACATCATTCCCGTTGGACTGCCCGGTTCATAGGTCAGGCGATATTCCCCGCGAATCGGATGATGAAGTCCGGCGGTGGCCTTGAATGGGACGGCCTCCTGCTGGCATGCGGCAATGAAGCGAATGATCGCCTCGGCCCGAGGAAATGCTTCGGGCGTTACACCGCCGGTGCGAACCTTCGCCCGCGCACCGACGTGCGCGATCGCTTTCACGAGCGGCGACACATCGCCTGTGATTGGAATCTCGAAATACGGTGTGAATGCGGGCGGCAGATCCTGCCGCTGGTGTCCGATCTCGTCCACCGTGGTCGCCTTCAGCTCGGCCACGTCGATCACGGCATGACCGTCCCTTGATTCCGACGAATGGCGGCAATTGAATTTCTGCATCTCTTCACTTGCGGCCCGCACGTCTTCCGCGACCAGCACGCTCAAGCGCCACGGAGCAGACCGCGGGCCGCGGGGCATGAGGTCGCCACCCGCTTCTTCAAGCTCCTTCGCGCGCGAGATAGGCACGATGAAGTGGCCAAGCGCCGCCCTGTCCGCGCCTTGAAAGTACGAAGCGTAACTCTCGAGAGCTGGCCGCATGTCTTCGCTCGCGGGTGGAAACAGACCAGCGTAGTCCACCAGACCCGCGAGGAGCGCGTCGACGGATTTCAATCCGGGACTCTGGCATTGGGATCGATCATCGCAGTGAAGTTAATCCCCAACGCCAGCCGGGCGCGATATCAGCGATCCTTCAGCCTGCGGACGAACTTGAGTCCCGACCATGTGTCATCGACCGCGCAGACCTTCACGTCGACCAGCCCGGACTCGAGCCCGAAGGTACGCACGATACCTTCGGTGAGATCGGTCTCCACGCCCGACGCTTTCTTGGGCCACGCAACCCAGAGCATTCCATTGGGCTCGAGCCTGTCGCGCAGTCGCGCGAATCCCTTTTCCAGCTCGGACCGCGCCTTGACGAACAGCATCGCGAAATCGAGAGATCCTCTCGATGCGACGCGCGTACCGTCGGGAAGCCCGCCCAGCAGTCCCGCAAAATCCCGCGGCTCCGAAACGAAATACAGACGCGTCCCCGGTTTTATTCCGAGCTTGTCCACCAGCGGAGTGCCCGAATAACCGAAGGTCTGGGCGCTCCGCCGCTTCATCGCCACCTAAACGGTCAGCGGCGCTCGACGCGCGCCGCTGCCGAGCCGCATGGAGCGCTCTATACCTTTCGGGTAGAGCCGCGTATCAGCCTGAGGACAAAAAGAAGAACGACGGCGCCGATGAACGCGACGAAAATCGTTCCGCCCATGCCCCCCATGGGATTCGAAATTCCGAGAGCGCCGAAGAGCCAGCCCCCGATGAAGGCGCCGACGATGCCGATGACGATGTCACCGATGATTCCGTACCCGGTGCCACCCATCACGAGAGATGCAAGAACTCCAGCGACGAGCCCAACCACGATCCAGGCCACTATGCCCATTGTGCCCATTGTGTCCGTCCTCGAAAGAGTTTTGAGCCTTACGGCGCCCCACGGGAAACGGTTCCAAGTGTACAAACGATAACGAAAAGGGAGCGCTCGGACGAGAGCGCTCCCTTTTCAGGTCACAGATCGCTGCAGAGCCTTATCGCACATACTCGAAGGAGTCCAAGCCACCCGAGCCGTTGGCTTCCTGATAATTGACCCTGAGCTGGCTGTTGACATTTGTGTCGAGAGTTCCGGTCACGAACCGCGCCGAGACTTGGTTTGTCGCCGGCGCGCTGAGCGTGAGACTCGTGCCGTTGAGCGTCCACGTTCCGCTGCTGATAAAATCATTGCGAAACGACGACTGCCCATTTGGTGTGATGAGAATGTTGTTCGTCTCGACAAAAGCCCCGTTGCTGTTCAGAACAAGGCTCCCACCAGTCACGTCGAACCTGGCGCCGTTGGGGAAATTGGCATCTCCCGGCTGAACCGTAAAGAACATCGGAACGGTGCTTCCCGCATAGATGGTGAGCTGGTAGGTGCCGGAGGCATCCGACATCGGATTGAAGATGCCGTTGTCCGTGCATGCGGCGAACAACAATGGAGTCGCCGCCATGAGGCCCAGGAACAGCCTAGATTTTTTTGTGAGCATATTGCCTCGCGCGTTACATGGTTTTAGGAAGGAGCCGCTGAACGCGCACGGCCCGACGTTCCAATTGTATGCAATTCCCTAACATAGTATTCACCAACGGTCCAGTTATGTTCCCCGTTCCGCCCAGGGTTAAGGTCTGTTGCATTGCGTCCGAAGAAGAAGCCGCGCTCGCGGTGCGAATGGGCGCGTCGGCTCTGGGTCTCGTGTCTCGAATGCCGAGCGGGCCCGGCCCGATTCCCGAGTCCCGCATCCGTGACATTGCGGATACCGTGCCACCGGGCGTCGCGACCTTCCTTCTGACTTGCGAAACGACGGCTGAGCCGATCATCGCGCAACAACGATTTTGCCGCACCACCACAATCCAGCTCGTTGACGAGGTCGAGCCCGGCGTGCACGCGCGGCTGCGAGACTCACTCCCGGGAATTTCGATCGTTCAGGTGGTCCACGTCCGCGGCGGCGATGGTGAAGAGGCGTTGCGGGAATCGGTCGCTGTGTCCTCGTCAGTGGACGCTATTCTTCTCGATTCCGGGAATCCTTCGCTCTCGACGAAAGAGCTTGGCGGCACGGGACGCGTCCACGACTGGGGCGTCAGCAGAAGGATTCGCGACGCCGTCGATGTTCCTGTCTTTCTGGCCGGCGGGCTCAATCCCGACAACGTGGGTAAGGCGATAACCCGAGTTGCGCCATTCGGCGTGGACGTGTGCAGTGGATTGCGCGCCAATGGAAGGCTCGACGAAGCCAAGCTCGTCGCCTTTATGCGCGCCGTTCGCGACTCCGGGTGATGCGGCATTGAGAATGTAAACTTGGAAATGCACATTCGCGGACGCTGAGCCACGCTTTCTCGTCTCTCTCAAACCGCCCTTCACCGCGCGCAACAAGTCACTCGCCCCGTACACGAGTTCTCCCGCCCCTGCATGGGTCGTCGCCACATATGATTGACGTACTTTCAACGCAGTCGCGGACTAATCACTCGCGGCGAACCGTCAAGTGAGGACTCTGTGATCGCACTTCCAATACAGTACACGATGCCGCTTGCCGGCATTGCAGCACTTATCACTCTTGCCGCCTGCTCGAGCGACCTGAACGAGGGTCAAGGCAACGACGACGGCGGGCACGACTAAACCGGCGTCGGGGGTAGCAGGACCTCGTCGGCCTGCTATCCCAGCCAACCCGCTCCAGCCAGATTCATTTAATGCAGTTCTTCGCTTCATCCTCGTTCGCGCCTCCCGAAAGTCTCCGCCTAAGACGCGACAGGGCGGAGCGGATCCTCAACGGCCTCCGGGCCGCGGTGGTGTTCCTGCTCACCGCGTCGGCGCTCATGTACGCGCCGCACCTCTCGCAGGCGCTCAACAGCGCCAACGTGCTGGTGTTGGGCCCGATGCTGCTCTGGACCGTCGTACAGTATCTGATATGGTATCGGCGCCCCGAGCTTCCGGACTGGCTGTCGGCGGTGAATCCAATCGTCGACGTGACGGCAGTGACGGCGATCATCGGCGGCTATGCGGTGGCGCAATCCGGCGTGCTCGCGCTCCGGTCCCCGATTTTCCTGATGTACTTCGTGGTGCTGGCCGGCCGGCCGGTCGCTTCGTCGGTCCGGAAGGCCGGGTTGATATCGGTCCTCGCCTTTGCGGAGTACCTTGGCCTCCTCGTCTGGCTGTGGGCAACCAATCGGGTGCCTCTGGTGATCAATCCGATTGATGCGGTCCAGATGGCGCGTATCACTCCGCTCGATGAAGCCGCCAAGCTCATTCTACTCGGCGTCTTCGGTACCGTTGCGACGTACGCGACTTCGTGGGTGGAGCACCTCGTGCGCGAGGCGAGCAAGGAATCAGCCGAGCGTCAGCGAGTGGTGACGCGGCTCGTGCAGTCGGAGCTGGATACGCTCAAGCTTCAGCTCAATCCGCACTTTCTCTTTAATGCGCTCAACAGCGCCATGGCGCTCATCGCAACTGACCCGCCGGCAGCCGAGCGAATGGTGTCGGAGCTGAGCGACTTCCTGCGGCTGGTGCTTTCGACATCGAGCGAGCAGGAGGTACCGCTCGAGCGCGAGCTCGGACTTCTCGACCGGTACGTGGCGATCCAGCGGGTGCGCTTCCAGGATCGTCTCACCGTCAGCTGCAACATCGAGGACGGCGTTCGAGCGGCGCTCGTTCCAAGCTTGCTGCTCCAGCCCCTGGTGGAGAACGCAATCCGGCACGGCATCAGTCCCCGCGCCGGCGCGGGCTACGTCCAGGTCACCGCGCGGCGCCTGGGCGACAAGCTCTCGATTACCATTCTTGACGATGGAGTCGGGGTGCGTGCCCGCCGATCGCGCGAACGCTCGCGCGGAACGGGCCTCGGCCTGACGAATACGATCACCCGGCTGATCCACCTCTATGGTGACAGCCACGAATTCGAGAGTGGCCCCCGGGACGAGGGAGGCTACGCGGTGCAGATTACAATTCCGTTCAGGCTCGGGCGCCTCTCGCCGGCTCGAAACGACGCGCAAAAGGACAGTGACCTCGTCACGGCGGTGCAGGCATGATCGGGCAATCTCTGCGTGTTCTGGTGATCGACGACGAAACGCTCGCGCGCCAGCGACTTCTATCGCTCCTCTCGAACTCCCCCGACGTCGAAGTGGTGGGCGAGTGCCAGAACGGACTCGAGGCCGTCGCCGCGATTCGCGCGCAGCAGCCGGATCTGGTTTTCCTGGACGTGCAGATGCCCGAGCTGGATGGCTTTGATGTGATCACCGAGGTCGGGACCGACAAGATGCCCCCCGTAATCTTCGTCACCGCCTTCGACGATTACGCGGTTTCGGCCTTCGAATTCGGCGCGTTCGACTATCTGCTCAAGCCCGTCGATCACGTGCGCTTTCACCAGACGCTCGACCGCGCCAAAAAGCGACTCAGGGAATCTTCCAACCCCAGCGTGTCGTCACAGCTGAGCGCGCTCCTCAAGTATGTCGGGCAGCTCGACGCGCCGAAGAACAGGATCGGCGTCAAGGTGAACGGAAAGATCCTCTTTCTCGACCCCGACGAAATCTTCTGGATTCAGGCGCGCGACGACCTGGCGAGAATTCATCTCGCTGAAGTGGCGTATGACGTGCGCGAGCCGCTGAGCAGGCTCGAGGCGCGCTTGCCCAGCAATCGGTTCCTGCGCGTCCATCGCTCGACTATCGTGAACACCGCGCAGGTGCGCGAGGCACAGCCTTTCGATCAGGGTGACCAGCTGCTGATCCTGCGGAACGGCAAGCGCATCACGACCGGGCGAAGCTACCGCAAGGCAGTCCAGGAATTTCTGAAGCGCGCCACGTGAGATTCATTCTGGCGGCCGAGGATGGCGGAATGCCCCTAGTTCTTCGCCGCTCTGAGGGCGCGGATCGTGGCGCCGAGCTGCTCGATCTCGCGTCCGTAATCCGTCCAGTTGCCCGCCCGCTGCGCGGCGATCGCCCGGTCGTAGTGCGTCTGCGCCTCCCGAAGAAGCGCGCTGACCCCGCCTGAGGGCGGGGCACCCGTGGAAGGAACCGCTCCGCCCCCGACCACCGACGGCTCAACTCCGAGGGTGCTGAGTGAGTCCTCCACGTTCGTTCTCGTTTGTGCCGCGGCACCGGAGCCGAACAGAGCGTCGAGACCCTCCTCGAGCGTCTCGCGCATCACGACGCGGTTCTCGTGGGCGACCACCACGCGCTTGAGCTCAGGTATGTTGCCCCCCTCGGCGCGAAGATAGATCGGCTGCACATAGATCAGTGATTCCTCGATTGGGATCACCAGCAGCTCGCCCCTGATTACCTCCGAGCCTTTCTGATCCCAGAGCGTTAGCTGCCTCGAGATGTCGGTGTCCTGGTTGATGCGGTTTGCGATCTGCTTCGGCCCATAGACGAGGCTCTGCTTGGGGAACCGGTACACCGAGAGCTTTCCGTAATTCTCGCCGTCCATTCGCGCCACCATCCACGCCGCCAGATTGTCCTTCCCACGCGGTGTGAATGGCGTCATGAAGATGAACTCGGGATTTTTCTCTCCGGGCAGTCGCATGATGATGT
Organism: Gemmatimonadota bacterium; assembly: GCA_003134685.1. Taxonomy (GTDB): domain Bacteria; phylum Gemmatimonadota; class Gemmatimonadetes; order Gemmatimonadales; family Gemmatimonadaceae; genus UBA4720. The sequence goes on along the minus strand of PLCA01000005.1, from coordinate 20,053 downwards.
GGCGCATGAACGGGTTTTCGTTGGTCGTTTTGTTGAGGGCGCCCGGGATCTGCCACTGATCTTCGCGATGATAGAACGCGTCGGGCTCGGTCATGTGATACGTCGCGTGCAACGACGTCTGGATCCTGAACAGATCGCCCGGATAGCGGACGTGCTTCCGGATGTCGGCCGGCATCGCGCTGATCGGCTTGAAGATGCCGCCAAATATTCTCGCGTAGGTCTGGACGACCGGGTCGTTCGGGTCCGCGATGTAGGCGTCCACCGTGCCGTCATAAGCGTCGATCACGACCTTCACGCTGTTCCGCATGTAGCTCGTTCCGTCCGCGGTGCGCTGCGAATATGGATAGGCGTCGCTCTCCGTATAGGCATCGAGGATCCACTTCAATTGACCGGCGTCGGTGATCATGAGATACGGATCGTTGTCGAAGTCGAGGAACGGCATGGCCGTCGTCGCGCGGTCCATGACGTTGCGCCGGTATAGGACTTTCGCGCTTCCCTTGATGTCGTCCGAGAGAAGAATCTTGAGCGAACCGAATTGGAACGCGTACAACACCTTCCTGAGAAAGGATCCGATCGGGACTCCACCACGACCTGTGTATTTGGTGTAGATGTTCTGCTCGCCCGCGGGATAGTCGAACTCCGGCTGACCCGTGCCGACGAAGACGTACTCGTTGGTCAGCTCGCCATAGTAGACCTGCGGCCGGGTGAGCTTGATCGAGACCGTCGAGACGGGGGGCACATCCTTGATGAAGAGAACGGGCAACCCCTCGCTGGTAACCTGATTAACCGGTGCCATCGTCACGCCCATGCCGTGCGTGAAGGTCAGCCTCGAATTGATGAATGTGCGGGTTGGGAGCGACTCGGAATTCAGCTCGCGCGCAGCGATGTGAACCTGCCGGTACTTGCCGTCGATCATGTACCGGTCGTCGTCCGAGGACACGAAGTCGTAGTACGTCCGAATCTCCTGGAGCTGCTTGAACGTCTGCATCAGCAGATCGCGCTCCCAGAGCCGCACGTTGTCCACGGTGGCCGCGTTCGCCTTTATATTCGCATTCGTCAGCTGAACTTCGCCCGACAGGTCCCTGCCCTCGACTTTGTTTAGGCCCCACGCGTTGCGCGTGGCATCGATGTGTAGCCTGATGTAGGGAGTCTCGCGCGTCAGCTCATTAGCCGAGACAACGAGCTTCTGGAACGCGGCAGGGACGATGCCGCGGGCCAGCACGCTCACCGCCACGTAGAAAACGGTTCCCGAGACGGCTGACCAGACGAGTTTGTCGCGCGCGATCCCGAGCACCACCCACACGGCGGCAATGAGCGCCGCGATCGCGGAGATGTAGAGTCCGGGCAACGCGATGTGAACGTCGGTATAGCTCGCGCCCAGGAGTGGGCCGGTGGTCGAGAAGAGAAGGTTGGATGTGTCGACGATCCAGAGGCGTATCGCCAGCAGCATGAACAACAGCGCCAGGAGTACGCCCAGATGCCGCGCCGCCCTCGGCTTGGCGGACGCGCGACGAGGAGGCAGCGTAATGTCGTTTCGCAGCCAGTACATCGCGCCCGTCGCGACGAACGAGAGCAGGGTGAGCGTTATCAGCGTATCCAGCACGCCAGAGATCAGCGGCAGGCGGAAGAGGTAGAACGAGATGTCGCGGTTGAAGAGCGTGTCCCGCATTCCGAGCGGTACACCGTTCAATCCCTTGAGGAGCGTCAGCCACGAGGCGGACAATGAGATCGCAGCCAGAAAGGAGAGAAGGGCGGCGGCCGGCAGAAAGAGCTTGGTGAACATCCGCGAGACATCGATCGTCACGCCGTCGCCGCGGTTCACGAACAGCACGGGGAACGCGGTCACGGCCCCGCGCGCGATCCGCACGTTGCCGTAGAAGTAGGCGAATGTGAACGCGGCGCCAAGAATGAACAGGCCGATCCGCCAGACCAGCGAAGTGGCGAAGACCGTCTGAAAACCGATTTCCTTGAACCAGAGCCAGTCAGTGAAAAAGCTGGCCAGCCACGGAACGACGATCAGCGCGATGAAGATCGCGGCGACGACCCACAACACGAACCTCCGCAGGGATCGTGGCATGGGAGGCAGGCGCGCGGGCCCTGGGCGCTCGAATGGTGTACTCATCAGGACAAGAACATGCACTCCAGAGCGCAGGAACACAAAAGGGCATCCGCTGGATGCCCTTCTTTTCTGAGATTTTTTTTCGCGTCCCGATCGACTACGCTTGACTCACGAACGAGGAGCGGACCCGGCCATGGTCGTGATCACGACCACGCCGTACGACGCATCGGGGCCGTACTCCTTGAGCGCGGCGTGTCCCTTGATCACGCGAACCGAGGAGATCTGGTCGGCCGTCAGCGACGGCACCTGATCGCGCTGGAGCCGCACACCATCGACGACGAAGAGAAGCGGAACCTGAGGCATTCCGGGCGCGACTGCGCTGGCAACGGAGTGTCCGGCAGTCTGCGGTGCGAGTGCGCGCTCCGCCGTGCAGGCGGTGGCGGCGGCAGCGAGTGCGAGAGTCAGTGTGAGATGAGCGAGTTTCATATCTTTTCCCGAAGGCGGTGTCCAACCTCAGCTGTAAGCATTGCTCATGCCATCGCCTTTACCCCGCGAAACATAGGGTTAAGCTCATCCGTAAGCTAGGCCCGTCCCTTCCAAGTCCCTTTGGCAACCGCCGGAACGAAGGATTCCAGGCCTGGCGGGGGGAAGTCGAGGGTCTGACCCTTTTCGGCGCTCATATAGGCCGCCATGAGGATCTTCACGACCTCCAAGCCGTCCTCGAAGGTGAGCATTGGTTTCTCACCGCTCAGGAATGCGCGAGCCATGTGCCGGTTTTCGGCGCTGTAGCCGTACACTGACGCCTCTTCGGCCACGACGGGCATCAAGCCCATCTCGGCGTTCTGCTTTTCGACGAGATCCTCGCCGGATTTCCCCTTCACTTCCCTGCTGAAGAACATCTTCAGGCTCGAGTCGAGCGTATTCCACGACATCGAGTACTCGGGCCCGAGCAATTCCGCCGACAGCCTGAGACCAGCCCCGATGAACGCCCACGAGGTCGTCACCTCGCCGACCAGCGGCTCTCCCTCCTCCGATTCGTACTCTATAGTTGCGCGCGCGAAATCCTCGGACGGACGCTTGGTGTAGTCGACGTCCTTCCCCATCGTCTCCGAGAGCTGCTTCGCGTATTTGGCACGCGACCATTTGAGTGAGGCGATGTGGGCGCTGATCCGCACCGGCTTGATCGAAGAGCGGGGAGAACCAGGCTTGGTGAGGAGATGCCGCACCACTTCGACGGAGTGGCACATCATGTCGTTGAGCACACCGCCGCCCTGGAGCGACCCCTGCCAGAACCACGGCATGTGGGGCCCGCTGTGTTCTTCAGCCGCTCGGGCGAGGTAAGGACGGCCCGTCAGCGCGGCGCCGCGGGCCCATATCAACTCGCGTCCGCGGGTAATGTCGGGCGCGAACAGCTGGTTCTCCAGGTATCCGGTGCTGAGGCCGACACTCCGGGCGAGGTCGGCCACTTTTTTCGCCTCGGCGACGTTCCGCGCGAGCGGTTTTTCACAGGCAAGCCCCCGCAGAGTCCCGGCGCCGCTCTTGATCGCGGCAACGATCTCTTCGATGTTCGCGATGCGCGCCTGATTGGGGCCGCACAGCCAGAGGGCATTGATGACGGGATCGGCGACCATGTCGCGGATCGATTTGTACGGGCGCGCCTCGCCGACGTCGAGCTCTCGCGCCAGCGCCGCCGAGGAAGCCGCGTTTTTTTCGTTCGGACTCCAGACACCGCGGACATCGATCTCGCGGACGGATGTCAGGGACTGAATGTGGAAGCGCGCGTTGAAGCCGCTTCCAACGAAGCCGATGCCGAGACGTTCTGTGCTCATGTCGTTCGCCTTAGTGGTTCGCAGTCAGTTCATCAATCGGGCGCGAGGCGCTGCTTGCTCCTGTCGAACTTCGCGTACGTCACGCCCAGTTTCGTGAGCGCGGCCGGCGGGCACCCGTTCCAGTCGGGCACGAAAGTATTGCCTTCATATTTGAGATCCTTTACGCCGACCCTGCTAGACCAGAATCCGGACGCCGTCATATCGCGGAAGCGGTTGAAGAAGCTAACTCCATCGGCCATTGCTGGGGTCGCGCGCTCAGGCCATGCAATGTCGTTGAGGATTGCGGCCCGTTGCGATTCCGAAGCGTCGGCGAACGGCTTTCCGAATCTCGTATTCGATTGCGCGTCGATCCACGCGAGGCCGGGTCGCATCCATTTTTGGGCGTTCGGCCGATCGATCAACGTGAAATCCATGAACTCGAGAACGCCGGCATCGCTGGCGCTGCCCGATCGCTCGTCGCGCGGAATGATCATGTCGGCGAGGATGCGCGCGGTCCTGAATTCGGCCGGCGTGAAAAACTTCGGCGCGAATGGAGTCCCTTCGGCGGCCGAGCGCATGGCGTTGTCGACGAAGCGCCGAACTTTCTCCTGATCTGCAGTGGGCCAGCTCAAAAACGCGGCGACTGGAAGCGCCGCCAGACGCTGAACGGCGTCGCGCCGGCTCATCTCCTTTCCAGGCGGTGCGTCCTCGTGTTCGGGCTGCATGCCTTTCACAGGATCCCCCTTCTCTTGTTTCTGCGGTGTACCGCGCATTGAACGATTATTTCGGTTCGCCATCAGAGTGCCCCCCTCTTCCGCTCTTGCGCGATGTACTCGCTCGTCCGCATCGAAAGCGCGAGTATTGTCCAGGTCGGATTCTTGTCGGCCTGCGAGACGAACGAGCCGCCATCGGTCACGAAAAGATTCTTGACGTCGTGCGCTCGGCAGTTCGCGTCGAGCACGGACTTCGATGGATCGGCGCCCATGCGAACTGTCCCCAGCTCGTGGATGATCTCGCCGCCGCGCGCGATCCCGTACCCCCGCAGCTGTTCCGGCATCTTGTCGAATACCTGACCGCCCATCTCCTCGACCAACGCACGGAAGGTCTGTTGCATGTGCCGAACCTGATTGTATTCGTAGTCAGTCCACTGCCAGTGGAAGCGCAGCACAGGAATTCCGTACTTGTCCTTCACGACCGGATCGATCTCGCAATAGCTCTTGTCATTCGGAATCATCTCACCGCGGCCAGCGAAATAAACCTGGGCGCCATAGTAGCGGCGGTAGTCTTCCTTGAGGGACTTTCCATATCCGCCTCCGCCGGGATAGCGCTGGATTCCGCCCATGAATCCGTAACTGGGCGGATTCAATCCGCCGCCGACTTCGATGTGGTAGCCGCGGGGGAAATCGAGCTTCTTGTTGTCGACCCACCACGGCATGTAGATGTGGTTGCCGCCGACGCCGTCTTCGTTGTGCGGAACGTGATCCACCATCTTGGGAATGAAGCCCCCGACGTCGGTCCCGGTGGTATCGGTGAGATACTTCCCGACGACTCCGCTCGAGTTGGCGAGGCCGTTCGGAAACTGCGGAGATTTCGAGTTGAGCATCAGGCGCGCGGTCTCGCACGCGCTCGCGGCGAGCACTACCACTCGGGCGTCCACATGCCTTTCCGCTCCACTCTTCGTATCGATGTAGGTCACGCCGCTCGCGAGCCCGCGATTGTTGAGCGTGACCTCGCGCGCCATCGCGTGGGTGACCAGCGTCAGGCGTCCGGTCTTGAGCGCCGGCGCGATCAGCACATTGGTCGACGAGAAATTCGAATTCGTCTTGCAGCCGCGGCCGCACTGCCCGCAATAGTGACATGCCATGCGGCCATTATGCGCCTTTGTGATCACCGAGAGGCGCGAGGCAACGCACCAGATGTTAAGCCGGTCGGCCGCGTCCTTCACCATCAACTCATAACAGCGCGGCGGTGGCGGCGGCAGAAAATGACCGCCGGGATGGTTCGGCAGATTGTCGTTGTTGCCGAAGACTCCGATCAGCTTGTCGATGCGATCGTAGTACGGAGCGATGTCCGAGTATCCGATCGGCCAGTCGTCGCCCAGGCCATCGCGGCTCTTCGCCCTGAAATCCTCGGGGCCGAATCGAAGCGAGATGCGTCCCCAGTGATTGGTGCGACCACCGACCATTCGCGCGCGCCACCACTTGAAGTCGGTGCCCTCGGCGTTGGTGAACGGCTCACCAGGGAGGTCCCACCCGCCGATGCAGCCATCGAACTCGCCAAAGGGATGATCAGGCGTTGACGCTCCTCGGCGCGGGGAGTCATATGGCATCTTGAGCATGGCGGAGTCTGTCGTGTTGTCCCACGGTCCGCCCGCCTCGAGGAGCAGCACGTTTGCCCCGGCTTGGGTGAGCACGTAAGCGGCCATTCCACCGCCGGCGCCGGACCCGACGATACAGACGTCGTACGTCTTCCGCTGTGGCAATGGGAGCGAGGAGGAGCCCGGAGTCATCGACAAATCCGCAGTTGAGGACACGAGAAACTACGACCCGCTGTGGTCAGGCACTAGGCCCGGCCGATGTCATTTTTGTGATGGCGCCAGGAGGGTTTTTGCCCATGACATCAAGGGTCTGTTTTCGATCAGAAACGTGACGTAAGAGGGCGTGGGGCAGTCCTTCAACCGAGCGAAGTACTCACGCCAACCCCGTTCGCGCGTGCCCCAGCCCTACATAAGCGACAGCGCGAATCTCTACCGCATCGAGACCACCCGAAAAGCGGTCATCCTCACGATGCTGGGCGGCGAAGAGCTGCGGGGAAATGTGTTCATCCATTTCTCCTCGTACCGCCCGTTCGAGCTGGAAGACGTGTCCGAGCTGTTGAACGCGGACACCCCATTCTTCCCACTGGAGCTCGAGAACTCCGAAGTCATCCTGGTCTCGAAGGAGCGCGTCGCCGAAGCCGCAGCCGATCGCGGCGGTGACACCTCCGACCAGCCCCCGCGTGAGGAGCGAACACCCACGGCTCTCCTGCAGGTCGTTCTCGTCGGAGGCGAGGTTCGCCTCGGCTCCATTCGACTCGACGCGCCGCCGGCCCGGGCGCGGGTGCTCGACTATCTCAACGCGCTCACATCGCGGTTTCTCACTTTGTATACCTCAAACGACGCCCGGCTGATCAATCGTTCCCTGATCGATCGCGTTCGTCCACTGGACTGACATGGCCCAGCTAGATCGCTTTCTCAACCTGTTAGTAACCAACAACGGCTCAGCGCTCATTCTCGCCGAGGGCGATGTGCCGTCGGTCATCATCAAGGATTCTCCCCGCCCGGTGATGAAGCAGCCGCTCACCAGCGCGCAGATACTTACGCTGGTGCGAGAGATCGCACCCCCCGACAAGCCGCACGCGCTCGATGCAACGGGCGCAGTGCGTTTCGACTACACGTCCGGGGACGGGACGTTCGACGTGGCACTAACCCAGACCGGAAAAATCTTGGCGCGAATCGAGCCGAAGGCTGTTTCGACGAATGGGGTCAAACCCAGCGCGGCGCCCGCAAAGGCTGCCGCTGCGCAGGCTGTAGCTCCGCAGGCGCCCGCTCCACAAGTTGCCGCTCCGCGCGTGGAAGCCACTAATGTCGGGACCCCGATGACGCAGGCACGACGTGTTGCCGCAACGGGCAACCCCGCGTTCGACAAGATGGAGTCCCTGCTGCGAATACTGGTTGGCAACAAGGCGTCGGACCTGCACCTGCGCGCCGGCCAGCCGCCGCTGTTGAGATCGAGCGGCGAGATCGGTTCGATTCCCAATGAGCCGGCACTCAGCTCGGAGGAGATCGATGCGATGTTGAACACCGTGATGCTCGAGCAGAATCGCGTTGAGTTCAAGGAGCTCAACGACACGGACTTCGCCCACGAAATCCCGGGCGTCGCCAGGTTCCGCGGCAACGCTCTTCGGGAACGCAGGGGAACGGGCGCGGTATTTCGCGCTGTCCCGGCGTCGGTCGTGACAGTCGAAGAGATGGGCATCTCGCAGGAAGTGCAGCGGCTCTGTCATCTGACGAAGGGGCTCGTTCTCGTTACCGGTCCCACGGGCTCGGGAAAATCGACGACGCTTTGCGCGCTGATCGACCTGATCAACCGCACGCGCTCGGATCACGTCATCACGATCGAGGATCCGATCGAGTTCGTCCACGAGAGCAAGAAGTGTCTCATCACGCAGCGCCACGTAGGCGTGCATACGTCGTCGTTCAGGCACGCGCTTCGTGCCGCGCTTCGCGAAGACCCGGATATCGTGCTCGTTGGCGAGCTTCGCGACCTCGAGACCGTGTCGATGGCGATCGAGACCGCTGAGACGGGACACCTTGTCTTCGGCACCGTCCACACGTCGACCGCGGTCAGCACCGTCGATCGCGTCATCGATCAGTTCCCGCCCGACCGTCAGGCGCAGATCCGCGTGATGCTCTCCGAGTCGCTCAAGGGAGTCATCTCGCAGGTCCTCTGCAAGAAAATCGGCGGCGGCCGCGTCGCGGCGCGCGAGATTCTCCTCTCGACGCCCTCGGTCTCCAACCTGATTCGCGAAGGCAAGACCTTCCAGCTGCCCTCGGTGCTCCAGACATCGCGCAGACTCGGAATGGTGACGATGAACGATGCGCTGGTCGAGCTCGTTGATCAGAAGCTGGTAGAGCCGCAGGAAGCGTATCTCAAGGCGACAGACAAGGTCGGCATCCTGCACATGCTGAAGCAGCGCGGCAAGGATATCAGCTTCGCCGACATCGAAGATGCCAAGGGCGCGGGAGCAGAGAAGGAAGCGCCGGCGAAACCGGCTGGTCGCACTGCACCCGCTCGCTAGCACTCGTGCTCATTGACAAAAACGCCCTCCGCGATTGGAGGGCGTTTATGTTGTGTGCATCAAAGCGACCGAATTCTTGCCGGTCCGGCGGAGCGCTATTCCATCACGTGCTGGACTCCCGCCGCTCCTCGTGTGTGGCGTACCAGAACAAGTAGCGGAATGAGCGCGAGGATCAGCACGGCGCTCAGAACGTAGATCCGGCTGTAGGCGATGACGCTCGCCTGGCCCATCAGCTGGCGGTCGAGAAGCTCGAGCGCCCGCTCCCGGGCGGTCCACGGATCCGCTCCTCGGGCGACGAGCGCGCGCGTCAGCATATCCAGCCTGCCCATCGTCGTCGGATCGCCGATCGAGATATGCTCGGCCAGGATCGCGCGGAATTGCGCTGTGTAGTGGGACAGCAGGGTGGCTATCGCGGCGATGCCGAGGGAGCCGCCCAGCTGGCGGAAGAAGTTGTAGAGGCCCGAGCCCTGGCCCAGCTCGCGCGGGCTCAGCTCCGCCAGCGTGATGGTCGTGAGCGGAACGAACATCATCCCCAGCCCGGCACCGCGCATGATCAGCGCCCAGAAAAAATCCGAGCTGCCGCTTTCGCCGGTGATTCTCGACAGCTTGAACATCGCTCCGGCAAAGAGCAGCGCCCCGATCGTGATCAGGACGCGCGGATCGAATTTGTTCGTGACCCTGCCGACGACCGCCATCGACACCGCGGTCGCCAACGCACCGGGAACGAGGACGATCCCGGTTTGCTGCGCCGTCATCCTGAGATTGCCCTGCAGAAAAACCGGGAGTGTGAACACGGATGCGAACAACCCAACTCCCATGACGACGCCGAGGAGCGTCCCGACCCACATCTGCCGGTGCTTCAGGACGCGGAAATCGATCACGGGAAAATCGATGGTCAGCTCGCGCCAAACGAGACCAGCGCCCGTCGCGATTCCCGTGAGGGCGAGCAGGATCATCAACCGGGAGTCGAACCAATCCGCGCGCTGCCCCTGCTCGAGCAGGTACTGCAGGGAGCCGACGCTCACCGCGAGCAGCGCGATTCCCATGTAATCCACCGAAGGCGGGCGGCGCTGGTACTCCGGATCGTGCACGTATCCTATGATCATCGCGGCCGCGAGCACGCCGACGGGAAGATTGACGTAGAAGATCCACGGCCAGCCGTAGTTGTCGGTGAGCCAACCTCCAAGGGTAGGGCCGATGGTCGGGCCCACCATTACGCCGAGCCCGAAGAGCGCCATCGCGGTGCCCGCTTCCCTGCGCGGGAAGGATTCGAACAGCACCGCCTGCGAAACCGTCATCAGAGCGCCGCCGCCCAGGCCCTGGATGATTCGCCAGAAAACGAGCGCCCCCAGGGAGTGAGAGGCGCCGCAGAGAAAGCTTGCGATCGTGAACAGGATGATCGAGCCGACGAAATAGCGCTTGCGGCCGAAGAACTCCCCGAGCCAGCCGGTGAGCGGGATGATTATGACGCTGGCGAGGATGTACCCGGTGGAGACCCATGCGATCTCGTCGAGGCTCGCGCCCAGATTCCCCATCATGTCCGGGAGAGCGACGTTGACGATGGAGCTATCGATGACCTGCATCAGCGCCGCGAGCACCACCGCGAACGCGATCAGGTATTTGTGGGGCGCGCCTTCGATAGGCGCGGAGAGGGGCTCTACGAGGGGTTGGTCGTCGAGCTCGGTGGATTCCTGCTCGACAGGGTTAGCGGCTGACATTGGCTGTCAGTCGATGCAAGCCTCGTCCCACAATCTCCGGCTCAGGGATTCTGCTGAGACGTGTCCATCATGCGCTGCTGCCTCGCCGTGGCGGAATCGGCCACGGTCATGGATTTCTTGACCGCCCTGGCGCCCGGGATCGTGGAGTTGGCAAAGATGCTGTCCTTTTCGCGCTGAGTGAGTGCCGGCTTGTTCTCTGGCTCATTCTTGCCGCAGGCAGTGAGGGCAAGCGCGAGAGCGACTCCGGCGAGTGCAATTCCCCGTTTTGACATGAAGGCCTCGCTCAGGTGGGCGTGTTGGTTGCAATCTGCCTTTGGACAGGCTTTGGCGCAGGGCGGGCCTGCTCGCTCAGCAGTTTCGTCGTGAACCGTTGGCCCTCCGATATTCGCTCGACCTCCAGCGCGATGGCGTCGACCGCGCGCTCGAGGCGGGCCAACCTGTCGTCCGCCAGCGGACTAGGCGAACCGTTCGCGCGCTTTGCGTTGCCGCTGACCCACGAGATCCACGAGCGGGCGATCGTGATTATCGTGATCGCGACGATTCCGAACAGGGCCAGTAAAAACATCATTGTGCACTCATCGAGGTATGTATTGAATCCTACGGCTCAATGTGGAATTTGCTTCAGCGAGGTCGCCCCTGTCGACTTGATGTTGTCTGTTGGGAAGCGATCAGCTCCCACAGCTTACTCAGCCGAGGAGCCACCCAGCGACTCCGCCCGCCAAGAGACAAACCGTCAGCCAGTCGAGAAGGAGGCCAATCACGACCCCCTTATCGATGTTGATAAAGACGGCTGAAGAAAGAGTAACGGGAAGTGCGAGCGCGCCCCAGCAGAGAAATCCGAAATACACGCCGTTGGTGATCGGACCAGCAACGCTGTGGAGGCCGCCGGTCGCCGAAAAGAGTATTGTGATGACCAGTGCGCACAGAACAGTGAGGCCGCTCGCCGCCGCGTATTGCGCCGCGCCTTCAGATGCCCGCCACGTTTGCGGCGTACGAGCCTGAAAGGGATGGAAGATCGTGCCGGTGATGAGCCAGCTCGTGAAGATGCCTCCCACTCCCGAAATGAGGGCGGCCAACAGGATTCGTCCGGACATGATTCCATCACTCCGCAAAATGAGACGATAGTCTATTGCTCTATGCTGGAGCCCCCGCCGCGCCGACTTCACTGACCGAAGCCGTGTCTCCGCCCCTCGGCCTGAACAGCACCGCGAAGAGGATGAAGACCACGAGCGCACCGGCAGACGGAACGAGCCAGATCGCATGCCAGTCATGCGTGACCTTGAGGCACTCTTGTGCGGCCGCCGCCGCATCGGTGCACGATGCGTTCGGCGTCACGTACCGGTCCACGACCCAACCCGACGCGAACGCGCCGATGAAATAGCCCAACCCGTTCGTGACGAAGTTGATGAGTCCCTGTGCAGCAGCTCGGACCTTCTCGCCGGCACGCTGGTCGGTGTAAATCTGACCGCTGACGAAGAAGAAATCATAACAGACGCCATGGAGAAGAATCCCGATGTAAATAAGCGTCATCGCGGGGCCCGTCGCCCCCGTTCCGAACGCCAGATACCTGAGCGTCCACGCCGCCATGCCTACGAGCATGATGACCTTGATGCCGAACTTCCGTAGCGCGAACGGTAGCAGCAGCATAAAGCCGAGCTCAGACCACTGTCCGAACGTCTGGATGAAGGCCGGATCGGGCGCCTTGATTTCGTTCAGGAACGGGTTGGCGAACGAGTAATAGAATTGGAGCGGGATGCAGAGAAGGAACGATCCCGCCACGAAAATGAAGAAATCGCGGTTCTTGAGAAGGGCGAGCGCATCGAGTCCCAGAGCATCGTGGACGCTGAAGCTCGAGCCCGCTGCCTTCGGCGGAGTGTGCGGCAGTACGAGCGAGTATGCGGCCATGACTATCGAAGCGCCGGCGGCGAGCTGCATCGGCAGAACGCGGGCGTCGGCGTGAAACACCTTCCCCACAAGGGTTCCCGCGACGATCCACCCGAACGTTCCAAGAACCCGTATGAATGGAAAATCACGGCCGGGATCGCGCACGTGGTGGAAGGAGATCGAATTCGTGAGCGATAGCGTCGGCATATAGCACAGCGCGTACAAAATGAGCAGTGGATAGAAAGTCGCGAATGTCGTCTGCCGCGAGACGAGATACATCAGAATACCACCGATCAGGTGCAGCACGGCGAGAAGCTTCTCGCTCGAGAAGTAGCGGTCGGCGACGACGCCCATGAAAAAGGGCGATACCAGCGCCGCAATCGCCGTCGCGCCATACGCGAGACCGACTTGTCGGCCGGTGAAATGCAACGTTTGACCCAGGTACGTCCCCATCGTGACGAACCACACCCCCCAGATGAAATACTGGAGGAACATCATCGTCGAGAGCCGCGCCCTCGCGCTCACGGAAGCTCCTTGATCCGAACATTCCGGATCCACAGAGCTCCGTCGTGATCACCCTGAATCGCTATGTAGCCCTTCTGCGCCAAACCGTATTTCGGGTACGCAACGAACTTGCTCGCCTTGACTTTCGCCTGCCAATCCGGGCTTCCAAGATCGTACTCGAGGAGCTTCTGCCCGTTCAGCCAGTGCTGGACGGTGTTGCCCTTGATGACGATCAGGGTCGAGTTCCACTGATCCGCGGGCTTCACGACTCCTGCCGGTGACGGATAAAGCCCGTAGTCGGAGCCGGCCGAGGTCAACCTGCTCTGTCCATCCGGATGCCCCGCGTCGTCGAGAAGCTGGTACTCGGGCGCGCTCCAGTAGATCTTGTCGTAGTCCTCGGTGCCGCGATAGAAAACTCCCGAGTTGCCACCCGGGCTCACCTTCCAGTCGAGCGCCAGCTCGAAGTTTCCAAACTGGTCCTTGGTCATGATGTCCCCGACCGATCCCTTCTTGGTCAGCACGCCATCGACGATTTGCCAGCCGGCGGGCATCGTCGCCTCTTTGTAACCACGCCAGGCCGCGGTGCTCGTCCCGTCGAAGAGAGAACGCCACCCCCCGGCGCGCTGCTCGGCGGTCAACGGTGTGGCTCCTGAAGTGGTAGTGCTACTCGAGGCTGGCGTGCTGTTCCCCGGTGGCGCACAGGCAAGGACGAGCAACGCCAGCTGAGAGATGATCGCCGCGCGCGCGGCAGCTCCATGCATCATGGCTTCCTCTGGATGAGTTATTCAGACTTCCCAACCGGCGCGATACTCTCGCGTCAGGTACTGATTCGCATCGGGGATGTTGGTGACCAGCATCTTGTCGCCGTCGTACAGGATCTTTCTTCCCTGTCCCGCGCGCAGCGCCACGATTCCGAGCAGCATTGTCTCGGTGAGCTGCGCCGCGTACTCGAGCGGTGAGCTGGCTTTTGTCTCGCCCTTGATCGCCTTGACCCAATTCATCTCGTGGCTCCACGGGATTCGCGCGTACGTTTTCGGCACCAGCGCCGCATCCTCGGTGAGTGACACAGGGAAGAGTCGCGGATTCGATCCATAGGTGTCGTTCATCAGGATTCCCTTTTCTCCGATGAAGATCACGCCGCCTTCGCTCTTTAGCGTGACTTCGTCCGGTAGCTGGTCGGGGCGAGGTGGATAAAGCCCGCCGTCGTACCAACTGAGCTTCACCGGCGGCTGCGCGCCGCGCGCGGGGAACTGATAGTGCACCGCGGTCGCGACGGGATATGAGACCGGTTTGTTGGATCCCCGGGCCTCGCGCGTTCCCGCGGCGGCCCTCGGATCGGGCGGAATCGGCATCGTTCCCCACTGCGTCGATGTCGCTTCAATGCTCGTCGGATGCGTGAGTCCGAGCGCCCAGAAGGGATGATCGATAAGGTGCGCTCCCATGTCGCCGAGCGCGCCGACCCCGAAGTTGAGCCAGCCGCGCCAGTTGAAAGGGTGATAGATCGGGTGATACGGCATGTCTTCCGCGACGGGTCCGACGTAGAGATCCCAGTGCAATCCCGGCGGCACCGGGTAGGAGCCCAGCGCGGACGCGAGCAGCTGGTTCACGTAGCGAAAGCTGAATGGATTTCCGAATGGGCTCGGCGGAGCGGCCGGAGGCGGAGAGCCGGTGGGACGAGGAACTCCCTGCGGCCAGTACACGACCGGGCGATTCGTCCAGACGTGAACGTCCCGCACGGGTCCGATGATGCCGGCCTGGATCCATTCGTTGATCAGCCGCGCGCCGTCGCTCGAGTGACCCTGATTTCCCATCTGCGTCACGATCTTCGGATTTGCGAGCGCCAGGTCGCGCAGGACGCGCGCTTCGTGCACGGAATACGTGAGCGGCTTCTGCACGTACACATGCTTCCCAAGTTGCATCGCGGACTTCGCGACCACGGCGTGCAGGTGATCGGGCGTCGCGATCACGACTCCATCGATGTCCTTCTGCTTGTCGAGCATCTCGCGGAAATCCGAATAGCGGGCTGCCTTGTCGAATTTCTGCTTGAGCGTGATGCCATCGGGTCGATCCTTCTTGTCGTCGCCCTTCAGCTTATCCGCTACCTTGCTCGCGGAATAGCCGAAGTCGACGTCGGCAAAGGCGACGAGGTTCTCAGTCTTCGCCAGCTCCAGCGCGTTTTCGGAGCCCATGCCGCCAAATCCGACGACAGCGAAGTTGATGGTATCGCTGGGCGCCTGGAATCCGACTCCGCCGAGAACGTGGCGCGGCACGATCATCACGCCGAGGCCGATCTTTCCGGTGTCAGCGACGAACTCGCGGCGCGTGACCTTCTTGCCAGTCATGTAACGCGTTCCCCCGTTTTGCCTGTTGCTGTCCGCGTGCTCGCGATCAGAATCTCACAGCGGCCAGATACTTGTAGCTGTTGCGGATCGTGGCGATTGGATCCGCGGGTTGGTCGTGCTCCACGAAGTAGTGCTTGATGCCGGCCTTGTCGCTCTGGGCGAAGATTTTGGGGAAATCGATCGTGCCCTTGCCGACATCGACCATCTTGTTATCGGGCGGACCCGCCGAATCCTTCACGTGCACCAGTGCGAAACGCTTCGGATAGCGATTGAAAAAGTCGAGCGGATCGCCGCCGCCGAACACGACCCAGTACAGATCCATCTCGAAGTCGACCAGCGCCGGGTCCGTCTTGCTGAGCATCATGTCCAGCGGACGCACACCATCGACGGGCCTGATCTCGAAATCGTGATTGTGGTAGGCGAGCCGAAGTCCCGCGGCTTTTGCCTGTGGGCCCAGCTGATTGAGGAGATCGATGATCTTGTTCCAGTCATCCACGGTTTTTCGCCGCTCCTCGGGGATATACGGCATGGTCACCCACTGGTGCCCGATCGCCTTGGCATCGGCGAATGCCCTGACGGAATCCTTCTCCAGGATGTCGAGCCCAATGTGGCTCGACGGCGAAGTGAGTCCATTCTGTTTGAGTAACGCGCGAATCTGCGCCGGCGACCGCCCGAAGTATCCGGCGAATTCGACTTCCTTGTACCCGATCTGCGCGACCTTGCGGAGCGTGCCCGGAAGATCCGCTTTCATCAGGTCGCGGACGGTGTAAAGCTGGAGACCGACTTTTTTTAGCTTGCGACGAGGGGCCATGAGAATTCCATCGGCCAGGGCATCGCGGCTCGCGATCCCGATAGCGGCGACGCCGAGCGTCGCGAGGAATGTGCGGCGGGTGTGTAGGGTCACAGGTCTGGGGTGAGAGTGCAGCTAGTATGGAGAGCCGGCTCTCGCTCCGCAATCAAGCGGAACCGGAAAAAGAGTGCGGGAAGGGATTCCTCGGAAAGCGTCTCCCTTCCCAATCCGCCTCATCGTCCTGTCAGCTCCAGCCGAGTGTACAGGTAGCGTCCGTTGTATCCGAACGGAGAAGCCGGTGGCCACGGGAAGATGTCGAAGCCATTGCCCTCGTTCATCCCATCCGGATAGACGTCAAAAATGTTTCGCGCTCCCACGGAAAGCTTGTATCCCGGCCTCGGAGTGAATCCGAGCTCGGTGTCCACGAGCCCCTTTCCTCTGTAGTTCTGGACGTCGCCGCCGCTGTAGCTGTAGAGAGAAGAAGAGTACTTCCCGTAGTAGGAATAGCGCGCCATTCCATTCCACTCGCCGCGCCTGTACTGGCCGGTCACGGTGCTTCGCCACGCCGGACGCTCCTTGGTGATCGCCAGCAGGCCCCCTTCGTCGTACTTGTTGATCAGCGTCACGCCCGTGCCCTGGAGCTCGGGCGGGAGAGGAATATTGTTCTCGTTCGGAATCGTCGTACGTGTGAAGTTGAAGACCGCGTTCAAGCCAGCAGTCCCTCCCAGAGTCTCCACCGTGTAGTCTCCGGTGACGTCGAGGCCGCGGGTGCGAGTGTTGATGGCATTGGTGAAATACTGCGCCGTCGTGGCGCGCGAACCGACGTTCCGGAGTATCGCCGAGACGCTGTCAGTGCCATCGCCCAGAAATCCCGTGATCGCAATGCGATGGTCTATGGCGATGTAGTAGAAGTCGCTCGTGAACGTGAGATTCTCGACAGGCGTCGCGGCGAATCCGGCGCTGAAGTTTTTCGAGGACTCGGGTTGCAGCGGTCGCGCGCCGAGTGCGCGCGCCTCGACCGAGTTGACGGGGAATATTCCGATCTCGAACGGAACCGGATTCCCGGTTGTGGGGTCAGCCTGGAAGTTGGTCACGACGCTCGAGAAGTAGCTCTGATTGAGCGACGGCGCGCGGAACCCGGTGCTCACCGCGGAGCGGAGCGTAAGACGCTGCGTCGGCTGGAACCGCATTGCCAGCTTGCCGGTGAGGCTGTTGCCGAAATCGGTGTAGTGCTCAAAGCGCGTGGCGACATTCGCGAGGAGTTTCGGGACGAGATCACCCTCGAGCTCGACGTAGGCGCCGACGTTGTTCCGGTGCGCATCGGCTGCGTCGGCCGGCCGGAATCCCGGGAACACCTGCGAGCCGGACGCCGCGATGCCGCCGTACTGGTCCGGGTGGAAACCGTTGATATACGAAGCCGGCTCGCCGGGAATGATCTGATACCGCTCGTTTCGGAACGCTGTGCCGATCGCGACGGTCACCGGTGATGCGACTCCCATCGCGTACTCGTGGCTGGCGTCGAGACTGAGGATCGCTTCGGTGAACCGGAGCTCGCCGGCGAAGATGTTCGTCTTGTTGGGAATTCCCGGGTCGTCGGCGTTACCCAGCACTCCGTCCGCTCCTGGTGCGCAGGCGGTGATCAGGCACGGCCCTAGAGACGCGTTGAGTGTGTTCTGGAGGTTGTACTTGAACCCGTTGTGCCCGACGGTGGCGCCAAGATCGTACGCCCAGCCCGAGAACAGTCCGCGCGTCCCACCCGCCGCGGAGAAATCCAGGACGTCGGGAGCAAATTTGGGAAGAAACCCGTTCGGATATATCTGTGGCCAGTTTCGCGCGCTCATGGGTGGTCGCATGTATCCGAAGCCGGCGCCGCGCCGAAAGCTGTATCCGCCAAACGCGTAAAGGCCGGCCGACGGGTCCTTGGCGTCGAACGGGAAGTTGGCGCTGGCGAAAGTCATCAGATCCTTCGACGCGCCATCTCCCCAGTGGTGGTTGGGCATGGCGATCGAGTTGTTCTTCGCAACGAGCTTTCCGTCGACGACAACGTCAGCGTCACCCGCGACGAACATGTCCGTCGGATCGGGTCCTGCCCGGTTCGTCGGCTGCCGATCCCGATATTCGGCGAACAACCCGAGCGAGCCGCGGCCGAGCGGGATGCCCCATCCACCGTTGACATCGACAGTGCGTCCGTCACGAGGATATGCCGGGCGTGATCCACTAGCATCCGGAAGCGCGGCCGGATTTTCCTTTGACGTCATGTATTGCCCCAGGTCCCCACTCAGGAACGGGGAGAACACACCTTCTTTCAGGACGACATTCACGACTCCGGCGATAGCGTCCGACCCGTACTGGGCGGCCGCTCCGTCGCGCAGAATCTCGAGCCGGTCAATCGCGCCGGCTGGGATCGCGTTCATGTCGACCCCGCTCGACCCCGCGCCCTCGCCCGCGCCGTAGTAATGGGTGAGCGCGGTGTGATGGCGCCGTTTTCCGTTCAGCAGCACCAGAGTGTGATCGGGGCTCAGGCCGCGCATCGTGAAAGGCCGCACGATCTCGGTCGCGTCGGACACGCTCTGTCGAGGGAAGTTGACCGATGGCGACAGCTGGGAAAGAATCTGCGATGTCTCGGTGGTCCCCTGCGAGTGAATCTGTTCCGGTGTGAACACATCGACGGGAACCGCGAGCTCTTCGGCGGCGGTGTGTCGGGCCCGCGAGCCGATCAACACGTCGGTGAGCGATATCGCAGCATGGTTCACCATGAAATCCTGCCGCACCATCTGCCCCTCGGCGACGGTCACCTCGACCGTCGGCACCAGGTAGCCAAGCCGTCGCACGCGCACGGTGTAAGTACCGCGTGGGACGTGCGTGATCACGTATTCGCCGGTCTCCCTGCTCGTGGCGCGGAGACCGCTGGGATCGAGGACGATGACGGCCTGCGCGACAGGCGCGCCGGTTGAGTCTGCGATCCGTCCGCGAATCGTGCCGCCCTGGGCCGCGGTTGTTTGCGGCGTGAAGAAGAGAGCGAGGACGGGGAGGGTGAAAACGACCAACAGCTGCCGGAGGGAGCGTCGCATAACACCTCGTCTATGGGGAGGGATATCGCGGACCGCGAAAAGACCTTACGCCCGAACCCAATGTTCTGCAAGTCAACGGATCGGCCGAGACTGTTTGAACGCGTTGGCCCGATGATACGAGCGCTAAGTGGCCGCGCTGCCACGTTAACCCCAGCAGAGCGCATTCGGGTGCAGAAATTCTGATTAAACGATGGGTAGCCATTTTGCAGACATAGTCGTCTTGAAAGAGAATCTTCACAGACACTGGGGACCCATGAGAACCAAAACCATACTATCCATTTCTTTACTGTCGTTCGCTGCCTTGAGCAGCGCGTGCTCGCGCCACAAGGTTGCGGCCGCACCTACTCCTACCGTGTCCGCTGATCGTGCCGCCAGCGACGCGGCCGATCGCGAAAACGCGAAGCTCCGTGCCGATGCAGATCGTGCCGCGAGTGAGCGTGAGGAAGCCGCGAAGACTCGGGCGACCGATCAGAGTGCGATCACCACGCCCGTTTTCTTCCAGTTCGATCAATCGACGATCTCGGATGAAGCAATCCGCCTCCTCGATCAGAAGGTGGACGCGCTTCAGAGGAACCCAACGGTTCGCGTCCGCGTCGAAGGCAACGCCGACGACAGCGGCTCCGACGAGTACAACATGGCGCTGAGTCAGCGTCGTGCCGCGATCGCCAACCGCTATCTGACAGACCGCGGAGTCGATGCGTCGAGAGTTCAGATCGTGAGCTACGGCGAAGAGAGGCCCGCTTGCAAGACTTCGCACGACGACGACTGCCGCGCGAAGAACAGGCGCGACGAGTTCGTGATCACGTCGGGCATGTAAAGCTTCTGAAGCGAAAACGCCCCGTCCGGTTTGTCCGGCGGGGCGTTTTTTTCATGTAAGTGTGCCAGCGAACATGACTTGTGAAGCCGCCACTGGCCTTGGCGAGTGGCAGTTTTTCTTTGTTACCTAGGTGGGCGAGTCTCTTGGATTTTCAAGATTGATCGTGTAGACAAACAGCTGGAGAATTGTTTTGGAACTTTTTAGAACAACCGCCATCATCG
>PLCA01000013.1 GCA_003134685.1 Gemmatimonadota bacterium | reverse complement strand
CGGCATTGCTCGCGCAGCTTCCCTTCGTCAGCTCCATCTCCCAGCAAAAGAAGACTGACCTCCGATCCTTTAAGTCTTTGCTGCACCTCGGCAAAGGCATCCAGCAGGTAATTCACTCCTTTACCCCACCAAAGCCGGCCTACATATACGAAGGTCACACCGCGAAGGCCAAGCTCGGAGCGGAGTCTCTCGCGCACTGGCATTGCCGCAATCCGACCAGAGGAAAAATGCTCGACATCAACCGTGTGACGAGCATAAAAAATCCTGTCGTCTGGTGCGTCGTAATGACGAGCATAGCGTCGCCCATCTCCGCCTACGGTGATGACAGCGGCGACACGGGAAAACAGGTACCGCTTGAGCATCTCCTTCCACCAATAACGCCTCACCCAGGAATTAAAGGTTACTTCCACCCAAAAAACGTGACGCAGCTTCCGGAGACGACCGATAGCCCACCCGACTAGAAACGATGGTTCAGCATACAGACTGACCAAAACATCCGGGAGTTCTCGGGAGACGAGACGAATCGGGAATTTGTATCGGTTGGGGCCCGCTGCTATCGCAGGAAGAAAGCGATACTTGAACCGCCAAGTCCTTTCGTCCACCAACCAGCTCCGATCGCCCGCCGTACGATCATTGAACCAGGCCTCGAACTCGAGAATGCCTCGGTCCGCAACGGCGTTAAACCGTTCGACCATGTATGGGGCCGGCATGTTGTTCCAGTAAACAACCCTAAGGCGACGCCGCTGTAGATCAGTCAAGCCAGAGGTCGGCAATCGATCCAGTTTTTCACTGAGCGTTGGCTCCTCATGCCATTCATAGCTTACGCTCAAACATGCAATCCGCCTGAACAGCCAATCCGCGTGAATCACTAACAACGTTATAGATACCAGTTGGATCGAAACCGCGCCTGTTAAGAAATTCAATTACCTCGCCCGCGAGCGGTTGCCCCAAGTAGAGTTCTCGGAACGAGATTTCGACATACACATGTGCAAACCTGTTGAGCAATGACTCGCATCCGCGAAGCGCTGCCAGCTCGTATCCCTGGACGTCAAGCTTTAGCAGCGCAGGCTCGAGAAGATCCTGAGGTCCTAAACGTTGGTCCAGAGGCACGACGTGCACCTGCTCCTCGGCGACCGATTCGGTACCCGGAAAGATTTCGTGCTGCAAGGCTGACGATGGTAGCAAGGATGAACTATCATCGTGTCGCGACACGTACATTCCGGTCGTCATCTCGGCTGCTCCGATGGCCTCTTGGTAAAGAGTCACCCTGCTGGAGGTGCCGAAAAGCCGGCGGAATGCTGAGGCGGGCCTACTGAGCGGTTCAAACGCGTATATGCGGACCGACGGCAATAGCCCGCTAAGAAGCAAGCTGAATTGCCCTCTGTTGGCTCCGATGTCGACTGCACTGGCGATGTCTAGATTCCTTATGACATGCTCATGCTCAACGGCGGCGTAAGTGCCGACGACCAATCCGCGCCAAAAACCACGGTGTCGGAGGATTCGTGCAACCTTCTCTACTCGCTTCACGGATCTCGCTGCTGCCTGAAGATCTCTCTGGCGCGGTACCGGCTCACGAATGCGTAGGCAGAGCGAGCAGACATTTCATGCAATGCGGGCAGGTAGCCCTTGAGTGCGCTTGACGGCGGGCCGCGGAATGTCCGTTGATACTCGATATTTGACAAAATCCGACGGTACTGAGACAAGCAGGACCAGCGAAAGAATAGAAAAAGGATTTCCGATGCCGAAAAGAAAGCGAGCAACAATGTTATTAGTCAGAAACACTATCAACGTAAACAGGACCGCAGCGTAGAACCGTCGAGCTCGCGGGTCAGTTTCACGCAAATACCATCTAGAAACGGCGAATGTTAGCCACACGAATCTCAGTGTGACTGCAATCGCCACAAGTATTCCAGCTTCATAGACCAACGTGAGATAGCCGTTATCGATTGGTAGATCGGCGTCTTCACCGCTCGTTCGCAGACCGTTCCCGAACAGCCAAAGGTCATTGCTATTCATCAAGTAGAGAGTCCTCGCCCACACGTCAACTCTGCCTGTTAGGCCCGTATCCAGCCCTCGATACTCGTTGTCGAGTGCAAATGCGTCGGAAAAGGCTGTTCCAAGTTTCTGCGGGATTTGACTGTTGACAACTAAAAGACTCATAGCTCCCGCTACTACGCATCCGATTACGACAAATTTGCCGGGCGTGAGCCGAATCCGACCATGTTTGACCGCCCAAACCGCGCTCATTATCCCCATGTAGCAAACTCCAGCCGCGAGAGCTATTGCCGATCCGCGCGAGGAGGCTACAACGATTATCACGACACAAACTCCCACAAATAGCAGCATCAAGGGCCGTCTCGTTCCCAGGTCGCGGTACCGCCACCACAGCGCAGGGATGAATCCGACAGCAAGAAAGGCAATCAGGTTGGGATGGAATTCGTACGGAGCGTAACGCACTTGTCCAAGGGCGCTTTCGACAACAGCTCCGAATGTTGTTCCGACAAGGATGACGAGGCTAATTACCGCTGCGGTGACGTAGCTGCGGAAAACCTCAGGCAGGGGCAATACGGCGAGAATAATGCGCACCGATATTAGCGTGACGATCACGAGTGATCCGTACTCCACCTCTGACACCCTTCCAGTCAAAAGTCCGCGCACAACTGAGACCGCTGGGAGAAGAAGCATGACAAACGCGGGCGCGATCAATGTTGCAAACATTCTCCTCGTCTGCTCGTTTTTCGCTTTAGCAAGACTCACGACAGCGCCGCCCACCACAAAAGCCACGGGTACCAGTTGAATTGCTGGACTTAATGTCAGGAAGTACTCGAGGAATGACAGCACCAACGCGATGCTAAGCATCACGCGCAGTACTAACGAGGGGCGTCCTTCAGTGCCGAACTGTGTGTATTTTCTTGCGCGCGAGTTCATTCGCAGATGCCGGTATGCTCATTTCGACTGCCCAGGTCCAAGCTCAAAGTGCCTGCACAGAGTGAATCCCGCCCGTCAGGTGGTGGACAGATGGCGGTCGCAGCACCGCCTTTAGGAAATCAGGCAACGCGTCGCCCGTTATGGCAAGCGAGCGCTTCAGCACGAACGGAACCGTGATGGCATCCACTATTAGTAACACCGGTGGCGCTATCGCAAGCCCAAACCGCGGCAGTAGGAAGTATCCCGCGATAAGTGAGCACGTCGTCGCGGACAAATAGACCAAGGCCAGTTTGCGGTGCATATTGGCCGCCAATAACACAACGGAACTGGTGAACCAGAACGAATTGGCGATGACTACGATCAACAATCCGTGAAAGAGTGCTCCAGCAAATGGCACGCGTCCGTGAGTCCAGATCCGAACGACCGTCGAGCCCGATGCCCATAGAACCCCGACGGTGAGGAGTCCCGCCCAAATTGCCAGCTGGCACGCAGATCGATGAAGTTTTCGGGTAAGCACAAGATCGTGGGCGCCAATTGCAGCAGATACCTCAGGCCAAACAGCGTTGTTTATAACAGCCATCAGTTGAAACCCGACTCGACTGAGCGTTCGCAAAGTGGCGAACGTGACGACTGCAATTGGGCCGAGCAGGACTCCTATTAACGCAACGAATCCTTGAAGGCTCATCGCATTGCCAAGAGGAAAGGCCATAAAAGCGAATGCAGGGCCCGCGAGGCGACGCACAGTCTTGACCGATGCTGAGCCGATTCCAAATGAAAGCCAGTTATGTCTGCGCACGAGAGACACCGCCATAATGAACGTCAGCACAGCCCTGGCGAACAGGAATACGAACGCGGCCAACGAAGGTGGCGCCCCAGATAACACGGCAAGCATCACGGCGGCGGCTTCTCCAGCACGTGTGAGGTTGCTGTACACCGTACTTAGCGCGTATTCGCCTTCGCATCGAAACCCCGCGGCAATGAGGAGACCTTGCAGGACAAAGACTACCTGAAGCACGAATGCAACGATTATCAACCTGACATCATGATCGCTTATGCTCGAACCGTGGATCCAGCGAGAGATAGGCAGGAGTCTGATTGCCACGGCGGCAATTGCTACGACGACGATCGAAACCCCAACCGTGAACAGCCAAGTTGATTGAAAGATTTCTCGTGCGGTCTGCCTATCCCCGCGAGCAACCTGCATCGTCATCTCGTTGGCCGCGACGCTCCCGAACCCGAGGTCGCTCATGACGAGATAGGCAGGAATGGCAGTCAATACAAGCCACGTTCCGTATACTTCACTTCCCCAATACCTGAGGAATATCGGAACCGAGACAATCTGGATAGCGACCGTGACGACGTTACCGAAGGCGTTTGCTCCGAAACCGCGAACTAGTCGGCGCCTGACACCCATGCTCAACGGCGCACCGCTCCCCACTCGCTCTTAGGCGCCTGACGTTCCCTCACCGGAGTGACTCGGCTACTCTTACTTTCGACACTCAATACCCAAACAGCCTTCCCACCTTTGCAGCTCTTCGACGTCGCGAAACCTATCGTCCTCACAGTCGCCAAACTCAGCTCGCCTGATCCGAATGAATCCGGCGTCTTTCAACTCGCGAGTCATCGACTTGAAATCCCACATCCAGAGGTGTGAACTATTTCCGAAGTAGCTTCTAACAAATCCTTTGAGCCCTCTTGGCCGAGTTTTGGTTCCAAGGTACGACTGTTCCATAAAATCCATGGCCGCTCGATCATTGGAATCTTCGAGATAATTACGCGCAAGGCGCTCCAAGTCAGGAAGCACAAATCGGAAAATCCCGCCAGTGCGAAGATACTGATGCGTATTCCTTAGAGCGATCCTCATGTCATTCAGAGCGAGATGCTCGAGCACATGCGCGCAGTAGATTCCAGCACATGTACCTGGTGCTATAGGTAATCCTTGGATGATGTCCCCGTACTTAACGTTGTCCGGAAAGACAAGAAACTCGCCGCGCCGAAACCAGCGGCCCAGAAGGGGAATTCTCTGCAGGCGCAGAGTAGGACTTATGTCAAAATTTGTCCAAGATTTCGGAGCGCAGGCTGCCGCTCCAAACTGCACATATGAAGACTGCACCGGGTTCTCTCCTCCCAAGTTCAATCTGCGGTGCACTTCGCGGAGTCCTTCAAACGTTGGACAATGGGTCTGTACACCTCTTCCCGCGAGAAATGCTTGAGAGCGTAGTCGCGAACACGCCGGCGGTGCTCTCTCACATTCACTTGCCCTGTTACGATATCTCCGATGGCGGCCACGAGTGCCTCATCGTCGCCAGATGGAACAATCAGGCCGCCGCCGCTCGCCGCCAACACTTTCGCCGTCTCACTATCCGCTGGACACGCAGCCACTATCATCGCGCCGGCCGCCATTGACGTGATCAGCTTCGAGGGCACCACTATGTCAACGACTTGAGCCGTTTGGCTTACGATACAAACATCGGCTCCGTGAAGCATGTGCGGGAGTAACGAGCGCTCCTGCAGCGGAAAATGCGACAGATTCCGCAGCTGCCAAGAGTCTCTTTGGCGGAGGAAAGTCTTCTTGACGGCGCCATCTCCGAACACGTAGAAATGAATCCTGGAGTTCTCGCGCAAGCGCCGCGCCGCGCGGAGCAAGAGTGGTAGATCCTGCTTTTCACCCATGTTACCGGTGTGAAGAACCGAGAACGTTCCTTCGGGAACGAATTTCTTTCGAAAGGCCGATCCGAGTTCAGCGGTTGAGCCAAATTCAGTTTCGTCCACCGTATTTGGTACAATGCTGATTTTATCTTGGACCCCTTTACTGCCGCCGATTCTCCGCTTCATTCCTTCGCTGAGGGTAAAAATGCGATTGGCGGAGGAATAGAGTCGTCTCGCGAGCCAACGCGAAAGCAGAATCGCGTATCGATTCGAAAGCATTCCCATTTCGACCGCGGCGTCGGGCATTATATCCTGTATTATGACGGTTACCGGAACTCCGAACATTCCCGCCACGACGGACCCCACAAACGCGTGTGATAAATCCGGCGAGATTATGAAAACCTCTCTGCTCTTTATTGCTACTCTGACCATATTTGGAAGCGACAGAGCACACAGAGTGAACTCGTGCAGAAGGCGGGACCAGGTACTGGGGTTGGGCGCCGCATAGTGGGCGGCGCGATGGATCACCACCCCGTGACGCTCTTCGGTTCTCCAGGCACTGCCGCGATATTCTTCGCTAATGCGCCATTCAGGATAGTAGGGGAATGCAGTCGCAACAGAAACAGGAATGCCGTTCAACTGAAGAAATTCAGCAAACTCCGTCGTAACTTGCCCGATCCCGGTTTTCTCCGGCCAGTAATTGGACGTAATTATCGCGATGCCTGACTGCTTCATTCTAAGAGTTTTCTGAGTCCGTTCCGCAACCAACGTTCATTCCTTAGACTCCCGCGAATGAAAGACGTTTCCAAGCTGGACTTCCATAATCACCTCATTCCGGGAGTAGACGACGGCGCCGCAACCGTCGATGATGGCGTGGCAGGTATCGCGACCATGGCAGCGCAAGGTATTCGCCACATCGTCGCGACTCCACATCTTCGGGCATCTCTCGTCGCTCGCACGACTGATTGCGCTTCGTACCTTGGAGACGTCGGCGTAGCCTGGCAGCGTCTCTTGGACTCCGCCGCGCCGATGGAAGGCATCAACATCTACCGAGGGTTCGAAATTCTGCTCGACGTACCGAGTGTGGACTTAAGTGACCCTTTGCTGCGCCTGGCAGGATCTAAGTTCGTTCTCGTCGAGTTTCCTTTCGTATCCATCCCGCCCCACAGTGAAACTGCTCTATTCAATATCAAGATCCAAGAATGTGAACCCATCGTTGCGCACCCCGAGCGGTACGCTGGCATTCAAGAAGATCCGTTGCGTGCCAAAGAGTGGCTCCGGGTGGGCGCGCATCTGCAAGCAAATGCTGGATCCTTCATTGGCCAATACGGACGCGCCGCGGAAAGAACCGTTTGGACGCTATTAGAGCTCGGACTTCTGGCCTATGTCTGCAGCGACTTCCACGCGGTCGGCGCGTGTCAAACAGAGCCGGCTTACAAGGCCATCGAAAAAAGGTACGGTCCGGACGTACCTCGACGGCTTTTCTCTGACAATCCGTTAGGGATACTTAAGAACGAGACTCCGCTTCGCGTCCAGCCACCCCCAAGAAGGGGAATCCTTGGCTGGCTAAGGTCTCGGCTGCGGCCCTAGGCTTCGGGCCGAACCGCTCCTGAAAACATCCGCTTGCGCATCGCGGGCTCACATTTTATGTTAGCGCTGCTTTTTCCACATACAGATGAGCTGGAGCCTGAGGAGCCGGTGTTCCTCTGTGAGTAACGCCCTACTACCACGTTGCGTGGTCGCAACACTTTTGGCCATCCCGTCGCTGTAAGTCATGCAGATTAAAGGGGTTACTATGGGCTTTGAATTGCGTCGCGAGGGTCTCGTGACGATGCCCCAACAAGCCTCCCGGCCTCGAAAGGCCCGCTTCTTCACCCCGCCCCGCGGAGTGGGTAAGCTGGCGCACCACGGTGCGACCGCAGAACCGTTGCGCCCGTGGACGCGGCCCACCCCGACGATTATCCAGCACCGGGCCCAGGCAGTAGAGCGGGCCCTGGCCACCGAAAGCGTGGTCCGCGTAGCTGTCCTGCTGACCGCCGATCTCCTCATCCTGCTCGTTGCCCACGCCGCCGTCGACTTTGCCCGGAGCTCGCCTGACCTTTCTGGGCTACTCTCGAATTTCCTCTCCCAGCTCCTCCCGCGCGGGACATTCCCGCGCATCGAGGTCCTTACAGCCGTAATCATCGGACTCACGATCTTCGGGAACTATCGCGGTCGCTCTCGCTGGCACAACACCGCCTCGCTGCTCGCTGGCTCCAGCCTCGGCCTCTCGCTGGTGTTCTGGAGTCGCATCTGGAGCGGAATATCTCTCGGGAAGGTATTTGGCTTCGTCCTCGTAGTGGCCGCCGTTGTGGTCGCCCTCTCGACTGGCCGCCAATTGCTTCGTTACATCGTCGAGCGCGTTCGCCCAACTCCGCTCACGGTTTCGCGGGCCATCATCCTCGGTTCAAAGTCCAGGGCTGAGCATCTGACGCAGTCCGACGCGATCCGCATGAATCGACAACATCTGACTGTGGTTGGCCACGTCACTATCGATCGACAGATAGACGACGACTCGCTCGGTGCGCTCTCGGATCTTGTCTGGATTCTGGAAAGGCACAATATCGACACGATCGTCATGGCCGATCAGCTGGAAGACGACGCGCTCATAGACGTACTCGAGGTCGCGGACAGAACCGGCTGCGCCGTGGTCATGGGTTCCCCGATTTTTCCATTGGGCGGTTTCGTGCCGCGCGTGGTCACCCGGGGCCACACCACTTACGTCACCATTACGAGGCCCAGCCTTCGTGTTCCCCAACTGCTGTCCAAGCGCGCATTCGACGTAGTTTCCGCCTCTGCCCTGCTCGTTCTGTTTTCCCCATTGTACGCTCTTATCGCACTGGCGGTCCGCTTGTCTTCTGCCGGTCCGGCTTTTTTCCGCCAGGTACGAGTAGGCTACGGTGGAAAGAATTTCCAGATGTACAAATTCCGCAGCATGGTTCAGAATGCTGAGGAGCTGAAGGCAAAACTGCAGGACCAGAGCATTTACGCCGACGCGCGGCTGTTCAAGGTCCGGAACGATCCAAGAGTTACGCGTCTCGGACGTTTCTTGCGTCGCTCGAGCATTGACGAGCTTCCTCAACTGTGGAATGTATTGCGNNACAACTACACGCGCTTCGACATGAAGCCGGGGATCACAGGACCCTGGCAAGTCTCGGGGCGAAGTCGCATCACGAGCTTCGATGAGATAGTCGCACTCGAGACTGAATACCTCACCGATTGGTCGCTGCTCAAGGATTTCACGATACTGATGAAGACCGTGCCAACGGTGCTCAGTATGAACGGTGCTGTTTAGCTTCGCTTGATCGTCGGCCAAGCCAGACGACTTACCCGGGAGGAACGCATGGCAGTTTCAGATCGTACAAAATCGTCAGTACTTCTTATCGCGCTTCTCGTCGCAGCGGGTAGTCTTGGCGCGCAGAACGTGGATAGCTTGAGGAACAGCTATCTGCTTCCGGTGCCCCCAACAGTAGTCAGAGAAGCGGCAGCCGCTTCTCGTTCTCGCGAAGCACCGGGAACCAGCGCGCAATCACCCACCGCGTATGGCGCGGATTGGGGCGACGGATTTCTCGGAGCGGGTTTTGAGGGGCGAGTCCGCTATACGAAAAACCTGCCCGATGGTGCCGTGTTTGCCGGCTTCGGTCTTGGCAATTCCGATGACAATATCGGATTTGAAGGTGATATCACTTCTTTCTCCACGGTCCGCTCAGGCTTCGGCAATCACAGCAGCTTCAGCTTCAAGTTGCATCGCAATCTGCCCGGCAACTTTGCGGTCGCCGCGGGATGGGAGGACGCGATCAGAACCAAAGGGCTCGACGGCGGGACCAGCATCTTCGGCGTGGTCAGCTCGGCCTACAAGCGCGTTACCGTTTCCGCAGGTCTCGGCGGAGGCCGGTTCCGGACTGAATACAACATCGACAACGACATTCATCGTGTGAACGTGTTCGGAAGCGTCGGCGTCCGTGTCGCCGAGCCAGTATCGCTCATCGCGGACTGGGCCGGTCAGAACCTCGCGCTCGCCGCGTCCATCGTTCCATTCGCACGACTGCCCCTCTTCATACTGCCTGGCTTTGCCGACCTGACCCACTCCGCGGGCGATGGCCCACGGTTCATTCTCGGTGTCGGCCTCGGATTCAGATTCGCTCAGGTCCGCAACATGGTCTTCCCTAACCGGACAGCACAATGAAAATCAAAATCGCTCTCCTCCTTTACGCCCTCATGCTGTGGGTCGTATCGCCGGTCCTCGCCCAGAAAAACGGCATCGATAAAGGGGGCGGCAAGGGAGGTCACGGACAATCGGACAAAGGCGGTCCGGACGACAATGGGTCTGACAAGGGTGGTCCGGACGACAATGGGTCTGACAAGGGGGACAAGGGGGACAAGGGGGACAAGGGGAACAAAGGGGACAAGGGGGGCAAGGGGGAGAATCACGGAAACTCTTCCCTGCTGACAGCGACGACTGCCGAGGTTGTCACCGCTCTTGCCAGTGGCACCCTCACCAGCTCCAGCGGAGCGTCCATCCCCGTCTCCGCCCAGGTGAAGGTTTACGCAGTCCTCACCAGGAGCGGCGCAACGACCAGCTTGGCATCGCAGCTCGACACCCCAGAGGGGAGGACGGCAGCCGCGGTCGAGGAGCGCCTCGAGGCCAACTTCGCTCGGCTTTCGGAGCCGCTCGCTGTAGCTGGTCCCAGCGCGGAATCCACACTTCCGCCGCTCATGAGAAGCCTGTCGGGCCTCGCGTATAATCCCGATTGGCTCCCGACCGCGATCGCCGACTACAATACCTTCGTCCAATCGGCGTCGGCCTCGTTCCTCGCTCACCCGCCCCCGGAGTTCGTCGCGTTGCATGCCGTTCTCGCTAGAATGACGGCAGCGGCCGGTGGCGGACTGACAACTGTGGCGGGTGGCAAACTGGCAGCAGCGGCGGGCGTAAAGTAGCGTAGCCCGGTCGCGGTTGGCGCCTCAGATCCGAAAAACCCCGCGAGTATGTCGCGGGGTTTTTTTCATATCTTAATCTCAATGCACTTGCGAACGAAATCGAAAGATCTCAGCTCCGCCGACCAACTCATCGTCGCGCTTGGCGAATACGACATCGGTTGGCATGACCCCGTACAATCGCTCGCGAGGGCGCGTGTAGTTGCGCAGCAGGCCCGCGCCGCCGGTGCCGACCTTCTCGTTCTCCCCGAGATGTGCGCGAGCGGGTTCACCATGGAAGCGGACAAATTTGCCGAGCCGCCGGACGGTCCCTCGTCTCGCGCTCTTTCAGCACTGGCCGCCGAACATCATCTCTGGTTAGTCGCCGGACTCTCCATGCGGCGGAAAGGACAGTATCTCAATTCAGCGCTCGCGTTCGCGCCGGATGGGTCGCTCGTCGCGACCTACGACAAGCAACGGCTCTTTGGGTACGCAAAGGAGACGACGGTCTATTCTGCCGGCACGAGGCCCTGTGTGATCAAGCTGGGCGGATTCTCGGTAGGTCTTTTCGTGTGCTTCGACCTCCGGTTTCCCGAGCTATTTCGTGAAGTGGCCGCCGAGGTCGATGCCTGCGTCATCATCGCAAACTGGCCGTCCGCCCGGCAGCGGCACTGGGAAGTTCTCACCGAGGCACGTGCGATCGAGAATCAGTGCTATGTCGTGGCAGTCAACCGGATCGGCGTTGGCGACGGGCTGGAATACAGCGGCGGCTCACTCATCCTCGACCCGTGGGGGACGCGCTGCGACACGCCGGCGCCGGGATCGTCATTACGGATTGGAGAACTCTCGCGGAGCATGGTATCCAGAGTGCGGAAAACCTTTCCACTCTCGCTCACAAGCGCTGTGTCGCGAACAAAGTCGACCCGGAAAAAGTCGACCAGGTAGTCTTCAGTTGCAGATCTAGAACATCACCCCGACGGTAACCGGAATGAAGCTCGCTGATCCGCCGCTCTCGGAAACCCGGTTGTAGCGTGCCTCGATGAATGTCGAGAACACCAGGAGCGGAATCTTGACACCCGCACCCGCGTTGAAGCCGACGTTGTTCGACGCCGCGCTCCCCGTCAGGCTACTGGACACGCGATAGTAGCCGACGCCTCCAATGAGATACGGCGAGATGATCACCGCGCCCGGAATACCGAATACGACGTTTCCGGACACGCCGGCGATCTTCGCGCTCACGTTCGAGGTGCCCTTCGAGCTGAACTGATTGTACGCCGCGTCGATCCTGAATCCGATTGGTAACAGCGGCACATTTATCCCAATCGTCCCGGTGACGTTGAAACCGGTACTGAAACTATTGCCAAGGTCGCTGACCGGGATGGCCGCCCCCGCCGCGACGCCGACCTGAATCGGCTTGAGAATCGTCGCGACTTGCGCGTTCGCGATCCTCGCGGGCGCGAACGCCGCGCATGCCATCATTGCCGCTGCTGGAATTCCGAGTTTTCTCACGTTGTCTCCTTTGCAGGACCCGATTAGCGGGTCGTAAATGACGCTTTAGCCCCGTGCGCCAGAATCGCACGATGACCTTTTCGCGCGACTACCTCCTTTTGGCTCACCATACCGTACCTCAATTCGTCAATTTCCGACATGCTGATTTCATATCACCCAAACTGTCGATTTCCTATCGGTCTGGGGAGCGGCCGTGGAGTGCTCTCAGGGATGACAACCTGAACTAGGCCTCGATATTGATGTTGACATAGCGCGCGAGTATGAAGCTTCATTCACCGTCTAGGCACCGAGCGCGAGGCTACCCGCAATTGTTCCGATCTGTTGTGCTTATTTTTCTCGTCGCAATACTTGCGACACCGTTGAGGGCGCAGGCTGGTCCCATTGGTTTCTGGCGTACCGTCAGCGACGTTGACGGAAAGCCGACCGCAATCATCGAGATCAGCAAAAGCGGGGGCTATCTGGTCGGCACGGTCAGAGAGCTCCTCGTCTCCGTCGACTCAGCGGACCGGTTCTGCAGGCAGTGCACGGGTAGCAGAAAAGGTCAACCGATACTCGGCATGCAGATTCTGTGGGGCATGCGTCCCGACGGCAACGAGTGGAATGGGGGCGCAATCCTAGACCCGGACAATGGAAGGATCTACAAAGCGAAGATGAGGCTCATCGACGATGGCAAGAAGCTGATCGTGAGAGGATTCGTCGGCTTCTCGTTTCTCGGCAGGTCGCAAACGTGGACACGCGTCGAGTAATGCGTGTCCACACAAGGAATGCCGGGGGGGTTGCAGCCTCCACGGAGCATCAGGGAGAAACCCTGCGCGCGAAACTCTCCGATTGGCTGCACCGCTATGGGCTCGCCGAGTGCGCTGGCGTCAGCTGCGCACTGCTCGCGTCGGTCACCGTTCGTCGGGTCACTGGGAACGGGATCGCGGCTGCTTACGGCGGCGCTTTGGGTGAGAGCTTCGGCTACTCCTCCGTCATCATCTTGCGGGACTACTTGGCTGCGGCACGTGGAGCGCGTGCGGCTGGTCGATTGCTCGGCGTCCGCGACGCCGGTAAGATCACGGTGGGTCTGCTCGCCGAGTTCGGGCCCTCCGCATTCCTAGATACCTTTGTGATTCGGCCATTTGCCATGGGAGTCGGCATGCGACTGATCGGGCCGCGACTTGGGCTGATAGCGGGGAAATTCGCTGCCGACATCTCCTTCTACCTTCCCGTCATCCTCCTGTACGAACGAAGGAAGCGCATTGCGAGGAAACGCATTGTCCGGTCATGAGTCGGCCGTTGAGGCAGGCGCCGCCCCTTCGACGACGCATGATACGTTCGCATGAAAGTGTTTCTTACGGGCGGCAACGGGTTCATCGGATCAGTGGTTGCGCGACAGCTGGTGGCCTCGGGGTACGACATCGTGTGTTTGTTGCGCGAGACCAGCCGGTTGGATCGCATCGCAATGCTACCTTTTACGCGCGCTAGTGGCGACGTTCGCGATGTTGCGTCATTGCGCGAAGCGATGAGTAGGTGCGATTGCACGGTTCACCTCGCCGCGCCCGGCGGCTGGGAGCAGGATGAGCCATCGCTCCTGAGCCAAGTGCTCGAAGGCGGCGCTCGCAACGTTCTTGACGTCGCAGCCAAGCTTCGCGACCATCGCGTCGTCGTAGTGTCCAGCACGGCGGCGATTGCCGCGTCGAATCAGCCGATTGTGTTCGACGAGCGGGCCGCCTTCTCGATGCCTGACATGAAACTGCACTACGCCTTTGCTAAGCACCGCGCAGAAATCATCGCGCGCCAGGCCTACGAGCGGGGTGCTCCAGTCATCATCGTCAACCCTGCGGAAGTCTACGGCCCAGGAGACACCGCGCTCGTCACTGCGGGCAATCTGATCGACTTTGCAACATCCACCCCCGTGCTCGTATGTCAGGGGGGCACGTGCGTGGTACATGTCGACGACGTGGCCGCCGGAATCGTTGCAGCAATGGAGCGCGGACGCCCGGGCGAACGGTACATACTCGGGGGCGAGAACCTCACGATTCGGCGGCTCGCCGAACTCGTGCTCGAACTCATCGGGCGCCGCGCTGCAGTCGTAGAGATACCGAACGGTCTCGCGCGCTTTGCAACACGTCTTGCGGTCGGTCTCCGTCTTCCGCTTCCGTATAATCCGCACGTCGTGCCTTATGCCACCCGGTATTGGTTCGTTGACAGCGCGAAGGCCCAGCGCGAGCTGGGCGTGGCGTTTCGTGGAGCCCGAGAGACCATCGGAGCCACGCTCGACTGGCTCGAGGAGACGATGCGCCTGGCTTCCCCCTTCTGACCAGGTCCCCCGTGTCCAATCCGAACAGATTCCTCCACGTTGGTCTCGGAGCGTTGCTCGTCACCGGCTGCGCGCAACAGACCGTTGCCGCGAAGTATGGGATCACTCTTCCGCAATCGAACGCCGCGCGCGATCTCACGGCCGATCAGCAGGTAAAACAGGCGTTGGCCCGGCTCACCTTTGGCGCGAGGCCCGACGAGATCTCACGCATCGGCCCGGACGGCCTCGACCGCTGGCTCCTTGGCCAGCTCGAGCCGGAGAAAACCAATGACTTCTTTTGCGATTCGCTCCTGTCGACCTTCAGCACGCAGCATATGACGGTCAGGGAGCTGGCCGACTCCTTTCCGTCGCAGGGCATCTTCATCCGCGAACTCCGGCGTCAGCGTGGGCTCGCACCTAACGCACCCCTCATCCTCTCGCCCGAAGACAGCGCCCGGATGAAGTCGCTCAGCGATCGTGGCAATCGCGTCGCGCAGCAGATCATCACCGCGAAGATAACGCGGGCGATATTCAGCGAGCGGCAGCTCCTCGAGATCATGACGGACTTCTGGGAGAATCATTTCTCGGTCTTCTACGGAAAGATGCCGACGAGATTTTCCCTGCTCGAGTACGATCGCGATATCATTCGCCCCCGCGCCCTCGGGAAATTCCGCGATCTGCTCGGCGCCGTCGCCAGAAGTCCCGAGATGCTCTACTACCTCGACAACTGGCAGAGCCAGGCCGACAGCGTCCATGACAATCTCGGCGAGCTGACGAACCTGACGAAAGCGAAGACGGCACTGGACTCGATGCGGATCCGCGCGGGCGTGCTCAAGCGGCGTCAGGGTTTAAACGAGAATTACGGGCGTGAGCTGCTCGAGCTACACACGCTCGGCGTCGATGGCGGCTACACACAGCAGGACGTGATCAATGTCGCGCGCGCCCTCACCGGCTGGACCGTTGACGATCCGGGCGCCGGCGGCGGGTTCGTTTTTCGTCCGGCAATGCACGACGCCAGCCCCAAACTCGTTCTCGGACACGAGCTGCCGGGAGGCCGAGGGATCGAAGACGGGGAAGAGGTGTTGGACATAGTTGCGCGGCATCCCGCGACAGCCCGGTTCATCGCACGGAAGCTCGTTCGATATCTGGTTAGCGATTCAGTGCCGACGTCACTTGTGGACCGGGTCGCCGCCTCCTTCACAAGGACCGACGGCGATATTCGGCAGGTCCTGGCCACCATTGTAACCAGTCCGGAGTTTTACTCCCGCGCGGCATACAGAGCGAAGGTCAAAACACCGTTCGAGCTGGTAGTGAGTACTATGAGAGCGATGGATCAATTGCCGGATACCACGCCGCGGACCGCGCAGCTTCCCTCCCGTCTCGGCCAGCCAGTGTTTGGCCGACTTACTCCTGACGGTTGGCCCGATGATGCGCAAGAGTGGATCAATTCGGGAGCGATTCTGAATCGCATCAATTTCGGGACGATCGCCGCGAATGGTGGGTTGCCGGGCGTCACGATCGATCGGTGGCCACCCGCAGCCCTGCTCCGAACGGCGCCGTTCCCTGAACAGGTCGACGGAGTCATTGGAGAGCTCCTTGGTGGAGAAGTTTCGCCAGAGACTCGGTCGATTCTGCTCTCGGGTGTAAATCCGTTGGCGGGCGCGATGCCCGCTTCGAGCGCGGCGGATACAAATGCACCGAGGCGACTGAAAGATCTGATCGGTCTCACACTGGGAGCGCCCGAGTTTCAGAGACGATGAGAGACGCGAACGAAAGCAGAATTTGGCCTGCCCTTTCTATCGATTAGTTTCCCGAGGGTAAGCGACGCTCGCACCAAGCTTCTTGATGCGACCCGCCAATTGCTCGTCGAGTCTCGCCCGCAGAACGATCTGTCCGTCGTCGGTGCGCTGACTGAGCACGCTGCCATTGCGATAGATATCCGCCAGCAGCTTGCCGTCTTCCGCCGGCAGCCGGATCTCCGCGATCTGGGTTCCTTCCCTCATCGCCACCAGCAACGCCTGGCGCAAAGGATCCAGCCCGCCCTCCGTCACCGAGCTCACGAACACTGAACTGGGCACCAGGTTCTCGATTCTTTCCTTCATCGCCGCAAGCTCCTCGGGCGGTAAAGCATCGATCTTCGAGAATACATAGAGCATCGGCTTCTTCTCCGCCCCCAGCTCCGCCAGCACTTCCTCTACCACGTCCCGCTGCTCCTCCCACACCGGATGACTCGCGTCAATCACGTGCAGCAGTAAATCCGCCTCGTTCACTTCCTCGAGCGTCGCGCGGAAGCTCGCAACCAGATTGTGCGGCAGCTTGCGAATGAATCCGACGGTATCTGTCAGCAGGACCTTCGTGTTCTCGCCGAGGTCTATTTCGCGCGTCAAAGGATCCAGCGTCGCGAATAGTCTGTCTTCGACAAAGACCTCGGGCGCATTCCCGATCGTGCGCAAAATCGACGACTTCCCGGCGTTGGTGTAGCCGACGAGCGACGCACGAAACGCTTCGCGCCGGCCCGAGCGCTGAACCACGCGTGACGTCTGAACGTCGTCGAGCTTGTTCTTGAGCAGCTTGATGCGCTGGTTGATCAGTCGCCTGTCGGTCTCGAGCTGAGTTTCTCCGGGGCCCCGCACTCCGATACCGCCGCGGAATTTCTCCAAGTGGGCCCACATGCGCATGAGCCGCGGCAGCATGTACTGAAGCTGCGCCAGCTCCACCTGCATCTTCGCCTCGCTCGATCGCGCGCGCGTCGCGAAGATATCCAGAATCAGCTCGGCGCGGTCAATCACGCGCTGGCCGGTCGCGTCCTCGATGTTCTTGCCCTGGGACGGAGACAGCTCATCATCAAACACGACGAGGCTTGCATTCGTGTCTATGATGGCGAGGCGCAGCTCCTCGACCTTTCCCTTCCCCAGATACGTCGCCGGGTTGGGCTTGTCGATGTGCTGCGTCACTTCTCCGACTACAAGGCCGCCGGCGGTGTCGACGAGCCTCTCAAGCTCCTCGAGATGCTCGCCCATCTGATGCTTTGCGTTCGACCCTTTGCGCGGCGCCCCGACGAGAATCGCTCTCTCGACCGGGGCCTTCAGCTCGATAATTTCTTTTGAGATCTGATTCGTCCTTTGCCAGTGCCTGCCAGCAAGTTAACCACCTTGGTGGCCTAAGCTCATCCCCGATCGCCGCTTCGAACCTCCGCGTTTACCATCGCCGCGACGATGTCATTCAGTCTTTTTTTCGCGTGCCAGCCGAGCTTGCTGTTCGCCTTATGTGGATTGGCCGCGCCTCGCCGGATGTCCGCGGGGCGAAACAGCGACGGATCCGTCCTTACGTGATCGTGCCAGTCCAGGCCGACGCACGAGAACGCAGCTTCTACGAACTCGGCGAGCGTGTGCGTGTCTCCAGTCGCCACGACGTAATCGTCAGCGATATCCTGCTGCAACATCAGCCACATCGCCTCGACGTATTCGGGGGCCCAGCCCCAGTCTCTCGCCACGTCCATGTTGCCGAGGACAAGGGTCTCCCGATTTCCGTCGGCGATCCGGCACGCCGCCGCGACAATCTTGCGTGTCACGTAGCGCTCGGGCCTAAGCGGAGACTCGTGATTGAAAAGGATCCCGGTGCAGGCGTGCAGTTGGTAGGCCTCACGATAGTTCGTGACCTGCCAGTACGCGGCTGCCTTCGCCACCGCGTAAGGACTCCGTGGCGCGAACCGCATTTCTTCCGTCGCCGGCACGCCGTCGGTGTCACCGAACACCTCGCCCGAGCCCGCGCTGTAGAAGCGCACCGGCAGCCCGCTGAAGCGAATCGCCTCGAGCAGGTTGAGAGTACCCGTTGCGACACTTTCGAGGGTCTCAACGGGTTGATCGAACGACAGTCCGACTGAGCTCTGCCCGGACAGATTGTAGACCTCGGCGGGGCGCACGCGGAGGAGCACCTGGAGCACGCTTCGGAAATCCGTGGTGGACATCGACCACGGCTTCACCTGCTCGCGGATGCCCAGGCGAGCCAGATTGGAGAAGCTTGCGAGCTGAGCGTCGCGCGACGTACCGTGCACCGCGTACCCGCGGTCGAGCAGGAACTTCGACAGATAGGCGCCATCCTGCCCTGATACTCCAACGATGAGAGCCGTCCGCGCTGCGTCCGCGGACGGCCCCGGCGAAGTGCTTGTCGTTTGGATTTCCTACCTCGAGTTCTGCGCCCCACCGAATGCGGAGAAGCGACCGGTACCGCTGTAAGGTACCGTGAAATTGCCCACGGGTGTAGACACCGTCACGTCACCTGTAACCGTGTACGGAACGGAGCCGCTATTCATCATCTGCCGCGCCGCGCTGCCGATTCCAAGGTAGGTGAAGTCGATCGGGATGCGGACAGCCGTCGAATCGTGGTTCTGAACTGTGAAGCGCGAGTCGAGCACTCCCGTGCCGAGCTGATTGTTCTCGACCGCCACCGTGTAGGTGAGGCGCGTTGCGTCAAGCTTGTATCCGTTCGGATTGTAGACGTTGAGATACGCGTCGAGTGATCCGCCGGTGAGGCCGAGTCCTCGCACGCGCAAATCCTTGAAGCTGACGACGGGCTGTTGGAATCCGCCGCCGAGTCCGAGGGAAGCGCATCCTGCGATCGCGAATACCGCCAGTGCCACCACCGCGAACTTCGTCCTGCCACTCATTCGCCCAAAGATATTGCTCATTTTTCTTGCTCCTTTTTAGGCCCACTGCCACTCTTGTCACCCTGTGGTGACGGCGGCGTGGACACTTTTGCCTTCAGGTCAGCCCACCAGGCGAGGCGCTTAGCCACTTCCTTCTCGAATCCATAGGGTCCAGGCTCGTAGAAGACGCTGCCGCGCAACTCCTCGGGCAGGTACTCTTGCGGGATGTATGCCTCTGGCACCGAATGGGCGTACTGGTACCCCTCGTGGTAGCCCAGATCCTTCATTAACTGGGTAGGCGCGTTGCGAATGTGCATTGGAACCTGCGCCGCCGGGCTCTCGCGGGCGGCCTCGAGCGCGGCGCTGAGCGCGCGGTACGACGCGTTCGACTTGGGCGCCGTCGCGAGATAGATCACCATCTCGGCCAGCGGCAAATAACCCTCTGGGGGCCCGAGCATATGAAACGCGTCGCGGGCCGCCACCGCCAGTTGCAGCGCCTGAGGATCGGCGAGACCGATGTCTTCCGCCGCCATCGCGATCGAGCGGCGGAAGATCGTCATCGGATCCTCACCGCCCTCGATCATGCGCGCCATCCAGTAGAGCGCGCCCTGCGGATCGCTCCCGCGCAGCGACTTGTGGTAGGCCGAGAGCATGTTGAAGTGGACTTCGCCCGATTTGTCGTGGTGGGCGAAGCGCTTCTGCATCGCGTCGCGCGCGACTGTCACGGTGATGCGGCCACCATCGCCCACATGTTCAGCCGCCGCTTCGAGAACGGTGAGTGCCCGGCGCGCATCGCCGTCGGCCTCGCGGGTGATGATCTCGCGCGCGTCGTCATCCACTTTGAGATGAAGCGCGCCGAGCCCGCGCTCCTCGTCGAGCAGCGCGCGATCAACGACAGCGCCGAGGTCGCCCTGCGTGAGCGGATTCAGCACGAACACACGCATCCGCGAGAGCAGCGCGTTGTTCAGCTCGAACGACGGATTCTCCGTGGTGGCGCCGACGAGTGTGATCGTTCCCGCTTCGACGTGCGGCAGGAATGCGTCTTGTTGTGCCTTGTTGAAGCGGTGGATCTCGTCGACGAAAAGAATCGTCTGCCGTCCCATCTGGAGCCGTTGCTCCGCTTCGGTCACGACTTCGCGCACACGTGGAATCCCTTCGGTGACGGCCGAGAACGGGACGAAATCGCGATCGGTGTACTGGGCGATCAATCGGCCGAGAGTCGTTTTGCCGGAGCCAGGCGGGCCCCAGAACACCATCGAGCTGACGCTTCCCTTCTCGATCGCATCGCGTAGCGCTTTGCCCGGTGCGAGCAGGTGCTCCTGTCCGACGAACTCATCGAGGGTGCGGGGGCGCATCCGGGCGGCGAGGGGCAGTGCGGTTTCACGCGCGCTCCACAGCCCCTGCTCGCCGGCGGCGGGGGTGCCTCGAGGCCGGCGGTAATTTTTGGGCATCAGTTCGCTAGCTCTAAGGGTCTTCGTGGGATCGGCGGCACTTTGATGTAACCCGCAATGTATAGCCAGGCTCAGCGGTTCGGACCCGCGCTAGATAGCCTCGATTACATTGGTACGAAGCCACCGGAATCGGCAGATATGAGTTCAAAATCAAACGCTACGTCGACTAATGCTCATCGCGTGAAAAAGTCTCCTTCGCGAGCCTCCACAATGGTGATCTGTATCTTGAATACAGGCTACGAGGTTTCGCTGGAACCGCGCAAGGTCTACGAAGTTCTTCGTGACCCCGCTGCGGCCAAGCATCGGCAGTTGAGGGTGGTGGACGAATCGGGAGAAGACTACCTCTATCCCGAATCTCATTTTGCCGAAATAGTGGTGCCGCAGTCGGTGCGCCTAAGCGCGCTTGGACTTGGCAAAGAACTTCACGTCCGGCAACCCGTCGAA
Organism: Gemmatimonadota bacterium; assembly: GCA_003134685.1. GTDB lineage: Bacteria > Gemmatimonadota > Gemmatimonadetes > Gemmatimonadales > Gemmatimonadaceae > UBA4720. The sequence goes on along the minus strand of PLCA01000013.1, from coordinate 158,229 downwards.
GTCCTCGTCCTGGGTCCACACCACTCCGTCGACTGTAAGGCCGGTTGCATAGACGATGCTATCTGCCAGCGGGAGCTTGTGGTCGGTCCCGGCTTTGGCGGCGGCCATAGCTAGCATCGCGTCGAGGTCGATCACAAGGCCCTGCTGCATCAGTGCGGCGGCTTGGAGGGCATCCCCGTCTCCGCGCTGGCGGGACACCACCTTGAAGACTTCGAGGATGCACACGGAAGGCACCACGAGATTCTCGACGTCTTCGATCGCCGCACTGAAGTGCGTAGCGCCCGTCTCGTCGGCGAGGTAGGCAAGCCACGCCGAGGAATCAACGACGTTCCGGCGAGTGCGCCGAGTCATCGCGGGTTACAGACGGTCGCGCTCTCGGTGGACGGTCGTGTCCAGTCCGCGCAGAAAGCCGCGCATCTCCCGCGCCGGCCTAAGGGGGATGAATTCGATGCGGTTGCCGAAGACCAGCGCCTGCACCTTCTGGCCCGGCTCGAGCTCGAGACGGTCCCGGATGTCGCGGGGAATGACGACCTGAAATTTTGGGGAGATGGTAATGACGTTCATCGGTGGCCTGATCGATGGTTGTATCGTATGACGAATGGAAGATCGATCAGGTAACCGTTTTGCGCAAGTCGTTCGGCAAGGTGTTAAGGTGTCCTCTCATGGGCCATCTCAACAGGTTGGTACCACCAAGAGTTGTGCACTAGATTTCAGCATGTCCGATCCAGGGCCGGTCCGCATCCGCGGCCTTCATGAGCGCACCGAAGATATCTGCTGGTTGGCGCCTGGACGTAGAATCCGAAGCACCCGGACTTCATTGAGGGTAGCTCCCGGCCAGAAAGCTGCCAAGCCTTCAGCTCCCTGCTTCGGCTTTGCAGGGTGCCTGTCGACGCACCCTCACCCCGCCCCAACGAGCCGTCGAGCGACGTAGTACAGCGCGCACCCCAGGAAAAAACTAAGCGGAAGACTCCATCCCTTCTTGCCCTGAAACTCCGGAACCAGATTCGACGCGCCAACGTACAGCGTCACGCCGGCCGCTAGCGGCAGTCCGTACTGCTCGAGCAAGGGGAGCTGCTGCGTGAGCAGTGCGCCGACCAGGCTCGATGCTGCGAGCGCACCGCTGGCCGCGAGCGCGGCCCCCTTGCTCTCGCCCGACGCCAGGAACAGGCTCGAGATCGCGAGTCCTTCGGGCAACTTGTGCAGCAGGATCGCGACGAATACCAACAGCCCCAGCGCGTGACTCACGCCGAATCCGCTGGCGATCGCCACGCCATCCACGAACGTGTGCAGAATCAGGCCGGCGAGCGCCGAGAAGCTCGCGAGCTTTGTGACCTCATGGACTTCCTCGCCGAAATGGAAGTGCGGCGCCAGTGTGTGCTGCGTGAGGTGAACCAGCAGATATCCGACAAGGATCAGGAGCGCCGCGGATTCTCCGTGAATCTTGATGGCGTCGGGAACGAGATCGAGCAGCGCCACCGACACCATGAACCCGGCCGAGAGCGCGACCATGTTGTCGAGGGCGCGAACGCTCCAGCGGGATCGCGAGACGACCGCGATCGCGCCGATGACGTTGGCGCTCGCGGCGACGGCGGTATAAAGGAGAGCAGTTCCGTTCATCAATGGTCAAATCGGTGAAAGATCATTCCGGGCATTGCGAAGATTGCGGCGGCAGAACAATGATAAGGGGACACCGGCCCTCGGGGAGTAGAATGGCGGACGTGGGAGTCTTCAGAACGACTATCGGGATCGAGAGTGTATCGCAGCGCGGTCAGATCCAGGAGCTCGCCGATACCCTTGTCGACACGCGCAGCGCGTTTACCTGGATTCCGCGACCCGTGCTGGAATCCCTCGGAATTCGTCCGGAGCGACGTCAGGGATTCGTTGTGGCGGATGGGAGGCGTCGTGAACGCGATATTGGTTACGCGATCGTGCACGCGGGCGGCACTGCGACCGCTGATGACGTGGTGTTTGCCGAGGAGAATGATTTCGTGCTGCTCGGGGTGCGGTCGCTGGATGGACTGAATCTGCGAGTGGATGTGGTGCGAAAAAGATTGGTGAACGCGGCGCCGGCACTCGCCGCGAACACTTTCCGGGAAGGATTGCGGGCGCGTCCGATCGCTTTCACCCACTCTTGATCGAGAGTCGCTCCGCTGCCGCGGCCACCGCGTCGCTCAGCGCCGGCGCCGGCGCGCGCTCCCACGACTGAATTCCCCACATCCGCTCCTCCAGCGACGCGCGCTCCTCGAGGTTCATGCTGTTGAGGAGGTACATCCACCGATCTGAGCGCGAATAAATAAAGAGTTCTATCTGGGGATTCAGGGTGAGCTGGTCGTCGGGCGTGAACAGCGTGATTTCCACCCCGCCGTAGGTCGAGAGCGGAACCTTGAGACGCGCGACCGCGTCGCGAACGTCGGGTAGCGCAATCGTCTGCCCCGACCAGGAGCTTTGCGATCTGGCGTCGTAGATGTAGACGTCAACCGCCGGCGCCATCAGCTCGCTCAGCGTGTAGAACAAATCCACCACCCGCTCGGCGTTCGCGACTACTTTCGCCTCGTAGATGTCGCCCGTGCGCGTGAACGTGAAGCCGTCCTGTCCTGACCTGAATCGCTTCCAGACGGTCGAATCGGGGGTGGCGCTTCTAAATAGCATCGTGTCGCTGATTAGGGGTTACCATCCAATCTTCTTGCGAGATCCACGAGCTGCTCGTTGGTATTCTTCCGTGGATCATTAATAACCGCATCGAGAAGCCTTCGTAAAGTCGCCCCGATAGCGGGCCCGCTGATTCCGAGCTTTTCCAGATCGGTCCCATCAATCGCCAGATCAGAGATCGCTATCGCATCCTTGTAGGCGATCCTCATCGCGCGCTTGTACACCGAAGCCACCGTCTGCTTGTACGGCGCCGGCTCCCCGGCCTGCCGAGCGGCCCACCAGAATGCGTCGGCCAGGCGGAGTAGTGGGGCAAGACGCGTGCGCCCGGCGCTGGCGGCCCACGTCCGGATCACCGCGCTCGGAGGATACTGGTCCATGCTCCAGGGATCAGCCGCGCCAACCTCCTCGGCCTTCAGCAGGGCCGCGGTCATGGACGGGCCGAGCTGCTGCCAGCGCTCGACCAGCAGTGCAATCCATTCACCCTCGCTATTGGAAAAGCGAAGGTCCTTGAGCGTTTTCCTGACTGTCGCCGCCGACATGGATGCGAATAGCCCGGCGATGCGGGTGGATCGCCGTGCCGGCCGGCCGGGCAGAAGGGGACGGCGCAAATGATCGAGGGGCAGGAGCTGGCCGTTGGTGACGTGGGCGAGCGCGGGAATCAGCGTTCCAAACGCCCCGGTGTCGCGCCACATCGCGAATGCTTTGCTGGGCAGGCGCACCTGGTCCATCGTCTTCTCGATCTCCTGCTTCACGCGCTCCGCGGAAAGACTCGACAGCTCGGGGGCGCTCTCCACGATCGCGTCCCAGGTATCACGCTCGATGTCGAAGCTGAATCGAGCCGCGAACCGGATCGCGCGCAGCGCGCGCAGGCGATCCTCGCGCATCCGGTCCCGTGGATCTCCGACGGCGCGAATGAGCCTCCCCGCCAGATCCTTGCGTCCGTCGTAAGGATCCCGCAGCTCGTCCTTGCTGGGCGAATAGGCGATCGCGTTGATGGTGTAATCGCGGCGCGCGAGATCGTCGTCGAGCGACGCGCCGAACTCGACGACCGCGTGACGCCCGTCGGTCTGAACATCTTTCCGGAACGTCGTCACCTCGTGCATCACGTTGTCGTGATCGAGGACTCCGATCGTTCCGAACTCGACCCCGACGGGGACAGTGCGCTTGAAGAGCTTCCGCACCTCGGGCGGCTTGGCCGCGGTGGCGAGGTCCCAGTCGAGATGGGGGTGGCCGAGTAGGGCGTCACGGACGGCGCCGCCGACGCACCAGGTTTCGAAGCCGGCGTCCTCGAGTCGCTTGGCGATACTCCGGACGGTCTCGGGTGGATCGAGGGACTTGATGTTGGCCGGTTGGACGGATTTCGGGCTCATCTACCTATCAATCAAACATGTTTCGGATCTCCGCGTCATTCATGCCCGCCCCCAGGGCAAGCATGAGGTCGATGCGCGCCTGCTGTGCTCGGCGGGAGCCTCCGAAAATGGCGCCCATTTCCTCAAGCCGCCGACCGCCGCCCGGATATCCGTAAGTGTGTCCCACTCTGCCGCCCTGCGTGCGCGACGTGAGCACGACCGGTTTTCCATCCGCCACCCAGCGCTGAATTCCGGGGACCATGGCGGGCGGGACATTCCCCCGCCCCATCGCCGCGAGCACGAGCCCGCGCGCCTGCTCCCGCGATGCGTCGAGCAGGCGAGCATCCGATCCAGCGGCGGCAAAAATGATGTCGATGGGAGTCGCCAAAGAGTTAGGTGTTATGACGGGGGGCGACGGTGGCATCTCGCGCCGGAGGATCAGCTCGCCATCGTCCAGAACTCCGAGCGGACCGAGCCCGGGACTTTCGAACGCGTCGAGCAGGTGCGTGTTGGTCTTCGTCGTATCGAGCGCGGCGAAAATCTGTCCGCCGATCACCACCATCACCCCGTACCCCCTCGTTTCGGGGCTCGCCGCCACCCGGACCGCCTCGAAAAGATTCGCGGGCCCGTCCCACCCGAGGTCGCTCACCGTCCGCATCGCGCCGGTGAAAACGATCGGCTTCTCGCTGGCGGTCGATCGCGCCACGAGGTACGCCGACTCTTCCAGCGTGTCGGTGCCGTGCGTGATCACGACTCCCGTCACCTCGGGCCGCGCCAGATGCTCGACGATGCGATTCCTCAGCGCCCACATCCTCTCCACCGTCATGTGCGGGCCGGGGAACTGTCCCCACTCCTCGGTCTCGACCGCCGTGATCGCGCGGATCCCCCTCGTCGCCTGGAGGATCTCGGCGGGCGTCAAGCCGGGCTGAGAGCCGCTGCCGCCGGGATCGTTGCGCATCGCGATCGTTCCGCCCGTAAAGAGGATGACTATCATGAGACGTGACTAAGGGGCCGCGCGCTCTTGCCTGCACGCCACCGAGTAAAGTCGGGGCGTAGTGAACTGACAGCTAACAACTATGCTACTGACGCCTCCCGCCCGTTCCGTTGCAGTTGCAGTTGCAGTTCTCCGCACCCTCATCCCCTCGCGTGAGACGCGACTCGAAGCATCGCCTGCTCCGGAAATTCCCCGAGAAGCCTGGAATCCCGGCAAGCGATCTCCATCGCCCGAGTCATAAGCGCGTCGACAGTGAGGAGATCGAGCGCCGACGCCCGCGTCTCGCAGTCCGTCCGCAGAACATTGTCGAGCATCCGCTCCACCGCGTCCAGCACTTCGCTAGCGGTTGGAGACTGATTGTCATCGAGCGCGCCCCGCATCGCTGCCTCGAGCTCTTTCGGCGGAGACGGATTGCTCTGGCTCACGCGGTCGCGGCGAGGTGCTTCCGGATCATCTCCGGCGCGTCCGCGACCGCCGTCGCCATGCGCGCCGCGTCGGGAATTCCCGCCTGCGCCATGTGCGGCTTACCGCCTCCCTTCCCGCCCGCGGACGCGGCCAGCTCGCGAAGAATGATGTCGGCGCGGACCCCACGGTCGCGCAGATCATCGCTCACCACTGCGAGCATTGTATTCTTGCCGTTGTCGAACGATGCCGCGAGAACCCCAACGCCCGATTCCATCTGCTCACGCAGCGCGTCACCCATCGCCTGAAGCGCGGGCAGGTCCGCCGCGGTCACATTCGCCGCCACGACTCTCACGCCATTGACGACCGAGCCCTGTTCGACGAGCGATTTGATCGCGCTGCCACCGCCACCGGTCCGGATCGCTTCGTCGAGCCGCTTCTCGAGTGCACGACGATCCTCGACCAGAGCATGCACGCGCTTCACCACCTGGCCAGCGGGCGCGCGCACCAGCGATTCGATTTCCTTCAGCTCGCGCTCGTGCTCGCGGAAGAGATTGAGCGCGGCGCGGCCCGTCACCGCTTCGATGCGCCGGACTCCCGCCGAGCTGCCTGTCTCGCTCACAATCTTGAAGAGGGCGATTTCAGCCGTGTTGCGGACGTGCGTGCCACCACAAAGCTCGATGCTCAGCCCGGGGATACTGACGACTCGCACGACATCGCCGTACTTCTCGTTGAAGAGGTGCATCGCGCCGCTTGCAAACGCTTCGGCCTTGGGTTTCTCCTCGAACGTGAGCTGAACGCCGTCGAGAATTCCACGATTGACGATGCTCTCGACATCAGCCAGCTGCTGCTGACTCAGCGGGCCGTGGTGCGAGAAATCAAATCGCAGTCTATCCGGCGCGACGAGTGAGCCGTGCTGCTGAACGTGCTCGCCGAGGACTTGCCTGAGGGCGGCGTGGAGGAGGTGGGTGGCGGTGTGATTGCGCTCGGTGTCGCGACGACGATCGCGCGGCACCGTCGCTCTCGCCTTTCCGAGTTGCACCTTGCCGGTGGTTTTTCCGAGTGCGGTGATGCGTCCATCGACTTTGCGGACTTCGTCGACGTCAACGCTCCAGCCATCGCCCTTGATCTCGCCGCGGTCGGAGATCTGTCCGCCGGACTCGACATAGAACGGCGTCTCACGAAGTATTACGGCGGCGCGTCCATCGGGCAGATCGTGTTTGGCGACGACTTCGGTCGTGACGTCGAGGGAATCGTAGCCGGTGAACCGAGTCTCGCCCGACAACATATCGCTGATGGTTCCCTGACCCGCGCTCCGCGCCGCGGTCGACCCACCCTCCGCGGTCGACTGCGATGCGCTCGTCCCGACGATCCAGCTCGCACCCAACGCATCGGCTTCCACACCGACTTTCTTTGAGCGTCGCTCTTCCTGGGATTGCGTTCGCTGTCCCTGTAGCGCCGCTTCGAATCCCGCGATGTCTACCGAGTACCCGCGCTCGCGGGCCATCAACTCGGTGAGGTCGATTGGGAATCCGAAGGTGTCATAAAGCTTGAATGCATCTTCGCCGGCGATCGTCCCGTGGATTGCGGTCGATCCCTGCGTGGTTTTCGTCGGTGCGAGCTCGTCGAAGCGGCGCATCCCGCCTTCGATCGTCGAGAGGAAGCGCTCCTCTTCCGCGCGTGTGGTGTCAATGATGTGTTGCGAGCGATTGCGCAGCTCGGGATAGACATCGCCCATCTGGTCGATGACAACGCGCACGACTTCCACCAGCGTCGGCTGCCGGCGACCGAGCAGCCACGCGTGGCGCACACCACGACGGAGGATTCTGCGCAGGACGTAGCCCCGCCCCTCGTTCGAAGGAAACACTCCGTCGCCGAGGAGAAATGCCACCGCGCGGCTATGATCCGCTATGACGCGGAATGATGCGCCGCCTTCCCCACGATCGTACTTCTGCTTGATCGCCTTCTCGACCGCCTTGATGAGCGACTGAAAAAGATCGGCGTGGAAATTGTTCGATTCCCCCTGCATGATCGCGGCGATGCGCTCGAGGCCGGCCCCGGTATCAACCGACGGCTTGGGGAGTGGCACCAGCGTTCCATCGGGCTGCCGATCGAACTGCATGAAGACGAGGTTCCAGAACTCGAGGAACCTGCCCGCCTCTGCTCCCTCGACGAACGCATCCTTTGAGAATTCCTTCCGCTTGATCTCGGTCCACTCGCCCTTGGCGCCCGCTGGAAACGCAAAATCCTTTGCGACGTGAGCCAAGTCGACGAAGATCTCGGTGCATGGACCGCAGGGACCGGTGTCCGCCATCTGCCAGAAGTTGTCGTGCGCGCCGAGTCCGTAAATGCGGGAGTCCGAAAGTCCAGCGATCTCGCGCCAGAGAGCGCGCGCCTCGTCATCCTCCTCGTAAACAGTGACGCGGATGTGCTTCGGATCGAGCTTCAGCTCTTTCGTCACGAACTCCCAGGCGAAGCGGATTGCATCCTTCTTGAAGTAGTCGCCGAAGGAAAAATTCCCGAGCATCTCGAAAAACGTGTGATGCCGCGCGGTGTGGCCTACCTGCTCGAGGTCGTTGTGCTTCCCGCCGGCCCGCACGCACTTCTGCACGGTCGTGGCGCGACGCGAGCCACCGGGCGGCTGTTCCTGGCCCAGGAACACCTTCTTGAACTGCACCATCCCCGCGTTCGTGAACATGAGCGTCGGATCGTCGCCCGGCACTACTGGCGAACTCGCATGGACGACATGCCCGTTGCGTTCAAAGTACTCGGTGAATTTCTTGCGGATTTCGGCGGCCGTCATGCTCGTAAATATACGCGCTCCTTTTGTCGCGCTCCGGCTTGCATCTCTGTATGTGGTCGGCGAGGGTATCCTCTGCGGGAGCTCTCGCCTTCAGCGTCGCCTTGCGGCTCGCTGAACCGCGCCGCCTGGCGGCGGCGCTGGCTGCGGCCGCTCCCTCCGAGGACACCCTCACCTCCCTGCACAGTGTCGCAACAGCGCGCGCGTCGAAGGCCATTCGCGCCCGTGTCTCTCTCACGGATAGGCCGAGCTTCGCTCGGCGCGCTGCCGCGCGACGATCTCAGACGAGCGAGGCGCGGCGGCGAACGCATGGCAACGCCGAGTATCCCATGGGAAGGCGGAGGGGGTCCTCGTAGGCGACAACCCACGAGCGACAGAGAGATCGGTACGCCCCCGCAAAGCGCAATACAACACGGCCACGCACGACAGGTCGGTGCCGCCACGAGCGAGAGCCTGGAGCCGAAGAGGACCCCCTCCGACGTACCGGAAACGAGGGGCCGGCTAGCTCAGACGCGAGACGACGGCGTGCGCGAGTTCGCTGCCTGCGGGAGCGTGACGGTGACGCTCGCACGCCCGTGGAAAGCTATGGTGCCGAAATGCGCTCTTGCTCGCCTTTCGCCGAGGAGTTTAGAGTATGGGAATGGCCGCCGCGACGACGAAGGAATGGACCTACGATATGCTCGAGTCGCTTCCCGAAGACGGGAACCGCTACGAGATCATCGACGGCGAATTGTTCGTGACTCCGCCGCCCGCGTTCGGGCACCAGCGCGTGCAGTGGGAGCTGGGCCGACTGATAGCCAACTACCTGGCCCGGTACCCAGTGGGCTACGGCTTCTTTGCGCCGGGGGACGTGATAGTCGATCCGCGAAACGTGGTCGAGCCCGATATCTTCGTCGTCCCGCACGATCTTGTTCAGAAGTCAACATCCTGGAAAGACATCAAATCTCTGCTGCTCGCGGTCGAGATCCTGTCTCCGTCAACCGCGCGCGCGGATCGGCACCGAAAGCGCCTGCTGTATCAGCGATTCCAGGTGGGCGAATATTGGATCGTCGACTCTGACGCGCGGGTGATCGACCGGTGGCGTCCCGCCGATACGCGAGCAGAAACGCTGTCGGAGATTATCGAGTGGCAACCGCAGACCGAGCATCCCCCGCTCACAATCGATCTCGCGGAGTTGTTCGCCCGCGCGCACGGCGAGTTAGCCTAGAGCCCGCGTTTCGACTGGCATCTCTGTATGTGGTCGGTGAGGGTGTCCTCTGCGGGAGCTCTCGCCTTCAGCTTCGCCTTGCGGCTCGCTGAACCGCGCCGCCTGGCAGCGGCGCTGGCTCCGGCCGCTCCCTCCGAGCACACCCTCACCTCCCTGCACAGTGTCGCAACAGCGCGCGCGTTCAGGGGCGATCCGCGCGCCCGCTGACTCTCTCACGGACCCGCCGAGCTTCGCTCGGCGCGCTCCCGCGCAACGATCTCTGACTGAAGGAGGCGCGAGGTCGAGTGCTTAACCGAGCGATGCACTCGAAGGGGAGTCGGAGGGGGTCCTCGTAGGCGACAACCCACGAGCGACAGAGAGATCGGTACGACTCCACAAAGCGCGACACAACAGGCACCCGCACCAAAGGTTGGTGCCGCCACGAGCGAGAGCCTGGAGCCGAAGAGGATCCCCTCCGACGCACCGACAAAGATGCAGCTCTAGGCTAACCGCGAGACGACGGATTTGATCTCGTCCAGATCGTACCCGCGGCGCGCAAGGAAAGCGAAGAGCCGGCGGCGGAGAACAACGGGCTCGAGATCGCCGAGCTGCGCGAGCCTTTTCCGCGCCACCCGCTCCATGAGCGCGGCGGGATCGATCTCGTCCTGCTCGACCACAGCGGCGATGGCGGTTGTCGCGACTTCGCCCTTGATCCCCTTGCGATAGAGATCCTGCGTGAGCCGCCGCTTGGACGCGCCCGTGCTCAGCATCTTCGAGCGCGCGTACTGCTCGGCGAATTTCGCGTCGTTCAGAAGCCCATTATCGAGAAGGCGGCGGATCACGTCATCCGTGTCCGCCGCCGGGTATTCCTTCTGAATCAGTTTTCGGCGCAGCCCGATCGAGGCGTAAGGATGCGCCGCCAGCAGGCTCAGCGCGTAGTTGTACGCCGTCGGCCGGGGGCGCGTCAATCCGCCAGCTCGACCTCGACCTCGTCGACCGGAGGCTTGATGCCGAGGACGGTCTTCACCTTCTCCTCGACTTCGGCGAGCAGCGCGGGATTGTCCTTGAGGTACATCTTCGCATTCTCACGACCCTGACCAATTCGTTGCGCGCCGTAGCTGTACCACGCGCCGGACTTGTCGATGATTCCCGACTCGGCCGCGATGTCGAGCACGAGCGACGCGTGGCTGATGCCCTCCGAGTACATAATGTCGAACTCGGCCTGCTTGAACGGCGGCGCGACCTTGTTCTTCACGACCTTCACGCGGACGTGCGACCCGATCACCTCTTCCTTCTCCTTCACGGGCGCGATGCGGCGGATGTCGAGGCGCACCGACGCATAGAACTTGAGCGCCCGGCCCCCGGTCGTCGTCTCGGGGTTGCCGAACATCACGCCGATCTTCTCGCGGAGCTGGTTGATGAAGATGACGGAGGTCCTGGAGCGGGCGATCGCGCCGGTGAGCTTGCGCAGCGCCTGGCTCATGAGGCGCGCCTGGAGACCCATGTGCGAGTCACCCATGTCGCCCTCGATCTCGGCCTTCGGCACGAGTGCCGCGACCGAGTCGATCACGACGACATCGACGGCGCCCGAGCGGACGAGGATCTCGCAGATCTCCATCGCCTGCTCACCGGTGTCCGGCTGCGAGACGAGGAGGTTCTCGACGTCGACGCCGAGCTTGATCGCGTAGTCGGTATCGAGCGCATGCTCGGCGTCGATGTAGGCGGCGGTTCCGCCCGCCTTCTGCGCGTTGGCGACGACGTGGAGGCAGAGCGTGGTCTTGCCGCTCGACTCAGGACCGTAGATCTCGGTCACGCGGCCACGCGGGATTCCACCGACACCGATGGCGGCGTCGAGGTTGATGGCGCCCGTGGAGATCGCATCGACACGGACGCGCGAATCGGTCGAACCCATCTTCATGATCGCGCCCTTGCCGTGGTTCTTTTCGATCTGCGCGATCGCCAGGCCCAAGGCCTTCTTCTTGTCTTCCTGAACCGTCGAAACAGCCATCTCGCTCACCCTGTCGTTAGACGTTTAGGCCAAAAAAAGGCAGGTAAAAAAGCCCAAATAGGGCCACCGAACAAACTACGAAGCTGCGCCCATCAGCGCAAGCTTTATCGGAGAAGAGTCCAATCAGATTCAAACCGTTGCCCAGCCGCCCTTCCGAGCACATCGACAAACCCTCGGCCAGGCGCGCTTCACACTCTCGTTGGAAGAAGAAGCTTCGCCGATTAGCGCAAGTTTTCTCGGTTGAGGTTCCCTGCGCATCAAGCTTTCGTTGGTAGAAGAAAGGCGTTCTCTATGTGTTGGACGCGGACGTTTTGGGCGCCGAGAATTACGCCGATGACATCGAAACGAAAAGTGTCACCCGGACGCTGAAAGCGCGACATCCAGACCTTGGCGGAGCGGCTGAGCTCGCGCTGTTTCCGCCAGCTCACGGCCGCTACGGGACCGCCGAAAGAATCATTCGCGCGAGTCTTCACTTCGACGAACGCGACCGTTCGCTCCACCCCATCTCGAGCTTCGCGTGTCGCGACGAGGTCGATGTCGCGGTGGCCATTCTTGAATCGCCGCTCCGCTATCTCCCAACCGTGAACCGTGAGCCATCGCTCCGCGACTCGCTCGCCCTTCAGTCCGAGTGCCTGCCGTGCTGCTGACATGCGCGGATGGTAAAGGCAAGCAGTCCCCACTCGGCATCATTCGCTTGCGTACGGAACGATTACCTCGCCCGCTCCCGTTGCGACAGCCGACTGCTCATACGTAAACCGACGTATAGAACCAACCGACGCAAAGCGGCAACCTGTGCTCGCGTTTCGGTTGGTGCGCCCACGATGACTGGAGGTATTCATGAGGCGAAGCATTCTATCGTTGCTGATCTTTTCGGCGGCCGGCTGCGGCATTACCGGCCCTGACAAGGTTACGCTTCATCTCGCTGGGACTGTCACCGCGCAGGCCACCGGGCAACCGGTTGCGGGAGCGCTGATTCAACTCTATCCGCCGTGCCCCATTTTTGGGTGCAACAGCGACCAGGACCTGGCCCGCACGACTACCGATGCGCAGGGGCACTATTCGCTTGCCCAATCCGTCAACAGCCCCTGTCTGGGAAATGGGTTCGGGATCGCGCTCGGCGCGTCGGGCCCGGGCTTCGCCGGGACGGGCCAGCAGGTCGAATGCAAGGGATCGCTGCAAACGATCGACTTCAGCCTTTCGCCACCGTCTGTGCCCTGACTTCGGGCGGCCCTTACGCCAACCGCTGCGTTTCGAGCACGGCGGTGATAGCCTCGCCATCCCACCTGAAGATGAGATTCTTCACGGGTCGCGCTGGCCCAACGCATCTCGGTCGGAAGACCGCCACGCACTCCCCTCCTTCGCGGCGGACGCTGTCGTAGGCGATTCCATCCGCGCCTTTCTCGCGGAGCGCGGCGCCGAGTTTCTGCGAGCTGGAGTAGTCGGTGGGAGAGTAGACGGCTTTGAATTCGCGGTGCCGGTCTCTCAGGTCGTAGAAGTGCGCGCCGCGGACCGGAGCGTTGAGCACCTCGAAATCGAAGTCCTGCGCGGCCGCGCGCGTCGCTTCCAGAAACGCGATGCGATGATGCTTCACCTCGGCGATCGCCGTCGCTTCATCTCTCGCCGCATAGTATACGCCGAACGATAGAGCGCGAAGCGCCGGTGGTCCGAAGCGCGTGCCATCCGGAGACGGATAGGCGAACGGCGCCATGACGTAGCCGGCGCCGGGACCGTAGACGCGCTCCTCAGGCGGAATCTGGAGGGCGGGGCCGATCCTGTCGCTCACCAGCGGATCCGTCCGCGCGCGAAGCGCCAGGAGCGCATCGAGATCCTTCGCATCCGCGACGTCCTCGAACAAATCGATCGGCGGGAAAACGGTCGCCACGAGCTTTACAGTTCTCTTCCACGCCAGTCGCTTCGGCTCGACCTGGGGCCCTTTTTCGGAGGACGATGCCAGACGATCACCCGCCTCGCGCGGCGGCGAGGTGCGCCAATGTCTGATAGAGCCCGATCATGCTCGAGCGCATCGTCTCGAGCGGAGAACGGCCGCCAAACATCGGCGCGCTGTTGGCGCGCGACACCCAGCCGTCGCGCGTCTCCTCACTGTGCGGAAAGAGAACCCTGATGGCTTCGTAGATTCCCAGAACATACGAAAGCCGGTCGAGCTGATCCTTGCTCAACCCCTTGAGCTCTCTGCTCCCGCGGGCGCGCTTCAGCAGCTCGTAGTAGGTCGAGCGGGATTCCACACCCAGGAGCGCCATGGCATCGGTGGCCGGCAGCTTCCACCGACCGGCGATGCGCGCAAAGGTGCGCAGGCCCGCGCCCGCCTGTGCGCTCTCACTGACGGGAGAGGCCCTGGGTGGCTTTCGCAGGGCGCTAGCCGGCACGGTTGACTCCAGAAATGGACACAACTCAATCTATGTCCAGATCTGGACACACGCAATACCTGGCTGACGGGCAGAAAAAAGGTGGGCCTTGAGAGGGGGACCCACCTTTTTTGGCATTGGCTACCGCGCCGAAGCGTGGCTTCTTGTTGAGCGGGCATCCGCCGCTGCCTACCCCCTTGGCATTCCCCGGGCCGAGGGGGTCGGAAGTGCAAGTTGTTGTAAGTCAATCACTTGGCAGAAGCCGCCCGCGCCAGAGCTCGTGAACCTGTTGCATTCGCGCCAGCAATTCGATGCGTCGCCGACGCAGGACTTCTCAGGGGAAGGACTCGACCGCGCACTGGCTATCTTGAGGACCGAAGCAGGGGGCCGTCAGCTAACAAAGCTGATTCGCTCGGAGCTTTCATACTCGCGTACTGGTTTCCGCATGACTCGGAGTCGGCGGGTTTCGAACTGGTTCGCCACGGCGAGCAAGACCATTTCGGCGGATTCCTCGAACGCCACCGGATAGGCTCCGAGCGATCAGGCTGTGAAGCTTTTAGCCCCCTGCTTCGGTATTCTCGTGGGGTAGTCGCGCTCGAGTGCCGGACTCAGCGACCGTCAGCCGCCTGCCTCGGTATTCTCGTGGTGCAGAAGCGCCCGAATACCGGACGATGAGACCGGGGACGATGACGCAGGGTGGGATGTCGTGCTCTGCGAAGTCATGCGGTGCGTCATCCCTCCACGCGGAGCTTCCTCACCCCACACCGGGAGCGCGAACGAAAAGATGCTACCGTGCCCTACCTCGCTCCGGACGTCGATGGTCCCGCCGTGCGCCTCGACAATGCCGCGCGCGATCGCGAGACCAAGTCCCACTCCGCGGCCATCGCCACGCTTTGCCTGCCAGAATTTTCCAAACAACCGCGGAATCTGAGCCGCCGGTATTCCCGGTCCCGTGTCGGTCACCGAGCACTGCACCGGGCCATTGGTTCGAGCGGCGGACAGCGTGATCGTGCCACCAGCGGGCGTGAACTTGATCGCGTTTCCAACGAGGTTGGAAAGAACCTGAAGCACGCGAGCGGGGTCGGCGCGCACCGCCGGAAGATCGTCCGCCGCCATGACGGCGAACGTGATCGACTTTTCGCGGGCAATCGGCTCGAGCATCTCCGCCGCCTCGCGAAAGAGGTCATGCACCGTCACCTTTCGCGGCACAATCGACAGCCGGCCGGCCTCGATGGTCGTGACGCTGAGCAGATCGCGGATCAAGTGATTCATGCGCTCGCCGGATCGCTTGATGATCTTCAGCTGACTGATCCGCGCCGTCTCCGGCCCCGGTTCCTCGATGAGGAGCGACGTCGCCATCGCGATCGTGTTGAGCGGATTGCGCAAATCGTGGGCAACGATCCCGAGAATTTCCTCGCGAGCGTCGATGATTTTCTGCGCATCGTCATAGAGGCGATCGAGCGTGACGCGCCCGACTTCGTTCATCACAACTCGACGAACCATGTCGGTGACGCCGAGCGCCAGCACGCCGGACAACAGCACTGCGACGAGCGATCCGGCGCCCGCCAGCACCGGCACCCAGCCGAACGCCGCCGCGACGATGAGCGACAGGGCCGCGAGCCCGGTAGTGAGCTCGACGGCGGAGCGAGTGAGACGGAACGCGCCCGTGAACGCGAGCACGACGCAAAGACCCGCGAACGTGGTAGCCAGACCAGGTGGCGCGGAGAATGGATCGACGCCGATGCGGCTCAGTCCCAGTCCGGCGACAAGGAGCGTTGCGTCGGCAATCGGGAAGGCTCTACGCAACCAGGATTTGTACCAGTCACGCCGCAGCAGTACGAGAACGGCCGCAGCAAATGTCATCCAGACCAAAGACGCAGCCAGACTACCGATCGTGGGCGCTGATATCGTAGTCACCTTGGCGAGCAAGAGCCGGCCAACCACGAACACCGAGAATGCGCCCGCGGCTGCCACTCGCAAATAAGCGAGCCTCAGCTCGGCGCGACGCGCCTCCTCGGCCAGATTTTTCTCGATCGCGATGCTGAGGTTCTCAGCGGCGTGCTTCGCATGTAGCTGACCGCGAACCGCGTCGGCAATTTCCGACGCGAGTGCCGCTCGAGAATCAAGAACATTTTCCCGCAATGGTCCTCCCGCGATTCGCGCCTCCAAGGAATGGCCATCGCCCATGCCGCCCGGGGCGGACCCATTATTGACTCATAGTGGCTCATCCGCAAGCTCGGATTGAGAACCACCGGCCGCTGTCCCTTATTCTCGGAGAATTCTGGCGGGCGAAGCCCGCCGATACCGGTCCTTAGCCTCTGGGCCCCGCAATGCGGTCGAGGTCGTCCAGGCCAGCAAGAACGTCTCGCGGTTTGGAGCCGTCGGGCGGCCCAAGGATGCCAGCAGCATGGAGCTGGTCGATGATGCGAGCGGCGCGGCCGTATCCGACCTTGAGCCTGCGCTGGAGAAGCGACGTGCTGCCGTGCTGATTCTGGATCACCACCTCGGCGGCCTCGCGGAATAACTTGTCGCGATCCGCGTCGTCGAGATTGTCGGAGTCGCTGCCGCTCGCCTCCTCGGCTTCCCTGCGACGAATCTTCTCGATGATGTCGTCCTCGCTCGGAGTCTGGTCGACAAAGAGTCCCTGCGCTTCGAACGCCGCCTTCCGCTCCTCGCGACGCAGCTCGTACCAGCCCATCAGCCGCTCGGTGTCCTCGCTCGAGATGTATGCGCCCTGAAGCCGCGACGGCTCGGACTTCTGCGGCGGAATGAACAGCATGTCGCCATTGCCGAGTAGCGATTCGGCGCCGATGCCGTCGAGGATGGTGCGGCTGTCGACCTGCGACGCCACGCGGAATCCAATGCGGCTCGGAAAGTTCGCCTTGATCAATCCCGTGATGACGTTCACGCTCGGGCGCTGCGTGGCCAGAATGAGATGGATTCCGATCGCGCGCGCCTTCTGCGCCAGCATCGCCAGCGGCGTCTCGATCTCGGCCTGCACCGTCATCATGAGATCGGCGAGCTCGTCGATGATGACGACGACGTAGGGAACGATTCCTCCCTTGTACTCGAGATCCTCGAACGCCACTTCGTTTCTCTTCGCGTTCTTGAGCTTCTGCCCTTCGTGGACCTTGCGGTTGAAATCCTGGATGTTGCGCGCGCCATTCGCGGCGAGCAGCTCGTAGCGATCCTGCATCTCGAGCACCGCCCATTTGAGCACTGCGGCGGCGTCACGATTGTCGGTGACGACCTTGTGCCGCAGGTGCGGCAAAACATTGTAAACCGAGAGCTCGACCATCTTCGGATCGATCATCAGGAAGCGCAGCGTCGTCGGCGTGTGGCGATAAACCAGGCTCGTGATCAGCGTGTTGATGCACACCGATTTTCCCGATCCCGTGGCTCCGGCGATCAGCAGGTGCGGCATTTTCGCCAGATCGGCAATGACCGGCCTGCCCTCGAGATCCTTTCCCAGCGCGATCGGCAGCGCCGCGCGAATGGTCTGGAATTCGCGCGACTCGATCAGCTCACGGAACGCCACCATCTCGGCGGTCGGATTTGGGACTTCGACGCCGACGGCGCCCCGCCCCGGAATCGGAGCGACGATGCGGATGCTCTGCGCGCGCATCGCCAGCGCGAGATCGTTGGAGAGATTCGCGATCTGACGGACCTTCACTCCCGAGGCCGGCGCAACCTCGAACTGCGTCACGACGGGCCCGGTCGTGCGTCCCACCAAATCGCCCTCGACGCGAAATGTTCGCAGCGCATCCATCAGCTTGATGCCCATCGCATCCAGCTCGCGCTTCCCAAGGTCGGCGTTGCGCGGTGGGGGCGGCGTCAGGAGCTCCGGTGACGGAAGATCTTCGTCGGTGAAGGAGAGTGTATCGCCTTCGAAGGCGTCGATTGCGGCGCCAATCTTTTCGGCGTGGAGGGCGGCCTGGGCCGCCACAGAGGATTTCGACTTGCGCTCGCGTTTCTTCTCGATCGGGATTAGCGGCTGCTCGGCGATCGCATTGTTCATGAGCGAGTGATCGACCTGCGGCATTTCCTCCGGCTCGGGCTGGAGCAGCGACGTTGAGACAACTGAGGCCGACATTTCCGGCCCGGGTACCACGATCTCCTTCTTGGGATCGAGCCCGGCCCGCTCGGCGGGCGTGGGCGCCACGAAATCATCGAGCGTCGTCACCCGCTTGGCGACGACGACGCGGATCGGATTCCAGGACAGCGTTGCGGCCATGAGCACGCTGAGGCTGATCGCCATGAGGATCCAGGCGCCCGCGGCCCCCGCGAACTGCAGCACGTAGAACGCGGCAAAGGCGCCCCAGATTCCGGCCAGCGCGGTCGCCTCACGCACCCCTCCCTGGGCCAGTCCGAAAACGATCGGCAGCAGGAAGACCATTCCGAGGAGGAAAACCATCCACGATCTATCTTTGCGCTCCCCAAGACGCCCGAAGAGTCGCAGCGCGTGCGCGGCGGGAGCAACCGGAAGGAGCGCGGCGGCGGGCCAGCCAAGGAAAAGAGCGATCGGGCTCGCAAGCAGGGCTCCGATCCAGCCGAAGTTTCCCTTTACGTTGCCGTTGCCGTGGAGCTGAGTGTAGCCCTCGGCGGCGAGTGCGCCGGCGAGGAAGATCCCGAATAGGAGGAGGACGATGCCGCGGATCTCGCGCGCGAGCGCGGACTCCGACGGTCTATCGTGCCCGTTCCGGCCCGAGCTTCGTGATTTGCCGGTCCTGGTAGATCGGGACCACAGGATAGGAGTCCACTTCCGCGGCGGCGGCGAGGTCGTCACCAAATCCTGCCGAGGCGAGCGCTTGTCCGTGGGACGATTCTTTGAAGACTTTCGCGATGTTGTCGCCATATTTTTTTTCGATCACCACCGAGGCAGCCGCTGCGTCGTTGGTCTGAATCGAGTCTGAGCGTTTTGGAATCGCCCGGACGTAGCGACCCGCGCAGGCGGCGTCTTCGAGCGTGAAGCTGCCCTCTTCTCCCGCGCAGATGATCGCGATGTCCGTGTTAGAGCTGGCCGCCACCTTCATCATGGCCAGCACTGCCGTGAAGTTGACGTATGAAGCTATAACTATGTCACGGGCGTTCTGTACCCCCAATAGCGTCTTGGTGCCGTTGGTTGTGGTTATGAGGATCGTTTTGCCCTCTACCACGGTCGGTGTGAACGCCTGCGGAGAGTTCCCGATATCGAAACCGGCTATTGGGTACATCTTCTGCTCGCCCGCGAGCAGGATCTGGGACCGGGTAAATTCCTTCGAGCGGTTGATCACCTCATCGGCGCCTTCGACGGGTATCACCGTCTTGGCGCCGTTGCCGAGCGCGGTGGCAACGGTGGTGGAAGCCCGGAGGACGTCGACGATCACGACGAGGCGCCCGGCGGTCTCGACCGGCTTTACCTGATTGGGCGTAAAGAAAACATCAAGCCGCACTGAGTGGCTCCTTCATCAATTGGCTTTCGCGCTCGAGGAACTTGGTATCCACGGCGCCCTCCTGGAAATGCTTGTTGGCCATGACGCGCGCGAGAAACGGGATAGTGGTGATGATGCCCTCGATGATGAAGCTCTCGAGCGCGACCTGCATGCGCCGGAGCGCTTCCGGCCGGTCGCGCCCCTGGCAAATGAGTTTGGCGATGAGCGAATCGTAGAACGGCGGAACCGTGTAGCCCGAGTAGACGTGGGTGTCGAGGCGAACCCCGGGGCCACCGGGTGGATGGAACACATCGATCCGGCCCGGTGACGGTTGAAAGTTTCGCGCCGGATCTTCCGCGTTGACGCGGCACTCGATGACGTGGCCGCGGCGTTCGATCGGTGGTTTCACGGAGAGCTTGTCGCCGCTCGCCACGCGAATCTGCTCCTTCACCAGATCCACGCCGGTCAGCACTTCCGTCACTGGGTGCTCGACCTGAATGCGGGTGTTCATTTCCATGAAGTAGAACGACTTGTCCTCGTTGAGCAGCATCTCGATGGTCCCGGCGCCGACGTAGTCAATCGCCTTCGCGCCCTTGACCGCGGCGTCACCCATCTTCTGGCGCAGGGAGTCGGTGAGCGCAACGCTCGGCGCCTCTTCGATCAGCTTCTGGTGGCGGCGCTGCACGGAGCAATCGCGCTCACCGAGATGGATGATGTTGCCGTGGCGGTCGCCCATGATCTGGAACTCGATGTGTCGCGGGCGCGAGAGATACTTCTCGATGTAGACTTCACCGTTGCCGAACGCGGAGAGCGCTTCGGACCGCGCCAACTGGAACGATCGCGCGAAATCTTCCGGGTCGGTGGCGACGCGCATTCCCTTTCCGCCGCCGCCGGCGGCCGCCTTGATGATTACCGGGAAGCCGATCTCGCGCGCGAACTTGAGGGCGTCGTCCGAGTCTTCAACCGGTCCGGGCGAGCCCGGAATGATCGGCACTCCGACTTCCTGCATCGTCTTGCGGGCGGCGGCCTTGTCGCCCATGACGCGGATCTGATGCGGCGTCGGGCCGATAAACGTGATGTTGGACGCGATGCACGTCTCCGCGAATTCCGCGTTCTCGGCGAGGAAACCGTAGCCGGGATGGATGGCGTCGGCGCCAGCGATCTCGGCGGCGGCGATGATGCGCGGGATGTTGAGATAGGATTCGCGCGCGGGGGCGGGCCCGATGCAGACGTCGTCGTCGGCGAAGCGAACGTGGAGCGATTCGCGATCCGCTTCGGAGTAGACGGCTACCGTTTGGATGCTCAGCTCGCGGCAAGCGCGGATCACCCTTAGCGCGATTTCTCCGCGATTGGCAATAAGAACTTTCTTAAACACTGATGCTCATTAAGCGTTGTTTCCGGAAACTGACTACTGAAAAGAATGGGATTCGAGATCTCAACTGCTGAAGAGAACGGGATCCGAGATCTCAGAGGGCACAGATGACAGAACTAAGTCACCACGCTCCGACCCTGCTCAATGGATCACCTGCAAATTTGCCATTGCTTGTACCCCGAGCCGCACCGGTTACGTCTCCGCGTAGTGACCAACAACTGAGATCTACGCTTCTCAGATCTCGGATCCCGTTCTGTTGAAGAAAACGAACGACCCGCGGACCGAGACACTCTTTCCCTATGTAACTTCCTGTTTAACGGTGTCCCAGGAGGTATCACTTGAAGCGTTTATGCCCTGAGCGCGCAACGCGAATTCCGCCGGATTGGTCGACGCGAAAAGCGCATCGTCGTACGCGATCACGCCCTTGTGGTACCAGTTCATGAGCGACTGATCGAAGGTCTGCATCCCGTAGGCGACACCACCCTCCTTGATCAGGTCCGGAATGTTGAGCGCCTTGGACAGGTCGCGAATCTGGTCGCGCACTGCCTCGGTGTTGACCAGGATCTCCGCCGCCGGCACTCTCCCCTTCTTGTCGGCGCGACGAACGAGACGCAGCGAGATGATCGCGCGCAGCGCCGTCGACAGCATGTAGCGCACTTCGGTCTGCTGGTGCGGCGGGTAGAACGACAGGACGCGGTTGATGGTCTGCGTCGCATCGGTCGTGTGCAGCGTCGAGAAAACGAGGTGACCCGTCTCGGCCGCCTTGAGCGCCGTGTCCAAGGTGTCGAGGTCGCGGATCTCGCCCACGAGCAGAATGTCGGGATCCTGCCTCAGCACGCGACGCAGCGCCTGGGCGAAGCTATTGGTGTCGGTTCCAACTTCGCGCTGGTTGATGCTGCTTTTGATATCTCGATGGAGAAATTCGATCGGATCTTCGATCGTGATGATGTTCGCGTGCCGGTTCTGGTTGATGTAGTGAAGCATCGACGCCAGGGCGGTCGATTTTCCCGACCCCGTGATTCCCGTGACGAGAATCAAGCCGCGTGGCATCAGCGAAATTCGCTCGCACACCTCGGGGAGGTTGAGCTCCGCGATGGTCTTGGCCTGGAAAGGCACGGTTCTGAGCGCGTAGGCGATCGTCCCGCGCTGCTGGTACGCGTTGACACGGAAGCGTCCGATGCCCGGCACCGCGAGGGCGAAGTCCGACTCCTTCTGCTCGGAGAACTCCTTGATGTTCTTGGGCGCCATGATCTGCTCGGCGAGGCTGCGCAGGTCTTCCTGCTTGAGCGCCGGCAGCTCCATGGAAATCATGTGGCCATCGATGCGGAGCGTCGGAGGCCGTCCGACTTTCAGGTGAAGATCCGATGCGTTCGACTGGATCATGTGCTGGAGCACGCCTTTGTAGTCGAAGCTCGGCCCTGCTGCGGCCGACTTTGGAGCCGCCGGAGTCATTTTTGGAGCCTGCGGAACCATTTTTTCAGCCATTGGGATCTACGCGGAGGAGGACCTGGCCATATTCGACGGGATGCGCGTTCTGCGCGAGAATCTCCTTCACCACTCCGTCGAACTCGGACTCGATCTCGTTCATGATTTTCATTGCTTCGATGATGCAAACTATCTGACCCTTGCTGATCCTGTCACCGACCGTGAGGTACGGCTTCGATCCCGGCTCGGGAGCGCTGTAGTACGTGCCGACCATCGGCGACTTCACTTCCAGATACTTCGACTTCGCGGCCTCGAGCCTGGGCACTTCGACGGTGCCGGAATTCGCGCCCGCCGCCACGGGAACAGCGGCCGGCAGCAGCGCCGGCATCGCCATCGGCGCCGTCATCTGCACCGCGCCACGCTGCTGCGGCGTCTTCGAGATCCTGATCTTCATCCCCTTCTCGGACGAAATCTCGATCGAATCCACACTCGACTCGTCGAGCATTTCCACCAGCTTCTTCACATAGCGGAGGTCGATCATCGTCATTTGGCGTATGATGGGGTCGGCACTTGAGCGCGGATCATGCTACTTCGAGGAGCTCTCGGGTGAAATCGGTGAGTATTTCCGGGCCGCTCGCGGCGAGATGAACGTCGTCCTCGATGCGGACTCCTCCCCAGCCGGGACGGTAGATTCCCGGCTCGATCGTCACCACCGCGCCCTTTCCCAGCAGGGTCTCGACGGTCTTCGCCAACCGGGGCGCTTCGTGCACTTCGAGTCCCAGCCCGTGACCGAGGCTGTGTCCGAAAGCGTCGCCGTAGCCCCGCTCCTCAATGTAGCGACGAGCCAGACCATCGGCATCCTGTCCCTTCATTCCCGCTCGCACAGATTTCGAAGCGACGGCATTGGCGTGCTTCACGATCTCGTAGATTTCGCGCTGCTCGCCCGAGGCGGGGCCGATCACCATCGTGCGCGTGATGTCGGAGCAGTAGCCCTTGTACTGAGCGCCGAAATCCAGAAGGAGCAGATCACCGCGCTCGATTACGCGTGAAGATGCGCGCGCATGCGGAAGCGCAGCCCGCGGACCCGATGCGACGATCGCCGAGAAGGGAAATTCTTCGCTCCCCTCATCGCGGAGCGAATGCTCGAGGATTCCAGCGACGTTCAGCTCTGTCAATCCCGGCCGAATTTCCTTGATGGTCTTCGTCAGCGCGCGGATCGCGATCTCTCCGGCGTGCCTGATGAGCGCGACTTCGTCGGCATCCTTCGACTCGCGCAGCGCCTCGACCAGATTGATCTGGGGCCGCCATTGCCAGCGCGTGCCCTCGGCGAGCAAACGCTGAAAGTCGCGATGCAGCAGGTGCGCGGACTCGAATCCAACTACCTCAATGCCAGTCAGGCCTGCTGCCAAATTCCAAAGTCCCGTCCACAAGCTCTGCGCTTCGATGCGGACCTTCGCGAGATCGCCGACTTCGTCCCGCACCTGAGTGTCGTAGCGGAAATCGGTGATGAGGTGGAGATCCCGCTGGGTCACGAGTAGGAGCGCGCTCGAGCCGGAGAACCCGGTGAGATAGCGCACGTTGGGAAGGCTCGTGATGACGAGTGCATCGATGTGCGCGGTGGTGATCGCATCGCGAAGCGCGCCCGCGCGGGCGGGCCGGCGATCAGCCATTGGCTGGAACCGGAAGCTGTTTCACCAATCCACGAAGTGCCAGCTCGTAACCGTACCCGCCGAAGCCACAGATGACGGCAACCGCCACATCGGCCAGCGCGGAGCGACGGCGCTCGGGCTCGCGCGCGTAAATGTTGGTGAGATGAACTTCCACGAAAGGAACCTTCACTCCCGCGAGCGCGTCGCGAATGGCGAGGCTGGTGTGGCTATACGCTCCCGCGTTCACGAGCGCGCCGTCGGCGCGGCCGCGCAAGGCGTGAACCGCGTCGACGATCTCCCCTTCCCCGTTGTGCTGCGAGAATGTGAGGTCGACTCCGAGCTCCTTCGCGACCTTCAAGAGGCGGGACTCGATGTCGGCGAGAGTTTCAGTCCCGTAGAGAGCCGGCTCACGCGTGCCAAGCAGATTGAGGTTGGGGCCATTGATGACGGCGATTCTCACTCGCCTGTGAGCCCGTCGAGCCAGGCGCGGAATTTCGCGACGTCTTCTTCCGATTCCTGTGTCTGTGGCATCCGGGCATTCAGGCGCGGCGTCGGCACTGGTGGCGTCAGCGGCGTGGCTCTCGAGGCGCCCGCAGTGCCGCTGAAGGCGCCGGCGAGGCGTGAGGCCGCGCGGCTGTCCGACGCGCTCACGGTCGCTCCGGCGAACACCGCGTCGAGCGAAGCGGTGGGAGCGGAGCTTCCCATAGGCGCAACGGTTTCGGCCGGCATGCTGTTGCCCGGGCGCGAGCTTCCGCCGGGACTCCCAGCGGAACGCGGCGGGCGTCGCCGCCCCAGCGTCGCAAAAAATTCCCGGATGGACGGCTGTCGCGCGGCGATGTTCTCGGGGGCTGCGCGCGGCTCTTCGCGCCGCGGCGTTTCGATTGACTCGCGGCGCGCCGCGGCTTGTGGCGGCACCGGCGAATCCGGATGCGCTGCGTGGTCCGCGGTCTCGATCTCTTTGATGCGGGCCTTGAGCGTCTGGTCGTCGGGGCGGGATTCGGCGAGCTGGTAGTAGACTCTCAGCGCGAGCTGCCTGTAGCCTTGCTGCAGATAGAGCTGCGCCATCGTCTCATTGACGAATGGCTCCGGTCCCGGACCGGAGAACATCCGCTCTTCTTTCGGAGACTCACTGCGCTCTGGCGGTGATTCAATGCGCTCTGGGGCCGCCACTTCGGGTGGCGGCGTCCATGTGTCGAGCGCGTCTTCGTCGTCAGATCTCTTGCTGGTCGTGCCCGCGAGCGCCTGCGGGGGAGCCTTGCCGCTGAGGCCCTCGGCCCCGACCGGCTCGGGGGGCGATTCCGGCTCAGTGCCGAGGAGTCCCTCGGCACCCATCAGATCGTCCTTCCTGCCTCCACGCAAGCCTTCCGCACCCATCCCCTCGTCGGGCAGACCCGCTTCAGTCGGATCGATAGGATAGTGGCGCTCGAGGCCCGCGACTGGGGTTTCCTCGGAAACATGCGCTGGGCGCGGCGTCGGCTCGGAAGCAGCGACTGGCTCGGGAGCCGAAGTCCGCTCGGCGGCCTTTTCCGACTCGACCCTATGTGACGGCGGGGCGGGTTCGACGGCAGCAGTTGCAGCGGTTTCAGACGGCATGAGCGGAGCGGGCGGCGAAGACGGCTCGGGCGTCGCGCTCTCGGCGGCAACCGGCGCGCCCTCTGCGTCGGCAATGAACGGGATCGCCTGGTCGCCGCCATCGATGTCGACGCCTGGAATCCCCTGCGGAGTGGGAACCGGCCTGGCATCGGTCGAGGCATCGATCTCGGACACGAGCGCGATCACCGGCGCGTCTTTCGGATCGGCGTCGAGCAGCCTCATGTACCACTTGCGCGCCTCAACGGTATTACCGCTCTGAAGCGACATGTCGCCAAGCGATCTCAGCGCGATGAGATTCTCGGGATCCAATGTGAGCGCGCGCTCGAACACCAGCCGCGCCTCCTCGAACTCGCCGGTCTCGTAGAGCGACTGGCCGTACACAATCTGCCCGCTCATGTGGCCGGGCATCTGTGAGAGCTGCGACCGGCAGATCTCTATCGCGCGCTTGGGCTGCCCGCCTTTGCGGTACTCGTTCGCGAGCGGAGCGAAGTACCGACGGGGGTTCTCCTCGAATTTTTCCTGCAACTCCCGCAACCGGTCGTAATCCATCGCTTACCTCGGTTCAATCCTCAACAACTTCCCGGAACTCCGGTTTCACGCTTAAGTACCAACTGAAAGATGCAGCAATCTCCGCGTTCGCGCGACTTGCATCTCGGTCCCCCAAACTCATAGTTTACAAGGCTATACGCCATCTCGCCCCGGCGACCGGGGCCACCCCAATTCGTGTAAGGAGTAGTGCCCTTGTTGCAGCAAATGCGGGCCTCCGCAAAATACATCTGGATCATAATCGTCGTGCTGTTCGTCGGCGGTTTTCTCCTGGCGCAGACCTCGGGACTGCTCGGCCGCGCGCCGGTGACCAATACCACCGCCGTTGCGACCGTCAATCGAGAGGATATCCTCGCCTCCACCTGGTACCAGGCAACGCAGAATCTCGAGCAGGACGAGACTCAGCGCAGCACGCAACCCATCTCCCTCGACCAGAGACAGAGATTGATGGACCAGGCGTTCGACCAGCTCGTGAGCGACGCCCTCCTCCGCCAGGAGTACAGCCGCCGCGGCATCACAGTATCAGACGACGAAATTCTCCAGGCGGCACGGTATAGCCCGCCGCCTCAGCTCATGCAGGCTCCCGACCTGCAGACCGACGGACAGTTCGATCCCGCCAAGTACCAGCGCTTCCTGGCCAGCCCGTTGGCAAAGCAGAATGGGCTCCTCGTCCAGCTCGAGCAGTACTACCGCGCGGAGATCCCGAAGGAAAAGCTCTTCGACCAGGTCGCGACCGACGTGTACGTCTCGAGCGAGCAGCTGTGGCGCCGCTTCCAGGACACGCACGACACCGCGCAGGTCTCGTTCGTGGCGTTCGAACCCGAGCGCATCCCCGACTCCGCCGTTCGCGTGAGTGACGACGAAGTGCGCGCGTACTACGACACCCACAAGAAGATGTTCGACCGCCCCGGCACGGCGAAAGTCTCCGTCATCATCGTGCCCCGGGCGGTGAGCGCAGCAGATTCCGCCGCGGTTCGCGCGCACGCGCTTGCGCTGAGAGCGAGAATTCTCGGCGGTGAGAAGTTCGCGGATGTCGCGCGCGCGGAATCAGCCGACTCGGCGTCGGCCGCTAATGGCGGCTCGCTCGGCAAGGGCGCGAAAGGAAGATTCGTCGCGCCTTTCGAGACGGCCGCGTACGCGCTCAAGCCGGGGGAGATCTCGCAGCCGGTGCTGACGCAGTTCGGGTATCACCTGATCAAGGTCGATGCGCGGAAGGGAGATACGCTGACCGTGAGCCACATCCTCCTTCACATCGAGCAGAGCGACTCCGCCGCATCGAAGACGGACCGCCGCGCGGATTCTCTGGCGCGCATCGCGGCGTCCACCGACCAGCCCGCGAAGTTCGATGAGGCGGCGCGCGCGCTCCAGATACCGGTAATCAGGAGCACCGTGGTCGAAGGCAACACCAT
Organism: Gemmatimonadota bacterium; assembly: GCA_003134685.1. Classification (GTDB taxonomy): domain Bacteria; phylum Gemmatimonadota; class Gemmatimonadetes; order Gemmatimonadales; family Gemmatimonadaceae; genus UBA4720. The sequence continues at coordinate 131,073 of PLCA01000013.1, read as the reverse complement.
GACCGTGAATGGACAGTACATCCCGAGCGTCGGCCCGTGGGCGTTCCAGGGTGCGAAGCCAGGCGAGACCAGCGAGCTGTTCGACGCGGAGAATGGTTACTACCTCGCGCGCCTCGATTCGCTCACGCCCGGTGGAGCTCTCTCGCTCGACCAAGCGAAGCAGGACATTCGCAATTATCTATTGAGGCAGAAGAAAATCGACGCCCTGGTTCCGCAGGCGATGAACTACGCGAGGGTCGCGGCGGCGAGCTCAATGGAGCAGGCGGCGAAGCTCATGAACCTGCAGGTAGTCAGCACCAAGCCTTTCACTCGCGTTACCGGCGTGCCCGAGCTGGCGCAGGCTCCGGAGGCAGTTGGCGCGGCGTTCACTCTGCCTCTTCACACCGTCAGCGAGCCGATTCGTTCCATCGGAGAGGTTGTGGTTGAGCGCGTCGACAATCGCATCCCGTCGAGCCGCGCGGCGTTCGAGGCTCAGAAGGAATCGTTGCGCGCGCAGACGCTGCAGCAGCTAAGGCAGCAGAGGGTTCGGGAGTTTCTTACCAACCTGAGAGCGGTAGCCAAGGTCGATGATAAGCGGAAGCAGGTTGAGGCTTCGTCGCGCCGCACGACTCAATAGCTCACGACGCACGACTCAATAGCTCGCGATCATCATCTGAGATCACACGTAAGGCAACTGAACGGGCGGGAACTGAACGGCAACTGAACGGGCGGGAGGCGTCAGTAGCGTAGATGCCAGTTTGTTAGTTCACGACGCCGGGACTTGTTTGCGTGGCGTTCGGGGTAAAACCAGGACTCTGTTTCGCAATCCGTAAAGCATCTTTCGGACTTCGATTGCCTGCGATGAGAGGGATTCGAAGTCGCTGATCGTGATAGCCCCGAAGTCCCGCGCGAGGATCAGATGGTATTCGAGCTCGGATGTTGAATTGAGGGAAATGCTGATGAATCGGGCAAATTCCATCCCGCTTTTTTGGCCCGTTCCCTCTACAATGTTGGTAGGGATGGACATCGCCGCGCGCAGCATCTGATTGCGCAGCGAGACCTTGTCAGAGCCTCGGATTCGCGTTGCGACACGATGAACGTTCAGCGCCAGTGCGTGTCCTTTCCGCCAAACCTTCAACTTCTTGAAGTCGCTCACGCGTCAAAACAGGCACCGCGCCCCGGCCTCCCCAACATCCTTTAACGCGCGTTGCAGTCAGTTTGTCGCGCGCAGAGGAAAGTCAGGGCGTAGTGAACTGACAAACTGGCATCTATGCTACTGACGCCTCCCGCCCGTTCTTTTGTCGTTCAGTACCTAGAGCAGCCTCTTAGGGGCAGGGCGCTCCACTTCCTCGTCGACAGCGCGGCGCCGCTCGAGCTCCGCCGACGTCAGCCTCGACTGGGTGTCCGACTCCAGCGGTGGCTTCGTCTCCGAGGTGACTTCGCGCGTCGCCTCGTTGATGTTCTTCTTGAATTCCCTGATTCCCTTTCCCATCGAGCCCGCGATCTCGGGGATCCGCTTCGCTCCAAACAGAAGCAGGATCACAACCATGATTATCAACAGCTCGGGGAACCCCAGATTGCCAAACATAGAAGACTCCTAGAAAAGCGAACGCGCTATGAGGTACGCCACGAGTACACCCAACAGGCTCAAAAGTGACACATCGAGCGCGATTGGGCCGATGGCAAACTTGAGTATAACCAAATCCACAGGCAGCGGCCCGATGGCAGGCGTCACGCCGGTGGTGAAAAACTCCTTCGCCGCGCCCGGCGGCAGGAACCTGCGTCCCACCTGGGTGAGCAGACCACCGGTGATGAACCCGGCCGACAGAACGAGCGCGTGAAAGAGGGCGCTTCGCCCACTACGGCTCCGTGGTGGTGGCATTATGAGTGTCTCTCCATGACGTAGGAAATTGACGCTGTGAGCGACCGGCGCGCTACCGTATCCGGCAAATCCGCGAGCGCCTCATGAGCCTTTTCGGCGTACTCCTCGCCGCGCTGGCGCGCGTATTCGAACCCGCCGTTCTCGTCGACGATCTTAGCGACGGATGCGATGTCCTGGTCGCTCGCGGTCTCGCTTTCGAACAGTCGCTCGACTTCCTGGCGCGACGCGCGAGACATCTCGCGGAGCGCGTGGATCAGTGGGAGCGTCACCTTGTGCTCGCGCAGATCGAGACCCGACGGCTTGCCGGTGGTTTCCTCCTCTTCGCGGTAGTCGAGCAGGTCATCGGCGATCTGGAACGCCATTCCGAGATTCTCTCCGAAGTCCCCGAGCGCGTCGCCGTAGCGTCGCGCCCCTGAAAACGCTCCCAGCTCGCAGGCGGTTCGCATAAGCGAGGCGGTTTTCGAGCGAATGAGATCGTAGTATTCGCGCTCGGTAAAGCGCAGCGGATCGGTGACCGCGAGCTGCCGCATCTCGCCGAGCGTCATCTCGGTTGACGCCCGGGTCAACGCCTGGAGCGCCTCGAGATCGCCCAGTCCCACGAGGTGCGTGAGCGCGGTGGAGTAGAGGAAGTCTCCCATGATCACGGAGATCTGGTGGCTGAAAAGCGCGTTGACGGTCGGCATGCCGCGACGCAGGGCCGAGTGATCGACGGCGTCGTCGTGGACGAGCGTTGCGAGGTGAATCAGCTCCAGGGCCGCGGCGAGAGTGACGGCCTGTTCTTCCGGTTCTTCGGCGACCTCGCTCGAGAGCAGGAGAAGAGTCGGGCGGAACAGCTTGCCGCGCATCGCGAGCAGGTGCGCGCTCACCTGGCCGACGAGCGGCAAATCGCTGGCGACGATGCGCGCCATCGCTTGCGACACGTCGTCGAGCTTGTCGCGGACCGGGAGCTGAATCGCCTGGAGCGTGACTCCACGGGGCGGCGTCACTTTCATCCTGAGGCGGTCCTGGGGTGCGGCCGATCTCACTTCGTGGCGGCCTTGGTCATCTGCTTGAGGCGCTTGCTCACATCGCGGAAGTCGATGTCGATCGCAAACACCCGCTGGTAGTACGCGGCCGCATCGCGCGCCTTCTTGCTCCCCTCGGACGCGAAGCCGAGGAGGTAGAGCACTCCGATCAGATCCTCATCCTCCATTCCCGGCTCGCGCAACGCGCGTCCGAGCACGGTGATGGCGACGTCATGCTCGTTGCGCTCGATGAAACACTGTCCGAGCGCCTCGTAGGCGCGGATTCGCTGCGTCGCGCCTCGTAGCGCCTTCTGGAACTCGGCGACCGCTTCGTCGATGAGGCCCATCTCCTTGTAGGCGACGCCCAGATCGTAGTGGCTGTCGAAATCTTCGTCGTCGACGTTGGCGGCGACGCCGGCCTTGAACTTCTCGAGCATGTCGGTGAAGTCGGCCTGCTCACCCTCTCCGCGATTCTCGTCCTCTTGCGCGACCATGCGTGTCGAGCGCGGGCCGTGCTCTTCCCGGAGCCAGTCCGCGAGGTTGACGAAGTTGTCGTCCGTGCGCTGCGGCGAGTTCTCTTTCGGAGTCGCCGCGCGCGGAATTTCAGTCGGCGGAGTGGACTGGCGTGGCGCCGGCTTGGGCGAAGACGTTTTGGACTTCGCAGCCTGGCGCATGAAAGGATTTACCGGAGGACGCTGCTGCGACGACGGCTCCTCGCGGTGGGGGGTCTTGGGCTTCTTCAGTTTCGGTCGCGTCATCCGGAGCGGCTCGACGAGCTTCGGTTTGCTCGACTTTGGCGCGGAGCGCTCATCCTCTTGTTCCTCTTCTTCGTCCTCCGCCTCGTGGTGCTTCGCGGCCGGCACCTCCTTTCTCGCCGGAGTCCTGTGCGCCGTTCTGGCGGCTGGCGCGGGAGCGGGCTTCTCCTCGTGGACCTCGGCTTCCCGGTGTTCGTCCTGGTCCTCGTCGGCGTCGAGCTCGAGTGTCTCGTATTCCTGCGCTTCGGCCTCGGCGGGCTCTGTCGACGTGCTCGCGTGGGACGGCGGAGCGCTTTCCGGCGCCGGGTCGTGGACGAAGAACCGATCGTCCTCGAGGACATGGAGTCCGGCCAGAGGATCTTCGTCCAGGAGAGGCTCGCCCAGTCCGGGCTCGTCGGGAATCAAGCCGGACTCCGCCGGAACCAGTCCCTCGACTGCGGACGACGCCGGCGGGGGTGCTTCGGGATCTATCACGAACGACGAGGGATCCGCCAGCGATTCCAGCCCGTCGAGCGGGGAGACATCCAGCTCGGGTAGCGACAAATCGAACGCGGGCTCGACATCGCTGACAGAAGAGTCCGTCTCGAACCCGCTGACCGAAGAACCCGTTTGGAGGCCAGCAATCTGCTCCGATTCGAACTCGAGACTCGGCTCGAGGTCAGCGAGTGGCTCGAGATCAGGCAGCTCCTCGATGTCCGGAAGCTGCTCGAACTCCGGAGACGGCTTCACGTGCTGCGGCGTGCGCGGCCGCGCCGGAGCGTGTGGCGCGAGCGCCGTTCCCTCAAATCCCTTGATCTTCGGCCGCGGCGATGTCGGCGACCCACCAACGTCGAGGAAGACGAGGCCGCCCTCCTCTCTCTTGACCGGCGTCTTTGACCGGCGGGGCTCGACGCTTGGATCCAGGGTGTGAATTCGCTGGACGGTCGCTTCGGCCTCGGCCGCTCGTCCCTCGGCGTCGAGTGATTCGTGGAGTATCTGCAGCTGCTCGATCGCCTCGGGGGTCTTCCCTGCCTTGGCGAGTTGGTCGGCGAGCATCAGCCGGATGTCGTCCTGACCGGGGCAAAGATCTGCGAATTCCTGGAGCGCCTTGAAGGCATCGTTCTCGCGACCGGCGCGGTGCATCCGATCGGCGTACTCCAGGAAATTCTTCTTGGCGTCGCTGTTGAAGCCCTTCTTGGCCGAGATCTTACCGAGCTTGTAGTAGATCTGATGGCGCGCCGGGGCGTGGCGGAGAATCTTGTTGCAAAGCGCGATGGCGTTGTTGAGGTAGCCGCCCTCGGTATAGAGGTCCACCGCCTGCTCGTAATAGTTGACGGCCTGATCGGTCTTGTTCAGACGCAGGTTGAGGTCGCCAACGCGGTTGTAGACGGTTACGTCGCGGTCGTCGTTGCCCTCGGTCTGCTCGATCATCTGAAGGTAGACTTCGAGCGCCTTGTCGTATTGCTTCTTCTGCTCGAATTCGGCAGCCTTTTTTTTCAGCTTGTCGACGTTGGACATTAAGGGCGCCGGGCAAAAAGGACTTACCCGGTAGGCACGGCCTCCGGGGGACGAACGTTCAAGTTACTTCCGCTTTCATAGGGGTGACAAGGCGCGCCAGCCTTCCACGACCCCACACAAAGACGTGCGCCGTACCAGTATGGCAACTCCCGCGCGTCGGTGATTGCGAAGAGCGCGAGATCGGCGGCAAAGCCCGGCGCAATCTGCCCGACCTCTCCCGCAATTCCCACCGCAGCCGCCCCATTTGCCGTCGCGGCGATGAGGACTTCCGCGAGGCTCATGCGTAGCTGACTTACACCGAGCGTTAGCATCAATGGAAAGTTAACCGTTGGGGAGGTGCCGGGGTTGAAGTCGCTGGCGAGAGCGACCGCCGCACCGGCATCGATCAGTGCGCGGGCCGGCGCCTGCTTGGCCTTGCCAAGGAAGAGCATTGTGCCGGGCAGGAGCGTCGCCACCGTGTTCGAGCTGGCGAGCGCCGCGATTCCGCTCTCGGAGATTGCGGCGAGATGGTCGGCCGATACCGCCTGGAGTGAAGCGGCCAGCTCTGCTCCGCCGCATGGCTTGAGCTCATCAGCGTGGATCTTGATGCCGAGTCCGGCCTGGCGCGACGCTTCGAGAATTCGACGCGCCTCGTCGATCGTGAACACCCCCGGCTCGCAGAAGACGTCGGCAAAGCGCGCAATGCCCTGCGCGACGACCTTGGGCAGAAGGGTCTTGATCAGGAGATCGATGAACTCGCCGCGCCGCGCTTCGCTGGTCCGGTATTCATGGGGGATTTCGTGCGCGCCGAGCCACGTCGGCACGATGCGCATCGGCTGGCGCTCGGCAAGTCGTCCGATCACACGGAGCGCCTTCAGCTCGTCTTCAACGGAGAGGCCGTAGCCGCTCTTGATCTCGAGGGTGGTGGTTCCGTAAGAGGCCAACTCCTTCAGGCGCGTCAGCGCGAGCTTGAAAAGGTCCTCCTCGCTGCGCTCGCGAAAGTCGCGAACCGAAGCGTGGATTCCGCCCCCACGCTTTGCGATCTCCATGTAGTCGAAGCCTTCCGCGCGCAGCTCGTGCTCCTCGAACCTCGGCTTGCCGAATACGGCGTGGGTATGCGAATCGACCAGGCCCGGAGTGAGCACACCTCCGTGGCAATCGACTACTTCGGCGTCCGGATAGGCGCGCAGGAGATCGCACGCCGCACCGATCATCGCGATGCGTCCGCTGCTGACGGCGACCGCGGTGTTCGTCAGGATACCGGCGTCGCGCATCTCCTTTCCTTTTCGTGCTCGGGCCGGGCCGGTGCAGGTGACGATCTGCGCGGCGTTCACAAAGAGGAGATCGTTCAGCATTGAGTGTAACTGATAACTACGCTGCCGCCCGCTGCCCGCTTCTCGCCGTTTCGCCGCGCGCTAACTGCAACGGGACCGACCTCACAGGCGTGAGAGAAAAACGAATTGTATTTGCCTGTGCCATGAGGGCCACAGCGACCTTTGTTGGTTGTGCTCGGATCGTCGCCTCCATCAAGCATGTTGCCCAACCAGTGGCGCCGGCGACGCCATCACATCCAGCACGCGAGAAAAGCGGAGCGGAGCCTGCGCCTCGCCGCGACACGCGTAGAAGCATGCGTTGCAGTCGATCGGTTCGTACTTACGAAATTCCGTCCAATGGAAGTCGGTCGGGAAATCGGGGCAACGCTTGACGCGCCCGAGGGGATCGATGTGAATGGTCCGCATTCCGGAGCGGCAAGGCTCGATGATCTCGCCCCGCACGTAGCGGGGAATTTGCTCCAGGTAGTAGTCCGAGTTGGTGATGACCCCGCGCGTCTGCCGCTTGAATGCGAGCAGCTCCCGCACCGTTTCTTCCAGCTCGCGCGTCTGGGCGCGCTCGATGAGGCCCTCGGTGTTGCCGTTCTTGGAGTCGGTGTAGCAGCTGAAGTTGACACCGCAGCCCAGCTCGCGCGCACGCTGGACGATCGGCATCAGTTGATCCAGATTGTCGCGCTTGATCACGGTGTTGAATCGGATGCCGGTGATCCCGATCTCGCGCATTCTTGGAATTGTCCGCATGATCTTGCTGGTGAGGCCGGGAATACCGCGCGCGCGGTCGTGCCGCTCATCGAGAAAGTCGAGCGAGATGTTGAATTGATTGATGCCAGCCTTCCAGAGGGAGCGGGAACGCTCCGGCGAGAGCATTCCGCCATGCGTAAGAAGCGTCATGTATTTGAGCCTCACCGCGCCGTTCACCCCTGCCACCAAGTCTTCGAGGTCGCCTCTCAGCGTCGGCTCGCCGCCGGTGAATGTGATGACCATCGGGTTGAAGAACCTGGCGGCCGCAGCGAAAGAGTTTATCTCGGCAGCCTTGGCTGACGGATCAGTCTTCCAGTAGTCGCAGAAGTCGCAGCGGGCGTTGCAGCGCTTCGTGACCTCGAAAGAAACGAGGACCGGACGCCGCGTGGCGGTGAGGTATGCGTACTTGGCCAGGAAGATCGGTACGTGCCACGGCTTGAACTCACTGGTGAGCATGTCAGCCGATCATCGGGAGATGCAGTCCGTGCTTGTGCGCCGTCTTGACCGCTTCCTCGTATCCCGCGTCCGCGTGGCGCGCGACGCCGGTGCCCGGGTCGTTCGTGAGCACCCGCTCGAGGCGGACGCGCATCTCCGGCGTGCCGTCGGCGACGATCACCTGGCCGGCGTGAAGAGAGTTGCCAATCCCAACTCCTCCGCCGTGATGGAACGACACCCACGACGCGCCGCTCGCGACATTCAGCATCGCGTTGAGCAGCGGCCAGTCGGCGACCGCGTCCGTGCCGTCGCGCATGCCCTCGGTCTCACGGAAGGGCGACGCGACGCTTCCCGTGTCGAGGTGATCACGCCCGATCGCGATCGGCGCCGAAATCTCGCCCGATGCCACGAGGTCGTTGATGCCGAGGCCGAATCTCGCCCTATCGGTTTGTCCGAGCCAGCAGATTCGGGCCGGCAGCCCCTGAAATTTTATTTTCTGCTGGGCGAGCGAAATCCAGCGGCGGAGATGCTCGTCGTTCGGAAACAGCTCGAGCGCGAGATCGTCGGTCCGCTTGATGTCGTTTGGATCGCCCGACAGCGCCACCCAGCGGAAGGGACCCTTTCCCTCGCAGAACAGCGGTCGGATGTACTCGGGGACGAATCCAGGGATGTCGAACGCGTTGCCGAGTCCCGCGTCGAGCGCGACGGTGCGGATGTTGTTCCCGTAGTCAAAGGTGACCGCTCCGCGCTGCTGCATCTCCAGCATCGCCGTCACGTGACTCACTACCGATGCTGTCGAGCGGCGAATGTACTCCTCGGGGCTCGCCTCTCTCAGCGCGAGCGCCTGCGCGAAGCTCATTCCGGCCGGCACGTAGCCGTTCAGCATGTCGTGCGCGCTCGTCTGGTCGGTGACCACGTCGGGCGTGACTCCGCGCCGCACAATCTCCGGGAGGACGTCAGCAGCGTTGCCCAGCAGTCCAACCGAGATTGCTTCGCCGGTGTTTGTTGCGTGCGAGACGATCTCCAGCGCTTCGTCGAGATTCCGCGCTTTGCGGTCGAGGTAGCGCGTCGCGAGCCGTTTCTCGATGCGCGACTCGTCCACCTCGATGATCAGCACCGCGGCTCCCTGCATCGTCGCCGCGAGTGGCTGCGCGCCGCCCATCCCTCCGAGCCCCGCTGTGAGAACGAAGCGTCCGCGGAGCGATCCGGCAAAATGCTTGCCTGCGACGGATCCCAGCGTCTCGTAGGTGCCCTGCACGATTCCCTGCGAGCCGATGTAGATCCACGAGCCGGCGGTCATCTGGCCGTACATCATCAGGCCTTTGCGCTCGAGCTCGCGGAAATGCTCCCATGTGGCCCAGCGGCCGACGAGGTTGCTGTTGGCGATTAGAACGCGTGGCGCGCCCGTGTGTGTGCGGAAAACTCCGACCGGCTTTCCGCTCTGCACCAGCAGCGTCTCGTCCGCGCCGAGGTTCGTCAGCTCGCGCACGATCGCATCGAAGCACTCCCAGTTGCGAGCGGCTTTCCCCGTTCCCCCGTACACGACGAGATCCTCGGGACGCTCGGCCACGTCTGGATCGAGATTGTTCATCAGCAACCGGAGGGCGGCCTCCTGGTGCCAGCCCTTGCACGAGATGGTTTTGCCGCGGGGCGCGCGAATCTCCCGACGCCCTTTCCCTGAGACGTCGAACGCGCTTGGATCGAAACGCACTCGCAGATCGGTCATGTCACGGTGCCAATGTCGGCGAAGCGCATCTCCGAGACAGCGTTACGGAGTGCCGAGATGTCGCCGCTCAGCACGCGGTCGCCCTCGAGCCTCGGCACGATCGCGCGCACACGCTGGTGCGCAGTGCGCACGCCTTGGCCGGGACGCAGCGGCGCCCTGAAGTCGATTGCCTGCGCTCCGCACATCAGCTCGATCGCCAGAATGTTCTCCAGATTGCGAAGAACGCGCCGCGCCTTCCACGCGGCGCCCATTGCCATTGGGACGACGTCTTCCTTGCTGCCGTCCGTGGGGATCGTGTCCACGCTCGCGGGATGCGAGAGCACCTTGCACTCACTCGCGAGTGCGGCGGCTGTGACTTGTGCCATCATGAAGCCGGAATTGACGCCCGGGTCCGGCGAAAGAAACGCCGGCAAACCCTGGTTGAGATCGGGATGGACCAGTCTGTCTATACGCCGCTCCGCCATCGTCGCCATGTGGGTCAGCACGATCGCGAGGAAGTCGAGCGCCATCGCGACTGTAAGTCCGTGAAAGTTTCCGCCGCTCAGCGTCTCGCCATTCTCGAAGACGAGCGGATTATCGGTCGCCGCGTTGAGCTCTCTCGACACCGCCTCGTCAATGAAGTCGAGCGCGTCGAGCACCGGTCCGTGCACCTGCGGCATGCATCGGAGCGCGTAGGGATCCTGCACGCGTGGATCGCCGTGCCGGTGCGACTCACGCAGCTCGCTGTCCGCGAGCAGGTCGCGAAGCAGCGCCGCAGAACGAGATTGCCCTTTCTGGCCGCGGGCATCGTGAATTCTTTCGTCGAAGGCGACCGGGGTGCCGAGCAGAGCCTCGAGCGACATTGCGCCTGCCACGTGGGCGGTGCGCCAGAGAGCGCGGGCGTGGACGAGCGCGATGAGCGCCACGGCCGTATGAGCTTGAGTTCCATTGATGAGCGTGATCCCTTCCTTCGGCGCGAGAACCACCGGCTTCGCGCCAATCTCACGCAGAAGCTTCGCCGCCGAGTCTTCGCGATCGCCCTTGATCAGCGTGCCCTCGCCGATGAGAGAGAGCGCGAGGTGAGCCAGCGGCGCGAGATCACCGCTCGCGCCAACGCTCCCCTGCTCGGGAATCGGCGGATAGACATCGCCGTTCAGCATCTCGAGAATGAGATCGACGAGTTCCGGACGCGCGCCCGAGTAGCCCTTTGCGATCACGTTGGCGCGGAGGAGCATCATCGCTCTCACCTCGCGCTCCGGCAGGCGGTCTCCGACTCCCGCGGCGTGGCTGCGCACGACGTTCACCTGCAGCTGGGCCAGCTTGTCGGGCGGAATCGCGACCTCTGAGAGCTTTCCGAAACCCGTGGTGACTCCGTAGACGACGGCGTTGCTGCGCACGATGTCGTCCACGACGGCGCGGGTGCGGAGCATTCGCTCGCGGGCTTTCGGCGCCAAGCTGACGCGCAGCCGCTCGGCTGCCACTGCGTAGGCTTCATCGACGGTGAGCGTGTCACCGTTGATGAGAAGTTTCTCTGTCATTTCTTTTTTCGAGGAGCGCGCCTGGCGGGGATACGCTTCTTCGGGGCACCGCTCTTTGTCTTTTTCGCGGCACCACGCTTCCGTGAGCTTGCCGCGACACCCCGACGCATGAGTCGCTGGGCAGGATCCCAGCGCCACCCTTCTTCGCCCGGAATGATCTCCACTCCGCCCAGCCATCGAGTTCTGTTGTGGATGCTGTGCCAATCCTTGTTTCCCGCGAGCACTTCGCGCCCGAGCGACGTCAGCATCAGCTCGCCCTCCACGAACTCGCGCGCTCTCTCCGACGTCGGAGCGATCACCGGCGTTCCATCCTTCCAGGTGACGAGCGCGTCCTTCTTGCCGCTCAGTCTCTCCAGGTACGAATAGAAGACGATGTCTCCGAGGAAGATGCTCTCCTGTTTTGTGGCAACCTCGAGGAATGCGGCGACGGGGGTCGAGTGCCCGGCACCGATCGCGGTGAGCGCCTCATGCTCGGAGCGGGACAGTCCGTTGACCGAAGATGGAAACTCCTCGAGATGCCGTCTCAGAGCGGGGGCAAGGTACGGAAGAGCAGATGTGCTCTCGTCGAGGAGCTTCGAGATCGAAGTCGGGTCGGCCGACCCGAACGCCTTCCACGCCCGCTTCGCCAGCTCGAGCTGTTCTTGCGTCACGCGTGGACGCGTTTTGTCCAGATGCTTCAGCTGGGTGGCCGAGAGCGGTGGGATGTACCCATCCACCACGATCACCGAGAGCGTCTTCCCACGAGCGGCGCCGCGCGCGAGAAAGTCGAGGAGCTGTATGAGCTGCAGCTGGTCGTATAGGTCATCCTCGAACCAGAGCACCACCTCGTCGAAGTAATCCAGATGCCGGATCACTCGATCGCGCTCCGTGAAGCTTCCGCTCACGTGCGCGAAATCATCCCACCCCTGCTCCGAGATGAACCGCGCGCGCTCCTTGCTCAGCGCCTCGAGCGAGAGCGACGAATCAACGGGTCCCTCGTGGAGCACGTCGCGCCAGGGTATGATCTTGCCTTCGACGCCGGCCTCGCTCAGGGTGGCGGCGGCGCTGTCTCCATTCGTGATGTTGAGCCGTTGGGTCAACTTCAGGGGGCTATCGGGCGGTACGTCTGCTTGTCATAGTTGAATTTTAGATCGGGCTCGGCGGTGAGGGCAATGAAGAAGTTGAAAGCGAAGTTCCCGTTGGGAGCTTGCGTGAAGGCAAAGATCGCCTTCCAGTCGTGCAGCGCCCGCTGAAGAGTGACAACGTGGCTTCCGAACTTATGCGCCTGGAAGTCATAGTTCGTGCTCCAGGATCCGGCCCAATTCGGCGTCAGGTGGAAGCTCATGTTCGAATTCAGGTTGTCTCGCGCGGGCGTCCGAAAGAAAGCGCCACCGGCCGTGGCGGCCGGCAGCGGTACACCGCCGTTGGGGTTCGCGGATTCGGCCTCAATGCACTGCTGGTATATGATCGGGTTCGATATAGCCGGGGCGCATTTGACCGCCGGATTGTTGTCGACTATTGTCGCGTTGCCCGTCGGAGGACGCTGGCGGCTCGAGCTGTACTGAAGGGTCGCCGACCAGCCCTGCGTCTCCGGAATGTTGTACTGACGGTTTCTCGCTGAAATGCCCGCGACCGGCGTCGATGCCACCGCGCTCGCCTGCGCGTCGTCCGGACTCTTTTCCACGCGCTCGATCTGCGGGTTCTGCTGCGGGACTGCCCGGCCAAACACTCTGCTAATGGCCCCGAAGATTCCCGACTGCGAGTTGATGGTGAAGCCCGCGTCGATGCTCTCGCGGAACGGCTTGAACCGCGCAGTGTCGCTCAGGATGTCTCCCTGGTAGAGCGAGTAGTGGACCCCTCCGTGAAAGCTGGGGATGAGATCGGTCGAGAAATCGGAGCTTATGGCGTCGGTGGCGAACCCGGAGCGATGGGTCTGGCGCGCTCGCTCGAAATCGTACGCCAGAGAGGAGAAATTCATGGACAGGATTTTTATCTTCCTCGGCTCCGCCGTGCTGCTCGTATCGCTGGACTTGAGCTTCGCTTCCAGCACGTGGGACAGTCCCAGGCTCACTCTGTTCTGCGCCAGCGCGCCCAGATACCCCTGCCGGCTCGTGTTCAGCGAATGGAGGTACTCGTCGCTGATGTTTGCGGCCGGCGAGTAGCCATAGCTGATGATGGGCGTGATGGAATGACGAAACCGCAACACCGGGCCAAAACCGGGAAAGAGCGCGAAGAGCGTGGGTGACGCGCTGAGACCGATGGTGGGCCGCTTCGTCTGGTGAACAAGCTTCCCGCCGTCCAATTGTGTGCGCCGCCAATAGCTGTGTCCGTCGACGTTCCCGAATGACACCGACGGTGACACTTTCAGGGAGCTCTGGAGGAAGGCGGGGAGGTTGATGCCGGTCTGCCAATCGATTTGGGTCGAGAACGTCTTGGCGAATATCGTGGGCGTTACCTTCGACGAGTCGTTTACATCCGTCACTTTGACCGACGCGGGAGCATCATTCTCCTGATCGGCGAGGGTGAATGAATTGCTCCAAGTGAAGCCGCCGATTCTGATGGGTGTGTTGAAGCTCGAGCCGGTATTGCGCGAGTTGAGTACTCGACGAACGCTGTCCGGCAGTCCCGTCTGGTTCGTGAAGTACCGGTAGGGAAACTCGGCACCCTGGTCGCTGTTGAGGATCTGGTTCGTCGACACGCTGAAGCCGGGCGACCAGTCGAACCACGAGACCGGCGACAGTGTTGGAACCGTGATGCTGAAGTTCGGAAAGCTCTGCTCGACCTCGGTTCGTCCCGGGTGCTGCGTTCGTGTGCCGCCCAGGCTCAGTGAGGCGGGACCTATCTTGGTGTCGTAGTTCGCACTCGAGTTAATGCTGGCGAGGACCGCCGCCGGATTGAACGCCGAGGTCCTCTGAACGAACGTGTTGCTGACGTAGTTGATGTTCGTGGTAAAGTGAGTGCTTTGGGAAAAAGCCTGCGAATGGCTCCAGCTCACGCTCGTGTTCTTCGAGCCGTCGCCCTGGTCGTGTTGCGACACCCCAAGCCGGCCGCTCACGAACCTGTCGAGCCAGCGATACTGCATCTCTCCATTCAGCTGGACCCAACCCGGATCGCCCACGGTCGGTCGCGCTCCGCTGCGCCAATCGAGCGCGACCTGCGCGTCCATGTAGTCGCTGATCGCGAAGTAGTAGCCGAGGTTCTCGACGTGGCGCCGGTACGTGGGGCTGTTGCGGAACAGCTCGCTCACTCCGAAGCGCGGCGTGATGACACCGCTGCGGCGGCCCGAGCGAATGTCCTGGAAAATGAACGGAAGCCACATGATCGGCACGTCGCCGATGTACAGGATCGCCGGCCGGGCAACCATGATGTTCTTCGTGATCATCTTGATCTCGTTCGACCGAAAATGGTAATCGGGAATCGAGTCGTCGCAGCTGGTAATCGTGCCGTTCCGGACGTAGAACGCGGTCTCGCGTCCGCGCGTGGTGTCGCTCACGAAGGCGGCGTTCTTTCCACCGACGAGCCAATGCTGGCCCGTCTCTTCGATTGCGGTCGAGATGTTCTCGACCACACCGCGGTGATGCTCGACGTTGTACACCATGCGACCGCGCGCGATGACGTCGGCGGCCTGCTGCTGGGGATCGCGGAGTATCACGGTATCGCCCCGCGCCACTATGATCTTGGTCGAATCGTTGTAGATGATGCTGTCGCCCACGAGTATGGTCTGGTCGCGATTGACGCCCGCCTTCTTCCCCACGAGCTGGAGTGCATGGGTCTGCGCATTGAACACCGCTATGTCACCCTGATACCGGGTCGCGCTGTAGCCGGGACGGGCCATCAGGACTCGCATGACAGAATCGGGCTCGTTCCACTTGAGCAGATCCTTCGGCTTGGTGGAATCGATACCGGTGCTGTCGTGGCGAGACGTGTCCGGGCGCGCCCGAACTGTGTCGCGCCGCGACGGAGTGACCACCCGGACTTGGGCCGAAAGACTCATTGGCGCGGACAGAGTAAGCGCTGCGCACACAACGAGAGGCATGTAGCGCATCACGCCGGAGCCCCCGCGCTCTCTGACTCGGCCGCGTCCTCGGCCTCGCGCTTGGCCCGCCGCTTCCTGCGCTTGCGATACGCAAACTGCGCGACGAATACGCTCACCTCATAGAGCACGTAGAGCGGTATCGCGAGCGCGAACAAGGAATACGGATCCGCGCCCGGCGTGATGAACGCCGCCGCCGTCAGGCACACCACGACCGCGTGCCTTCTGTACTTCGACAGGAACTGCGGAGTGACCAAGCCGAGCGCGGTGAGGGCGAGAATCGCGATCGGAACCTCGAACACGACGCCAAACGCGACGCACATGCTGATCGCGAAGTCGAAGTACTCCGTTGCCGATATCAGCGGCGTCAACGCGGTCGACTCGATGCTCATGAGGAACTGGAGCGTCAGCGGCAGCACGACGAAGTAGCTGAGCGACACGCCGGCGAGAAAGAGAGCGACCATCGCGACGAGCACGGGGATTACGACCCGCTTCTCATGCGCGTACAGCGCGGGCGCCAGGAAGCCCCAGATCTGCCCGACGATCACCGGCGAAGCGAGAATGAGCCCCAGCGCGAGGGAGGCGTTGAGCAGGATGTGAAAGGAGGTGCCCGGATGCGTGTAAATGAGCTTCTGCCCGTGCAGCAGCGGCAGAATCGGGCGCTCCAGCAAGCGGATAATGTCCAGCCTGGAGAGCAGCGCGAAGCCAATCACGACGCCGAGGATAATCGCGCCACCGATCCAGAAGAGCCGCCTGCGCAGCTCCTCCAGATGGTCCAGGAACGGCATTTCGTTGCCCGGAGCTTCGCTCATGCTACGACTCCGTGCTACTTAATCGACTGTAGACGCTCGTCGGCGAGGGCGGCCTCGTCAGAGCGCGGAAAGCGCTTGATGATTTCCTGGAATAGACGCTTGGCTTCGGCGGTCTTCTTCGATGCCTGCATCTGCAACGCGCGCTTGTACATGGCCGTCGGCACGCGTGGGGAGCTTGGGTACTTCGTGATCAGCGAGGCGTATTCCGCGTCAGCGGCATCGGCGTTTCGCTCGGCAGCGTAGGCCTGCGCCGTGTAGAACATCGCTTCGGGAACGAGGTCGGACTTCGGATACTTTGCGATCAGCTCGCTGAACGCCGCGCGCGCCGAGACGTTGCCACCCTTGAGAAGCTGGTCGCGGCCGGCCTGGAGCAGCTGGCCGGGACCGGGACCAGTCACCGCCGCGCCGACACCCAAACTCGTGCTGTCGCCACCCGAAGCAGCCCCCGCCTGACTCTTCTCTTCGACGGCCGCGCGCATGTCACGGAGCTGCCGCTCGCTCTGCCCGCTCATGTCCTGGAGCTGCGAGATGTCTTCCTTCATCGCCGTGAGATCCGACTCCGTGGCAGTGCGCATCGTATTGAGTTTCTTGCTGAAGGCACTGATCGAGTCGTTGAGTGCCCGAACCGAGCGAGTCACGTCGATCAGATAGGCGCGCTGCACAGAATCGGCGGCGTTCGAGCCAGCGCGCGTTCCGACGATGTCCGCCTGGAGCTTATCGAAATCCGACTTCGTCGCGAAGAAGCAGCCGCTCGAAACCAGGGCGATGGCGGCAAAAAACAATGGAGTTGTTTTCGTCATTGTGAGTATGTCCCTACTTCCGGATTGGCGAGAATCGGCGACCATGCCGCCAATCTCGCTCCCCTGCTGTGGGTGAGCTGCCGGGCGCGGCCAGACTCGGTGTCGAGAATCCACAGCTGCTTGTCGCCGCCCCGCGACGAAGTGAATACGATGTGCCGCCCGTCCGGTGCCCAGGACGGATCCTCGTTCTCGCCCTCGCTCGTGAGCTGCTTCGGAACGCGATCCCGCAAATCGATCATGAAGACCTGAAAGTTCCCATTCTGCTGCTCGTACGCGATCGCGCGTCCGTCTGGCGACCAGTCCGGGCTCGCTCGATAGCTGCGCACTCCAACCGTGTACGGCGTAAGCAGCTGCACGTTAGACCCGTCCGCATCCATAATATACACCTGGGGCGCGCCCGACTTCCCGGAGACGAACGCGATCTGGTGGCCATCGGGACTGTAGGACGGCGACGTGTTGTCCGTCCCCCTCCCGATCGTGACTTTCTTTGGCAAGCCTGAATCAAGACCCGCCAGAACGAGATCGGTTCCGTTGCCGCTCCCCTGCGAGTAAAGAATCGCGTTTCCGCCGGGCTGATAAATCGGTGTAATGTTGAGCCCAACGCGAATCTGACTCACCCTTCGTGTGCGTCCGGTGCGGACATCGAGCTCCTGCACCTGTGTCCCGGCGTTGCCAAGAACGGTGAAGACGACGGACCGTCCGTCCGGGGACCACGCCGGTGACAGCGCCCCCCGACCAGTCGTAATCGAGCGCGTCTCGGCGCCATCGCTGTCGACGATTCGCAGCTCGCCATCGTTTACGTACGCGATGCGCGATTGTGCGATGCCGCGCTTCCCGAAGGTCCACTGCTCTATCTGATCGGACACCCCGTGCAGTGCGAACCGCCAGTCGCGGTCGCGCCGATCGAAGAGAAAGTGCTCCGACTGAAGAAGCTGCCCTCTGGCGACATCATAGGCGGCCACGTGCAGTCCCTGTGTCGTCGGCGTCATGCGAATGAGCAGAGCGGCTCCGAACTTCGCCACGAGCGCAAAGTTGATCTTCTCACCCGCGGCCGGCAGCAGGCCACTGAGCGTCGCATCATCGAGCGCGATCACGGTGGTGCGGTCGCTGTAGTCAAGATCGCGCTGCACGATGATCCGCAGCGAATCGTCGTAGTCGTCCTGGACCGGGAGGACGATCACGCCCGGCTTGCTGCCCGCCGTGTAGCTGAGTCCGAGCCGCACACCGGGAGCGGCAGTCGTGTCCTGTGCGCGCGCGACCGTTGCCGCCGCGAACGTGGCGGCGATCACGGCGATGGAAAGGCACCACGCTCTCAGCTTCATTTCAGAAACTCGGGATCGAAGCTGAATACAACGGGGAGGACGTCGTCGGGAAATCCATCGGGCAACGGGCCGAAGCCACGCACGCTCGAAGCCGCCTCCACCGCACCCTGTGCTTCGAGGTCGAAGGAGAAATTGCCGGATTTTCTGATGAATGTGATGTCTGATACGGAGCCATCGCGATGGATCAGAAACCGAACTTCCGCCTTGAGACGCGCAGCGGGATTCCGTGGTTTGAAGTTGAGAGCAATCTGGCGAACGATGTTGGTGAGGTACCCTGGAAATGGGAACTCGATCCCGTCGCTACGCACCGTAGCCACGTCGGTTCCCTTGCCGCCGGTCGGTCCGCCCCCCGCCTTTGGAGCCGCTGTCTTTGGTTGTGGCGTGACTTTGGCTTCAGTCGGAGGAGCCACTTTTTGTGATTGCGCAACTTTCCCCTGCGTCGGCGTTGCTCGCGCCGGTGTCCTGGGCGCGGGCTTCGCCGTCGGCAGTGGCATTTCCTTGACGGCTGACTGCGTGGCAGTCGGCTGCGTAACAGATGCTGCCGTCTTGGGTTGCGCGGTCTTCACCTCGCCGATCGCTCTCTCGCCCGGCGGAGCAGCCACGATTTCCACGCGATACATCGGCGGCAACGCCACCTGCTTGCGCTCCTTCATCGTGTTGAAGAGGAGCGTCGCAACAGCCGCGTGAAGTATCGCCGAGAGCGTGAAAGGTGCGACGAGTCGCGACCCACCCTCTCGGCCAGGCATCACTTCGCCTCTGGTGGCTCAGCCACCAATCCAATGTCTCCGACGCCGCTCGCTCGCATGATCGCGAGCACCTGTACGACCGAGCCGTACGGCACTCGATCGTCCGCCCGCAGGTAGACGCCGCCCGAGCCTCGCCGCTGCGCCAACGCCTTGAAGCTCGACGAGAACTGGCTGAGCGTGAGACGCGCGTCATCGACGAAAATGGCGCCGCTGCGATCGACGGTCACGGTGAGCCCGCTCTTCGACTCGAGGGGCCGCGCCTGCGCCTTTGGCAGCGTGATGTCCACTCCGCCCTGCATCATCGGCGCGGTGATCATGAAGATGATCATCAGCAGCATCATCACGTCGATCAGGCTCACCACGTTGATCTCGGCGTTGAGCACGAGCCTGTCGCGACCGCGTCTGCGGCGCGCCATCAGATCATGCCCTCTCTGACCATCAGAGCGATCAGCTCCGATCCGATGCTCTCGACTTGCCCTTCGATCTTGTTGAGGCGCGCAGCGAAGATGTTGTAGGCGAACACCGCCGGAATCGCGACGCTGAGCGCCGCCGCGGTCGCGATCAACGCCTCGGCCACACCTGGAGCAACGGCCCCGATGTTTCCGGAACCCTTGGATGCGATTCCAACAAAAGCGTCGATGACGCCGAGCACCGTTCCGAGGAGTCCGATGAGCGGACTGACAGATCCGATTGTCGCCAGCGCCGTGACCCATTTGCCGAGTCGGTCACGCTCCGATGTCGTCTCGGCGTCGAGGACCAGCTGGAGGGCTTCCACCTGCGCGCTGCTGAATCGCGCCGATCGCTCCGTCGTTCCCGAGAGCGCTGGCGTCGTCTCGGCGATGAAGCGCATCGCGCGCTCCATGATCGTCGCCGGCGGTCCGCCAATGCTGCGCGCAAGTTGGGACGCGCGATCGACCGTGGGAACGCCAGCAAACTCATCCGCAAAGGACCGCGTGATTCTCAGAGCCTTCTTCAGCTCGTACCATTTGCCGAAGATGATCCCCCAGCTGAGGAGGGACAGCACGACGAGGATCGCGAGCACGATTTTCGTCGCGCCGGTCGAGCTTGTCACCAGCTCCATCGGTGAGCTCGGTATCCTCTGAGCGGCCTGGAACATCAGGAGACTATTCAAGTGGCGGCTCCGCTATTCTCGCGAGCAAACCATCCGAAGCTCTTCGCCAGACCGTCAGCGAGACCAACCTCTGGAACCCAGCCCAGGATTTCCCGTGCCTTGCCGGGATCGACGAAAGATTCCTGTTGCTCCCCTGGACGGCGAGGAGCGAATTCAAGCGGCACCACAGTCCGGGCCGTTGCCTGCAGCAACTTGGCGATCTGGAGAACGCTCGTGCCCTCACCACTTCCGATGTTGAACGCGCGGGCGTCGAGCCGTCCCTTCTCTGGCAGCGGCTTCGTTGCCGCCAGCCAGACCGCGCGAGCGACGTCGCCAACGTAGACATAGTCGCGCGTCTGAAGTCCGTCCCCAAAAATCGTAAGCGGGCGATTGCCGAGAATCCGCCCGCTGAAAATGGCTACCACGCCGGCTTCTCCATGTGGGTCCTGGCGTGGACCGTAAACGTTCCCGAAGCGCACGGCGACCGCGTCCTGTTGGTGAACGCGTCCGTAGTAGGCGAGGTAATACTCGATGCTCAGCTTGGCTATCGCGTACGGCGACTCCGGATCCTTCGGGTACGTCTCGACGTTGGGTGGCTTGTTGAAATCACCGTACAGCACTCCGCCCGTGGACGTAAAGACGATTCGGGTTTTCGCACCGCTCTGCCTCACCGCTTCCATGAGATTGAGTGTGCCGAGAATGTTGATCGTCGCGTCGACGACGGGATCGGCCACGCTCTTTCGAACATCGATCTGGCCCGCGAGGTGAGCTACGACGTCGAACCGTTCGTCGCGAACCAGCTGCGCGAATTCTTTTGAGTTCACGCCGATCTCATGAAAGCGCGCCTTGCTCGGAAGATTTTCCCGTTTTCCGCTAGACAGATCGTCGACGACGGACACGTCGAATCCCCTGGCGAGAAAGAGGTCGGCGACGTGTGAGCCGATGAACCCGGCTCCGCCCGTTACGAGGATTTTAGGCAATGTCGGTAGAATCTCCTTTTTGCGGATCGGTGCCAGGCTTGTTCTCCAGCGCGAACAGGTAGCGCGCCGCGTCGACAACTCCGAGGCCCCGCCCATTGGCGGCCGCCGCCTTCAGTCGCACGCTCGGCTCATGCAGGAACTTGTTCATCAGTGATCTCGAGAAATGTTCGATTGCTTCCGCCTGTTCGGGCGAAAGCGGCCCCAAGCGCTTTAGTGCCGCAGCAAGCTCCGTACTCCGCAATCTGTCCATCTCCTCCCGAAACTCCCGCACGACCGGTACCGCCGCCAGGCCAGCGACCCAGTCCCAGTATTTCTGGACCTCTTCCGCGATGATCTCGCGGGCGGCGGGCACATCCTCCCCGCGCTGCTCGAGATTGGCCGCGGCGGCTGCGCGCAAATCGTCCAGATCGTACAGGAAGACGTTTCCGATATCTCCGACACTTGCCTCAACATCGCGCGGCAACGCGATGTCGAGAATGCAGAGGGGCCGGTCGCCGCGGGCGGCAATCGAAGCGCGAATGCGGCCCACCGTGACTACCGGCGATGGCGAAGCAGTAGAGCAAATCAGCACGTCGACGTCGTGCAGCGATTCCCAACACTCTTCATAGTGCATCGCCGTCGCCCCGTGGCGCTCGGCCAGGTTCTGCGCGCGCTCGTGGGTGCGATTCGCCACGATTGCGACGCTCACTCCTTCCTTCAGCAGACACTCGAGCGCGAGCTCCGCGACGTCGCCAGCGCCGAGTATCATTGCCCGCCTGCCACCGAGCCCACCGAAGATTTTCTTCGCGAGCTGGACAGCGGCCGAGCTCACAGATGCGGCGCCTCGGCCAATGCCGGTCTCCACTCTCGCGCGGGACGCCGCCAGGAGCGAGCTCTGGAACATGCGGTTGAGGATCGGGCCCGATTCGGCGCGGCATTGCTCCCAGGCCGCCTTCACCTGTCCCTGGATCTGCGCTTCGCCCAGTATCATCGAGTCGAGCCCGGCGGCGACGCCGAACAGGTGGGCTGTCGCTTCGCGATCGCGGTGCACGTACATGAATCCCGCGACGTCGTCGCCGAGCCGGTTCGAGAGAAGCGACGAAATATCCGGGAGAGTGTCATTGGATTCTTCGACCGCGTAGATCTCGGTGCGGTTGCAGGTCGACAGAACGACGCCTTCGCGGATCAGGCCGTTCGCGCGAAGGAGCGCCAGCTCGCGAACGGCGTCTTGCGGCCTGAACGTCAACTTCTCGCGCACCTCAATGGGCGCCGTCGTGTGACTCACTCCGGCGACGATCAACGCCACGAATCCACCTTCTCGGTGAGCGATCCGTCTTCGACCGAGCTGCAGAAGTCGTCGCCGATCAGCTTGGGAGCGGCGGCGCGCCAGCGGTCGTCTCCGCCGGCGATGAGGCGCGAACGGAGTCCGCGAAGAGCTGAGACCGCGCGCTCGTAGCGGCCGTCGAACCGCTCGGCGATGGCGTCGCGTATTCTTGCCGCGGCTCCCGGAACGCCGCCCGCCGTAACCGCGATGGTGACGTCCCCGGAACGATGCATTGCCATCGTGTGAAAGTTTCCCTCGTCGGGATAGTCCGTGATGTTGACGAGCTTCCCGCGCGAGTTGGCGTCGAGCGCGACCTGCGCGTTCACTTCGCGCGAGTCGGTGGCGGCGATGACGAGCGTCGCGCGCTCGAGATGATCGCTGCGATACGCCTCGCGGGCGATCGTGATCCGTCGCAGCCGTTCCGCTTCATCAAGCTCGGCCGTCACGAGGGGCGAGACGACTCGGACCTGGGCGCCGGCGTCCGCCAGCGCGAGCGCCTTGCGCGTCCCAACTGATCCGCCGCCAACGACGACCGCGGTGATGCGCTCACCGTGCAGGGCGATCGGGAAATCGCTCACAGGAACTGCCCCCGATTGAGCGACGCCATCCTGAACACGACGTAGAGCGCGACGACGCTAGCAAACGTCACGGCTGACATCAGCGCGGCGCGCCGCGCCTGCCATCCGCGCAGCACTCGTCCGAGAACCAGCGCGCTCACACCCACCCAGGCGCCCATGCCCCAGATGATCTGCGGCAGAACGAGCGCGCGATACTCGAACGAATACCCCGCGGCGAGCGCGAGGCCGAGCGTGAGCCCGAGAAATCCTGCAATGGAGGCGAGGTGATTTACCCGATCGAGCGTGTCGAGCGGCGGGAAAAACCTGAAGATTGCCCCGAATCGCGCCGATTTGAGCTCCCGTCGCGCGACCAGGTACATGGTTCCCGCCGCGGCTGCGGTCGCATACGCGGCGATTCCGATGAAGCTCAGCACTATGTGCATAGTGAGCCAGACGGCGCGCACGCCCTGTGGCTCGAGAAAGGGATGCATCCCCGCAAGGTTGCCGGCCACGGTGATGAGAGCGGCGACAGGTGCCGCCACGAGCGTGAGGCTGACCTCGCGCGCGACACTCTCAACGACGACGAGCGAGATGACAAGGACGAGACCGGCGAACGATAGCCCCGGTCCAAGTCCGGTGAGCGATGCTGCCCCGGCCTGCCGCGTGAGGCCCGCGAGCGCAGTGGCGTGGGCTCCAATTCCGAGCAGGAGCATGACGACCACGCCCACAACCGGCGCCTTCACGCGACGCGCAAAGGGCAGCGCCGCGACGGCGGCCGCGGCGAGGTAAAACGTGACGGCAACGAAGTGGGCGATCGGTATCATCTGATCGCCTAATTTAATTCCCCGCCCCGCTTTTAGCGCATTACCGCAGAGCTAAACGCGCCGGCGGGGCACGACGCTTTCTCAGGGCATTTTGCCGGTCAGGCGCACTGGCATTCCGTCACGAATCGTCGGCTGAGCCTGCCTGATGATGATCGTTGTCGTCGCGAAGGGTGTTACCCGCACGACCTGAGCGACACCGGCGATCACGGGAGGAGCATGATTCAGCTGTTCGGGCCCGGTGGTATTGTCGATGAAACTTACTTCATCACCCACCTGGATACCGGTCCTGGAATTCGGCGAAATGAGCACGTAGTAGCCGATCGTGGGCAGCACCGGCTCGTTGTGAATGTAGAGAACCGTTCCTCTGATTCCGGCAGCGACTGGCGACAAGGCACCCGTCGGGAAAGGAAGATCGGGCGCCGCCACGAGCTGCTGCTCGAGCATGATCTCTCCGTACTGCTTGATGATGCGCACGATCGGTCGCTGCCCCTGTGGAATGTCTTCGATGCGAAGGATGCCGGTGGGAACAACCACCTGGCCATTTTCGCCAAGGTCGGGGCCCAGGATGTACGACATGTAGAGGTCGCCGAGACGGGGAACAAGGCCCTTCGGAAGATCGATGAAGAGGTTATCGTTGATCTGATATCTGACTTGAATGATGCTGGTCTTGATGCCGGGGCGATCGACGCTGGAGATGAGTCTGCCCGCGTCCTTGGGTCCCCCCGAGCGGTCCGCGTAAGGCGCGGCCTCGACTTCGCCTCTGCGCACTCCGCCGTTACGCGAGCGGCCAACCACATCCGCCTGGAGCGCGGCCGCGGCGCGGCTCATCGGTGAGGCGAAGGTCGTAAGACCCGAGCGTACGCCGGTTTCCTGCGTCGTGGTTGGAGTTGGCGAAGGCGGAGCGGGGCGCGTTACGATGTGAGACACGACTTCGCCGGCGCTGTCAGCCTTCGCGAGTGCCGCGGTCTTCACTTCGCTTCCCCAGATGCGGATGACTTCGCCGGGATAGATCCAGTGCGGATCCTTGACGACGTCGGTGTTGCGGCGAAAGATCTCCGGCCAGCGGAACGGGTTCTTCAGGTAGAACTGCGCCAGATCCCAGAGCGTGTCGCCCTTTTTCACCACGTGCTTCACTTCCCTCGTGGTGTCGGAGCTGATGGCGAGTTTGTTGGTGGTATCCGTCCGGACAGGCTGCACGGTATCGGCCGATGCCGGCACCTGCGCGAGCGCGCGGTTGGCGCTAGCCGCCGAAAAAACCAGGGCGGCGCCGAGGATGAAGGCGCGAGCGCCGGATCTCTTTGCGATTGTTGACGATGCCTTCAGGAAATGACCGATCACTCGTGCTCCCGGAACTTTGACGGATAATAAGAGGCCAACCATTGGACGGGGCGTGTCTGGGGAAAGTCACGTCGTGGCCGAACAAACCACGAGAATACCCAAGCAGGGGGCCCATTGCTGGACAGCAGCTTGGCCAGGAGCTTGTCCGTCGGCGTTCGAGGTGGAATGGAAGCGGCCTGCGACGCCGGAACGGCACAATTTGAAGCGACCACTGACTGACGGCATCCTTTGCGCATGTATGAAAGCTCCGAGCTATCCAGCTTCGTTAGCCATCAGCTCCCTGCTTCGGTCCTCCAGAAAACAAGAGCGGCCCCGCAAAGCGGGGCCGCCCAAGTGATCCGTAATAGAAGGTCCTAGAAGGGAAGGTCGTCGTCGGCTTCCTCGAGCGCTCCGGGGAAATCCTCGAATTCCGCCACTCCCGTCGCCGCCGCCCCTGCCTTAGCTCCGGCAGTCGCCGGCGCTCGATTCCTTCCGCTGCTCTCGCCATCAAAATCGGCGCCGCCCGAAGCAGCGCGGCCACCGCCGAGCATCAGCATCTCCCGCACGTTGATCTCGGTGCTGTAGCGAGTCTGATTCTCCTTGTCCTGCCACTGGCGATACTCGATGCGTCCCTCGACGTAGATCCGGTCGCCCTTCTTGCAGAATTTCTCGACGACGTCGGCCAGCCCGGTGCCCTTGGAGTTCCACACCACGCACCGGTGCCATTCGGTCTTCTCCTGCTTCTCACCACTCGGCGAATTCCAGTTCCGGGTGGTCGCGAGCGAGAACGTCGCGACCCTGTTGCCCCCGGTGGTCGACCGGACTTCGGGATCACTGCCCAGATTTCCGATCAGCATCACTTTGTTCAGACTTCTGCTCACTGTGCCTCCTGGCGAGAGTTCATTTCCCGCCCAGATAGTATAGATGGGGCTCAAAGCCCGAGCAAACCAACGATTTCATCGGTCAGCAAAACTTCCCGCCGATCTCTCCTCATCCCCTTCGGCGACTTCCAGAACTCTTCGCATCACCAGCGCGTCCTCGACTGGCCGGCGATAGTAGTTCCGCCGCCTCCCAATCTCGGTGAAGCCCCGCGAGTCGTAGAGCGCGCGCGCGGCGCTATTCGATTCGCGAACCTCCAGAAATGCTGTCCGCACCCCGCGACCGCCCAGCTCGACCATCACCGCATCGAGCATCTGTCCGGCCAATCCCCGGCCCCGAAATGTCGGCTCGACCGCGACGTTCAGTAGCTCGGCGTCCTCGCCAACCGAAAACGCAATCACGTACCCCGCGACTCTCAAATCCGGTGGATATCCGACCACCTGAAAGATAGCAGGATGACCGCCGAGTAGACGGCGGAAACTCTCTTCGGTCCAGGGATCGGCAAAGCTCGCCCGCTCGATCTGAACGACCTGATTCAGGTCGGCTTCAACGGCGGGCCGAAGGAGCGCGGTCACGTTGCGAGAGGACGTCCGTGCGCGGCTTCCCAGCGCACCTGCGCCTCGGCGAGACGGCCATAGTCGGGCTCCCAGGACGCAAGATTAACTGGGCCAGCTTTTACTATTGAGGCGAGGATCGGCGCCACTCCGCGCGCATGCGGATGCGCGTCGATCAGCTGCCCCGGTCCGATTGTCGTGAGCGCTGGCTCGCTGATCCCCAGGTTCGCGAGCTGATCCGCGGAGATGAGCGTAGCCGGCCCGGCCTGGCTCGCGACGCCGCCGGGCCGGATAGTGATGCGGGCCGCAAAGAATTCGCCCCGCATTGCGTCGAGCACCGAGAGATATTCCCCGTTGGGGAGGGACGGTCGTGCCCCCGACGCGGTGAGCAGGAGCGACGAGACGGCGTAAAGCTCGACACCGTACCCGGCCGCCAGCCCCTTCGCCACCGATCCGGATACCCGCAAGCTCGTGAAGCTTCCCGGTCCCGCTCCACACACGATCCGCGCGATCTCATCCCGTCCCACATCTGCTTCCCCGAGACATTCCGCGACAGCGGGCATCAGTCTCTCGCCCCTCCCCGCCCGCGGACTTTCGCCGTCCTCGGCGAGCAGCGTCCGCTCGGCCACGACCACCGAGTCGCGAATCAACGCGACACTGCCCTCGTAGGTCGCTCCCTCGAGCGCGAGCGTGTAAAAAATCTGCCCCACTTATCCGGCAAGCAGGATGCGACGAGTGGGATCGTCGCGAACGTAGTCGAGATCGATGGGCAGATGATCGTCGGGCAGCCGGCCACCCGCGCGTTCGGGCCACTCCACAAGGATCAGCGACCGCGACGACACAATCTCGTCCCAGCCGATGTTCGTGAGCTGGTCGGGAGACTCGAGACGATACAGATCGATGTGAAACACGGCGGATTTGGGGGCACGGTATTCGTGGATCAGAGCGTAGGTCGGGCTCGTGATCTCGTCGCGCACACCGTAGCCCATGCAGATCGCTTGCGCCAGCGTCGTTTTGCCCACGCCCAGCTCGCCGGTAAGCGTGACTATCAGCGGAGGCGTGGCCGAACGGCCGAGCTCGTGCCCCCAATGACGGAGCTCACTCTCGCCGAGCTTGAGGTGGCCCCTTTCAGCGCGAGGAGGAACGACGTGCCGGTGAGCTGGCATCTCTCAGCGGCCGTGAAGGCCCGCCAGCGATCCTCGGCTGCTGTCCTGACTTCCGGCTTTGGCTTTCACCTCAAACAGCTCGTCGCGAAGCCGAGCGGCGGTCTCGAAGTCGAGGTTGGTCGCCGCTTCCCGCATCTGTGCCTCGAGCTCGGCGATCAGGGCCGGCAGGTTCGCGGCTCCATAATGGGCGCCAGACTCGGATACTCGGCGTACCTTCTCCTTTTCCCGCTCGTCGCGCTCGATCCTGGAGTCGGCGACTCGCGTTGTGAATCTCACCTGATCTACGCTCTTCTTCACGCTGATCGGCGTGATTCCGTGCTCGACATTGTACGCGGTCTGGATGACCCGACGGCGACTGGTCTCGTCGATACATCGCTGCATCGAGCCCGTCATCTTGTCGGCGTAGAAGATCGCCCGCCCGCTCAGATGTCGCGCCGCGCGGCCGACCGTCTGAATGAGGGAGCGATCGCTGCGCAGAAATCCTTCCTGGTCGGCGTCGAGAATCGCGACGAGCGAGACTTCGGGAAGATCGAGTCCCTCCCGCAGAAGATTGATTCCAATGAGCACGTCGAATTCGCCGAGCCGCAACCCTCGAACGATCTCCATTCGCTCGATGGCGTCGATGTCCGCGTGCATGTACCTCACGCGTACGCCCATCTGCTGGAGATAGTCCGCCAGATCCTCCGCCATGCGCTTGGTGAGAGTCGTGACGAGTACGCGCTCGCCTTTCCTCTCGCGAATCCGGATCTCGTTCAGCAGGTCGTCCACCTGGCCGCGCACCGAGCGAACTTCGATTTCCGGATCTACGAGACCCGTCGGACGGATGATCTGTTCGACGATCACACCCTCCGAGAGCCGCAGCTCGATCTCACCCGGAGTCGCCGTGATGTTGAGCGCGCGCGGTGTCAGAGAAAGGAACTCGTCGAACATCAGCGGCCGGTTGTCGAGCGCGCTCGGCAGGCGGAACCCGTAGTCGACCAGAGTGAGCTTGCGCGCCCGATCGCCGTTGAACATTCCCCCTATCTGCGGCAGGGTGACGTGCGACTCGTCCACCACGACGAGGAAATCCTCGGGGAAATAATCGAACAGACACGCCGGCCGCTCGCCCTGCGCGCGTCCCGACAGGTGCCGCGAGTAGTTCTCGATGCCGGCGCAGGTGCCGATCTCGAGCATCATCTCGATGTCGAAGTTGGTGCGCGACTCGAGGCGCTGCGCCTCGAGCAGTTTCCCTGATTGCCGCAGCTCGCTGAGCCGCTGCGCGAGCTCCTCGCGGATGAGCCCGACCGCGCGCTCGATCGTCGGACGCGATGTCACGAAATGCTTCGCGGGATAAATCGCCGCCTTCTCGAGATTGGCGATCGTATCCCCAGTCAGAGGATTGATTTTACTGATTCGCTCGATCTCGTCGCCCCACATCTCGACCCGTACGCCCTGCTCTTCGTAGGCGGGAAGAATCTCGACGGTGTCGCCGCGCACGCGAAACGTGCCGCGCTCCAGGCCCATGTCGTTGCGCGAGTACTGGATCTTTACCAGCGATCTCAGGATGTCGTCGCGCGGAATCCTCTGGCCCTTCGTGAGCGTCACCATCTGCTCGCGATAGCTGCGCGGATCGCCCAATCCGTAAATCGCCGACACCGTCGCGACGATGACGACGTCGTCGCGCTCCATCAGGCTCGACGTCGCACGCAGCCGCAGCCGGTCTATGTCCTCGTTGATCGATGCATCCTTTTCGATGTACGTGTCGGTCGTCGGGACGTACGCTTCCGGCTGGTAGTAATCGTAGTACGAGATGAAGTACTCGACCGCGTTGTGTGGGAAAAAACCCTTCAACTCTCCGTAGAGTTGAGCGGCAAGTGTCTTATTGTGCGAGAGCACGAGCGTCGGCCGCCCGAAATTCCTGATGACGTTCGCGACTGTCATCGTCTTTCCGGATCCGGTCACGCCGAGTAGAGTCTGGAACCGGTCACCCCGTTCGAGACCTTTGGTCAACTCCGCAATCGCTCTCGGTTGGTCGCCCGCCGGCTGGAAGGGCGCCTGAAGATCAAATTCCGCTTTGGCCATTCTTTAGGTCACTGGACAGCCGCTCGCGCCGCGCGACTTCGGTCACGCCTTTCACGCGTCTGGCTGCCTTGAGAATTTTTTGAAGGTGTGCAAGGTTGCCGACTTCGACCGCGAGCTCACCGATCACGTGGCCATCAGAGCTGTGCAGCTCGAAGCTTCGGATATCGGTGCCCGTCGCCGAGACGGCGGTGGCGAGGTCGGCGTAAAGTCCGCGGCGGTCGGTCGCTTCGAGCGCCAGACGCACCATGAATTTCTCGCCTTCCAACTCCTTCCAATCTATCTCGAGCCGGCGCTCCGGCTCCTGCACGAGCATGAGAAGATTAGGACAATCGGAGCGGTGGATGCTTACGCCTCTTCCCCTCGTTACATACCCCACAACCGGGTCTCCGGGTACAGGCTGGCAGCATTGGGCGTACCGGACCAACATCCCGTCGACACCCTGGATTCGGACGCCCTTGGGTTCGCCGCGAACGCGGTCCACCAGCCAGTCGAGCGGGCCCGGCTTGGGCGCATCAGCCGACGTTTCCGCGTCGGGGAATAGCTCCTTCACGATCTGGGAGACGTTCACGTCGCCCTGGCCAATTGATGCGATCAGATGGTTCAGGTCGGTCAGGTGCAGCACTTTGGCGACTTTCAGCAGATCGGAATCGTCCGGCCTCGTAATCCGCCGCCGCTTGAGCTCGCGCTCGAGGATCTCCCGGCCCAGCTTGATCGAGGTTGTGTGCTCCTCGATGCGGAGGCGCTGGCGAATCTTGTGGCGCGCCCTTCCCGTTCTGACGTGAGCCAGCCAGTCCCTGCTCGGCTTCGCCGACGGAGATGTGATGATCTCCACGGTCTCGGAGTTCTTGAGCTCGCGCGCGAGGCTGGCGATGCGGCCGTTGATGCGCGCTCCCTGGCAATGCAGGCCGACTTCGGTGTGCACCGCAAAGGCGAAATCGATCGGTGTCGCGCCCTTCGGGAGCTGGATGACGTCGCCGGTGGGCGTGAAGACGAAGATCTCATCCTGATAGAGATCGAGTTTAAGGAATTCCAGAAACTCGTCGGGAGTTTTCGCATCGAGCTGCAGCTCCAGCACCTGTCTGAACCACTGAAGCGCGCGGTCCAACTCGTCCGCGCTCCTCGAATCTTCCTTGAAGCGCCAGTGCGCGGCGATTCCGTACTCCGCCGTGCGGTGCATCTGGCGCGTTCGGATCTGGATCTCGAACAGTTGTCGCCCCGGCCCGAACACCGTGGTGTGCAGCGACTGGTAGCCGTTCGACTTGGGCTGCGCGATGTAGTCCTTGATGCGCTCCTGAAGCGGCGTGAATTGATCGTGGATCACACCGAGCGCGTGATAGCAGTCGGGGACGGACTCCACGAGGACGCGGATCGCGAGCAGGTCGTAGATCTCCTCGTACGGCTTGTCCCACTTCTTCATTTTCTTCTGGATCGACCAGAGGTGCTTGGCCCGGCCGGTCACTTCGACATTGGCGATCCCGGCTTTTTTCAGCTGGCTGTCGAGCGGCTCCCTCAACTGCGCGATTGACTTCTCACGCTCGACGCGCCGCGTGGCAACTTTCTTGGCGAGCGTCTTGTACTCCGACGGCTCCAAGTGCTTGAACGCGAGGTCCTCGAGCTCCCACTTCACTCGTGCCATTCCGAATCGGTGCGCCAGCGGGGCGTACAGGTCACGGGTTTCGGTAGCGATTCGCTTCTGACGGTCGACCGGGAGGAACTCGAGCGTCCGCATGTTGTGCAGACGGTCCGCGAGCTTGATCAGGATGACGCGGGCGTCCTTGGCAATGGACAGCAGCAGCTTGCGGTAGTTCTCGACCTGCCGGTCCTGCGACGAGTTGAGCGGCAGGTGGCCAATCTTCGTCAGGCCATCGACGATCTCGGCGATTTCCTTACCGAACTCAGCCTCGATGTCGTCAACGGTGACGGCCGTATCTTCGACGACGTCGTGAATCAGCCCGCTGGCGACGGTCGTCGAATCCAGCTGAAGGTCCACGAGAATCTTCGCGACTTCGACGCAATGCGAGACGTACTTGTCCCCAGAGAGTCGCTTCTGTCCTACGTGCGCCTTCTCGCTGAACCTATAGGCGCGCGCGAGCAGATCGCGGTCGAGGCGCTCCGGAAGCCCCTCCTGAAGCCACGATGGAAGTGTCTCCTTGTCCTTGATCGCGCCTGCCGTCACAACAGTCCCGCCTCCGCGAAGCTTATATAGCGTCCCCTACCGATAATAACGTGGTCCTGCACGGGTATGTCGAGTACTTTCCCCGCCTGCACCAGTTGTTCTGTTACTACCCTGTCGTCGGGCGAGGGTGTCGGGTCCCCGCTCGGGTGATTGTGAACGAGGATGATCGCCGCCGCCCTCTCGGCGATCGCTTCCCGGAACACTTCACGCGGATGCACGAGCGACGAATTGAGCAGGCCGCGGGTTATGGTGATGTCGCGCTCGAGCCGGTGCTGGGAGTCGAGGACGGCTACGTGAAACTCTTCGACTGGAAGATCCTCCAGACGTTGCGCAAAGATCTCGTAAACGTCGCGCGGCCAGCGCACCGGCACTCCTTCCTGCCGTTCCTCCGCCGCCATCCGGCGGCCCAGCTCCAGCGCCGCATGGATGCCAACCGCACGAGCTGTTCCTACACCGCTGACGCTGGTAAGGGTCGCCACCGGCTGCGTCGCCAGCAGCCGCAGCGATCCCCGACAGGTAGAAAGTATCTCCTGGCCGATTCCGATCGCGGACCGGCCTTGGGATCCGCTACCAAGAAGAATAGCCAGTAGCTCGCTCGAGCTCAAAGCATGCGCCCCGTGGCTGCGCAGTCGCTCCCGCGGCCTCTCGGCAGCCGGAAGCTCTCGTATCGTCAGTGACATCTCGACTCCATAGAGTTGGACTCGAGATACTCGTCGGTGGGCTGCGCGGGGGCGGCACCGCTGAGACACGAGTATCATCGGGACGCTGCCGCCAGCCGGCATCCCATTCGCGTGCCGCTATTTCAACGGTCAGCCTGGGCGCGGCCTCAGGATGCCGGACGCTCCCACTGACGCGACTCGGCGGATCGAAACAAGGCGTCTATCACGGCCATGTTTCCCATCGCATCCTCGAGGGAGACGGGGACATTGCCGACGCCACGAATGGCCTCCGAGAAGCGATCTGCCTGAAGGGTGTATTGGTCCACCGGCGGAAACGTGATCGCCTCGATCCCACTGCCCCCCACATCGCGGCCGTCGTCCACGAAGATCCGGCATTCGTCGCCGGGAGGCGGGTTGAAGGGAATCCTGATGTCAACGCGCCCGGTCGTTCCGAAGATCTGCATGGCCTGATAGTGCACGAGTTGTGTAGCACAGCTGAACGTCGCCTGTCCCCGCTCGAAGCGAAGCAGTCCCGACGTCAACCGATCGATCTGCGTGTCAGGATCACGGTCGATCAATCCGATGACCTCAGTCGGCTCAGCGCCGAACAGCCACCGCGAAATTGTTATCGGATAGCAGCCGACGTCCATCAGGGCGCCGCCTCCCCACTCGACGCGACTGCGGATGTCTCCGGGATCGCGCCGATAGTAGCTGAAATGGCCCGTGATCAGGCGCAGCTCGCCGATTCTCCCGGACGCGATGATCTCTCTCACTTTGTGCCACTGCGGATGCGTCCGGACCATGAACGCCTCGCCAATCTGGACGCCGGTCCTGTCGCGAACCTCGAGCAGCTCGCGCGCTTCACGCGCCGTCAACGCGATTGGCTTCTCGCACAGCACATGCTTCCCCTGCTCGGCCGCGCGAATCGACCACGGCACATGCAAATGATTCGGCAAGGGATTGTAGATCGCATCGATGTCGGGATCGTCGATCAGCTCCTGATACGAGCCGTACGCCCGGGGAATGCCCAAGTCATTCGCGGCTGCGCGCGCCTTTGCAATATCCCGCGATGCAATGGCGGCCACCTGTGCCAGCGCGCTTCCGCGCATCCCGGGGATGACTTTCTTCAGCGCGATGTTGGCGGCACCGAGTATCCCCCATCGAACCGGGGCGATTTGCTCGTTGGTCACTTCGCTTCGACGACCTCTCGCACCGCCATGAAAGCTCCCAGTCGCACCGTATGAAAGCTCCCAGCGAAACAGCGTAGTTCGCTCACGGCTCCTTGCTTCAGTTCAGTGGATGCCTACAACAGGCGCCGCGATCTCGAACTAAAGATTTGCGCCGTGGCACTTCTTGAACTTCTTCCCCGACCCACACGGACACGGATCGTTTCGCCCAACGTTGCTCCAGTCCGCGGACCCGCCCGACACGCCAGGCACGCCGGCGACCCCGCCGATCGCACCCCCAGCCATCGCCTTGCTCAGCGACGAGCTCTTCCCTCCGACATGCACCGTCGGCTCTGGACGCACGGCGGTTCCCCTCTTCGGAGCCTCGGCGGGGGCGATGTCGAGCGTCGCATCGGTTCCTTCCCCATCCTCTGCACCGACCTCCTCCATCACTCCGAGCGCGTTGAACTCCTTCCGGCGCGGCCTGGGTGCGCGCTCCTCCCCATTTCCATCCAGGTCCGGACCGCTCAGAAACACCGGCGGGGGCGGCGCCTGCCGCTCCTCGAACGAGATCTGCGCCCGCAAGAATCTCTCGGTGAACGTGTTCTGGATGTCGTCCATCAGATCCACGAACATGCTGTACGCCTCGTGCTTGTACTCGATGAGCGGATCCTTCTGCCCCCACGAGCGGTAACCGATGGCGTTGCGAAGCTGGTCCAGGTCGTAGAGATGGTCCTTCCACTTTTCGTCGAGCACGTGCAGCATGACGATCGCGAGCAGCTGGCTGCCGTACTCGCCAAGACTCACCAGCTTGTCGTCGAACGCCTTGCGGCCTGCCTCGGTCGCACGCAGCCTCGCGTCTTCTTCGCTGCCCGGAAGCGATCCGTCCTCGAAGCCGGGGACGACCAGCATGTAGTGCATCAGCAGGTCCTGCCGCACCAACGCGAAATCCCATTCTTCCTGCGAGTCGAACGCGGCAAGCATGTTCTCTACGCGCTTCGCGACGCCCTTCTCGACCATCTTCTCAGCTTCGGCCTTCAGCTCTTCACCGCCCTCGAGCGCGAACGACCGCAGCGAGTAGATCACCTCGCGCTGCTGGTTCATCACGTCGTCGTATTCCAGCAGCCGCTTGCGTGACTGGAAGTTCTGCAGCTCGACGCGCTTTTGCGCCTGCTCGATCGAGCGGGTGATGAGCGAGTGCGTGAGCATCTCGCCCTCTTCCGCGCCCATGCGGTCCATCAGCTTGGCGATGCGGTCGGAGCCGAAGAGACGCATGAGGTCGTCTTCGAGCGACAGAAAGAATTGCGACGCGCCCGGATCTCCCTGCCGACCCGCGCGGCCACGGAGCTGACGATCGATGCGGCGCGACTCGTGGCGCTCGGAGCCGATGATGTGGAGGCCCCCGCACTCGACGACGTCGACGATCTGGTTTTCTGCGTCCTTGCGCTGCGAGGGTTTGGACTCGGTAACGCCTGGCCCGAGCTTAATGTCAGTTCCGCGGCCGGCCATGTTGGTGGCGATCGTCACGCCTCCAGGCTGGCCGGCGCCCGCGACAATCTCCGCTTCGCGCTGGTGATACTTGGCGTTGAGGACGTTGTGCGGAATCCCGGCGCGCTTGAACATGCGCGCCAGCGTCTCCGACACTTCGACGCTCACCGTTCCCACGAGCACCGGGAAGCCAAGCGCGTGCAGCCGCTGCGTCTCCTCGAGGATCGCGTTGTACTTCTCGCGGCGCGTCTTGTAGACGAGGTCCTGCCTGTCGTCGCGGATCACGGGCCGGTTGGTCGGGATCACGGAAACGCCGAGCTTGTAGATCTGGTGGAACTCCGTCTCTTCGGTCTCGGCGGTGCCGGTCATTCCCGACAGCTTCTCGTAGAGGCGGAAGTAGTTCTGGATCGTGATCGTGGCGAGCGTCTGCGTCTCGCCCTTCACCTGCACGCCTTCCTTCGCCTCGACCGCCTGATGCAGGCCTTCGGACCACCGGCGTCCGTGCATCGTCCGACCGGTGAACTCGTCGACGATCAACACCTGCCCTTCCTGCACGACGTAGTTCACATCGCGCTCGAACAACGCGTGCGCGCGCAGCAGCTGGTGCACGATGTTCAGCCGCTCGCTCTTGGCGGCGTAGTCCCGGTTAAGCTTGTTCCGCGCCTCGAGCTTCTCGGCGGGCGTCATGTCCGGATTGTGATCTATCGCGTGCACCTCCTGCGACAGATCGGCCAGGACGAACTGGTCGTGCGCCTCTGGCGACATGAAATCGACGCCGGCGTCCGTGAGGTGCACAGTGTGTCCCTTCTCGTCCAGGACAAACAGCAGATCTTCCTCGATGTCCTTGTACTGCTGCTTGCTCGATGGCAGCCGCCGGTCGGCGATGTGCTGCAGCTCCATTTTCTGGACGAGCTGCTTGGCGCCCGTTTCCTGGAACACCTTGAGCAGCCGCTTGTTCTTCGGTCCGCCCAGCTGTGCCTTGTAGAGATTGAGCGCGGCCGCGTCTTTGTCCTCCGCTTCAAACGCCTTCTCACCCGCCGCGACGAGCGCGTTGACGAGATCCGACTGCCGGCGGACCAGACGCGACACCGCCGCGTTGTGCTCCGCGTATTCGGCGTCGCTCTCGTTTCCGACCGGACCCGAGATGATGAGCGGCGTCCGCGCTTCGTCGACGAGCACGGAATCCACCTCGTCGACGATCGCGTAGACGTGGCTCCGCTGGGCGCGATGCTCGAGCGACTGCACCATGTTGTCGCGCAGGTAGTCGAAGCCGAACTCGTTATTGGTGCCGTAGGTGATGTCGCACTCGTAGGCCGTGCGCCGCTGCGTCGTTCCCGGCTCCGTGTCGTCGATACAGCCGACGGTGAGCCCGAGGTACTTGTAGACGTGCCCCATCCACTCCGAGTCGCGGCGGGCGAGATAGGAGTTGACGGTGATCAGGTGCGCGCCATTGCCGGGCAGCGCGTTGAGATAGAGCGGCAGCGTAGCGACGAGGGTCTTTCCTTCGCCTGTCGCCATCTCCGCGATG
The DNA here is from genome assembly GCA_003134685.1 of Gemmatimonadota bacterium. GTDB lineage: Bacteria > Gemmatimonadota > Gemmatimonadetes > Gemmatimonadales > Gemmatimonadaceae > UBA4720. The sequence goes on along the minus strand of PLCA01000013.1, from coordinate 94,766 downwards.
CGCCCTTGATGCAGCTGGATGCCACCCATCAGCTGCACATCGTAGGGCACCATGTTCCAATCCATCTCCTGCCCGGTGACGGTCACCTTGGTGCCGAGCAGCCGGCGCGTCGCCTCGCGAACAGTCGCGAACGCTTCGGGAAGGAGCTCGTCCAGCACCACCGCGATCGCGGTGCGAAGCTCGGCTTCCGCTCCCCCACGGCCGTCGACGCCGCTCAGCACGTTGTCGATCGCTTCACGGTCGACGGGGTCAGGAGTTATTCGCTTCTTCTCCCTCAGCTCGACGATCCGCTTCTCGATGTCGCTCGTGCGCTCGCGGATTCGCGCGCGGAACTTCTCCGTCTGCCCGCGAAGCTCCTCCTCGGAGATGGTCTGGAGGCGGGCGTATTGCTCGTTGATCTCGTCGACGATCGGTTGAACGCGTTTGCGCTCCCGGTCGTGGCGAGTTCCGAATACACCGCTCAGCAGCCCTGTCAACGCCATGTACCTGTCTTCCTCAGGCGGAGCCGCTCCGCCTCAACGATAGAGCCCACGGACGTCGATGAACCGTTCGACGCTCTCGGGCACGAATCCCTTGATTGATTTTCCAGCGCGCCGGCGCTCCCTGATCTCCGTCGAAGACACATCGACCCGCCGTGCTGAAACCGTCAGCACGCCCGCCGCGATCGGATCGACCAGCGATCCTGCTGCAGCGGTCCTGCGCACCACCGCGAGTGTCGCCAGCTCGCGGATACGCGCCGGATTCCGCCATTGCTCGAAGCCAGCGAGTACGTCCTCCCCCAGCAGCAGAAAGAGCTGCGCAGCCGGATTCCTCTCCGACAAATGCTCCAACGTGTCAACCGTGAAAGATAACCCTTTACGGTTGATTTCTGCGTCATCGACCACGTAGTTGGCGTCGTCGGCGACGGCCAGACGAACCATCTCGAGGCGATCCTGCGCGGAGGCCACCGGAGGCGTGTCGACCTTGAACGGCTGGGCACCGGCGGGAACAAAAATCAGCCGGTCAAGCTTGAGCGCTTCGCGGGCATCGGTGGCCATCAGAAGGTGGCCGACGTGGGGAGGATCGAACGTGCCCCCGAAAACCCCAATCCGCACGGACTACGTCGCCGGCGTCGCGGGCGCCGCGGGCGCGGGCCCGCATTCCTTGAGGATCTCGCGGTCGTTCAGATAGGTCTTCCGCATCACATCGCACAGCTCGCGCGCGTCCTCGGTGTACCTGATCGCCCGATAGGATTCCAGCAGCCTCAGGTACGCATCCCTGGTTTTCCTGGCGTTCGGGTGCAGCTTGATCACGTCCTTGAAGTAGATGATCCCCGAATCGTACGCCTTCCGCTTCAGATAGAGATAGCCCGTGTCGTAGTCCTTCTGCGCGAACCACTCGTCCAGCCTGTCGATCTCCTTCTTGGCAAGTGGAGCATACCGCGAATCGGGAAAGCTGGTGAGAAGCGACTCAAATGCCGTTTGCGCGTTCCTCCCGTACGTCGGGTCCAGCTGCGGCTGCCGCCACTCGCGCTCGTAGGCAAGCCCCGAGAGATAAAACGCATCATCCACCAGCGTGTCCTGCGGGAACGCATCGATGAGACGATTGTAGGTTCCCGCGGCAAGCAGGTACTGTCCGCTCTTTTCCTGCGACTGCGCCAGATAGAAATACGTGAGCGGTAGCCGCGGATCGCGCGCGGAGAGATCGAGCGTCAGCTTCTCGAACGCCTTCGCGGCGTTGTCGTAGCGGCGCGCTTTGTATTCGGCGAGCGCTACGTCGTACAGCTTGTCGGCTGTAGGGTAGATCTTCGGATCGAATGCGGGCTTGCAAGCCAGCGGTGCCACGAGCAGCAGGGCCAGCAACAATGATCTTGGCTTGAACATCCGTATGATATTACCCTCGGCGGTCGAGCATGTTCATGCGGATGGGCGTCCGATCGAATGGTACTGCACGCCCAAATCTCGCATCTTCTCGACGTCGTAAAGATTTCTGCCATCGACGATGACCGGTTGTTTGAGCGTGCGCTTCACCCGCTCGAAATCAGGGTGGCGATACTCGTTCCAGTCAGTGACCACTACCAGCGCATCCGCGCCCTCGAGCGCCTCATAGTTAGTCTCCGCATAATCTATTCGGTTGCCGAGCAAAGCTCGTGCGTGATCGAGAGCGGCTGGGTCGTGGGCGCAGACCGCGGCGCCTTCCTTGAGCAGACCGTCGATCAGGGTGAGCGACGGCGCCTCGCGCATGTCGTCCGTCCCAGGCTTGAAGGCCAGGCCCCAAAGCGCAATCCTCCGGCCGGACAGCTTGCCCCCCAGAGCCTGCTTAACTTTTTCAACAAGTACCTTCTTCTGTCGTTCGTTCGCCGATTCGACCGCGGCCAGGACTTGCAGCGGTGAGCCGCATTCCATCGCCGTGCGAACCAATGCTTTCACGTCCTTTGGAAAGCAGGATCCGCCGTATCCAGGGCCCGCGAACAGAAAGGACTGGCCGATGCGTGAATCGGTTCCCATTCCCTTTCTGACCAGGTCAACGCTCGCTCCGAGCTTTTCGCACAAATTGGCGAGCTCATTCATGAAGGAGATGCGCGTTGCCAGCATTCCATTGGCCGCGTACTTCGTCATTTCGGCCGAGGCGATGTCCATCACGAGAATCGGCTTGCCGGTTCGCACAAACGGGGCGTACAAGTCGGTCATTACCCGACGGGCCTGCTCGCTCTCAATGCCAAGAACGACCCGGTCGGGCCGCATGAAGTCCTCAACCGCGGCGCCCTCCTTCAGGAACTCCGGGTTGCTGCAGATATGGAAGGGGAATTTTGCCCCCTTCGCGATTTCGGCGGCCACCTTTGTCGCGCTGCCCACGGGCACGGTTGATTTCGTCACGACCACTTGCTCACGAGTCATGTGCCGCCCGATCAACGCCGCAACCTGCAACACATACTTCAGGTCGGCGGAGCCGTCTTCGCCGGGCGGCGTGCCCACCGCGATGAACACGACTTCAGCGGGCGCGATCGCTTCCTGCAGATTCGTGGTGAACGTCAGCCTGCTTTCGGCCTGATTGCGTTCGACCAGTGATTCGAGCCCGGGCTCGTAAATCGGCAGGATGTTCTGCTTGAGGCCTTCAATTTTCTTGACGTCAATGTCGGCGCAGCAAACGCTATTGCCCGTCTCAGCCAGACACGCGCCTACGACGAGCCCAACGTAGCCGGTGCCAATTACCGATATGTTCACGAGACCAGGTGTGAGTTGGTTGCGGTGCGATCGCGCTAGGCGATCGCGTACGTGCTGGGCGAAGCGAGAGAGACGATGCGGCCCTTCCCCTTCGTCAGTTTGGCCGTGGCGTTTCTGGTGTCCACGACCACCCTCGCCAGATTGACAACGCGCTGGTAATCCACGGTGGAGTGATCCGTGACGATCACTACCGCGTCGGCGCCCGCTATCTCGTCGTCGGTGAGCGGCACGCTCGAGTGTTCGTGTCCTTCCTCGCGGTACTTCGGGACGTAGGGGTCGTGGTAAAACACCTTCGCTCCCTGCTGCTCCAGCAGCCGAATGACATCCAGCGCCGGGCTCTCTCTCATGTCGTCGATGTCTTTCTTGTAGGCGACTCCGAGCACCAGAATGCGGCTCCCATTGACCGCCTTCTTCTCCTCGTTGAGCGCCTGCGTGACCTTTCTCGCCACTACCGCGGGCATCTCGCTGTTGATCTCGCCCGCGAGGTCGATGAAGCGCGTCTTGTAGTTGAGCGTTCTCATCTTCCACGCGAGATAGTGGGGATCGAGCGGGATGCAGTGTCCACCGATTCCGGGGCCGGGGGTGAATTTCATGAAGCCGAACGGCTTCGTCGCCGCCGCGTCGATCACTTCCCAGACGTTGACGCCCAGCTTGTCGCAGACGATCGCCATCTCGTTCGCGAGCCCGATGTTCACGGACCGGAAGGTGTTCTCGAGCAGCTTCACCAGCTCCGCCGTCTCGGGGCTCGATACGGGAACCAGGGTGTCGAGGCAGGTGGCGTAAAGTGCCATGGCAACCTCGGTGCACGCCGGCGTGATGCCGCCGACGATCTTCGGAGTGTTCTTGGTATTCCAGATCGGATTGCCTGGATCGACACGCTCGGGACTGAATGCGAGAAAAACGTCCTCGCCGACGGTGAGACCCGCCGCCTCGAGCTTCGGCTGGAGCAGCTCGCGCGTCGTGCCCGGATACGTCGTGCTCTCGAGGACAACCACCACACCGGGCCGGCAGTGACGCCCGATCGCGTCAGCCGCGGCAATCACGTAACCCATGTCGGGGTCGCGCGTCTTGGCGAGCGGAGTTGGAACCGCGATCGACACCGCGTCCATCTCCTGCATGCGCGCTTCGTCGGTCGTCGCCTCGAACTTGCCCGCTTTGACCAGCCGCGCGAGCTCGCTGCTCGGCACATCCTGAATGTGCGATTTGCCGGACATGAGCAGGCCGACGACTCGCTCGCTCACGTCGTATCCGATCACCTTGAAGCCTGCCCTGGCAAACTCGAGCGCAAGCGGGAGCCCGACGTACCCCAGGCCCACTACGCCAATGCACGCGCTTCTGTTTTCGATCTTCGCGAGGAGCTGATCCTTTAGTTGCACTTGGGGCTCTGTCGGTGAGTGTGTCTGATCGTCAGTGACCGTAGAATCCGCGCACGGCTTCTATGACTTCGTCGAGCTGCGGCTGCTTCAGCTCGGGATAAACAGGGATCGATATCACTTCCTGCGTCGCCTTCTCGCTCTCGGGGAACGCTCCCCTCTTGTAACCGAGATACTCGAAGCAAGGCTGCAGGTGGAGCGAGAGCGGATAATAGACCGCCGATCCGATCTGCTTGTCCTTGAGATGCGTCTGGAGTCCATCGCGACGTGCTACGCGAAGCGTGTACTGATTGTAGATCGATTCGTTGGCCGGATCGATCGTCGGCGTGCGCACGTCGTCGAGATCGGCGAACGCAGCGTTGTAGTACGCGGCATTCTTGCGCCTGGCGGCGCTCCAGGAAGCGAGATTGATCAGTTTCGCGGACAGTATCGCGGCCTGCAGCGCGTCGAGCCGGCTGTTGTAGCCGACTTCCTCGTGGTAGTACGTCTTCATCCCGCCGTGAACGCGGAGCCGACGAAGGCGAGTGGCGAGCTCGTCGCTCTGCGTGACGATCATTCCGCCGTCCCCGTATCCGCCCAGGTTCTTCGATGGAAAGAAGCTGAACGTGCCGATCGTCGCCGCCTCGCCGGCCATCACCCACTTCTCATCGATCTTCCGGCGCGCCCCGATCGACTGCGCGGCGTCCTCGATGACGGGAAGATTGCCGGCGGCATCCATTATCGCTTCGATCGGCGCCATCTGACCGAACAGATCCACCGTTATGACTGCTTTCGTCGAAGGCTTGATCGAGGCCGCGACGGCCGCGGTCGAGATGTTGAACGTGTCGGGATCGATGTCCGCGAAGACCGGACGGGCGCCAACGTTGTGAACGGCGCCCGCGGTTGCGAAAAAAGTGAACGGTGCGGTCAGAACTTCGTCGCCGCGACCGATGTTGAGCGCGCGGAGAGACAGGAGAATGGCGTCGGTGCCGTTCGCGCACCCGATCGCGTGCGTGGTGCGCGAGAGCAGCGCGACTTCGCGCTCGAGCCGTTCCACGGGCTCGCCCAGGATGAATGCCTGCTCGTCGATGACCTTCGTCATCGCATTCATGACGGAATCGCGAATAGTCGCGTGCTGCGCTTTCAGGTCAAGAAGTGGTACGGCCATTTATCCGTGGTTCGGGATCAGGATCAAGAGTAGGTAGCTGTTAAAGATAAGCGCTTCCGGCTCACACTTGGGCACGAAGAGGGAGCGGTACCTCCCTCCCCGTCTTGGCCGACTCGTAGATGCCAAGGATCAATTCGAGTGACTTTCTGCCGGCACGTCCGTCGGTATCCGGCTTCGCCTCGCCTCTGAGCACGGCCAGGACGTTCCGGTAGTAGCCCTGGTGACCCAGCCCGTACACGTTCGGCGGGTTGGTTTCGGCGGCGTCCACCTGCTTGTCATCGTCGTCGTACTCGGCGAACTGCCAGTATTCGATCTTGTTCACGGCGGTGCCGCCGATCTTGGCCGAGCCCTTCTCGCCGAGGATGGTGATCGAGCCCTCGAGATTGCGTGGGTAGGCCAGCATCGTGACCTGGATCGCCCCCAGCGCGCCCGACCGAAATTTTAGAATTGCCACCCCGGAATCTTCTGTCTCGATGCGGCGGGCGAGCGTCGCCGTCTTCGCCATGACACTCTCGACGGGACCCATCAGCCACTGAATCAGATCCACATAGTGAGACGCCTGGTTCATGAAGGCACCGCCATCGAATTCCCACGTTCCGCGCCAGGGCGCCTGGTCGTAATACTCCTGCGGTCTCGCCCAGTGAACCGTGCAGCTCGCCATGTAGATGCGTCCGAAGCGATTCCGATCGACCGCCCGCTTGAGCAGCTGCACTGGAAGGTTGAGCCGGTTCTGCTTGACGACGAACAGCTGTACTCCCGCCTTGTCACATGCGTGAACGAGCGCGTCTGCGCCGGTCAGGGAGATCGCCATCGGCTTCTCCATCACCACGTGCTTGCCCGCCTGCGCCGCCGCGACGCCCTGCTCCGCATGCAGTCCCGACGGCGTCGCGATCGTGACGACATCCGCTTTGCTCTCCTTCAGCATTTTCTCGTACGAGGAGTAGTGCGGGACGTTCCATTGGGCCCCCGCCTGCGCGGCCCGTTCCGGATCGGCGTCGCACACTGCCACCAGCTCGAGCCCATCGATCTGGTCGATTGCCTCGAAGTGGTTCTTGCTGATTCGCCCGCACCCGACGAGCGCGATGCGAAAGGTTTTCTCGGAGCTCACCTAGGACACTCTCTTCAGTTGATCGCCTTCCTGGCGGTATCGCGTGCCGCACACCTTGCACGCCTCGGGGCTCTTGTCTGGAAGCCGCTCGCCGCACTGACACATCCACCCGACTCTGCGGGCCGGAACTCCCACCATTAGCGCGTAAGCCGGAACGTTCTTCGTGATCACGCTTCCGGCGCCAACGAACGAATACTCCTCGAGCGTGACGCCACACACTATCGTCGCGTTGGCTCCAATCGTCGCCCCTCGGCGCACCAGCGTGCGCTTGTACTCGTTCTTCCGGGACACATGACTGCGGGGGTTGACGACGTTCGTGAAAACCATCGATGGCCCGCAAAATACATCGTCCTCCAGCTCCACGCCTTCGTATACCGATACGTTGTTCTGAATCTTGACGTTGTTGCCGATCCTCACGCCGTTCATCACCACGACATTCTGTCCGAGCGAGCACCGCTCGCCGATCACCGCACCTCCGAGCACGTGACAGAAATGCCAGATCTTGGTATCAGAGCCGATCTGCGCGCCATCGTCAACGTAGGCGGATTCATGGATGAATGCCTGTGGCATCTAGACGCCCGCTTCCTTTGGAATTCGCGCGTGCCACTCCTGAAGCGAGAGAACCGACGGCGCGCGGGAGCGCAGCGACAGGATTGCGTCGCACGCGGCATTGGCGGCGGAAAGAGTGGTCGTATAGGCGACGTGGTTCGCGATCGCCGCCTGGCGCATCGTATAGTCGTCGCGCTGCGACTCCTTGCCCAGCGGTGTATTGATCAGGAGCTGCACCTCGCCGTTCAACATCATGTCGATGCCGTTCGGGCGGCCCTCGTGAATCTTGAGCACGGTCTCGACGGGGATACCGCGCCCACGCAGATGCTTGGCCGTGCCGCCCGTGGCGAACAGCTTGAATCCCATTTCCTGAAACCGCCTTGCGATCGGGGTCACCGCGTGCTTGTCGGAGTCGTTGACGGTAATGAAGAGCGCGCCCCCGGCCGGCAGCACGTTGTCCGCCGCCAGCTGCGCCTTGCCGAATGCGCTCCCGAACGAGTCCGAGATTCCCATCACTTCGCCCGTAGACCGCATCTCGGGGCCAAGGATCGGATCGAACTCGCGGAATTTGTTGAACGGGAACACCGCTTCCTTGACCGAGATGTAGGCCGGGATCACCTCTTCCGTGAACCCGATCTCGTCGAGCGTCTCGCCGAGCATTACCCTCGCGGCAATAGAAGCCAGCGGAACGCCAATCGCCTTCGAGACGAATGGCACGGTCCGGCTCGCTCGCGGATTCACCTCGAGGACGTACACCAACCCGTCCTTGATCGCGTACTGAACGTTGATCAAACCCACTACGTTCAGTGCCTTGGCAAGGGCGACGGTGTGCTGCCGCATCTCATCGATGTGCTCTTCGTCGATCAGATACGGTGGCAGCACACACGCGGAATCGCCGGAGTGAATCCCGGCGTCCTCGATGTGCTGCATCACTCCGCCGATCACAACGCGTTCGCCGTCCGAGATCGCGTCGACGTCGGCCTCGAACGCATCCTCGAGAAAGCGGTCGATCAGCACCGGCTTGTCCTCGGATACGCGGGCAGCCCGCTCGAAGTACTGCCGCAGAGACTGTTCGTCGTAGACGATTTCCATTGCCCGACCGCCCAACACATACGATGGACGCACTAGCACGGGGTATCCGATCCTGGTGGCCGCCGCGACGGCTTCGTCGAGGCTCGTGGCGATTCCGTTGTCCGGCTGACGGATTCCGAGACTGCGCGCGATTGCGTCGAAGCGCTTCCGATCCTCCGCGATGTCGATCGAGTCTGGCTGGGTCCCGAGAATCGTAACGCCCGCCTTCTCGAGCCCCTGCGTGAGCTTGAGCGGCGTCTGACCGCCGAGCTGCACGATCACGCCAAGTGGCTGCTCGCGCTCGACGATGTCGAGGACGTGCTCGAGGGTCAGCGGCTCGAAGTAGAGCTTGTCGGAGATGTCGAAGTCCGTGGAGACTGTCTCGGGATTCGAGTTGATCATGATCGTCTCGTAGCCCCGGTCGCGCAGCGCCAGCGCCGCGCGCACGCAGCAGTAGTCGAACTCGACTCCCTGCCCGATGCGGTTGGGCCCGCTGCCCAGAATCACGACCGACCGTTTGCCGCTCTTAGGAGCCTCGCTCTCCTCGTCGTAGCTGCTATACAAATAGGGCGTAGCGGACGGGAATTCACCGGCGCACGTGTCGACCATCTTGTAGGCCGGGACTACTCCGAAGCCCAGTCTCCGAGTGCGCGCCGCTGCCTCGGATTCTCCGCGCAGATCGGCGAGCTGCCGGTCGGCGAATCCCATCCGCTTCATTCGCCACAGCACGTCCTTGTCGATGGTCTTGAGCGAGGCGAACGCTCTCTCCGCTTCCAGCAGCTCCTTCATCTGGGACAGGAACCACCGATCCATGCCCGTAAGCTCAAACAGCTCGTCGACGGAGATTCCGGCGCTGAGCGCGCGCTTCACCTGGAAGATGCGCTCCGGCGTCGGCTGCCTCAGCGCGCCGCGCAACGTTTCGACGGAATCATCCTCGAGACGGTCGTCGGCGAGCGTCGTCGCCGTAGTCCATCCCGGGCGCCCCGTCTCGAGGGCGCGGAGGGCTTTCTGAAACGCTTCCTTGAAAGTGCGGCCGATCGCCATCGACTCGCCGACGGATTTCATCTGCGTGGTGAGTCGAGGATTCGCGGCCCGGAATTTTTCGAACGCGAAACGCGGGCACTTGACCACCACGTAGTCGAGCACCGGCTCGAATGAGGCCGGCGTCGTGCCGGTGATGTCGTTCGGAATCTCGTCGAGACGGTAACCGACGGCGAGCTTCGTTCCAATCCGCGCAATCGGGAATCCGGTCGCCTTCGAGGCGAGCGCGGAGGAGCGCGACACGCGCGGATTCATCTCGATCACGAGCATCTCGCCGTCGTCCGGGTTGATCGCGAACTGGATGTTGCAGCCACCGGCCTCGACGCCGATCTCCCGAATCACAGCGACGGCGGCGTCCCGCATCAGCTGGTATTCGCGATCGGTCAGGGTCATCGCCGGCGCGACGGTGATCGAATCGCCCGTGTGTACACCCATCGGATCGATGTTCTCGATCGAGCAGACTATCACCACGTTGTCCGCACAGTCGCGCATCACCTCGAGCTCGAACTCTTTCCATCCGATGACGCTGCGCTCGACCAGCACCTGGCTCACGGGCGACAGATCGAGTCCGCGACGAATTATCTCTTCGAACTCCTGGCGGTTGTAGGCGATCCCGCCACCCGTCCCGCCCAGGGTGAACGCGGGCCGGATGATCGCGGGAAAGGCGGTGGTCTCGAGTAAATCGAACGCTTCGTCGATCGTCGTCGCGATGCCGCCCGGCGGTACGGCGAGCCCAATTCGCTTCATCGCTTCGCCGAACAGCTTCCGGTCCTCCGCCATCGCGATCGCGCGAGCGTCGGCTCCAATCAGCTCGACGCCGTACTTCTCGAGCACGCCCAGCTCCGCGAGCTTCATGGCGACGTTGAGCGCGGTTTGTCCGCCCATGGTCGGGAGCAGCGCGTCGGGCCGCTCTTTCGCGATGATGAGCTCCACGTACTCCGGCGTCACCGGCTCGATGTAGGTGCGGTCGGCGATCTCCGGATCGGTCATGATGGTCGCCGGATTGGAGTTGACGAGAATGACCTCGAACCCCTCCTCCTGCAGCGCCTTGGCCGCCTGCGTCCCCGAATAGTCGAACTCGGCGCCCTGCCCTATTATGATCGGGCCGGAGCCAATTAAGAGAATGCGGTGGAGGTCAGTTCGCTTAGGCATACAGTCGATTCACCGGAGCAAAGTTAGCAAACTGGCGACGGTCGGGTACAACCGGAAACTCTAACTGAACGGGATCCGATATCTGACTGCAAATAAACAGAATGGGATCCGAGATCTGAGAGGCATAGATACCAGTTTCTAGTCCCAGCCGCGCCGACTGAATCCCGTGGAGTGAGAGCCACTGCCCCCGCATACTCATAGGAGGAGCGCTAAGTAAGGTCGTAGCGCAGTTACTAAACCCACAACACTGTGCTTCTGAGATCTCGGATCCCATTCAGTTTGCAGTTGTCAGTTGTCAGTTGCAGTTGACAGTTAAGAAAAAGGGAGCCCTGAGGGCTCCCTTTTTCGTTAGCGCGATACAATGCCTTACGCAGCGGACACCCCTCTCGGAGCGCGCACCACTTTCCCAGCATGAAGGCAACGAGTGCACACCTTCACCTTCGTGATCTTCCCGTCGATGACAATGCGCGCGACCTGAAGGTTCGGCTTCCAGGTGCGGCGCGTCTTATTGTTAGCGTGCGAGACGTTGTTGCCGTACGCGACGCCTTTGTCGCAGACGTAGCAGCGGTTTCTCTTGATCTGCGCCATGGTCAGCTCTCCGTCGGCATCAGCTCAATGCGCGCCATCTCGGCTCCATCGCCCTTGCGGTGGCCGGTCTTGAGAATGCGGGTGTATCCGCCCTTGCGCGTCGCAAAGCGAGGTCCGATCTCCTGGAACAGCTTGTCGGCAGTAGCCCGATGCGGCACTTTCGCGCCGGCTAGGCGACGATTGTGAAGGGTTCCAGTCTTAGCTTTGGTGATCAGTTTCTCAATGAACGGACGAAGTTCTTTGGCCTTCGCCTCGGTGGTCTCGATGGCGCCACGCTCGATCAGCGCTTTCGCCAGATTTTTCATCAGAGCCAGCTTCTGCTCGCTCGTGCGGCGAAGCTGTCTGCCTACTTTACGGTGACGCATCCTTAGCCTTCCTCTTCGTCGTCGGCGCCAACGGTGGCGACGTTGCGGTTGGGCGGCGTGCCCTGATCCGTGATGCGGACGCCGTCGGGTGTCTCCTCGTACTTCATTCCGAAGTTGAGGCTCTCCCGCTCGAGCAGGTCGGCGATCTCGTTCAGCGACTTCTTGCCGAAGTTCTTGACCTGGAGGATCTGGCTCTCGCTCTGGCGGACCAGATCACCCAGCGTGCGAATGGCGGAATTCTTGAGCGAGTTCACGGAGCGAACCGAGAGCTCGAAGTCTTCTATCGGAGTGCGCAGCACCTCGGCCAGACGATGCGCGTCTCCGCCCGGCAGATCGGTCCCCGGGACGAGAGGCGCCGATGCGTGCGAGCCGAAGCCGGCGAAATACTGGAAGTGCGTCTGCGCCAGTGCGGCCGCGTAGCTCACCGCTTCTTCCGGCGTGACGGTGCCGTTGGTCTCGACCGTCAGCGTCAAGCGGTCGTAGTCCGTGCGCTGGCCGACACGCGTCTCGGCGACGGCGAAGTTGGCGCGGCGAACCGGATTGTAGATCGAGTCGATGCGGACCACATCCACCGGCAGCGTCTTGTCTACGGCGTGCTGATCGGCTTCGACATAACCGCGGCCACGGCCGACGTACAGCTCGACGTTGATCTCGCGGTCGCCCTGCAGCGTGAAGAGGTGCTGGTTGCGATCGACGATGGTGACGCCCCCCTGACCCTCGATGTCAGCGGCCGTTACGGGACCCGCTGAATTCTTGGTAATGCGGAGAACGGTATTCTCGACACCCTCATCGAGAGTGAGCGTGAGCGTTTTGAGATTGCCGATGATCTGGTGGACGTCTTCGACGACACCCGGGATCGTCTGATGCTCGTGCAGAACGCCGTCGATCCGGAATCCCCACACGGCCGAGCCGCGTAGCGACGAAAGGAGAAGGCGCCGCATGGCGTTCCCCAGGGTGTGTCCGAATCCGCGCTCGAGCGGCTGAAGACGAAATTCTGCGATGTTGGGATTGTCTTCGCGCTTCGTCGCTTCGACTAGCTGCGGACGGACAAGTCCCCGGAGATCAATTGCGGTTGCCATTTTTTTCGATTCCTTAAACGTGCCACCCCGCCCCTAACGCGCGGTGAGCCCGTAACGAGAGTTAGGGTCTCGTCCTGCTATGAGTATTCTACGAAAGCGAATAAAACTTTGAATCCTGTTACCAACCTGAGAATGCTGTGCAGGCCGACTGCCCTGTGAAGCAATCGAGCAGCGAAGCTGCTCGATTGCGGAACTATTTGGAGTAAAGCTCGACCACCAACTGTTCCTGCGCGGCGATCGGAATATTCGGTCTGGTCGGTCTCTCGAGCATCCTGCCGCTGAACGTATCGCGATCCACCGCGATCCACGACAGCGGAGCGCCGCGACTCGACTGATCCATCGCCGCCATCACGCTCGCCTGCTCGCGCGACTTCATGCGGACGCGAATCTCCTGTCCCGGCTGCACGAGGAAGCTTGGAATGTCCACCGACTTCTGATTCACCTCGACATGACGGTGCCGAACGAGCTGGCGCGCGGCCTTGCGGCTGCCCGCGAATCCCATACGGTACACGACGTTGTCGAGACGCGACTCCAGCGCGGCCAGGAGATTGTGTCCCGTGATGCCCGGGAGTGGTGCGACCCGCTCGAAGGTATTGCGGAACTGGCGCTCGCTGACGCCGTAAATGCGCTTGATCTTCTGCTTCTCACGGAGCTGCTTCGAGTACTCCGACAACTTGCGACGGCGGGCCGTCGATGAGCCATGCTGCCCCGGCGGCGTCGGACGACGCTCGACCGGGCACTTCTCGGTGAAGCACTTGGTCGCCTTGAGGAAAAGCTTCGTTCCCTCGCGGCGGCACTGCCTGCAGCTCGCATCTGTATAACGCATCGGCTAGACTCTCCGACGCTTGGGGGGACGGCAGCCGTTGTGCGGAATCGGCGTCACGTCCTTGATCGACTTGACCTGGAGGCCGGCGGCGACGAGCGCCTGGATCGCGGACTCGCGTCCCGATCCCGGTCCCTGCACTCTCACGTGCACGCGCCGAACACCGAGCGTCACGGCTTCGCGTCCGGCCTGCTCGCCGGCCACGGTGGCCGCGAACGGCGTCGACTTCTTCGATCCCTTGAAGCCGGCCTTGCCCGACGAGCCCCACGAGATTGTGTTCCCGTGACTGTCGGTAATCGTGATCGTGGTGTTGTTGAACGTAGCGCTGACGTGGGCGATTCCTTCCGCCTCGATTATGCGCTTTACCTTCTTTCCGATAGCCATAGTTACTTCGTTACCTTCTTCTTGCCGGCGATTGCGCGGCGTGGGCCCTTCTTCGTGCGGGCGTTGGTGTGCGTGCGCTGACCACGAACCGGGAGACCGCGGCGGTGACGGATGCCACGGTAGCTGCCAATGTCCATGAGCCGCTTGATGTTCATCGCGATCTCGGTGCGCAACGCGCCCTCGACCCGGATATCCTTCTCGATCGCCTGGCGAAGCCGGTTGGTATCGGTGTCGTTCAGGTCACGAATGCGCTGCTCGGCGTTGACGCCTGTCGACGCCAGAATCTTTCGAGCCGTCGCGCGCCCGATGCCGAAGATGTACGTGAGGCCGATCTCGACCTTCTTTTCGCGCGGGAGATCCACGCCAGCAATACGTGCCATTATCAGCCCTGTTTCTGCTTGTGTTTTGGATTGCGCTTGCAGATGATGCGAGTCACGCCCTGTCTCTTGATGACCTTGCAGTGCTCACAGATCGGCTTGACGCTGCTGCGAACTTTCACGTCCAACTCCCCACTTGATGGGCAAAAAGGGCCGAAGCCCTCCAAAAATTTCCGAGGTTAGCCTTTAAAATTACAAAGGCAGCGCGGGTAAAGCAACCCACCGACCGGGGTCAAAGTGTGACGGGAGAGCATGTTAGGAGGGCCGCGCGGTTTGGCCAGTCAGACCTCGCTGGCGTCCCCCAAACCCAGCCCCAGACTAGATCGTTTTCATCACCGACCGGAGCTCTGACGCCGGGTCCTTTGCCTCGGTGATCATCCGACCAAGCACGATGTAGTTCGCCCCGGCCTTTGCCGCCTCGGCTGCCGTAACGGTCCGCTTCTGGTCGTCGGTTCTTGCGCCAGCCGGCCGGATCCCGGGAACGAGGAGCTTCAGCTTGTCGCCGTACTTCGCTCCGATTTTCTGCGCCTCGAGCCCGCTGCAGACCACCCCGTGGGCGCCTACAGCCGCGCAATCTCCGGCGAGACGGAGAACCTCGCCATACACCTCGAGCGACTTCCGGCCCCAGGCACTCCGGAGCATCGCGGCGTCGAGCGAAGTCAGAATCGTCACGCCGAGGACGCCACAGGTCGCGCCTGCTCCCTCGACCGCCGCCTGGATCATGTCGCGACCCCCGGTCGTGTGAACCGTCAGAAGCTTGGCCCCGATCGAGGCCGCGCTCCGGGCCGCGCCTTTGACCGTGTTCGGGATGTCGTGAAGCTTGAGATCGAGAAAAACGTCCTTGCCCAGTGCGCGGAGCGTCTGAACGACCTGGGGGCCAGCGGCGGTGAAAAGCTCGCCCCCGACCTTGTAGAAATTGCACGCGTCACCCAGCCGTTCGACCATCGCCAGCGCGAGATCGGCGCGGGGAAAATCGAGCGCCACGATCGGAATCGGCCGCCGCGAGCTTGCCGGCGCGCTCCGCATCGCGGGTTTGGGTCGCGTTGCCGCAGGTCGCTGATGAGGCGTCACGTCAGTTCTCCCACTGTAGAGATCCGCGAAGATCGCTCAACGAAGTTACACCCTTCTCTTTGCACCAGCGCTCGAGCTCGGCGACGAGCTTCCCGGGAAGTCTGGGCTGCTGCATTGCGGCGGTGCCGATCGCGACAAGGGACGCGCCGGCAATCACGTACTGAACGATATCCGTCGCCGCGGATATTCCTCCCACGCCGATTACCGGCAGACGCACGGCTTTCGCGACCTTATGCGTCGCCAGGACGCCGACGGGTAGCAGTCCCGGGCCGCTGACTCCGCCGGTGCCGAATCCGAGCGCTGGCTTCCGCGTGTCGACGTCAATCAAGAGGCCGGGCAATGTGTTCACCACCGAGATCCCGTCGGCGCCCGCATCGGCCGCGGTTTGCGCGCTCCGCCCTATGTCCTGCAAAGTCGGCGACAGCTTGACGAAGATCGGCCTTCGCGTTGCCTTGCGCGCTCTGCTCACCACGTCCGTGAGCGATTTCGGATCGGCCCCGAACTCCAGCCCGCCCGCTCTCACGTTGGGGCAGCTCACGTTCAGCTCGTAACCGGAGACTGCGGGCGAATCGTCGAGCATCGACACCACCGTGGCGAACTCCTCCACCTGATTCCCCACTACGTTCACCAGGACTCTCGCCCGTCGCAGGTTTGTCGCGAGCCAGGGGAGATGCTCGGCCTTCACCTCCTCGACGCCGGGATTGGCGAGCCCCACCGCGTTGATCATGCCGCCTTCGAACTCAGCGACGCGCGGTGCTCGCGCTCCGTGACGCCGCTCTACACTCACGGCCTTCGTGATGAGACCTCCCAGCGCGTCGAGATCGATCACCCGCGCGAGCTCGCGTCCGTAGGCGACGGTGCCAGCGGCAAGCAACACCGGATTTTGAAATTCGATTCCCGCGGCGGTGACTGCGAGCGCGGAAGCAGTCACCGCTACCGAGCCCCTCCAATTCGGGAATCGTAATGCTGGAGGTACGCGATCACTGACTCCGCGATGTTTCTCGCCAACGCGCGCTGATTCGCCTGGTCGCTCAGATACGTCGCCTCCGATTGGTTGCTGCCGAACCCGATCTCGATCAGCACCGCCGGCATGTACGACCCGCGCAACACCGCGAAGTTTGCCTGCTGTACGCCGCGGTTCGGGCCGGGATGCACATCGATCAGTCCCTGCTGAATCGTCTGGGCCAGATCGCTCGACTCGCGCAGGTGCTCGTTCTGCGCCATGTCGGTGATGATGAAGTTGAGGGGATCACCCTTCGGCGCGTTGGCCCCGGTCTCGAACTTCACCGATTCGTTTTCCATGTCCTGGACGCGTCGCTCGTCCTCCGTCTTCGCCTCGGCTAGAAAGTACGTCTCGAACCCACGCTCGCGCGCGCCCGCCGCCGTGTTGCTTCCCGGCGCATTGCAGTGGATCGAGATGAATACGTCGCCGTGGTTGCTGTTGGCGATGCGGCCGCGGTCGGAAAGTGCAATCAGGGTATCCGTCGTCCGCGTCATCAGGACATCGTACCCGCGAGCGCGAAGCACCGTTTCCAGCTTCTTCGCTACCGATAACGTTACGTCCTTCTCGGTGAACCACTGCGGAGTGCCGATCGGGCCGATCATCCCGCGATCGGGTCCGCCGTGGCCCGCATCAATGACGACGACTTTCGGGGCGCTCCTGGGCGCGGCCCGGGTTCGGACTGGTGGCGCAGCGGCGACAGTCGGCGGCGGAGTGGCAGTGACCCTCGGCGGCGGCGCGCGACCGACATCGGTCAACGCGGAGGTCCGTAGCTCGCCCTGCGCGACGTCATAGCTGTAACCGCCGCCGTAGCGAGGTATCACCTCGCTCACGAACTGGAACGGCAAGTACAGCTGTCCCCCGCGCGCCTGCGGCGCGCGCGTGAGCGGCACCGTCAGCGTATCGAATTTGGCGAATGGAATCCCGTCGATCAGGTCCAGACGGGCGCGCGGCAGCGCCAGCGTGAAGTGGAGGTTGGTGCCGGTGATCAGCATCCCCTTCATCGCCCTCATCAACAAGTCGGCGCGGACGCAAGGCTCACCGTCGTAGATAGTGACGGGAACCTGTGTCGTGGTCTGCCCGTCGCGCACGATGATGAACGTCGGAGCGGGCGTGGCGGCGATCTGCGCGGCGAGAAGGAGGGCGATCATCGAGTGCGAACCGCGCGCTGCATGTCGCGCTCGTCGTCGCGACGCTTTTCATCCGCGCGCTTGTCGTAGAGCTTCTTGCCCTTGCCGAGGGCGAGCGCGACTTTGGCTTTTCCGCGCTTGAAGTAGAGCTCCAGCGGAATCAGCGTCAGCCCCTGACGCTCGACGGCGCCGATCATCTTGCGGATCTCCTTTCGATGCAGCAGGAGCTTCCGCGTCCTCGTGGGCTCGTGATTGTAGTAGCTCGCCTGTTCGTAAGGCGATATGTGCAGATTGAGCAGGAAAACCTCTCCATCCTTAACGATCGCGTAGGAATCAGAGATGTTGGCCTTTCCGTTCCGAAGCGACTTGACCTCGCTGCCGGTCAGAACCATGCCCGCTTCCCAGGTGTCGATGATGTGGTAGTCGTGTCTCGCGCGTTTGTTCCGCGCGATCGACTCTTTCGCATCCTTCTCGACTGTCTCTGCCATTTGACTTCGTGCTCAATTTAGACGCAACAACGATGCTGGGAAAGCGCTCGCGCTAACTTCACTATCCGCGCGTGACGAACTCCTCGGCGCAAGTAAGCATTCGCGTTGACTTCACTATCCTCTGTGAGACGAACTCCTCGGCGCAAGTAAGCCTTCGCGTTGACTTCACCTTGCTCCGTTTCTATCTTCGGAGCAGAACATGCCGGAGTGGTGGAACTGGTAGACGCGCTGGCTTCAGGAGCCAGTGGGTGCAAGCCCGTGGGGGTTCGAGTCCCCCCTTCGGCACATAAAAAAGAACGGCGCGTCTGCTCAGTCAGGCGCGCCGTTTCCGCATCCGGTCTGGAAATCTAGACGGTCTCTAGAATCGGGAGACCGGCTTTCTCCGGTCCACTTCGCTCCAAGCTCGGCAAACCCACCCGCTCGCGCACCGTCGGCTCGTCGTGCATGAGGTCGGCGAGACTCACACCCTGCAGCACGTCGTCGATTCGCTGTTGCAACATCACCCACACGGGTCTGATGCTGCAGTTGTGCGACGCGGAACAGCGCTCTTCTTCGACCGGATGACTCACGCAGTGGAGATCGAACGTCTCCAGCTCCGAAGCATGGATCACGTCCCTGATGGAAATCTCAGCCGGCGGCCGCGCCAGAACGTATCCGCCCCTCGCGCCCCGCGTGCTCGCAATGACGCCGGCGCGCCGCAGTCTCAGGAGAATCTGTTCGACGTAGTCGGCGGGAAGGCGTTCCTGCCGCGCGATCTCCCGCCCGTTCACCGGTCCAAGATCGGTGCGCTTGGCGAGGTTGAGCGCGCAAATCACGCCGTACTCTGCCCAGGTCGTTATCCGCATGCACTCAGGATAGGGTTTCAGGCGGGATGAAACAAGGGGATCGGCTCCTACACTGGTTCCTGGAGGCTGTTCTTGGGTTTAGCTGCAACTGAACGGGCGGGAGGCGTCAGAGGCATAGATGCCAGTTTGATAGGTCACTACGCGCTGACTTTACTACTGGCGCGCCGGGCACAAGCAGGTCGCCAGAACGCCACAGGAATAAATCAGGGCGTAGTGAACTGAATCACTGGCGACTACGCTACTGACGCCTCCCACCCGTTCCTTTGCAGTTTGCAAGCTACTGGCGCCTCCCGCCCGTTCAGTTGCAGTTGCGGTTGCGGTTGCCGTTCAGTTCACTACCCCGCCGAAATGCCTCCGTGCTTCCCACCTGGAACCCCGATCTCCGTCATTTTCCTGAGATCGAGCACCTCATCGACCTCCTTGTCTGGCAGCACCTTCTCCCGCTTTACCAAGTCGCGGATCAGCACGTTCTCCTTCACCGACTGCTTGCTGATCTCGGCGGCGCGCGCGTAGCCGATCTGCGGCGCGAGCGCCGTCGCCAGCGCGGCCGAGCGCTCGAGCCAGTATCGGCACTGCTCCTCGTTCGCCTCGATTCCCTTCACCGTTTTCTCCGCGAAAACACGCGCCGAGTTCCGGAGGATCATCATCGAGAACAGCACGTTGTGAGCGATCACGGGCATCATGACGTTGAGCTCGAGCTGGCCGTGCTCGGTGGCGACGCTAACGCAGGCGTCGTTGCCGATCACCTGGAAACAGACCTGGTTCACCATCTCCGGAACCGAAGGATTCACCTTGCCGGGCATTATCGATGAGCCCGGCTGCACCGCCGGCAGACGGATCTCGTCTAGGCCCGTGCGCGGTCCGCTGGCGAGCAATCTCAGATCGCTCGCAATCTTGCTGAGGTCGAGCGCCAGGACCCTGAGTTGCGAGCTGAATCCTGCGACGTCGCCCATGCTCTGCATCAGCTGGATCCGGTCCTTCCCCTCGCGCAGCTCCACTTTCGCGGATTCGCGGAGGTGTTTGACCATAAGCTTGGGATATTCCGGCTCGACGTTCACCCCCGTCCCCACGGCGCTGCCACCGATTCCCAGATCGCGTAGATAGTCCGCGGCTTCGACCACACGCTTGAGGCCGCGGCGCAATGATCCGGCGTAGGCGTCGAGCTCCTGTCCGAGTCTGATCGGCATCGCGTCCTGAAGATGGGTGCGGCCGGATTTCAGTACATCGTCGAACTCCTTCCCCTTCTTCTCGAACTCCTTTGCGAGTCCCGCGAACGCCTTCTCCAGACCGCCAAGCTCGCTCAGACAGGCGAGACGGATCGCGGTGGGTATCACGTCGTTCGTCGACTGCGCCATGTTGACGTGATCGTTCGGATGAACCGGCGCGTATGCGCCACGCTTGGCGCCAAGAATCTCGTTGGCGCGGTTCGCCAGCACTTCGTTGATGTTCATGTTGTGCGACGTGCCCGCGCCCGCCTGGTAAACATCGACGACGAAATGTTCGCGGTGCTTGCCGGCGAGAACTTCATCCGCCGCCTTCACGATCGCGTCGGCGATCTTCGGGTCGAGCCGCCCCGTTTCCTTGTGCGTCAGCGCCGCCGCGCGCTTTATCCGCACCGTCGCGTCGGTGAACGCCGGCAAGGGCCCGAGCCCACTGATTGGAAAATTCTGGAC
The DNA here is from genome assembly GCA_003134685.1 of Gemmatimonadota bacterium. Classification (GTDB taxonomy): domain Bacteria; phylum Gemmatimonadota; class Gemmatimonadetes; order Gemmatimonadales; family Gemmatimonadaceae; genus UBA4720. The sequence goes on along the minus strand of PLCA01000013.1, from coordinate 74,299 downwards.
CGCGCGCAACGTCTGCACGCCGTAAAGCGCATCGGCGGGAACCTCGAGACTGCCCAGCGGATCCTTCTCGGTGCGAGTGTTGTCGCTCATGGTCGTTGGCTGTGAAGATCCAAGTTAGCGTCCCACAATGCGCGCGGTGCCGTTCAGAAACGGATTCGACAGGCGCTCCTGCCCGATCGTCGTCTCCATCCCATGCCCGGGATAAACCACCGTCTCGGGAGCGAGCGCCGATATTTTTTCGAGCGATGCGGCCAGCTGCGGCGGATTCGAGAACGGCAGATCGGTTCTGCCGATGGATCCGGCGAACAGGCAGTCGCCAACCAGCGCGATTCCGTTGCCGTGGATGACGACGTGACCGGGAGCGTGTCCGGGTGCGTGCAACACCGTCATCTCGGCGTCCCCGACCTTGATATGCTGGCCATCCGCGAACTCATGGTCCGGGGTCGGCGGCTCTTCGAACGGAACGCCATATACCTCCGCCTGCCGTCCAGCTGCCTCGTACAGTCGGCGGTCGAGCGGATGCAGATAGATCGGCACATCCCATTTCCGTCTCACCGACGCGATCGCGCCGACGTGATCCACATGGGCGTGAGTAATCCAGATCGCCTCGAGCGTCGCTCCTGAACGCTCGATTGCCTCAACGAGCCGCTCACCCTCACTCCCCGGATCGACTATCACCGCCCGGTTCGAGCGATCGTCCACCACCAGGTAACAATTCTCCTGGAACGCTCCGACGGTTAGAGTCTGGACGTTCACTTGATCAACGCCTGGTAGCCGAATCTGCGTTCGCGTCCAGATCGAAGAGCATCGCGACCACCGTGATTCGCCAGTGACTTCTCACGTGTAACCGCCACCGCTCGTATGGGAGCTCTCCACCGCCTCCCGCGTTGGCTCGCCCGTGCCCTCGCGCTCCGTCTCCTTGAAGCGCGTGATGTATTTGTCCGCCGCAATAGCAGCCGTCGTCGCGTCACCCGACGCCGTTGTGACCTGACGCGTCAGCTGCGCCCTCAGATCGCCGGCAATGAAGAGGCCCGGGATCGAGGACATCATCGCGCTGTCGGTGAGCACGTACCCCATCACGTCGTGGTCGAAGTGGCCGGCAATCACCCCCGTGTTCGGCCGGAACCCGACGAAGATGAACAGGCCCGTCGCCTTGAGGAACGTCCGCTCCTGCGTCACGAGATTGTGCAGGCGGAGGCCGGTCATCCCCTCCTGCGGATCGCCCTCGACCTTTTCGGCGATCGTGTCCCAGATCACTTCGATCTTCGGATTCTCGAACACGTGCTTCTGCAGAATCTTGGAGGCCCTGAACTCGTTGCGCCGGTGAATCAGGTACACCTTGCTCGCGTACCGCGTCAGGAAATCGGCCTCCTCGACCGCGGCATCGCCCCCTCCGACGACTGCCACGATCTGCTGTTTGAAGAATGCGGCGTCGCAGATCGCGCAGTACGACACTCCCTTGCCCGCGTACTCGAGCTCGCCCGGAATCCCGAGCTTGATCGGCGTTCCGCCGGCGGTCACGATCGCTGCCGGCGAGCGAAACACATCGCCGTTATCGGTCTCCGTGTGAAAATACCCATCGGGCATTTTCGTCACCGATGTCACTGTCATGGTCTCGAAGAACTCGGCGCCGAACTGCTTGGCATGAGTTGCGAACTTTTCCGCCAGCTCGTACCCGAGGATCTTCGGAAAACCAATTACGTCATCGAGGTACTCGGTGTTCAGCAGCTCTCCACCAGGAAACCCGCGCTCTATGACCGCGGTGCGCAGCATGGCGCGACCCGTGTAGAGCGCCGCCGTCATTCCCGCCGGCCCGGCCCCTACGATGACAACGTCATATTCACGCACTGTCGCCAAACGATTCACCTGAAAGGAAGTGTTGCCGAGGAAACACTCTACTGGTGAAATATACCGCGAGGGCGCCTGGCTTCGGGCCGTCAGTAGCGAACGTGACGGCCTCCGTCGACGATGATCGTCTCGCCCGTGACGTAATCGGCGGTGAGCAGATAAAGCACCGCCTGCGCCACGTCGTCGGGGCTGCCAAGCCTTCCGAGCGGCGTGGTTGCAATGAGCCTGTCCGCTTGCTCCTGGGTCCATCCGTCCGGCAGCATCACGGACCCCGGAGCGACCGCGTTGACACGAATCCTGGGCGCGAGCGCGTGTGCAAGTCCGCGCGTCATCTGCACGATGCCCGCTTTGGTGATCGAGTGTGGGATGTATCCTCTCCACGTCTCGAACGCGGCCAGGTCGGCGATGTTCACGATCGCCCCGCCCCGTTCTCCCATCACTCGCGCCGCCGCCTGACACAGGAAGAAGGGTGCGCGCAGATTCAGCGCGAACATTGCGTCCCAGTCCTCGACCAGGACTTCGCCGACCGGTGTCCGCAGCATCACCGCCGCGGAATTGACGAGAACGTCGAGCTCCCCAAACACCTTCATGGTGTGCTCGATGAGTCTAGGGGCGGTCGCGGGATCAGTCAGATCGCCCGGAAATGAGACCGCGTCGCTCCCCGCCGCGATTATTTCCTCCACGGTCTGGCGCGCTCCCTTTTGCGACCCCGAGTAGTGGACGCCGACGCGCATTCCGGCCTTGCCGAGCGCCAGCGCGATCACGCGCCCCACTCGTGTCCCGGCGCCGGTGACGAGCCCAACCCGACCATCCAGTTCCATTAATCGGTCCTCGCTGCGCTCGCCGCAGATGCGACCGACGCGACCCGCTCATCTTGCCGCTGCAACCACTCGGCGGGAATGTTCATGATTCCGAGGCGGCGCGATCCGTCGGGGGCTCCGTGCCAGTCCGATCCACCGCTCGGCACGAGATTGAAGAAATCAGCGAGCGCCTGCAGCCGCTTGATGTCTTCAGACGAATGGCTGGGATGCCTTATTTCCAGACCGTCAAGTCCCGCTGCGATCAGGGGCTCGAGCCTCTCGCGCCTCCCGCCGTCGCCTGGATGCGCCCAGATCGCCAGCGCGCCGGCCTCATGCGCGATCGCGATCGCATCCTCGATCGAGAAGTGCTCCTTGGCGACGAACGCGCTCCCGGCGTTGCCGAGGTATTTCACGAACGCATCCCGAAAATCGTGGACCGCGCCGCGCGCGATCAGTGCGCGCGCAACGTGTGGACGTCCGACGGCGCCGCCGTTGGATTGCTGAAGCACCTCATCCAGCGTGAGCGGTATCCCGAGCGCGTTGAGTTTTTCCACGATCTTCTGGGCGCGGGTATAACGCGATGCGCGCAGCTCGCTGAGACGCTTCTCCAAAGCCTCCAAGTGGGTGAGGTGGAGCGCGAGGACGTGGATCTCGTTTTCGCCCTGGAACGCGCTCAGCTCCACTCCGGCAATTACGCGAACGCCCAGTCGGTCACCCTCGGCGCGCGCCACGTGAACTCCATCGATCGTGTCGTGATCTGTGAGCGCTAGCGCGGTCAGTCCGCAGCGCTTGGCGGCCTCGATCACTCCCTCGGGAGCGAGGGTGCCATCAGAGGCGGTCGAGTGAGTGTGCAGGTCGACGAACGCCGGCCGGCCCGCATCCGCGCTCACCGCTCGTAACCGGCCTCAGGCGAAGTAAAGCTCGGCTGAGACTGCTCGAAGAGCTCCTTCAGCTGCGCATCTGACAACTCGGCGAACGCCTGCTCGCGCGAGCGGGTGCCCTGTGGCGAATAGCGCGTGACGCGCACTTCGCGCTCCTTTCCAGCGCCCCGCGAGAATATCAGTGCGTACTCATCCTGTGTGTACTGGGTGATGTAACCGGAGGGATGGATGTCCCATTTGTGACCGTCTACCTGAAGCGAGCGTGCCGGCATCTTAAAGCTGGACCTCCTGATACACCCGCGATGGATCCAGTGTCTTGTGCGGAGCGCTGGCGTGTGCGGTAGTGAGCGTCTGCTCGTCGTCGGCTTCCGTGAATTCTATGAATGCTCCCGGAAGTGACGTCTCCTCGAACACCCAGAAGCGGCAGTTTAGGGCCGCGTAGTGCGAGTGCAGCGTCTTGAGTCGTTTCGTGTAGTTTGCGCGCTCGGTCGTAGGGACCGTCGAGCGCTGAATCGTGAGAGCCTTGGGCATCTTAGAGTCCGGTCTCCGGAAATGTTTCGATCGTTTTCTTCACGAAGGCGAGGAACTGATCCGCGATTGCCCCGTCGATCACACGGTGATCGAATGATATTGAAAAATAAGCACAGATACGAATCGCGATCGTGTCCTCGCCATCTGTGCCGGGAAGGATCTTTGGTCGCTTCTCGATAGCGCCGACCCCGAGGATGGCGACCTGCGGCTGATTGATGATCGGCGTTCCCATCAGGGAGCCGAAGACCCCGGGATTCGTAATGGTGAAAGTTCCCTCCTGAACCTCTTCGGGAGAGAGCTTCTTGGCTCTGGCGCGCGCGGCCAGATCGTTGAGCACCCGGGTGATTCCGGAGAGCGAGAGATCGTCGGCGTGCCTGATGACCGGCACGATGAGTCCCCACTCGAGCGCGACCGCGACACCGATGTTGATCTGTTTTCTATAGATGACGTTGGTGCCGGCCACGGACGAGTTCATCACCGGGAACGCCTGCAGCCCCTGAGTCACTGCTTTGATGATGAAGGGCATGTAGGTGAGTTTCTGTCCGCTCGCGGCCTCGAACTCGGCGCGATGCTTGGCACGGATGCGCGCGACGCGCGTGAAGTCGATTTCGATGAACGACGTGACGTGCGCCGACGTTTGTCGCGATGCGACCATGTGGTCGCTGATGAGCGCGCGCATCTTGGACATCGGCTCGACGACGTCGCCCGCCCAGGGCTCGGGCAGCGGCAGTGTGTGCCCGCCAGGCGCCCCGCTGGTGCGAGCTCCCGGCGTCGCGATCGTAGTGGACGCGCCCGACTCGATGAAGCCGAGTATGTCGCGCTTGGTCACGCGGCCAGCGATGCCTGAGCCGTGGAGTGACGCGATGTTCACCCCGTGCTCAGCCGCAATCTTTCGGACGAGTGGGGAGGATTTTGTGCGGACACGATCCTCGAAGGAGTTGCCGTTCCCGGAGTGTGATGCGGCGATGGCGGGAGCGCGCGGTTGCTGACGCGCCGGAGCTCCAGCGGGGCTAGCTTCCCGTTGGGGGGCGGGCGATGACGCTGGCTTCGCCGCCTGCGTCGTCCCTGCCGGCTGCGAGGCCGACGACGCGCTCGGAGCTGCCGGCTCGCCCTTTCCGAGAGCTGCGCCTTTTTCGGTTTCGAGCCGCGCGACGACCGTCTGCACCGCCACCGTCTCCCCTTCCTTCACGATTATCTCGGCCAGCACGCCGGCGGCCGGCGCCGGAATTTCCGCGTCGACCTTGTCAGTCGAGATCTCGAAGATCGGTTCGTCGCGCTTCACCTCGTCGCCCACTTTCTTCAGCCACTTCGAAAGCGTGCCCTCAACAATCGACTCGCCCATCTGCGGCATGATGATGTCTACTCGTGCCACCGCTTCTCCCTGGTTCGCCTATTCATTCGGCCTTCTTCGATTCAGCCGTCTCAATGCCAGAACGGGCAGCGTCAATGCGCCAACAACCGCCCCAATACCAGCATACACCCACCAATTGCACGCCGGAAGACCCTCGAAGGGCCTACACCCCCGCATGCTCCCGACAAACTTTGCGATCAGCACCGCGAACATTCCGCCGCTGAAAAAACCCGCGAACATCGTTAGGCAACCGACACCGAGGTTGCGCGCGATGATCTCCCCGCGATCCAGCTCCGGTGACGCCATCAGTAGGCGGCAAGCTTCCTGAGCGCAACGACTATGTCCGACGTCTGCGGAAGCATGTAGTAATACAGCTCGAGATTCTGCTCGCGAGAGAGAGATCCAGTCGAATCGGAGCGGGCGGAATCGTTCGTCAGATTCGCCGGCATCGACGCGGCGGTACCGAGCCGCGCCATGTTAGTAGGCCGCTTCGATGCGGTGGCGAGGATCCCCCGCCTTGTGCAGCGTGACGAAGAACTTCTTCGCGTTGCGGTCGAGGCGACTCTCCCCCGTCTGATCCGTCGCAATCTCCGCGAACGTGTAGTGGCCGCCTTCCTTGCGCACGCTCAGCTGCAGCGTGCCGAGGGCCCCAGCAAACGTCCGGGAACGCGAGGTATGCCCGCTGCGCTCCATTCCGATCTCGGGAAAGAACTCGTCCGCGATCCGCAATACGTCCACCGGCGTGAGCTGTGTTCTGAAAAAATGACGCATATGAGAATCAGGTCCCCGGCTCACTGGCGGTACGGACCGTCTGAATCCAGTCGACCCGTTCCAGCGGTAAGCGCGGATTCTTTTCGCGGCGGAACTGAATCGCCGCGGCCCAGTCCCCGCTCGTCGCATAGAACAGCTTGCCCGAGTAGGTGCCGAGCTCTTTTTCCTTCTTGAAGCCGTCGCTGGTGTTGGCGCGGTCCGCGCTCGTCGCGAAAATTCGGCCCTCCCCGGTCTCGATTGGCTGGTGCGTCTTGATGTCCTGCACCACCACACGATAGGCGATCGGCTCGAGCGCCCTCGGCGGCATCGGATCCACAGTTACCCTGAAGGCGTAGCTATCCGACCATAGTCTGAGCTCCAGGACTTTCGGACTCGAGCCGCAGCTCGTGAGCGCCGCCGCCAGCGCGGACACGAACGCGAGACGGCGAAGCATCACGCGTAATACTCCAGGCCGAGGTGCGTGATCTGATCCTCACCCATGAGATGCCTGAGCGTGTTCTTCAGCTTCGTCTGCTGGATGAAGAGATCGTGCTCGGGCTCCAAACCCGGGGCGGTCATTGGACTCTTGTAGTAGAATGACAGCCATTCCTGGATTCCCTTCATGCCCGCGCGGTGCGCGAAGTCGGAGAAGAGCGCGAGATCGAGCACGATCGGCGCGGCGAGAATCGAGTCGCGGCAAAGGAAGTTGATCTTGATCTGCATCGGGTAGTTCATCCACCCGACAATGTCGATGTTGTCCCAGCCTTCCTTGTTGTCCCCGCGCGGTGGGTAGTAATTGATGCGGACGACATGGGTGAAATCCTTGTACAGGTCCGGGTAAAGATCGGGCTGCAGAATCGTGTGCAGGACGCTGAGCTTCGACTCCTCCTTCGTCTTGAACGACTGTGGATCGTCGAGTACTTCTCCGTCCCGGTTGCCCAGGATGTTGGTCGAATACCATCCCCTGAGGCCGAGCATGCGCGCCTTGAGCCCGGGCGCCACGATGGTCTTCATCCACGTCTGGCCCGTCTTGAAATCCTTTCCCGAAATCGGTACGCCTTTGTCCTGGGCGAGCTTGATCAGCGCCGGCGTATCGACGCACAGGTTGGGGGCGCCCATGCAGAAGGGGATGCCTTCCATGATCGCCGCGTAGGCATACAGCATCGACGGCGCGATCGCGTCGTCGTTCTTCTCCATGGCCTTCTCGAACTGCTCGAGGGTCGCGTGCTGCGGTCCGGCCTTGATGTAGATCTCGGTCGATGCGCACCAGACGATGACGAGCCGATCGCACTTGTTCTTCGCCTTGAAATCGCGCATGTCCTGCCTCAGCTGCTCGGCCAGGTCGCGCTTCGTCTTGCCCTTCTTCACGTTCGTTCCGTGAATTCGGGTGACGTACTTGTTGTCGAACACCGCGGGCATCGGCTTGATGCCTTTCAGGAAATCCGCAATCGGGTCGATGTCCCGATCCTCGAGCACGCCGGCTTTTTTCGCCGCTGTCAGCGCGTCGTCGGGAATCGGATCCCAGGCGCCGAACACGATGTCATCGAGCTTGGCGAGCGGAACGAAATCCTTGATCAGCGGAGCGCGCTTGTCGGTGCGCTTTCCCAGCCGGATCGTCGCCATCTGCGTCAGCGATCCAATCGGCTTGGAACGGCCGCGCCGGATGCTCTCCACGCCGGCCATGAATGTTGTCGCGACTGCGCCGAGCCCGGGCGTAAGAATGCCGAGCCGGCCCGTCGCCGGTGCTATCGATTTAGGCGAGTCACCAGAGGACGATCTGGCCAATTTTCTTTCTCCGTTTTGATTAAGATTGCGCTCGGCGCGAGGCCGGCATGCCCGACGTTGTCGACGGGGTCGTGGAAGGGATGGGTAAAGCTGGATCGCTGACGATCCGGATCGGCTTGTTGTCCGCATGCCTCGTGTTACGACGGACAAACGCGATCCTTTGCACGGCGGTGATCCACGCCGTGACTGTGAGAAGGATGATGATGGCGATGAGCACCCATCCATTCCAGAAAAGGCCGAACAGCGCCTGGGGGGCCGACAGGAGCACAATGCGCTCGGGGCGCTGCATCACTCCGACCTTTGCGTCGATTCCGAGCGACTCTGCGCGCGCGCGGGTATAAGAGACGAGAAACGTCCCAATCATCCCGGCGAGGGACACCGCCATCATGTAAGGATTGTGGTGTAGCGGATTGGTCGCATAGAAGACAGTGAACCCTGCCATCAGTGCGCCGTCTCCAACCCGGTCGAGCGTAGAATCGTAGAACGCGCCAAACACCGTGCATCGCCCTGTTCTTCGCGCCACCTCGCCATCCACCACATCGAAGAAAGCTGTCCCCGCCATGATCCAGCCCGCCGTCATGATGTGTCCGGTCGCGTAGACGACGCCCGCCGCCACAGTCAACAGAGTTCCGACGGTCGTGATCGCGTTGGGGCTGACGTTGTTGCGCGCCAGCAAGCTGATCGCCGGTTCGATTACGCGGAGAGCCCCTTTCTTCAGATAGTCGGTAGGAGTTGGCATTCAGCAGGGACTGGCGGTGAGCACAGGCAAGCCGACGTGCCGGTTCACTGGCTGGCGGCGCAGAAAAAAGAGGCCGGCGTGTGACACACGACGGCCTCGTAAAATTAAGCCCTTCAACGACCTATTGCCACCCGCGGGCTGACTGACGAGACATATGTCTCGTCAAGGCAGGCGCCAGTCGTACGTGCTGGAAAGGGTGACGTTGTTCTTGGTATAGGTGCGCGTTCCATCGACCGTGACCGCGCGGAGATTCACCGTCGCTCCGGCTGGAACTCCCGCCACCGGAATGCGGTCGACGCTGTTTGCCGAGACCTGCTTGAGGAAGATGTCGTTGCCGCCGCTGACGACATAGACGTTGACTGCCTGACTCAGATTGTTCGTGAGGCTAAGCGCGACGTCAGTCGCCGGCTCGGGACCGGTGCGCACTTCGACCTGGCGCGCGCCACACGCCGCAAGGGCCAGCATCGACAACGAGACCATGAGGACACGCATGCAGGGCCTCCAAAAAATGGTTTGGACTGAAGACTTGTATAGCTGTGCAAGAGATGTGCTGGTACAAGCTGAATTCACGCGAGATGGGCTGATTGACGACAACTGAACGGGCGGGAGGCGCGAGTAGCGTAGTTGACAGTTATTCAGTTCACGACGCCGGGACTTGCCGCTGTTGCATTCAAGGCACAGGCAGTTGCTTGTGCCTTGACTCTACCGAGATAAGTCCCGGCGTAGTGAACTAACAAACTGGCATCTATGCCTCTGACGCCTCCCGCCCGTTCAGTTGCAGTTGGTAGTTGCCAGTTCGCGCCCACCACTTTCGGTTACCGATAAATGAGGTACTGCCGCGTCGCTTCCCTGAACGCGTACGCCGACTTGTACTCCTTGTCGATCAGCACATCCGGGTCGTCGCCGCGCAGGAGTGCCTCCCTCACCGACGGCGAGCCAAACCTCAGATCGAAGTCGCGATTCTTTATCGTCAGCCGGGGGCCGGCCGTCTTGTTGATCGCCCACAACAGGCTCGCTCCGACGCGCGCGGCCTGCAACGCGCTGCGGTTGATGACCACGATCTTGATTCCCGGAATCATCTGGCCGGAGTACTTGCCGTCGGACGCATTTACAGGCATGAAGCTCTCGCTGTAAAACCGAACGCCGGGAATCTCCCGATCCCTGAGCAGCGCGACGGTGGCGGCGGCATTGAGCCACGGCGCGCCGATTCGCTGGAACGCCCCCGGCGTTCCCCGACCCACCGAAAGATTAGTCGCTTCGAATGCAACGAGGCCGGGATAGAGAATCGCGCTGTGGATATCGGGCATGTTCGGTGAGGGCTTCACCCACGGCAATCCCGTGAGATCGAACCAGACATCGCGCCTCCAGCCCTGCGCCGGCACGACGTGCAGATCCGCGTGGATCTTGAGGACGTCATTGAAGTAGAGAGCCAGCTCTCCCATCGTCATCCCGTGCCTGAGAGGAATCGGCCAGAGCGCGTACGCCTGACCGGGCCGTCCTGGCGCTGGGTCATCGGCATTCGCCAGCGAGGCGTCGAGAACCGGACCCTCGATGATGTAGCCGGTGATTGGATTCGGCCGGTCCAGCACGATGAACGGCTTGTGGAGCCGGGCAGCGGCGCGCATTGAGTACACCATTGCTCCGACGTACGTCCAGGTTCGCGTGCCTATATCCTGCAGATCGAACACGAGCGCATCGAGCCCGCGCAGAAGGCTGTCGGGCGGCGCCGTCGTCTCTTGTCCGTAAAGCGAGTAAACTGGCAACCCGCTCTTCTGGTCGATTCCGCTCGCGATGTTCTGGCGATCCTCGGTTCCGCGAAGTCCGTGTTCGGGAGAGAACAGTTGCACCAGGTTCACGGAGGCGTCGCGCGCCTTCCGGTCTCTGAGCAGGTCGATATCAGAGGCTCCCTTCTCGTTGATGCCCGTCTGGTTCGTCAGCAACCCGATGCGCTTCCCCCGGATGAGTTGGATGCTGTCAGCGAGGAGAATGGTGATGCCGGGCCTGACCTTGGCCTCGGCGAGCTCCGCTGTGGGGTCGATCTGCTTGCTGATGACAACGCAGCCGCCGCAGATTGGAAGGAGAACTGCGAGCAGCCGAAAGTGTCGCATCATCGATGGGTGTCCTGTAAGTTGGTCGTGTTTGACCGTAACATGGGTCGTGCTTGACGGTAACGAATGATACTCTTTTGCGTCCTTTTACGTTGACCGACGCGAGCTAGCGATGCAAACGCAAGCGTCTTGCGTGGCCACCTCAACTCACGACCAATGGCGCTAACCGCAATCGATTGGGCGATTGTCGCTGCCTACTTCATGCTCTCGGTGGGCATTGGACTCTACTTCACAAAACGCGGAGGAGAGAGCCTCAACGAGTACTTCCTTTCCGGTCGGCAGGTGACCTGGTGGCTGGCGGGCGCATCCATGGTCGCGACGACGTTCGCGGCTGATACACCACTCGTCGTGACAGGTCTCGTCTCCGCGCACGGAGTCGCCGGAAACTGGCTCTGGTGGAACATGCTGATGAGCGGAATGCTCACCGTGTTCTTCTTTGCCCGCCTGTGGCGGAGAGCGCACGTCATGACCGACGTCGAGTTTGCGGAGATCCGTTACAGCGGCCGGCCCGCGGCGGTGCTGCGCGGGTTCCGGGCGCTCTACCTCGCCATCCCCATCAACCTGATAATCCTGGGCTGGGTGACCAAGGCGATGATCAAGATCCTCACGATCTCGCTGGGCCTCCGCGACGTCAGCGTCCTCGGACGCAATATTCCCGGAGAAGTCATCGCGGTTGGGATCTGCTTCGTGATCACCGTTGCGTATTCGGCAGGCGCGGGGATGTGGGCCGTGCTCTGGACCGATCTCGTCCAGTTCGTCATCAAGATGAGCGCGGTGATAGTTCTCGCCGTGTACTCGGTGCGGGCTGTAGGCGGAATGGACAAGCTGAAGGCGGGCCTGACGACCCACTTCGGGAGCGCCGACGCCGCGCTCTCAGTGCTTCCAGTGAAAATGACTTCCAGCGGCATCGAGGCTTACGCATGGATGCCGCTCCTGGCGCTTGCGGTTTTCCTTTCGGTGCAATGGTGGGCGGCCTGGTATCCCGGGGCTGAGCCCGGTGGCGGCGGTTACGTGGCGCAGCGAATCTTTTCGGCCAAAACGGAGCGCGATGGCGTTCTCGCCACGCTGTTCTTCAATGTCGCCCATTACGCGATCAGGCCGTGGCCCTGGATCATCACAGGACTTTGCACGGTGCTGCTCTATCCAGCCGGAATTGGCCCGACCCACGATCACGAAGCCGCATACGTTCAGGCTTTCGTGGATCTGCTACCGACGCCCTGGCGCGGCTTCATGATGGCGGGCTTCGCCGCGGCCTATATGTCGACGGTCGGCACCCAGCTCAATTGGGGTGCTTCCTATCTTGTCAACGATTTCTACAAACGGTTCCTCAACCGGACTGCCACCGAAAAGCACTATGTGGCGATTTCGCGTTGGGCCACGATATTCCTCTTCCTGGCCTCCGCGGTGGTAACCCACTACCTCGGAACGATCGAAGGCGCCTGGAAATTTCTGCTCGCGCTCGGGTCGGGCACTGGACTCGTGCTGATTCTCCGCTGGTACTGGTGGCGGATTAACGCCTGGAGCGAGATCAGCGCCATGATCGCCTCCTTCGTCGTCTCGGTCACCGCGATCAACCTGATCAAGCCGCGGTTCCCCGCCGGCGACCTCCGGGGCGATGCCTGGGTAATGCTCGTTACCGTAGCGGTGAGTACAGTCGTCTGGTTAGGGGTGACCTTTGCCACCAAACCAGAGCCCGATCGCGTGCTGGAAGCGTTCTATCGGCGGGTGCGGCCTGGGGGCCCTGGTTGGGCCGTGGTGTCGGAACGGGCGGGGTTCGGGCGGGAAAGCATTCCCGGCGGCGCGCTTGCCTGGACCAACTGGATCGCCGGGATCGTGGCAGTGTATTCAACACTGTTCGGGATCGGCAAGGTGGTGCTGGGCAACCTCGTTCCAGGCCTGGTGATGCTGGCCATCGCCGTTGTTGCGTTCAGTTGGATAGCACGGTCGTTCCGGGAGGAGCCAGCAGCACTACCCGGGGTAGGCGTACCTGCCTAACGGCGCATTACCACGAGTAGACGGTTTGATGCTAGCGACACTCTACCACGAGTAGACGGTTCCATGCTAACGACACTCTACCACGAGTAGAAGGTTTGATGCTAAATTTCATGTAGTACCGGAGGATAAATGTCAGTTTCGTCGCAACCTGAAATCGATCTCAACGTCACGCCTAACGCCGGCGTCGAGGTCAAGAAGTTTATGGACGTCGAGGGCGTCACCGCCGAGCAGGGTGGGCTTCGCGTGAGCGTGCAGCCGGGCGGCTGCAGTGGCTTCAAGTACAGCCTGGTCATTGAAGATCGCGCCGCTGACGATGACGTCATCGTCCCGCGCGAAGGCTTCAACGTGTTCGTCGACCCGTTCTCGGCGCAGTACCTGAACGGAGTCACGATCGACTACGTCACCTCGATGCAAGGCTCGGGGTTCACGTTCAAGAATCCGAATTCGACCGGCGGGTGCGGCTGCGGAAGTTCATTCTCTGCGTAGCGTCGCTGCTGGTCAGCAGTACAAATCGAGGGCGGTGAAATGAAGACTAATTTCACCGCCCTCGATTTTATTGTACTGGCCGCGTACCTGATCGGCACCACCCTTCTCGGCGTTTGGCTGGGGCGCAACCAGAAGGACTCCAAAGACTACTTCGTAGCGGGACACGCAATTCCGTGGTGGGCGGTTCTCTTCTCGGTTGTGGCCACGGAGACGAGCGCGCTGACCTTCATCAGCATCCCCGGCCTCGCCTACACCACGAATCTCGGCTTCCTCCAGATCGCGGCGGGCTATCTGCTGGGGCGCATCGTCGTCGCCTATACACTGCTGCCACGGTACTATCAGGGCGATCTCGTCACAGCCTACGCCCTGCTCGAGAAGCGATTCGGCGTCGGGACGCGCCGTTTTGCCTCGATCGTCTTCCTGGTCACCCGCGCGTTTGCCGACTCGGTGCGCGTGTTCGCCACCGCGATTCCGATCGCGTTGATACTCGGGCCGTCGGTGCCGCAGCAGTACGTGATGCCCGTAGCTATCCTGGTTTTGGGCGCGCTGACATTGATCTACACCTATCACGGCGGCATGCGCGCCGTTGTGTGGACCGACGTGCTGCAGACGAGCGTCTATCTCCTCGGCGGGCTCTCGGCCGTGTACCTGCTGGGTAAGGGCGTGAGCGGCGGATGGGGCGCGATTCTGGGTCAGGCTCACGCAGCCGGGAAGTTGCGGGTCATCGACGTCTACTTCGGCTTCGACAAGCCGTACACACTCTTCGCTGGATTGATCGGCGGGGCGTTCCTCTCGATGGCATCACACGGTGCCGACCAGGTGATCGTGCAGCGGTTGCTCGCGGCCTCGAGCCTCAAGGACTCACGCAAAGCGCTCATCGGCAGCGGCATCGCCGTTTTCTTTCAGTTTTCGCTCTTTCTTATTATCGGAATCGGCTTGTACGCGTTCTATCAGGCGCGGACATTCGCAGTTCCCGACTCGATATTCCCCACCTTCGTCGTCGACTCGATGCCGGCGGGATTGCGAGGGTTGATCGTCGCGGCCGTCCTCGCGGCGACGATGAGCGCGCATTCCGGCGCGATGAATTCGCTGGCGGCATCAACCACCCACGACATCTACTTGCCGCTCTCTGGCCGCACTGCGGAGGACCCACGCACGCTCAAGATGGCGAAGATGTTTACGCTTTTTTGGGGAGCTGTACTTTTGATCGCGGCGCTCCTGTACAAGCAGCAGGGCACGCCGGTCGTCGTCATCGCGCTCTCAATTGCCTCGTTCACATACGGTGCGTTGCTCGGCGGCTTCTTTCTGGGCATGTTGTGGAGACGGGCGATCCAGCGTGATGCAATCCTCGGCATGGCGGTAGGAATCATTGCGATGAGCTTCGTGGTCTTCGCGAAGCCGATGATGCTGACATTTCCGTCGATGAAAGACGCACTCACACCAATCTCGCACATCGCATTTCCCTGGTATGTGCTGATCGGAACGTCGTTCACTATGGGAGTCGCTATCCTTTCATCGTTCACACACCCCGCGCCGACTGATGGAGATCGCTGGAATTGAATGAAATAGTTGTGGGCGTTGACGGAGGCGGATCGAAGACCCGCGTCCTCGTTGGCACGACGGAGGGCGAGGTTCTCGCCACGCTCGAAGGGCCCAAGTCAGCTGTCACGCCGGGACAGGCTCAGCGCTCGGCCGACGTCATCGCGGAACTTGTAACCCGCGCGCTCGCGGAGATCGCGCAGCCGGGCGCCGTGTTTCCTCGCGTTCTTTACTGCGGCGTCGCCGGAACCGGTCGGGACGAAGAGCGTCGCGCGCTACATTCCGCCCTCGACTCGAAGGAGCTCGCGGAAGAAGTCATCATCGATTCCGACGGCCTGATCGCGATGTATGATGCGTTCGACGAGCGTCCGGGAATTCTCCTGGTCGTGGGAACCGGCTCCATCGCTTACGGCCGGAGCCCGGCTGGAGAGATCGTTCGCTGTGGCGGCTGGGGTCCTGCGTTCGGCGACGAGGGGAGCGGTGGCTGGATCGGAAGGCGTGCGCTGAGCATTGTCGCGGCGTCGAGTGACGGGCGCGAGCCGCCGACTGCCCTTCTCTTCCCCATTCTGGCCGCCACCCAATGCGAGGATGTCGAGGATCTCATTCCGTGGGCAGCGGCCGCCGATGCCCGTACGTTTGCTTCACTCGTCCCGGTAGTTTTCGGCGCGGCCACAGCGGGCGATCTCCGCGCCAACGCCCTGCTCGCGCTGGCGGCCGAAGAGCTGGTGCTACACATCCGCTCACTGGCGCGCCATTTATTTACGGACGAGCGTGCGGCGGTTGCGGTGGCGTTTAGCGGTGGCCTGATGGACGCCAGCTCGCCGCTCAGAAAGCGGTTGGAGCAGCGCCTGAAGTCCGCGGTGCCGGGGGCACAGCTTCGATCGGAAGAAGTCCTTCCTGTGCGAGGAGCACTTCGGGCTGCGGCTCGGCGAATTCACCTTCCCACCTAGCCATCACGACTGTCGCCAGACAGTTGCCGATGAGATTCGTGCTGGTGCGCGCCATGTCCATCAGCGCATCGACCCCCAGAATGATTGCCACACCCTCGAGCGGCAACCCGAATGTCGTGAGAGTTCCGGAAAGAATCACGAGCGACGCGCGTGGGACTGCCGCGACGCCTTTGCTGGTGATCATGAGCGTCAGCATCATGAAGAGCTGAGTCGTCAGCGTCATCGGAACACCGGCCGCTTGTGCCACGAAAACCGACGCCACAGCGAGGTAGAGCGTAGATCCGTCGAGATTGAAGGAGTATCCGGTCGGCATCACGAACGCCACTATGCGCCGCGGGACTCCGATCGCCTCCATCGACTGCATCGCTAGTGGAAGAGCGGCCTCCGAAGACGTCGTCGAGAACGCTATGAGCGCGGGCGATCTCACCGCGCGAATGAATCGACGGAGCGGCACCCGGAAGAGCACGGCCACCGGCAACAGCACCGCGAGGAAGAAGACGAGCAGGGCTCCGTACAGGGTGAGTATCAGCTTGCCCAGGTTGAAGAGGACGCCAAGCCCGCTCTGTCCGACCGTCACGGCGATCGCGGCGCCGATGCCGAACGGGGCGAAGCGCATCACGATCATCGTAAACTTGAACATGACGTCGGCGAGACCCTCGCACCCGGCGAGAACGATCTCCTTTGAGCGACCCTGAACCTTGGACAACGCCACCGCGAAGATCACGGCGAAGAAGACCACCTGCAGAATCTCGTTCTTTGCCGCGGCGTCGAAGAAGCTCGTGGGGACGAGATGCTCGAGGAATCCGGTCCCTGTCTGCGTGTTGTGAGCGAGCTCCTTGCCGGCTTCGGCGGACGCAGCGAGCGTGACACCCACCCCCGGACGTACGAGGTTGACCGCGGCTAGCCCGATGACGAGCGCCAGGGTGGTCACGATCTCGAAGTAGATGATCGACTTGAGCGCGAGGCGTCCCACGCGCTTCATGTCGTCCCCATGCCCGGCGATTCCAACGACCAGCGTTCCGAAAATGAGGGGGACGATGATCGACTTGATCATCCGCAGGAACACGGTCGACACGGGACTGAGCTTCATCGCGAACGCTGGCGCGAACGTGCCGATGAGCACGCCGACGACCATCGATATCATGATCCAGGTTGTCAGCGGGATTCGTCTGAGATTCTTGTAGATCATGCCCTGATTTACGCTCGGGGAGAATTGGTGATCTAACTGCAACTGAACGGGCGGGAGGCGTCAGAAGTAGAGTTACGAGTTCGTTAGTTCACAACGCCCAGACGGTATTGGCGCGGTTCGTGGCACAGGCACGCGAGTTCAGTCCCTCGCCCGCCACTGAAGCAAGTCCGGGCGTTGTGAACTGAATCACTGGCGACTACGCCTCTGACGCCTCCCGCCCGTTTAGTTGCAGTTCAGAGCCTACTGGCGCCTCCCGCCCGTTCAGTTGCAGTTCAGAGCCTCTGACGCCTCCACCCCTTCAATGCAGTTCTTAGTCGATCGTCATCGCTTGATCGGCGGCGGCGGCTCGATCGGCACCGGCGGCCTGCTCCGCCTTAGAGTCGAGTGACCGTAACCGTATAAAACGTACAGCACGAGACCGATCGCGAGCCACCACCCGAATCTGACCCACGCCAGGTGCGGCAATCCCCTCATCACGAAGAGGCAGAGCCCCGCACCTACCACTCCGACGAAATTGACGAACGGCACCCTGAACGGACGTGGCCGCTCCGGCTCGGTGTAGCGTAGCACGATCACGCCGGTGCAGACCAGCGCGAAAGCGAACAGCGTCCCGATGTTCGTGAGGTCGTACGTTTCACCTGCATCGCCAATCAAAGACCAGAACGCTACGAAGACCCCGGTGAGAATCGTCGTGATGTAAGGCGTCCTGTACTTCCCGTGGAGCTTGCTGGCCCAGTGCGGGAGCAGGCCGTCGCGCGCCATCGCGAAGAAAATGCGCGGTTGTCCGTACTGGAACACAAGGAGCACTGCAGCCATGGAAAAAACGGCGCCCAGCGCCACGATCTTGGCAATGTTGGTCATGCCAGTCGCCTTGAGCGCAAACGCCAGCGGATCCGCGGCCGATCCGAGCTGCTGATATGGCACCATGCCAGTCAGCACATAGCCGATGACGATGTAGATCACGGTACAAATCGCGAGTCCCCCCAAAATGCCAATGGGAAGATTTCGCTGCGGATTCTTCGTTTCCTCGGCGGCGGTCGAGATCGCGTCGAAGCCGATGTACGCGAAGAAGACGATCGCCGCGCCTTGATGGATCCCCGTGAAGCCATTCGGTGCGAACGGATGGTAGTTCGCGGTGTTGATGTGCTGCGATCCCATGATGATGAAAAGCGCGAGCACTACGAGCTTGACCGCGACCATGATGTTGTTCGCCCGAGCGCTCTCCCTCACACCGAGCATCAACAGCCACGTGATCAGGGCGACGATCGAGAACGCCGGCACGTTGATGAGAATCGGAATTCCCGCAATGTGCGGCGCCGTCGTCAGCAGGCCGTGGACTTCTGGATTGGAGCTCAGGAGCGCGGTTCGGTAACCCGTCGTCAGCCACACCGGTATGGAGACCCAGTCGCCGACGAGCGACTTGAAGTAGTCGCCCCAGGAGATCGCGACAGCGACGTTCCCAACCGCGTACTCCAGGATCAAATCCCAGCCGATGATCCACGCGACGAGCTCGCCGAGTGTTGCGTACGAGTACGCGTAGGCGCTCCCCGCCTGCGGAATCATCGAAGCCAGCTCGGCGTAGCAGAGACCGGCAAGCCCGCAACATGCGCCCAGTAGCAGGAATGAAATTACGAGAGCGGGACCAGCTCCCACGCGGATCACGTTACCCGCGGCATCCACCTGACCCGCCGCCGCCGAACCGATCGAGCCAAAGATGCCGGCGCCGATCACCGCCCCGATCGCAAGCATGATCAGATCGCCGGCGCCCAGGACCCTTCTCAGTCCGTTTGGATTCTCACCCTCTGCCAGAAGCGCTTCGATCGGCTTCCGCGCGAACAGTGATCGGATCATTTCAGGTGGGAAAAAGTTCTACCATGGCGGGCCAGCCGGCCCACCATGGTAAATCGTCACTCGGAAAAGTTAGGCCTGGCCAAGATGCGTGGTCACTCGAAGAACCTAAGCCTCGCCACTCTTAACGCGCATCGCGTAGAACGACCGCCACACGAACGTCACGGAGATGAGGAAGAAGACCGCCGCCAGAACCCGCGTCAGCGTCGCACCCTTGTCCGCCGTCAGCGAAACGGCAAGCTCCACCGCGAGCAGCCCGAACAGCGTCGTGAACTTGATTATCGGGTTGAGTGCTACCGAAGACGTGTCCTTGAAGGGATCGCCGACCGTGTCACCGACCACAGTCGCGGCGTGAAGCGGCGTGCCTTTCTGCTTCAGCTCGACTTCCACGATTTTCTTCGCGTTGTCCCACGCGCCGCCGGCGTTGGCCATGAAGATTGCCTGGAACAATCCGAATAGCGCGATCGAAATCAGATACCCGATGAAGAAGTACGGTTCGACAAACGCAAAGGCCAGCGTCGCGAAGAAAACCGTCAGGAAGATGTTGAACATCCCCTGCTGCGCGTACTTGGTGCAGATCTCGACGACCTTCTTGCTGTCCGCGACCGACGCTTTCGCGGAGCTCGCGAGATTGATGTTGGCCTTGATGAACTCGACCGCCCGGTACGCGCCGGTGGTGACCGCCTGCGTCGATGCGCCCGTGAACCAGTAGATCATCGCTCCACCAGCGATCAAGCCGAGCAGGAACGGCGGGTGCAGGATGGAGAGGTTGGCGATGAACTCCGGCTGCAGCCCATGGGTAAGTCCGAGAATGATCGAGAAGATCATCGTGGTCGCACCCACGACTGCGGTGCCGATGAGAACAGGCTTGGCCGTCGCCTTGAATGTGTTGCCGGCTCCGTCATTCTCCTCGAGCAGATCCTTCGCCCTTTCGAACTGGGGATCGAAACCGTAGTCGGTTTTTAGCTGCTGCTTGATGCCCGGCACCTGCTCGATCTGCGATAGCTCGAATATCGATTGGGCATTGTCTGTAACCGGACCATAGGAATCGACCGCGATGGTGACCGGGCCCATTCCCAGGAATCCGAAGGCAACAAGACCAAACGCGAACACCGCTGGGGCGATCATCAGCGTGCCAAAGCCGGTGGTGCTGACGAGGTAGCCGATCGCCATCAGCGACATGATCGCCATCCCGATCCAGTACGCGCTGAAATCTCCGGCCACGAGTCCGGACAGAATGTTGAGCGACGCTCCACCCTCTCGCGACGACGTCACGATTTCCCTGACGTGACGTGACTCCGTCGAGGTGAACACCTTCACCAGCTCAGGGATGATTGCTCCCGCCAGCGTGCCGCAGGTGATCACCGTCGAGAGCTTCCACCAAAGGGAGCCATCGCCGAGATCGGGCAACAGCAGGTAGGAGACGAGATACGTTAGCGCAACTGAGAGCAACGACGTCAGCCACACGAGCGAGGTCAGCGGCGACTCGTAGTTCATTTCGTCAGCGCTGGCATATCTCGCTCTCGCGACCGCTTCATTGATCAGGTAGGAGAGTCCACTCGCCACCACCATCATGATGCGCATCACGAAGATCCACACCAGCAGCTGCACCTGCACCGACGGCTCCCGCACCGCGAGGACAATGAAGGAGATGAGCGCTACGCCTGTCACGCCGTAGGTCTCGAATCCGTCGGCACTCGGGCCGACCGAGTCTCCGGCGTTGTCGCCGGTGCAATCCGCGATCACGCCCGGGTTCCGCGGATCGTCTTCTTTCACATTGAAGACGATCTTCATCAGGTCGGCGCCGATGTCCGCGATCTTGGTGAAGATTCCGCCCGCGATGCGCAGTGCCGCCGCGCCGAGCGACTCACCGATTGCGAAGCCGATGAAACACGGCCCCGCATAGTCGCCGGGAATGAAGAGCAGGATGAACAGCATGATCACCAGCTCGACGCTGATGAGCAGCATGCCGATGCTCATGCCCGCCTTGAGCGGAATCGAGTAGCACGGGTACGGCTTGCCGCGAAGACTCGCGAAGGCCGTTCGCGAATTCGCGAACGTGTTGATCCTGATGCCGAACCAGGCCACGCCGTAGCTGCCCGCGATGCCGACGAGGCTGAAGAACAGAATTATCGCAACCTTTAATGGCGCCAGATGACTCAGGAATCCGAAGTACAGCAGGATCACGAAGCCGATGAAAATCTCGAGGATGAGAATGAACTTCCCCTGCGTGATCAGGTACGTCTTGCACGTCTCGTAAATCAGCTCTGAGACCTCGCGCATCGATTCGTGCACTGCCATGCGCTTGAGCTGGCTGTAGAACACGAGCCCGAAAAGAAGTCCGAGGCCGCAGATGACGAGTCCGCCCATGAGGAGCGATCGCCCGTGGATTCCTCCCAGAAAACTGACCTGCGAGAGATCCGGTATAATGAGGTTCGCTTCACCCCCTGCCTTGTGCTCTACGGGGACGGCCTGCGCTGTCCCTGTCGCGGAAGCCGCGATCGCGCTGTCCGTTCGATTCTCTCCGACACCCTGCGCGAACATGCGGGGCGCTAATATCGCCAGCAGCGACATAGCAAGAACAAGGGTACCAACAACTCCAGCAAACTTCCGATTCATTCTGAATTCTCCAAGGGTGAATAGCGGCCGGCTCGGGCAGAGCCGGCTTTCGTGCTCAGCGTGCAGGCGCGGATTCCACTTTGCGCCAGATGAAATAAACGGGAACGCCGAGCAGTACGATCGCGAGGCCGAAAAGAGCCTGGGTTCGCGTCTGATCCGCGATCAGCAGAATCACAGCGATTGCCGACGCGAGAATGATGTACAGAGCGGGCAAAACAGGATAGCCAACAACCCTATAAGGACGTTCGGCGTCCGGAAGCAGCTTGCGGAGCCTGAACAGGCCAACCGTCGTCAGCGCGTAGAAGATCAAAGCGGCAAAAATGACGTAGTTGAGCAGCTGCCCGTACGTTCCGCTGAGACAGAGCAGACTCGTCCAAACCGACTGCGCAATCAATGCCGCCGCTGGGACATTGTGGCGATTCAATGTTCCCGCTTTCGCGAAGAACAATTTGTCCCGCGCCATCGCGTAGTAGACCCGTGCGCCCGACAGAATCAGGCCGTTGTTGCAGCCGAAGGTCGAGATCAGGATCGCCGCCGCCATGATCGACGCGCCCACTGCCCCGAAAATTGTTTCGACGACCGCGCTCGCCACCCGGTCCTGTGTGGCGTACTGAATCCCGCGCTCCATCGCCGTGGCGCCGTTCGCCACTCCGTGAAGTGGCAGCACGTTCAGGTAGGAGATGTTCGCGAGAAGATAAAGCAGGCAGACGAGCCCCGTCCCGTAGATGAGTGCGCGCGGGAGATTTCTCTGCGGCGAGTGAACCTCCGCCGCGGCGAATGTCACGTTGTTCCACGCGTCACTTGCGAACAGAGAGCCTACCAGCGCCGATCCGAACGCGATGACGAACGCCGGGACGAACGCAACCGGATTGAAGTTTCCGTTCGAGAAGTTCGCCGCGACGGCCTCTGGGTGCCGGCCGATGGTGAGTCCGAGCAGGATGAGCACGGCGAGGGCGCCGGTCTTCACGATGGTCAGCGTCGTCTGGACGATCTTGGCTTCCTTGACGCCGCGCAGATTGATCCAGGTCAGTACCCAGATACTAATGACGGCGATCAGCCGCTGCGGCGACAATCCGAGCTGCACGGGAGCGCCGGACAGCGTGAAGTCCAGTTGCGGGAACCACGAGTACCGGTCGGGCGTGATCGCCGGCCAGAGTACGCCGAGGAATTTTCCGAAGGCGACGGCGACGGCGGCAATGGTGCCGGTCTGGATCACTACGAAAAGGGTCCAGCCATAAAGAAAGCCCATGAGGTGACCCATGGACTCCCGGAGAAACACGTACTGGCCACCCGCTCGGGGATACATCGCCGCGAGCTCGCCATACGCCAGCGCGCCGAATATCGTCACGACGCCGGACGCGACCCACGCCATGAGCAGCCAGAAAGGCGAAATGACGGTCCGCGAGATCTCGGCCGAGACGATGAAGATGCCCGACCCGATCATCGAGCCCGCGACCAGCATCGTCGCGTCGGTGAGCGTCAGCGCCTTGACGAACTCGCGCGACGATGGAGTGTCGGCCGTTGGTGTCGTGCTTGTCAACGCTCTCCCTCGAAGTGCTCGGTTGCTCGCCGGTGCGTTCCCCCTTGTACAGCGGGCAAAAGTTACCCGGGCAAGGAGCGCTTTGCTAGGGAAGCGGGTCGCTCGGAATCGACGTTAAGCTGAACCGAGAACTACTCCAGCGCGTAGTTCTGTCTCGGAATCAAAAAATAAAGTGAACGTCGACTGTATCCCGCATGGGTGTCCCGTCCGCGTGCACCCCCGGCCGAAAACGCAGCGATCGCAGCACCTCCGACAGTCTCCGGTTGTAGCCACCATCTTTCGACGGATTGAACGCGATGAGCGTCGCGTTTCCCTTCTCGTCAACATCGAACCAGGCGATCAGGTGGTAGGGCTTTATTCTGTCCGGCGCCGGAAGCGGCGGGATGAACAGATCTCTGAGCGTCGGCGGATAATCTTTTGCGGGACCGCCGCCGGTGCCGGGTCCGACGCTACTCCCCTTTCCGGTGCCGACGCCCGATCCAACGCCGCCGCCCGTCCCCGGACCCGCGCCCGTCGTTCCCGTGTTGCCCCCGCTTCCCTCACCCCTGGCCGTCGTCGTCACCGCACTGACCGGTGGGGGCGTTGGAATCACCGGAGACTCCACTTGTGGCCTCGGCTCTGGTGTTTTCACGGGCGGCACAGTGAGCGGCTTTGGCTTCGGCATCACCGTCGGATCCGATCTCACGCGCACGAACTCGAGATGCTCTTCGCGCGACCCGGGACCATTGATTCCCCCGCCTCCTCCACCTGCCGGTCCGGGGCCGCCGCCCCCGACCGTTGGATCATGCGTGAAATCCGATGACCCGACGATGGGCGCGAGAATGAGAAAAAGGATCAGTGCGTGCACCAGCAGCGACGCAATGATCCCTTTCCATTGTTTTTCCTTCCTGCGCTTTTCCTCGAAAGAAGGATAACGCGTGACTATTTCACATCCTTCGGCGTTGCGGCAATTACCTTGACGCCGGCACCCCGCGCCACATCCATCGCCATGATCACATCAGAGTACTTCACGGTCGGATCGCCCTTCACGAAAATGATCTTGTCCGGCCTTGGATCGTAGATCTCCTTGAGCTTTTTCCCGAGCTCTTCCTTCGACACCGGCTGTGAATTGATCTTGAACGTGTTTCCGGGCAGCACCTCGAGCACGATCTGCGACGGCGGCGGACCGCTCTGATCCGGCTGTGGAGTCGGATCGGGCAGCTGCAGGTCGAGCGCCTTCCGCGACATCGGAATGACCATCATGAAGATGATCAACAGAACGAGCAGCACGTCGATCATCGGCGTGACGTTGATCTCGTTCGTCAGGCCGCTGCTGGGATTTCCTCCGGACATGGCCATTATTGCTTCCCTCCCGGCGGTGGAGCAGCCGGCGCATTGAAGAGATTGTCGGTCTGAACCGCGGAGATCGTCCCGGGACGCTGATCCGTGATCATTCCCGTTACGCGGACGTCGTTGTGGGCCGCTATGTCCAGCGCGTCCAGGACCTTTCCGTACTGCAGATCCTTGTGCGCCTTGACGTAAAGAAGCTTGTCTTCCTGGCGGTTCTCGAAGATTGCCTTCAATCTCTCTCCAAGCTCCGCATTCGGTATTGCTTTCTTGTTCAGGTAGTACTGTCCGTTCGCATCAATGCCGAGGACCTGATCCTGATCTTCCTCGGGATGAGGCTTGAGATTGACACCGGTCGGCGGAATCGCCTGGAAACCGGCTGTAATCGCTGGGATGACGAGCATGAAGATGATCAACAGCACCAGCATCACGTCGATCATCGGCGTCACGTTCGGTGACGCCTTCACTCCCCCCGCGGTACCGGCAGACATTGCCATAACTCAGCCCTCCTCGGGGTTACTGCGAGATTGGCGAGTTGCCAGCGGTCGCCGTCGTGTTGAACTCACGCGTGAAGCGCGATCTTCCGAACTCGCCAGTTCCGGTGACGTTCTTGATCATGTAGTCGATCATCTCCTTTGAGGTGTACGTCATCTCGGCCGTGAGATTGTCGATCTTGATCTGGAAGTAGTTGAAGAGCCACACCGCCGGGATCGCGACGACGAGACCGAACGCGGTCGTGATCAGCGCTTCGGACACACCGGAGGAGATCGAGGCGAGACCGCCCGAGCCCGACGCGGCCATGGCGGCGAAGGAGTTCACGATACCCATCGTGGTTCCCAGAAGTCCGACGAACGGAGCGGTTGCGCCGACGGTTGCCATGACGCCCAATCCGCGCTTCAGATCTGTAATCGTCATCAGCATCTCGCGCTCGATCGCGCGCTCAGCCGAATTGATATCGCCGACCGTGACCGATCCATCCTGAATGAGCGGGCGGATCTCGGTGAGAGCGCCGCCCAGTACGCGGGCGACGTGCGACTTCTTGTACTTGTCGGCGAGAGTGACGGCTTCCGTAAGATTGTCTTCCTCGAGGAACTGCGAGAACTCGGGAGCGAACTTGCGCGTCTCACGCTGCGCCAGGCGAAGATCCCACCACTTCTTGATGGCGACGGAGAGGGTCCAGATCGACATGATAGCGAGGACATACACAATGCCCTTCGCGAAGTTGCCCATCTGGTTGTAAATGTCGAGTAGTGACAGCTGCATTGTTTACTCCAGTGAGTTTGTTAGCGGGGAACAGCGAACTGGAAGGACTGCTGGACCAACTGGTTGACCGGCTTGCCGCCAATCATGGCGGGACTGAACCTCATCCGCGGCAGCACATTCTTCACCGCCTGCGTGAACAGCTCGTTCGTCGACTTCAGCACCTTGAACGAATCCATGTCGGCTTTGCCTGAAAGACTCACCACGAACTGTGCCTGAACCTCGCCGGCAATGCCTGAGCTCTCCAGAACCGATGGATACTTCGGCTTTGGACTCTCGGCGAGCATCTCAGCTGGCTTCTCGACCTGGAACTCGAAATAGGTCTGATTGGTGTTGGCGATTCCACCGACGACGCCTGTGCCTGTGCCACCCTTTACGCCCTTGCCGCTGAAATCGTTTTCGTTCGTGATCGCCTTCGAGAGATCGATCTCTGGAATCTTGATGTCGATCCTTACGGGCGCGCGAAGAACCTGGAATCCCTTCGGCGGAGGCGGCTTGACCACGACCTCCTTCGGTGGGGGCGGCTTGTCAGGAACCTTCGGAGGCTCCTTCTTCATCTCGACGAACTGAATCTTCTCGGCTTTCGACTTCTCGTCCTTGACGCCGGCGCGGGCGGTCGCGTACACCGCTGCTCCGATCAGAACCGTATGGAACACGATGCTGAACGCAGTGCCGCCAGCCATCTTCTGTCTCTTGGCCTTTGACTCGATCAGTTGGTTAAACATTCCTCACCCAGTGGGAAGTCCGTGAATGAAAGCTGGTAACAACGAGAATCCTGCGGAATACCCACAAGATTAAGAATCAATGAACATAGTATTGAAGAACTTCGAGCTAACGGGATAGAGTAAACACGAACGGCATTTGGACGAGCTGTTTCACTTTCCTTCCGCCGACCTCGGCTGGAACGAACCGCATTCGGCGAAGAGCGACCCTCACGGCATCCTCGAACAGCTGATTATCTGAGCGCACAAACCGGACGCTCCCCTCTTGTGCGCGTCCCTGCTCGTCGACGACGAATTCCGCAATCACCCGCCCTTCCACCCCCGAGCTTCTGAGTGACTCAGGGTACCGTGGCGCCGAGGTGCCGGGCACCACCGCGACCTGCTTCTCGACCTGATCCGCGCGATACTGCATATCGGTTGGCCTTGCGCCACTCTCTCCAGTGCCTGTCGGCCCGGCGACTGTGATCGGGCCGGGGCTGAAATCCCCCGGCCTCGATACGATATCACCGACGTCTATGACCGGAACTTTTATGTCGACGTGCGGGTCGACGAATATCAGGCTATGGCGGTTCGGTTGCTCCCGCGCCGTCGGCGGCCGCACGGTGGAAGTTGGATTCCGAGTTTGCGGAAAGTAGACGGGCCGAACTGTCTCCGGAGATCCGATCGGTTGAACCCGCGCCTGGGCGGTAGCATAGACAGCTCCCGCGATCAGGGCGGTGTGACCCAGGACGCTCACGATCGCACCCGTAGCGGAGCGCTTTCTTTTCGACTTTGACTCCAGCAGCGTGTCGAGCATTTTCTCTCCGAATGGATGTCGCACTCAACCTCTCGGAGTCCTACCCACAATGAAATAGCGCTCGCGTTAGCAGTGAATGAAAGACTCCTAACGCGCAGATTAGCGCATCGTTAACCGCCCGTAGTCTTCAGTTGGGGTGATATCAGGAGTGCTGGCCGTCGACAACGATCGGCAGCGTCACCGTAAAGAGACTTCCGCGCCCCAGGCGCGACGATGCGATAAGAGTTCCCCCGTGCGCCTGCGCGATCCACTGGCTGATCGCGAGCCCGAGCCCGAATCCTCCGCGCTCCGACATTCGCGACCGCACTCTGTCCGCCCGCCAGAACCGCTCGAAGATGTGCGGAAAGTCCGCCGCGGAGATTCCAA
The DNA here is from genome assembly GCA_003134685.1 of Gemmatimonadota bacterium. Lineage (GTDB taxonomy): Bacteria > Gemmatimonadota > Gemmatimonadetes > Gemmatimonadales > Gemmatimonadaceae > UBA4720. The sequence continues at coordinate 46,870 of PLCA01000013.1, read as the reverse complement.
TTCCAGTGTCCCGCACGGCGAACGTCACGTTGTCGGGATGGCGGCCCACGCCCAGCTCCACCTTGCCGCCGGCGGGTGTGTACTTGATTGCGTTCGTCACGAGGTTGAGAAAGAGCTGCCTCAGACGGGTCCTGTCGCCCATGACCACGACGTCGGCCGTGAAGGGAAGGTTCACCGTCACCCCTTGGGCCTCGCCGAGTATGAGGGCTGTCTCGTAGACCTCCTGGACGAGGGGCGCGAGCTCGACCGGCTCGCGGTGCAGATCGAACCGTCCCTCGTCGGCGCGCGCGAGAGTCAGCAGGCTCTCGACCAGATCGCTCATCCTGCGCACTTCCTGCAGGGCTTCCTCGAGCGCGATCATGCGCTCCGTCTGGTGCGACGACTCCATCATCGCGCGCTCGACATCAGCCCTCAGCACGGTGAGCGGAGTCTTGAGCTCGTGGCTCGCGTCCGCCGTGAATCGGCGCAACCCGGCGAACGACGTTTCGAGCCGGGAAATCATCGCGTTCAGCGTCGTCACCAGATCCGCGAAGTCTGTCGTCTCTTCGCTGAGGGCAAGACGACGGTGCAGGCTGCGGCCATCGGTGATGGCGGCTACCTCCGTCGTGATCTCGTTCAGCTGGCGCTGCGTTCGCCCGAGAATAAGGAACGCCCCCACTCCCCCCGCGCCGATGATGAGCGGCACGATCACGAGCGCATCGAGCATGTATTCGCGCGGAACGGTGCTCGCCCTTGTCGCTATCGCTCCCGAGGCGATCCGACTGAGGCCGGACGGACTCCCCGCCAGAGAATGCGAGACGAAGAGAACTTTTTCCTGGAGCGAGTCGAGCGTGAAGATGAGCGCCTCGCCTGACTTCGGGAGGTCGGCGAGCTCGGTTTGAAGTATCGACATGTCGGTCCCCTGAAGGCGCAACACGTCATTGGAGCGATAGACGGCGCGCCCCGTCGTATCCACCACTACTATGAATCCCGGCACAGACTGGAGCCGCTCCACCACTTTCGGCGCGAGAAGAGCGATGAGGGCGGTATCGCTGGTGCCCATGACCTTGTTGCGGGACTGTTCGGCCTCCGTGATCACGCGCGCGGCCAGATCGCCCTGTGCCGCCGCATACTGCGCGATGTCGTGGTAGACAGCGTTGTTTCGAGCCGCAAGCACAGCGAGAAACAGAGTGACCGTAACCGCGACCAGTCCGGCCACGAACGACGCGGTGAGCTTCACACGCGTTGAGAGCATGTGCCCCTAGCCGACCTTGCCCGCGACGCTCTCTTCGCGAATCACGTACCCTACGCCGCGGATCGTATGTATGAGCTTTCTTGCGCTGGTTGCGTCGATCTTCTTGCGCAGGTGGTTGATCACCACGTCGACGATGTTGGTGCCCGGATCGAAGTGATAGCCCCAGGCGTACTCGGTGATGAGCGTTCGGCTCATGACTCGGCCGGCGTGGCGCATGAGATACTCGAGCACGGTGTATTCCTTGGGCGTCAGCTCGATCGCATGTCCACCGCGCGCCACCTCTCTCGTATCCAGGTTGAGCGTGAGGTCAGCCGCCTTCAGCACTGGTGTAATGCGCCCGCGCGGCCGGCGTGACAGCGCTTCCACGCGGGCAAGCAGCTCCTCGAACGCGAATGGCTTGGTGACGTAGTCGTCCGCGCCGGCCCGGAGAGTCTCGACCTTCGAGTCGATGGCGTCCTGCGCGGTCAGGATCAACACTGGCCGGTCGAAGCCTCGCGCCCGAAGATCGTGCAGCACCTGCGCGCCGGACTTGCCGGGCAGCCGCATGTCGAGGACGACGACGTCGTACTCCTCGGATATGGCTCGCGCTTCCCCTTCGTCCCCGTTGGCGACCAGATCCACCCCCCAGCGCTGCTCCTCAAAGCCCCGTTTGACGAACTGTCCAACGGTGGGATCGTCTTCGATTACCAGGATTTTCATCGGGCGGGATGGACTTTCTGGCGTTGAAAGAAAAAGGCGGAAATGCGTTTCCGCATTTCCGCCTAACTTACATCTGTGCCATTCGCGGTTCAACGACGGAGGCCATGCTCACTCAGCGAATGAATCCTCTGTCAGGTCTCTCGGTCGCGCGCTGCGCCTTCTGCTTCTTCGCGAGCATCGCCATCGCTACCGAATCGGTGCGCGGCTTCACAACTGTCCCGGTGGAGGAATCCACAGTTACGACTGTGTCTTTGCAGCCACGCTGGTCATAAACGGAGCGTGTCGCGCACCCGGAGCGAAGGAGCTTGGACGGACCCCCGGCTGCCTGCAGAGCCGGCACGCACTTGCCGATTGCCGCTGCGCTGGCCACGCATTCGGTCTCCGCATGCGCCGCGGGGCGTCGGGAGACCGAGTACATGAGAGCGGCCAAAGAAGAAACTGCAACTGCAAGCAGTAACAGCGCGACCAGCAGCTCGCCGATCACGAAACCGCGACGGGCCCGGTGTGCCGGGCTGCCGTGGGCCAGCATTAGTAGTTCACCCAGTTGTTACTCATAGTAACCAGTCCGCCGGAGGTACTAGTTGCTCTCGCTACTTCGCAGGAAATGAGATCGTGGATGGAAAACGCAAACCGAGCGCGTCTCTGACCATCTCCAGCGTGGCGCAAGCCCATACAACGCCTCCAGCGGAACCCTTCCGCCGTGGCAGCCGGCAGGGGTCCAAATGAATTTTCCTTTCTATCAGGAAGAAGACGATTCTGCTACTGCTGAGTCACCATTAAAACGCCTGTCGTGGCCGGTTAAGCCATCCTGCAGGGCTTTACTGAAAGGGGGTTAACCCAGCCCAGCGATTGCGGCGAGAATCTCGGAATTCTCTCGCCTTTGGCCATTGTTGGACTCGACGTGCGACCAACGGACCCTCCCTTCCTTGTCGATCAGGAAATAGGCGCGGTTGGAGTAGAACCGGTCCTCATTGAGGACCCCGTAGACCCTCGAAACGTCTCGCCTGAAGTCGCTCAGGAGCTCGGTCTTCATTTGCAGCTTGTTCTTGAATTCCTTGAGCGACGGCGTCGCGTCCACTGAAATGGGGAGTATCTCGACTCCCTTCCCCGCGAACTGATCGAAGTCCTCGGTGAAGCAAATCAGCTCCTTTGTGCAGGTGCCCGTGAACGCCAGCGGGAAGAAGGCAAGAAGCACATTTCGCTTTCCGCGGAAGGATGAAAGTGATACATCACTTCCAGACGTGGAGGCCGCGGTAAAATCGGGAGCGAGATCTCCGACCTGCGGCGAATTTTGCAGCTGCGTACTCGTCATCGCAGAAAACTAACAACTCGCGGGGATGCGATGGAAACAGATACAAAGCCAGCGAGCCAGAAACTCACGGTGCGCTGCCAGTTCTGCAATACGTGGAACCGCATCGACGCCGGCAAGGTCACCGCCGGGCCCAAATGCGGAAAATGCGGCAAGCCGATCCTGCTGGAGCGTCCAATCGCCCTCGACGATGAGACGTTCACTCGCACGATAAACGAAAGCGACGTCCCCGTCGCCGTCGACTTCTACGCCGACTGGTGCGGCCCCTGTCGAATGATGGCGCCGGCGGTCGATGCACTCGCCGCGCACCTTCAGGGAAAGGCGCTCGTCGGCAAGCTCAACACCGATCACTCAGCGAGGACGGCCTCGGGATTCAACATTCGCGGCATTCCGACGACCATCGTCTTCAAGGGCGGAAAGGAGGTCGCGCGGCAATCGGGGGCACTCCCCCTCGAAGGCCTGAAGCAGCTGATGGCAAAGGCCGGCGTCGCGGTCTGAGCCGCGCATACGAATTAGATGCGGCCGGCGGTTTTCGCCGTCCGCGCCAGGCTCCCTGCTACGAGATCGCCGGGCCCTTCAGCACTTTCTCCACTGCGCTCGCCAGCTCCTGTCCCGAGAAAGGCTTGTTCAGAAAATTCGCGCCGTTAGGTACTCCGGTCCGGGCATCCTGGTCCGCGTAGCCGGATATGAAAAGAGCCCGCAATCCGGGCCTCATAGGCGCAAGACGCTCGACGACTTCCCGGCCGCGAAGGCCCGGCATGAACATGTCGGTTATCACCAGATCGATCTTGCCCGGGTGAGCCTCCGCGATTCGTAACGCCGCTTCCCCGTTCTCCGCCTCGAGCACGTTGTAATGTGCCCGGCGCAGAATCTTCAGAACGATCGCGCGCACGGATTGCTCGTCGTCGACGAGAAGGATGGTTTCCTTTAGTCCTGGTTCGGGCGCGGTCATGATGTTGACGCTTAGGCTAAATGGGGTGGACAGACAAGCTAGCCCAACGAGGACCGTTATGGCCAGATATTAGCCAGAATTCTTTGTATCGGAACTGCCTGCCCGCCGAAAAAAACGGTTCCGGGAATTTGGCGCGGTTCGAATGAATGCGAGCCGGGCATCGACGACTCCAGCGATTTCTTTTGCCACCCATCTTCAAGCGACTTTTTTCGTCTCCGGCCTAACGTCTCGTCTCCAGCCGAACGTCGAACCGGAAAGGCGCGGCTGAGATCGTACATGTTACGCTTCCCAACTGTTGCATTCTCGCAACACTTTTGTGGCTGCCGGAGCGCTTTGCGAAGCCGCCGCTCACTCGCGACAGATGTTAACCCTCATTAGCGCATGTTAACGGTGTTGTTGCCTTGCCACCGCAGTTGCGAATGAGTGGGAAACGTCTATTGCCGAACTCAGCAGGTTTGCTAACCTTGTGTCCGCGCGATCACGAACTTTCGCGCGTCAACTTTGTCCACAATGCACCAGACGACGGGAACAAAATGACCAGCGCCCTGGCCCGAAAAGACTTTCGCGCAGCCTCAGACTCGACCCAGTACAACCCCGTCATCGAAAAAATGCGAGCCCTGATCGTCGATGACGATCGCACGCTCAGGGAAGGATGCGCCAGCGTGCTACGAAGCGAAGGATTCGTCGTAGACGTTACCGCGCGCGGCGACGAGGCCATTGAAATGGTTCGCCGCTCCAGATACGACATCATGTTCGTCGATGTCTACATGACGCCCGTTTCGGGAATCGATGTCCTGAAAGCCGTGATGTCGACAGCCCCGAACACTCTGGTCGTTCTGATGACCGGCAATCCAAGCGTCGACTCGAGCATCGAGGCCATGCGAATCGGTGCCTGGGAGTATCTCTCGAAGCCATACTCAGGAACGCAGCTGCAGTTGATTCTTGGCCGCGCAGCCCACACCGTTTCGACGCGCCGCCAATCCGAAACACCAGCGCTCGATACCCCCGAGGGCGGTGCCGGTAGCCTCCTCGTTGGAACCTCCACAGCGTTTCGACGCGCGACAGACCTTGCCAAGAGGGCCGCGCCAACGAACGCCGCCGTCATGATCGTCGGCGAAACCGGAACGGGAAAAGAAGTTCTCGCCCAGTACATTCACCAGCACAGCCGCCGCGCCAGACGACGTCTGGTTCCGATCAATTGTGCCGCCATCCCCGAGCAGCTTCTCGAGTCTGAGATGTTCGGCCATCGCAAAGGAGCCTTCACCGGCGCCGATCGCGAAAAGATGGGACTGCTCGAGCTCGCCGATGGTGGGACGCTCTTTCTCGACGAGCTGAGTGAGATGTCGATGCCCCTCCAGGCCAAGATGCTTCGCGTCCTGCAGGATGGAATTGTTCGTCGCGTCGGCAGCGAACAGGAAGACGCCGTCGTGGACGTGCGGTTCGTTTCCGCGACCAACAGAGATCCACGCGAATCCATCAGGAACAAGCAGCTGCGCGAAGACCTTTACTACCGCCTGAACGTGGTTCAGGTGATAATTCCGCCGCTGCGCGAGCGGGCCGAAGATATTCCATTGCTCGCCAATCATTTTCTCCGCGTCTTTTGGGCCCGTCACCGTTCGGCGAAGGACGCGATCCCGGAGTTCAGCGAGGACACTCTCGACTTCCTCGTATCGCGGCCCTGGCGCGGCAACGTGCGCGAGCTACAGAATTTTGTCGAGCACGTCACTATCCTCGCCCAACCCGGCTCCAAGATCCAGATTCATCAACTCCCGCTCGACCAGGAAGTCGACCTCGGCTCGGCGATCGCCGGGTTGCCTGCCTTCCCTTCGAGCGACGCGTATCACGTCGCAAAGGAGCAGGTGCTGGCGACTTTTGAGAAGACGTACGTCACCCGCCTAGTCGCGCGGGCCTCCGGCAACATGTCACGTGCTGCGCGTCTCGCCAGCGTCGATCGGACTACGCTTTACCGACTCCTGGAACGTCATGGTTTTCGCCGCGATCTGGCTGAGCCTGCATCACTCGGACAACCCGGCGAGGACGCCGCGACAGACGCAGAAAATCTCTCGCTCCCCGGGTTCCCAAAGCTGTCACCAGAGTAAGACAACTCCCACAACCGGCGCACGGGCAGATTGGCTGAGCACCGCTCCTCGCCGCGCGCCGGAACTTCAAGCTGTGGGCTGGTACTACTACCGCGTTGCGTGCTCGCAACACTTTCAGCTGTTGCTTTCTTGTAAGTCGTTGCAGGCAAGAGAGTTGACTATGGGCAGTGATTTGCGTCACTGGTCGCGCGCGGGTCTCAGTTAGACCGTTTATTGTTTCTCCCTAGGGCAATCCGATCATGTCTGTCCAGCCTAACCAGCAACTTCCCTCGGGCAACTACGTAAACGGGATGCCGTACGCCCCGCCGTCAGCCCCGCCAATGTTGCGTGGATCGGATTCCGCTCAGGATTCAGAGGGGGTTCCTTGGGCGCGCTACATCGATGCGCTCAAACGGCATTTCTTGGTGATGATTGTGATCGTGGCGGCCGGTTCTGCTCTTGGCATCTTCGCCGCTCGCAGAGTTCAGCCCGTCTATGATGTCCAGTCCACTGTCTGGATTGCCCCGGGGACATCATCACAGACCGGGCCCATTCGACCCGCGCAGCTTCTGCCGGCAACGTCTTGGGTCGAGCTGTTGCGGAGCTACGCAATCATCGACCCGGTAGTGCGCCAGCTGAAGCTGAACATCTTTTACAGGCAGCCTGCCGACTCGATCTTCTTTACCGCGTTCGAGTCGTTGCCGTCCTTGCGTCCAGGAGCATATCTCCTCAAAATCGAGTCGGCTGGGCGGTACGTACTAACAGGTGCGAAAGGAGCGGTCGTTGAGCGGGGGGCCGTGGGTGATTCCATCGGCCGGAAAATTGGTTTTGGTTGGGCGCCCGATGCACGACTCCTGACTCCCGGCCGAGGGCTGCAGTTCTGGGTCTCTACTCCGCGGAGTACCTCGGCGGCTCTCCTTTCTTCGCTGCGCGCATCCCTTCCCGACGACGGTCAATTCCTGACGATTAGTCTCAGCGGATCAGATTCGAACCGCACTGCAAATACCTTGAACGCGTGGGTTGAACAGTTCGTTGTGTCCTCTGGTGATCTGAAGAAGCGTCATCTTCTCGAGTTCAAGAAGATTCTCACTACGCAGCTCGCCCTGGCAGAGAGCCAACTTCGCGAGTCCGAGGCACAGCTCGAGCGCTTCCGCGTGAGCACCATCACGCTCCCCTCGGGTGGAGGGGCAGCGGGCGTGGCCACTCAGGCACAGTCCGACCCGACGATTGCGGGCTACTTTCAGCAGAAGGGCACGCTGGGCGAGTTGAAGAGTGAGCGCATCGCTCTCGAGCAGATGGTTGCCAATGCGAAGGGAGGGCCTCTCGACCCACAGGCCTTCCTGATGCTGCCTTCGATCCTGAACAACACTCCGCAGCTTCGCGCTGCAATCGAAGAACTGTCGTCGCGTCAAGCCGCTCTTCGGACGGAGCAGCAATTCCTAACGGATGCGAACCCGCGCATCAAACAACTGGGCGAGACGATACGCGTAATGCAGTATGAAACCATCCCTCGAATCGCCCAAAACGTTATCCTGACTCTTCGCGCGCGAGAACAGGACCTTACGTCCCGAGTCGAGTCACAATCGCTGGAGTTGCGGGCCATACCCGCCCGGACGATCGAAGACGTCCGCCTCGCGAGGCAGGTTGCGGCAAGCGAGAATCTTTATGGCGTGCTCAAGGCGCGCTATGAGGAAGTGTCGCTCGCCGAGGCGGAGACGAGCCCAGACCTGAGCGTTCTCGATTTCGCTGTGCCTCCGCCGAGTCCGAATTCGAACGATGCGCCACGTTTCGTGCTGCTCGCAATTCTCGCGAGCATTGGCCTTGCCGCTGGCATCGCGCTTTTGCACGATCGCATCGATCGTCGCTTTCGCTACCCCGAGCAGGCAACCCACGAGCTCGGGCTGACGATCGCCGGCACAGTGCCGCGGCTCAGAGCCAATCGCGGCGGAGAGTTCCAGATAGATCTAATGTCGCAAGTAGTAGAGTCATTTCGCACTCTTCGATTGGCCGTGCGATACGACTTCCCCGCCGACGGACCCGTGGTACTCGCTGTCTCCAGTCCAAGCACCGGCGATGGAAAGTCTCTTGTCTCGTCCAACCTGGCGCTCGCATTCGCAAGCGCTGGCAACCGCACGCTCCTAATCGACGGCGACGTCAGACGCGGTGGCCTGCACAGCACGTTCGATATTGCAGTGACACCGGGCCTGGTCGAATATCTCAGCAACGGCGTAGCTGTCGAGGCTGTCGTCAAGGCAACTTCCTCCGAGAATCTGTTTCTGCTCCCTCGTGGCACGCGCGCACCTCGAGCGCCCGAGCTGCTCGTCTCCGACAAAATGGGCGCGCTCATACAGCTGGCTCGACAGAGGTTCGATGTCGTGATCATCGATTCACCTCCGTTCATCGCAGGCGTGGACGCGTATGCTCTTGGGGCTGCCGCTGGAAACATTCTCGTCGTGCTTCGCCAGGGCGTGTCCGATCGAAAGCTTGCGGCAGCCAAGTTCGCTGTAGTGGATCGCTTGCCGATCCGCTTTCTCGGAGCCGTTATCAACGGCGTCCCGGGCGGTGGGATGTACCGGTACTACGGAACTGACTACAGCCAGGGCGGCGGCCCACGAGATCCGGCAGGCAGCCTCGCTACGGCGAGGGGGCTCGTTGTCAGCGCCTAAAGGTCAATCGATTCAAGAGTCGCGAAGTCAACGCGCTCTTACCGTCACCGAGGGTACAATGGTCATTGCATCGCGTCTTCCAACCTTCGCGTCGACTTCCCTGCGCGCGGCAGCGCGTGGACTCGTCGTCGCGATGACTTTGAGCTCGTTCGCCTCGATGAAGGCCGAGGGCCAGGCCCGATCCGCTCCGGACCTGCTCGTATCGCGCGCCGATCTGACCGTTGCCGCCACTCGGGCCGACGTCGCAGCGGCAACAGGCGATCCTTCCAAGCGCACAGAAAACGCGCTGACGGCTGCGGCCATCCGAGAGCGTCTTCGCGACGGCGATCTTCAGGTTGGAGATCGCGTCATTGTAACAATCATTTCAGACGCCGTTCACCGGGATACGGTTGTCGTCCGTTCCGGCCGTTCGCTCGAGCTCCTGGGAATGATCACTGTGCCCGTCACCGGTGTGCTTCGCTCGGAGTTGCAGGATCGCGTCTCCACGGAAGTGCTGAAGTACGTGAAGGCGCAACAAATCGAGGTCACCCCTCTCGTGCGCGTCGGAATCCTCGGCGCGGTCGCTCGGCCGGGATACTTCGCGTTCGCGTCGGACCTTCCGCTCACCGATGCGATAATGGGCGCGGGCGGCCCAACGGGGGCCGCGGACGTTCAACGGACGACCGTTCGGCGGAAGAATCAAGAGTACCGGTCGTCTGATGAAACGAGCAAGGCGATCGCGGGCGGGCTTACTCTCGATCAATTCGGACTCTCTGCCGGCGACGAGCTCGTCGTCGGGCAGCAGCGGCAGTTCGGAGTTTCAACATTGCTTGGCATGACGGGCGGGCTGGCGAGCGTTCTCGCGTTGTTGGTTGCATTGCGGCGCCACTAGCTCCACATGACTCCCGAAACCGAACGCATTGAATCTTATGCAAACTCGACACGAGCCTCGATCGTGATACCCGGCGTTGGTGCGGCGGAGTCACCACCGTTTCATCCACTGGCTTCCAGTCCTCCACCGACGCTTTCGGCGGATGTCATGGAAAGCGTGCGTCCAATTTCTGTCGTCAAGGAGCCCGAGACGCGCAGGATATCGACTTCCCCGAAATCAGTACCCCGGCGCCGTTCGGAGGCTGTTGACCGAATGGTGAACGTCGCCCTCGCGTCAGTAGGGCTCGCCCTGGCCGCGCCGATCATGCTGGTCTTCGGAATATTGGTGAAGCTCACTTCGCCCGGACCAATCTTCTACACGCAGGCTCGCGTTGGTCTCGACCGGCGCGGCGCCGGCAGGAAGCTGAGCGCTTATGACCGCCGGTGGCGTGACGTTGGTGGTCAGCCGTTCATGATTCTCAAGTTTCGCACGATGCGGATCGGCGCCGAAAAAAATGGCGCAGTGTGGGCGGTAAGCGGCGACTCACGCGTGACGGCGGTTGGACGCGTGATGCGGAAGTACCGGATCGACGAGTTCCCGCAACTCGTCAACGTGATTCGCGGTGAGATGAACATCGTGGGTCCCAGGCCCGAGCGCCCCAGCATCTTCTCCCGTCTGTGCGACGACATTGCCGAGTATCCTCTGCGGCAGCAAGCAAGGCCAGGCATCACAGGCTGGGCGCAGGTGAATCAGGCCTATGACACGAGCATCGACGACGTGCGGGCCAAGGTCCGCTACGATCTCGAATACCTGGAGCGTCAGGGCGTGGCCGAAGATCTCATGATTATGGCCCGCACGGTGCCCGTGATGATCTTCCGCAGGGGTGGCTGGTAAATCTCACCCAGCGACTATCCGAGTCTTCGTGGGACGGGCGGCCATACCTTGAGGCCTACCTCGGAATAGGCCTGCGTAGTCGCATCCGGCGAAACATCGCCAAGCACATCGCGAAGCACCCAGCCCGTGCACAAAGCGATCGCGGCTACAATCTGAACAAAGATGTGAAGTGGCGCTGAGACAATCGCGAATCCAAATCCTCGCGCGTTCGCGTAGAAGCGATGCACGGGAAGGTTCGTGAGAAAAAGCGCGACGAGTGCCACTCCGACCTTGGCTCCGGCGTGGGGTGTCGGGACGAACGCCGCCGCCAGCATGAGCGTTCCCAACAGCGCCACCGCGGGTGTGAGCGTGCGGCTGAGAGTGAATACGACCTCGCTTGGCGTGGCAACGCTCATGCGCTGGTATCCCAGTGAGCGCGCGAGAAGCCTGCTCCGATGCCATACCTCCTGACAAATTGATCCGAGATCCCAGCGCTTCAAATGGGTGACTCTGAGCTCCGAGCTCAGTAGTAGTCCGTGCCCTGTGCCGAGCAGGCGTTCTCCAAGCTCGACGCTCTCGACACAGGCCGTGTCAAAGCGCCATTCGTCATACATTCCGGCGGAGACGAAAACTCCGCGTCGCACGGCGCCACATCCAGGCGCGAACTGAGCGCACCGACCCGAGTGGCGTTCCTCGCCGAAACGAAGCAATAGATTCCAGTATTGCGAGACGAAGTTGGGCGCACCGGAGGTTTCGTCGTGCGATGCTGAGACCGCGCCGATGTCCGGCTGCTCGGCGAGCGTGGCCAACATTCTTGGCAGGGTATCTGGCCGCACGACCACATCGCCGTCGATAAAAGCGATTACTTCGCCACGCGCCAGCTCGGCTCCCCGATTGCGCGCATAAGCCGGTCCGGACTGGCGTCCACTGAGCCTTACGATCGTATCGGCATACCGTGCTGCGATCGAAACACACCCATCGGTGCTCGCATCATCCACGACAATGACTTCGTACGAATCGCGCGGAAGCTCGCTCGCGCGAATCGACTCCAGCGCTTGTGTGAGCGTGGAGGCGGAGTCGCAGCTGGACACGATCACCGAGAGAGGAGGTCTCTCCGACATCAGATCGCGACCCTCGCCCGATGTTGAGATCTCTTCGTCTTGACCGTCTTCATAACTCAGACCGGAGTGCCGTTCAGCAGAGTAATGATGTCGCCAGGGGCCCGATTCATCGCGAGCACGCGAAGATCCTCGGTGCTCGTTCCTGGCGGAGCGAGGAGAACTTGCAGGTCCCGGACTCTTCGCTGAAGTGCGGCAATCCCCGCTGGCTGTCCCGCGCAGGCGAGAATGACATCCATCTCCTCATTGTCCCCCTCAGCCGGCAAACGCTCGGTAACCCGATCCGGCGATACCTCGTGATTCTCCGGGAGCACGACGATGAGCGACTTTCTGGGCGTGCGCCGTCGTTCCCCGTTCCCCTGATGCCCTGCCGGTGTTGTTCCAATGCGGGCGTGCTGCATCACAAGCGATCGCTCCAGATCGTTGAGGGTGATCATCGTTGGTGAGGCGAACGAGTCGTGAGAGGGGACGGCGTCAAGTCCTGCTATGGACATCCTACCTCCAGGAGGCGACGGGTCATGCATTGCTTGTTAGTCAGCGAGGCAAGAGGCATACTTCCCCGCGGCGTATCTAACTCCTTGTGCGAGTGGAGTTTATCTATTGCGGGTCGAGGCTTGGTGCGCGTGGCACGCTACGATTGCGTAGCGTTCCCGCTACAAGCCGAATTGCAACTGTTCCGCGCATTCACTTCAGATCTGGACCTCTGGTCGCGGCGTCGGCTCCCACGTCGCCATCTGCGTTTGCCGAAGTGCAGCCCACCAGGCAAGGAATCCGGCCGAAAAGACCGCGACCACGAAGCCGGCAAGGGTGAGAAGCTTCGGCAGCGAAGAATCGCCGCGCTGAATCCCGACTAAGCCGGCGAGCAATCCGACCGACGCGATTCCGAGGAGCACGCGGGCGCTGACGCTATCAACAGCTAGCACGCAAAGCGCTGCATACGCGATTGGAGCAAGCAGGTACGGTAGCCAGCGAAGGAGCTTGTGACTGATCAGCATCAGCGCGAAGCCGCCATGCGCGAACGGATTCATAAGCCTGCGAAAGTAAAACAACGTGCTGAGGCCGCGAGCCATCGTTCGGACTTTTCGCGTTAGCTCAGTGCGTATTTGCGCCGCGCGAGGAACTATGCAGACGGCCTCTGGAACGCTGACCGACCGGTACCCCTGGATCCGCGCGTTGAGCGCAGACGCGAAGTCCCAGCTCAGCCCGGGCGGCAGCGACCGCGCATGGATGCAGCGGCGACTTCCGTAGAAGCAGCCGCTGGCTCCTACGATCGATCCGACCTGAGTCTCGAGATCGCGGATCCACATTTCGTAGCCGACGTAGCTCGACTCCGCCCCAGTTCCTTCATTGTCGGTGTCGCCCATGCTTACGTCGCGGCCCGAGGCAACGCCGATCGTGGGATCGTCGAACACACGCACCAACCGTTTGAGCGATCCCGCGGGGAGAAGTATCGTGGAGTCGACATTTACCAGGATCTCGCCGCGCGCCACGGCTAATGCGGCATTTTCGGCTACGGTCTTCCCTCTCCGCTCACTAAGACGGAGCAGCTCGACGCCATGCTCCTTCAGCCCCTGAACGATCTCGTCGGTCCCATCGTTGGAGGCATCGGAGATAACGAGGATCTGGAGCTTGTCCCGGGCGTAATCGAGCTCGAGGATTCTGCCGAGAGTGGCGAGGATACTCGAAGCGGCGTTGTACACGGGCACCGTGATGGTGACACTGGGCCAGACATTGCCTAGCGGCATCGCGATCGATTCTCGCCGCATTTTGGCTACCGCCCAGAGGATCAGGGGGTAGCCGGCATATGCATAGAGTGCGATGACTACCGGAGCAGCCGCGAGCACCGCAGCGAGAGCGAACATTCTGGCTTTGTCGGAAATGCGTTGACGGCAGGTACGGCGAGTTCAGACCCATTCCGGCCAAGAGCTGGTGGCGGAGTGGTGAGCTAGGGCGCCAGGCAGCGCGCCCTGCTCGATTGTCGCTAGGGGCATTGCTTATGCCGGAACCGCCGGAGCGCTAACTCGTTGCGCTGCAGGTTGTTCCGTGTGAATGCGCGGTCCGCGTTGAGATCTTGGTCAGCACTTTGTTGCAACCGCGCTACGGCGCTTGGCAGTTGCCGGTCCCGATGGCACCAGAACAACCATCGGTATATCCGGGGTGGCGCGATAATGCGCTCGCCTTAGCCGGGGAAAAAGGACAGCGACGAGAATGACGCTCGTCGCTGTTCCGGTGCTGCATTAGTTCGATTCGATTCGTATCGTGGAGCGCCCGCCAGTTTAGGGCTTTCCGCTTATGTAGATGTGGTCGATGCTCATGAACTGGTCCGCCGGCACCGTGCCGCCGGAGCCGCCCCACGTTGGACTCCACTCCATGCTCTCCCATGTGCCGGCGCCGGAGACGAACTGTATTCCGCTGTAGCTGCCGACTTTCACGCCGTCGACCCACCACTCTACCGAGCCGTCGGACGCGCCGCTCGAGTTGCCGGTGAAGACCATTTCCCAATGCGCCCACTGGCCTCGGACGAGCTGGCCCGACGCTCCGAGATTAGGAGCAAAGTCCGCGGTTTGCCCCGCGTCGAAGTTGCCGCCAGCCACGATTCCCTGCAACCAAACTTCCGCGGTCAAGCTGCCATTCCCCGCGCCGGCCGCGTTAAGGAATAAGTGGTTGCTCCCGCCGATCCAGAAATGGAAGATCTTGTTGACGCCTGCCTGCTGTCCCACCCAGTTCGAGGATAGCTTAAGCCAGAAGGAGACGTATATAGTCTTGTTCGTGCCACCGAAAACTTTCTCCAAAACTGCCGGCGCGTTACCAGCACCAAAGCCGGCTGGAAAGAGAATCTGCCCGACAGACGACGGCGATTTCGGAGCCGCCGCGTCCGACTGAATGGAATAGTCCGATCCTCCGGTGTTAGTCCATCCATCCTCATTGAGGCTGCTGAATGGGCGTTCGGTGACCACCGTCATCCCGGCTGGCTCAACGCCGCCCGGTGGGGGCGGGGTGGCTGCCGTCACGGAGATCGCCGCGGTTCCAGTCTTCGTTTCGCTCAACGCCGAGATCGTCGCATTACCTGCGGCAATGCCCATGACGAGTCCCGATGACGAGACCGAGCTGACCGCAGGGTTGCTCGAGCTCCAGGTGATAAGGCGACCGGTGAGCGGGTTGTTGTTTGCGTCGAGCGTTGCGGCCGACAGCTGCACTGTCGCGCCGACCTGAACGGTCGCGCTCGTGGGAGTTACAGATACAGATCCTACCGGGACAGGAGCGGGATTAACGGTGACTGTGGACGACCCGGTCTTGCCCTCGCTCGAGGCGGTAACTGTGGCAGTCCCGGCCGTGAGCGCCGTGACGACGCCAGAAGTAGAGACCGACGCGACAACCACGTTGCTCGAGCTCCATGTGATAGCGCGTCCCGACAACACGTTATTGCTGGCGTCGCGTGTAACCGCGGAGAGCTGTACCGTTCCTCCGATCTGGAGGGTACTGGTCGCCGGCGACACCGATACCGTCGCTACCGGAGCCGGAGCAGCGGCACTTACAGTGATTGCTGCCGACGCTGTTTGTCCTTCGCTCGAAGCTGTGACAGATGTACTTCCCGCGCTAACAGCTCTGACGAGGCCCGAAGCCGAAACCGTCGCGATTGCGGCGTTCGCGGAACCCCAGGTAACGACTCTCCCAATGAGCACATTGTTATTTGCATCACGCGTGACGACTGAGAGCTGTTGCGACCCACCGATCTGCAAGGTCGCGCTCGTGGGCGACACCGAGACCGATGCTACCGGAATTGCAGGAGGCGCGCTGACATTTAAAGCTGAAGAGTCGGTTTTGCCCTCGCTCGAAGCAATGATCATTGCCGTGCCGGAGCCGACCGCGGTGACGTCTCCAGACGCTGCCACCGTCGCGATGTTGGTGTTGGAGCTCACCCAGGTTACGGTTCGGCCGACAAGGGTATTGCCGCTCGAATCTTCCATGGTTGCGGTCGCGACTGCCTTCTGACCAATCAGAACGGCCGATGGATTGACCGCGACGATTACCGTTGCGATCGGAGTCGGCGAGGGCGGCATCACTGACATGCTCGCCTGACCTGCGACGCCCTCGCTTACCGCGCTAACCACCGCGGTACCAGGCGAGACCGCGGAGACAACACCGGAATCGGTCACGCTGGCGATCGACGCGCTCGAGGTGAACCACGCAATCGAACGGCCTGTGAGAACCGCGCCGCTTGCGTCCTTCGGCGTCGCAACTGCGCGCGCCGTGTGTCCGGCTACGATGGAGGGGGGAACAGCGACCGAGACGGAGGCAACCGCCGCGTGCGTGTTTGCGACCTCGACGACCGAGGTCCCATATGAAGAACAAGCAGCGACGCCAAAAACAAGGCCGGTCACTGTCAGCATGAAAGTACGCATAGAATGCGCCCCTCCTCTGTAGTGTGATTCGGCGGCCCGACTGGCGTGGCGGAACTGCCCGCTTTAGCCTCGTAGCTTTGCGTCGCCGGCTTTCGCCGGGTTTGCCTTTGTCGCACACCCCTCAAGGAGGCTCGCGATCCTGCCGTGCTATTCAGCTAAGCGCCTGAAACGATTGCAGGCGGGGTAATTTCCTAACATATGAGCGACGATTGGTCAAATGAAGTGTCACCCTGCGGGCGCAAGCAGTGGGCCGCAAGTGCCGATACAGCGGGTCTACTCGCTGAGTGACCCCACAACCGTGGTCGACATACCCTCACCGAACTCCTGAAAGCCATTACCCTGTCTGGTCCAAGGAAGGTCCTACGGATGAGACCGCGATTTCGTCTACGATTCCTTTTGGACTCATCCCAGCGCGCGCGCTTTTCATCCTCGGCGAAGGCGCGCAACGGATTGCTTGACGCTGGCGCCTAGCGTGCCTACAATGGTAGCCCGGCGCGGGCGGGTCCATTCGCCCATTCGCGGCCTGCGCAAAGCCACGGTTGTGGACATTGTCCACGTTCGTGAATGTCATGACCACGGCTGCGCCACCCTAATCCTTACTGCTCCCATGGCCGTTGACACTCGTCCTTCCGTGCGCCCCTTCAATCCATCTTCGCAGCGCCGCTCCAGCAATAGCCCGATCAATGGCCCGCTTGTGCTACTCGAGTTCAATGAGTTGAGCCCGGTGCTGATGGACATGTTCATCTCCCAGGGGCACCTGCCAAATTTCAAACGGCTGCGGGATGCCTCCCAGGTTTTCACCACAGATGCCGAAGAAGTCGCACCCAATCTCGATCCCTGGATTCAGTGGGTCACGGTCCACAGCGGATTGTCGTTCGATCAGCACGGAATTCACCACCTTGGCGACGGGGACAAGCTGGCGGTGAAGTCCCTTTGGGACATGATCGCCGTAGGGGGGAAGGCGGTATGGGTCTGCGGCAGCATGAACATCAAGTACGACAAGCCTCTTCGAGGCGCCGTCGTACCGGATCCGTGGACGGTCGGTATGAGCCCATTCCCGAGTGAGTTGGAACCCTACTACCTCTTCGTTCAGAGAAACGTCCAGGAATACACCAACGATCGCGTGCCACTGTCGAAGGGCGACTATTCACGTTTCCTCAAGTTCATGATGACGCACGGGCTCTCGGTGCACACAGTTCGATCTATCGCGCAACAGCTCCTGGGTGAGCGCCGGACGGGCAAAGGACGATGGAAGCGCGCGACGATTCTCGACAAGCTCCAGCGGGATGTGTTTCTGCATTACTTCAAGAAGCTTCGCCCAGCGTTCTCGACCTTCTTCCTGAACAGCACCGCCCATTTCCAGCACGCGCACTGGCGGAATATGGATCCCGAGCCTTTCAAGATTAAACCGACGGATGCCGACCAGGCCGAGTATCAGCATGCGGTGCGCTATGGGTACGAGGAGATGGATCGCATCGTGGGCGACATCGTCGGCGCAGCGCCCTCGAACGCGGTCGTGGTGCTGGCGACAGCGCTCAGCCAGCAACCGTGTCTGATCTATGAGGATATCGGTGGGAAAACGTTCTATCGACCGCGCACATTCGAACCGCTGCTCAAGTTCGCGGGGATCAGTGGCTGTCAGAAGGTCGAGCCGGTGATGTCGGAGCAGTTCCATCTTCGCTTCGGGTCGGAGAGCGATGCGGCGGACGCGGCCGATCGCCTCACCGCATTGCGCATAGACGGGCGGCAAGCGATGCACGTTGAGCGTCGCGAGACCAATGTTTTCTCTGGCTGCACGATCTTCTCCTCGCTGGACCACGAAGTTCTTCTGGAGGGTGGAGCTGGCGGAGCCTCAACGTCGTTCTTCCGGTTGTTCTACCAGGTGGAGAGCCTGAAGAGCGGGATGCACCATCCTGAGGGAATTCTGTGGATGCGAATCCCGGGGAATCGACCCAATGCACACTCTGAGAAAGTGTCGCTGCGTGACGTCGCACCCACGCTTCTCTCGATGTTCGGTATCGAAAAGCCGGACTACATGAAGGGCACGGTCCTCTCTCTGGGCACGCCCGTCGCCCGCGCGTAAGCAAACGACCAACTGCATCATCCTGCGTCGGCTAATATCGGATCGTCAACCCGAGTCGTTTTTCAACTGAGCAAAAGACCTCACGTACTGCACCTGCTCGCCCCCGCACGCCAGGGAGGGCTCGAGCGCGTCGTCACCATGCTGGCTGCCGCGCAGGGGGCGGAGGAGACCCACGTCGCAGCTGTGCTCGCACCCAACGAGGCGCTCAACCACCCGTTCGTGACCGGACTGAAGAAGTTGGGCATTCCCGTGACGCCGGTGGTGGTGGGGGCGCGCAGCTATCTGAAGGAGTATCGCTCACTACGCGCGCTCGTCGCCCAACTGCAGCCGATGATCGTGCACACTCACGGCTACCATGCTGATCTCATCGGAGGAGCAGTGACGCGAGCACATCGACTCCCCGCGGTCAGCACCGTGCACGGGTTTCTGGGCGTGCCGCTACGCAATCAGGTGTATGAGCGGATGCAGCTGATCGCACTTCGGCACGTGGACGCGGCGCTCGCCGTGTCGCGCCCGCTCGTCGATCGGCTCGCTAAAGCCGGCGTCGCCAGCGACAAGATTCACTTCGTTCCGAATGGCTACACGCCTGTCGCGCCCAACTTGACCCGCGACGCAGCTCGACAGAAGCTCGGCTTGACTGGCAGCGCGCCGATCGCAGGTTGGGTTGGTCGACTATCGCGCGAAAAGGGTGCTGATGTGATCTTGGATGCGATTGCCGCTTGCAAGCCTCCATGGCACCTCTCGATGATTGGCGATGGGCCGGAGCGCGAACGACTTCGGAAACGCGCGGCGGACCTCGGCATCAGCGATCGCGTCACCTGGCACGGCTCAGTCCCGAGCGCCGGCACTCTGTTCTGTGCCTTTGATGCTTTCGTTCTGAGCTCGCGGACAGAAGGCACGCCGATCGTGCTCTTCGAAGCGATGCACTCGGATGTGCC
Organism: Gemmatimonadota bacterium; assembly: GCA_003134685.1. Lineage (GTDB taxonomy): Bacteria > Gemmatimonadota > Gemmatimonadetes > Gemmatimonadales > Gemmatimonadaceae > UBA4720. The sequence continues at coordinate 27,667 of PLCA01000013.1, read as the reverse complement.
CATCGTGGCGACACGGGTGGGCGGGGTGCCGGACGTTGTAAGCTCGGCAGAGGCACTCCTTGTTCCGACCGAGGAGCCGGCAATGATCGCGAGCGCGCTTTGGGAGCTACTGAGCGAGCCCGCCGCGACAAAACAGCGCAGCCTGCTGGCGAGAGAGCGCGTGATACGCGACTTCGGCGTCAATGCATGGGCCGCTTCGATTAACGACATTTATCGCAGTATTGAATCGAGTAGGTCCACGCGCGGGATCGATGTTGAGGCGCGTGAATCAGCGATCGAGGGTCGGTAGCGCCTCCAAACCAGTGACGCCACATTTGGTCGCTGATGCTGATGCTGGGCGAAAGCCCTTCAGCCACTAGTTCGGGACCAATATGTCAAATACGTCATTCGATCGTCGCAGCGAAGAGGAGTCAGAGGCAGAGCGACACGACCGCCTTTATTCGGAAATTGCGACGCGCAATAGCCTGATGATGGAACGACGAGACTGGGATCGCTTCGACGACGAGCCTCGACCGTGGCTTCCGTACGAAAGCCTTGTCCGAATGCTCGGCGACGTTCGCGGCAAACGCATCCTTGACGCGGGTTGTGGCAATGGCTGGCTCAGCGTGATTCTGGCAAAGCGAGGGGCGCAGGTGGACGGCTTCGATATTTCGCCGGGGGCAATACGCATTGCGCAGGACCGAGCCCAGCTCAATGGCGTCGAGCGCTCGTGCACGTTTCGTACGGCGTCCGCCTATGAGCTTCCCTACCCCGATGCCGCTTTCGATGGCGTAATCGGTAGCGCGTTGTTGCACCACCTTGGCGACAAGGCACGATTTGCGAGCGAGATGAAGCGCGTGATGAAGCAAGATGCGGTCGCCGTTTTTCAGGAGCCGTTCGGCAATTCCCTCGCGCTCGAACGCCTGCGCACTTTCGTTCCGGTTCGCTCGGCCTCCGCGGACGATCCAGATCAATGGAAACAGCAATTCAAATACAAGGACCTCGAGGCGTTCGAGAGCGGCTTCGAGATCACGACCCAGGAGTATCACCTGCTTTCAAGACTGGATCGCGTCATTTCATGGGAGCCATTTCAGCGAGCGCTGGGAAAGCTGGATCGCTTTCTGCTCGGAGCCCTTCCTTTCCTGAGGCCGTACGCCCGGATCATGCTGCTGAGCCTTCGCCCGCGTCCAGCCCGCCGATAGGCGTGGCCTTTGTAAGTATTTCCTGGTAGGTAGCATTCAGCTTCCGCCCGACCACCGGCCAGGCATACGTCTCTTCTGCTGTCTTCCTCCCGTTGCGGCCCAACCGATTGCGAAGATCGTCATCGCTGAGTACTCGAACGACGGCTTCCGCGAACTCCACTGGATCGTCACGAATCAGGATGTTCTCGCCGTCGATGTTATCGAGCCCTTCGCAGCCGATCGAGGTTGAGACAATCGCCTTGCCCATCGACCACGCGTCGAGAATCTTGAGCCTGGTTCCACCTCCAACGCGGAGTGGCACGACGGAGCAACTTGCCTCGGAGAAGTATGGGCGAATGTCGGCGACGTAACCGTGGCAGGCAACTCCAGCGCGCAACTCGAAACGGGCTTTGTCGCCGGTCGCGTTTTTTCCGATTACCTCCAACGTGGCTTTCGGGCTCCTCGCTCTGACAATCGGCCAAATGGCGGAAAGAAAAAACTCGACTGCGTCCCGGTTTGGAAACATGTACGTCGGTCCGAGAAACGTTACGCGGCCGGGAACGATCTGCTGCGATGACGTGGGCCTGAAGAACTCCACGTCGACGCCGTTTGGAGCTACGCTCGTGCGTGAGCCCGGCGCTAGCGCGCGCAGACGTTCGGCGTCGGTCTGGGACGTCATAATGTTCACGTCGAATCGGCTCGACAACCTGCGTTCGAGATTTTCCGTCAGACGCGCCTGATGCATGATGTAGCTGCTCACAGCGCGGCCAGCGATATGCTCGGCTCGCAAGCGAAGCAGGTCCGACTCGATGTTGTGGTGCGTGCAAGCGATGGGAATCGAGGGAAGCCGAGGTAGCCATCGATAGAGATCCATGCTATCCATGTGCACCATGTCCGGCGAAGCGCGATCGACCGCAATCTCGAGCTGACGCCCAAATTCGGAATTGCCGTATTCGAAAAATGTGTAGGGCTTGTGCGCGAGCACGCTCGACGCGTGGACGCGCAGCTTCGCGGCCAACGACCATTCCGACTCGATGGGCACCGCCTCGAGAACGTCTGAAACCTCTCGGCGCAGTGCCGTCACTGACCGGACTCGGGCGTCGCTATCCGATTGGTGGTTCCGCCGCGAGAAAGCGACCAGCGTCACGTCGAATGCGCGCTGCAGCTCCTGCAGGATATGGAAGGTGCGATTCGTGACCCCGCTGTGGGGAGGATAAGGCAAACACTGAGACAAGAACAGGATCCTGCTTCGCATGCGTCTGAGCACCCCGGTGTGCGATTGCTAGCCCTGCACTGCATATAAAACGTGAGTACCTCCATTTCCCATAAATGGAAGGCATTCTCAACGCGGCTTGTGACGTTGTCCAGGTGAAAGCACAATATGAACCGTGCGGCGTAGCTCTGCCCGGCGCGTCGCTCCAGCGACTACAGCAAGGACCCGAACATCCTGGCGGCGACGCGTCTACTGCGTTTCGCCGCACGTCGCCCAAACACAATCGGGGCGTCGGAGTCGGCGTCCGCGTCGTGCACGGGCGGCGCGCCAGTGTAGAGCGTTTCGTATCGATCGGCCATTACCTGGACGGTGAATTCGCCATGCGCTCGTCGTCCCGCCGCCTCACCCAGCGCAGCGCGTCGAGCCGGATCGGTCAGTAGACCCTGCAGTGCGCGCGCCAGCGATCCAACGTCACCTGGATGTACGAGCAGTCCCTCTCGTCCGGATGCGATTGCCTCGGGAATGCCAGCCGTGGCCGATGCGATGATCGGCTTTCGCGCGATCATGGCCTCCAGCAATGCCATCGGCAGTCCCTCGATAATCGACGGCATGACAAAGATGTCGGCAAGCGCCAGCAGATCGGGTATGTCGTTGCGATTGGTCACAATGTGCACGCGATCCTGCAATCCCGCTTCTTCCGCGAACTCGACCAGCCCATCGTGTTGATCGCCACCGCGTCCTCCGGCGATTATGAGTCTCCATGGCACCTTTTGCCGCTCGCGCTCGAGTTGCAAGAGAGCTTCGAGGAGCACCCGATGGCCCTTGTGTCGCTCGAGCGTGCCCACTGCCAATAGCACGCGCTCGCCGGCACGTACGCCGAACTCGGCGCGAACTTTTTCCTGCGTTCCGATGTTCAGCGGGACTCCATTCGGCACAACGCCAAACCGCGTCTCGTCGAGACCAAGGTCCATTGCGAACTGGCGCTGAGTCGCACGCGAGACCATGACCGTGTGATCGGAATTCCGAATCGCCCATCGTAGCGCGATCCGGCGTCGGAGCGCGGTGCATGCTTTGAAGCCTCCGTGCATCGTGATCACGTGCGGCAGGCCCAGCAAGCGTGACGCCGCGGCGCCGTACACAGCCATTGTGAACTCGTGGCTGTGAACGGCGTCGATGCCGTTATCGCGGAAAAGCTGTACCAAGCCACGCACACAGCCCGGATCGAGCGCGCGGCGGATCCGAAACGACTCTGGTGTCACGCCGACTTCGCGAAAGAGGTCGCCAAGCCATCCGATGCCATTGGCCGGGCCAACGGGCACCACGACATGCCCTCGCCGCCGGAGCTCCTCGGACAGGCGGAAGACCATCATTTCCGCGCCGCCCGGGCCGTCGGACTCGAGCATCATAGCGATTCTAAGCCGGGATCGTTGCGTCATCGCGCCCCCATCCAGCGTATCGTTTCGTTCCAGAACGGGCGTGGATCATTCCACCACAGAACTTCCTCATAGTCCGCGCGCCTAAAGGGACCGAAGAGAAGGTCGGCGAGGGCGCGCGTCGCGCTCAGCGTGCCGGGTGGAAGTGGAGCTTCCCGCCGCGGCCGCACTCGACCCCAGAGGTGATCGACCTGTCCCCACCACCACCTGCTCCGGACACCAACGCGATAAGACAGCTGAGGCTCAACCTGCTCGCCAAGAGCGCAGGCTGCGAGGAGGCCGGGAAAGTCCACGCCCGCATCTATGGCGAGCTGCAGCGAACCCCAAAAGCGCCCGTTGACTTCCATCAGGTATGGCTGCCCTGTTGCAGTGTCGCGTTTGTATTCCACCATGGCCACACCGCGCCAGCCGAAGCAATCGAGCAGCGCGCGCGACCGTTCGAGCAGGTCTTCGTCGACAGGTATGCTTTCCCGGTACACACTGACACCGCCCGATGGCGGCTTCTCACAAAGGCGTCTGTGCGCAAATTGCGCTCGCTGTTCGCCATCCCAGAGGAGAAGAAAAATTCCGGTCCCTGCCCCGACGATGCGCTGCTGCACAAGGAGTGGAAACGCCGCCGGAGACAATGAGCTGATCGCTCGCGTCAATTCGTCCGCATTGGATGCGTACGAGACGGAAACCTTGGCGCGCCCACCGGAATCAACGCCCACGGAGCGCGCGGGCTTGAGCACGACGGGATAAGGCAGCGAGTCGAGATCGATCGATCCCAACGCGCCCGGGTGCGCGATGACTTGCTGGGCTGGAATCGCGATTCCCAGCTTTGAAGCTTCCTCGAGAAGGCGCTGTTTGTCGGTGAGCGCGCTGAACGCCGCAAAGTCGGGAAACGGAATGATCGCGGGAAGCAGACGCACTCTCACCGGCAGAATCGCGAGTAACGCCGCCTCGGCTATCGGCAGCACGAGTGAGGCCACTTCCGCTGCCGCGAGTACGATGATAGCCTCGGCAAAATCATCCGGCTCCTGCAACGCATCGGGGACCACGACGCTCTTCGCGCAGAAACGCGATTCACCCGCAAGGGAGACGGCCGATGATGCCGCCACAACGCACCGGTATTTGGCTCCGAGTGAACGAACGACGGCGAGGGCTGCCCGCTGTTCTCCGTCCGTCACTATTACCGTGCGTCGGTTCATGGTTGCATGACGCCCAGCAGGCGCGCGCGAAATCCCGCGACCGTAAGACTCCCGGGCACATTTAGCCGCGGTCGTGCGAGCCGCGGAACGTCAATCGCGCGATGCCAACCGCCCCCGATACGCAAAGCGCCAGCGTATCCTGCTTTCGCAGCGGCGCGATGGGTTTCCTCGGAGTCCAGGCCATAGGGATATGCAAGCCAGGGGATTGCTCTCTCTCCGAAAGCAGCGTCCAACCAGTCGCGCGATCGCTCGAGTTCCGTCGCGATATCCAACGCGCTGAGCGCCGCAAGGTTCGCGTGGGACCAGCTGTGCGAGCCGACCGTGATTCCAGCAAAATCGAGGGCGGCGCGCAATTCCGCGGGCGTCGCGGTTTGTGCGTACGCCGGCACCGCGTCTGAAGACGGCAGCCGAATTCGGGTGGCCCAGGCGCGAACCCGCTCGTCCGAGCCACCGAGGCCGTGCAGCGCATGATGCCTGATTGCGTCATCGAGCGCCGCGCCCCCGTTCGATAGCGCATCCCACCAGAAGACGTGATCGCTCAGCCGCCCGGGCGCGACAAAAATTGTGGCGGGCAGCCCACGCCGTGCGAGCTCCTGCACACCCTCGTTGACGGCGCCACGATATGCATCGTCGAAGGTGATTGCTACGCGAGGACGGCCATTCCCCGGCGCATCGAGCGCGTCTAGCGCGACCACGTCGCCGATCTCGGTAACGACATCGAGGTGCGCGGCGAAATCCCGCTGGCTCACGAAGAGCGAGCGCTCGCCGGCCGACGGCGCGCCCTCGGGCACGATGCCATGATAGGCCAGTATCAGCCGCTTTCCTCGGATGCGATATCGGGCCATGCGGCCGACCGCGGCCGACCCGAGCGCTGACTCGACTCGCAGTCTCAGCGCGCGACGCATGGAGCTGCCGTTTGGTGGGGCCCTGATCGCGGAATCTGGAAGCGGTGGACGCTCGCGGCCATGCGCCATTCCGGTGCGCCGGGTGCAGGGTGGTGCGCGGGGCCCGCTTCAAGCGTGTCCACATCGGTTCGACGTAGCGCCTGCCTGATCACGACGTATAACCCGGTGGTGAGGGCTGCCATTATATAAAGCGCGTCCATCCACGCGAAGGAGACGAAGAATGCTGTCACCGCAAATCCGATCATGGCCAGTGGAAAGAACGTTGTTGCTCCGTAGATGAACCGCTCGGTCTCAGTGCCTCGGCGCCATGATCGAGGCAAGCGACGGCGAACCCGCAGTAGCGCACCGATCATCCCAAGAACGAGCGACACCCAAACGATCAGTCCTGGGATCCCCAGCTCGGCCCCTGCCTGCACGAACGAATTGTGCGGCGCCGTGCACCGGATAGGTCCGGATCTACCCAGCGTTTGAAGTTTCGGCGAAATCGTACATTCGGCCCGCGAGAAATTATTGATGCCGATCCCAAAAATGGGATATCGCGCCATGTAACCGAGTCCGCGTTCGGCAACTGCCTTGCGCCCGTCGAGCGTCGAGTAGTTGTAGTCCTGCTTTGGCTGGAGAACCGTGCCCATCTGCAGCCAGTATCCCGAAGGCGCTCCAATCGCGAGCGCCAGGGCTGCCGCAACAGCAACGGTTGTTCGACGCCCGACAGAGACGCTGTTCGCAAGTAGCAACGCCGCGATCCCCACGGCAACAAAGCCGAGGAATCCCCCGCGTGACCCCGAGCGCGCGATCGTCGCGCAAATTCCCACCAGGTTCAACAGCAACACCCAGCGCCGTTTGCCTCGTGCTACCACGAGTAGCAGAAGGGTCAACGGGAGTCCCACCATCATCATGACGCCGAGGTCGTTCGCATCGTAGGTGTAGAGGTGATCCAATCGGGCGATGTAACTGCCGGAGACCTTATTCACCCCGAACACAAAGAGCGAGAAAAACGCCAGTATCCCGCAGCTGACAACGTAAGCCCACACGAAGGTGTACAAGTCACGAACGTGCCGGATGCTCACGGCCAACAGAAACGCATAGATCAGCGTCTTCACGTAGGAATCGAGAATGAACGTCGCCGTCGCCCCGAGCGAGATTCCGAAAACCGCCGAGCCGCATGCAAGCACGCCGAGAATCGCGACGAGCCGCATTGGCCAGAGCTTCAGCACATTGGCACGGGTGAGGTACTGGGGGTTCAGGTACGCGTAGCCCGCTGCCGCCATGATGAGGAGCAGTGCTGGCCGAAGCTTCATGATCAGCGGATAGTGCTGATGAACACGGCTCACAGTCAGGATTGTGAGAGCGAAGAGCAGCATCCGTAGTGGGTCACGCACCACACTGAGCCTTCCGCTGTCGATTGCGAAAGAGCCCCTCGCGGATCGCGAGCCCGCAGTAACATCTGGCGGAGCCGATAACGGAACCGAGCGGCGTGCGGCGTTCATCGGTGCGGTGAAGCGTCAGTTGACATTAAACACGTCGGTTAGCCTACGGCGTACGGCTGCTTGCTGGCGACAAAGCGCGCCACCCGCGCGAAGAGTACCGAGATTGTCTTCGGTAATCTCACAACTCGAGACGGCCACTCCGAATTCCACCTCGATGAAGCTGATCATCTCGCCTACGTGCTTCGAGTTGATCCCCACCGTCTCGAGGAATCGCTCGTCCTCGGTGAGTGCGATGCCGCGATCCCTGTAGAAAGCGCTGTCGTGAACGAAACGATTCACCCGTGACAGGATGCTCGATTCGGACATGCCAGGCGCGAAATCAGGTTCTTGTGTCAGCATGGCTCGTGGTCATTGAGAGGGTTGGCGAGACCGATGCGCTATCGCCAAGGAGAACGGACGCTCCACTGGGAGAGAGCGGCGTCACGAACAGCGCGCTCTCGATGAACCGGTGGTGCCAGAGCTGAGTGGACAAGACACCAATCAGTGCCTGATTCTCTCCGAGTTCGGTGGTCAATCCGGCACGACAGCGACCCACGAGACCGGCCACGGCACCGGGCGAGAAAATTCCAACTCGCCGAAGCGCTTCGGCACTAAGGTGATTCCCGATCCACGAGGGCGAGGTCGGGAGGAAAAAGCATTGCGCGTCCGGCGCGCGGTGCGGCGGCCTTTTCCCCGACTTGATTTGATCAGGCAGGATGCGCGATGCCCAACGGCGAAGCACTTCCTTCCCGCGCAGTCCGCGCAGCCGCGAGCCAGTTGGAAGCGCAGCTGCAAACTCGAATAGCCGATGGTCGAGGAACGGATAGCGTCCCTCCACGCCGTGTGCCATCGTCATACGATCTCCCTGAGAGCTGAGGGCATACGGCGAGAGGCGCGTCGTCACCTCGAGAAATGCCGCCTGGTTGAGCGGTGACCACCCGAAGAACCGCGTCGGTAGCGATGCGCGTAGCTCGCCGACTACGTCGCTCCCGCCCAAACGCGCCTTGAAGTCCGGCGTGTAGAAGTCATCGATCCGTGAAGCGAGGAAACGCGGGAGATGTGAGAAGAGCGGATCGCTGGGCTCCGCGCCTTCGAACAAAGACCGACCCAACGACTCCGGTGCGCTCGACTCGTGGGAAGCGTCGGGATAAATCCGATCGAACAACCGTTGGCGGACCCGTGAGTCAGGACGGCGCAGGCAGAATCGACGCACCGAGACTTCCTTGAATAGATCATTGCCGAGGAATAGTTCGTCTGCGCCATCCCCGCCGACCACGACTCTCACGCCCGCCTCTCTGGTCAGCTTGGCGAGGTGAAACATCAGCGCGGGCGCCGATCCGAGGAGAGGAGTCTCAGTGTGCCAAAGAACATCAGGCAAGCTCTGCGCGATGCTGTCCATCCCGATCGCAGACGCCGTATGGACGCTGCCCACAGCCGCCGCCACTCCCGCTTGATGAAGCCTCTCGTCGAATTCCGGAATGTCGGAAGTGATCGAGAAACTTCGAACAGGGTCCGACGACGCGCTCCGGACCAGCGATGCGGTGATTGAAGAATCCAGTCCACCACTCAGGTATGCACCGACGGGCACGGTGGCCCGCAAACGCATTCCCACGCTGCGAAGCATCAGCTCGTCGAGTTGCTCGATTACATCGAGTGGCTCTTCCGATGCTTCGGGATAGTCGAGCTCGTAGTAGTGGCGAAGCCACAAAGCTCCATCCTTCCAGATTCCGTACGTGCCCGGCTCGAGTGCCGCGATGCCACTGAACGGTGTGCGCGGAGGGCGAGCTGCGCCGAGTCTGAGGATTTCGTCGAGGCCGCGCTGATCCAGCGCCGGATCGACCTCTCCAGTCGCCAGGATCGCCTTGATCTCCGATCCGAAATAGAAGTCACCGTTGCGCTGTGCGTAAAACAAGGGGCGCACCCCGAGGCGATCGCGCGCGACGAACACTGTCTCGCGGTTGCGGTCGTAGATTGCAAAAGAGAACTGGCCATCGAGCCTTTGAAGGAGATCGGCTCCCCACTCCTCGTAACCGTGGACGAGAACCTCAGCGTGACAGCGAGTTCGGAAGACGTGGCCTCGCTCCTCGAGCTCGTGACGAAGCTCGGGATGATTGAAAACCTCGCAGTTGGCGGTGAGCACCAGCTGGCCGTCTTCGTTTGTGAGCGGCTGCGCGCCGCCATCGCCGTCGAGCGTGCTCAGCCAGACGTGGGCGAGTCCGACTCTCAGTCCGGCATAAAAGCCGTACGCGTCAGGACCCCGATGCCTTATCGCAGCGGCCATGCGGCCAAGGGACTGCACAGTCACCCCTGTTGGTGACCGTCGCGCGATGCCGGCTATCCCACACATCGGAGGCTTCTTTCGGAAAGGGCCTGTTGCTGCGGCTCAGTGAGTGGCCGTGCAACGCTTTTATACCGCGTCGTCATAGAGCCCATGGGGGAAAAAAGTGTGTACGGTCATCGGACGCGCGGTGCAAGGTTTGAATTGTCGTTTTCGGCAGCTTGGAGCGAACCGGCCAGCGCCAGGAGTGCAAGCTTGGCACCCACCAACGTCCTATCGTGGGAAGCTCAGCAGAGCCGACCTAACATGCGCTGGCACAATGACATAGACAGGTTGAACGTCGGCGCGATTGGTGGCTCTTTCATCGCGGGTGTGGTGCGCCCGCAACAGCGATGTTGGGGTTACGGAGGGCTGGCCCCACGCCGTACGAGTGGGAGTGCGAGCCTCAAGTTGAGGGTCACTTCGTGGGTCGAACCACGCTCACCAAGGTCGCGGCACAACGGTCGAGACGATCGAACGATGCCTCGAATACTTCAATGGGCTGATTCCAGGGATCTCGAATGGCGCGAGTCGTCTCGAACATCGGATCAAGATCGCCGGCAATCACGATTCGTTCGCGGCTGACTCGAAACGTACTTGCGACTCGCTGCGCCTGTTCTGCGTCCATCACTATCACCAGATCAGCGTCAGCTATTCCTGATTGGGCAATGAGCCGGGAACGATGCCGTGAAAGGTCCAGGCCTCTCTCCGCGCTCAGTGAAATCGAGATCTGCGGAACGGGGCGATCATTTCCGACAAAGCCGGCCGATGTTGTTGCAATGTCTGGAAGGGCGCGTTGAAGGACGGCCTGTAGATAGGGACTTCGGCAGATGTTGCCGTAGCACACCACGAGCATTCGCCGCGGACGCTCGGCTTTTGACAGTCGCCGACGCGCCGTCAGGTGGCGGCGCCGGTGGAGAGCGCGTTCGTAAAGACTGTGGGCCCCACGAAAGGCGCGCCCCAACGCCTGCCTCGGAGCGAATGTGCGGCTGCGAACATTGCTCGCTGGCCCGGCGACCGGAGGAGCGAAATTCACAATGCTTAGTCTAGCCACTTTTCGAGCCGAGTTAGATCCGCGCGATTTACGTGCGAGTGCGTTGGCAAGGTGAAGAGCCGGTCCCGCAGGAACTCCGAGCCCTTTCCAGCTCGTTCGCCCGGGACAAGAATAGGCTGCAGCTGTGGATGCTGCTCGAGTGTCATCGGATAGCCGCGGAGCGCTCCGATCGTGGCGCGCGGCAACTTGTGGCCGCCGGCGTCAAGCAAGGCAAGCCGCAGGAATCCGGATTCTCCTCCGACGATCGGTCGCACCGCTACCACGTCGGGTGAGTCGGCCATACTGGAGAGCAGATTTTTCGCGCGGGCGCGTCGATACTGGATTTCTCGCTCGTCCATTTCCAGCGCCGAGTGGAGAATCGATGCGGCAGCCGCGGCCATCGGACGCGGCTCGGTCGGCGGATGGTATACCATCGCCCCAAGCTTGAGCGCGGGTATCGACGCCGGTAGTCTGTACATCGACGGATGGGCGAGCAGCGACTGAGCCGCGAGCGTCATCACTTCGAAACCACCAGCGGACGCGGCGCCCAGCGCCGCGCGCGTGCGACTAGTCCACGCAGCCAGCTCCAGCGTCTGCACCAGCACGGCTCCGCCGGAACCGCTCGTCATTCCCTTCCCGCGACCAAAGCTCAGGATCGCAATGTCGCCGAAAGTGCCGAGCAGACCGCCGCGCAGAGTGCCGCCCGCCCCCTGAGCGGCGTCTTCGATTACGGGTACGCCGTATTCCGCCGCGACTTCCTGCACGCCGAGGACGTCGGCGGGATAGCCATAGAGATGCGCTACGACAATGGCATCGACTCCGCGCGTGATGGTTTTTCTCACGGAGTCGAGGTCCGCACTCAGCGACGAGGGATCGATGTCATAGAGGCGCACGCGCATCCCTGCTCCGAGTGCTGCGGTCGTAAGATCCATGCACGCATATCCGGGGAACGCCACCGTACCGCTGGGAGGAAGAATCTTGCGAAGCGCGAGAATGAGCGCCGAGGTTCCGCTGTCAGTCAGTAGAGCATCGGCGGCCGAATAGCGCTGGCGCAGAGCCGCGACCACGGTCTCATGGGGACCTGGTCTAAAACCCATCGCCACTCCTATCCCGTCGATAAGTGCGCGCGACGAGACCGGCGACAGCACCGGAGGCTGCCAGCGCCAGGTCATGGGATGTAGCGTACGATCGAGGGGCCGAGCGTCGTCGCGATCGAAGTCGGCAGCCGACGCCAGATGCGAGGTCCCCAGCGGAATGCCCCATCCTGGGGAGAGGGCGTAGTCACCTCACTCGACGCGGCGAGACGGTACCACCAGAGGGGTTGCTCGCGCCCTCCCCATTGCATCTTGAAGCGATGCGTGCCCGTGCCCGGCGTGCACCGCCCGAAATTGAATCGGCAAACGCCTTCACCGATCATTCGCTCCATGCACGCCCAGTAAAGCAGCATGTTGGGAGATTCACGGTTGTACTCGCGCAGAGAGGACGCCCACGTCATCTCGAACTCGTCCCCGAAGCGAAAGCCACAGCCGCCGGCCACAGGCTTCCCTCCGAGATAGGCGCAGGCGAACCAACAGTCGTCGGGAAACTGATGGGCGATCTCGCGAAAGAAATTGAGTGACTGGGTCGGTGTTCCCAGATCGCGCATGTGCCGAGAGAAAACTGCGTAAAAGGGTTCGACCTGTTCAGGGCCAAACGCTACGCTGACGCCTTCTTTCTGCGGCCGACGAATTTGGCTGCGCAGCTTCGCACCAAATCCTTTGAGTAGTTCCTGCGGAGTGCTCGGCAGATCCAGTAGCACTGTGATTTTACGGTGCGATGCGGGAAGCTCGATACGGAGTGGGATGTTGCTGCGCATCTCGAGAAGCTTCACCTTGTCGCGCCGCGCCAATTCAGTGGCTTCGTCTACCAGCGCGCGAATTCCCGCGTCGGTTCCGAGCGGTCCGCCGTAATTCAGAAAGGGCATCGAAACCAGATAGTGCCCAAAGACAACGCTGCGGACCCGGACGAGCGGCAATACTCCGTCGAGCTCTCCTTCGGCATTGCGCGCCGCGAGGTAAACGCATTCATGACCGAATACGCGCTCCATGACCGCGCGCCACCGCAGCCGATGAAAGTGCGTGTATCCGGTCTGCGCAGCGGCGAACTTGTCCCACACCTCTTCGGTCCCAGCGAATTGTTCAACGCGTATCATCAGGCAGCTCCCTCTGCCGCCAGAGTGGACGCGCTCGCTTCGAGGTGAGGGAGGTAAGGGGCGATGGGTCCGAACCTGAACTCATCGAGCAGGCGCTCGATCCGGGCCAACGTGGTTTCAAGCCCGCGGTAGTGTCGGATACGAGTCAGGCTGGAGACGGGCAAACGCGGTTGGCCCGGGTCGATCTCCCAGGGGTGGATGTAGAAGGTCGCCGGCACGCATCGATCAGTTGCTTCACGGAATGCGCGCCGAATAACGGCGAGCGGAAACTGACGGAGATATCCGCCGCCGGCCGCGGGAATCGGATAATTCAGAAGACTTGTCGTCGCGAGCGGAAATTCCGCGAGTTGACCACCCGCGCGCTGAATGAGGTGCGGAACACGCGGCGCCCCGGGATAACCGTAGCCGGCCCTTCGAATCGGGAAGAGACTCGAATCGTAGCGGTAGCCTTCCTCGAGCAGGACATCAAAAGCCCATTCGCATCCGGGGATGATCGAGAAGCTCGGAGCGCGATAGCCAACAACGGCAGTGCCGATCAAATCCTCGAGGGCGTCCTTGGACGTCCGCACATCTTCCCGGAACGCACTCGGATCCAGAGCCGTCACGCGTTGATGCCAATAGCCGTGGGAGGCGATCTCGTGCCCAGCGGCTGCTATAGCGAGCACCACGTCCTGGCGGTGCTCAGCCAGCCAGCCCAGCACGAAGAATGTTCCCCGAACACCCCGCCGGTCGAGAGCTGCCAGTAGCCCATCAATGCTCCGGCCGACCCTGCTCGGGCGCGACAGCCACTCTTCGCGCGACACGACCGACTCCAGCGCCTGTACCTGAAAATACTCCTCGACATCGACCGTGAAGAAGTGCGAAGTCGAGATGTGTGCTGGTTGCATGTGATGGGTGCGACGAATGGGCGCTGCGAAGGTGCGGTGCCAATCCATTCGCACTTCAAATGCCATTTTCGTAGCTTGTCATGACCGTCACAGCACTTGTGCTATCCCCTTATGCCACAAGGAGAAGGGGCGACGGATGGACGTGTTGCTGGAGACCTCAATCCTCGGGAATGCTGACTACTGTTGCCTCGGCGCCACAAGTGCGGCGGCTCGGCGTGGCTATCGCGATCGCGGGCTTCGCGGGAATTCTCCTGGCGACTCTCTTCCCGGACTCGGATACGCCCATCGCCTCCCATTTTTGCGTGGTCTGCGGGTCTCGGGGCGGCGTCGATGCCGTCCTCAACATCATACTCTTCGTCCCCCTCGGGATCGGTCTCGGGCTTCTCGGCGCGCGCGCGCGGCTCGCCTTCTCCGCGATGTGCGTGCTCTCCGTATTGATCGAGACGACGCAGCTTTTTTTCATTGCGGGTCGTGATGCCACGATCGGCGATGTGCTCATGAACTCGCTGGGCGGGGCACTGGGCTTCACAATCGGTCGATATGCGTTCACTTTTTTGAGACCGTCGCCGCGAATTGCGTTCGCGCTCAGTGTGAGTGGGTCCATCTTCTGGCTGGCAATTCAGACAGTGTCCGCCTCCGGGTTCTCACCCGCCATCCCGAGCTCAGAGTACTACGGTGAAATCGCGCGACAACTTGGGCACTTCGAGCAGTTCAGGGGTCGTGTCCTTCACGCCAGCATCGCCGACGTCCCCGTACCGGATACCAGGTTCGCTGACAGCCGCAAAGTGCGAGAGCTGCTCGACCACGGGGCAACCGTCACGACGACCGTGTTGCCCGCCGGGCGCACACACGATATCGCGCCCATCGTGCGAGTGGCAGATGCCAGGCAGCGGGAGATAGTTCTTCTCGCGCAAGACGGCGACAAATTGATTTTTGGTGTTCGCACGCGAGCGGTTGTGCTTGGATTTCGTCCCCCAATCTTTGCGCTGTCAGATCTCTTTCCGGCCGTGGCGCGTCGGGACATCGGCCTGACGACCGACACGATCGCGATGCGCGCAAGCTATTCCACCCGCGAAGCGCGTCTGAACGCGCAGACGGCGCGGGTAACGCGTGATCGCCGCATCGCGACCAGGGCCTCCCTCGCTTGGACCATGGTCCTGCCATTTCAGTGGCACATCGAGGGAACCAGCGCGGAGCTACTCGTGAGCGGAATCTGGATTGCCTGGATGCTGATACCGATCGGTTACTGGGGCGAGGTTGGAACCCGGCTTTTCCGGGGACCGGACACTGCAAGAACTCGAGTGATTCTGGTGTCGATCGCGGTGGCGCTTCTCTACGTTGGGTTGGTCGTTGTGCCGCTGGCGTTTGGACTGAGCCCGGCGCCGCGCAGCGACTGGCTGGCCTCGGTGATCGGGACTCTTTTGGGCGCCGCCATAGCTACGCGTGTGGCTGAACGAGACGCGGTCAGGGGATCGACCGCTTGAATGCCCGCAGGGTGGCCTGACGTGCCAGTCATGTTGCTCCCTCGCCACACTCGGATTTCTCCTATGAGAACAGGTATCTGGGGCGCCACTTCTCTCAACCGGCTAAAGTGTTCGACGATAGAGGGTTAGACTTCGACGCCGCCCTGTAGCCGGCGCCCGTGCGAAAGCAGTCGATATCGGCCCCTGGGTTGCAACCCACGAGGCCAAATGCGATCCTCCGCCCTCCGATTGTCCCCCGAAGAGAATTCTGACCGAGACTACTCGCTGAACGAACCGCGCTCCCGTCCGACGCTTCTCGCGATATCACCCATTCCCCCGTGGCCTGCGAGGGATGGCATGTCCCTTCGCGTATCGCGTCTGCTCGAGCATCTCGCTTCGCGCTGGTCGATAGTCCTGATCTGTCCGGCGGGTGGTGAGCCGGCTGCGGCCAATGGAGTCGAGTTGGCCGCCGAGATCAGCTTTCCGCACGTCGGAAAGTGGATGTACGTCCCATCGCAGTACGACGTGGAGCCCGTAGTAAGAACGGTTTCTGAGGCCGTCCGAGCTCACCGGCCCACCTTGGCGTTGCTTTGGGGTGGAATGGAATACCTGAGCGAGCACGTCCCCGGGATGCCTCCGTCGATCAGCGACCGCGTCGACTGCATGACGCTTTCGTCGTGGCGTCTGCTGACGCATGCACGCGGTCTAACGGCGATTCGCCGGCGCCTGGCACACTTTGCCTATGTGGCGCGGTACGAGTTCAGCATGCGCCGCTCTTCGCGCGCCATGGTTGTTGTGGGAGACGCCGACGCGAGCGTGCTGCGCCGGTTCCTGCGCGTGCGAAATGTCCATGTGATTCCGAACGGGGTCGACGTCTCCGATACTCCCGACATCGGGCGATCGTCACGGCCGACGGTGATGTTTACCGGGGTCATGAACTACCAGCCAAACATCGATGCGGTCGTCTATTTCGGCAATGAGATCTGGCCGGCGATTCAGACGCGTCTTCCCGATGCTGTATTCCAAATCGTGGGGCGTAGTCCGACTCCGGAGATTTTGGCTTTCGGACAGCGCCCGGGCATCGAAGTGCACGCCGATGTCGAGAGCGTTCAGGCTTTTCTAGCGCGCGCGTGGCTGGCAGTCGCGCCGATGCTCACGGGCTGCGGCATCAAGAACAAAGTTCTCGAGGCGTGGTCCGTAGGCACCCCGGCAGTCATGACTCCGATCGCAACCAACGGGCTGAGCAGTGCACCGTCGGAACTGCTGCTCACCGGGGAAGGACCCGAGTTGTCCGCTTTGGTCGTCGAGCTTCTGACGAACGAGGATCGTCGGACCAAACTGGGCGCCCTCGCAAGGTCGACAGCAGTCCGAAGTTTCTCGTGGCAAGAGCCCGCCGCGGCAATCAACGTGCTCCTCCAGCAAGTCGCCGAGAAACAAGCGACTACGGCAGATCTTGAGAATACTCTGGTCTAGACGGTCCTTCCCGAGACGTATCTCTTGAGTCGGCCCCGGGCCACGTTTGATCTGCGAAACGCCTCGATCCAGTTTTCCGGCGACCGGAATACCCGGCCAAATCGATAATCCAGCTCCGCGGACACCACTTCTTTCCAGAGCCACAGCGGACGGCCGAACGCTCGCCGTTCCCCGTTGTCGTTCCTTCCCAGCATCCCAAGAACCTCGCCGGATCCAAAGAAGTATTCACGCAGATAGGCCAATGTTTGGCGATTCGGCGGAATGAAATGTCGGACTCTTGCTTCGGGCACCCATCGACCGGTGGCTCCGGCATCTAACAGACGGCGGGCCATGATCATCTCCTCGCCGCGGATACCGCTGTTGGGGCGTGGCCCGAGCCGGGTGTCGTACGGCTCTCTCAGTTGCGCGCTGCGCTTGAGCGCCATGTTCGCCCCGTACGGATAGGTGTCTCGCGTAAGGTCGAAGCCGGTGGGGCCGTGATCCAGCGCAGCGTAGGCACTTGCAACCTTCGGAAAAACCAGCTCGAGCCATCGCGGAGGCGACTGCTCGAACCAGGGGTCGATGGCCCCCGCGAAAATCGTTGCCTCTGGCCACCGCGCGAACGCGTCAAGGTATGCCTGCAGCCAACCTGCCTCGACGAGCACGTCGTCATCCGTCCAGATGATGTACTCTCCCTTCGCCTGGCGTATGGCGAGATTGCCAGCGTGTGATTTGCCGGGTGTGGGCTCGAACAATCTCACTATGGGAAGCCGCTGGCCGAACTCCCCCAGCACACTGTCGGTGTCATCCGAACAATTGTTATTGACGACGATTAGCTCCCAGGTTGTGCCATGCGGCACGTCGAGGTGCGTCATCCGCTCCAGCGTGAGCCGCAGAAGCCTGCTTCGATTCCAGGTGCAGATCACGACAGATATCTGTGGCGTGAGCGACGATAACTCGGTCATACTTGTCTCCGGACGACGTGTTCGCAGGCTGCGCTCATGCGGCTGTGCGCATCGCCAGAATGCGCTCACTAATTTCACGCCCGATCGCCAGAGACGCGGTCGCTGCCGGCGATGGGGCATTGAGGACATTGACCATCCCCGGAACGATTTGGATGTGAAAGTCGTCGATCAGGCGTCCATCTGCGCCCACGGCTTGAGCCCGGACCCCGCTTCCTCCACGCTCGATGTCGGCGTCGGTGAGAGCGGGAACCAGTGACTGAAGTGATTCGAGAAAGCGCCTCCGACTCAGCGATCGTTGCACCTCTGAGATTCCCGTTCGCCACTGCCTACGCATCATTCTCCAGAATCCGGGGAATGCCGCCATATCGGCGATGTCCGTGAGTGACACGTCTTTCCAGGAATAGCCTTCCCGTTTCAGAGCGAGCACGGCGTTGGGACCGGCTTCCACCACGTCGTCGATGCCCCTTGTGAAGTGAACACCGAGAAAAGGCATCGCGGGATCCGGGACCGGATAAATCAGGCCGCGAACCAGGCTTGCCCGCTCCGCCCGCAGGACGTAGTACTCCCCGCGAAATGGGACAATTCGGATTCCCGGATCTACCGCGGCCAGCCGAGCGACGCGGTCGCACTGCAGGCCTGCGCAATTGATCAGCAGCGAGCCCCGCAGGAGACCGCCCGTCGTTTCGACAATCTGTGCGCTCTTCTCACGCCGGATGGCCAGGACTCTGTGATTTACGCGGACCTCGCCTCCCAGCTTGGCCAACCTGCGAGCCATACGCTCCGAGACCTGCGAATAGTTAACGACGCCGGTTTCCTCGACCCATAGTCCGGCGAGTCCCAGTACTTCTGGCTCGCGCTCCTGTATCTCTTCGGGCGTTAGGCGCCGGACGGCCACGCCGTTAGCGCGGCCTCGCTCCTCCAGATCGGCCAGGCGCGGCAATTCCTCCGGTCGGACCGCCACCACCATCTTCCCGCATCTACGGTGAGGGATGTTCTCTTCCGCGCAGAAACGATACATCGCCTCGAGTCCCGCGCGGCACATTCGCGCTTTTGACGATCCCGGCTTGTAATAGAGACCCGAATGGATGACGCCGCTGTTGTGCCCGGTCTGGTGCAGCGCAAGGCGGTGCTCTGCCTCCAGCACGATCGGCGGATGTCCCCGCTCAGCCATCGCGAGGGCGGTGGCGAGTCCCACGATTCCGCCCCCGATTACGATGGCTCCGTCGCGATCTGAATTCATTCTCTTTCGCCTTTGATTAACTCGCACTGTAGCAGCCAACAAAGGCGCGCTACATCAGCAGCACCGCGTCGGCTAGGACGCGGCCGGCGATTGCACCGCTTCTGAGGATCCTCGAGAGACCAGGGTCAGAAAATCCCCACCGCCGTATTTTACCGCGGAGCCGGCCCCGAATGGACCTGTGCTCGCCGTAGTCAGCGCTGGCTCAAGGGCAATTTCGCTGGCAATCGCCGAAGAATTCCGCCACACCTCCCACGGCGCCCTTCCCTTGGCGTAAAGCTCATCGAAGTGCTGCTTGTCCTTGAAGGTGTCCATCGACGCTGTAAAGCCGTCGTGCGCGTGTGTGAGAAGCTGGTCAGCCTGTATGAGGCGGTCGAACGGCTCCTGAACCAGCTCCTCGCCCGGCCCCATGTAGTCGAAGATCTCGCGTCTGAATAGAAAGAATCCGCCGTTGATTCTCAGATCGGTGTCCATCACAGGCTTGATCTCGCTCACTCTGCCGTCCGGTCTGGCAGAAACAGCATGAAAGCTCAGATTGGGCCGAACGCTGACGAAGTTGGCGATCTTCCCGGCGGACTCGAACCGCTCGATCACAGACGGCAGATGCATATCCGTGAGACCGTCCGCATAGTTTGCGAGAAAGGTCTCGTCACCGCGCAGATACTGGCGCACCGCCATTAGCCGCTGACCGATGTTCGCGTTCACTCCCGTATCGGCGAACGTAATGCGCCAATCCGAGATGTCCCTGTTCATCAGCTCGACTTCGCGTCCCCCTTTTGAGAGGACGAAATCGTTGGAGCTGGTCTCTTCATAGTTGAGGAAAAACTTCTTGATCGCGTCCGCGCGATAGCCCAGACAGAGGATGAAATCCGTATGTCCATAGTGGGCGTAATACTTCATCAAATGCCAGAGGATCGGACGATTCCCTATCGGCACCATCGGCTTGGGGATGTCCTCGCCAGCCTCGCGCAGCCGCATCCCAAGCCCACCGCAGAAGATTACGACCTTCATGCGACGCTGCCCGCGAGCACCGGGCTGTCGAGGGAAGTCCACCGCAGGGAATCATCGAGCAGCCCTTCCGATTGGAGGGCGCGAATCCGCTTGATCCTGAAGTACCGATCGCCGAGCAGTTCCTCTCGGGTCAGTCCGTTTCGCTTGAACGCGTCGCGGAGCTGTTCCATCCCACGACGGACGGTCCATTGGGGTTGATACTCCGGTAGCGTTCGCATCAGCTTGCCGCAGTCCACCCGATAGCAACGCGGGTCCGGACCGCCGCCCTCAGCGTACCGGACTTTGCTTCCCGGAACGACCTGCTCAACGAGCTCGCCCAGATCGCGCACGCGATAATTCTCCTCTGAGCGCCCGACGTTGAATGCCTCGTTGTGCACCAGTTCACGGGGCGCGTGCAACACGGCCAGAAATGCGCTCGCGATGTCCTCGATGTGGACGAGCGGACGCCACGGCGTGCCGTCGCTCTGAATCAGGACGTCGCCAGTCGTGAAAGCGATCGCAACCAGATTGTTCACCACCACATCGGCGCGCAGTCGGGGAGAAACACCATACGCGGTGGAATTGCGCAGAAACGTTGGACTGAAATCATCGTCTGCGAGCTTGGCCACGTCGCGCTCAAAGAGCACCTTCGACATCCCGTACGGGGTGACCGGGTTGAATGCGGCCTCTTCAGTAAGCATCTCATCGCCAGCAATCCCATAAAGGCTGCATGAAGACGCGAAGATGAGACGCGGGACCCCAGCCTCTTTCGCAAGGCGCGCGAGGCGAACAGAGCCCAGGTGATTGATGTCGTATGTGCACTGGGGGTTCACGTCGCCGAGCGGGTCGTTCGACAACGCGGCCAAATGCATCACCGCATCGAAGCCACGCAGGTCGGAGATCTGCACGTCTCGAAGATCCATTCGCAGTGCATCAATCTGCGAGCCGTCAGGGCCGAATGTTCCTCCCTCGAACAGGAAGGTGTCCAGCCCCACGACGTCGTGCCCGGCTGCTCGCACCAGGGGCGCGAGAACGGAGCCGATGTACCCGTTATGACCGGTTATCAGGACACGCATTTCTACGCCGCGCCGACCAGCGCTTCCATCCTCTCTGACGCGCCGACAAGAGGTGTTCCACTTTCGTAGCTGAGACACACTTCTTCGGAGATGTGGGCGAGGTCGGAAACCCGGAGATAGTCGCGCATGGTAGTTCCGGTGCACTCCGAATCGATATTGAATGCGCCACGGTTCGCCTTGACGTCCCCGAGATGTACCGTCCTGAAATCGATGCTGAACCGGGTGCGGCCAGAATCATTTGGAACGCTGGAATGCATTTGCGCCCCGGAGAACAGGATCATGCCTCCCGGTGCCGGGAGGAGTCGAAGCTGCGGATCGAGCTCCATCGGCTGCTCTGGTTTCGGTTGCACGCGAGTGTCGGTCTTAACATGCTTCGCGGCTTCCAGGCGACTGGTGCGATTCCACTCTTCGTAGTTGTAAATGCGGGATCCATTCTTCACCGGCTTGTTCCAGTAGGCTGGATGGAAGGCCATCGCGTTCGAGGGCAGGACGGGGTAGATGGGCAGCCACCAGTTGATCTGGGACATTGGCGCGGAATACCATGTGTCGCGATGCAGGTGAAAAGCGTACGCGATCCCGGATGTCAGGTAGTTCTCACTGGTGGACGTGCGCATCCGTGGGACGTCAAAATAAGTCTGCTCTGGATCGCACCCGGCCTCACTCAGGATTTCCTGAATGCACTGCTTGGAGTTCGGATGGTGGATGAACCTAGGCTTCAGGTCGGTGAGCAAAGCGGCGTACTCTTCGACCGGCATCTCGTGCTGCGCCAGTTCGGGATCCCGACCGTGGAACGCGTCTTCGATCATCTCCTGAGCCAGGGCCACCAGTTTTCTGGCCCCCGGCGAAGCGGTGTACACGAACAATTGTCCGCTGTAAAGCAGATTGCGCCGCTCATCATCGGTGAGCGCGGGATCGAAGAAAACCGAATTCATGTAGCCTTCCTAGAAAGGGCGGTGCGTATGATTTGACGGGCTGGTCGCGGGACCGCGGATTGACGGCCACTGCGGGCGGAATAGGCAACTCACGCGCCCGCACCAGATGTCGCAGAACACCCCTCAAAGCGAGACAAATCAGGGATTTGCAACCAAGGTGTAGCGTCCGTCCGACAGGTTTGCGATTCAGAGCAACACCGGTGTCTTTACTGGACGCTTCGCCCCCGAGTCCGGTGCGTCGAACACGGGCGTACGGATGCCAGGAAGACAAGACACGCGGCACAGCTATCGCCATTGCCTGTTGGCACGGAGTTGACCCGAATGACATCAGATGGCGGCAGCCAACACGCTCATGCGACCGCCCGTAAACTGATGTAACGAACGCCTTTGGAGGCTGAGAGTTGATGACTGCAGTAAATGTGAGCCCCCATTCGATCGATTGGCCATCGGCCATTCCGAGCGCGCCCTCTTCAGGCCATTGCCGATTCTGCGGTACGTCGTTCCGCCACCGCGTTGTCGACCTGGGGATGTCGCCCTTATGCGAAAGTTTCCTGAGCCAGCACAGCCTCAACCGGATGGAGCCGTTCTACCCTCTGCACGTCTGGGTTTGCGAGAGCTGTTTCCTGGTACAGTTGGAGGAATACGTGGGTGGTGAGGAGATTTTCTCCGATTACGCCTACTTTTCGTCCTTCTCCGACTCCTGGTTGGACCACTGCCGCCGCTATGTGGACCAAATGATTACCCAACTCGGGTTGACTGCCGACAGTGAAGTGCTGGAGATCGCGAGCAACGACGGCTATCTGCTGCAGTTCTTCGTGGAGCGAGGAATTCATGTCCTCGGTGTTGAGCCGGCCGCCAACGTCGCTAGGGTGGCGGAAAAGAAGGGGGTTCCGACGATCGTAAAGTTTTTTGGACGGGAGACTGCGCGTGAACTCGCAGCCGGCGGTCACAAGCCCGATCTCATACTCGGCAACAATGTGCTCGCACAGGTCCCCGACCTCAACGACTTCGTTAGCGGGATCAAGATATTGCTGGCACCGACTGGAGTCGTGACTATCGAGTTCCCTCACCTGATGCGCACGATCGACGGAAATCAGTTCGACCAGGTTTACCACGAACACTTCTCCTATTTTTCATTGTACTCTGTCGAACGAATATTCGCCGCGCACGGTCTCCCGATCTACGACGTGGAAGAACTCCCAACTCACGGGGGTTCAATTCGCATCTACGCGAGACATGCGGAAGATGGGTCGAAGAGTGTCACAAACCGTCTGCTCGCGCTCCGCGCGCGCGAGGCGGACGCTGGTGTGGACACGCTTGCGTACTACGCGGGGTTCGAGTCACGGGTGCGGGAGACCAAGAGAAAGCTCCTCGCATTTCTGATAGAGGCGAAAAACGCAGGCAAGCGGGTCGTTGGCTACGGCGCCCCTGGGAAGGGCAATACACTGCTCAACTATTGCGGCATCCGAACGGATTTCGTGGATTTTACCGTCGATAGGAGTCCTCACAAGCACGGGAAATTCCTTCCAGGTACCCACATTCCGATCTTTCCACCCGAGAAGCTGTGGGAGGCTCGCCCTGACTATGTGCTGATTCTCCCATGGAATCTCAAGAATGAGATCATGGAGCAACTGGCCGGCATCGCCGAATGGGGTGGCCGTTTCGTGGTGCCCATTCCCGAAGTGACGGTTTATCCGTGATTTTCCTGCCGACGGCGCTCGCCGGCACATTTATCATCGAGTTGGAGCGGCGAAGCGATGATCGCGGCTATTTTGCGCGAACATGGTGCCAGCGTGAGTTTAACCAAATGGGCCTCCACACATCCTTCGTGCAGACCAGTGTCTCGTATAACTCGCGCCGCCAAACGCTCCGCGGTATGCACTGGCAGGCGCCGCCGCATGGGGAAGTAAAGATTGTGCGATGCACGCGCGGAGCGATCTGGGACGTGATTCTCGACCTTCGTCCCGAGTCGCCGACTCATATGCATCACGTAGGAGTTGAGCTGAACGCCGACTCAGGCCGGGCGCTCTATATCCCTGAGGGCATGGCCCACGGTTTTGTGACGCTCGTCGACGGTACGGAAGTTTTCTACCAGATGTCGGAGTTCCACGAGCCCGCCTTCGCGCGGGGCGTTCGCTGGAATGATCCTGCATTTGCGATCGAGTGGCCCGTGACGACGCCGATTCTTCACGCCAGGGATGCCGCATATCCCGACTATATTCCTCTGGTCGCCCGGTGACACCTCCGTACATTGCCTCCCCGGGATCGGGCGCAGCGATGCATACGCTAATCCAGGATCTCTATCCGATTTGTCGCAGCATTACCGGCGATGGGTTCCGCAACTCCCTGCGCCGCCTCGCGGAGTTTGTGCCGATCGAGGTCACTGAGGTTCCCACAGGAACCGCCGTACTCGACTGGACGATCCCCAAGGAATGGAACATCAGGGACGCGTGGATCGCAGACGCCAGCGGTCGGCGTGTCGTCGACTTTCGCGCGTCCAACCTGCACGTCGTCAGCTACAGTATCCCGGTGCACACACGGATCTCACTAGCGGATCTGAGACCACGGCTCCACACCCTTCCCGCTCAACCGGACCTCATCCCCTATCGCACGACATACTACTCGGAGGATTGGGGATTCTGCATGAGCCAGCGCGCGCTCGACGCGCTTCCTGAGGGAGAATACGAGGTGTGTATCGATTCTACTCTCGCGCCAGGGAGTCTGAGCTATGGCGAGTGCGTGCTCCGGGGGACGACGACGGATGAGGTGCTGATCAGCGTGCATAGTTGCCACCCGTCGCTCGCGAACGACAATCTGTCGGGGATGGCAGTGGGGGCGTTCCTCGCCAGACACCTGTCCTCGTCGAGCCGACGACATACCTTCCGCTTTCTCTTCATCCCTGGAACGATCGGCTCAATAACATGGTTGGCGCTCCACGAGCCAGAGGTCGCCCGCATCCGGCACGGGCTCGTGCTTTCCTGTCTGGGCGATCCCGGCGACTCCACTTACAAGCGCAGTCGTCGTGGTAACGCGCTGGTGGATCGCGCCGCCGCCCACGTTCTCGGAAGATCTGGAGCCCACCGGCTGCTCGACTTTGTGCCCTACGGCTACGACGAACGACAATATTGTTCGCCCGGCTTCGATCTGCCAGTCGGGTGCCTCACCCGCACACCGAACGGTCGCTTCCCGGAATACCATACGTCTGCGGACAATCTCTCGTTCGTCACGCCCGAAGCGCTGGAAGATTCGCTCGCCAAGGCGCTCGCGATCATCGAGATTCTGGAGCACGATGTCGCGTGCGTGAACCTGAGTCCAAAGGGCGAGCCTCAGCTCGGTCGCCGCGGGCTGTACAAGAACACAGGGGGCACCTCTCCAGCGGACTTCGAGATGTCCCTGCTTTGGGTTCTCAACTTTTCCGACGGCCAATATTCACTGCTGGACATCGCTGAGCGCGCGGCGCTTCCGTTCACGACGATTCGCCGCGCTGCGATTGCCTTGCGCGACGCAGGGCTTCTGATCACCGCCGATGAGCGCCGAGGCCGCTTCGAGACAGCAATTCCTGGGTCCGCTTCCGCGCCGGTTCGCTCCAGAACGTCTGGGACCCATGCCTCGGCCTCGAGCGGATGAACCTTTCTGTGAACGTCCGCGCCAGGAGACTACACTGCTGAACCTGAAAGCCGATGCATCCTCTAAACCGCTTCGGGTGCTGTGCCTGGGCGCGCATTCGGATGATATTGAGATCGGCTGCGGCGCCACAGTGCTCCAACTGGGGCGAAGGCGGCCACGCGCGGAATTCCGTTGGGTGGTCTGGAGCGCAGACGGTACCCGGGGCCGCGAGGCGCGGCTTGGAGCGCAGAAGTTTCTCGGACCAGCCGCCAAGGACGCGATTCAGTTGCATGAGTTCCGGGACGGGTATTTCCCCGCTCAATTCTCGGCGATCAAGGATGCGTTTGAGAGTCTCGCTCGCGAATTCAGGCCGGATATTGTTTTTACTCACGCGGGTGACGACCGGCATCAGGACCACAGGATCATTTCCGAACTGACCTGGAACACCTTTCGAAACCAGCTGATCCTCGAGTACGAGATTCCGAAATGGGATGGCGATCTCGGCCGGCCGAACTTTTACGTACCCGCGAGTCGGAGCGCTGCGCTTCGTAAGGCCAAGGCACTCATCGATGTCTTCGGGACGCAGCGATCCAAGGATTGGTTTAGCGAGGAGACCTTCCTCGGGTTAATGCGGTTGCGTGGAATGGAGTGCCGAGCTACTGAGGCATTCGCCGAGGCCTTTCACGCGCGCAAGATCGCTCTTTCGCTATAGTACCGCGGTCTCCCGTAAGCGAGCTCCCGTTTTTTTGCGGTGTTGTTGCGGCGCCGTTGCCCCTTAGGGGTGGATGAAGAGGACTGCCATGCCGGTGAAGGGAGCGGTGAAGTTGCGCGTGCTGCCGCCAGTGACTGTTCCGCCCGCTGTTGTCTGGCCATTTGCCGGGTTGAACCACTCGACGGTGCGGGAGCCCGACACGACCGAGAGATCCACGCTAACGCTACCACCAGTCGGCAGGAATACCAGGTACTCGGTCCCCGCTAGACAGTATCCGCTGGACGCAAGATCCCCGCGGGGCGTATCATGGGCGAGGTCCATTCGAAGCGCGAAGGATCTGGCATATCCCATGTTCGTCCGGATCGCTGGCCACTTCGGATCGTCTGGATTGTATGCCGGGTCTCCCACACCCGCGCTTCCGTCATAACCGTCCATCAGCAACGGATTGTGGCCACGGGTGAAACTCTTCCACGGCCAAGTCACATCGCCGCAGATGCCGCACAAGTGGTCGGTATCCGACAGGTCCACCTTGGTGCCATCGGCCACCGCAGGGTTGTTGACATCTCCATTCATCGACACCCAGTCGGCCGAACTGTTCAATACATCGCTGTTAGTGCCATCCGGCACCGTCGGGTATGGCACCGTCATGCCGATCGGGTGCCGCTTCGGCTTGGTCGCCTCATAGTTCCGGATCACGTCGATCATGTGGTACTGCCAGGCATCACTCGATTGATTGCTCTCGTTGCTTATCTCATAAATCACGTTGTCCAGATCATTGACCGCGTCGATCACCGCCTTGACGTAGGTCTCCTGGAGTGCCGTCACTTCCGGGATGGAGAGCGTCTGCGTCTCACTGCCCGACTGGTCATTATTCGGATCGCCATTGATGCCGTTGATGTTGTTGGCTGAATTGAAGGGATGGGCCAGCCATGGATTGCCTCCGCCAGTCCCCTCCTTGTCTTCGACGCTCCAACCATTGAAGAGCATGACCGAGACGTAGATCCCGCGTGCACCGGCATCGATCGCTCGCTGCCTGACTCGGGCCAGATACGCAGGATTGATCTGCGTTACATCGAACTTCGGACCTCCGTCGTCAGCTGTATCAGGACCGGTTCTCAAGTAGAGCGTCGGCGAGAACCAATGGCTCAGGCTCGTCTCGGCGCTCCAGCGCGCCTGCTCCCACATATAGAGCCGGGTGAAGTTGTGGTTGTTCCTCTGGAGAAAATCGAGAAAGCCTGAATAGTCGAACGTTGGTGGCGGGTTCGACGGGCCATTGTCCTGTATGGTCTTCCAGTATTCCGAGCCCGTCAGATACACCACCCGGCCCGACGGATCGGCAAAGTAACGCGGGTTGGCCGTGCTGACCCGCAACGGGCCAGAGGCAAGAGCTGGAGTGACCGTGATCGTAGGCGTCGTCGCGCTCGGAGCCGTCTCGCTCG
>PLCA01000010.1 GCA_003134685.1 Gemmatimonadota bacterium | reverse complement strand
ATTTTCCGGAGAACACTCGACCCAGACTCCGTAATCACCATGACTGAAACGCGGATCGTAACCCACCATCATCGTCAGCCGAGGGATGCGCGAATTGATGAAAAGCCCCGCGACCGTAGACAGCCCTCCGACGAGCACCATCACCTCGAAGCCGAAGATCGTGTANNTTGCCGCCGACGACCAGCGGCCAATAGTCCGAGGTCCAGATCGCTATCCAGTAACCGAACGTCACGCCCAGCAAACCACCGATCAACGTGTAGCGTCGCACCGAGCTCGGCGGCGCTCCGATCGCTTGCTCGAGCTCGTGACGGGGCGTCGGAGTGTAGACGCGGATCGCGCCGATGCGGTTTTCCTTGAGCGCTTCGATCGCGCTCACCGCGGCGTCCAGCTCGTGGAATGCACCAAGGACGCCGCGCATCAGGAGAACTCTCCAGGCGTATCCGCCTCGTATTCGAAGTGCCGTCCGGCCGGATCGATTCCGTGCGGATGCGCCTTTCTGAGCTTGGGCGGAACGATCTCCTTCACTTCCGAAATCGCGATCACGGGCAGCTGCTTGATGAACAGCAGGAACCACATCGAGAACCAGCCAAAGCTTCCCGCAAGGATCGCGTAGTCCACCCAAGTCGGGCGATAGCTGGTCCACTGCCATGGCTCGAATTCGTGCGACAGCGAGGGCACGACGATCACGAAGCGCTCGAACCACATGCCGATGTTGATCGTGAACGAGATGATGAAGAGCCAGGCCGGGGTTCTCCGCAGCCGCTGCGAGAAGAGCGAAAGCGGAAGCACCATGTTGCAGGTGTACAGGATCGCCGACGCCCACCACCACTGTCCCCAGATTCGATTGGCGAAGAAGGCTTTCTCGAATTCATTGCCGCTGAACCACGCCACGAACCATTCGTTCATGTAAGCGCAGCCGACTAGGAGCGACGTGAACAGCGCCAGCTTGGCCGCCGCGTCGAGGTGGTTGATCGTGACGTAATGCCTGAGCCCGAAGAACTTTCTGAGCGGGATGATGATCGTGAATACCATCCCGATTCCCGAGAAGATCGCGCCGGCGACGAAGTAGGGCGCGAAAATCGTGGTGTGCCATCCCGGCACAAGCGACATGGCGAAGTCGAAGGACACGACCGAGTGCACCGACAGAACCAGCGGCGTCGAGAACGCGGCGAGGAAGAGGTATGCGCGCGCGAAGTGACGCCATTCGCTGTCGGTGTTCCGCCACCCCAGCGAGAGCACGCTGAAGATCCGCTTTCTCATCGGACTGATGTTCTCGCGGTCGCGCAGGACCGCGATGTCTGGTATCAGGCCGACGTACAGGAAAGTGCTCGAGATCGTGAGGTAGGTAAGAATCGCGAACACGTCCCACACCAGTGGACTCTTGAACTGCGGCCAGATGTAGCGCCAGTTGGGATACGGAATCAGCCAGAAGAACTTCCATGGGCGGCCGAGGTGAAGAATTGGAAAGAGCCCCGCCGTCATGACGGCGAACACGGTCATCGCCTCGGCGCACCGATAGATCGTGGTGCGGAATCCGGCGCGGAATAGATAAAGGATCGCCGAGATGAGCGTTCCTGCGTGGCCGATACCGACCCAGAAGACGAAGGTGATGATGTACACGCCCCACATCACCGGCGGGTTGTACCCCGCGACGCCGAGCCCGCTGTAGATCTGGTACATCCACGCCGCGATCCCGATGAGCAGGAAGAACACGGCAACGCCGAGTCCAATGAACCACGCGACGGTTGGGTGAAGCGTGCCGACGATCTCGCGATCGACCTGCTCGTAATCCTTCACCGCCGGCAACTGAACGTCTGCCGTGGCGATGTTCGGCCGGCGTGGCTCGTCGCGCGCGGGTAGCGTTTGCGTGAGAGTCGCCATCGCTATGCGCCTCCGGAACTGGAAGGCGCTGGATGCATCACTTTCTTCAAGTAGACGACCGCCGTAAATGTGTTGAGCTCTTCGAAGACATGGTACGCCCTCGCATCCTTGGCGAGCTGCGTGACCGTCCAGCTCTCATCGGCTGCGTCACCAAACACGAGCGCGCGCGACGGACAGCCCGCCGCGCACGCGGTGGTGAACTCGTCCGGCTTGAGCGGGCGCTTTTCGGCAGCGGCGCGATTTTCCGCCTCGCGGATCCTCTGCACGCAGAAGGTGCATTTCTCCATCACACCCTTTCCGCGCACGGTGACATCGGGATTCAGCTGCCAGTTGAGCGGCTCAGGGAACGCGTACTGCGGGCGCGCCGGCTCGCCGTAACCGAACCAGTTGAAGTATCGAACCTTGTACGGACAGTTGTTGGAGCAGTAGCGCGTGCCGACACAGCGATTGTACACCTGCACGTTCAGGCCATCGGGCGAATGGTAGGTGGCATAGACCGGGCACACCGGCTCGCACGGCGCGTTGCCGCACTGCTGGCACATCATCGGCACGAAGCGCGTGTCGAAATCGGCGCCGCCGTCTTCCCCGCCCTCGTAGTACCGCTCGATGCGGATCCAGGCCATCTCGCGACTGCGAAGGAGGTTCGCGCCGAAGCCGGTGCGGTCGGGAAGAATTTTTCCTACCTGCCAATCGGCGCCGACGGTTGGGATGTTGTTCTCGGCGTAGCAGGCGCTTACGCACGCGGCGCATCCGGTGCAGCGGGCAAGATCGACCGTCATCGCCCAGCGGCGCTTGGCCATGCCGCTCCAGTGATTCGGATCGTACATGCCCTTGTCCTTCGATTTCGGATCACCTTGCTCGCCCTGAGCATCGTTCGCGACCGGCGAGCGGAGACCGGGGAGGAATTGGTGCGGCGCGTCTCCGGGCATTTCCTCGCCCTGCTCAGCACCTGCCGGATGGTCTCCCGCGAGAGCCTCGGTTCCGGCGTTCGCCGCGACCTCCGCCACGTTCGCAGCCCCGGTGTCATGGCCGGGTCGTCCCGCCTGGAGATCCGCGATCGCGATCGCCTGACCGATTCCGCGCCCGTGCTGGCGCGCTGATCCTTCGGTCGTGACGATCTGCGCGTAGCCACCTGCCTTCGAGACGTTCGCCTTGGTCGAGACGAACGCCACTCCTCCAGCGCGGTCTTCGGCCAGCGGTAGAATCTCGAGCGGATTGAATCCTGCCTTCGCGTATCTGCCGGAGTGCGTGTGGCCTCGACCAGTTCCGATGGCGACGGTGTCGCGCTGCGTGCCCGGGTACCGGAGCACCGGCAGTGTCAGGCTTCCCGCCGATGTCTGCACGGTGACGAGATCACCGTTTGCCAATCCCATCTTCTCCGCGGTCGCGGGATTCATCTCGGCGACTGTCTGCCAGCAGATTTTCGTGACCGGATCGGGAATTTCCTGGAGCCACGGCTTGTTCGCGCCGCGCCCATCGCCGAGGAACGGGTGCGGATAGACCACGAGGTACATGTTGCCGCTCGATTGGTCGATCGGCGGCGGGGTGCGTACCGCCGGAACCGGACGCGCTGTCGTTGGCTCGCCGAGTGACCCCGACGCGATCCCGCGTGGAAGCGCGGCAGCGAGCCCGGCGGCGCCTCCTGGGAAGCGGCCTATCAACCAGCTCCGGTAGACGGTCATTGGATAGCGCGCCGCGCTCCCAGGATCTTTCTTCGCCGCGGCGATAAGCACATCCGATGTCGCGCGAGTATCGAACACCGGATCCATCGTCGGCTGCTGCAGAGAGATCGTGCCGCGAACCGGCTCGGCGTCCCCCCACTGCTCGAGCGTATGATGATCGGGAAGAATCAGATCGGCCAGCTCCGACGTTTCGTCCGGATAGCTCGAGAAGCTCACGTTGAACGGCACCTTCGCCATCGCGGCCGCAAATCCCACCGACTTCGGAAGGGTGAATGCCGGATTGGCCCCGCGCACCATCAGCAGCGGGACGCCGCCGGAGTTCATGCGCTCGGCGAGAGCGCGCAGCTCCGCCGGGGCCGCCATTCGATCGAAGCCCAGGTATCCTTCGCTCGGTTTGATCGTAACTCCGACATTGCCGCGCGACTGATTGAGAGCGTTCGCGGCGAGAGCGACTTCCAATCCATCCCCGCCGCCACCGCCCGCGATCACCATGCTCGAGGTCGCCGCCGCGAACTCACGCGCAAAGGCGGCAAGCACAGGCGCGCTGACGCCCGTTGCCTGCGCGGCCGCCTCGGCCGGAAGCTGGCCCGCGAGCATGCGCACGATCGCCATCTCGCTGCCGGGGCGGCAATCGATCCACTGGTCGGCGTTGAGGCCAGTGAGCGAGCGGCGCGGTCCTACATAGATTAGCCGCGGGCTATTGTCGTGATCGGCGCGCGCATCGGCGAAATCGAGCTGCTGCGGCACCATCGCGCCCCAGCTGTCGAGGAAATCCGCGCCAATCGAAACAATCAATCGAGCGGCGTGGAAATCGAGCCGTGGCCAGGCGACTCCATAGCTCTGTCGGTTTGCGGCGATCGCCGCGTGATCGGCACCGGCATCGTAGCTGAGATGAGCGGGCATTCCGAAGCCGGCGAGCCAGGTGTCGAGGAATCCGGGGAAACTTCCCGACTCGTGCTGATTGACGAAGACAGCGTTTCCCGCGCCCCCGCGGCTCCGCGTCTCTCCCAGCTTCTGCGCGAACAGCTGCAGCGCGTCGTCCCAGCCCACGCTTTGGAGCTGTCCGTTACGCCGCACCATCGGCCCGCGGTAGCGATCGGGATTATAGAGACCTTGCAGTGCCGCCTGTCCGCGGGCGCAGAGCGCGCCGCGATTCACGGGGTGGTCCGGATTGCCCTCGAGCTTGATCGTGCGTCCGTCACGCGTCTCGGCGATGACACCACACGCGGCGGAGCACTCGCGGCAGGTCGTCGCGTAGTAGGTGGATACCCCCGGTACCGTTTGATCCGGTGAAACGAGATATGGAATGAGCCTCTCGACTTTCTCGGAGGTGCATCCCACCATTGCGGTGGCGGCAGTTCCGACGCCCAACACCTTGAGGAATTCGCGGCGCTTCACTCCGTTCGGAGCGGTGACTGTGGGCGGCGAAGCTTCTGGCTCGTTGCTCATTCGACTAGTAGTGGCACGAGCTGCAGTCGTATCTCGCGCGGAAGGGCGGATTCGACTGTCCGATGTGACAGTTGATGCACCAGCCCATGTTGAGCGACGACGCCTGGTAGACCTGCTTCATGTTCTGGATCTCGCCGTGGCACGTCTGGCACGTCACGCCGGCGTTCACGTGCCGCATGTGCGGGAAGTGAACGTACTCCGGCAGCTTGTGGATGCGGATCCACGGCACCGGCTCTTTCTTGTTCCAGTAGGCGGTGAGTTTCTGAATTTCCGCCTTGTTGCCTGGCGACGATCCGGTCACGACGGTGTGGCAGCCCATGCAGGTGCCGACCGCCGGGAGGCCCGGATCGAAAGACTTGTTGGCGGAAAAGTGGCAGTAGAGGCAGTTCATCTTCAGTGTGTCCACGTGCACCGTGTGGCGGTACGCGACCGGTTGCACGGGACTGTTCCCTTCCGATGAAGAGGCACCGCTATACGCAGAGAGCATGGTGGCGAGCGCGGCGATGCATATGAACCCCGGCACCGCTAGCCATCTGCTTCGCAAGTTCATCCGCGAATGATTGTGTAAGGGAGAGTTAATCGGTCGGGTTTGTGAAGATTTTCACAAGCTATCGACCCGCGGAAAAATGTTCGGACGAGCAATGTGGCGCAAGGTCGCTCTTACGGCTGCAAACCTCCGGCCTTTCCCTTAGTGATGCGGTCGATTGTTCGAATGATTTCGATAAAAATCGCGCGCAGGAGCGCAACCTCCCGCGAATCGGGGGCCGCTCGATAGAAGAGAGTGCGCACCGATCGCATGATGTGCTCGTGAAAACGCGTCTTGAAGAAGTCGATCGCGTAGAGACCTCGCTCGGCGTCAGCGAAAAGCTGCTCGTATTCCTCAGCGGTTGCCGGCGGAGCGTCCTTGCGCGGTGGGGCGAGAGTCCGGGTGGAGTCGGCGGCCGAGAGGTGCAGCTCGTAGAGCGCGATCAGGACAGCCTGCGCGAGATTGAGCGAAGCATGCTCAGTCGTCGGGATCGTGACCACGACGTGGGCGCGGTCGAGGATCTCGTTTGGAAGTCCTTTGTCCTCTCTTCCGAATAGAAGCGCCACCGGACCGGTTCGAGCGGCGTCGAGAAGGTCGCCGCTCGCTGAGCGTGGCGTCGTGACTTCGCGCTTGGCGGCCCTCCGCCGAGCCGTGAACCCGGCGACGCGCACACACCCTTCGAGCGCTTCCTCGATCGACTCGCAGTTTCTGATGCGCTCGATGATGTCACCGGTGTCATGGGCGATTCCTTCGAGTCGCCAGGGATCGTATTCCACCGAGCGGACGAGGTAGAGATTGCTGCAGCCCATGTTCTTCATCGCGCGAATCGTCGCGGCGATGTTGACGGGGTCCTGAGGCTCGTAAAGAACGACTCGTACAGCGGAGAGAACCGAGTCGAGCGGCGGGGGCGGCGCGCCGCGATCAGCGGTCCGAGTCACGTTGCCCGATGTGAAATGCCGCCCTCCCCGTCCGCGCCATCACGGAATGTGGAGGGCAGCATCAGGCCGAGGCAACGGGTCGGCGGCCGGGTGAAGTCCGTCTTTAGACGACCGGCCTGCCCGTGACGAGACGATAGACGATCACGATTACGGCGATGACGAGCAGGATGTGGATCAGCCCACCACCCACGTGTACGACGAAAAATCCGAGAATCCAAAGGATGAAGAGAATTACCGCGATGGTCCAAAGCATGATGGCATCCTCGCAAGAAGTGAGTTACGCGTAGCGCGATAGTGAGCGTCCGAGGCCTGGCGCACATCCGAGATCCGTCTGCGCGCAATGCCAGGGCACACCGTGCACTATGGCAACCAGCATGCCTGAGCCCAGAAGTTGTCGCGGTTCAACACAATTCATACTACAGACCGACGGCGGCTTGGCTCAGAGCCCTGCCAACCGACAGCGACCCTGTTCAGAACAACTCATTCTGCGGAGCCACGTCGTACCGGACGCGTCCGGCGTCGATTCGGCCGAACGAAGTCAGTTTGTGGGGTTCGGTGGCGGCGTCGAGAATGTGGAGAACTGACACGCCGCGCGCGACGACTGCATCCGAGATGAGCGAGCGGTGACAGCGCCACGGCACGGCCTCGGCGCACATGATCGCGGTGGGCTCGAGCCTGGCGAGCGCGAGAAGATCATCGAGCGCCTCCTGAAACTCACGCGTCTCCATATAATCGGCGTAGGCTCGGAAGCTCGCGTTTCGCCACAGCGTGTTGTGCGAGTCCCGCCGCCCGCGCCGCCGACCACCGAGTGACGGGAGATGGGAGTATCTGCCGCCCGCGTCGATGACGGCCCTCTCGAGATTTGGTCCGGAGAAATGCGGGTATCGGGCTGATGTGGGGAAGGCGCGAACATCGACCAGATGTGTCGCGCCTTCCCTTGTCAGCAGCCCGAGAAACTGCTCGATAGATCGGGTCGAATGCCCGATCGTGTAGAGCCTATCGGGGTCCACGCTCCACGAAGCTTCCCCCCTCGACGCG
Organism: Gemmatimonadota bacterium; assembly: GCA_003134685.1. GTDB lineage: Bacteria > Gemmatimonadota > Gemmatimonadetes > Gemmatimonadales > Gemmatimonadaceae > UBA4720. The sequence goes on along the minus strand of PLCA01000010.1, from coordinate 56,983 downwards.
GGGCGTGCCGGATGGGGGTGTGATTCCCGTCGATCCCGTCTGGTGCAAGGCCTGTCTGCCGAGGAGAATGCGCGTCGCTCTGACGTCGTGTCCCATGTCGATGAGAAGGAGCGCTAGGTCACCGCTTCCCCACAGCAATCCAGCGAGCACCACGAGGCGGCTCATCTCGCCCAGCAATGTGGGGATAGAGGTGGTGCCCTGCGTGACGAGCCCGGTGATGATCTCCGAGACCAGCAGGAGCAGCAGAATGACCGCCATCAGCTTGAACAGCTTCGACAGATAGCCCAGTCCCACGTACGGCTCGAGATCGGCCAAGCGCACCGGCATGGCCGGGTCCCGCTTGGCGTTGGCTGGTGAGTGCCTGAGATCTTCCGCCGGGTTCGCGGGGCTGCCGGTAGGTGATTTGTCCATTAACTGTCTCCTGTTCCGATCCAGCGAGCGGGGTAGCCTCGCGTGTCTATGTGGGTGAACGGCCCGTGCGCTGACGTGCCAGAATATATGCCACACCCTCCTATCAGCGAAGGGTGTGCCCGCTCGACGCGGTTGACGGCATCCTGGATAACCTTGGCATCTGCAATATTCACGCGCCCGTCGTGATTGAGGTCGTCCATCTGCCCATCGCCGTCGTTATCGATGTATATGTCGTTGGCGTCGCCGTACATGTGGCGGCTCAGGGCCGCGCGGCCCCTCGGGTCCCCTCCCCCGACGTTGTATTGCGGCGTTCTGAATCCGCTCAGCACCCGGACGCCATTCGGATTGATTCCGTGCTCCTTCAGGTCCTGCAGCACGAGCTCGTCCTTGTCGATCATCTTGATGTCGATCACTATGTATTTCGGCCAGACGTTCTGCTGATCGTGCGGAAGAAAGTCCTTGATCTTGAAGTGCTCCGAGAGCTGGGTGTTCTGATTTTGTGGGGTCACCTCGATGAATCCGTTGGGCGGATCGTAGCTCACGCCGGGCCGCCCCTTTCGTGCGGCGGGCCAGTTCCCGATGTAGTAGAGTCCCAACCGGCCCGCTTTCTTCTCCGTTGCCGGGCGCAGGGTGATGACGCTGAAATCAGCAAGCGGCTTGATGGCACTTCCGACCTTGAGCGCGAGGCTCCAGATGCCGGGACGGCGTGGCGCGACGAACGTGGATGTGGACTCCGCGGCCGAGCCGGAGGAAAAGGTCGTCACGGATCCCGGCGGAAGTGTGTCGGCCAGAATCGGCGTGATCGGTGTTCCGCCCTGCTGGATTCGGACACGGAGCTTTCCGCTTTCGCCGCGCGCCGGAGTAGCGAGCGCGACGAGTGCGGCACCCGTGAGATAGGCGACTGACGGAGCAGATCGGTCCGTGAGGGCGGTCGCGATGTTGGCGCTCGCCGGTGTTACTGGACCGCCCTCACCGGCTACGCGGGCGCGGGCGATCGACCATGACCAACCCATGGCGAAGAGGACCAGCACGGCGATCGAAACGACATTGAACATTCGCTCAGCTCTTCCGGGCGGGCGCCGGAACCCTCGCGGGCGTCTTTCCGGGAAAGCGAGCAGCCAGTCTCCGGTAGTTGCTTTGCGCCGCGGTGGCGTTGAACTTGAACGTCTCTCTTCCATTCTACCTCTCTAAAGCGGTTTCATGCAGGCAATCACAGACCTGTTCCACCGACTCTCGAATCTCCCGGAACTCGTGCAGTGGGCCGGACTCTTTGGCCTCGCCGCAATAATTTTCTCCGAGACCGGGCTCCTCATAGGAGTGTTTCTACCCGGCGACTCCCTTCTGGTTACCGCCGGACTCCTGGCCGCGAGGGGATACCTCAACGTATACGCGCTGGCCCCTGTGCTGACAGTGGCGGCCATTTGCGGCAACTCAGTTGGGTATTTCATCGGTCGCGCCACGGGCCCCCGGATATTCAATAGAGAGAACAGCCTCTTCTTCAACAAGAAGCATGCTATCCGGGCTCACGAGTTCTACGAGAAACATGGGCGCAAGACAATCGTGCTAGCCCAATTCATGCCGATCATCCGGACGTTCGGGCCCGTGGTCGCCGGCGTTGGAGGAATGAAATTCAGAACGTTCATAACGTTCAACATCATGGGTGCCGTTTTATGGATCTGGAGCATGGTCGCGATTGGTTATTTCCTGGGCAGCTATATTCCGGGAATCGACCAGCATATCGAGATCGTGGTCGCTATCGTCGTCTTCATCTCGCTCCTGCCGGGTCTGATCAGCTGGTACCGGGCAAAGCGGGCGAAACGATACGACGACTCGTCCGCGTCGAAACCGGCGCGGTCTGAGATGTAACATGCAAGATGGCTGCAAAGCGCTCAGCGTCCGTTGAGCGAAGATCAAACAGGAGAAAGACAATGGCATTTACACTTCCCCCGCTCCCCTACGATTTCGCCGCCCTCGAGCCGCACATCGATGCGAAAACAATGGAGATCCATCACGGGAAGCACCACCAGACTTACGTGAACAATCTCAACGCCGCCATCGAGAAAGCGCCGGAGTTGGCGAGCAAATCCCTCGACGATCTAATGCGCAACGCGAGCAAGCTTCCTGAAGCAGTCCGCACCGCAATCAGGAACAACGGCGGTGGGCACTGGAATCACTCGATGTTCTGGCAGATCATGGCCCCCAAGTCTGGAGGGGAGCCCGGTGGAAATCTCGGGACCGCGATCAAGAGCGCGTTCGGGGATTTCGCCAAGTTTCGCGAGCAGTTCAGCGCCGCGGGCGTGGGACGATTCGGCTCGGGCTGGGCGTGGCTGCTCAACACCGGGGGCAAGCTCTCGATCACCAGCACGCCGAACCAGGACAATCCTCTCATGGAAGGGCAGAAAGCGATCATGGGTCTCGATGTCTGGGAGCACGCGTACTACCTCAAGTACCAGAACAAGAGACCCGACTACATCAGCGCGTGGTGGAATGTCGTGAATTGGAAGGAAGTCGAGAAGAGGTTCGCCGCCTAACTGACAACTGCAACTGAACGGGCACTGGTGACTGCAACGGAACGGGTGGGAGGCGTCAGAGGGCATAGATGCCGGTTTGTTAGTTCACTGCGCCCTGACTTATCTCGGTAGGGTCATGACACAAGCAACTGCTTGTGTTTTAAATGCCACAGAGGCAGGTCGGGGCGTTGTGAACTAGATCACTGGCAACTACGCTACTCGCGCCTCCCGCCCGTTCAGTTGCAGTTTCCAGTCAGCGCCCGTTCTTTTGCAGTTCCCTATCTGGCTGCCTCACCTTCGAGGTACGTGTACCCTTCCAGCCCCGCGATGTAATCCGCGATGAACGTGTTCGCCTCTTGCCGCGCCAGACCCGTCGCGTTCGCCACCTTGCGCCGGAACGTCGCCAGCAGATCCGACGCGCGGAACTGCACGTAGTCGAGCACCTCGGTCACCGTATCGCCGTGCACGAGGTCCGTGACCTCGTAGCCCTTGTTCTCCGACAGCCTGATATGCACCGCGTTGGTGTCGCCGAATAGATTGTGGAGGTCGCCCAGGATCTCCTGGTATGCGCCGGTCAGAAAAATCCCGATGATGTACTGATCACCATCGTTGAACGGGTGCAGCTCCAGACTCTTGTGCGGATTTCGATCGCCGATGAAGGTCTCGATCTTCCCGTCGGAATCGCACGTCACGTCCTGAATGGTGCCGCGACGCGTCGGCTCTTCGTTCAGGCGGTGGATCGGCATGATCGGAAAGATCTGGTCGATTGCCCAGCTGTCCGGCAGCGACTGAAAGAGTGAGAAGTTGCAGAAGTAGCGATCGACCATCGTTGCCTCGAGATCGTCGATAATGTCCGAATACTCACTGCGGTCCCGTTGCGCGATCCTCGCGAGCGCTCCGATCGTAGTCAGGTAGATCTGCTCCGAGATCGCGCGGTCGCGCAGCGTCAGCACTCCGCTGTTGAAGAGCTCCTGTGCGCGCTCCTTGTCGAACGTCGCATCGTGGAAGACCTCCCGCACGCGCTTCTTCGAGACGCGCTTGGAGATCGCCGTGTAATCCGCGGCCATCTCGTGAAGGAGACCGGGGTGATCCTCCGTGAGATCAGGCACCGTGTTGTCCGCCTGTGACTCGACGTCGATGACACTGAGCAATAGAAGCGCATGGTGCGCGGTCAGCGCCCGCCCCGATTCGCTGATGATGTGGGGCATCGGCAGCTCGTGTTCCCGGCACGCTTCGGCGATGGTGTAAACGACGTCGTCCGCGTATTCCTGCAGCGTATAGTTCACGCTCGCCTGGGATGTCGAGCTCGATCCATCGTAGTCGACGCCGAGTCCACCACCGACATCGACGTGCGTGATGTCGACACCCATGCCGCGCAGCTCAGCGTAGTAGCGGGTGACTTCCTGCAAGCCCGACTTGATGTACCGGATGTCGGTTATCTGCGAGCCCAAGTGGAAGTGAATGAGCTTGAGTATGTCGAGCCGACCTATCGTTATTAGCTTATCTACCAGCCTCACGAGCTGGGCTGTGCTCAGACCGAACTTCGACTTCTCCCCTCCACTCTTTGCCCACCTGCCCGAGCCCTCGGAGTAGAGCTTGATGCGCACGCCCGCGGTCGGATTCACACCGAGCTCGTCGGCTACCTTGAGCAGCACATCAACCTCACTCAGCTGCTCGAGCACGATGAAAACCTGATGTCCGAGCTTCTGCCCCATGAGGGCGAGCCGCATGAACTCCTCGTCCTTGTAGCCGTTGCACACGATCAGGTGATCCGTGTGCTCCGCCAGCCCGAGCACGGCCTGTAGCTCCGGTTTGCTGCCGCACTCCAATCCTACACCCGCGCTCTTTCCAAACTCGACGATCTCTTCGACGACGTGACGCTGCTGGTTCACCTTGATCGGATACACCGTCGTGTACCCGCCCGTGAAGCCGTATTCCTCACGGGCGCGCGAGAACTTTTCGTTCAGCGACTCAATTCTCGACCGCAGGATGTCGGAGAAGCGGAGGAGCAGGGGCAATCCGACGCCCTGCTCCTCGAGATCGTTCGCGAGCTCGAACAGATCGAGCTCGCGCTCTTCCTTCGCCCGATCGGGCCGGACCACGACATGGCCCGCTTCGTTGATGTCGAAGAAGCCGATGCCCCAGCCCTCGATGTTGTAAAGCGTGCGAGCGGACGCGACCGTCCAGGGCTCGGTGGGCACCGCCAGCGGCGACGGTTTTTCGGCCTTCGGGGGTGGAGAAATACGGGTGCTCGTCATGTCAGCATTTTAGGGTATGTCGCGCTCCAGTGGTACCGGCTGATTGTCACGGATAAAGAGTCTCGATCCGCCAGCCGTCGCCATCTCTGGTATAGAGATGTCTTTCATGGAGACGATTGGGCTTGCCCTTCCAGAACTCGATCGCCTCCGGCTGGACGCGGAATCCCGACCAGTACCCCGGCCGCGGCACATCTTTCCCCTTGAATTCCTTTTCGTATTTTGCAACGCGCTCATCGAGAGCGGTCGGTGTCTCCAACGGCTCGCTCTGGCGCGAAGCCCAGGCTCCAATCTGACTACGCCGTTCACGAGTCGCGAAGTAGGCATCCGCCTCTTCACCTGCAACTTTCGTAACCGTGCCTTCGATTCTGACCTGGATGTCGAGAGGCGCCCAGTAAAAACAGAGCGCGGCCCTGGGGTGCGCGATGATCTGCCGCCCCTTCCTCCCCTCGTAGCTCGTATAGAAAATGAATCCGCGCTCGTCGAACGCCTTGAGCAGCACGATTCTCACCGACGGCTGATCTCGATTGTCGATCGTCCCCAGGGACATCGCGCTCGGATCGGGGATGATTGCTCGGTCGGTCTTTTCTGCGAGCGCGTACACGCTGCGAAATCGCTCGATCGGATCCGACGGGATCAACTAGTACCTCGTCATCGTCGGATCGACCTCGTCGATCCAACGGAGAATCCCGCCGGCCAGATTTCGCACTTCGGAGACGCCGGCGTCGGCAAGCTGCTTCGCTGCGAACATGCTCCGCACTCCAACCTTGCAGTAGAGAATCGTCTCCCTGCGCTTGTCCAGCCGCGGAATCTCGGCCGCAATCCTGCCCAGAGGGACGAGACGCGCGCCCGGAATATGACCCAGCTGCCATTCGTACGGCTCGCGGACGTCGATGATCTCCAGCTCCTCTCCACCCTCGAGGCGCTCCGCCAGCTGCGACGGCTGGATTTCGCTGACGGCGCCTCCCATCGGTTCCCGCGCCGGCGCTGCGCCGCAAAATTCGTCATAGTCGATAAGCTCCGTGATCTCTCTCGTTCCGCACGCCGGACATTCCGGATCGCGCCGAATCTCGATCGTGCGGAATGCCATCGTCATCACGTCTATCGTGAGCAGCCGGCCGACCAGCGCATCGCCTAAACCGAGCAGCATCTTGATGGCTTCGGTGGCCTGGATTGTCCCGACGAGCCCAGGGATCACTCCCAGCACCCCGGCCTCCGCACAGCTCGGAACCAAGTGAGGCGGAGGCGGCTCGCGAAAGAGACAGCGATAGCATGGACCATCCGGCGCGCCGAACACGGACGCCTGGCCCTCGAACCGGTACACGCTGCCGTACACGTTCGGAATCCCCAGGAGAACCGAGGTGTCGTTGACGAGATAGCGTGTGGCGAAGTTGTCCGTCCCGTCCACGATCAGATCGTAGCCGCGCGCGATTTCCAGTGCGTTGCTTGATGCAAAGCGCGTCTCGTACGCTTCCACCTCGACGTTCGGATTGATGTCGCGTAGGCGATCGCGCGCCGAATCGATTTTTGAGCTTCCGACGGCCGACGACCCATGGAGAATCTGCCGCTGGAGGTTGGAGAGATCGACCGCATCGAAATCGACGAGCCCAAGGGTGCCGACACCGGCGGCCGCGAGATAGAGAGCCACGGGCGAGCCCAACCCTCCGGCGCCCACCAGGAGCACTCGCGATGCCTTGAGCGCGCGCTGCCCGTCTTCCCCTACCTGCGGCAGGAGAATGTGCCGGCTATAGCGAACAAGCTCTTCGCGGGTCAGCTCCGTCGTGCCTCGGCTCCGTTCAATATTCACGTTGGTGGTATATTGCGCAGTGAGTCATCGAGTTCGTCAGTAGGACGCTAACTACTGTCCGTCCATCCAGCAACGCTCCACCGCCGGCTCCGAACGGTCCATGCTTTTCAGACGATTTTACGACGACAACCTGGCGCAGGCGAGCTACATGATCGCGTGCGAGAAGACGCGCGAAGCGATCATCGTCGACCCCAACTCTGACGTGGCGCAATACACTCGCGCGGCGGGAGCCGACCGCGTGCGAATCGCTCACGTGACCGAGACGCACATTCACGCCGACTTCGTTTCCGGTGCGCATGCGCTGGCCGAGGCGGCCGGCGCCGTGCTGCATCTCTCCGGAGAAGGAGGCCGGGAGTGGGGTTACACCGACGCCGCTCTCAAGCGTGCCAAAGTGCTGCGGGACGGTTCTCCCATCGACCTCGGCACGATACACTTGCGCGTAGCCCACACGCCCGGGCACACCCCGGAGCACCTGACTTTTTTCGTGTCCGATCTGGAGCGCGGCGAGGATCCCGTTGGCACCCTGACGGGCGATTTCGTCTTTGTCGGGGATGTCGGACGGCCCGATCTTCTCGAGCTCGCCGCCGGCGCGAAGGGAACGATGGAAGGCTCCGCGCGAGAGTTGTTCCGCTCTCTCGGGAAACTGAAGGCAGAGCCAGATCATTTGCAGATCTGGCCCGGCCATGGAGCGGGGTCCGCGTGCGGCAAATCGCTCGGGTCGATGCCACAATCAACGCTCGGGTACGAAAAGCTTTTCAACTGGGCGTTTGGCGACATGAGCGAGAATGAGTTCGTCGCGAAAGTTCTCGAGGACCAGCCGGTGCCTCCCCGCTATTTCGCGGTGATGAAGCGCGTGAATCGTATCGGTGCCGAGCGAGCGATCAGCCCGGAGCCTGTGTATGCGGGAACGGAAGAGCTCGAAAGTGCGCTCAAGACCGGCGCGCCTGTGATCGACACGCGGCCGGCCGCGAAGTTCGCCGCCGGACACGCGCCGGGAACGCTGAACATTCCCCTCGGCAAGTCGTTCCTCAACTGGAGCGGGGCGCTCGTTCCGGAGGACCGCGACTTCTACATCATCACCGAGGCGGAGAGCGATGACGCGGTCAAGCTGATACTCGGAGACCTGTCCAAGGTGGGCCTGGGACGCGTACGCGGGGTTTTCCAGGCAGATGTTCTGCACGAGTGGAAATCACGTCACGGAGATCTGGAAACGGTCATGCAGGTCGATGCGCCACGCCTCAACGAGCTTGCCGGCAAGAATGGCCTTCAGGTAGTCGACGTGCGGAGCCCTGAAGAGTGGAGCAAGGGTCACTTGCCGGGCGCGATTCACATTCCTCTCGCGCGACTGCCCGATCGGATCGGCGAGCTCGACGCGTCCGCGCCGATCGTGCTCCACTGCAAGGGAGGTGGCAGATCCTCGATTGCGACGAGCTTTCTTCAGTTGCGGGGACTGACCAAAGTTTCCAACCTCGCGGGCGGATTCGACGCGTGGGTCGCGCGGGGATTTGAGATCGACGCTGGCAAGGCGGCGCCAACCTCCGGTGGTCGCAAGTCTGCGCCAGCCTCAAGGGGACGCAAGTCCGCACGAGCCTCAAGTGGGCGCAAGTCGGCGCGATCCTCAACTGGGCGTAAGCCTGCGCCCGCCACGGGCCGTCGCCGGAAAAATTAGAGGCCAGACGCCGCCCCCATGAGTCACCCGGTCTTTGCTGGAGCAGGGATGCGCCGGCCTCGCACAGATGAAGAGCCAGTGAGCTGGAAGGAGCGGCTCCAGGCACTTCGCTACGTCCCCGCCCTGTTCCGTTTGATCTGGCGCACCCATCGCGGCTACACGAGCGCGATGATGGTCCTGCGCGTCATGCGCTCGGTGGTGCCAGTGATGACGTTCTGGGTCGGCAAGCTGATCCTCGACTCGGTGATCACTGCAAAAGCGGCGCACGGATCGCTCTCGCAGGTGTGGCGCTATCTGGTGCTGGAGCTTGCGATCGTTCTCACGGGAGAGATCCTCGCGCGGGCTTCGTCGCTGATCGAAAGCCTGCTCGGCGACCTCTTCTCGAACGCAATGAGCGTCCAGCTCATGGAGCACGCCGCGAAGCTCGACCTGGCGCAATTCGAGGATCCGGAATTCTACGACCATCTCGAGCGGGCGCGGAGGCAGACAGTCGGGCGCATTGCGCTCCTCAGTCTCCTGCTCTCGATGTCGCAGGATGCTCTCACCCTGCTCACGCTGGCGGGAGCGCTAGTCGCGTACAATCCGTGGCTTCTGCTCCTGCTCGCCGTCGCTGTGATCCCCAGCTTCCTCGGCGAAACCCACTTCGCTTCACTCGGCTACTCGCTCCTGTTTCGCTGGACGCCGGAGCGCAGGCAGCTGGACTATCTCCGCTATGTCGGCGCGAGCGACAAGACGGCCAAAGAGGTCCAGATGTTCGGCCTCGCACCGTGGCTGACGGAGCGCTACCGCGACCTCTCCCAGAAGTTCTACGAGGAGAACCGAAACCTCTCCATACGGCGCGGAGTCGTCAGCGCGCTGCTCTCGATATTGGGCACAGTAGGCTATTACGCAGCGTACGTCGTCATTCTGATTCGCGCCGTCAAAGGCGACATCACCATCGGAACGCTGACCTTCCTCGCCGCATCGTTCGGGCGCGGGCGGGATGTCATCCAGAGCATCCTGCTGTCAGCGAGCAACGTGGCGGAGCAGGCGCTGTACCTCAGAGACCTGTTCGTATTTCTCGAAATGCGGCCCACGATCGAGTCGCCACCGAACGCGAGGCTGGTGCCGGCGAAGATTCAATCCGGATTCGTCTTCGAGAACGTTGGATTTCGCTACCCTGGAAGCGAACAGTGGGCCATCCGAAACGTCGATCTCATTCTCAGACCGGGCGAGCGCGTCGCTTTGGTCGGCGAGAACGGCGCGGGCAAGACGACGATCACCAAGCTGCTTGCTCGCCTCTACGATCCCACGGAAGGCAGGATCACGCTCGACGGAGTCGATCTCAAGGAGTACGACCTCGCCAGTGTGAGGCACGCGATCGGCGTCATCTTCCAGGATTTCGTGCGCTACGACATGCGGTTCGACGAGAACATTGGCGTGGGCGAGATAGACTCCGTGCGCGCGGACCTCGACAGGAACAACGGAACCCCGGCGGCAATCACGGCTGCCGCGGAGAATTCGCTGGCCGCGTCACTCCTCCCCCGCTTCTCGAAAGGCTACCAGCAGATGCTGGGCAGAAGATTCGAGGAGGGCGTGGATCTATCGGGAGGCGAATGGCAGAAGATCGCGCTGGCGCGCGCCTACATTCGCGACGCGCAGGTCCTGATACTCGACGAGCCTACCGCCGCGCTGGACGCGCGAGCCGAGTATGAAGTGTTTCTTAGATTCTCCGAGCTGGTTGCCGGGCGGATGGCAATTCTTATCTCGCACCGCTTTTCCACGGTTCGCATGGCGGATCGGATCATCGTGCTCCGGCACGGCAAGGTCGAGGGGCAGGGCTCGCACGAGGAGCTGCTCTCAAAAGGTGGCCTTTACGAGGAACTATTTACGATGCAGGCACAAGGCTACAAGTGAGAGGAAGGGATAACGACAACAGAACGGGCTGGAGGCGTGAGTAGCGTAGTTGCCAGTGATTTAGTTAACGACGCCCGGACTTCCCTGTGCAGCATTTGGGGCACAGGCAGTTGCTTGTGCCCTGATACAGCGGTAGAAAAGTCAGGGCGTAGCGAACTATCCAACTGGTAACTATGCTGCTGACGCCTCCCGCCAGTTCTGTTGCGTCTGCGGAAGTTTCCAGAGATGCCAGCTACGGGGTTAGGTATTTCTTGAACCACCCAAGCGCTTCCCCCCACCACAGCCTCTGGTTCTGCGGCTTGGCAATCCAGTGCCCTTCATCAGGAAAGTCGACCAGCCGGCTCGGCACGCCCTGGCGCTGCAGCGCTGTGAACAGCGAAAGGCCTTCCGTGTAAGGCACGCGATAGTCCATCTCGCCTACGACCACGAGATGCGGCGTGTGAAAGTTTCCGGCGAAGAGGTGCGGCGACCAGCGGCGGTACACCGAGTCCATAGCATTCTTATCCCAGTACGGCCCGCCGAATTCCCAGTCGTTGAACCAGATCTCCTCGGTCGCCCCGTACATGTTCTCGAGATTGTACACGCCGGCATGGGTGAACAACGCCTTGAAACGGTTAGAATGACCGGCGATCCAGTTGGTCATGTAGCCACCGTAGGATCCGCCGGCGGCGCCCATGCGAGTGGAATCCAGCCAACTGTTGCGCGCGAGCGCGGCGTCAAGGCCGTTCATCAGGTCCGTATAGGCTTTTCCGCCCCAGTCCCTGGAGATCTGGTCGGTGAACTTCTGGCCGTAGCCGAACGATCCGCGCGGATTGATCGCCACGATTCCAAAACCGGGGGAAGCGAACAGCTCGAAATTCCAGCGGCCATGCCATTGATCGAGCCACTCACCCTGTGGTCCGCCGTGAATGAGGAACAGAACCGGAAACTTCTTGCCGGCCTGATACTGCGGCGGTCTGAGGATCATCCCCTGCACGCTGTCGCCGTCGGCGCCCTTGAACCAGTAGTCTTCGACTGGATTCAGCTTGAGCTGCGCGAGAAGCGCGTCGTTCTCGTGGGTGAGACGCCGAACGCCGCCTAGCCCCGAAAGTCCCACAGTCGCGACATACACTTCGGCGGGACGCTCGGTCGCGTCCTGCAGCCACGCGATCGTTTTCCCGTCGCTCGACACGGACGGCGAAAAATTGTTGCCGCCCGATGTGAGTAGCTGCGGGGAAGTCGTCCATCCCGATGACGTGCGAGTGATGCGATACAGCTTCGTGCGGCTCGCATCAACCGTATTCAGGTAAATCGCATCTCCGCTCGGGGAGAATGAGTACGCGTCGGCATTTCTGTCCCAGGCCGGCAGAAGCTCGCGCGAGGTCCTGCTTGCGCGGTCGTATGCCATGAGGCGCTGGCGATCGGACTCGAATCCCGGACGCAATTGTGAGGCATAAAGAATCGTGCGGCCGTCGGGCGAGTAAACCGGATTCTGATCGGCGCCGCGATTGGCGGCCGTGATCACAACGGGCGCGCCTCCGCTCACGGGCACTGTGTAGACGTTGAGGTCGGTGGACCATGCGTCGGCGCGCCCCTGATCCTTGGCGGTGTAGGCGAGCTCTTTTCCATCGGGCGAGAAGTTGTACGCCTCGCTTCCGCCGAATGGTCCGGGAGGAACGTCGTACTTCACGCCGGCGGTCACGTCGCGCAAACCCGTTCCATCGGGCGACACGATGAACAGGTGCGACCGGGTCTGAGGCGTCCATTCCGTCCAGTGCCGGTAGAGCAGATTATCGGCGATGTGGGCTTTGACCTTGCCGGTGTCGGCAGCTTTCGCGCGTTCAACGTTGCAGCCATCGCTGTCGCAATCGGGATAGACGCCGGTGACGAACGCGATGTGATCTCCCGTCGGCGCCCAGACTGGGCCGCTGGCACCGCCGCTCACGTTCGAGATTTGGCGGGCATTTGCACCGCTCGCGTCGGCGATCCAGAGCTGTCCGGCCGAGATGTAGGCAACCCGCTTGCCGTCCGGCGACCAGCGCGCCTCGGTGGCCCCGGTGGTCGCACTCGGGAACTGGCGCGCGACACCGCCGCTCGCGGACTGCATTTTGGTGATAGTTGTCCGCCTGTTGGCGTTGACGTCAGTCGTCCGCACCGAGTACACGAGCGAGCGGCCATCGGGAGACACCTGCGGATCGCCCACATTCTTGACTGTGGCGAAATCCTCGAACGTCATCGGACGCTGAACGCGTCCCTGCGCGGAAAGATCGACGGCAAGAAGTCCCGCCGCCGTGAGCAGTAGTCCGATTCTCATTTTGACGCTCGCTTGTAGGAGTTCTTACTGCGGCTGCTCGACCGCCGCTATGTCGATCTCGATCCTGACTTCGTCACCGACCATCGAGCTGCCTTCCACGATGCGATTCCAGGTCATGTTGAAGTCTTTGCGGTTGATCGTGGTCTCGGCCTCGAAGCCCGCACGCCGCTTGCCGGGGACGCCCGTGATGCCGTTGAGGTGGCCGCGCAGCACGACCGGCCGCGTGATGCCGTGCATTGTCAGATTCCCCGCCACGGTAACGGAATCGCCCGCGAAGCGCGTGACCTTCGTGCTCTTGAATGTGACGGTTGGGTTGGCGTCGGCATCGAAATGGTTGTCGCTCCGCAGGTCCGCATCGCGGCGTTCGTTGTTCGTGTCGATCGTGGACGTCTGAGCGACCACTTCCACCGAGGCCGTGTTCCAATCGGCGGGATCAGCGAGGATCGTTCCACTCCATGCATCGAACTGGCCGCGCACTTTGCTGACCATGTGCCGGATCGTGAACGAGAGCTCCGAGTGCGTAGGGTCGATCTTCCAGGTCGAAGGTGCGTTGACCGATGCGCCCGCCTTGGACGCCTGCGCGGGAAGAGCGCTCTGCGCACCCACGAGCGCGGGCGCGAGAGCAAAAAGTATTGAAAGCCTGCGAATCATCTGAAAGGGCGTTGTTGGACTGGTACTACTTTGGGATCGGGATGTCGTTCCACGTGGCCTGATCGAACGTCCCGGTCGGGAAATCCGCGTTGATGCGAACGTCGGCGTATTCCTCCCGCCAGACGGGCCTTCCGTTCCGGATCACCAGAAACTCTGTCGGCACGTCGAATCCCCCGATCTCCTTGTAGCCCTTCACCCGGATATCGCTGACAGTGGTACGCTCGCCGACTCTCTGGCTCTGGATGAAGCGGACGAGGCGCAGCTCGCCCCGATCCACCCACAATTGATTCGAAGTGGTGTCGCCTGCCTTTGCGCCCACGATGTAAACCGGCTGCCCCTCCCACATATCGTCGCGGAATGTGTCGCCATCGACGTGCAGGGTGTCCAGCTCGCGCATGATCGTGGCAACCGGCGCAACGTACACGTCCGCGGTCAGAAGCAGGAGCGGGTTCACCGATGGACGGAAGTCGACCCGAATGCCGTTGTCGAACGACGCCACGCGGTCATCGATCTGCACGAGCCCGCTCTTCTGGGTAGCGGGAAGAAACGCGATGCGAAGCTTACCGGGAACCTCGATGTGCTCATACCACTGTGATTTCTGCTCCTGGCCCGTGGTGGTGTACGCCGTGTTGTTCTGAAGAAAGCTCATCGTCTTCAGGTATTTCCCGTCGTAGCGGTCGTGCATGGCCTTGATGAGTCCGGAGCTGCTCGTCGCCCTGACGCTCGATGCCGATCTGGTCGCGACGGGCTTCGTCGCCGGCGCGGGCGTGGGCACCGTGGTGCCCCCTGACTGGAAATAGGAGCAGCCGGACACAGCAAAGGCCGCCAGCAGAATACGTGAGCGCATTATCTAGTCCCCGAGTTCGTTGCGATATAAGAGGCCGTTGAACAATAGCTTGAAAGTGCCGTGTGGCTGCGAGCGGAAGTACGGATCGGGTCCGTAAAGCACAAGCATTCCCTTCCCGAATGGAGCCTGCAGGACTTCTGTTACCCCGCTCAGAAACTTTTGACCCCAGGCCCATCCGCTGCGCAGTGGGGTCGGTCCATCAATCCAGACAATCTTCTTGACCCCGCGCTCCGCGGCCGCCGGCAGGATGCGAAAAGCCGGAGCATTATCGTAGTAAAAATCGGTGGCGGGTCGGACGCCCTCTGCCAGCGCAAACGTCGTGTCCACGTGCATCGTGAGTATTGACCCCGGCACATAGAATCGGCTTCGGGGCAACGGACGGCCGATGCTGTCCACCAGCGCATTCGCGATCGGAAGCTGGAGCTGGATGCCGAGGTCGGTGGCGGATCCGATCGCGAGGATCGTCCCACCCGCATTCAGAAACTCCTGGAGCTGCGGGACCGTCTCAGCGACGGTCATGCTGCCGATCCGATCGCGGAATTCGGCGGGTACGTCCTCCGGATTTATTCGCGGACCCGCTCGCGCATTGGGACGTCCGAACGTCACTCCGTCGGGAAGAATCAGGACGTCGAACTTGGCTATCAGATTTCCCGCGTTCAGAGTCGGCGGATAGACGACCTGATAGGGAAACTCGAACTGCTCGAGAATGAAGCGCGCCCATCCGGAAGTGATCGCCCCTCCGTACTGATCCCAGAGGGCGATACGGGCGGGCCGAACACGCTTGAGCGACGCTGGAGAAACCTCGGTGTCGAAAGGATCGAACGCGAGCCCCTTCTCCAGCGCGAGCCGCGCGAGAATCGGAGCCGTCGTCGGTTTTGCCGGGATGTAAAACGTGCCGGCGTCATAGGTCCGGCCGTTGATGCTGAGCGGCGCTTGAAGCGTATAGACCTGTTCGCCATGTGCGAGCAACCGATTCACCGCGATGAATGCGTCGTTCACTGAATGACTGAGCGCATATCCGGCTACAGCGGACGCGACATGCCGCTCCGGCGGTTTGGCGAAGCCGGCCACCTGAGTGAACGGTCCGCCAAATGGCTCTAGAATCCGGTCGAACTGCACACCCATTTGATAGGCGAGCGTCCAACCCGCGTTGTCGTAGGGTGGAGTCGGTGGACCGCCCGGATACTGAAAGTCGTTGGGGTGGTCCTGCGGCTCGAACATGTCGAGGACGTGCGGCCGAAAGGCCTGCGCCCCCTTCACCACGTAGGAGCCTGCGGGATAGTTTTTCCCGCCGACAGTGAACGCCGCCGAAGCCCGCTGGATGGTGATGCCGGTCTTGATCAGCGCGTTGACGAACTTCGTCGCCGTGAGAAAGTCCGGCTGATCGGCTGGTATGATATAGCCGCGCGGATCCCGGTCGGCCGGATTCCGCATGATGCTGAGGTAAGTCGCCATATCTGCCGGACTCGTCGTCTGCGGCCTGCCACCACCACCACCGCCCGCGTCACCGCCCTGCGGGCGGGAGCTGTCCTGAGGGAACGCCGCCTGGAGCGCGGCCACCTTCCGCGGTGTGATTGTCCAAGTATCGGTACTGCCGCGCCGAATGGAATTGCGCCCCATCTGGTAGATGTTGTAGAGGAATGTCTCGCGATAACGCGAGGCCACATCCAGCACCGCCCGGTTCGCCGTCAGCTCATAGGCGATGGATTGCGCGAAGTGCCACTTCTGCGGCTGAATCGGCATCGGCAAATCTCCCTTCGGCAGGAGCTTGTCGGGCACCAGGGGAATTTCTATCGGCGTTGGATTGCCGATCGCTTCGGTGAGAAGGCCGATCATGTTGTGGAAATAGACCGTCGTCCGGAGACCGCCGTTCCACCAGGTGGAATAGCCCGAGCCGCTCCTCATCGTCGCGCCCGGCTTTCCCTCGGCGACGAACCTCGAGTGCATCGCCGCACCGACCAGGTCGAGCTCCATTGGCACGAGCGGATCGTAGTTGTAGTTGAAGGGATCGCGGAACGGCGGAGCGAAGATCACCGTCCCGATCGGCCCCGTCTGATGATGGTTGTACATGATCTGCGGATACCAGGCTCTGAACAGAATGCTGTCCATCGCCTGCGTCTCCGGCTGCGATGCCATGTACGAGTCACGATTGTTGTCGTGACCGGCGTACTTGTGATACAGACGCGGAAGCCGCGAGGTTGTGCGCTTGAGCGTGTCCGCTTCCCGCATGTACCAGTTGGACACCAGCTCCTGCCCGTCCGGATTCGCTGGGACCGCCAAGATGATGTCGTCGCGGAGGAATCTGAGGGTCTCCGGATCGCTTTTGCTCACGAGCTCATATACGGTTTGAATCAGCTGCTGCGCGCCCAGTACTTCGCTGGCGTGCAGACCTCCGTCGATCCAGACGACGGATTTACCCTCTGATGCCAGAGAATGCGCCTGTGCATCGGTGAGATTCTCGGCCAGCGCCAATCGCCGTGATATCTCCTGATAGCGAGCGAGCTTTGCGTGATTCTCAGGCGATGTAATGATCGCCATCCATATCGGCCGTCCTTCTGCCGTCGTTCCGATGCGCACCATCTTCATCCGATCCGACTCGCGATCGAGCTTCCGCCAGTAGTCGATCATCTGGGTGTAGTTGGCGAGAAAGTAGTCGTCGCCGATGTCGTGTCCGAATTGCGCGCGGGGCGTCGTGACTCTCGCCGGTGTGGTCGGACCAATTCGCGCCTGCGCGGTGCTCCCCGCGGGAATTGCAAGCAGGCAGAGCAGGAGCAACGTCGCGGATTTCAACCTTCGCATCGATTCACGGGTGGCCAAATGGGGACGGGCTGGATGCGCTCTCGAACCAGAGCGGACGGCGATAATTTACGTATCAGGCGTTTTGGGTGCTGCGGCGCGTTGTGAGCCGCCGGCGGCGATGATCACGCCGCCAAGCACCACCGCACCGCCGACGAGGGTAGATACCGTCGGGATCTGCCGTATGGAAGGAATGGCTGCCCCCAGCAAGGTCGCTCCGACCGGTTCACCCAGCACCGTCAGGTTGACGACATAGGCCGGCAGAAATTTGAGGGCCCAGTTCATTCCCGTGTGACCGATCAGCATCGGCCCCAAGGCAAGGCCGGCGAAAATTGCGATCTCCGTCGGCGGCTGGGGCGCCAGCGTGATACCGCGCGACATCGCTATGACCGTCAGGGTTGCAAACGCCGTCGAGTAAACGATGCCCACGTACGCCCAGACGCCAATGGACTTTCGGAGGCTTCGACCGATCGTGTAGTAGATGGCGGCAGTCACTGCAGCAGACGTCGCCAGCAGGTTTCCAAGGAGAGGCGCGTTTCCGCTCGGCGCCATGCCGCCTCGGAGGTCAGGCGCGGCAATGACCACGGCGCCAAGAATCGCGATGGCGATGCCCGCGACCTGACGGCTTGTCGGAGCCTCCCGCAGCGCCAGAGCAGAGATCGCCGCCACCACGGCCGGCTGGAGGCTTACCAGCGTAACCGATGCGGCGATGGTCGTGAGGTGAATGGAGGCGTTCCAGGCCCAGAAGTGGAGCGCCAAAGCGACGCCACCGGCGGCCGCGAGCGCGAGCTCGCGCGCGCTAATCCGCTTCCAGTCCCGCCATTCCCCCGTCGCGACGAGGAAACCGGCGACGATGATGAGGGAGAACCCCAGTCGCCAGACAGCGATCGCTACAGGATCCGCGGCCGAGAGCCGGACGAGCGGACCGGCGAACGAGATGCCGAGCAGCGAGAACGCCAGTACCCAGTAGGGTTTCGTAGAGCCACTTGTAGACGAGTTCATGAACAAAAAAAGAGCCGGTGCGCTTGGCACCGGCTCTCCTTTTTCATGACAACCTTACTCGCTCTTCTGGGTTTTGACCAGTCGCATCTCGGCGGCGGCACGGCCCGCGTGTCTCAGGACCTTGTCGTCGTACAAATGACAGTTCGGAGTATTGCGACCGCGAACGCAACCGTTGTAGCGCAGAAGCGCGACACGAGTATTGGGCGAGCCGTCCAGCGCCGCCTTGAGGATCTGCACACCGTGACAGATGTTGCTCTCGACGTCGAACAGATCGGACGAGCCGCATCCCCACTTTCCACCGTGAAGGGGCATTACCTGCATCAGTCCGCGCGCGCCAACAGAGCTGCGGGCGTGCGGATCGAGCGTCGCGTCTTCGGTGAGAAGAACGCCAACCAGAAGCGCCGGGTCGATGTGCTCCTTATCGGCCTGGGCAACAAGAGCGTCGGCGATACGGAACGCCAGCGCGCGATCGTGAGTGTACTGATTCAGAACCTCACCAATGCGGAACGCCTGCTCGGTGGGCTGTGCAGCGTCGACAATAGCCGCGGGCAGTCTCAGCAGCTTGCCCGGGTTCGCATACAGCGGATGCTGCTGCGAAATCGTCCACACAGCTCCGCTGACGAGCAGCACGCCCAATGCAAGCGCATGGGATGCGGCGCGCATAGCAGTCTTCATAGGCGAAGACAGCTTCGGCGGAGGTGCGTTTAACGGCTTGAGTGACTTCTTCACAGTTTCTCCTGGAATTAGTACAGCCCGAACGCGCTTAGATGAGCGGAACAAGAACCCGTCCCTTCTCGTCGCGGTACGCGCGGCCCAACCGATCCGCAAAACCGTGCAGAACTTCCATGTCCCGCTCTCTAACTCGGTACTGCGCTGCCGTCGTCGGGAGCCTGTATGTAGCGATGCTCTCGTTGGCCGGCATTTTCTTCACCTGCATCCTTCCCTTCACCAGTTCCGCTCCTCTGGGCTTGGCGAAGTCCCACATCCTTCTGCCTATCTGCGAGTTCGTCAGCGGACAGTCCGGATAACGCGCCCGGATGTACCGGATGAAGTACTCGTTGTCGATCAACCTCTCCTGTGCTTCTGCCGGTGCATCGGCCAGCTGTAACGCAGGTCGTTGTCCCGGCGGAGTCTGCCAGCGTTTTAGATCCTCGGCCTCTAGAGAGACCTGGATCTTGGCGCCCAGTACCGCCGCTATCTGTCGCAAAAGATCGAGCGAGACGTTGTAGTCCTCGTCATGCTCGATATTGCGTATTGTCGACGCCGACACTGGCCTTTCCATACGTGCCGCAACGTCCTCACGACGCAGACCTCTGAGCTTTCTGATGCGCTCGAGTTCCCGTCCTATCCATTCGGGCATAGCTGATTCTATTGTGGTAATGCCACTGCTGAGATACGTATTACGGTACCTCTATTGACGAGTTCGGTCAAGTAAAAGTATTGCCAGGCAGTGGAACAGATGAGGTCAAAAATGTCTTGAATGTGACGTCAAATTAGTAACTCATTGGACTACAATGAGTTACGTAACAGATTCGTCCATTTTGATGGTGGTCAGATGTTTACACCCGACCTCTACCGGCTCAATCCGAGAGCGAAAAACTCAGCATCTGGGTTGCGGCCTGCTCCGCGAACTTGAGCACCTTGCCAGAATACGTGTGGCAATTGGGGGTATTGGTGCCGCGCACGCAGCCATTGTAGCGCTGGAGCGCGCTCGCCACGCTCGGGGACCGCTTGATCAGATCCGCAAGGATGCTGACGCCGTGGCAAATGTTGGAATCGATCGCGAACAGGTCCTTCGAAGTGCACCCCGTCCACTTGCCCGCGTGAAAGGGCATCACCTGCATGAGGCCCTGCGCACCGACCGAGCTCTTCGCCCTGGGATCGAGCTTCGCGTCCTCGGTCAATAGCACCCCGACCAGGAGAGCCGGATCGATGTTCTTCTTCCCGCCCTCGACCACGATCGACTGAGCGATCCTAAGCGCCAGGGTCGTATCGTTGGTGTACTTCCGAAGCGAGTAGGCAACTCGCTTGATCTCCACCACGGCAGCCGAGTCGGTTGGAGGAGCATAGCCTTCGGTGCCCGGCAACGGCGCCGTAACGACCGCTGCTGGAAGATGCAGCAGCTCCCCAGGCTTCAGGAATTGTGGATGCGTTTGCCGGATCGTCCAGACGGTTCCGGCGGCTAGCAGTAATGCTGCGCCGGTCCCTTGAAGGACAGCGTGTAGAAATCTCTTCCAGCGGGGAGCGGGAGGATTGCGCGGTCGCCGGACCGCTACGTCAGTGAAGGGGTTTGCCTCCCTGGACTGGCGTTGCTCGAACTCGACGTCGGCCATGCCGCGTTCGGTTGCACCTCACATGCCAAACCCGGTATGGAGATTGCCCTCCCGCCGGTGCCTGCCTCCTACTACACTGATCCGAAATGAAAGAGTCTGAAGGACTTTACCGCTCGTTTCGCTTTGTCAAGAAAGCGCTGCTCGGGCTCGCCGTTGTCCTCGTCGGGCTCCTTCTGTTCGGGTACTTCTTCTTCATGCGTCACGTCGACGCGCCGAAAGCGTGGAGCGCGGCCGACCGGGAGCTTCAAGGCGGAATGCTACACTACGCCGAGAAAGTTGAGCGCAAGGCGAAGGTCTTCATGCGCCGACCGAGCGATTATTACCGGGGCTCGAACGGGATGCTGTACGCCACGAACGACCGTCTGATCTTCATCGGCGTCGCTCCGGGCAGCAAGTTCGAGAGCGAGGATGCTCCGCCTGTGATCCTGTCGCGGGAATTCCCCAACGACACCCTGCTGGATATGGATGCTGGCAGGCTCTATATCTTGACCGCGCACGGGGTGCGGGTGTCTCATCTCGGAGTGCTGCGCGGCGAATTTGCTGCCGTCCGCGGTGAAGAAGCCAACCTCGATTCGTTAGTGGGCTACGTGAACGGCGTTCACGCGACGCAGCGAAAGGAAGCGGCGAGCGAGCGGCGGCTCCGCGAAGCGGTCGCAGCGCTGATCAAGGAGCCCATCTACTATACGGTGAAGCGTGGCGACGCTCTCTTCAGCATCGCGAGGAAGTTCGACACCACTCCCGAGCAAATCCAGCAATGGAATCAGCTCGCGGGAGACCGGGTGAAGATCGGCCAGAAGCTCCTCGTCAAGGCGGCGAAAAAATAATTGGTGGAAACCGGTCGCGCCCTCCCGGCGTAAGTAGCATCTCGCACGCCTTCGGCGTATGCTACGGGTGACGCGACGAATCCGAGTCAAAACACTCAGGAGCAGTTCCCATGGATGACATCAAGCAGACTCTCGACAAGCTGCGCGAAGAACTGACGAATGCCGGCAAGCGACTGGCCGAGCTGGCGGAAAAGGCCGAAGCGGAGCTTCCCGCGGCGGGCAAGAGGATCAACGAGGAATACCTGCGATTACAGGCACTGCTGGATTCCGCCGTCGACAAGCTCCGCCACAAATAGAGGTTGGCGCCCGGCAGCTCGGGCTCCTTTGTGCTGCTACACGAGGTGGGGGCGCGCCTCGTGCGCCGCCCTGTACGCCGACAGAATCTGTATGTCTCCGACTGTCGGCGGCGCCACGGAATAGACGATGCCCAGGCGCCAGCTTTCGTGCGCCAGATTGAAGCGGCTGTAAATAATGTAGGGCGCGTCCTGAATCGCCCGCTGAGTCGCGTTGTCCTCGATTTCCGACAACGGCTTATCGGGAAGGCATATCTCCCGCGGCGGTTCCTCTCCGAACTCGAGCCGCATCACCTCGGCGCGCGACGTTATTAACCAGCATTCCATTGGCATACGCGGAGAGAAGGAGCGGCGCGATTCAGGAGCAGAATCTGGGCGCAAAAAGGAGCCGCGGCCAGAGCCGCCACTCCTTACGATTTCACGGACAGTCAATATCCCAGGCGGATGCGCCGGACGTGGTAATCGAGCACGTTTTCGCCGTCTTGTCGTGCGTGGCGATTGCATGCCAGCTGGGCGGTGGTCCGGGGTCGGTCGTCGCGCTGATCGTCACGCCCGGGGTTGCCACGAAGCCCTGGGCAGCGCCGTTACCCGCGAAGTAGCTGCCCTGACTTTCAATTATGTAGTTCTGCTCGTAGATCGCGAGATTCCGCAAATCGGCCTTCATCGACGCGAGGTACGCCGCTTCCTTCGTGGTGACGAACTTCGCGATGGCGATGCCGGAAAGGATGCCGAGCACTACTAGAACAACGAGAACCTCGATCAGCGTGAAGCCCTTTCTGATAACTCGCATCCGCCGCCGGAAGGACGTTGGCTGACAACCTCTATCGGCAAAAGTTCTGACGTTCAGGCTGTTCGCACAAGACTGGATCTGCTACTTGGCAGCAGTCGCCGCCGTTTTGGCCTTGAAGAGCGATGCGTACTGACCATAACCCTCGGCTTCGAGCTGCGCGGCGGGAATGAAGCGCATCGATGCGGAGTTCATGCAATAGCGCAGGCCAGTGGGGCGCGGTCCGTCATCGAAAAGGTGGCCCAGATGGGAATCGGCGTGTGCGGATCGAACTTCCGTGCGCTCGTAGCCAAGCATGCGGTCGGTTTTCGTGCGGATGTTCGTCGGGTCGAGCGGGCGCGTGAAGCTTGGCCAGCCGGTGCCGGAGTCGTACTTGTCGAGCGAGCTGAAGAGCGGCTCGCCGGAAACGACGTCAACGTAGATCCCCGACTCGTGGTTGTCCCAATAGACGTTGCGGAACGGAGTCTCCGTCTCCGCGTGTTGCGTCACCGCGTACTGGAGCGGCGTCAGCTTTCTCTTCAGCTCTACGTCGGTCGGTTTTGCGAAGGTGCGGCGCGGAGCCTGCGACGGAGCAGCGGCCACCTGTTTGGACTGGGCCTGCGCGGAGGTGCAAAGGAGTGCCGCGGCGGCGCCCGCCGTGATGAGCGCCGCAAAAGAGGTTCTGACCTCGCGCGCTATTCTATTGTAGTGCATGCTGGGACTCCGGTCGCTGAAAAAGGGGGTCGGGACCGTTCATCATACGCCGGAAAGGAGTCAATGGTCCAGCGGCCGAACTGAATCGACGCAATTCGCAGAGGTTGAAGGCTGATTCACGTGGCTGGCTCTACCGAACCCGACTGCGTCGGTCCTGACCCATTGCAACGTGCAAATGAGTTTGCAAAATGCGGCGATTTTCGGATCGGGAATGGTCCGTCATGCAAGCGGCAACGCCTTACCCTTCAATGGTTTACGCACAATGCTGGGCTTTCGTTTGCGGGGCGCAACTACCTAGGGTTGCGCCGTCAAAAGGCGCCGCGTCTTTTAGACATGCTGAAGGCCCTTAAAGCCGGCGGCGATCAATTCAACGCCTCAGGAGACACAAATGAGAAACAAAAAGGGTTTTACCCTTATTGAGCTTTTGATCGTAGTCGTCATCATCGGCATTCTTGCCGCGATTGCGATTCCTAAGTTCGCGAACACGAAGGACAAGGCGTATGTCGCAGCGATGAAATCTGACCTTCGCAACATGGCGACCTACGAAGAGCAGTACGCTGCCGACAACGGTGGTGCGTATTTCGGTGGAACCGCGACCAGCTTGGCTCCTCTGCAGGGCTTCAGCCCGTCGCAGAACGTCACCGTCGTCATAACCAACGTCGCCGGCCCGCCGCCTTCGTGGAGCGGCACTGCTACCCACTCGCAGTCTGCCAAGGTTTGCGACATGACCAACGGCGTGATCACCTGCGTGTAATTAGCTAGGCTAAAGTTGGCCTGAGAAAAACGGAGCGTCGAAAGACGCTCCGTTTTTCTTTTGGGCCCGTGTAGCGCCGCGACGATCTACCGACCGAGTTCGTCTCGGACGACGGCCGGAATCCGTTTCCAATGTCGCACTATGACTTACCGGCGAGAATGAGCTCGATCCAGCGGGCAAAGGAGTCGGCGAAATTCCTGAGAAAATCCCTGGTCGAGTCGCTGGTCAGATTCCCGCTCGCGTCAAACAACTTGCTGGCTCCTCCGATATAGGCTTCGGGCTGCGGCATCGCAGGAACGTCGAGGAAGACCAGCATCTGACGCAGATGATGGTTGGCACCGAATCCGGCGAGCGCCCCCGGAGACACGCTGATCACCGCTCCCGGCTTCCCATTGAACGCGTTGCTTTCCTTTGGACGCGACCCGACATCGATCGCGTTCTTGAGGGACCCGGGGACCGAGCGGTTGTATTCCGGAGTCGCAAAAAACACCGCGTCGGCGGGACGGACTTTGTCCCGGAACTCCACCCAGTTGGGGGGCGGCGTGTTCTCGAGATCCTGATTGTAGAGCGACAGCCGGCCGATCTCGACGATCTCGAATTTGAGCGAGGGCGGAGCGAGCTTGATGACGGCGTTCGCGACCTTGCGGGTCAGGGACTCTTTGCGGAGACTGCCGATCAAGACGGCGACTGTTCGTACTGGAGGCATGGCGGGGTTTCAGCAGTAGTGGAGGAATCAGCGTGCGTATTTCGCGCTGTTCATTTCTTCGAGGCCGTGCGGTCAAGCGCGGCGCGGATGCCGCTGGCGAGCTGCACGGCCTGGCCATTCGCCCAGAAATGCATGAAAAACAGGCGAGGCTGTTCGTTGATCATGTGGCTGTGAATCGCCGTAACCCGGATGCCGTTCTCGCTGAGCGTCCACAGCACCGGATTTACCTCACGTCCGAGCAAGACCAGATCTCCTGTGACCGCGGCCGTCCCAACGCCTGTTGGTTGAAAGTTGATCGATGTGGCGACGCCCATCGAGGCGGGGATCTCATGCCCCTCTTCGAGAATTTTCTCGCGGCGCGGGACGCTGATCTGGTACACGCCTCCGGCCAGCTTCCCATGGACCCCTATCGCCCTGGCTACGCCCGCGGTATCGAGGTCGAACGGAGTCGAGGGCGGGTCGGTCGGCGCACCGAGCGGCGTGTTCGTGAACGCGAGCGCCGTTCGCACTGCTCTCGCAATCCTCGCGGCATTGCCGATCGCGTGAATGTGCATGTACATGATCCGTGACGACTCTCCGAGCGAGTGATTGTGGAGCGCCGTCTGCTCGATCCCGTTCTCCTGCAGGCTCGCCATCACGGGCGTCACCTCGCTCTCCAGCAGCACGAGGTCACCCATCACCATCGCATGGTCCGCAATCCGCTGGAAGGCTACCCAGGACCCAAGGGCAAGAGCGGGCTTGATCGTGATTCCAGCCACCACGACTTTTAGATCTGTGCGCGGGAAGCTGAATTTCATCACGTCGTCCGGATTTGGCGTGCCCTTGCGGCCGAGTGCCTGCTCCACCTGGGTCCAGTCCGCGGGCGGCAGTTTCCGGGCAGGGCGTGAGCGCGCCTGAGCCGAAGCTGTGTGGGGCGCGATTAAAGTCGCAATTGCCGCCACGAGAGCGACGCGTCGAAGCGAGAATGCCCGGACATGATCGTTGTGCATCTACTCCTCCACTAGTCGTCTGCAGGAGAGCGGAGCGTGTCCCAGACGATACCCCAATTTTATGAGCGGCACCCTGACTAAAGGTCGAGCCATGCTTCCGCCGCGCTCATGTCGCGGAAGACTTCGATTGTCTGACCCGCGTCCTCGGAAGCTATCGCGTACATTCGCGCCATTCCGAAAGCGGCGTCGGAATTAGCGACTACCGCCCTTCGGGCGCCTGGCGAAAAGAACTGGTCGCAGGAAGCCTCCCTTATCACTCCAGAGCCAACTCGAATCTCAGTCAACTCGCTCATGTCAACGAGCTGCCTGAAATCTGGCCGGAACTGTGGGTCGTGGCGGAGACGCTGACCGTGATCGAAGATCTCATCCTCGGTCGCCGCGCCCCAGATTCGGCTCACCATGAGCCTTCGGTCAGTGTCTATAGTGTAAGAAGCTGGCGTCCGATGACAAGCTACTAGAACGCTAACCTTGCGGTCGAGAAAGAGGCGTTGCCTGACCCACAGGCAGAGAGAAACTCTGCCGAAACTCTGCCAGGGTGTAGCAAAAAGAAAAAGCACCGTCAGCGCAAACGCCAGCGATGCTTGGACTTCCTTGAATCGGGACGGCGGGATTTGAACCCGCGACCCCCTGAACCCCATACACTCCGAGGCGTTTTCTCTGAGTTCGGCTGAAATATGGGATGATGCGTAACGGTCGACAAGGTAATGGGTTGCATCGACATCGTTTTCCTCTGGGATTGTCTGTGTTCCGTTCAGTGATGCTGCGTTTGCACACTGTCGGCACACGAGAAAAAACTTGGGGAATTCGCATCACTAAAACTCTTTACATCTGAAATAGCAGCTGTTACCATCAGGTGACTCTCCTTTTGGAGAGTCAGACATATCTACGGAGCCGGAGCAACCGCCCGTCCGTAGAGCGTTACACCAGGTAGGGACCCTTTATCGGGGCAGTCCGTTTTTTCTAGCTCGCAAGTCGAGCTCAGAAAGCGACTGCCCTTTTTTCGTTTCCGAGGTTGCGATGGAGCCGCTTTTGACCATTCAAGATGTAGCCACGAGGCTTTCGATCAGTCGGGCTCGCGCCTACGAGTTAGTCCGACGTCGTTCGCTCCCCGCTGTGCATCTAGGCCGACAAGTTCGCGTAGACGTGCGAGCTCTCGAGGAGTTTCTCCGTATCGGGGGAAAAACTCTCGCTGCGATGGCTCAGGAGAATTCCTGAGCATGGGACGGATTCGGAATAAGACGAACCTCCGTTCGACACTCCCTCGGTTGGCTGCATCGAACGAGATGAAAAAGTATCGCTGGTCGAATCGGGATAGGCGCACTTGGAAGCGGCGTTTCTGGCGATGTCCCGCAACCAGGCCGCTTTTCGAGTTGATTCGATCGGGGCATACGGGCGAGCCGAAGTGCCGAGCAATAGCCAGTGTCCTTCCGGTGCTGGCAGTCTCAACATGGCCCGTTGGTACAGCTGAATGGACCCGACGAGCAACGCTGTCGCTAGTCAGGATCGCCGCGTTGTCCGGCACATCCATCACCACCGTTCGCCACGTGATCAGGTTTCTGAAAAAGACGAATACTCTACAGAGCGAGTTGATCTCTCAGGGACCAAGTAACTGGAAGGTTTTTTCATACCGATTGCACGTGCCGACCTGCTACGCGGCTAAAGACGAGCAGTTCGTGCGGATAAGCGCGGAGCTCTTTTACGGTGGATGGTGGGCTTTCATGCCGAACCACTCGATGCGTCAGCTGCATCTGACAATCGCTGCGCTCGATCCGATACGTGATGAACGTGCCTACCGGAGAGCTCTCGATCGGCAGAGTCCAGACGAACTCAAAGTTTCGCTGGATTACCGGGCGATCATAAGCCAACGGCGCGATGATGAACGCTATTCGTTGCGGACGCTCGCCGAAATAACAGGCCTATCAAAGCCAACTGTGGTTAGGAGCGTCCGATTGTTGAGGCGTCGATTTAACGCCAATGGAGGTACCACGTACCGATATCTCAAGTTTGGCAGGCGAGATACAAAGGGAGTGCGTTGGTATGCACCCAGGCGACTCAGCAAATGGGCTTTGACAGTCGATTTCCTGAACGATCCAAACTTTCTAAAACTGCGGAGGCATGAATGGATACCTAATTCGCCTTACCGGTAAAGATCCGCTCTGAACATCGAGCAAACAGGATCGCTCATCGGGCAAAAACTTGTCCGCATCGGACAAACGCCAATTCTGATCGGTTGGAAAAACACTAACTATTAAGAGACTAAAGAGGAAAAAACGATGAAAGAGGAACAACATAAGAGTGCGGCTACGTCCGCACTTTATTCTCCCGAACAATCTCCAGTTCAGATCTATACTGATCTTCTCACCTCGATGACGGCAGGAAATTCCCTCGAGGATGCTTGTAAGGCGCTTTCACTCGATGTTGGGACAGTTCGGCGTGACTTGCTTCCTTCACCCGCTTTCAGGAAGCAGCTGGAAGCATTCATGGCGGAGCAAATCACTTACGCTGCGACCGGAATCGCATCCCTACAGGAGCCCGCGCTTGCCGCACTCAGAATGAATCTCCAGGGCGGGGGTGAAGATCCCCGTATAGCTCGACTCGCACACCGAATTCTTCGCGACCTTGCTGGACCGGCGAGGGACCTTCGAAAGCGTCCCCAAAAAACGATTCCGAGCAGGAGCTCACGCTCACGGAAGAAATGACATGACAGAAAGTTCTGACATGCCTTCCCTCGAGGATTGACTCATGTCATGACAGAGCTTCGTCGTAAGACGAAATTGTGCGCTCGGTGGGTCTATCCAGGCTCGGTCAACAACTGGACCCACTGATCGCATATCAGATAACGGTCTATAAGTGATTGGTACTACGGGGTTTATGATGCGATGTGTGCCTATTGTGTGCAGCACTGCATCAAGATATATTGATGCATTCTTCGAGGAGCTCTAAAATGGCTGGGCAAGTGATTCGACGTGGGGAAAGCACTTGGTTGGTCAGAATCGCGCTAGGTCGCGCTGCATCAGGCAAGCGCATGCATCACAACAAGACCGTCAAGGGAACTAAAAAGGACGCTCAGCGATATCTCACCAAGACTCTGCGTGAGATGGATACCAACACCTTCGTGGATGCTTCGCCTCTTACCCTTGAAGCGTTTCTGCATCAGTGGTTGGAGACTGCCGCTAAGCCTCGAGTGCGAGAGAAGACGCTCCTCGATTACACCAGGCTTGCCGATTCGTACCTCATTCCTGCCCTGGGCCATAGGAAGCTGTCGCAGTTGACGCCCAGCGAGGTTCAAGCTGTCTACGCAGCGATGCAGGCTCGAGGACTGTCACCTAGGACAGTGCGCTACGTCCATAGCGTCCTACACGGGGCACTCGAGCAAGCTGTTCGCTGGAATATGCTGGCAAAGAATGTTGCGAAGCTTGTAAACCTTCCCCGGCAGGATCGCCGCGAGATGCATGCACTATCTGCAAGCGAGGCGACTACATTCCTTGCTGCATCAAAGGGAACTAGATGGGATGCGTTATGGGTCCTGCTTCTCACAACAGGTCTACGCCCAGGTGAAGCCCTGGGACTCAAATGGTCGGACATAGAAAGCGGGAAAATCAGGGTCCAAAGAGCTCTAACCCGCATCGGAAGCTCTTGGTCTTTAGTAGAACCAAAGACGTCTAGAGCGAGGCGAGTTGTCACGCTTCCCAAGTCTGCAATGGAGTCACTAACAGCCCATCGCCTCCGACAAGTTCAGGATAGGCTTCGCTCAGGTCCAAGTTGGGCTAACCACGATCTGATATTCACGACGAGAAAGGGAGATCCGCTCGATTATCGCGTGGTGATTCGACGGCATTTCAAGCCGATTCTCGAAGCGACGAATCTTCCACAAATACGCCCCTACGATCTGAGACACACTTGTGCGACGTTGCTCCTTGGCGCGGGGGAAAATGTAAAGGTCGTTTCAGAGAGACTCGGTCACGCGAGTGCATCACTCACTCTCGACGTATACAGTCACGTCCTGCCCGATATGCAGCAGGCGGCCGCTGAAAGGCTCGAGGAAATGCTCTTTACCGGAACTCGGAACATCTAGATGTCAAACTATTATCAGCCGCTGGATAAGTGTGTTCACGGAATCACAGTAGGTGGAATCGGAAACGCCAAGAACTGTGTTCATTGCAACGAGGGCTATTGCGAGCACGGAAAGAAAGTAGAAGGGCTGTTGTCGGAACCGTTGGAAGGCTGCAAGCTATGTGGCAGGGCATCACGCAAAGCTAGAGTCTAGCTCACTATGAATGCGCGGCTGCACTATGCTTAGAGAAATCGTGCAGGAAACTAGATGCCAAGGCTTTCAGCGGTTTTGCCGTTTACTTCATATTCCGATCGCAAAGGGGATCCTAACGCCGC
Organism: Gemmatimonadota bacterium; assembly: GCA_003134685.1. GTDB lineage: Bacteria > Gemmatimonadota > Gemmatimonadetes > Gemmatimonadales > Gemmatimonadaceae > UBA4720. The sequence goes on along the minus strand of PLCA01000010.1, from coordinate 27,078 downwards.
AATTGCGGAGCTAACCTCTCTGTCGAGAACCCCGGTTCTCCTAGAGAAGGCACCCGATCTATCGCTTGAGATAGAACTCCTAAGTGATGCGACGAAACATCGCGGGTTAAAAAGGCAGATAGCGGCCGCAAATGATGTGCGCGTCGGTCGGAAATATCTCCGGCTTAGTGTGGACGTTCCAGACAAGCTGCAGCGAGTGGATACGGACCATTCCGATCTCTCCGAACATCATCGCTCCCTAATCGTCGTAAACCTGTACGAGTACAAGTTCATGGATCGTATTGGAGACCTGGTTCTCGCTTGTAACTTGGCAAAGCCTGGCTTGCTCCACTTCGATCGAATCTACGTATATCTCGGCGGGCGACATCGGAGAACAACCTCAGGTTTTACAGGTGTGGTCGGAGAGGCAACTGATTACGCTAGGCAACTTGGTTGGCCTCCCATACTCGATCTTCCGATCCCAAGAGTCTGGGATTGGCTAAATGCGCTGCCGCGATTCAGTACCGGAATGGCGAGTGGTCGGGTAGGGCGAGCAGTTAGTGCACTCTCATTTCTGATGCGACCCGATCTTGAGCTCTCCCCTTCCGACTTGGTATGGGCACTCCTTGGGCTTGAGGCACTCTATTGCTCCGGAGCACAAGGAAAGCAGAGCCAGTTGATAGAGAAGTCATCGCTTCTTCTAGGGCCGAATACGACTAACGCATCGAAATTTAGGGAGATGTACGAATACAGATCGCGATTTCTGCACGGCAATTTTGATTTTCCCCGAGCTTACATCGATATGAACGACGACGCAGCGGGCGAATTTCGCGGAGACGCTTATGAGTGCTGGTCACTAGCGAGCTGTCTGCTTATTGCGACGCTTCAAGAAATGGTGAATAGGGATCTCAATGAGCTCAATTTCCGGTATGCGCTCAACTAGCAGTGTCAAAGATGTACGCGAGTTCGTCGGCAATCTTCTTTATGCCGAGTCTCTTAGTCGACAACGCAACTTTATCAGCTAGGCTGGGACTGTAGCGAAGTACATCCGCTTTCGAGACACCGTGCCAGACGGGAAGAATTACTTTCTCGCCGTCCATCTCTCTCGCGGTGAGCCCATTCAATTCGTATTGCGGCCAGTTCTTAGCAAAGAAAGCGGGGGACAGAACTACGATGCCGTAGCGGGAGGTTGCTAACCCTCGATCGATAGACTGGCGAAGGCTATCGCCAACTTTCAACTCGAACTCGTCGTACCAGATGCGAAATCCCATCTTGTCGAGCTGTGTCGCAAGTGGTTTCGCAACGCTGTTTTTGTCTTCTGTCGCGTGCGAGATGAACGCGTCGTAACCAATTGTTGCAGGGGCGCTCCGGTCCTCCCGAAACTGCCGATCCGCTACCCTCAGCATGAGACCTTGATGCAAAGAAAATGCGACATCAGGCTCTGGAAATTGGCGCTTACTGTACAAATTCATGGGCGTACTACCGCCAATTACCCACCACTCCGGATCCTTTTTATCAGTAGTCAGGACCGAAAGAAGTATGTCTTCCCGTCCGAACAGCTCAAAACGTTTCACGAATCGCACGCTTCGAACGGTCGTTCGCGCCTCAAGCTCAACGTATTTCTTAGCGTGACGCTTTGTCTCGGCTAGGTTGAGTGGCACTTGGTGGGATGGTTACTGTGTGATGTTTGGCAATCGCAACAACCGCTAGTGAGGCAGAGCGTGAACTTCCTGGGAGAGATATTGCGACAATGGCTCCCCCGCTCCTACGCGAGAGACTTGGACCAGCTCGTTTAGCCCCGACGCACTCCGTAATTGTAGGGACTCGTACTCGCAAATTGGCAACTCTCTATTATTGCTGAACCGCCGATCTGGACCGCCCTTTTTGTTCAGATATCGCCAGGTGCGCCCAACAATTCGGCTGTCGCTGGGCACTGCATCACTCTCAACGAAAGGCCTAGTGCTCCGTTCGAGCTGCAAAGCTTCATAGGGCACAGCACCTAAGCCATCTGCATCAAACACCAACAATCGGTCCGGGAAGAAGTAGAGCGTTTGCTTTCCCACTCCCAGAGCAGGAACGTCAAGATTGCACTGAACAAATGACGGTTGACCTAATGTTATCGTCGTCGGCTTTCGACTGACTTCACTTGATGCGCCTGCGTGGTATTTCCCGTCGAGAACTTGAGCGTGCGACTCGATGGCCCAAAGCCCTTTTGCTTTCCCAATTTCTTGAACTGCGCCGAGTAATCGCTCGAACCTCACTTCAGCATCAGGCTCGAGATGATACATGATCACCGTCGACTTTCGCAGAGCGTCGTATTGAAATGCCAGAATGATGCATGCTGCGACTACGACAAGCGCGGCAACTTGGCCAACGGCCAGCATTGACGTCCACAGCATTGCCACAACGACCAATCCGAGGACGGTTACAACGGGCGTTATTCGCCAACGCTGTCGCTTCGAGTTGAGCTCAGCGAGAAGTGCATCCGCCGATTCATCTTTCATCCCCGCAACTGATGCGCTGTCGATAACCTCAACGGGCCCAAGGGTCAAATCAGTGCGAGAAAAACCGCGTGGAAGTGGGTTCTCCTGTCTAGGAGGCTGGCTGGGTTCGCGGTCGTTGCTTCCGAGCGATGGTAATGTCGCGCGATAGTAGAGACCACCTCTCCCTGCATGAATGTAGTTTCCGCGTGGTCCGAATCCGATTCTCAAGCCAGGAATTCCAGCGGAAACGCCGATGCCAGATCCTGAGAGATTGAACCGTAGCGGTCCGGCTCGAAGACTTTTTCGAAGATAGAGTCCCATTGCTCAAATGCTCTTCACGGAGTTCGACGTGATTCGCACGCAGGTGTCATAACCTAGCGCTCGTTGATGTCGGTCCAAGGACCCACCACCGAATCGCGTCCAGTCGCAGCGACCAGGCGAACCCGAAAGCTCTTAGGACCAATGTCAGCCCATTGTTGGGCCTGTTCTCCCGACCATAGACATAAAACCCTTGCTCTTTGGTGTGATGACAAATTCTTCAGGATGATGTACCCGACCTCTCCGACCGCCTGTTCTCTGTTCCTTGCTTCGCAAGCTACGTGAACATCGCCATAGATCTCGGCGGGGAGCGTCGGCCACCCTTGGAGACCGGGATCGATGAAACCGTTAATCCCACCAGCCACGTTGTCTGAAGGCGTGTAGGCGTAACGCTTCACGGCCAACTCTGAGAAGGCGGCATTACTGACCAAACCCGCGAACACTTTCATCACCGCATCGCTCGCAGCTTTTCGTGTAACCGAATCTCGTGCTTCACTCGCGCTTTTTACTCTCACGATGTGAGGCCCCTCGACGACCCAGAAGAAAGCTGTGTCCGTATCCTGCAGCTCTTGTTTGGCTCGTTTTACAAACGCTTCGAAAGCTTGCTGCTGCGCTCTTGTGGGCGCAGTCGTGTCCGAACTGGAAACGAGATCAAACAATGTCTTTTCGAATAGCTTCGCATTGGGCCGCGTGTAGACAGCGGTCACTTTCAGGGTGTCGCCAGTAGTGGTCTTTGAAGAAAGTTGGTCCAGATGCGTTACGGGCAGACGGAAAAAGAGCTCCGACGGAAGGTTTCGGTAGACTCTCGCTCGGGTTGTGTCTTTCGGTTCGAAGTACTTAAAGATCGCGTTATAGCTCGATAAGGCAGAATCCTTCACTGCGATGCCGAATCCTTCATAGCGGGCTGCCGGAGCGGCAAGTGTGTAGGGAGCCTGCTCCGCGAACAGCAACGTTTCCTTGACGGCGGTTTCGCGCTTGTTCGAGCACGCAACCACAGCGAGAACATGGAAGCCGTATAACACCCGCATTTTTTGTGGAATCGACATTTTGCGCCGAATCGACATATAGACCCTTAGAAGTAAACGCGCGAATTCCTATTCCTCGTCCTCGGGCCACACTGCTGAACGCGATTCTAAACACGTTCTCCGAAATACGAATGGCATCTACCGGGCCAAGGACTCTGTGGCACTTACGATTTTTGCACGTGGATACAAATCCCCTGAAGCTCGCGTTCCCCTATGGACGAAGGCTCAGCAATCGCCCAACCGGGAAGCATTCGCGAGGGCATGGAGCCAAGGGCATTTCCGGCACTATCCAGAAAGGTCTGCGCGAGCGCTTTTATCCGCCGACCCTTACAGTCGACCAATTCATGATGACGTACAGTTGCGACCCGCAGGCTACTACTCGGAGCCGTTTCCGGTGGATGGAAATCCCATCGCGTCCAAACAACAAGGTAGCTCGAGTTCGGTAGAGCCTTGGCAGTTTGCGTGTCTAGGCTAATCGTGAATGACGAACCCTTCTCCGAGCCTTCAGCGATTAGCACCCACCGCGCATTATCGTGCGCATTCAGTTTAGCAGCTTCGCGCAGGTCTAATTCCCTTCCGTACGGCCCTTCGTCAGTAAGGTCTGAGTCGGACGCAGCGACGGTCGGCGGCGAAGATGTCGTACGCGACCGAAACGTTTCGAACAGCGAAAACATGAGCAGAACCACGGCGAGGCCCAGCACTGAATAAAACGTCTCTCTCGATATCACCTAACAAGCCTCCACCCTGGGCCAAGAACTCTGTGCAGTTCTCCCGCTATCCACTCGCCCCATCACTCCGCTGTAAGGCAAGAACGAACCTCGCAACCGTCGCCTCTGCACGAGGATGATCCTCCAACGTGTAGAAGTCAAAATCTCGCGTCGGCAAGCTGTGAAGGTGTTGGCGGTTTCGGATATCCCACAGCCAAGACAAATCACTGCATAACTCGGAATCCAAAACCAATTCATCTTCGAGCCTCTTGACTCGCGATGCGATCTTCTGACGCCGCCCCATGGGAGGAGTGGTCGCATCTATCAGCAATGCTTCCGCGATACCGCCCAGTGTGCCGATTGTACCTTTAACAAGCATATCCCTGGCATGCCCGGACAGATCCGTTCTTTTCAGAACCCACGCCTGAACGTCATGCAACATAAGGGTGTCTGCCACCATGCTTCGAACCTTGATCGATCGTACGAAGCCGAGGGCGAACCGCCAGCGGCCTATCTCGCGTAGATAACCGCGAGGGAACCGGATCCGCGCTGAAGCGCGGGTTTCCCTACCTGCTAGGTCTTGTATTCGCTGGATTGACCCATTGACCTCTGCTGCGCACTCAGCAAGCTCCGCATCGGCTGCTCGGTTCTTAACTGCGGTGACATTCGTGGGCGGAAAAATGTCGTCTAGAGTCATTCCGCTCAAACGTCTGAATCGTTGTCACGGACAGTTGGCACGATACGCTCTATCCGTTGTTCCAACTCTTCCAGATGTTCCGTCAACTCTTCGACCTCCGCTCGCAAAGATGCAACACTCGAATTGCGATTCCAGAGCGCAATAAGGATCAGCAGCAGAAGGACTGGAACCGTGAAGGCCGAGGACAAGATTCCTGCGGCAGCGGCAAGGCCGACGGCGAGCCAGGCTAGGCCGCTCGACTTAATAACATCAACCACATCGGAAGCGAGTCCAACAAAAACGAAGAAACCAAGACCTGCCCCCACTAGAAGGAGTCGATCTTTTGCTCGCGGAGACAATGTCGGCACGGCAAGCGAGGGCGGATTCAACCATTTCCGGAAACCCGAAAGGCCGTTGTATGTCATCTGCATAACCTCAAACGCTCAGCCAGGGAAACAGAACCTCAACGGTTTCTGGAAACGAGTTTGGATGCGGCTTCTATTAGCTCTGTCGCCCCGTGAAGTGTTTTTTCAGTCTTCTCGGGCGGCGCGTAATGAGTCGGTGAAGTGAAAATCACTGTTGTGGCGCCAGTGACGATTTGATCGCGTACCGAAGGGTCACGAGTCAAATCGCCATAGTTTGGGAGGGAGGTTGCAACAGCAGCCTTATGAGCGTATTCCTCCTCGAAATCACGCTCTTTCTTGTACTGCGAAAACACCACACCAAACGCCGCGAAAATGGGCAGCAGGACGATCGTACGAATAACTAGAGCTGGCCACAAGAAATTCTGATTCGGCGCACCAGCGATAGAACCCGCCTTCAATGCTTCCCCTACCACCGAAGCAAAGTTAAAAGTGGCGTATATCGCGAATGCACCGACAATGCCGGCGGCGATACCGAGGACGACACGGCCCCGCTTTAGCGCATCCCTTCTTGTAGTGAAAGACTGGGAGAGCGACCCAGCGACGGCCGGGGCAACGAGCGTGCGGATGTCATCGCGAAGCCTCTCGATCTCCTGACCCGTTGTTTGAAGCCGTTCGAGCTCCCCAGCGAGTTGGACTCGCGTTTTTTCGAGTTGTCCGCTGCCAATGGTCAACAATGGCAGTTCGAACATTCTCACGTGATAGGCAAATGAATCCAAAGTTTGAGCGAAGTTTTGAAACGAGCCTTGATCACGACCCGACACCAGTTGTGTGAACGTGTTGAGAACGCCCTGCGCCTGGTTCTGGATTGACTGAATCGTTTGGAATGAGAGTTCCTTGAGCGAGTCTGTGAGGATTAACGCATCAATGGTTTCTAGGCAGAATCTGAGGGTTTCTCTTGCTTCGTCCAAGTTCAAGCCATCGAAGTCTGAAAACGACATTGGACCGGCAAGCACCTCAGTTGGGTTCTGTGCCTTAAAACTCTGCCAAAGGGTCACAAATTGCGTTATCCGGCTGGCCTTGGACATTGGGCGTCTGTTGTTAAGAGTGTTCCTGAGAGTCTAGTGGTGCAGCGCCCCTGGGGATACTTAGGCTGCGTAGCGGTCTAGAACCCGAAAAGCCGTTTCCTAAGTAGTGTTAGAAGCGATCCGAAAAGCAAGAAGGTCAGCACGCCGAATTTAAACCAGCGCCATACTTCCTCATTTGCTCTATCAGACCGCGAATCGAAAGAGGACCACGGCTTTAATCGCTTGGCGGCGTAGAAATAGGCGAGCAATGCGGCCGTTAACAATAGAAGCCAGCTTGCAGCGGATATTTGCCCGGAGGCGATTAACGTAAAACCCGTGGCTGCAGCAACAAACATCAGGGCAAACAGTAACACCTCCCAACCAACGAAAGGATGAAAAAGGCGGTTATGCGTCCAGTGCGGTTCGAGCAAAAGCAAAACTGCTTCCTCGATACTGATCGCGATCTGTCGAGCATTGGGTGCAGAGCAGTTCACCTTGAGTGCAGTGTACAGATCTTCGCGGCCAAAACTGAGATTAACATCGATCTTGGCCGCTAGTTCGTCGTCGTAGTCAAAGCTAGTGTTGTATGAAACCGCGACACGTTGTGTGCTGTCGGGCAACTGCACTGGACGATGGTCCTTGATGCTATGCAGCACTTCCGTACCGACGCCGTCAGTGATGGAAATTGAGAACACCTTAGGGAAGTGCTTGGCGGAGACTCCACTCATTCTCGCGAGTTCAGAGAGGAAATATTCCTCAAGACGTGTGAGGAGATCCTTATCCACCCTTATCGAGCCGAGTTGTTTTTCCAGATTAAAGCGGGTATCGGTCAACCGCGATCCTCCTTCATTGCCGCTCACTCCTTAGTTCAGCTGCAGCACAGCGTAGACAATCCCGCCCGAGTTGCCTTCATAATCTCCTCATCAACTCCACACACATCACCAAAGAAAGGCCGCTTTATGAGAGCAGCCTTGCAGACAGAAATCTGCACGCGACAAAGACTTACAAGAATCAGGACGTCGGGATTTGAACCCGCGACCCCCCTGAACCCCATGCGGGCCAGGAATCCAACACAAAACGACAATTTGTCGGTTCTTCAATGGCTTCCGAGCGTCGGCGCCGGGTGCCGTTGATCGAAATGTCGGGGTTTGCCGGGAGAAACGGCACCGAAAACGGCACCACTTGTTGTAAGATCCGTTCGCTTGCGCTCCTCCTCAGACCCAAGCAGGGCGCACCCAGAAGGCTTCCGCAGGTCCCTCTTGTGTGACCTAGCGCGGGGCGGTCATATGCGGCCGCGAAATTGGTGTTGGGGAAATCCGCCACATCTCGTCTCAAAGATTGAATTTTCCGGCCTTTTTATTGAACGGCTGGTTGGGTTCTGTTGACTTGGGCTCATTGCCGTGAATCACAATCTTCCCCTCGAAAATCTCGACGGTGAACGGCTTCCCACTCTCCTCGAGCACATCGTAAAGGTTTTTGATGTCCGGTTGGACAGCCTGAGCACAGTCCGCCACTCGTTGCGGTAAGAACTCAGGTTTTAGCGGCGGATTAAGATTGCCCGGAAGAGATGCAAGAAGAGCCCAGAATATCCCTTCCGCGATGTGCTTTGCAATGTCTTTGGCGACCTCTCTTGCGAACTCCTTGCCATCCTTGGTTTTCTCTTGCATGAAACGGATTATCGCGTGAATGGATCCGCTGCCAACCTCAATGATTGGGACTATTCCCAGAGGACCCTTCGCCTCTTCCCACGCCTCGAACTGAACTTCAAGAAGGCGATTCAAGAACCCGAAGAATGCCTCCGCCTCTCGCGGGGTAACTGGGTCCGTGTTTAGGCGAATCCGGAGGGATATACCTGTATCGAGCAGAGCGTCGTAGTCTATCCGCGTTTTGAGATCTGACATCTCGGTACACCCTCAGTTAGAGACACCTCTATAGCGAGTGATTCGAACGGGCGACCGTTCAACATCTTTCGCAGGCTCAGGCCAACTTTAGCAGTGGGATCGCCTGTCGCAATGCCAGTTTCATTTCACCAAACTGTCGATTTCATATCACATGATGCGTAGCACTCAGCGTTACAAGAGGAAGCACGGCATAGGCTTCGAATCTCCCCCTCGAGATGTCGATGCCCCGCATCGAAGCCGAGAGAATCCAGAAGCGGCTCAATAAGCTTGTCCTTTGTGTTCGCCTCCGGGCCGCCTGAGCTCCCCGCAATTAGCATTTCGGCGGCGAGTTCGTTGAGCTTCGGAATTATTGCGAGAAATTCTTGGAGGGACAAACGACCCCTTGCACAAGTTTTTTGTAGGGAGCAGCACCGAGCGTGCACACAGGCGGCACACTAATAAAAAATGCACCCGTTAGCGGGAGAATCGCGAGCGGGTGCCAAGTTGTTGTGATTCAACGATTAAAACCAAATCGGGACGGCGGGATTTGAACCCGCGACCCCCTGAACCCCATTCAGGTGCGCTACCGGGCTGCGCTACGTCCCGTTTCGAACACAACTCTCATGGCGAAACAGACTTGGGAGTATAGTCGCTCGCGAACCGCCCTACAACCCGAGAGGAGTGTTGCTGCCCCTTCCGAACCGGGCTTATTTGTCCTCGCACGGTCGTTGCTATGACTCGGTCAGGTTTCATCGTTCCTGGATCATCGCCAAGGTAGAGCTCACGCGGGAGAATAGCGCTCCCAGCCAGCCGACCTCGATTCGCACGTATACAATCCATTTTGCCATAGCAATGGCTGACAAAGCCGAAAGTCTTCCTCAATCAAACCCGCGTCCCGCGTCCCATGATGCTCCGGGCGATGTTCCGAGGGAACCGGCGCCGATCGCGAAAACGCGGCTGGCCGACACCATCAAGCACGGTGGGCGAATCTACCAGCTTATGGTCGAGTCGGTGCGCGATTACGCGATCTTCATGCTCGATCCGAACGGGTACGTCGCCAGCTGGAACCGCGGGGCAGAAAGGATCAATGGCTACAAGGCAGACGAGATCATCGGGCAACATTTCTCCGTCTTCTATCGTGAAGAGGACATCGCGACCAATCATCCACAACATGAGCTCGAGATCGCCGAGAGCGAGGGCAGGTTCGAAGAGGAGCGAACCCGCGTCCGGAAAGATGGTACGGAATTCTGGGCGAGCGTCGTCATTACGGCGGTTCGCGACGTTGACGGCACCCTCCTGGGGTTCGCCAAGGTTACACGGGACCTCACCGAGCGGCGTAATGCGGAGCTGAAAGCGCTCGAGGACGCGCGCCGCGTGGCCGAGTCCGCATCGGCGAACGTGGCCAAGAGCGGATTTCTCACCGCGATGTCCCACGAGCTTCGGACTCCGCTAAACGCGATCGGCGGATACACCGAGCTTCTCACGCTCGGACTCGGCGGCCCGATAACTCCCGAGCAGCTGGATTACCTCGAGAGGATTCGCCGGAGCCAACAACACTTGCTCGGCATCATTTCCGATCTCCTCAACTTCAGCCGGATCGAAGCGGGTCATCTCACGTATGAGATCCTGCCAGTTCCGTTGTCCAACGTGATCGAAGGCGTCATATCGCTGGTCGAGCCGCAGGCAGCCGCGAAAACGATTTCTCTGGAGACTGATCGGACCGATTCCAACTGCCTCGTCCTCGGCGACCGCGCCAAGGTCGATCAGATTTTGCTCAATCTCCTCTCGAACGCGATCAAATTCACGGGCCCGGATGGAACCGTGAGAGTGGCATGCAGCGAGTCTGTGGACACCGCCTCGATCGAGGTAATCGACACTGGCGCCGGCATCCCGGCCGAAAAGCTGGAAGCGATCTTCGAGCCCTTCGTACAGCTCGGAAGGTCGCTCAGCAGCGCTCACGAGGGCACGGGACTCGGGCTCGCGATCAGCCGCGAGCTAGCGCGGGCGATGAACGGCGATCTCACGGTGTCAAGCACGGAGGGCTCCGGCTCAACTTTCAGGCTGACTCTCCCGCGGGCCAAGTAGAGCCAACTCCGCGGCGCGGCCCGCGCTGCAACAGTCCTCCTGCAAGTTCCCGCAGCGCTAGCGCGGGATGATTCTGCCGACGTAGAAGTCGCCGAACTCCGCGTACTTCGCGCTCACCTCGTCGAAGCGCATGTCAGTCACCAGCTTCTTGAACTCGAGCGGATCCTCCGCAAAGAGAGTGACACCCCACTCCCAGGCATCGAGGCCGATCGCGCCCGTGATCACCTGCTGCACTTTTCCTGAATAGCGGCGTCCGGTCAGTCCATGGGCCTGCATCAGCCGGCTGCGCTCATCGAGCGAGAGGGTGTACCAGTTCTGCGATGCGTCGCGGCGCTTGGACATCGGGTAGAAGCAGACGTAGGGCATCTTCTCAGGCAGCTCCGGATAGAGCCGCCGTTTTACTTGTTGGCTTTCGCGTTCGGCAGTCGAGCGAGAAGCGAGCGTCTTCGCGTACTCGGCGTCGCCGACCTTCCCTCCACGCGCTTCGGCCGTCCGCGCCAAATCGGCGGTGATGTGATAGAGTCCCGCCTCAGTGACGCTCAGGAAAGCGTAGACGGGTTCGAGTGCCTTGGCCAATTCGGTTCTGGAGAGTGCGTTCTGCGCAGCGCCAATCGCATCGAGCGACTCGCGAAAGTGAATCACCATCAGGTCCGACGTGGACCCGATGAGACGCACGAAACAACTCCAGCCGGCTGGTGCCGAGGAAGTCCTAGTCTTGCGTGCGCCCGGACCAGAGGCGAGCGCGGCCGCGGAGCTCTTGACCATGCGCGCGAGCCTGGTCGCGTCCGTCTTCTGTCTCGTGAATCGAAAGATCTGGTGGAGCGAGTACCAGCCCTCGAGGGTCTCTGGCGGGTGCGCGATGGGTGGCGACGTCATGGTATAAAGTTATGGGGGCGGAGCGCCAGGGCCACCGTCCCGCCGAAGTCCGGCGAAATTCGGTAATCCCTGCGCAAGGTAACCCGAGTAGAATACGACCAGTGTACAGACAACCACGTTTTTATTTCTATGCTGGGTTAGCTAGCCTTCTGCTCGTTCCAAGCCTCGCCCGTGGGCAGGCTGGCTCTCCGTCGCCGAATGAGACATCGAGGGCAAGAAGCACGGCGCCCCCGTTGACGCTCGACGAGGCGCTGAGCGAAGCACGCAATGCAAACGCGCACCTGCCCGTTGCGGCGCGGGGAGTCGACATCGCCCGGACATCAGTCCGCGAATCAAGGGCAAGCCGTTCCCCAGAGCTCGCAGTCACGAGCAGCGTCAACACCGGCGGCCCGCTGGCCTACACCACCTCTCAGGGAGCGGCCCAGGTTGTTGGAGCTGCCACGCTGTTTGATGGAGGCTTGAGACGCGCCAACCTTAGTGCCGCGAACTTTCGGCTTCAGGGAGCCGGCGCTGGATTTCGCGTGGCAGAAAAGGATGTGGACCTTGCCGTCAGGCTCTGGTTCAGCGAATTCCTGAGGGCCGAAAATGAGATCGCCTTTCGCGAGCAAGGCATCGAGCGACTGAGGAGTTACCTCTCGCAAGTGGAGGGACGGAGAGCGGCGGGTCAGCCCGTGGGAAGCGACGTGCTCACCACTCGTGTTCGGCTCGGCACGGAAGAGGCCGCACTGGCTGACGCGAAACGCGCGCTCGACGAAGCCCGCTTCCAGCTGAACGACCTCATGGGACGGGTTCCCGATGCGCCGCTTTCTCTCGCGCCACTAACGCCTCCGGGACTCCCTACAATCCTGGCGGGAACTCCGTGGCTCGCGACACCCGACGTGCGTGCGGCTGAAGCCAACACGGCGGCAACTCAAGCCGCGATTGCAGCGACGCGTTCCGAGCGTAAGCCAAAGTTGCAAGTCTCGGCCAATCTGGGTGCTCTGCCCGTATTCGGGCGCGATTCTGGTACCGGTCCGAACAGCGGTACCGGCCTGGGCGGAGCCGTTCTTTTCTCATTGTCCTGGCCCTTTTTCGACGGCGGCGTTTTCAAGGCTCGACTGGACCGGGCGCGTCTCGAGGCGCAACAAGCTCAAGATTCTGAGATCGTCGTCAAAAGACAGGTCCGCTTTTCCTCACAGCTTGCAGCTGCCCAGCTTACAACGTTGTATCAGCAAGTGGAAACGTGGAACCGTAACATCCCGATTGCGCGTGACGCCTACCTCCAGACCCAGAGCATGTACACCGGAGGGGCGGCTACCGCGCTAGAAGTGCTGGACGCCTACACATCCTGGATCAACGCGAACCAGGCGTACGGCGACGCAGTTGTTCGCTACCGTCAAGCGGAAGCCAACTACATCCGATGGGGAACTCCTTGAGCAAATCCGTGCGACGCGCAATCCGGGTGGCGAGTACGATGCTTGGACTCGCTGCTTTCTCTGCATGTTCGCGTGGTGACGATCCTGCGAGCGCGAGCACGAGTGGTTCGGCGACGAACGATACCACTGCCGCAGATTCGATGGCCGCCACACCCGTGCATATGACTGCGGTGCAACGCGGAAACATCGCGATTGCTGTTACTGGGCCTGGAAGGACGGATGCGCTCGACCTGCAAAAAATCCGTGCGCCCTTTACTGGAAGCATTACGCTCCTCCGCATCGCGGTTGGGGATCGCGTGGGCGGTGGCCAGGTGGTCGCAGCGGTTGTAAATCAGCCAAGTGAGGCTGCGCTCATCGGAGCCGAGGCGATGCTCAGAAGTGCCTCAACCCCGGCGCAGCGCGATGACGCCGAGCGGGCACTCCAGCTCGCGAAACAAAACCTCGTCGCGACGCAACTCCGGGCACCGCGAGCGGGAGTCGTAGTCTCGCGCAGCGCCAGCCAGGGCGATCTCGTGAGCCAGGGGGACAGCATTCTCACAATCGCCTCCGCCGGTTCCATTGTGTTCGTCGCGCGAATAGCCCAAGGCGACCTTGCACAGGTGAGGCTGGGACAGCGTGCAAACGTCAACCTGCCGGGTCAGCTGGGCGCGGTTCCGGGAATAGTTCACGGTCTTCTCCCGGCTGACACGAACAGCATCATGACCGTTCCAGTGCGCATCGACTTCAGCACCGATCTCCAGACCGCCGGCGCTCCCATTCAAACCGGACTGTTTGGAACCGTCGAAATCATAGTTGGAGAAAAAAACGCCGTTCCCATCGTCCCCGCGGCGGCTGTTCTGCGCGATGACATATCCGGCATCTCTCGGGTTGCTCTCGTCACCCCAGCGGGGCTCACGCACTGGGTGAATGTGACTACGGGCGCGACCCAGAGCGGCAACGTAGAAATCAAATATCCTGCGCTGACGCCGGGACAGCGGGTCATCGTTTCCGGCCAGGTTGGTCTCCCCGAAGGCAGCAAGGTTCGCGAAGGCGCGACCACGGTCGACCCAATCCAGTGAAGTTTGTCGCGAACGCACGACAGCGAGCCACGGGCATCTACCTATTGCTTGCCATCCTGGTAATCGCCGGGATTTACGAAGCAGTGGGCCTTCCGTCGGCAATCTTCCCTACCGTCACCTTCCCAACTGTGAAGGTGATTGCCGACGTCGGCGAAGAGCCCGCCGCCCAGATGATGCCGACGGTCACGCGAGTCCTGGAGGAAGCGATTCTTCGTGTGCCCGGCATCGTGGTGGTGCGATCCACAACCTCCCGAGGGTCAACCGAGATCTCGGCTGAGTTCGACTGGGGCACGGACATGAAGGCGGCGCTCGATCGCGTGCAAGCGGAGACGCAACGCGTGAGACCCGATCTGCCTCCTCAAACCCGGATCGACGCCGAATGGATGAACACCGCCATCTTCCCGATTCAGGGATACGCGCTCACATCTTCCACTGAGACGCAAGCCCAGCTGTGGGATCTCGCCCAGTACACGCTCAAGCCCGCTCTCGTCAGGATCCCCGGAGTATCCCAGGTCCAGATTCAAGGTGGGCGTCAGCGTGAGTTCCAGGTTCGGCTGAGTTCTCAGGCGCTCGCCGGCCACGCGCTTGCCGCATCCGACGTGGTTCAGGCGATTCAGGCCAGCAACGACGTGGTGTCCACTGGGCTGAGCGAGCAGAATCACGAGCTTTACCTGACGCTTGTGACCGGCCGAGTTACGGGGAAGGAGGACCTCGCCAAGATCGCGGTTCCGGTTCCTGGCGGGCAGCCGGCGACGCTCTCCGACCTCGGCACGATAGTCGTGGCGGACGAAGTCTCCTACGTACGCACGACGGCAGACGGAAAGACAGCGGTGCTCGTCAACATCGTGCGGCAGCCGTCAGCAAATACCGTGGCGATCGCTGGCGCGGTTGACAACATCTTTCGGGACCAGCCAGACATTTTGCCCAAGGATGTTCACTGGAGCAACTTCTACGATCAGGCGTCGTTCGTCGCCGGCTCCGTAGGGGGAGCGCGTGATGCGATCATCATTGGAGTCGTGCTGGCCGCACTGGTCCTGCTCCTGTTTCTGCGCAATGTCACGTTCACATTGATCGCCGTCGCGGCAATCCCGCTGACGGTCGCAATCGTAGGTCTGGCACTGGGTGCAGTGGGTCAGACCATCAACCTGATGACTCTCGCCGGAATCGCGGCTGCTCTCGGTCTGATCGCGGATGATTCAATCGTGGTCATCGAGAACATCGAAAGCCACCACGCCCGTGCGAGCTTGCGACGGACGTCGGATCCGGAGCTCCATCCGGATCAGGACCAGGACCTTCATGATGCGACCGCGACAGGCGCCAGTGAGTTGGCACCGGCGCTCGTCGGCTCGAGCCTTTCAACAATCGTGATACTGGTTCCGTTCGTCCTCCTCTCCGGTGTCGTGGGCGCCTTCTTCAAACCGCTCGCGCTCACGATGGCGCTGGCGCTCGTGATTTCGTTGGTGATCGCGCTGGTAGTCGTCCCGGTGTCGGTTGGCGTATTCCATCGGGACCGACGGCCGACTGGAGTCGCCTCCCAATCGCGACTGAAGCGAATAGCGCGGGCAGCAGGACGGGCTTTCGCACCAATCCGTGAAGGGCTCGCTCCCACGCTGAAGCGCGCCGGCCGAGGCTATGGCCAGCTCGTCGACCTCTTCGTAGGACGAGGAAGCGCCGGCGTAGCTGTCATCGTTGCGTTGCTCGTCGTGGCTTACCTGCTGTATGGCCGCATCGGCACGGATTTCCTTCCGGCGATGGATGAGGGCTCGATCATTCTGGACTACTGGACACCTCCAGGAACTTCACTGACAGAGACAGACGCGATGCTACGGGAGGCGGAGCGCGTCATTGTTTCCAATCCAGCCGTCGCTAGCTACTCGCGCCGGACCGGAGAGCAGCTCGGGTTTTTCATTACCGAGCCAAACCGTGGCGACTACGTCATCAAGCTCAAGCCAAAAAAGCAGAGGGACGACGTCGAGACGATCATGGACGACCTGCGAACGCGTATCGGCGCCGTTGAGCCGGCAATCCACACCGACTTCGGGCAATTGCTCGAAGACAACATCGGCGATCTGACCGGGGGCACTCCTCAGCCGATCGATGTCAAGATCTTCGGAAGCGATCCCGCGATACTCGCCGCCAAGGCGGATGAGGCAGCACACATACTCGAAAAGATTCCGGGCGTGGAAGACGTTTTCAACGGACTCACGATCGCTGGCCCGGCGCTTCAGGTACACGTCGATCCGGTAGCGGCGGCGCGCTTCGGGTTGAACACGCAGACGGTGGCAGCCCAAGTCGAGCCGGCAGTTACGGGGACAGTCGCGGGTCAGATAAGGATTGGCGATCGGATGTACGACCTTCGGGTATTGGCAGCTGATTCGACGCCGCTTCCGCAGTTGAAGATTCGCGCGGGTGCGCCCTCATCGACGCTGATTCCACTTTCCACCGTCGCCACAGTTACGACCGGCACGCCGGAGACCGAAATCAATCGCGAGAACCTTAGGACGTATGTCGGAGTGACCGCCCGACTTTCGGGCCGTGATCTGGGAGGAGCGATGGCGGACATCCGACAAAGAATTGCTCGCGATTTGGCTCTCGGGCCCGGCATGTCGGTGGAGTACGGGGGACTCTATGAACAGCAGCAAAAATCGTTCAGGGGACTTCTCTATGTCCTTCTTGCCGGACTATTGCTGGTGTCCGTGGTGGTCCTATTCGAATTCACCGACTGGCGTGCGCCAATTGTGACGGCTCTATGCGCCGCCGCGGTATTGGCGGGCGTTCTCGCGGCCCTGCTCCTAACGGGCATGACGCTCAACATCTCGAGCTACGTTGGCGCGATCATGATGGTCGGAATCGTCGGGGAGAACGCAATCTTCGTCATCCACGAGGCACAGCTGGGACTACGAAGTGGAAAGTCTGCGCGGGAAGCGTGGGCTGACTCCGCGCACAGACGGTTGCGACCAGTGGCTATGACGATCCTGGCTACTGCCTTCGCGCTAGCGCCTCTCGCTCTGGCGTTGGGAGAGGGGTCTCAGTTAATGCAGCCGCTCGCGATCGCCGTGATAGGAGGCTTTGTCCTGTCAGGCCCTATAGTGCTGCTGGTACTTCCAAGCCTGTATCACTTGCTGGACCCGCACGGCTCGCTCGGCCGCAACTGAAGCGTATTCCCCTTCAGTCGCGACCGGGCCGTGCCGGATAGTTACTTGGTCTTCTTTTCCTTCGCTTCCTGAGCCGCTTCCTTCTTCTCGGCCTTCGGATTCTCGTGCTGTTTCGCGACAACGGAGCCGTCAATCGCGTTGACGTTCACTTCGTCGATTCCGGTCTTGCCCGGGACGGTGATGTCATAGGAGTAGATCAGTTTTCCGTTCTCGCGCTCGAGCTCGCTGGACTTTACGGCGCCGTTCGGAACTTCCTTGAGCGCTGTGGCGCGCGCGGTCGTCTCGGAGATCTTTGCTTCCTTCTGGAGCTCTGCCTGGGTCTCCGCCTTCTTCACCTTCGTGTGGCGCTTGGCCGTCGTCGAGGTCTGCGTCGCCGGCTTGGCGGTGCTCTTGTAGGTGCCCTGCGCGCCAGCGACGGTTGTGCTTGCGGCAAGAGCAAATGCCACGGCTATCACTTTGAACATGATTCCTCCTCCATATGTTTGATCTGCAGCCCGCGTGAATCGCGGGAATCAGCCCACGGTTGTCTGGTGAATCATACCTGCCAAAGCTGTCGTCCTGATTACATAGTGTGCGCGCCGAGTTCGGCGATGTAGATTGGCGCCAATGCGAGTTCTAATTGTTGAGGACGATCCCGGGCTTGCGGCGATCATCAAGACCGGGTTCGCCGAGCACGGCGTGCAGATCGTTACCGTCGCGAATTACGCCGACGGTAAAATGAAGGCTATCCTGGGAAAGTTCGACGTCATCATTCTCGACGTCATGCTGCCGGGTGGGAACGGGTTCGATCTCTGCCGCGAGCTGAGAGCGCGCGAGGTGGCGACTCCGATTCTGATGCTCACCGCGCGCGACACCGTCGACGATCGCGTCGCCGGTCTCGAGGTCGGCGCGGACGACTATCTTACGAAGCCGTTTGCGTTCAGAGAGCTGCTGGCACGGGTGAGAGCGCTGGCGAGGCGGCGCGGCGCTCCGCTTCCGGAGACGTTGAAGATCTCGGACCTCGAGGTCGACCTCGAGGCACAACGCGTGCGGCGCGCCGGCAAGCCGATCGAGCTGACTGCGAAGGAATTCTTGCTGCTGGAGTTTTTCGTGCTCCACAACGGGAAGGTCGTCGATCGGGCTGCGATCACCGCGCACGTGTGGGACGAAAACCACGACCCCTTCACGAACGTGCTGGAGGTGCTGGTGCGGCGCCTGCGCCGGAAGATCGACGACGACTTCCCGGTCAAGTTGATCCAGACAGTGCGCGGCTCCGGATATCGCTTTGGCGATTGATGCGAGCTCGTCGCGGCAGGGGCTTCAGCGACTCGTCCGGTTGCGGCTACGACTCACGATCTGGTACGTCGCGACCTTCGGGCTTATCATCCTCCTCCTCGGCGCGGTGTTGTTCGCGGTCATCAGCTATCAGTTGTCGCAACAGCTCGATGCTTCGCTCAAGAGCGCTACACTGGAGCTGGTGCGGGCCGCTCGCATCAGAGAGATGGAAGCGGCGGGGGCGCGCGGGCGCGTCATCGACGCGGTAGACGAGCTGAACATCCCCGATCGCATTCTTTACCTCCTCGACATCGACGGAACTCCGATAAAGCCGGCGAAGGTGGACAACTGGATTCGCCAGGCCGCCAAAGACGCAGGGAGAGTCGGTCAGATCACGGTTCAGCGCGACATCCCGGAGGACCGGAGGCTCCGGCTTCACGCGCTGCGGTTCAAGCTCGCTTCCGGTAGCCAGCTCGTTGCGGTAGCCGTGGCCGACCGAGTTGAGCTGGAAGACAAATACGCGGATCTCATCACCGCGTTCGTGGTGATCGCGTTCGCCGCCCTGTTTCTCGTTGCCGCGGGCGGCTTCTTTCTGGTTCGGAAATCGACGGCGCCGATCGAGCGGTCGATTGAATACATGCGTCGTTTCATGGCTGACGCGGCGCACGAGTTGAGGACGCCAATCACGATCCTTAGGACGCGGGCCGAAGTCGCGCTACAGCAGCCACGGGAAGCGGCGAATTACGTTTCGGCGCTTCGCGCCGTCGAAGCCGAAGCGCGCCGCCTGGGAGGCATCGTGGACAGTCTGCTCGTTCTCGCGCGCGCCGACGCTGGTGAGCAACAGATCGACACGGCACGGATCTTCCTTGACGACATTGCGGTCGATGCCGCCGGCGCGGCGCAAATCGTGGCCCGTCAAAAAAACGTCGAAGTCACGGTCGACCAGTTCGAGGAAGCGCCGATTCAGGGCGATCCCACTCTCGTTCGCCAGTTGATCATGATCGTGCTCGACAACGCGGTGAAGTTCACGGACGCGGGGGGACAGGTACATATTCGGGTGTCAATGCGTGAGGGTGTCCCCACGTTTTCGGTGGAGGACACCGGGATCGGCATCAAGCAGGAGGAGTTGTCACGGGTTTTTCAGAGATTTTTCCGCGGGGAGACGGCCCGCAGCCGAACCGATGGGGCTGGCCTTGGCCTTTCGATCGCGAGCTGGATCGCGCGCGAGCACGGCGCCGATATCTCACTCAACTCGGAACCGGGCAAGGGGACGAACGTCGTCGTGACGTTCCCGCGCGTCGCGACCACGGTGTAATCGTAGCGACAGGTGAAACGCGTAATCTTGGCAGTAACCAATCCCGACACACCTCTGCGACGAGGGTCGTGCAGACACTGAAGCTTCGACGAATCTCGCGTTATCGATGGCCGCTCGTGATTACAGCAACACTCGTAATGACGGCGGTTTTTTCGTTGACCCCCGTGGTGGATGTCGCCCATCCTGAGGCGTCGGTGACCGCGAGTCTTCACACACCGCTGGCGTACGACGTGGTAGCGCCATTTTCCAACATCCTCGACGCGCTCACGCTTCTCTCCCCTGCCCAGTACGTGGCGACGTTCGCGCTTTGCGCGCTTTCCTTTCTTGGCTTCTGGATCTATCGCCTTGCGCGTTCGCGCCGCGGCTTCAGCGCCAAAAGCGTCGTGAGAGCGGTGCTCGTCTTTATGGGCGGAACGGTGGCGATGGTCGGCATCGGTCTCGTTGGCGCGAGACCGATGGCATCGCTGGTGCTTGCCAATCGTGATCTCATCGCGGTCGACTTTCACAGTCATACCGAGGCATCGCACGATGGGCGATCAGGATTCGACGCGGAGAGAAATCGCGAGTGGCACTCGAGCTCAGGCTTCGACGCCGCGTACGTAACGGATCACAGGACATTCGAAGGAGCTTTGAGCGGCGCGGCCCGCAACCCCGCCCGATCCGGCGACGGCATGGTGCTGCTTCCGGGAGTGGAGCTTCGAGACGGCGACGAGCATCCGATTCTGATCGGCGTGGATCCGAAACGCATGCAAATCACGTCTCCCGACTGGCAGGGCACGACGGTGGAAGCCGATCGCGGGCCGGCACCACCGATGCTGCTGCTCACGATGCCCGGCAACATCCTCCGGATTCCTTTGAATGAGATCAATGGCGCTGTCCGCCTGGCCGGCGTCGAAGCAGTGGATGGATCGCCTCGAGGGATGGCGCAATCCGGGCGCGACCGGGACGGCATAATGGCGCTCGCGCAAAGGCTCCATCTCGCGGTCGTGTCCGGGTCGGACAATCACGGGTGGGGAAGGACCGCGCCCGCATGGAGCGTGCTGCGTATTCCCGGCTGGCGCAACATGACGCCGGCGGATCTGGACATTGCCATCCGCAGCACGATCGTTGCGCGAGGCCCGCAGGCGATACAAGTGATCGCTCGAAGAACGGCCCCCGTGCCCCAAAACAGAGTTGAAACAGCGGTCGGCGGAGTCGTGATCGCAGTAGTGATGATGCGGACGATGAACATTCCGGACCGTCTATCGTGGATTGCCTGGAGCTGGGGTCTCTGCGTCTTGTCGCTCGCCAATGCCCGGAGGAACAGGTACAGACTGCGCTCCCGAGCCAGGAAGAGAGCGGAAAAGAAGTTGAGGCCCGTCGTCGACGCTGCCGCGTAGTGATGGAGCTTTCAGCAAGTTGACGTCGATTCCCCCGCGCAAGCCTGCCACGACCCACCGCGTACGCGACTGGGTAGGAAAGCTGATCACGTTCTGGACATTGATCGCGGTGGTGTCCGCGATCGCAATCAGCGTGTTCGCGGACCTGGGCGAAGACGTCGCGGAAAAATCGACGACCGTCTTCGACAACACCGTGCGCGCGTGGGTGATCTCGCACCAGAATCCCGTCGTATACAAGATCGCGTACGCGTTGACGTGGATCGGTTCTCCGACTGTAATGGTGCTGCTGGCAGTTGCGGCCGGCGTTTGGTTCTACGGGCGGCAAGGGCGCAGCAAAGCCGGGGTCGTGATTGCCGCACCCGCGGTGGGGGGCCTGCTCTCCGGCGTCGTCAAAGTCATGTTCGGTCGCGTGAGACCCGCGGGTGCCGCACTCCTCAACGAACGGACCTACTCCTTCCCGAGCGGACATGCCACGACTTCGGCGGCGGTGGTCGTGACTCTCTGCTACGTGATGGCACGCGAGGGCATGATCTCGTGGAGAACGGCAATTGCGATTGGCGCCGGGGTTCCACTTGTCGTCGGACTCACTCGCTTGTATCTCGACGTCCACTGGACCACGGACGTTATCGGCGGCTGGACCGTAGGGCTCTTCGTCGCGGCGATGAGCGCGGCTCTCTATGAGTATCTCCGGAGAAGCGCTCCACCCGGCGTGAGCGGTGTTGGCGCCACCGGAGAGAACTGACCGGCACCGCCGCCAGGTCAGTGCTTGAGCGCAGTCTCGACGCGCTTCAGCAGCTGCGCGCGCGCCGCTCGATCGAACAGACGACCGTTCGCAATCACAGCCGAGATGCGGCGCGTATTGCGGATGTCGGTGAGAGGGTCCGCATCGAGCAGAACGAGATCCGCGACTTTCCCCTGTGTGACCGTTCCGAGCGAGTCGAGGGCGCCGAGGAATTCCGCTGGATTGTAGGTCGCGGCGCGAAGTGCTTCCAGGGGCGTGAGCCCGGAGCGCACCAACAGCTCGAGCTCCTCATGGAGGCTGAACCCGGGATAGACGAAGGCCTGCGGCATGTCGGTGCCCGCCAGCAGCTTGACGCCCGCGTCCTTCATGTCACGCGTGCGATCGAAGCTGAAGTAGCTCCGTACGACCATTGAATCGGCCGGCGTCACGCTTGCCGATTTGTGCAGCCATCCTCCCTGCACCAGCCCGGGAACGTATTTCGACCACTCGGGATGGGTGCTCGCGCTGTCGAACGCGTGCGCGTATGGCTGGTAAGCGACAAGCGTAGGAGTGACCCAGGTATGATTGCGCGCTAGCGTCGCGATGACTGACTTGCAGCGGGCCGGATCGTAGAATGTTCGGATGAGGCGCGCCTGAGCCCTGATCATGTCGAGCTGATCGGGCTCTGAGTCAGTCGTGTCGCCGAATCGCTCGCGCAAAAGGCTGTCGCGGGACGTGCAGGCGCGCATCAGGTCATCCTCGTGCTCGATGCTCCGCTCTCCTGCATCCGACGCTTCTATCACACTCACCGAGTACGGAACGTGTCCCGCGAACGGCACCCCAAGCTTCTTCGCCTCGCGCACAATTCCGAAGTAGGCCGCTCGTGGGACCCACGAATAAGTCTTGATGAAGTCGGCGCGACGAGAGCCATCCTTCCTTCGCGCGAGAGTGTCTACAGCTCTGACCCCGTCTTCTTCCGTGACGACGTGGGCAACGAAGCGCGCCTTATTGACTGCACCGTCCACTCGGGCGCCGGCGACCAGGCGAGGTCCGATCTCCCGACCCGCGGCGATGTCCGACCTCCACCGGAGCGTCGTGTCGATGTACCAGCCCATGTCGCGCGCTCCGGTCACGCCATTCGCGATCATGAGCGGCCCCGCGAACTCGGAGAACACCCAGACAAAACCGTGCACGTGCATATCCCAGAGACCGGGGATCAGAAACTTTCCTCGACCATCGATTACCGTCGCGCCGGAGGGGATCTTCGCCGACGCCGCGGGACCGGCGTAGGTGATTCGATTGCCCGTCACCAGAACCGTGTTATCCGGGCGTGTCGCCCCACTGGCGACGTCGATCACCGAAACGTGGGTGATCGCGATTGTGTTCTGTGCGGTTCCGCCGGCGCAAGCCGCGGCCGCGAGCAGCGCAATCGCGATCCCCCAGCGTACTACCTGGCCGTGCGCTTTACTCGCCAGGTTCCTGTCTGCGGTGCGGCTGTTTGTGAGCCACGCGTGACGAACGTTCCATCGATCGTGTCCCCGTTGACCCGGCCCGTGAACGTGGTCAAGACGGAGCAGTCGCACTGGGGATCCCGATAGGCATCGAGCACGCCGCTCACGGTGTCGCCGCTCACGCGCACCAGTTTGATCGTGAGCACCTGCGAGCCGCCCGCCGGGTTCTGCATTGACGTGCCCGCGGTCGTCGAGGCGCTGTACGGCATCAGCGCTTTGCCGTAACCGCGCGGGATCATCACGACGTCTCCGTTCGCGGCGTCGCCCGCGGGCGACAGGTTGAACACGATGCTCCCGCTCCTGCCAGTCACGGGACTGTTGTACTCACCGGTCCACTTCCCCGCCAGCGATGCGCGATCGCCCGAGTCGCCGGTGACGGTGATCGGCGTCGGCTTTGTTGCGCAGGCCAGAACTGCGCCGGCCGACACGGCAAGAAAAAGTTGACTGATCTTCACGGGTCCCCTCCTGAGTTGTCAAGCGTTCGATAGAAGGGTGGGTAGCAGTAGTGTCGCTCGGATGAGTGTGTTGCGCTAGACCCGAGTACGCAGCGTGCATGGGGCCAACGTCGATCGGTTTTCCCTTATTGGCGAGCCAGTGTGCGCGCCGTATTATTCCAACGTGGCGCGTTCACTTTGGTCTCGCATTCTCGTCGGCGCGTGGGGTGTCTGGCTCACCACCGCGCTTTCCGGCGTGGCGGGGCCACACATGTCCCACGGTGCGGCCGGTCATCTCGCGCACACCCACGCAGGCACTTCGCGAGCGCCTTCTTCTCACCTGATGCATGCGGTAGCCGCAGGCACTCCCGGGCACGCTGGCCATCACGAAGCTCAAGGCACCGACCAGTCGAGCGAGATTGCCTCAACGGGTGATTCGGATCGGGCACCGGTTGGCTTCGCTTGCCTCGAGCAATGCTGCTGTGGTACCCCGCTCGCAATTATCACCCGGGCCGTCGGGCTTCGCACGGCTGCCCCCGCCGGCGTCCTCCTCCGGCGCTACGCCGAATCTGTCATCGCGCATCGGCGATTGGCACATTCTCAACCGTTTGCCAACGGTCCTCCCCACTCGGCGTAGCTCACAACATCGGATGTAGCTAGAGCGTCGAGTCGCGAATGCGGCTCGGCTGAGTCCGCGCCCTTCGCGCCGGTTGATGATTGCCGACCGAACCGCGCTCCGGCCCCTGGCCTTCGCGCATCCGGGATTTCGTTCCACGGTCCATTGGGAGGACCTGTGTTCTTCAATTCTCTGTCTGTGCGAGCATCACTCGCCCTTGCGATGATTTTATTGCTGGTCGCGCCGAGCGTTGCTCGCGCCCAGGATACGACCACTGCAGCACGCCGCGACTCGACTCTCGTCGATTCCGCCACGCGGTTGAGAGCCGTCACCATCGTCGCGACGCCGGCGGAGCGATCGGAGCCGCTAAATGCGAGCCACATCGATGCGTCAACCATTCGGCTGACGCCGGCAATCAGTCCGTACGATCTGCTTCGTCAAACGTCCGGCGTGGAGGTGCATCAGCAGGGACAAGGTCCCGGGTTCGCGTCGGACGCGTCGCTGCGCGGGTTCAGCTCCGACCATTCCACGGATCTCGCTTTGTGGGTGGACGGGGTGCCGATCAATGAGGCGATGAACGGCCACGCCGAAGGGTACAACGACTGGGCGGTTCTTTTTCCCGGCGGGATTCAGGACATCGATGTCCTCCATGGTCCAACCAGCGCGCTTTTTGGGAATTTCGCGCTCGCTGGCGTGGTGAATGTTCGCACGCTGGAGCGAATGAGAGGAACAGAAATCACGGCAAGCGGCGGGTCATTCGGCCGGGCCGACGTGATGGGTTTGACCGGGTTCGACCATGGCTCGAATGGCGGCGTTCTAGGAGCTCGATACGAGCGAGAGGATGGATTTCGCCCGAATGCACGGTTCAACGTCGGACAGGGTCACGCGCGAATCGTGCGCGATCTTTCTCCCGGCGTCACAGTGGACGGTGGCGCGGAAGTCTATGGCGGCAACTGGAGATCGCCTGGCTTTCTCAGCCAGGACGAATTCGACGCGCGCGAATACGATATCGTCTCGAACCCGAGTGACGGCGGTTACAAACGGCGCGCGCAAGAGCGCGTGAGTCTCCGAGTTCTCTCGGGGAACGTGTTCTGGCGGACCACCGCTTACTCCACCCAGGGCCGGTGGCAGCTTTTTCTCACCATTCCCCCAGCTGGCGGCCGCTTCGAAGGCACGGGCAGTCAGACCGAAGAGGAGGATTCGCGACTCGGTTTCGGTGCGACCAGCGCGATCACCTGGGCGCTGCCCAAAGGCGAAATCACATTCGGCGGCGAGACGCGATGGGACCGCTCCCATTATCAGAATTATTTCACCACTGACCGCGTGCGGGACTCGATCGCGGAGCTCGTGACGGGGCGTCAGATTCTCGCCGCCCCGTTCCTGCAATCGTATCTCAACCTCACGGATCGCTTTCGCCTGGACATCGGGGCGAGGTATGACTTCCTCGCCACGCATTCCATACCCGATGGTGGAAGCTCTGAAAGCGCCAGTCACGGAGTCTTCTCCCCCAAGTTCGGGGCGTTGGTTCACGTCGCGCCGCCGCTGGGGATTTATGGGAACGTGTCGCGCGGCTTTCGCTCGAGCGACGGCGTCATTGGAGACCCTACGCTCGTCCCCATCACCGCGTGGGCGTACGAGACAGGCGTCAAGATGGATTACAAGGGATCGAGCGCGTCTGCTGCGCTCTTTCGGATGGATGTGAGCAACGAGCAGACATTCAATCCCGTGACACTCGAATCGACGAGCGGTGGCGCGAGCAGACGGCAGGGTCTCGAACTGGACTGGCGAACCAGCGCGATTCACGAGATGGCTACTCTGTCCGGAGACTGGACCTTCAATGACGCGCGGTATCGAAGCATTGTCGCCGGGCCGGGCGAGGGCGGCGAGCCGCCAGTGGCGCTGAACGGGCTTCGCGTCTATAACACTTCCAAGTATCTGGGCACTGCCGCGCTCGATCTGACGATCCCCGCCTCGACGTGGCGGGTTCGCATCAGTGGGAATTGGGTGGGTGGTTATTCTCCGTTCGATCAGCCGGGCGTCGTGTTGGGCGGTTATGGACTAGCGCACTTGAGTCTATCGTGGACGCTCGGCGCGCTCGGCGCCGACCTTGGCGTACGTAATCTCTTCGATCGTGCATATCCGGAGCTTGTCGCCGGCGACGTCGTATCGCCGGGACAGCCTCGTACCGTCTTCATCACGCTGCGGGCTCGGAAATGATCAAGGCGCGGCATCGCACAATCCCCCGATCACTTCCGTGACGCCGCCAATGGGGGGGGAGGTCGCACCGTTCGAAGGTCCGACATTACCCACTTCGGGTTCCCCACCCCCTCCGTCGTATTACGTATGCGCCGGCCACAAACCACGGAGACGCTCCTGCCCAGCGCGTCGACCACGCCGGCTTAAAAACAAAAAGAGTCCGGTCACCGGTGGCGACCGAACGCTTCTAACATGGCGGCGCGTGGTAGCTTGCCGGAGCGGACATTCACTCAGGGGGATCTAGATCCCGCCAGTAGTTTTGACTTGCCCGGCACTCACTCCGAAGTTGGCAATCCACCATCTCTTCTGTGAGTCGGCGAAGCTGGTCTTCCGTGAGATGAGCGCAGACACTTTTTATTCGCCGAGCTATATCCTGGCGCATGCGGTCTCTCCGAGTGACGTCCCAGGCCGTCGTCATTCGGAGAGTGGGGTGGGTTCGAGGGCCCGGATGGCGGCCCTCTCGCCCATTTCCCGCGTCATGGGAATCTTGCTCTTGCCCTAGCTGG
>PLCA01000004.1 GCA_003134685.1 Gemmatimonadota bacterium | reverse complement strand
GTCGTAACAAAGATCCTCAAGTAACGAGATGGCTCACTCCGCTTTGGCGGAGTGACCCCGTTAGAATAAAGAAGTACCTACCGTTGAAGTCATAAGGACTGAACAATGCCCCGCGAAAAAATCATTCTTGCGTGCGAGGTCTGTAAGAATCGCAACTATTTCACCGACAAGAACAAGCGCCTGCACCCCGAGCGCGTCGAGTGGAAGAAGTACTGCCCCCGCTGCAACGCGCACAAGCTGCACAAGGAAACCAAATAATGCCGCCTGAAACCGTTCTGTGCGCGGGTACTAAGTAATGGCCGTTGAAGTTGTCGAGCGCAAAAACTTTCTTGGCCGCGTGATGCAGCTCAATCACGAGGTGCAGGACGAGATGCGGAAGGTCACCTGGCCCGACCGCTCGCAGCTGAAGGACACGACGATCAAGATCATCATCTTCGTGCTCTTCCTCGGCGCCGTAATCGGGGCGATCGACCTCATTCTCCAGCTCATTCTCGTACAGGGCATTCCATCTCTATTCTCGAGACGATGATCGTGACAACCGCTGACCACCGCTGGTACGCGATCCAGACGACCTCCGGGCATGAGAACAAGGTCCGCTCGCTGCTTCAGCGCCGGATCGACGCCGATCCGCGCCCGGCCGAGGAGCGAGCGATCCGTCAGGCGCTCGTTCCGACCCAGGAAGCGGTCGAGATCAAGAACGGCAAGAAGGTGAACGTCGAGCGGAAGATCTATCCCGGCTACGTACTGGTCGAGATGGTTATGGACCAGGAGACGGCGCACGCCGTCAACGGAATCCAGGGCGTGATCAAGTTCGTCGGCCACGAGCGGCTCCCGCAGCCCCTCCGCCCCGAAGAGGTGAACCGCCTCCTTGGAGTCGCGGACGACTCGGTGCCGGTCGAAGTGAAGGAGGAGATCCCGTTCCTGGTTGGCCAGGCTGTGGCGATCACGGAAGGGCCGTTTACCGACTTTAACGGCACCGTCGAGGAAGTTCTGCCCGACAAGGGCAAGGTCAGGGTCTCGGTTTCACTGTTCGGACGGCCCACCAGCGTCGAATTGGATTATTTGCAGTTGAAGGGGTACTAAATCGGCGGGTAACAGTTTAATTTTACAGGCTGCACCGGAATGGCCGCGGTTTGGGCTGCGATGCAAACAAAACTGAAGGACGCGGGTCCAGGATCCCCGCGCTAAATAAGCTGAAGATCCGAAGTCACAGCGGCGTTACTCCCGCCGCAGGTGATGGCCCTTGCGCGGGGCGGCCGATGAGGCGAGGAGCGCACAGTCGGATACCACAACGACTCTAATCACACCGTGGGAGTCGGACGCGAGCCCATACACTGGGGCCACGCGACTAGGAACATCTGAGGAGTATCATGGCAAAAAAGGTAGTTGGCTTCGTCAAGCTGCAGATCCCTGCAGGCAAGGCGAACCCGGCACCCCCCGTGGGAACGGCACTCGGCCCGCAGGGAATCAACATCATGGCCTTCTGCAAAGAGTTCAACGCTCGCACGCAGGGCCAGGATACGATTCTCCCGGTCGAGATCACCATCTACGGCGACAAATCCTTCACCTTCATCACCAAGACGCCGCCCGCGGCCGTCCTGCTGAAGAAGGAAGCGGGAGTTGAAAAGGGCTCCGGCACCCCGAACCGCATCAAGGTCGGTTCCGTCACCAAGGCGCAGGTCAGGAAAATCGCGGAGATCAAGCTCCCCGACCTGAACTGCGACACCATCGAGTCGGCAATGTCGATGGTCGCCGGCGCCGCCCGCTCCATGGGCATCGAGGTGAAGGACTGATGAAGACACACAGCAAGAAGTACAAGGTCGCCGCCGAGAAGCGAAACCCCGAGACGCGGTATGCGCCCCGGCAGGCAATAGACCTCGTGAAGTCGGCAGCCTTCGCGAAGTTCGATGAGACCGTGGAAATAGCGGTCCGCCTGGGCGTCGATCCCAAGCACGCCGATCAGGCGGTGCGCGGAACCGTCGTCCTCCCAGCGGGCACCGGGAAGACGGTGCGCGTGCTCGTCATCGCCGCCGGCGACAAGGCGCGCGAGGCGGAAGCGGCGGGCGCCGATTACGTCGGCACCGAGTACATCGCGAAGATCAAGGAAAATTGGATGGATTTCGACGTCCTCATCGCCACTCCCGACCAGATGGGTCAGCTCGGAGCGCTCGGACGGATCCTCGGTCCGCGCGGACTGATGCCAAACCCGAAGGCCGGCACGGTCACGTTCGACGTGACCCGCGCGGTCAAAGAGACGAAGGCCGGCAAGATCGAGTACCGCGTCGACAAGGCGGGGAACGTCCACGCCGCGATCGGCAAGGTCTCGTTCGCTCCCGAGGCTCTGGAGTCGAATTTCACGGCGTTCATGGATCAGATCGTCCGCTCGAAGCCGTCAACTTCGAAGGGCGTCTACATCCGCAACGTCGCTATCTCCAGCTCGATGGGGCCAGGCGTCAACATCGACATCACCCCCTATCGCACCACCGGTACCGAGCGATGAAAAAAGCAGAGAAAGAACAAATCGTTGCCGATTTGTCCAAGAAACTGACAAATGCTCAGTCGCTCTACTATACGGATTTCACGGGACTCAACGTCAAGCGGATGACCGAGCTTCGCCGCCGGCTCAAGAGAGCGGGCATCGACTACGTGGTCATCAAGAACACGCTGGCGCTCCGTGCGGTTAACGAGAGCGGTCTCGTCGGCGAAAAACTGAAGGGTCCCACCGGCCTCGTGGTCGGAAAGGATCCGGTTACCGCCGCCAGGCTGCTCACCGAATTCGCGAAGGAAAACGAGGACAAGCCCGCCATGAAGGGTGGGATGCTCCAGGGCAAGGCGATAAACAATGCGCAGCTGAAGCGGATGGCATCGCTTCCGTCTCGCGAGCAGATGCTGGCCGATTTCGCAGCCGGTATGCAGTCACCGATGGCCGCCTTCGTGGGCGCGCTCAACGGGCTTCTTTACATGTTTGCAGGCGCGCTCGACGCGCTCAAGTCACAGCGCGAAGGCGCCTAATTTTTCCCGGGAGAACAACAGCAATGGCAAACGCAACAATGAGCAAGGACGACATTCTCGAGGCAATCAGCAGCATGACGGTCCTCGAGCTGTCCGAGCTCGTCGAGGCTTTCAAGACCAAGTTCAACGTTACGATCTCAGCGGCGCCAGTCGGCGCGGCTCCAGCAGGCGGTGGCGCTGGTGCTGGTGCGGCCGCGGTGGCCGAAGAGCAGACCGAGTTCGCGGTGACGCTCAAGGAAGCCGGTGCCAAGAAGATCCAGGTCATCAAGGTCGTGCGCGAGCTGACCGGCCTGGGACTCAAGGAAGCGAAGGATCTCGTTGACAGCGCGCCAAGCGTCGTGAAAGCGGGCGTGACGAAGGATGAGGCAGCAGCCATGAAAGCCAAGCTCGAGGAGCAGGGAGCAGCCGTCGAAGTGAAGTAACACTGCTGGGTCGACGGAGACGGCTCGCCCTCTCCGCCCGACCCGCGCCGTTACTCTCACTGCGACGATGATGAATCCAAGACCAACCGCTCGTACCACAACTGAAGTTTTGAAGTCGCTCCGCTCCGGATCCGCGAAAATTTCGCGGCAGACGGGGGCGGGGCTATTTGCGCCTGTAGGTGATCCATGCCCGAACTGATGAAGCAGATCTCTTTTGCCAAGCTCGACCAGGGGATGCAGATGCCGCATCTCCTCGACATCCAGACCCGCGCCTTCGAGTCGCTGTTGCAGCTGGACGCGGCCTCGCAGAACCGCGAGGACATCGGACTCGAGCGCGTCTTCAAGGACCTGTTCCCGATTACCGACGTTCACGAGAACTTCTCGCTCGAGTACAAGAGTTATTCTCTTGGCGAGCCCAAGTACTCCGTGGCCGAATGCATCGAGCGCGACATGACGTACTCCGCGCCCTTGAAGGCCACACTCCAGCTCATCGTCTTCGAGACGACCGAAGCGGGAAAGAGACCGAAGAACATCATCGAGAAGGAAGTCTATCTCGGTGAGCTTCCGCTCCTCACCCCACTCGGAACCTTCGTCATCAACGGCGCCGAGCGCGTAATCGTGAGCCAGCTCCACCGCTCGCCCGGCGTCGTGTTCGAGGAGTCCACCCACCCGAACGGCCAGCGCCTCATCTCGGCCCGCATCATCCCGTTCCGCGGCTCGTGGGTCGAGTTCACCGTCGACATCCACGATGTCGTGTACGTGCACATCGACAAGAAGAAGAAGTTCCCGGCCACGGCCTTGCTGCGAGCCTTCGGCTACGGGACCAACTCTGACATTCTGCGCCTCTTCTTCGCCGTGCGCGAGCTCGACCTCGTCAGGAAGCGCGAGACCCGTATCGACCAGAAGGAAGTCCTGGGCGCGATCATCGCCGAGGACATCACGCTGGCCGGCACGGTCCACAACCCCGAGGCGCCCAAGCTCAAGACCAAGAAGGCACGACTTGCTCTCGAGCGCGAAGAGTCCGAGATGGTGGTCAAGGAAGGCGATGAGCTGACCGAAGAGGTATTCAATCGCCTGCGCCGCCTCGACATCGACAAGGTCAAGGTCTTCGCGTCGTACACGACGATCGACCTCCGCGACGAAGTCGACGCCATCGAGCGCGGCGAGCGCACGACCCGACGCATCGTCGCGGTCGACGCGGTAAATCCCGCGACCGGCGAAGTGATCGCCGAGGTCGGCGATTCGCTCACCGACACGCTCATCCGCAAGCTGCGGAAGAACGAGATCAACAAGGTTCAGGTGTTCGTGACGTCGGGTCGCGCCGAGTCGACGCTGATCAAGAACACCCTGCTAAAGGATCCGACGCACACGGACGAAGAGGCGCTGAAGCAGATCTACTCGCTCCTTCGCCCCGGCGATGCGCCGAATCGGGAAACGGCCAGGCAAGCGCTCGAGCGACTTTTCTTCTCGCCCAAGCGCTACGATCTCGGTCGCGTCGGACGCTACAAGATCAACCAGCGCCTGATGACCAACCGTCCCGCCAGCGAGACGGTTCTTACGAAGGAAGATTTCGTCGCGATCATCCGCTACCTCATCGAGCTCCACGAGAATCGCGGCTACACGGACGACATCGATCACCTGGGCAACCGCCGCATCCGTTCCGTCGGCGAGCTGATCGCCAACCAGTTCTCGGTTGGTCTCTCCCGCATGGCGCGCCTGGTCAAGGAGCGCATGTCGATCAACACCGATCCGGAAAAGATCTCGCTCGACGACCTCGTCAACGCGCGCACGGTCTCGGCCGTGATCCAGGCGTTCTTCGGATCGTCGCAGCTGTCACAGTTCATGGATCAGACGAACCCGCTGGCCGAGCTGACGCACAAGCGTCGTCTCTCGGCCCTGGGACCTGGCGGACTCACTCGTGAGCGCGCCGGATTCGAGGTGCGCGACGTTCACTACTCGCAGTACGGCCGCATGTGCCCGATCGAGACCCCTGAAGGTCCGAACATCGGACTGATTACGTCCCTGGCTTGCTATGCCCAAGTCAACGACTTGGGATTCGT
This sequence comes from Gemmatimonadota bacterium, assembly GCA_003134685.1. Taxonomy (GTDB): domain Bacteria; phylum Gemmatimonadota; class Gemmatimonadetes; order Gemmatimonadales; family Gemmatimonadaceae; genus UBA4720. The sequence continues at coordinate 26,602 of PLCA01000004.1, read as the reverse complement.
CGAGACTCCTTACCGCGTCGTGAAGAACGGGAAGGTCACAGCCGATATCGAATGGCTGGATGCGAACCGGGAAGAAGATGTCGTGATCGCACAGGCGAACGCTCGCCTGAACGAGGACGGCACTTTCGTCGACGAGCTGGTGCTCTGCCGCCAGCGCGGTGACGTTCCGCTCGTTTCCCCTGAGAGGATTGATTACATGGACGTCGCCCCGGAGCAGCTCGTCTCCATCGCGGCGGCACTCATTCCATTCCTCGAGCACGACGACGCCAACCGCGCGCTCATGGGATCGAACATGCAGCGGCAGGCCGTTCCTCTCCTGAATCCGCAGACTCCGCTCGTCGGAACCGGACTCGAGGAGAAGGTCGCTCGCGACTCGGGCGCGGTGGTAATCGCGCGCCGGGCCGGATCCATCACCAGCGTCACTGCCGACGAGATCATTGTCGACACCGGCGCTTCGGAGCGCGGCAAGAAGGATTCGGACAAGCCGCTCGCCAGACTTACGCAGCACGACCGGTATCGCCTCAAGAAATACTGGCGCACCAACCAGGACACCGCCCTGAACCAGCGCCCGATCGTCAAGACCGGGCAAAAGGTGAAGGCTGGTGAGGTACTGGCTGATGGCGCCTCGACCGAAATGGGACAGCTCGCTCTCGGAGCCAATGTCACCGTGGCGTTCATGCCGTGGTACGGCCACAATTTCGAGGACGCGATCGTGCTGTCCGAGCGGCTGGTGAAGGACGACATCTATTCGTCGATCCACATCCAGGAGCTGGAGCTGCACGTCCGCGACACCAAGCGCGGCCAGGAAGAGATAACCCGAGAGATCCCGAACGTCGCTGAAGAGGCTTTGAGCGATCTCGACGAGCGCGGCATCGTCCGCATCGGCGCGCACGTCAAGCCGGGCGATATCCTCGTCGGCAAGATCACGCCGAAGGGCGAGACGGAGCTGTCTCCTGAAGAGAAGCTCCTCACCGCGATCTTCGGTGAGAAGGCGAAGGACGTCAAGGATTCGTCGCTCAAGGTTTCGCCGGGAATGGAAGGCGTGGTAATCGACGTGAAGATCTTCTCGCGCATCGAGGACCAGGTCGTCGAGAAGGATCGCGGCGAGAGAATCGGCGAGATCCGGAGACTCGAGGGCGAGGAGAAGATCCGCGTCAACGAAGTCCGGGACGCCGAGCTGATGGATCTGCTCGAGGGTCAGGCGGTCTCGCTCGCGCTCAAGTCGGGTACGGTCGAGGAAGCAATCCCCGCCGGCACCAAGCTGACGGCGCAGATGCTCAAGGACCTCAAGATCGCGAGCCTGGATCTGAAGACGTTCCGCGTCGAAGACAAGAAGATGAACGAGCGCATCCGCACCATCATCGATCTGGCCAACGAAGAGAAGGCCAAGCTCGAGGAGAAGGCGGAGGAAAGAATCGACCGCGTGCTGCAGCCCGATGAGCTGCCCCCCGGCGTGATCCAGCTCGTGAAGGTTTACATGGCTGAGAAGAGAAAGATCTCGGTCGGCGACAAGATGGCAGGGCGCCACGGCAACAAGGGTATCGTTGCCCGCATCGTTCCCGAGGAGGACATGCCTTTCCTCCCCGACGGCCGTCCGGTCGACATCGTTCTCAACCCGCTCGGCGTTCCGAGCCGCATGAACGTCGGACAGATTCTCGAGACCCACCTCGGGTGGGCCGCGCGTCTGCTCGGCTTCTACGCTAAGACCCCGGTGTTCCAGGGCGCGAACGAGCGCGAGATCGGCTTGCTTCTGAAGCTGGCCGCGGTCGCGTGGGTTCGCGATGCTCTCGACCTGAAGGTCGAAGGCATAACGATTTCGGACGAAGAGATTCGTGGTATCATCGTTGACGTCAGTGGAGGCGGCAACCGCGAAGGTCGCGTGGAGCTGTTGAGCGACGCCACGATCGACTCGCTGGGCGCGCGCGGAGTTTCAGCGCAGACCCGCGATGTGTACAACCGCATTCGCGATTTCGTTTCGGCCGCCGCTCGCGAGCTGGCCGAGCGCGACACCGCGGAAGTCAACAACCAGATCGCGTTCCACACGACAGCTGCGGGCGATGAGGAGTACGAGCCCGCTGCGCGTGCCCAGTACAAGACCGCGGGGAATCAGATCGAGAAGAAGCGCAATACCGATCCCGCGTCGGTGCTTGCGAGTCAGGAGCTGCCCGCGTTGGCGGCGGCGCTCGGCCCCAAGAAGTCCGAAGTCGAAGTTGACACGGCAGCGATGGAGCTGATGCGTCTGGCGGGAATTTCCGCGGGCGGAAAGGTGAGGCTGCGCGACGGCCGCACCGGTGAGACCTTCGCCAACCCGGTAACGGTCGGCGAGATCTACATACTCAAGCTGTCGCACCTGGTGGACGACAAGATTCACGCGCGAAGCATCGGACCCTACTCTCTCGTCACGCAGCAGCCGCTCGCCGGTAAGGCGCAGTTCGGCGGCCAGCGCTTCGGAGAGATGGAAGTGTGGGCACTCGAGGCTTATGGCGCCGCACATACGCTGCAGGAGATTCTCACCGTCAAGTCGGACGATGTGAACGGACGCAGCAGAGTTTACGAGGCGATCGTGAAGGGACAAAACCTTCCCGAGCCCGGAATTCCGGAATCCTTCAACGTGCTCGTTCAGGAGCTGAAGGCGCTCGGAATCCACGTCAGCATGGGAGCGAATGCGACCAGCGGCTACGGCCTCGGCAATGCCGGCTCCAGAAACGGTAACGGGAGCGAGGACTAACTAATGATTGATTTTCGTAGCACGCGCGAGACGCGAGCCTCTTCCTTCGACTACATCCAGGTCCGCATCGCTTCTCCGGAAGAGATGCGCGGCCCGAAGGATTCCAAGGAGCGCGAGCGCCTCGAGATGGCCGGCCTCCGCACTTGGTGGTCGTGGGGCGAGGTGCTCAAGCCCGAGACCATCAACTACCGCTCGTTCAAGCCGGAAAAAGACGGCTTGTTCTGCGAGCGCATCTTCGGTCCCGTCAAGGACTGGGAATGCCACTGCGGAAAGTACAAGCGCATACGTTATCGTGGTGTGATCTGCGATCGCTGCGGCGTCGAAGTCACCCTGAGCCGCGTCCGTCGCGAGCGCATGGGTCACATCGAGCTCGCCGTACCCGTCGCGCACATCTGGTTCTTCAAGACGCTGCCCAGCCCCATGGGCAATCTCGTCGATCTGACGCTGCGTGACCTCGAGAAGGTCATTTACTACTCGAATTACGTCGTCATCGAGCCGGGCAAGCAGGAAGTCCAGGCGAACGAGCTGCTCGACGAGGACACGTTCCTAAACCTCAAGCAGAAGGCGAAGGACGAGGGCGACAACGCGTTCCTCGCCGATATTGGCGCGCCCGCCGTTCGCGAGCTGCTCAAGAGAATCGACGTCGACAAGGTCGCGGCCGAGCTGCGCGCGGGTCTCGTGGACGAAGGCTCGCAGCACCGCAAGAAGCAGATGCTCAAGCGACTCAAGGTCGTCGATGCGTTCCGCAACTCCGGCGATTCAGGCCAGGAGCGCAACAAGGCCGAATGGCTGATCATGGACGTCATACCGGTAATTCCGCCGGATCTGCGTCCGCTCGTTCCGCTCGACGGCGGCCGGTTCGCCACGTCCGATCTGAACGATCTCTATCGCCGCGTCATCAATCGCAACAACCGGTTGATGAAGCTGATCTCGCACCGCGCGCCCGAAGTCATTCTCCGCAACGAGAAGAGAATGCTCCAGGAAGCCGTGGATGCGCTGTTCGACAACGGCCGTCGCTCCAAGGCGATTCGTGGTCGCGGCAAGCGTCCGCTCAAGTCGTTGTCCGACATGCTCAAGGGCAAGCAGGGTCGCTTCCGGCAGAACCTGCTCGGCAAGCGCGTCGATTACTCCGGCCGCTCGGTCATCGTCGTCGGTCCCGAGCTCAAGCTGCACCAGTGCGGTCTGCCCAAGGCGATGGCGCTGGAGCTGTTCAAGCCGTTCATCATTCATAAGCTCGTCGAGAAGGGAATCGCCGAGACGGTGAAGCGCGCCAAGAAAATCGTGGAGAAGGAGTCTCCTGAAGTTTACGAGATTCTCGAGGAGATCATTCGCGATCACCCGGTGCTGCTCAACCGCGCTCCGACCCTTCACAGGCTCGGCATCCAGGCTTTCGAGCCGGTCCTCGTCGAAGGAAAGGCCATTCGTATTCACCCGCTCGTCTGCGCCGCGTTCAACGCAGACTTCGACGGTGACCAGATGGCCGTGCACGTCCCACTCTCGTTCGAGGCCCAGCTCGAGTGCCGTCTGCTCATGCTGTCGTCGAACAACATTCTCAAGCCGTCGGACGGACGTCCCGTCGCCGAGCCCAGCCAGGACATCGTTCTTGGCTGCTACTTCGCGACCAAGGCGCCGCCGGGCTTCGATACCAATACTGCCAAGAACGGCAAGACCGGAAAGTCGTACACCAACGTCGCCGAGGTGGAAGTCGCGCTGTCGCAGGACCGCGTGTCGTTCCACACGCCCATCCGCTACTTCGTGCAGGACGTCGAAGGCCAACGCTGGCTCGACACCACTGTCGGGCGCGTACTGTTCAATGCCATCATCCCGCCGGAGATTCCATTCCAGAACCGGGACATGAAGAAGAAGGCACTCGGTGAGTTGGTTTTCGAGAGTTACAGGAAGAGCGGGCTCACGGGAACCGTTCCGTTCCTCGACCGCCTGAAGGAGTTCGGGTTCCGCTACGCCACGCGCGGTGGAATCTCGATTGGAATCGAAGACCTCCACATCCCGGCCGAGAAGGAGACACTTCTCGCCGAGGCGGAGGAGCGCGTCAACAGATTCCAGAAGGCGTACCAGACCGGCAACATCACGAACGGTGAGCGCTACAACAAGGTGATCGATACCTGGACGCACGCCAACAACGATGTCGCCGACGCAATGGTGCGCGCGATGCGCGAGTCGAACGACGGATTCAATCCGGTGTTCATGATGTTCGACTCCGGATCACGTGGATCGCGCGATCAGATCCGTCAGCTCGCCGGTATGCGCGGACTGATGGCGAAGCCGCAGAAGAAGCTGACAGGTGGTATCGGCGAGATCATCGAAAGCCCGATCAAGTCGAACTTCCGCGAAGGATTGTCCGTGCTCGAGTACTTCATCTCGACCCACGGCGCACGTAAGGGTCTGGCCGACACCGCTCTGAAAACAGCGGACGCCGGTTACCTCACCCGCCGCCTCGTCGACGTCGCACAGGATGTGACGATCACCGAAGAGGATTGCGGAACCATCCTCGGCCTCGAAGTCGGAGCGCTGAAGGAAGGCGAGGACATCATCGAACCGCTGTCCGAGCGTATCGTCGGCACAGTGGCGGCCGAGGACATCTACGATGTTCACGAAATCGACGAGTCCGGCCAGAGAGCACTGCTGGTCGAGGCAGGTCAGCTCATCGACGAAGACATGGCCAAGGGTATCGAAGAGTCGGGCCTCGAAACCGTGAAAATACGCTCCGTGCTTACGTGTGAGGCGAAGCGTGGTCTCTGCCAGATGTGCTACGGCCGCAACCTCGCGACCATGGGTATGGTCGACAAGGGCGAAGCGGTTGGAATCATTGCCGCGCAGTCGATCGGCGAGCCGGGAACTCAGCTTACGCTCCGCACCTTCCACATCGGTGGAACCGCGGCTCGTATTGCCGAGCAGACCGCTCGCAAGTCAAAGGTTGCTGGAAAAATCGAGTTCGGGGACAGGCTCGTGGTCGTCACCAACGCCGAGGGAAATAAGATCGTCACCTCGTACGAGGGTGAGCTCACGATCAAGAGCTCAGGGGAGCGCAATGCCAGTGTTGGCGCGCGCCTCCAGGTTCCGCTCGGCGCGACGCTGATGGTGAAGAACGGCGACGACGTCAAGAAGGATCAGATCATCTTCAGCTGGGATCCTTACACGAACCCGATCATCTCGGACGTGGAAGGCACTCTTCGCTTCGTCGACCTGATTCCGAGCGAGTCGGTGTCCGAGGAGCTCGACGAGCTCACCGGTCTCCGCCAGACCGTCGTCATCGAAGATAAGGAGAAGAAGTTACACCCGCATATTGAGATCGTTGAAACGAAGGGTGGAAAAGAGAAGCGCCTGAGAGACTTCGTGATTCCAGTGGGCGCGCAGCTGACGGTCGAGGACGGCAAGAAGATCAGTGCCGGTACGATCATCGCGAAGATCTCACGCGAGGCGTATAAGACACGCGACATTACGGGCGGTCTGCCGCGCGTGGCGGAGCTGTTCGAGGCGCGTCGTCCGAAGGATCCTGCTACCATCTCGGAAATTGACGGTGAGGTGAGATTCGGCGACATCAAGCGCGGCAAGCGCGAAATCAGAGTCGTGCCGAAGGACACGCCGGTGGATACAGAGGAGCCGGGACAGCTGTACGAGATCGCGGCCGGCAAGCACCTTCGCGTACACGCCGGCGACTGGGTGAGAGCGGGTGACCGCCTCTCCGAAGGTCCGGTGAATCCGCACGACATTCTCCGCATCAAGGGACCGCGCGCGGTCCAGGAATATCTGCTCAACGAAGTGCAGGAGGTTTACCGCCTGCAGGGCGTGAAGATCAACGACAAGCACATTGGCACGATCGTCAGACAGATGCTCCAGAAGGTGCGCGTGCTCGAGAGTGGAGACACGGAGTTCCTCGAGGGCGAGCACGTCGACAAGCAGACCTTCAGGGAAGCGAACGACAAGGCCAAGAAGCATAAAGAACTGCCCGCAGTCTCTGAGCCTCTTTTGCTTGGTATAACCAAGGCCAGTCTCACGACCCAGTCGTTCATCTCGGCGGCGAGCTTCCAGGAGACGACGCGTGTTCTGACCGACGCCGCGATTCGCGGCGCGCGGGACGAGCTGCTCGGACTCAAGGAGAACATCATCATCGGTCACCTCATTCCCGCCGGCACAGGCATGTACCGGTACCAGGAAGTGGAGATCGAGGGAGCACCGGTGCCACCAGCGCCGGAGCTTCCGCCGGAGCCGACGATCGCCGAGATCCTGGCGAACGATACGGAGCCGGAGTTCATTCTGCCGGAGACCGTCGCGGTCCCCGAGGAGATTTAGCGGAATCGTGCCAGCGCTCGCTGTCGGCTTGAGGGCTGATCCATAGCCCCAACTCGCCGGCGGATTGCGAAGCAGATGCAACACTGACAACATCCCCGTGACGGAGCTGATTCGTTGCGGGGATGTTTTGCTTGTGCCGGTTATCAGGAGAGGTTCGTCCGCGGTTTTTCCGCGGACGATTTCCCTACATTCATATAGATGGACCTATACATCTTCTGTGTGGTTCTCGGAGCCGCTGGTATGGCTGCCATGGCCTTCCTCGGTTTTGCGAGCAGCCACGGTGGCGCACATCACAGCCACGACACGAGCGGCCACGAGATGCACGGCATCGGGTCGCACGGACACCCCATCGCGCCGCCGCACGGTACCGGTCACGCGCCCCAGCATACTGTCGAGCACATAGGGGGCAAGCCCTATCACATTGAGCATCAGGCAGTCGCGTTCGGTCACGGTACGCTCACCGAGCTGCACGGTGCTGATTGGTGGAAGTATCACCTGTTGTCGTGGTTTTCTCCGCGCGTGCTGTTCAACGTCCTGGTTGGGTTCGGCGCTACGGGTCTGATCGCCGAGAGGCTGATCGGACCATTTCTCGCACTGCCGGTGGCGTTGGCGGGCGGCCTGGCATTCGAATCGTTCGTTGTGCGTCCGATCTTCAACTCGCTTTTCCGATTCGAGTCCCAACCTGCGCAGACGCTCGAATCAGCGCTCATGTCGGAAGGGCGGGCAGTGACGGGATTCGATGCCAATGGCAATGGATTGATTTCGGTGGAGCTGGGCGGCGAAGTAGTACAGGTGCTCGGTACCCAACTGACTGACGAGCACGCCGCTGGGGTTCGAATCCGCGCCGGTGATATCGTCCGTATCGAGGAAGTCGATGATATGCGCAATCGTTGTACGGTGTCGCGAATCGGTCTCGGTGAGGCCGATTCGCGCGACGCCGACCGCCAATAAAAGGAACAGACTCAGATGACACAAATGTTGATCATTATCGCGGCCGTCCTGGTCGGAGTGCTCGGAGTAATTCCGCTCATTGTCTCTTCGTTCCTCCGTAACGTCGAAGCGGGAACGATTCGGATGGTGAGCTGGGTGCAGGGGCGCACCGTTATCTATCGCGGCCCGGGGAAGTCGAAGGAGGTACCCCTCCTCACTACCGGTACAACTCTTTCCAGTAAGGCGATCAACGTCGATCTGGACATCACTGACCAGACGGCGGATCTCGACCGCAACGGAACTCCGCAGCCGATCAAGGTTCGCATTCTGGCGAGCGCGATCGTTTCCGTGGGCGACACCGACATCCTGATCAAGACCGCGGCGAACCGGTTCTTTTCCAAGGATCAGGCGGACCAGGCGAACATTCTCATCGATCTTCTTTCCAGCTCGGCCCGTAGAGCGATCAACCTCCTTACCCACGATCAGCTATTCTCGGCCAAGACCGCTCCTCAGCTCTACTCTGGAGGTCAAACGCCGGCGTTAGGCGCTGGCTCCAGTCAAAGCACCGGGGCCGTGGTCGCGCCAACCCATCCGGCGGGTATGACGCGTGCCGCCGAGGTAGCGCTTCAGGGAATGGAAGACGACGACGATCCGCTCGCGGTGATCATCCGGAAGGCGTGCTCGAGAGAGCTGACCGACCTCGGCCTCACGTTCAACTCGCTCAACATCAAGGTCGTCCAGTCCGAGGTGGCCGAGTCGCGCCGGAGACAATCGGCGGCGGAAGCACAGGCGAACGCCGACATCGTGACAGCGCAGCAGGCGCGCCGGGCCAAGGACGCGCAGCTCGAAGCCGAGCGCGTAATCTCGGACAAGCAGCGAGAGCTGGAGCAGACGAAGGCGGCCAATGCTGCGCTCATCGCCGAAGCGGAGGCGAAGAAGCAGACGGCGCTCGGCATTCAGCGTGTCGCTGAGCTCGAGGCGACGCAGATCGCGCAGGCGCGCGCGGACGCGGAGCGGATGCGCATCGACGCGGAAGCCCGCGCCAACGCAGAAGCAATTCGCATCACCACCGTCGCGCAGGCCAACGCCGAAAGCATTCAGAAAGTGAATGAAGCGATCAAATCCGGCGGCGAGAGTTACTTCCGCTACCGTCAGATCGAGATGATTCCGCAAATCGCTCCTATGATCGCCGAGGCACTGTCAAAGGCGCGGCTGGTAACAATCTCAGGGGATTCAGCGGAGGGTGGTGCAGCTCAGTCGGCGACGAGCAATATCACCAGTGTGATTCAGACGGTGCTTGCGGCGCAGCTCGTGGCCGGAAGCGGCATGCTTCAGCCACCTGAAAGCGGTCGGGACAAGGTGGATGCGTCGCGCGAAAACGGCAGGGAATCCGCGCCGGCCGCAAAGGCGCCGCTGTCGCCGCCGCCCGTCCCACCCGCGAAAACCGGCTTCCGGTAAGCTCCCGCGAAGGATGGCCAGCTTCGACTCGGGCGGTCCGAACACCAAATGTTGAGGCCGCCCGATTCGTTTTTCGCATTGCGTTCTGCCTCAGGCTTGGCAGAATCCGGCCTTGGCCACGTCGCTAACGCCTCGGTAGCCTCTGGCTAAGCCATTGATTGGCAATCAGTTATAGATACTGCTGAGCTTTGGCCTCGTGTCTGCCTCGGAGGGACTCATCGGCGTGGTCTCCACGCCACGTCCTTAAACCGTCAATCCAAGGCAGTGGTGCTCTTATGCAGAATCGTTCTTTCAGTTTCATAACCTTCGCGGGGGTGCTGATCCTGGCAATCGCCTGCAGCGGGGACAATCCGGCGGGTCCGGGCGCGCCTTCGCAAATCAACTCCTCGAGTGCTTCTCTCAACTCGGCGATCAAGTCGGACATCGCATCGGCCGCGGGGAATGCAATCGCGAGCAATTTGGAAAGCCTGGTCGCGAACGAAGCGGCGGCAGTTGGTTCATTCGCCGTGTTCGCGCCGGTGTCAGCACCAGCGTTCGATGGCGAGACTCCGAGCTCGACGCCTCCCTCAAATCCTCCGGCGCAACAGCCCAATTGCACGGCGGGCAACCAGCCGGGGATTTTTCTTTGCGTGAAGGAGCCGGGCCCCGGCGATCATCTCAAGTGCACGTATTCGGATGAGCAGAAGCTCTACATCTGCGTCAAGCAGGAAGAGCCAGCGCCGACCACTCCTCCGGCGGGAGAGCCGACGCCGCCCGCTTCGAATCCTCCCCCAACACCTGCACCAGCACCCGACCATCCAGAATCGTGCAGCTTCAATGCTGTTGCTCTGGTCTACGGCTGCGTCAAGTCGGAAGCAGGACAGTCAGTCGTGAAGTCATATCAGTTCCTCGACGCGTCGGGCCAGCCGATGGAGAAATTCATCAAGGGTACGACGGAGTCGATTCACTATCTCGTGAAGACCGATGGCAGCGAAGCGAAGGACAACAACACGAGCGTCAGTCATTCGTTGCGCGACGTAACGGTAAGCGGCTTCCTCGGACCCAATCGCATTTGGAACGGGTTCGGCAGCAGTGCCGACACCAATTCGCACAAAGAGGACCTGTCGACACGCATGTACACTGGACTGTCGGTGGACACGCTTAAGGCGGTGACTTTCGTCGACGAGCGCGCTACGCATCCCTACCCGCTCTCGGGTGTCGCGGTAAGGGTCGTCGATTACACGGCAGTCTCGACCGGCAAGCAGGTCGAAACCACTACGGTTCACAAGCGTGTAGTGGTGACGTTCAATGGAACCGCGGACGTGCCGATCTCGCTCGGCGACTACAACTGCGTCCTCCATCTCGACACGCACAAAGTGGACGGCTGTAAGTAGCATCCCAAGTCGGAATTCGAAGGCGCGCCACCGGAATCATACGGTGGCGCGCTTTTGCATTTGCGGTGATTGGTGACAATCTCCGGGGATTCGGCGACGCCAGGCGCCGGCTTCCCCGACGCCTACAGCACCGCCGGCCAAGACCGGATTAAGATAGGCAGGCGCGGGACGACTGCTCGCGCTGCCGGAAAAGTGTTGCGGTATTGGAGGAGCTGTGAGACCTTACTAACTCTCTGCCCTGAGATCCAAGGTTCGGGTTGATCAATACGGGGTTGGAGCATATTTTAGCGGAACCAAAGGAGCCTCGTGGTGCATACGGCCGGCAGTCGGCTGCACGTGCTGAGGCAAAACCACGTGGAGCACACATCCATGACCCATCGTAACGTCGTCCGTTTCTTCTCAACTGCATTGGTCGCAGCTCTGGCCCTTGGGTGCAGTGATAACACCCCTAGCGTTGGCCCATCCGCTGGACTTCTTCGGGTGAGTCCCCCGTTCGCAGGCATTGATCAAGGGACAACGACGACGCTGACCGCCAGCCTTAACGGGATTGCCGTGCCGGTTACTTGGGTCAGCAGCGATGCAACCGTCGCGACGGTGTCAGCCGGTGGTGTAGTCTCGGGCGTCGCTCCTGGGATGGCGTCTGTGACCGCCACAAAGACTGATGATGCTACGCAGTTGCGCTCGGCCAGCATCAGCGTGCTGGCAGTGGTTGGCATCGGTCTTACCAGCGGTGTCCCGGCAACTGGTGTCACCAGCGGCAGTATGGTGCGTTCCCAGGGTCTGGTCTACCACATCGCTGTACCCGCAGGAGCTACCGGGCTCACTGTGACGTTCACCGGTGGCACGGGCGACGGCGACATCTATATCCAGAAGGGCAGCCCTCCCGACGACTCCAAGTTCCCGCCGCCCGGGGGATGCGCCTCGGGGAACCCGGGAAACGCGGAATCCTGCACCGTGACAGCTCCCGCGGCGGGAACCTGGTACATTTTCTTGGCGGTCTGGGATCCCTACGCCGGCGGGACGCTCACGGCGACGGTGACCCCGTAAGCCTCGTAACTCAGCTGTTGAGCAAGAAAGCCCCTGCGTTCGCGGGGGCTTTCTTTTTGTGCAGTTCGGGTTCCCGCGCGTTTCTTCATTGCGAGTTTCTTTCTTGACGAAACCATCCCCGTCGCTCATCGTAGCATAGGGAATCCGGCATCTCCCTGGGAGACTCTGATGCGCGATGGACCGCGAGCTCAAACCAACGAATCAGTTACGGGTGTGAGGATCCTGCGAGGCGTGAGGCTGATCCTGCTCGTGGCTTTCGTCCCGGGGATTGTCCCGGCTCAGACGGTCGGCAGTGTGCGAGGCGTGGTGCACGATTCTGTGGACGGTGTCGTGAGTGACGCTCAGGTCGGCATCAAGGGATCCGCCGTTCGAACGACAAGCGATCAAGCCGGAGCATTTCGTCTCGTCGGACTCCCTTTGGGAGGCGCGGTTCTCGAGGTACGCCGTCTGGGCTATCGTCCCGTTTCGACTCCGGTGATGATTGCCGCCGGGAGCGAGCTTCAGGTGAACCCGGCGCTCGCTCCCGTCCCCGAACAGCTCGCGCCCGTACAAATCCGCAGCAGAGCCGAAGCGTACGACTCTCGTCTGGCGGGATTTAACGAGCGGAAGTCGAAGCACGTCGGATATTTCGTAACTCGCGAGAGACTCGACCGAATGAATTCCGCGCGGTTCGTGGACGCGCTGCGGGAAATGCCCGGCGTGTCCATGCGAACTCTTCGAGGCGGGGTGATCACGGTATCACTGCGGGGAGCCCGTTGCGCTCCGCTTTTTTTCATGGATGGATTTCCCGCTATTTCCGGTACCATGGACCTTGACATGATCGATCTGTCCGGGGTCGAGGGGATTGAAGTGTATTCCGGGATGTCAAGCATTCCGGCGGAGTTTATGGCGGTCTCGGGAAGCGAAAACTGCGGCGTGATCGCGGTATGGTCGCGTCCCTTCCGACCCAAATCACGAACCCAGGAGTCGGTTTCGCCGGCTGAGCTGGAGCATCTGGTCGCAGAGCACGCGGTGTTTACAGCCGATCAGGTAAACGAGCCGGCAGCATGGATCGGCGGTGGCTCAGGCCTGCCCGTCTACCCGGACTCGCTTTGGACGGCACGGATTCCCGGGCGGGTAGTAGCCGAATTCATTGTGGGGCAGAACGGTAGTATAGAGACTGGCACGCTCACGATCGCCTCGGCGACCCACCCATATTTCGCTTCGGCCGTCCGTTCCGCGCTGGACGGCGCCGTGTTCAGACCAGCGGTGCTGAACGGCAATCCGGTGAGGCAGTTCGTTCAGCTTCCCTTCGTCTTCTCCGCGCAGGCGCGCGACGCACCCCCTCCACCGGGCAGCTAGCGTTTCCTCCACTATACTGCGCGACCGGCGGCAGAAACTTTCTACTTGTGCACTCGGCAACCAAGTAGCATTTTCACCGGACCAGCTGGGGGTCGGTCGATCCGCGGTCTGGTACTGGCCCACCCAGCCAACATCTCTCTTGCTCAGCCTGGCATCCTGCTAGGCTGCCGCGTGGATTTTGATAGGGCGGAGCCTGTCTCTTTCACCGGCAGTAGGAGGAAGATGGAGATGACAAGACTAGTAGGTAAGCGAGTTCCGCTGGTAGCGCTGCTTGTCGGACTTCTGGCAGCCTCATCAGCCCACGCTCAAACGGTCATCATAGGTCGGATAACCAACGAGCAAGGCGCTCCCATCGCGGGCGCAAGCGTAGCAATCCCCACCCTCGGCCTTCGCGCTGACGCTGACGCGAGCGGGAACTACCGGCTTAGTATTCCCGACGCGAGAGTTACCGGCCAGCCGGTCACTATCGTTGGTCGGTTCATCGGTTTCCAGCAGGGCCAGCGTAGCGTCACGCTGTCACCAGGCTCGCAAACGGTGAATTTCTCGCTCGTTGCAGACCCGTTTAATCTTACTGAGGTCATCGTGACGGGTGTCGCTACTGGCACTGAGCAGCGCAAGCTACCCTTTACGGTTGCTCACGTTTCAGAGGAGCAGGTCAGCAAGGTTCCAGCGGCCTCGGCCGTGACGGCCCTGGAGGGCAAGGTTGCCGGCGCTCGCATATCCCTTGGCAACGGGACTCCCGGCGCTGAGCCCGCGATTCGTCTCCGCGGCTCCACGAACCTCACGATTGGCGGTAGCTCCCCCCTCATCATTATTGACGGGATCGAGACAAGGTCGAACATCTCCGACATTGATGCCAACGACATCGCTTCCATTGAGGTGCTGAAGGGAGCGACCGCCTCCTCGTACTACGGCTCCAACGGCGCGAACGGCGTCATCGCCATCACGACCAAGCGCGGCAAGAACCTGCCCGAAGGCAACGTCCAGATCATCTCCCGGAATGAAGCGGGGCAGTCCTCGATCGCGCACTTTCCTTCGCTCAACAGCAGCACTCGGTATCTGCTCAATCCGGACGGGAGCGTCTTCACGAACGGCGCGGGTGCGCTGGTAATCGGGAGCAATTACTTCGACATTCCCTACGCCACCACCGGCGCTTTCGCCTTCAGGAACCAGCTGGAGGAATGGATGCAGAAAGGCCAGTTCCTCAGCACGAATGCTCAGGTTGGAATGCGCCGCGGCAACACCAATTTCGGGGCATCGTTCACGAGCGACCACAATGCCGGCGTGCTTCCGCTTCGCAACGGGCAATACCGGCAGAATGCACGGCTGAACGTCGACCAGGGCATAGGCGACAAGCTGGACATGTCGCTCAGCATGACCTACGCGACCGTGAAAAACGACGAGCACGTGGATACGTTCGGGGGGGCTGACTCCTTCTTCGCATTCATGCAGGCGCCGCCCAACATGAATCTCGCGACACCGTGGTTTGAGCCCAATGGGCGAGATACCACTCTCTACTGGCGCCAATTGCCATTCGATCCAAGCGCGCGTGGCAACCCGCTTTACACGCTCGCGTACGAGAAGTACAACCTGAATCGTGACCGTTTTCTGGGGTCGGTATCGGGGCGCTACCGCGCTTTCAGCTGGCTTAACCTCGACGCCAACTATGGCGCTGACCGGTTGAACAATCGCGAAAACACTTATGACCCGAAGGGGTTCCTGAGCATCGGGGGGACACCAGGGCCCGGCTCACTCAACCGCCTCGACTACGTCAACAACGCGTGGAACGGTCAGGTCTCCGCCACCGCCATCGGCAGCTTCCTTTCCGTCAACTCCACCACTCGCGTTGCCACGATTTACGAGCAGTTGAACTACAGCCAGTTCAACGGATCGACCAGCAAGCTGAACGTTCTCAACGTGCCGGAGTTTGATGCGGCCGACCCGAAGCAGATCTCAATCAACTCGGTCGACCAGCTCGAGCGCAATGTGAACTATCTCGGGTCCGAAACACTGGACATCAAGGACCGCTACATCGTCGACGGAATGTGGCGCCGGGACGGTTCTTCTCTGTTTGGCTCGAACAATCGCTGGAAGAACTTCTACCGTATTTCCGGTGCGTGGCGGGTAAGTGAGGACTTTCACATTCCCGGTTTCCAGGAGCTCAAGCTTCGCGCTGGACGTGGAACGGCAGGGCTGCGTCCCCAGTTCGCGGATCAGTATGAGACCTACAGCACCAGCGGCGGCTCGATCAGCAAGAGTCAGGTGGGCAACAAGGACTTGCGCCCCGCGGTCGCGACTGAGGACGAGTTCGGAATCAACGCGGCTTTCCTGAACCGATTTAACGTCGAGCTGGTCCAGGCAAACCGGGTCACCAAGGGAGCCTTCCTGGCTGTCCCGCTTTCGCTTGCCCAGTCGGGCGGTTTCACGCAGCAGGTACAGAACGCGGCTGACATCTCCGCGAGGACGACCGAGCTCAGCCTCGAGACGGACGTGTTCACCCGTCCCAACACGACATACTCGTTCACTTTGACGGGTGACCACACGAAGCAGAAGATCGATCGTCTGGGCCGTTCGCCGTTCCGGGTTCCCGGACTGGGCCAGGGGCAGGACATGTTCTACTATGCTCAGGGCCAGCCGCTGGGAATCATGTACGGCCAGGAGTGGGTCCGCTCCTTTGCGCAGTTGCAGGAGAATCCGGCAAATGCGAGCGCCGTGGCAACCGACTACACAGTCAATCGCCTCGGATATCTAATCAAGACCTCCACCCCCGGGGCGCTGATCAAGTACGTTGATGCGAAAGGTGTGGATCAGCATGTGATCGGAAACGTGAACCCCGACTTCAACTGGGGTTGGGCGAACAACTTCCGCTACAAGAGCTTCTCGGTGTACGCCCTCTTCGACGGGCAGCACGGCGGACAGGTCTACAACTTCACGAAGCAGTGGATGATGCAGGACTGGCGTTCCGGAGACGCGAACATGGCTGGCGTGCCGCAGGCGGACAAGGTGCCGGCCACGGTCTTCACCGGAAGCCTGTATAACGGCCTTGTGGCGAGTGATTACTTCGTTGAGAGTGACTCATACGTCAAGCTCCGGGAGCTTTCAGTCGCATACACGCTTGGTGCGCGGGCCATGCAGTTTGCAGGTATCAACCGGATCGCGAATGGCGTCAAGATCGCTCTGATCGGCCGTAACCTGTATACATGGACCAAGTACACCGGATTTGATCCGGACGTAACCGGTGGCGGCGACTTCAACTTCCGTGTTGACGGCTTCCGCTATCCCAACTTCAGGACAATCACCGGTCAGGTGGAGTTGACGTTCTGACCCCCACTTTGACATGGAGCTATAACCAATCATGCAGACAAAAAAGACGTATCCACTTATAGGGGCGGCGGCCGTGCTCTTCGCGGGCGCGTGCAACAACCTCGACGTTACAAATCCAAATCAACCGGACGTCCAGCGAGCGCTGTCGTCTCCGTCCGACGTGCAAGCGCTGGCTCAATCCACGATTCGTTCGTGGTACATGACCTCCGTTTCGGCTGGTCCGGATGATGGCGGAGACGTTACCCCGTACATATTCGGCTGCGTAACGTCGGATGTGTGCACGATGAACTTTGGAAACTTTGGCGCGAGATTCAACAATCTCGAGCCGAGAATTCCTTACGGGAACATCAGCTCCGGCGGCGACCGGACCGTGGCTCAGACCCCCTGGGACTACAACTACGGAACCATCGGCGCCACAAACGACGTGCTGCGGGCTCTCAAGACTTTGTCTCTTGGCAGTGCCGACCAGACGGAGCAGTACAAGGAGGAAGCGCAGTTCTCGCAGGCAGCTTCCTACACGTACCTTTCGATGGAGTTCGATCAGGCGTTCGTCGTGACGGAAAACAGCGATCCAGCAATCCCGCCTTCACTGGTTGATCACACCGCAGTGCGTGATACCACCTTGAGAATGTGGGACGATCTCATCGCGGCGAGCGCGCAGCACAGTTACACCTATACGATCACGGATCTTCCGAGTCCCGACGGGGCACTCACGTCGAAAAAGATCAACCGCATTGCGAATACCATGGCTGCAATGACGCTTGCCTATCACGCACGAAACGCCACGCAGGCTGCAGCCGTGGACTGGGCAAGGGTTGCCGCGTACGCCGACAAGGGTATCGGCACGGGATCGGCCGGCGCGGCGTTCGACGTCGTGGTGCAGGAAGACGCGAGCCAGTGGTGGTCGTATCTGGTCGGCTACGGCGACCTGCCCGACTGGGTTCGTACGGATCATCGCGTAATTAATCGGATGAACCCGGCGGTCCCGCCCAAGTACAATGGCGTCGATCCCCCGCAGGGAACGTCTGCCGACGCCCGCTATACCTCGGACTACGGCTACGTCCCGCCGCCGATCGGCGACCCGGGACGCGGCATCTACATGCAAAGCGACTTTTATCACCAGCGCTACGCGTTCGCTAACTACGAATCGACGAATCCGTTGGTGGGAAATCTCCCGTACCTGCTCGCGGCTGAAAGTGATCTGATTCATGCCGAGGCTCTGATCCGGTCGGGGACGCCAGATCTCGCGACAGCGGCCACCCTAATCAACAAGACGCGCGTCGGTCGTGGAACCCTTACGCCAGCGACCGCGGGTGACGGTTCGGCAACCCTGCTCAGTTACATCAGTTACGAGCGGGACATCGAGATAACGAACACCAGCGGCACCACTCTCTACTGGCGTCGGGCGGTGACGGATCAACCGATCCAGGCGGGAACTCCGTGTCAGCTTCCGATTCCAGCGAAGGAGCTCGAGACGCTTGGCCTGCCGATCTACACATTCGGCGGGGTGGGTAACGACGCGGCCTGCAAGTGATTCAACAAGGTTGAGCGGGGCGGAAACAGCGCCTCCGCTCGATCCTGAGCTGCAAACAATACGGGCGGATCCAGTGGATCCGCCCGTATTGTTTTCCTGGAGCTAGCTGTGCGCGTGTTTGCGAGTGCACGTCAAGCGGCTGGATCAACTCTCTCTGCGCACCACGGCGCAGGTGATCACGTCGCTCAACTGCGTCCCCGACCCGCGAAAAACGTCCACATGATAATTGCCGCCGTCGGGAATTGTGAAAGGGATTTTCGCATCGACGTGCCCTTGTCCGTTGGGGCCAAGTTGAATTGCGGGGAAGATGCTGGGGGAGAGCACCAGCGGGGTTCCAGATCCGCAACGGCCGGGGCTCAAACCCCAGCCAACCAGATCCATCCCGGGCTCAGGTGGGATCGAAACGTCGAGGACGACGTGGGTAAGCGTGGGACTATTTGGCGATACGGACAGCTCGACGCGTCCATAGCCGTTCTGGCGCTTGCTTGCCACCGCTGAAGCTTGGTATGACTGCGTTGGATTCAAGGTGCCCGTCCAGGTCTTCACGGTCGGATAGGCGGTGGCGCTCTCGTTACTGACAGGCTGCGGTGCTGAGCTCACTGGTGGCGTGCTTGCACAACCTGTCAGCGCGGTTGAAGCAACGGACGCCGCGAGGAACCGTCGAAGTAGCATAGTCTCGCTTCCTGAAGTTGGAGAATGATGCCACTCGACATTGTCAGGCGGCCGCTTACCATATACCTACCCTTAGCCCCGGAGCTTGTCAAATCACCAGTTCACGTTTCTACCGCTCTGAGTGAATCGTCGCGATAGGAGCAAGGCTCCTCCCTCCGTTTCCCCTTCAGTGGCTAGCAATCTCTCAAGGCGAAGATACGCTCTTCTCCTCGGCGTGACGCTCGCCTTGCCGCTTCTGGTGCTTGGCGGCATCGAAGTAGGATTGCGCCTCGCCAACCCGAACGACGGGCTCCCGCTTTTCATTCGTGCTACGGCGATCGAAGGTGACTATCTGGTTGCCAACCGGTCAGTCGGCGAGCGTTGGTTTTCAGGCATCGATAATCCCCCTGCGCCGGCACATGAGCCTTTTGCCCGTGAGAAGCCCAAGCATGGTTTTCGAGTCTTTGTGATGGGAGAATCAGCTGCCGCCGGTTTTCCGTACCCGCGGAACGTAGAATTCTCACGCCTGCTCGCGGACGTGCTTCGAGACGTGCTCCCGCGAGACTCGGTGGAAGTCATCAATCTGGCCATCGCGGCAACGAATAGCTTCGCCCTGCTCGACATGGCGGAAGAAGTAGCGGCACAGCGTCCCGACGCCGTGCTCATCTATGCCGGCCACAACGAATACTACGGCGCACTCGGAGCGGCGTCGCGCGTCACAGTTCCTGGCGGGGTGACGGCCGTTCGTCTCTACATGCGGCTTATCCGTGTTCGGTTGGTTCTTGCGCTAAGGAACGGTATCGCGCGAGTGATGGCGCGGGGGAAACCCCAAGGTGGTCTGGAGGCAGCAAGCCTCATGGAGATTCTGGCTCGCGACCGGCAAATTCCTCTCGGGGGCAGTCGCTATGAGGCCGGCGCGCACCAGTTCGAGAGCAACCTGGACGCCATTTGTCGGCTCTTCAAACGCAAAGGGATTCCAATTTTTGTGGGAAGTCTCGCGAGCAATCTGAGAGATCAGCCACCCTTCGCAGCTGACGCAAACGCGGCGCCCGTCTCGGCCGACAGCACATTCGCGGCGGGCCGTGCTGCTTTCGTCGCTGGAGACAGCGCCCTTGCGGACAGGCTCTTCACTCGCGCGAGAGACTTGGACGTCGTGAGATTTCGCGCGCCGAGTGAGTTCAACCGTATTATCAGGCGCGTCAGCACGCGCACCGGGGCGATGTACGTTCCCGTAACTGAAGCTTTCGCGGCGGCGTCGCCCGGCGGTGCTCCGGGCTCAAACATTTTTCTCGAGCACGTTCATCCAACGCGCGCCGGGCAAGCTCTAATGGGACGCGTATTCTTCGAGTCGCTGCTCCGGAGCGGATTGCTTGGGAGGGAGGCTGACACCACGCGTCTCCGCTCGTGGAACGAATACGCTCGGGGCACCGAGCTGACTCCCTTTGACGAGCGAATCGCATATCACACCACGCGCACACTGAAATCACGCTGGCCCTTCGTTCCGGTGTCTCAACAGGTTGACTATCGAGGCCACTACACTCCCACAAGTCTGCTCGACAGCCTGGCATTCGGGGTCTCGGCCGGAGCGCGCTGGGAATTGGCGAAGCTCCGGTTGGGTGGCGACTACGAGCGCAGAATGCAATTCGACTCCGCCGTCGCGGAGTACGCGGGCCTCGCTCGTGACGCGCCCTTCAACAGCGAGCCCTGGCTTTTGACCGCGCGCGCCCTGGGACGCGCGGGAAAGACAGCCGAAGCGGAGACAGCCCTCGGACGTGCGGTGGCAATTCGTCCGACGCCGGCGGCGCTGAACGTCCTTGGTACGCGCGCGGCGCAAAAGCGCGAACCGTTGCGCGCCATCTCGTACTTCGAGCAGTCACTCGCCCTCGAGCCCGCGCAACCCGAAATACTCTATCAGCTCACCCTCTCCTACGGAGTGACGCGGAACCTTGCGGCTGCGCGAGAAACAGCGCTGCGCCTTGCCCGACTCGCACCCGGATATCCAAGGTTGCCAGAGCTACTCAGGATTCTCGGATTGCAACAGTAGCGCGTACCGCGTTGGTTATCGCGGCTTCCGCCGGGAATGCGGTACTCTCGATCTGATCAGAAGATGGAGTAGATGAATGGCGCCAGCGCGGTGCCCTGGGCGATAAATAGAAGTCCACTGATCACGACCAGGACTACAATAATGGGTGCCAGCCAGAGTTTCTTTCTCTCGCGCATGAACCCCCAAAGCTCTCTGACTACGCTTAGCACTATCCGACCTCCACTAGAACTGGCGCTCCATGCGCTCCCTTGGCGGGAGTGGCGGGCGCTGATGCCAACGTGAATCCTTCGCCGGCTCGCGTCGTCGGCCCAGTCGCCTCACGATGGCGATCGGCGTCAGGAACACATAATAGACGATTGCCATGAGGATAGGGGTAGTCACGTAGCCGATTGCTTCGCCGAGTTTCATCCATGCGCGTCTTGCGGGTCCGAGCCGCCCGGGAATCAGTAGCGCGGCCAGGACTCCAATCGCCGACACGGAAAACGCAGCGGCTTCAACTCTGTACCCGCCCCTCCGCATCGCCAAAAGCGCGAGGACCAGAAACCCACCGGCGACTGTGAGGGCGAAGATCCGACCTTCGCGGATGTTGTTCTTGTCCGTGAGCGCCCCGTCGGTGCTACTCTGAGTCGGAATCAATCGCGGCTGACCACCGCAGATCCCGCGGCCGCGAGAGACGAGGCAGTCTGCATTTCTCGGCGCACCACGAAGGGACCAACTATGAGTGCGTCGATCGCAGTTCGAGCGAAGCACGCAAAAGCGTCCGCGGGACTACAGACGATTGGCTCGCCGCGAACGTTGAAGGAAGTGTTCACGACCAGCGGACAACCCGTCCGGTTGGCGAATGCAGATAGCAATCGATGAAACATGGGACTCTCCTCGCGGGCAACGGTCTGTACGCGGGCTGAGTAGTCGAGATGCGTGACGGCCGGAATCTCCGACCGTATCTCTGCGACGCGCTCCAGCCCCGTCACGTAGCTGCTTCCAGCGGGTAATCGACGCGCCTCTGAGACGGGCACAACGAACGTCATGTATGGAGACGCATGCTCGATGTCGAAATATTCCGAGGCGCGTTCGCGAAGGATGCTGGGCGCGAAGGGACGAAAGCCCTCGCGAAACTTGATCTTTTGGTTGAGCCGCGACTGCATGCCGGGCTCTCGCGCATCGGCGAGGATGCTTCGGGCGCCCAGCGCCCTCGGGCCGAACTCCATGCGGCCCTGGAACCACCCGACGATCTTTCCCTCTTCTATCATCGCCGCCGCGTGGTCCTCGGGTCCGGAGTCGTCGACTTCTTCATATTCGGCACCAGCCGCGCGAAGCTCCGCTCGGATCGCATCGACGTCGAATTCCGGCCCCAGCAGCGCCGCCTCCATCGAATCGGTTCCGGAGTGCTGGCTCCTCGGCTGTCCAAAGTATTTGTGCGCCGCGACAAACGCAGCGCCGAGCGCGCCACCGGCGTCACCGGCGGCCGGCTGGACCCAGACGTGGTCAAAAGGTCCTTCTCGCAGTAGGCGGCCATTGGCGACTGCGTTCAGCGCAACTCCGCCGGCCATGCACAAATTGGGGAGGGCCGTTCGTTCGTGAGTGTGTTTCGCGATGCGAAGCACAACGTCTTCGCAAACCTGCTGAACGGAACACGCGAGATCCATTTCGCGTTGAGAAAGCGGACCGTCCGGGTGTCGGGGTGGCCCGTCGAACAATCGATCGAATCTCCGATTCGTCATTCGCAACCCGCCGCGGTAGTCGAAGAAACGTTGATCGAGCTCGAACGACCCATCGTCGCCCAGTTTCAAGAGGTTGGAATAGATTCGGTCGACATATCGCGGTTGTCCGAACGGGGCGAGCCCCATCAGCTTGTATTCGCCGCTGTTCACCTTGAAGCCGGCGTGATACGTAAACGCGGAATAGAGCAGTCCGAGCGAATCGGGAAAGCGCATCTCCTCCAACAGCTCAAGCTCCGCCCCTCGCCCTACACCGATCGTGGCGGTCGCCCATTCACCGACTCCATCGATGGTGAGTATCGCCGCCTCGTCGAACGGTGACGGGTAATACGCGCTCGCGGCGTGTGATTCGTGGTGCTCGGTGTACAACAGCTTTCCCTTGTAGCCTTCCAGTCCGGAGCGGATAGCGCGCTCGACGTGAAGACGCTCCTTCATCCAGAGGGGTCCGGCGCGGCGAAAAGAATCGAGTCCGTGGGGGGCGATGTCGAGATACGTCTCGATGAGCCGCTCGAATTTCAGCAACGGCTTTTCGTAGAAGACGACCGCGTCCAGCTCTGATGCAGGAATACCAGCTTCGGCAAGGCAATACCGCGCGGCGTGCCGAGGAAATCGTTCGTCACCCTTCACGCGGGTAAATCGCTCTTCCTGTGCCGCCGCCACGATCGTTTCGCCGGAGAGCAGGCATGCCGCGCTGTCGTGATAGAAAGCGGAAATGCCCAGTACGTAGCCGCTAGGCATCGGTGGGCTCTACGATCGAACGACCGTCAGTAAACTCGCTGATCCCCGCCTTTCCATATTCCGTCCGGTATGAAATGCCTAGTATTTTACCGAAGATGTAGTCCAGTTGGCGACATTATTGGAGGTTATTGATGCGGGTTGTTCATCGGCGAATTGCCGTTCACGCTGCACTGGTCGTGCTGCTTGCGACTATGGGCTGTAGCCGGCTGAGTACTAAGTATCCCCTTGGAAAGCTGTCTGTTCGGGTGATCGACGCGCAGAATAAGCCGGTTCGCCTGGCGGCCGTGGACCTCTACAAACTGACGCCATCGGGGAAGGTCTACTGGAGGGCGAGCTCGACCGACAGCGCCGGGATCGCTGTTCTCGGGGCGAAGAATGGTGGAGTGATCGAAGGTGACTACGTGATTAACATCAGCGATAGGACGTGGCACAAGCTCGCTCCCGGCGAGACCAATGATCGACCTGTGACAATCAAGGCCGGGGACGACACGGTCGTCACGTTCCGGGTAGTGGCCAGGCTTCCCATGAGAATTCCGGCGAGCGCAAAAATTTCGCCATGAGGGCGCCAACTATGGTAAGATATTCATACCCCACCCTGCTTCCGGCTCGCCGTATATGAAAGGAACCCGTCTACGGATCGTCGCTGTCGCTGCCTTCGCATGTGCCCTTGCGTCTCTGGCGTGCGGCAACTCTACCGCGGTGACGGCGGTCGGCAAACTATCGGCAAAGGTAGTCGATGCGAACAATGTGGGAATCCAGGGAGCCAACGCGGATCTTTACAAGCTGATCGGGGGCGGCACGCTTTTGTGGCGTGCGGGGTCCACCAGCAGTGACGGGATCGCGGTGTTCGGTGCGAACGAAGGTGGAGTTGTCGCGGGAGACTATTACATCCACGTAAGCTTTATGACGAATAATCAGCTCGCCGTCGGTGAAACCAACGACAAGCAAGTAACGGTCAAGCAAGGCGACGACCTCGTTGTTACTTTCCACGCGATTTCGGTGGGACCGAGCCATTGATGTAAGGGGCTCGAGCGCGACGGACACGCGCATCATGGGATCTTGACCTCCGTCATGGCGCCCGCCGCGTGGATTCTCGGAGTCACTCTTCTCACCGCTCTGGTCGCGACGATCGTCGTGCGCCTGGGCGCTACGCGCATCGCCCTCCGCGCGCTTCACCGCTCCCGCTCCCGCATCGACCGCTTCAAGCTCACGAAGAAGCCGTTCATCAGGGAGACTCTTCTCGCGGACGAGGCAATCGCGCAGGCCGTGAGGGAACACGCCGCCGAGAACTCCATGGACGAAGGAAAGGCATGGAGCCGGGTCGAAGTGTACATCGATGAGATCGTGCCGTTCTTCAACATCCTCACGTACTACAAGATCGGCCTCGTCGTCAGTCGAGTGCTGCTGAACTTCTTCTATAAAGTGTCGGCAGAGTACGCCGGGCGCCCATCGCAGGGCACGCTCCCGCGCGACGCGATCGTGATCTACCTGATGAATCACAGATCAAACGCCGACTACGTGCTCGTCGGATACGTGCTCTCGGGGCAGGTGGCGATCTCGTACGCCGTCGGCGAGTGGGCGCGAACCTTTCCTCTGGAGTACATCTTCAAATCGTTCGGCGCGTATTTCATCCGCCGAAAATACCGGGAGAAGCTCTATCACACCGTGCTCGAGCGGTACGTGCAGCTCATCACCCGCAATGGCGTGACGCAGGGAATATTCCTCGAGGGCGGATTGAGCCGCGACGGAAAGCTGGGGAAGGCGAAGATCGGGCTCCTCGACTATGTGCTCGGCGTTGCCCGTGAGCCGTCGATGCGGCGGCGTCTCTACGTCGTGCCGGTGGCAATCAATTACGATCGCGTGCTGGAAGACCGCTCGCTGCTGCGCGAGCTGGATGCGCGTGAGGGCGGGAAGCGTCCGCCGCGGCGCGCTCAGTTGGGGGAGGTGGTGCGCTACGTGTGGTGGAACATGGCGCGTCTCGTCGCGCGAAGATGGAGACGATACGGGCGCGCGTCGGTCGTGATCGGAGAGCCATTTCCGCTGGCGCCCTGGCTCGAGCAGCAGGAGCGCGAGACGGGAGGATTGTTCGCGATCGAGCGTACGGAGCGTCTGGCGCGGGTTCAGGCACTGTCCGACTCGGTCATCGATAGAATCGCCGCGATCATTCCCGTCACGCCGGTGACTCTCGCCTGCGCGGCGATCCAGAGCTTCGACGGCGATTTCATCTCGCACGAGAAGCTGCTCGCGCGCATGGGCGAGATGCGCGACGTGCTGCGCGAGCTCAATGCGCGCGTGATCCATCGCGAGGGAAGCGTCGAAGAGATCTTCGACCGCGCGTGGCGTATGCTGAAAATGCGACGGATCCTAGTGAGAGTGGGCGCCGGATATTCGGTGCTACCGGGTAACCGTCCGCTCGTGAGCTACTACGCGAACAGCATCAGCCACCTGCTCGGACCGTTCGCGGAAGGAGTTCGTGAGCGCGATCAGCTCCCCGCGCTCGCCGCCGGCACCGTGCGCGCTTTTTAGGACCGCCGCCGCAACACCGCACCGCGCGTGGAAGCAACGCCCGGCAACGATGTCCGCCTTAGTCGATCGGGTTAACTACCAGACTCCCACGCTCGAATGATTGAGGCTGCTCTCGATCGTCAATCGAACCGCGGAGCTCCCGCGCAGAGAGATCGCTTGCGACAGGTAGCTGTCGGTGCCTCCGATCCGGCGGGCAGCAATGCGAATCATGCCCATTTGTCCCTGTAGACGGGCCGGGATCTCGATCGAAACATTGTGAGCCGCCGCCACCTGCGTGAACCGGGTTTCAACCCCGTCGTGCAGAACATAGAGGACGACATCCGCCCAGTTGTGATTCTCGACCTCGAGGACGACGGGTTCCGGGGCGGTTGTTTCCGGTGGCGCTGCGGCCAGGGAGTCCTGGATCACTGGATGTCGGCTCGCGCACGCCAGAAGGAGGGTGCAAACGATGAAATACGAGGCGAGCGTAGTGCGACGGCCTACCATATTCTCTCCGACGCCAACGTCGCGGCGCCATGTCGCAACGAATAATGGAATGTGTTGCATGGACCAAGCCGCGTCGAGAGGCATCTCATTCGGCGAGCGGCGTCGCCGCGCAATGCGCGCGAGCATCCCCTCTGGGCGGAAATGGGCGCTGTCTACGTTGACATAAGTACCATGCCCGCCTAACTTTATAGGCTGGTCTGCCTTGGAATCCTGCAGACTTAGCACCTTGAAACCGGTCGTTCAACAACAAGTAATGCCGACAATCAATCAGCTCGTACGTCAGAGCCGCCGCGACGTCCAGAAGAAGGAAAAAGCGCCCGCGCTCAAGTCGAATCCCCAGAAGCGTGGAGTCTGCACCCGCGTTTACACCACCACACCGAAGAAGCCGAACTC
>PLCA01000009.1 GCA_003134685.1 Gemmatimonadota bacterium | reverse complement strand
TCGCCCGGGAAGTCATAGGAGCTAAGGAGCTCACGAACCTCGAGCTCCACCAGATCCAGCAGCTCCTGGTCGTCCACCATGTCCACCTTGTTCATGAACACGATGATGTAGGGCACGTTCACCTGCTTGGCCAAGAGGATATGCTCTCTCGTCTGCGGCATCGGGCCGTCGGCCGCTGATACCACGAGAATCGCCCCGTCCATCTGCGCCGCACCCGTGATCATGTTCTTCACATAATCGGCGTGGCCCGGGCAGTCCACGTGCGCGTAGTGCCTCTTGTCGCTCTCGTACTCCACGTGGGCGGTCGCGATCGTGATGCCGCGCTCCCGCTCTTCCGGCGCTTTATCGATTTGATCAAAGGCAACGGGCGTTGCCAGTCCCTTCTTGGCCTGGATCGCCGTGATCGCCGCCGTCAAAGTGGTCTTGCCGTGGTCGACGTGGCCAATCGTGCCGACGTTAACGTGGGGCTTGGTGCGATTGAATTTCTCTTTGCTCATTTCATCCTCAAACGTGTTTCGTTTTAGTACAAGCTCGCGATCGGGATTGAACCGATGACCTCACCCTTACCAAGGGTGTGCTCTACCAACTGAGCTACGCGAGCGGCTTCTTCTTTCCTGTTCTGGCACCGTACCCTCAGAGCGGGAGACGGGACTCGAACCCGCGACATCAAGCTTGGAAGGCTAGCGCTCTACCAACTGAGCTACTCCCGCGTACGACCGTTTACTGAAACCGACCACACACAAAAAAACCCGCCCCTACATCCATGGTGGGGGAAGGATTCGAACCTTCGTAGGCGTGAGCCGGCAGATTTACAGTCTGCTCCCTTTGGCCACTCGGGCACCCCACCGGTTTTCGCTCCTCATTGATTCAAGCTTCGTCGGCAGAGCTGACGGGGAGAATCGAACTCCCAACCTGCTGATTACAAATCAGCTGCTCTGCCAATTGAGCTACGTCAGCAACAAACAGCGATTTTTCATCGCAAGCCTAGTAGAATAGCCAACTTAGAGTACCGAGTCAACCCGACTGCCTTGTCCCCGCTGCGTTGTTTGTCCGCACTGCCTTGTATGGTAGTGGGTCAGCTTGAAATAGGTCAGCGAAGCTTCTTCCATTTCGTCCCTTGCGGGCTGTCTTCGATTGCAACACCCCTGCCTTCAATTTCGGCGCGGATCGAGTCGGCGCGGGCAAAATCCCGCTGGGCTCTCGCTTCCTTGCGCGCCGTGAGACGATCCTCCACCCAGCGCGCAAGCTCGGGATCAGGACCGGCCGCCTCCGGCACGACGTCGAGCACCGAATTGATGCGCGCGAAAACTTCCCTCGCCTTTTCTAGCGCCCGCTTGTCGACACCGTTTCGATCGAGCTCGGCGTTCGCCCGCCGCACGAAGGTGAAAAGCGCGCCCAATGCGATCGGCGCGTTCAAGTCGTCGAACAGCGCGGCGGTTACTTCGGCGTCGGTTTCCTCCGCGATTTTTTCCAGTTCTGGGGTCGCAGCTTTGGCCTCAGCCAAACGCGCCGCGAAATCGGCGAGGCGGCGCACGCCTTCGATCGATGCTTCGAGCGCATCGCTCGACATGTTGAGCTGCTTCCGGTAGTGCGTCGAAAAAACGAAGTGGCGGAAGGCCGCGGCCGGAACGCCCTGGTCGCGAAGGTCCTGCACCGTGGCAACATTCCCCAGTCGCTTTGCCATTTTGCTGCCATCGGTGAGGAGGAACTCGCCGTGGCACCAGAAGCGCGAGAACGGTTTTCCCGTCGCGCCTTCGGACTGCGCGATCTCGTCCTCGTGGTGAGGGAAGATCAAGTCGATCCCGCCGCAGTGGATGTCGAGCGTCTCGCCCAGGTATTTCATCGCCATCGCCGAGCACTCGAGGTGCCAGCCGGGGCGGCCGCGTCCCCACGGTGAATCCCAGGCCGCGCCGGACGCCTCATCCTCTGGTTTCGCGGCTTTCCACAAGGCGAAATCCTGGGCGTTCTCCTTGGAGTAGTCGTCCTGGAGGACGCGCGCCCCGGCCTTCACCTCGCGCGTGTCGAGGCGCGAGAGCTTTCCGTAGCCCTTGAACTTGTCGATCGCGAAATAAACTGTCCCGTCGTCGGCGAGGTAGGCGAGCTTCCGCTCGACAAGCCGCTCGACGATCGCAATCATCTCCGGGATGTGGTCCGTCGCCTTCGGGTACAGCTCGGCGTCCTCGATCCGGAGGAAGGCGCGGTCGGCGTGAAAGATTTTGGTGATCGGCGTCGTGACTTCGCTGATGCTGATGCCGCGCTCGCTCGCCGACTTGATGATCTTGTCGTCGACGTCGGTGAGGTTCATTACCTGGAAGATCTTCCAGCCCCGCAGCGCGATCACCCGCCTGAGCAAATCCTCGAACATGAACGTGCGAAAGTTACCGAGGTGCGCCGGTTTGTAGACGGTGGGACCGCAGGAGTAGATGCGAACCGTTTTGCCATCCTCGGGCGAAAACGATTCGATTTTGCGGGTGAGGGTGTTGTGTAGGCGGAAATCGGGGGCGGCCATTGGGGGAAGCTAGAGACGTCTGTATAGGGGGTCAACACGAGCGCCCAGCGTCAGGATACGCGCGAAACCGGCATCCGCAAATCAATCGTTGACGCTGTCAGTGCGTCCGACGCCAGAGTCCGCGAGCGGGTTTTCCCAATGCGATGGTCTGCTGCGCGTCGTGGTACTCGAGCATCAAGATGTAGTCTCCCGCCCGTTCAGAGTACGTAGTGATGACGTACGCGGAGCCTTGCGCTATCTGGCGGCGTTGGACGCGTCGAACGGCGTACTCCGTGCCTTCCCTGGCGCTCGCACGGAGAATCAGCGCCTCTGGCGTCAATTCGAGAAGACGACCTGCGTAGCGGGTATCGTCGGTTGTCCAGCTGCCAACCAGCTCCGCCGGGACGGGATCAGGACCAGCCAGTGGTGGAGCGAAGTACACTCCCGCCGTGACGAGAGTCAGAACGTAAAGCGCAGTTACCACCTTGCGTCTGTAGCGGGCTTTGACCGTTAGAACCGGCAGTCTCCCCGACGGACTTGGAATTTCCCGGAAGTCCCCGATCGCCTGGCGGAACTGGCGAATCGCCGCGAGGAAGGCCGGGCCCTTGCCTGGGGTCGGCAGTGGCGCTTCAGACATTCGACACCACGACAAGACGCGAGCTGTCCGCCTCAAGAGTGGAGCGGTCGTCCTTCAGGACGCGCGCGACGGTGGCTGCCAGTACATCGATCGGTACCGGCTTCATGAGAACCTCGCGCAGGCCGTGTGTTTTTGCGTCCTGGCGCCCCGCGAACTCGCTGTAGCCGCTCAAAAGGATGATCGGGAATCCGGTCTGCCAGTTCTGGATCCGATCGGCCAGCTCGAGACCGGTCATTCCCGGCATCGTCTGATCCGTGATGACGAGATCGAATGGCGGGTCTGCTTCCGCCAGCATCGCCGGAACGTCCGATGATACCGTCGCTTCCACGACATCATAACCGGCGCGCGCAAGCACGCGGGCCAGGAGTTTGGCGATGACTGCGTCGTCGTCAACCACCAGAATCCGTCCTTCGCCTCTCACCTGACTCGGCGCCGCCGTTTGTTCGGCGACTGTCGCCTCCAGCTCGGCCGACGGAAGATGGATCTCAAACGTGGTACCCGATCCGGGCGTGCTTTGAACCGTGATGGTCCCGCCGTGTTGTGTGATGATTCCATGCACGATGGACATGCCGAGGCCGGTTCCTTCGCCGACCGGCTTGGTGGTGAAGAAGGGTTCGAACAACCGCTCGAGCGTCGCTGCATCCATGCCTTGTCCGGTATCGCGCACTACGATTCGGACGGCGCGCTCCTCGGCGGCACCGCAGCCGAGGAGCGCGTCCATCTCTACCATGTCGACTCGCACCTCGAGCACGCCTCCGCGGTCGCGCATGGCGTGGTACGCGTTGGTGCAGAGATTCATCAGCACTTGATGCAGCTGTGTCGGGTCTCCAACGACGAGCGCGACATCCGGCGCGATGGAAGACCTTATCTCGATGGTGGTCGGAATTGATGCCCGCAACAGCTTGATTGCTTCGCCGACGATCGGTCCAACCTCGATCGTGCTGAACACCTTCTCTGCCCGACGCGAGAAGAGGAGGATTTGTCTGACCAGCGCCTTGGCGCGCATCGCCGCTTCGAGTACTTGCCCCAGATCCGACCTCATCTCCGCGGACACTGGCTCGCCAAGCGCAAGCTCCACGTTCATGATGATGGGCGTGAGAATGTTGTTGAAGTCGTGCGCGATGCCGCCGGCGAGTGTGCCGATTGTCTCCATTTTCTGGGCGTGACGCAATTGCGCCTCCAGACGCTCTCGCTCCTCCCCCGCGCGTTTGCGTTCAGAGATGTCGCGTATGAAGACGGTGTGCAGTGTCCGATCGCCGTCCTGTGCCTCGGTGAATTTCACTTCGGCGGGAAACGTGGCGCCGTCGCGCCGACGGGCCACCACCTCCAGCATCGGGCTTCCGACTTCCGACCTGGCCCGAAGTGAGCCGGGTCCGGTTGTGAGTGGCACTCCGAAGAGGTCGTTGAGCGGTCTGCCAAGCGCATCCTTCTCCGCCAGGCCAAATATCCGTTCCGCGGTTCGATTGAACGACTCGAGATGACCGTTGGCATCGACTGTGACAATCGCGTCGGCGGCCGCATCGAGAATCGCTGCCAATCGCGCCTCGCGCTGGTGCACTTCTTCGGATTTGATTCCGAGCGCCTGGTTCAGGCGGCTTGCCTCGAGGAATTGTGCGCGGACGCGGTCGCTCATGGAATTGAAGCTGTCGGCAAGGTCTTCGAATTCATCCCCGCTCTTCACCTCGACGGGTCGATCGAATTTCAGGTGGGCAATCCGCTCCGTCCCTAAACGCAATGCCGCGAGAGGACCGAGGCTGCGACGGATTTGCCCCGTGCTCAGAAATGCGACGACGAGAATGGCCAGCGCCGCGGTCAGAGCAAACACCCGTCGGAAGCGCGTCAAAGGAGCCAGGACCTCGACTTCCGGCTCACTGAAGATGATGCGCCAGTCGGGAGACGCGAATTCCGCATCAAGGAATAGCGACCAGAATCCGGCGAGGTACCGTTCGTTGGATTCCCACACGAAAGCACCGGAAGGCTCGGACATGAGGGCCGGGCCCAGCGCGCCCCGACGAAGAGCCGTTTGGTCGGTGCAGCGAACTACTGCTCCGCCACGCATCATGATACAGGATGACGCAGGCAGCATGGTGACCGTTTCGGCCGCGAGCACTCGATCCACGACGCTGTCGGACAGTTGTGCCCAGATCAGCCCTCGGGGCTTTCCGGGGATGGAGATCTGCCGAGCCATGAGGATCGCGCCGACGGTGTCAGCGCTGAGGGTCATGATCGTTCCGCCCGACTGCAGGTGTCGCTGCTGCCGCGCGGTCAGTTGGGGAACGGCAGGCAACTGTCCGAGCAGGAGCCGTCGCGAGTCCCCAACGATTACCGCCACGGCCGCGAAGCGAGGGTCGAACACAGCTGTCTCCCGCATCATTCCGGATGGCGCGTTCGAGACATCCGCGGCTACGGATATGAGGCTCGACTCGAGATTCCCGAAACGCTCAATGAGGGCCGCCCCTATGCGTTTGGCGGTCAGACGGGCGCGCTCGAACGCCTGCTCACGAAGCGAGTCGGCGATGGTGATGTATGATGCAATGCCGAGTACTGTCACCGGCAGCACCGCGCATACAATGAACAGAACAACGACGCGCCGGCCCACTCGCGTCTGGAGCGTGCGCCCTCGCTCTAGCCGGAATCGCGCGCTTAGACCCATCAGTACCGCGCCGCCAGCCCGATGAAACCGCCATTGTTGGCGCGAATGACATCGTCGGCGCTCGTCTTCGCGGTCAGCGGGGGCGAGGATGCACCGTCCTTGCCCATGCTGTAGAGATCGTAGTCCGAATTCAGCGGCACGAGAAAATGATCTTTCCGTGCTTTGCCGTTGCCTTTGACGCCTTCGAGCTTGACGTAGACATACGGTCTGTCCCAGGGATCGTTGTAAGTCGCGCGGTTAACGGCCGCCAATGATGTCGGCAAAGAGTCGAGCGACGACAGCTCCAGGGAAATGGCAGATATGTCGCCGATGGCTTTCGCTACCCGTGCCAGATCAAGCGCCTTTTGATATTGGGGCAGCGCCATTGACGCCAGCACACCAATGATCACGACGACGAGAAGGAGCTCGATCAGCGTGAAGGCTGCTGCAGTGTTCGGGCGGTAGGCTTGCGTCGTGGGCCCCTCTTGAACGGCGGCAAGCCTTTTTGCGCCTACATGGAGTCAGCATGGCGTTGCCACCATCTGCTCTATTACTGGCGAACCAGGTCTGCGTTGTTGGAAATGCAGCCCTTGCATTAGCGGTGCCGCAGACCCAAAACGGCCCCTCGGGAGATCCGCATTCGCGCGGGTGCAAACTCCTTAGCCCTGCTCCGCAACGCGGCGTGGAACTCGGCCCGGTATTTCGAACACAGACTGCTCCGCGGCTACCGGTGCCGCGTCCGACTCGCGACGCGACGATACCACTCGTCCCTCTACCATATGGATGATGCGGGCGGCGATTCGATGCAGCTCGACGGGATTTGGTGCCGCGAGAATGATCGTGATGCCGCGCCGAGTGAGGCGAGTGAGGACCGAGACGACATCGGGGTCGAAAAGGAGGCCTTCTCCGCAGAGCGTCTCGTCGAGCAGGATCGCGCGCGGCGATCCGATCAGCGACTGCGCCAAGCCGAGCCGCTGCACCAGGCTGGCCGAGAGTGTGCTCACGCGTCGGGTCGCGTGGATGTGGAGACAGACTGCTCTCAGCGCGGCTTCGACCTGCGCGGCGCGGTTCGCCGTGGAGAGGTCGTGAAGCGTCGCGTAATACTCGAGCGCCTCGCGCACCGTGAGAAAGGAGTAGTAGCCGGCGCGCTGCGGAGCGTAGGCGAGTCCGGGTGGAACGTGGTGTCCGGTGATCTGTTCGCCGAACCAGTTGATCGTGCCTTCGTCGGTCCTGAGGAGGCCGGCGAGACAGAGGAGGAGCGTGGATTTCCCCGCGCCGGGCTGCCCGACGAGTCCGACGATCTCGCCGGCTCTCACATCGAGACTGACATCGCGCAGCGCGGGGATCGCCATGGCTCGCGATCTCGCGCCGGAGTGGTACGTCTTGTTGAGGCCCCTGACGGACAATGCGAGCCGGTTTTCCGCGTTGGTCTCACAACTCTCAGCACACTGCACGGTCGATCCTCCGCAAACGTGTGCGCAAAGGATCCCAGCGAAGGTCGAGCGGGGAACAATCGTTGAAAGGCCCCCACAACCATTGCATCCCGCAATGGCTGGCTGCGTTAAGCAGTCTTCTGGAGCGGCCTCTTCTCGCGATAAGCGATCAGATCGGGCGGAGGGGTGGAGGAAATGAGCACTCCGCCATCGGGAACTGGCACGCGCAGCACGAAGATCCTGTCGCGCGTGCTCTTTCTGAATCCCTTCCCTTCATAAATGCGGTTGATCAGGATGCGCCGCACAATCACCATCACGGTGACGAGCGTGGGGAGCGCGACGACAAGGCCCAATGGACCGAGCAGCTTCCCGATCACGAGCACCGACGTGATCGTGAGCACCGGTGGCATGTCGATCTTTTTCGACATCACGAGCGGCGACACGAGATTCCCCTCGATCAGGTGAATCACCACACCGAGTAGCAGCACGTAAATCGCACGCGTTCCGCCGCCGGGTCCACCGAGCACGAACAGCGCGGGCAGCGTCGTCGACAGGAGCGTGCCGAAGAACGGAACCACCGCCACCAGGCCGGTGAATATTCCGAACGTCAGCCAGTACGGAACGTTGAGTATGTAGAGTCCCGCCGCGGTGAGCGCGCCGAGGAACGTCATAGTCAGAAGCTGGCCGACGATGTAAGCGCGAAGCGCGTCGGCGAGATCGCGCAGCACGTCGCGCACGAGATCGCGATGAATCGGCGGAAATAGCGCAATGAGCCATTCCCGGTACACTCCCGGCTGGAGCGCGAGATAGATGCTCATCACGCCCACCGCAAAGCAGTCGATCATGACAGCCACCAACGACAGCACCCTCGGCAGCACCAGCTCCGCCTGGCCGGTGAGCTGATTGTAAACCGCGCCGATGAGCGGATGCTCGCCCGGTTTCCAGACGTCGCGCATAGCCGGGAAGTGCGCGACGAAACGATCGATGCCCGTCTCCCACGTCTCGATGTACTTGGGCATTACGACGATCAGCGCCCGCGTCTGCTCCACGACCGGCGGCAGCAGAATCGCGAACAACGTAATGAGCGCGGCTGCCGTCCCGACTACGGAAATGAAAAACGCGAGCTTTGGCGGGGCGTGAAGCTTTTCGACGAGAAGGTCTCTCACCGCGCCCAGGTACAGCGAGATGATGATCGCTATGAAGAGGAGGAGAAATACGTCGGCGGTCGCTCCCAGCATCCAGAGGAGCAAGAACGTCAGAATTACGCCGGCGAGAATCGGCGCAACTCTGACGCTTGGTGCGGCGGGGCTAGCCAAAGCTATTTCTTCTCGTCGTGGATCTCTTCGACTTCGATCTCTTCGGCTTCCGAATGCTGGCCGGCTCCGAGCGCTTTGTTACTTGCCACAGTGCCGGCCGGAAGCACCCCCATCTTCTGCTTCAGCTGGATGAGCAGCATTTCGGCCGACTGGTTTCCGCCAGCGGCCTCGAGGCGCTTGAAGTCCTTCGCCAGCCGGTCGCCCGAGAATTCCTCGTCGATCTCCGCACTCGCTCTGATCTTTCGCTCGTTCGAGTCGATTTTTTCTTCCATGCGTGCAAATGCCTCGAATGCGGACTTTTCGGAGATGTGCGACATCGTCTCGTTGATGCGCTTTTGCGCGTCGGCCCGGCGCTGCTTGGCGAGGAGGAGATTCTTCTTGCGGTTCGCCTCTTCGATGTTGTCGTTGAGACCGCGGAGCGATTCCTTGAGGCGATCGGTCTCCTGCTTGTGCGCCTGCCAGGTGAGATTGAGCTGATCGCCGCGCGACATGTGCTCGCCGCGCCGAATCAGCGCCTGCTTGGCGAGATCGTCCTGATTCTGCTGGACCGCGAGCATCGCTCTGCGCTCCCAGTCCTCGGCCTCCTTGATCTCCTGCCGGGTCTGGTCGTGCAGGCGCTTCTCGTCGGCGATGGCGGCAGCAACCTGCTGCTTCGCTTTGACGAGCTGCGACCGCATGTCGAGGATGATCTGGTTCAGCATCTTCTCGGGCTGCTCGAATTCCGAGATCACCGCGTTGACGTTGGACCGGAAAAGCATCGCGATTCTGTCGAAGATATTCATAGTCGTTGGTGGATTATCAGAAAAATGCAACTGAACGGGCGGGAGGCGTCAGAGGCACAGGTGCCAGTTTTTCAGTTCACGACGCCCGGACTTCACGTGACGCCATTCCTGGCACAAGCAGTCGCTATAACGCCACAGAGGCAAGTCCGGGCGTAGTGAACTATCAAACTGGCAACTGCGCTGCTGACGCCTCCCGCCCGTTCTGTTGATGGTAAGTGTATAAGTCCGCATTGCATCCCTTCCGCGAAGTTACAACTTCGGCCCGCGCTTAACTAGCAGATTTTACCCGTCCGCCCTCTTGATCTGGTACAACCGCTCCTTTGCCAGCCGGCGTCCGGTCGGCGTTGCGGCCAACCCTCCGCCGGCCGTCTCGCGGTACCGGACGTCCATCTCGCGCCCGATCTCGCCCATCACGTCGATCACTTCGTCCACCGGAATGGCGAAGGTGATTCCGGCCAGCGCCATCTCGATTCCAGCCAGCGCAATCGCGGCGCCGGTCGCGTTCCTGAATACGCAGGGCAATTCGACGAGCCCGCCCAACGGATCGCAAACGAGTCCCAGCGTCCCCTGCATCGTGAGCGCCACCGCGTGCCCCACCTGCGACGGCGTTCCGCCCAGCATTTCGGTCGCTGCGCCGGCCGCCATTCCCGCCGCCGCGCCGGTTTCCGCCTGACAACCGCCTTCGGCGCCCGAGAGCGATGCTCGCTCAGCCACCACCGCTCCAATCAGTCCCGCCGTCGCCAGTCCGTCGACGACTTTCTCGTCCGAAACCGACTTCGCCTTCGCGAGGCCGGTGAGAATCGCCGGCAGAACTCCCGCTCCACCAGCCGTTGGCGCCGCTACGATGACTCCCATCGCCGCGTTTACTTCCTGCACCGCCAGCGCCCGAGTGAGGATGTCGCGAAACGGAGTCTGCGCCAGCGGACCCTTGGCACTCGTCCGCAGCTTCGCGGCGTCGCCACCAACGAGTCCTGACGCGGAATACAAATCACCGACCAATCCCTTCTCGATCGCGCTGCGCATCACGTCGAGCGCCCGCTGCAGCGCCGCACGAATATCTTCGACCGGACGTCCCTGATCGCGCGATTCAGCGGCAAGCGCAACTTGCGCCAGCGACTTCTTGTCTCTTTCGGCATCCTTGATCGCATCAGCGAGGGCTTTGTACACTCAGCCTCCGCTGACTTTGGGGAGCCGGCGCGTCCACCGAACCCAGTCGAGCGCGCGCAGTTCCTCACCGGCTTTCTTGTCGGGCTCCTCGTCGCATTCGATCATCATGAATGCGTCGCCGCCCCTTTCCTTTCTCGACAGCCTCAGCGTAGCAATGTTGATGTCGTGCTCGGCCAGGATCCCCGTGATTTTGGTGATCGAGCCCTTCCTATCCTCAGCTACGAGAACAATCGTGTGTAAGTTTCCGGTCACTTCGACGGGGTAGCCGTCGATCTCCTGCACCATGATCCGACCCGCCCCGAGGGACGACCCGAGCATCGTCGCCTTCCGGCCATCCAACTCGACGTTGATCCGCACGGTGTTGGGATGCGCGGCGTCGGCGATCGTCACCTTCTCGAATTTGTAGTCAAGCCCTTCGCGCTCGGCGATCTGGAGCGCCTCACGGATCCGCTCGTCGTCGGGGCGGAAGCCAAGCAGTCCGCCCACGAGCGCCTTGTCGGTGCCGTGGCCTTCGCCGGTGCGCGCAAAGGAGCCGTGGAGCTGAAGGAGTCCGCTCTGCGGAGTGCCGCCGATGAGACCGCGCGCGAGAAGGCCGAGCCGGCACGCGCCAGCCGTGTGGGAGGAGGAGGGACCGACCATCACGGGTCCGATTATGTCAAGCAGGCTTACCGTTTTGCCCTCCCTTCCTGGAACCGCAGGCTTACCATTTGTGCTCCCTCCTCAGGACCGACTCAGCCTGCTTTTAACGCGACCTTTTTGCGATTTCCGCCGCCGTTCCTTGCCTTGCCGAGCAGCGGAAGCAGATACTGTCCCGTGTACGATTCCTTGACAGCCGCGACGTCCTCCGGCGTTCCCGCCGCGACGACGTCGCCGCCCCGCAGCCCTCCCTCCGGACCAAGATCGATGATCCAATCGGCGGTCTTGATGACGTCGAGGTTGTGCTCAATGACGAGCACGGTGTTGCCGCGGTCAACAAGACGGTGCAGCACGCTCATCAGCATGCGCACGTCCTCGAAGTGGAGACCGGTGGTCGGCTCGTCAAGTATATAGAAGGTTCTACCCGTGTCGCGCTTCGACAGCTCGGCGGCAAGCTTGACGCGCTGCGCTTCCCCGCCCGAGAGTGTCGTCGCCGATTGGCCGAGGTGGATGTAGCCGAGCCCGACGTCGAACAGAGTCTGCAGCTTCTGGCGGACGCGTGGCTGGTTCTCGAAGAATGCGAGCGCGTCTTCGACCGTCTGTTCCAACACGTCAGCGATGCTTAGTCCGCGAAAACGCACTTCCAGCGTCTCACGGTTGTAGCGCTTTCCTTTGCAGACATCGCACGGAACGTAGACATCGGGGAGAAAGTGCATCTCGATCTTGACGAGACCATCTCCCTCGCACGCTTCGCAGCGTCCGCCCTTGACGTTGAACGAGAATCTTCCCGGCCCGTACCCGCGGATCTTCGCCTCCGGTAGCTCCGCGAAAAGCTCACGGATCGGTGTGAACAATCCCGTATATGTCGCGGGGTTCGATCTTGGCGTGCGACCGATCGGGCTCTGGTCGATGTCGATGACCTTGTCGAGGTGCTGGAATCCCGTGATGCGCGTGTGGGCGCCGGGTATGACCCGTGCGCGGTAGAAATACCTCGCCATGGCGCGGTGCAGGATGTCCTCGATCAGCGTGGACTTCCCGCTGCCCGACACACCGGTGACCGCGACGAAAAGTCCGAGCGGGATATCGACGTCGAGGTCCCGCAGATTGTGCTCGCGCGCTCCCTCGATGCGAATCACGCGGGTGCGATCCATCCGGCGACGCACTTCGGGAATTGGAATCTCGAGCTCACCGCGCAGGTAGCGGCCGGTGATTGAATCCTTGTTGGCTCGAACCTGTTCGACCGTTCCCTCGGCGATCACGAGTCCGCCGTGCTTGCCGGCGCCGGGCCCGAGGTCGATCAGGTGATCGGCCGCCTGCATTGTCTCCTCATCGTGCTCGACGACGATGACGGTGTTGCCGAGGTCGCGGAGCTGCCGGAGCGTGTTGAGAAGGCGCGCGTTGTCGCGCTGGTGCAGGCCGATGGACGGTTCATCCAGGATGTAGAGCACGCCAACGAGCCGCGAGCCGATCTGGGTAGCGAGACGGATGCGCTGCGCCTCCCCGCCCGAGAGAGATTCGGCGGAGCGGCCGAGTGTCAGGTACTCGAGCCCGACATCATTCAGGAAACGAAGTCGCTCGCGCACTTCCTTTAGTATCGGCGCCGCGATCTCGGGATCGAGGCCGGGCTTCCCGTTGCCGCGAACCGGAACGTTCTCGAAAAAGCTTTGCGCCTCCGTGATAGACAACTCTACAACTTCACCGATGTTCCGCCCTGCAAGTGTGACGGCGAGCGATTCGGGCTTGAGCCTGCGTCCGCCGCAGGTCGTGCACGCGCTGGCCTGCATGAATTCCTCGAGCTCGAGTCGGACCGAATCCGACTCGGTCTCGTCGTAGCGGCGCTGGATGTTGGAGATGATCCCTTCCCAGTGCATTCCGGAGGTGTCCGCCTTTCGTCCGCTTTTCCCGCCCGTGCCGTAGAGGAGCTTCTCCCGCACTTCTGGTGTGAGCTGGCCCCACGGTTTGTTGAGATCGAATCCGAACTGCTTTGCGAGTCCGGGAAGGATCACCTTTTTGAGGTATCCGTCTGGCTCGCCCCAGGGGAGGATGACGCCCTCGAGGATGCTGATGCTCGGATCGCCGAGTATGAGCTGTTCGCTCACTTCGCGGCGGGAGCCGAGTCCGCCGCAGGCGGGACAGGCACCAAACGGCGAGTTGAACGAGAAGTGTCGCGGCTCGAGCTCGGGGAGCGAGATGCCGCACTCCGGGCAGCCGTACTTCTCGGAGAAGAGGTGTGGGCTCTTTTCGTCCGTGCGCTGAACTTCGACGAGCCCCTCGGCGAGCTTGAGCGCGGTCTCGACGGAGTCGTTGAGACGCCCGCGATCTTCCGTGCGCACCACCAGCCGGTCGACGATGACCGAGATGTTGTGGTTCATCCGCCGATTCAGCTTCGGCGGATTTGCGACTTCAATCAGGTCTCCATCGACAATCGCGCGCACAAATCCCTGCTTCCGCGCGGCGTCGAAGAGCTCGCGGAATTCTCCTTTGCGGCCGCGCACGAGGGGCGCCAGGATCTCGAGCTTGGTGCCCTCGGGCCAGGTGAGAATCGAATCCGCGATCTGTCCCGCGCTCTGGCGCTCGACTGGGCGCCCGCAGTTGGGGCAATGCGGAGTTCCCGCGCGGGCGTAGAGGAGTCGCAGGTAATCGTAGATCTCCGTGACCGTGCCAACGGTCGATCGCGGATTGTGTCCGGCGGACTTCTGCTCGATCGAGATCGCGGGCGAGAGGCCCTCGATGGAGTCGACGTCGGGCTTTTCCATCAGGCCCAGGAACTGGCGCGCGTACGCGGACAGCGACTCGACGTAGCGGCGCTGTCCCTCGGCGTAGATGGTGTCGAACGCGAGCGACGACTTCCCCGATCCCGACAGGCCGGTGATGACGGTCAGGCGGTCGCGCGGGATCGTGACATCGATATTTCTTAGGTTGTGCTCGCGAGCGCCGCGGACGATCAGAGATTCTTCAGGCATAGCCTTGTAAAATCGCGGGTTGCAGGGCCAGACTCAAGCCACGTATACGCTCGGGACGACCGGCGGAGAGTGGCAAAACGCGCTAGCTCAGGCGTCCAACTTGCATTCGGAGGGCCTCATGCCCGTGTTAAAAGGAATGATCGACGTCATTACGATGGGGTCGGACCGCCCTGTCCGCCGTCTGGTGGCGTACTACGCGATCGTGGCGATAGTGGTGGCTACGCTCGCGTACTTCTTCCCAGGTGAGATCGCGCGCATCGCCGCCAAGGGCCTGGGGGATGTCCCAGAGGGTCCGACAGTATTGACCGACGCGCTCAGCTCCTCGCCGACATCGTCCGTGAGCTTCGGCCCAGGGACGCTGCTCGACGTCTCTCTGACGACCGTGCTGATTCTCATCGGCGCTCTTGTCCTGATTCTTCCGGTGACGTGGGTGTACATGTCGGCCCGCCCCTCCGGGGGACAACACAATCAAAACGTGGTGCAGACGCTGATCATCCTTCCTCTGGTCGTCGCGGGGATCGTGTTCATTGTCCAGAACAGCCTGGCGTTGGCGTTCAGTCTTGCCGGAGTGGTGGGCGCGGTACGATTCAGGACGACGCTTCGCGACTCCCGGGACCTCGTTTACATCTTCCTGAGCATCGTGGTGGGATTCGCGGCGGGAGTCCAGTCGCTCGCCGTAGGCGCGGTCATCTCGGTCGTCTTCAACTTCGTCCTGGTGCTCACCTGGCACTATGACTACGGCCGGAACATGCTGATGCCGACGGCGTCGGCACAGTGGTCACGCCCGCTGCAAGCGCTCGCGAGTCCGACGGGCGACCATCAGATTCCCGATCGAGATCTCATCCTCTCGCTGACGCCGGAAAACGCGGCAGCGCTCGCTGATCGGTTCACGCGGGTCCAGAAAGCGGTCGGATCAAAAAAGAAGAAACCGCGCTTCGACTCGATCCTGACGGTCACGACTGACGTCGTGTCTGCAGCGCAGGGGCGGATCGAAAACGTCCTCGAGAGAGCGACCAAGCGTTGGTCCCTCGATGAGATCGTCACCAATGTTGGAAAGCCGAGCGAGATCTACTACCTCACGCGCCTCAAGAAATCCATCCCGCGGGATGTGCTCCTGACTGCCATCCACGAGAGCGCGGGTGACGTCATCTCCTCGGTCGATCTTGAGACGGGAGCGCCGGTCGAGAAGGAGAAGGAAAAGAAGGAAAAGAAAGATGACGTGAAAGCATGACCAGCAGGGGCTGGCTCGTACTGCTTTTATGTGCGATGCCTGGGGTAGCCGCGTGTCGTGATACTCCCAAGGCAAGGGCGGCGGAGCTCGAAAAAATAATAGGGGTGCGAAAGCAGGAGCTTGCGCGCCGGATCGCGACGGCGGACGCCGCTCCGGAGATGGCCCTGCCGCTGGCGATGTGGATCATGCCCCCACAGTTGCGGGAGATTTCCGGGCTCGCCCTCACCTCCCGCGGGACTGTCCTCACACACGACGACAACTCCGGACGAGTTTCCGAGATCGACCCCAAAACCGGAATCCTGGTCAAGGCTTTCTCACTAATCGGAAATCAGAAGGAAGATTTCGAGGCGATTACGATCGCCGGCAATGACATCTACCTGATGGCGAGCGATGGGAAGCTGTTCAGATTCAGGGAGGGCGCGGACGGACAGCAGGTTCAGTTCATGATGTTCAATACGGGCCTGGGCAAGAAGTGTGAGTTCGAGAGTCTCGCCTACGAGTCTGACAGCACTCGTCTGGTGATGGTGTGCAAGAGGATTCTCTTCAAGCAGGCGCCGAAGGAGCTCGTGATATACCGGATGCCGCTCCCGCTCAATCGCGCGACGTTCTCGGTTATCCATGTGCCGCTCAAGCAAGTCGTAGGATCGAACAAGTGGAAGAATTTCAGGCCTTCCGATATCACCATCGATCCGTTCACGAAAAATTACGTAATCATCGCATCCCACGAAAAGGGGCTTCTCGTTCTCACGCCCGACGGCGATGTCGTGCGCTCCGAGCCTCTGCCGGGCGACCATCGCCAGCCGGAGGGAGTGGCAATCACCAAAGACAGCATCCTCCTGATAAGCGACGAAGCGAACGTGAAACCGGCTGCGATTACGCTGTATAAATGGCGCCCATGATGCGGAGCCAAAACCAACCATATGATGCAAATGAGAAATCCGTTTAGAAGCACGACCCTGCTTCTGGCCGCGTTGCTGTCGACCAGCACATTTTCCACAGCAGCCGCTCAGACTCCCACAGTGCGCAACGTTGGCACAGACAGCGTGGTCGTCGTCCCGGCGGAAATCTTCGAAGCGGGAAGTTTCCATCGCTTTTTCCTGGGTGACAACTATCGCGCCGAATGGACGACGGCGATCAAGGTGCCGGTTCTCAACTTGAGAACGTTCCACGGGGGCCTTAAGCCACTCGAGAAAGGGGGCGGCGCACAGACCATATCGCTCCGGTTCGCAGCGCCCGACGGCTCGGAGTTCGTGTTCCGCTCGGTTCGCAAGGCATTCACCGTCCTGCCCGCGCAGTATAAGGGCACGATCGTCTGGTACATCGTCCGCGACGAGGGAAGCGCTTCGCATCCCCTGGGCGCGATCGCTGCGGCTCCGATGCAAGCCGTGTTGGGAGTGCTACATCCAACACCAGTCGTCGCGATGATGCCGGACGATCCCGCGCTCGGAGAGTTCCGAAAGGAATTTGCTGGCATGCTGGGCGAGCTCGAGGAGCGCCCCGAGGTGCCGAAAGGCACTGACGTGACCGGGTTCGCCGGGGCGAGCAAGATCATCGGCAGCGACACGCTGCTCGGGCGAATCAATACCGACGCGAAGACGCAGGTCGACGTGCGTGCTCTGCTCACTGCCCGCGAGTTCGATCTGCTGATCGGCGACAACGACCGGCATCCGGACCAATGGAAGTGGGCGCGCATTGGAAAAAAGGATGAGATGCCATGGAAGCCTATAGCGGTCGATCGCGACAAAGCGTTCATCTCGTACGAGGGGCTGGTGTTGAGCATTGCGCGCCTCGTGCAGCCGAGTCTCGTCACCTTCGACAGGAATTCCCCGAACCCCACGCACCTGTTCGCCAACGCCGGCGAGTTCGATCGCCGCATGCTTGGGAGCCTGGACAGAACTGTCTGGGATTCGGTGGCTACCAGCCTGATGGAGAGAATCACCGATCCGGTGATCGACAACGCTATGAGAGCGCTGCCGCCGGAGTATGCGAGCATCTCACCCAGGGTTGCCGCCAAGCTCAAGGCGCGACGCAACGG
Organism: Gemmatimonadota bacterium; assembly: GCA_003134685.1. Taxonomy (GTDB): domain Bacteria; phylum Gemmatimonadota; class Gemmatimonadetes; order Gemmatimonadales; family Gemmatimonadaceae; genus UBA4720. The sequence continues at coordinate 202,488 of PLCA01000009.1, read as the reverse complement.
CCTCCGCGACGCAGCCGATCGCTATTACCACGAGCTATGGCGAGTTGCCGACATCCACGGCACGGATGCCGATGATCAGGCGACTGTGGTGCGCTCCGGCGAGGGACTGGTGGATGTCCGCATCCAGTCCGGGAATGGCGCTCCCTATTTCAGCCGGCGGTTCGATCTGGGTGAGACGAAGGAGATCCGCATTTATCTTCACGGCGGCGATGACCGGGCTACCGTCGAAGGGAACGTGCGACGAAGTATCCCGGTCAGGATCATCGGCGGAAACGGCACGAACACCTTCGTCGATAATTCGACCGTGGGCGGCAAGAGAAATCCGACGCGATTCTACGATGCCGGAACAGTTCAGGACGTGAAGTATGCGAGGGACACCGTCGATGAGAAGATCAATATCGACAACGCGCTCAACCACTCCTTCAATCGCCGGCCGTGGGTGCGCGCCTACGGCAAGCTGATACCTCCGTTGACGGACAACGGTACCAAGTTGAGTCCCGTACTGGGAGTGCACTCACAGCGCGGTCTCGGGATTTATCCCGTGATCGGCTTGGCGCGCTATTCATACGGATTCCGCACCGTTCCGTATTCCAGTTTGGCGGAAGCGGATCTCTCGTATTCGGCGGCGAGCACTCGCTTCCGGATCCGCAGCAACCTTGATAAGCGATTCGAAGGATCGGATGTGCACCTGCCGGTGACAGCCCACATGTCACAGCTCGAGGTCGTGCAGTTCCACGGTTTCGGCAACGACGTTCCGGATCTGCGTGGGAGTCTCTACGACGTCAGGCAGCGGCAGTGGGAGCTCAATCCTGGTATCGGCAAATCGTTCAGCCCCGTCAGCGACATCTCGATCGGGCCGGTCGTTCGATACACGACGACCGACAGTCTCGCCAATCGGTTCATCGCGCAGCAGCGCCCGTACGGCTTCGCGAAATTCGGACAGGCCGGTCTGCGACTGAAGGTGCACCTCGATAGTCGCTTCGTCCCGGACACCCTGAAGCCGCGTTTTGTTCTCGACGTTGCGGGGGCAGGATATCCGGCTATCTGGGACGTCGTGAACCACTATGAATCGGCAGACGGGTGGGCAGCCGCCTACTTCACGCTGCCCGTTCCCAAGAAACCCGTGCTCGCGTTTCGTGCCGGCGGAAAGAAGCTCTGGGGGAATTTTCCTTATTTCGACGCGGCGTTTCTCGGAGGATCGGAGTCGTTCAGGACCGAAGAGAAACAGCGATTCGCCGGCGACGCCTCGGTGTATGGAACCGCCGAGCTGCGTGTGCCGATCGCCAAATTCCCGTTTATCCTTCCGCTCGATGTCGGAGCGCTCGCCTTCACTGACGTCGGGCGAGTTTACCTGAACGGCAATTCACTCGGTGGCTGGCACAAGGCCTCGGGCGCAGGGTTGTGGTTTGGGTATCTCAACCCCGGTGTGAACTTCAACATTCTGTACACGAATAGCAGCACGGGTCATATCAAGACCAGTATCGGATTTGCATTCTGACGTGAGGACTGCCTGATCGGATCGCAGCGAGCCTCGACGGTCGCGAGATCACTGGTGTGCTACGTCGCGGTGCCGGGACTCATGCTTTGCTGCTCGCGCGACGAGCAACCGACTCTGATTCCGCCGGGCGCGGCTCCCACTGAAGTCGCGCTTGCCCGAGCCTCAGTGATGATCGGCGCCGGCGACATCGCGGTTTGCGGGACGGCTGGAGACGAGTCGACCGGCAGAATCGTGGACAGCGTGCTCGCGGCCGACAGCGTCGCCAAATTAGAAAGCCTGGTGTTCACCCTCGGCGACAACGCGTATCCGTCGGGCTCGAGCGGAGTGGACAATGATTTTCCGCGCTGTTTCTCTCCGTCGTGGGGCACCAAGCGCATCATGAAGATCATTCATCCGTCGCCCGGGAATCACGACTACGATAGCGGTAATGGCGCGCCCTACTTCGCGTATTTCGGGATGCGCGCGGGCCCCAAAGGAAAGGGCTACTACAGCTACGATTTTGCCGGCTGGCACGTCATATCACTCGACAGCGAACTGTATTTCGAGCACGGGAGTCCAACTGAGGCGAGGGCGCAGGAGGACTGGCTCCGAGCGGATCTGACTGCGAATCACGCACTCTGCACCGTTGCTTACTTTCACCGGCCGCTCTTCACCTCCGGCACCAACGGACCGACGGCGCAGGTTCAGCCCTTGTGGCGAATGCTATATGACAGCGGCGTCGATCTCGTGCTGAACGGACACGATCACGATTACGAGCGATTCCTTCCGCAGACGCCGGACGGCGTCGCCGACTCCGCGAAGGGCATCGAGCAGATCGTCACCGGCACGGGTGGAGGAGATCTCCGACCGTTGCGTAGTCCTCTCGCTCGCAATTCCGTTTTTCAGATTCACGGACGATTCGGAGTATTGAAGCTGACGCTTGGCCCCGGCGAGTATCGCCACGCGTTCATCGACACCGATGGTCGAGTCTGGGATCCTGGCGGCCGACAATGCCACTAGCGCTGAGCGTGCGATAGGTTTCGTGTAGCGGCACCCACCACTACCTCTGAGCCATGGGCATCTCGCCGGATTCTTATCTGACTCTCAGCACCACCGGCTCTCACCAGCTGAGAAACGATTCGGACATCCGCATCTCCGCGATCGACATCGGGTCGAACTCGATCCGCATGACGATTGCCGATGTTTCGCCCACCGGCGTCATCCGCGTGGTGGACGAAATGAAAGCAGCGCCCAGACTTGGCGCCGGTCTCGACAAGAAGGGTTCGCTCAGCGAGATCGCCATTCAGAACGCGCTCAGCACGTTGACACGGATGGCTACGCTCGCGACTCAGCTCGGCGTGAGGCGCACGGAGGTCGTGGCCACGAGTGCGGTGCGCGAAGCCAGCAATGGCGAGCAATTTCTCAAGCAGGTGCGCGCGGAGACGGGCCTCAAGGTGAGAGTTCTCCGCGGCGAGGACGAAGCGCGTCTCAGCTTTCGCAGCGCGCTTGCGCATTTCGATCTGGGAGTCGGTCGCGCCGTGGTCATGGACATCGGAGGCGGGTCGCTCGAGCTCGCGCTCAGCGCGGACGGCCTTGTCGAGCGCCTGATCTCGCTCCCCATGGGCGCGATTCGTATGACGGAGCAATACCTCGGCCCCGGTGGAAAAAAGAAAGGGATGCGGAAGCTCAGAAAGCACGTTCGGTTCGAGCTGCGCCGCCACCTTTCAGCGCGCCACTGGCACGCGGCGCGGATCACCTGCTCGGGCGGCACCTTCACCAGCCTCGCGGCGATCTACCTCGCGCGCATTGGTATGGAAAGCGCCAAGACCGTGCATGGAACCGTCATTCCGCGCATCGACCTGGAGCACATGGTCGACATGCTGCACAACATGTCGCCGGACGAGCGGCAAGCGGTTCCGGGACTGAGCGAGGCGAGGAGCGACATCATCGTGGCCGGGCTCGCGGTCGCGGCCGAAGTCGCGGCCCGCGTTGAAGCGAAGGAGCTGGTGATTTCTGGCTACGGCATCAGAGAAGGAATTCTGCTCGAGAGCGCGCACGTCGCGCCCGCGCCCGCGGATCCCGGCGAAGCGCGCGAACGCTCAGTGCGAGAGCTGGCGGAGCGGTCGCATTACGAAGAGCAGCACGCGAAGCACGTTCAGAAGCTGGCGCTCCAGCTGTTCGACTCCATCGGGCAGCGTCTGGGGTGCACACCAGAGGATAGACGTCTGCTGTCCGATGCTGCCATGCTTCATGACATCGGGTATCACATCAGCTACGACAAGCACAACAAGCATTCCTACCATTTGATACAGCACGCCGACCTGCTGGGGATGACGCCGGCCGAGCAGGTGATGGCAGCGAATGTCGCGCGCTATCACCGAGGGGCCGAGCCCAAGAAGAAGCACGTCAACTACGGCGGCCTCGAGAAATCAATGCGTGACACGATCAAGAGGCTGGCGGCGATTCTCCGCGTTGCGGATGGTTTCGATCGCGGTCACGCCAACGCTGTGGCGGAGATCAGGGTCCGCTGGATGGAGCGCGCCTTGAGACTCACAGCCGTGCCCCAGCGACAGGATCTAAACCTGCGGCTGGAAATCTGGGGGGCGAGCCGCAAATCCAGATTGCTCTCCGAGGTCGCAGGCGTTCCGGTCGAAATCGTGGCGCCGGACGGAGCTGTGATGACCTACGACGACGAGGTCGGCGCCGCCGACTAAGCGTCGACATCCTGGCGGGCGAGTCTTTCGCGCGCCGAGATGGGCGCGTCGACGGATGATTGCGGCGGCAGCCCCCAAGAATTCACGAGTAGACGCTCGTGCGTCGAAAAGACGGGATCCGACCCTGGCTTTCTCTGCACGTAGGTGCCGTCCGAACTCAGATCCCATGCCTGTCTGTTGTCGGCGAGGCAGGTCTCGAGCAGCGAGCATATCCGCGGATGCAAGGACACGTCCTCGACCGGAGTAATGACCTCCACGCGCCGATCGAAGTTGCGTGGCATCCAGTCCGCCGATCCGAAGTACAGCTCCTCGATTCCGGCATTCGCGAAATAGAAAATGCGTGAGTGCTCCAGAAAGCGTCCGACGATGCTGATGACCCTGATGTTGTCACTGATCCCGGGAATGCCCGGCCTCAGGCAACAGATCCCGCGAACGATCAGATCGATCTCGACGCCAGCCTGAGAAGCGTCATAGAGGTGCTGGATGATATCGGGATCCACGAGCGCGTTCATTTTCGCGGTGATCCGCGCGGGTTTCCCCGCCGCGGCGTGATCTGCTTCCCTGTCCACCATCTCCGTGAATCGCCTCCGCATGTTGGCTGGGGCCACGAGAAGGTTGCGGTATTGGGTCTGGTGTGAAAACCCCGTCAGCGTGTTGAAGAGATCGGTCAAATCCGCGCCGATGGATGGGCTGGTGGTGAGCAGGCCCAGGTCGGTGTAGACGTGCGCCGTCTTCGAGTTGTAGTTGCCGGACCCGATGTGCGAGTACCGCCGAATTCCATCGGGCTCTCGCCGGACAACGAGAACGGTTTTCGTGTGCGTCTTGAGCCCGGGCAGCCCGTACGCAACGTGCACTCCGAATCCTTCCAGCGTGCGCGCCCAGGTGATGTTGTTCACTTCGTCGAACCTGGCCTGAAGCTCGATCAGCACGGCCACCTGCTTTCCGCGTTGGGCCGCCTCCGTCAACGCGCGCACGATCGCCGTGTCGCCTGACGTGCGATAGAGCGTCATCTTGATCGCCAGCACGTTCGGATCGACCGCCGCCGACGTCAGAAAATGCTCGACCGACGCCGGGAACGAATCGAAGGGGTGGTGGAGCAGAATATCCCGCTCGCGAATCGCGTCGAAAATCGAACGCGACGTGTCTCGCAGCTCGGGCGGCGTAGCAGGAACGAATGGCGGATCCCGCAGCTCCGGAATTTCCATCGTCGCGAGCCACATCAGGTCGCCGAGGTCGAGCAGTGGTCCCGTTTCAACGAGGTCGGCCTCCGTCAGCGCGGGCATCTCCGGAGGCTGATCCTCCAGCAGCTCGCCGAGCAGAAGCTCGCGCAGTTCCGTCGGCGTTCCTCTCTGCACCTCGACTCGAACCACCTCGGCGAAGCGGCGCTGGAAAACCTGTTCTTCGATTATCGTGAGCAGGTCTTCGTCTTCGTCCGAGTGGGCCAGCTCGAGGTCGGAATACCGAGTGACGCGGAACGTGCTGAAGCTGCGAATCTCCATTCCAGGAAAAAGGGCTCCGAGATTGGCTCCAATCACTCGCTCGAGGGGGACGAACTGATTCGGCCGGCCAAAGGGAATCCACCGGGGGAGAACCTTCGGCACCTTGACTCGCGCAAAGCGTGTGGCGCTCGTGGCCGGGTCGAAAACCTGAACGGCGAGTGAGAGCGAAAGGTTGGAGATGTATGGGAACGGGTGCCCGGGATCGACGGCGAGCGGGGTGAGCACCGGAAAGACCTGTGATTCGAAAAACTGATCTACGACGAGCCATTCGGCGGGCGTAAGCTCTTCGATCCGAACGATCTTGACTCCGTGTTCTCCGAGCTCGGGCAGCAACACATCGTACAGGCACTTGCGCTGTTGCTCCACCAGGTCGGCGACGCGCGCAATGATTGCGGCCAGCTGCTGAGCGGGCGTCATCCCGTCGGGCGGGACGTGCTGCACACCGGAGGCAATCTGGCGGCGCAGGCCCGCGACCCGGACCATGTAGAACTCGTCCAGGTTGGTGCTGAAGATCGCGAGGAACTTGAGTCGTTCGAGCAGCCGGTTTCTCGGGTCGAACGCCTCGTGGAGAACCCGGGCGTTGAACTCGAGCCAGCTAAGCTCGCGATTGATGTAGAGGGAGGGGTCGATGGCGGGCATGTTGTCTGTCTCTTACAACTTAGCCAAAGCTGTGCCGGGGCGGGGTCGCTGTTATGTCACAATTGGGCGTTAACTCGTGATAGCGGCGGCCTGTTTGAGATTCACTCCGTCGCTACCACTTTCCGGTTCGCTTATAGCGGCGGTCCTGATACCAGAAACCGACGCCGATCGGCAAGCCAAACGCTGCTCCCAGCACGGCGCTCGTGTGTGCGATCGCCAGGACGGGTTCCTGAGGGCTGATAGACCAACCCACGAAGAACCAGACAACAAATGCCGCGAGAAAAGCCACTAGCGCCGCGCCAGGCATCCAACGCGCGAGGGGCAGAGTTAGCCCAACAACCAAACCACCCAGAGCGCCCGCCAACAGGTAAGTGGCGACCGTCCTCAGGACCGATACGTGATTGCTGTCAAAAGGTTGGTGGCCGCGAAACAAAAAAATCAGGAGTGCTACCAGGCAAAACATGACTCCCACGGAAACACCAAGGACGACGCAAATCGTGCAATCACTGATGATCCTGCGAACAAACATGGGAGTCCCATTTCTCATGTACGTGCCTCGTCAATGGTGAAATACGCCGGGAGTTTTCTTGATAGTAGGTGAACCAGTCACAACGCCACAGGTCGATTTCATATCACCCAGACGGCGATTTCATATCATCTGGCGTTCGTTTGAATGACGATCGAGCGTTAGATTCCTGTCACCTTCTCCCGGATCCGCCACTTGGGCCACACCGACGCCGTCGTCGTTCTTACCACTCTTGCCACGACCGACGAGGCCGCGAAGTTCGTCAAACAGCTCCTTGAACGGCGATTGGTAGCGTGCGGGACGATTTTGCCCGGTACCAGGTCGCTTTACCGCTGGGAAGACAAGCTCGCCGACGAGACTGAGGTCGTCGTCATGCTCAAAACGCGCTCCGGCGCGATTCACGGCCTCGAGAAAGCCTTCAAGGAGCTGCACCCCTATAAGGTCCCCGAGCTCCTCACAATCCCCGTGTCGGGCGGCCTCGAACGCTACCTTGGATGGATCAATGCCGAGACCAGCCTCACGATCGTCTAAATCGTCCTGAGGCCGGTCGAGCCTAACGATCGTCTAGATCGTCTTATAGGGGTGAGCCCCGCCGCGCCTTCCAGCACACAACCCTTCATGACATCGACGCGCGCCACGCTCGCGGTTTTCGTCGTTGCCATCTGGCTCGGCGGGCTCGCCATGATGCACCGCCGCAACGCCAACGTGAGCGAGGCGCAGCAGCTCGCCCAGGTGGCGCTGAGGCTCCAGCCCGAGACGTTCTACTACACGATCGAGCGCGATGGACTGCAGATCGGCGCGGCATCGTCGGCCCTCGATACGACAGCCAATTCGCTCGTGAGCGAGGAGTATTTCGTCGGAGACTATTCGTCGGGGAAGTCACTCGAGCGGACCTCGGCACGTTGGCAGACGAGATTGACGCGAGGAATTCGCCTCAACGATTTGACAATCGATATCGCGCGCCCAACACGTCCCTTCTCGATCAAGGCCTCAGTCGAGGAAGACACACTGATCTTCATCGCCGGAACGAGGAAGAAAGGTGGTCGTCCGCCCGCTCACTACACGTTCATTCCACCGTTGTATACGCCGTCGCTCGCGCCGGTAGTCTTCATGCTGGGCGGCCCGCACACCGTCGGGCGAAAGCAGAAGGTGTCGGTGTTCGATCCAACTACTCGGCTCGTGATCCGTCCGGAGCTCGAGATCCGCGCCGAGTCGCTGTTCACGGTCGTGGACAGCGCCGCGATGGACGCGGCCGGAGATTGGTCGCCGGCACACCGTGACACCGTGCGCGCGTGGCGCATTGAAGGAGCACCCCAGGGTCTCATTACTTGGGTTGACGCCGAGGGGCGGATTGTCGCAGTGCGGGCCGGCAGTCTGTCTGCCTACCGCACCGCCTTCGAAATCGCATTCAAGAACGCAAAAGCCAAATGATAGAACTGAGAAGCCTCACCAAGAAATACGGCTCGTTCACAGCCGTTGATTCCATTGATCTGTCCGTGCCGGACGGCGAGCTGTTCGGATTCCTGGGCCCCAATGGCGCCGGCAAGACGACGACGCTTCGCATGATCGCGGGAATTCTCCAGCCGACGTCGGGCAGTATCCATCTCGCGGGAATCGATCTCGCCGAGGATCCGCTCGCCGCGAAATCGAAGCTGGGTTTCATTCCCGACCGTCCGTTCATCTACGAAAAGCTGACAGGGGTCGAGTTTCTCCGCTTCGTTGCTGGCCTGTACGGACAAGATGGCGACAAGGTCGAGCACCGCGGTCGCGAGCTGATGGCGCTGTTCGATCTGGAGGAATGGGCCGACGAGCTGGTCGAGAGCTACAGCCACGGGATGCGGCAGAAGCTGATCATCTCGAGCGCGTTCATTCACCGTCCGGAAGTGATCGTGGTCGACGAGCCCATGGTCGGACTGGATCCGAAGGCGGCGCGAATTCTCAAGGATCTGTTCCGCGAGTACGTGAAGCGCGGCCACACCATCATGATGTCCACGCATACACTCGAGGTCGCGGAGACGCTGTGCGATCGCATCGCGATCATTCAGCAGGGAAAGATCCGAAGTGTCGGGACGATTCAGGATTTGCGCGACGAAGCGACCGGAGGCGGAGGGCTCGAGGAGATATTCCTCAAGCTCACCGGCGAGCGCGCGGCGCGCGATGCGATGGAAGTGCTCGATGCATAGTGAACTCGGTTCACCGGCAGTTGTTGGTGTCAACATCTCGCCTGGCGCGGTTGGCCAGGCCGCTACGGCCGCGCCCCTGACCACGCGGTTTCGGACTTCGCCGACCTTGCTGCACGTTCTGTCGCCCAAGTTTCTCTCGATCAAAGCGCGCCCGCTCGGAAAGACGGAGAGCAGGTCGGGCAGGCTGATCCTGTTCCTCGTGATCGGCGCAGTCTTCTGGCTGTTCGTGTTCGGGATGTTCTACCGGCTCCTCAAGTATTTCCGCGGCATCCCAGAGATCGGCGCACTGCTCGCGGCCAAGCTGCTCGGACTCATGTTCGTGAGCCTGTTCGGCATTCTCATTCTGTCGAACGTCGTCACCGCGCTCTCGAGCTTCTTTCTGGCCAAGGATCTCGATCTCCTGGTCGCCGCGCCGGTCGACTGGCTCCGACTCTACGGGGCGAAGCTGCTGGAGACGACCGCGCACTCGAGCTGGATGGTGGTGCTCGTCGCGACTCCGGTGCTCACCGCCTACGGCATCATCTATCAGGGCGGATTTCTCTATCCATTCGTGGCGATCGCGGCGGTGCTGCCCTTCCTCTTCATTCCGGGGGCGATCGGGAGCTCGGTGACGCTCATTCTCGTCAACATTTTCCCGGCGCGCCGGACGCGCGACATTCTGAGCGTCATCGCCGTGCTGGCGGCAGCGGGAGTCGTGCTGCTATTCCGCCTCGTTCGCCCGGAGAGACTCGCGCGCCCCGAAGGATTCCGCTCCCTCGTGGAGTTCATCTCGGTGCTGCGGACGCCGACGTCTTCCTGGATGCCAAGCGAGTGGGTGGCGCAAGGGATAATGACCTGGCTCAGAAACGATCCCGAGATTCTGAACTTCTACCTGCTCTGGTCGACGGCCGCCGTCGCGGTGGTCTTTGGAGCGGTGCTGCATCGCTGGCTATACGCGCGCGGCTTCAGCAAATCGCAGGAGAGCGGCGAGCGGTGGGTGCGACAGGGGACGTTGGGCCGGTTGGTGGCCCGCATGCTCACGCCGTGGGGAGTTATGCGACGCGAGCTAGTGCTCAAGGAGATGCGCCTCTTCTTCCGCGACACGACTCAATGGTCGCAGCTGATCCTGTTGACCGTGCTCGTCGTCGTCTACGTGTTCAACATCAAGTTCCTGCCACTACGTGGTGAAGGTGTAACTTTCTTTCTCGCCAACGTGATTCCATTCGTGAATCTCATTCTGGCGGGATTCGTTCTGGCGTCGATTGCGGCCCGATTCATCTTTCCGGGAATCAGCCTCGAGGGACGTACGCTCTGGCTCCTTCGCTCGAGTCCGCTCGAGATGCGGCAGCTACTCTGGTCAAAGTTCTGGGTAGGGACACTTCCGCTGCTTTTGCTCGCGCTCGGTCTCGTGTTCGCGACGGACGTCTTGCTCCAGGTGAGTGGATTCATGATGGCGGTGTCGATCTTCACCATCACCATGATGACTTTCGCGGTCGCCGGTCTCGCGCTCGGCTTCGGCGCGCTCTTCCCGAAATTCAATACCGAGAACGCGGCGCAGATCCCGACATCGTTCGGCGGCCTGGTGCTGATGATGTCGTCGGTGGTTCTGATCGGCGTGGTGATCATCCTCGAGGCGCGGCCTGTCTATCAATTCGCGGCCCAGCGCGCGTTGAACCTCGATCCGGATCCGTGGGCGATGTGGCTTGGCTTTGGTGGGGCGACGCTCGTCTGCCTGGCGACCACCTTCGTCCCGATCAGAATTGCCGTGAAGCGAATGAAGGAGCTGGAGCGGTAGCTACTCCTTCGATTTTTCGCGCAGGTATCCGATCGCTTCGGTCGGCGTCGTAAAAATCTTCTTCGCCAGCGTGCCGTCCTCGTATCGCACTTCGACCGCGATGCTGAGCGGAACCTGCGTCTCCTCGCGCCGTTCGCTGACATCGACATCCAGCGCGGCGGCGACGCCCTCACCCTGAAGAAGCCGCACGATCTCGCGCCGCAGAGTGGGCTCGGTCAATCCGGCCGTCACCAGTGCCTGCGCCGCGATTCCCTGTCGCTCGCGAATGAGGCCCAGCAGAAGATGCTGGGTCCCGACGTATCCGTCGCCGAATTCGTGCGCCACCGCGATCGCCTGGTCGAGGACAACCCTCGCCCTCGGCGTGTACGGCAGATCCGGCATGCGATCCCTGGCGCTCGGCTGACCGTTCTGGATGACGCGCTCGAGCCCGGTCTGGATCTCGTACTGATTGACGCCCAGGTTCTCGAGAACATCCATCACCAGCGCGTCGTCTTCTTCGAGCAGGCCGAGGAGGAGATGCTCGGTTCCCACGTACTCGTGGTGGCGGCGATGCGCTTCCTCTCGCGCCTTGATCAGCGCGCCGCGTACTCTGTTTGTGAAGTCGTACCCGGGCAGAAAGGCCTCCTCGCCGAAGCACAAAGATTCGTGTGCCCGGGCTTTACCGCAAGGCTGAGCTTGGGCGTCGGGGCGCGACTCGCCCGGCGGGGGGGCCAGAGGCGATTAGGTTAGTCTGGGATCGATTTCGAACGAAATGTGAAGGGGGGGTAGCCAGATGAACCTCACGCATCGCGAAACCGCTGCACTCGACGCCCTCAGCGACACATTCGTCCCCTCCCTCGCATTTACCAACGACGAAGATCCGGCCCTCTTCAGTATGTCCGCGGCCGACCTCGGAGTCAGTGCGCGCATTGCCGAGGCACTCGACAGAATTGAGCCGGCAAAGTGCGAGGCGTTTCGGCTCTTTCTGAGGCTGCTGGAGAATCCGCTCTTCATCGCCACCGTGTCGGCGAGCGCGACCCCATTCTCGCGCCTTTCGCAGTCCGCGCGCGAGCGGGTGTTGCAGCGACTGGCGCGCAGCGTGGTGCCACAGCTCAGTTCGGCGTACCAGGGGGCGCGGAGTCTGGTGATGCTGCACACGTACGCGGCGAACGGCACGCCGGAATCCGACGCCATCCTCGCCGCGATCGGCTACGAGCCGGAGCTCAATCAAAAGGCCACCGCGCCGCGCATTCCAGTATCAAAGCCCGGAGGCGACGCGAAGATCGAATGCGAGGTCTGCATCGTCGGCTCCGGTGCCGCCGGCAGCGTCGTGGCGGCGGAGCTCGCCGCGAACGGCCAGAACGTGATCGTGGTCGAGGCAGGCGGCACGTGGAGCGACGGCGATTTCGATCAGCACGAGCTGACTGGAATGCAGCGACTTTTGCGCGAAGGCGGACTCTCCGGAACTCGCGACTCGAGCATGTCCCTTCTGGCCGGAGCGTCCATAGGCGGCGGCACGACGGTCAACTGGCAATCATGCTTTCGCACTCCGGACAACGTCCGCGACGAGTGGGCCGAGCTTTCCGGCTGCGCTTTTTTCGAAGCTGACTCATTCAGCGAGTCGCTCGACGCGGTGTGGCGCCGCATCGGCGCGTCGACCGACGAAAGCGAGATAAACGAAAACAACTCCGTCATCTGCCGTGGCGCGAAATCACTCGGCTACAGCTGGAACGTTGTCGCGCGCAACTCGCTCGGCTGCGATCCCGCGCAGTGCGGGAACTGCACGTTCGGATGCAGAGTGGGCGGGAAACAGAGTGCGGCGACGACGTACCTTATGGATGCGATTCGCTCCGGGGCGCAGGTCATCGCGCCGTACTCGGCGCGGAAGCTCGCGCAGAGCAACGGGAAGGTGACGGGCGTCGAGGGTACCTACGTCGATCCGAACGGGAAGCCGAGGCCGCTCACCATTGTCGCGCCGCGAGTGGTGCTAGCCGCGGGTGGCCTCGAGACACCGGCGCTTTTGATGCGATCGGGGCTCAAGTCTCTACACGTGGGCCAGCATCTCTTCCTCCATCCGACGGTGGCGGTGACTGGTCTTTACCCGTCGCCGATCGAGGCGTGGAAGGGACCGCCACAAACGATCGTGTGCGATGAGTTCACCAATATCTCAGATGGATACGGATATCGGATCGAGGCGGCACCGTCGCATCCGGGATTGATTTCGTTGGGAATTCCGTGGTCGGGCGCGCGCGATCACCGGCATGAGATGCAGAAGGCTCGATTCGCGGCGCCATCCATCGTGCTTACGCGCGACTCGAATGAGGGTCAGGTGCGCGTCACGAAAGCCGGGCAGCCTTACTTCGATTACCGGCTGGGCAAGGAGGAGAAGCGGTTACTCCGGCATGGGATGGCGGCGGCGGCGCGCATTCACCACGCCGCCGGCGCGGACCGCATCCTCACATTGCACACCGTTCGACTCGCGTGGGAACGCGAAGGCGGTGGCTCGATCGACAAGTTTTGCCGAGAGATTGCCGCGGCGTCGACATCTTCGAACCGGTTGCCGCTGTTCAGCGCGCACCAGATGGGGACGGCCCGCATCGGCACGGACCGCGCCTCGGCGGTGTGCGATCCGCACGGCGCGGTTTTCGGGATGAGCGGGGCTTACGTCGCGGACGCGAGTCTTTTTCCTTCAGCGTCCGGCGTGAATCCCATGGTTACGATCATGGCCCTCGCACGACACATAGGGCGAGGCTTAATGCGCTAGCTGGAATCCACAGAACCAAAGCAGGGAGCTATAGGCTTTGCAGCCTTATCGCTCGGAGCTTTTCAGGCGGCGTTCGGGGGACTGCGGAGAAAGCGCTCACCGACTGCGAATGGTTCTCGGCGACTTGCGCGATTCGTCGGCGTACGAGACCAGTGCGCTAGTATGGAAGCTCCCAGCAAAGCAGCTTGTTTTCGCTTTCAGGTCCCTGCTTCAGTTTTGTGGATGCCAGTGACCCACTCTACGGATTAATGGAATCACCTGGCTTGGGCGGCGTCCGGGTGCCGCGCACAGGCACAATCGCGGCCTTGCTCAAGAGCGTGCACAGCTCCTTGTCGGAGATCCTGTCCCAGTCGTCGGGGTAGTGGGCGAGGCGCCGGCGCTCGTTTGGCGATTCGAAGCAGAGCCAACCTTCGCCGTAGTCGCCGAGGTAGTCCTCCACCGCCGTCCTCGGATGGATCGACGCACGCAGGACCGGCCAGACTCTCCACTTCACATTCTTCTCGTCGACAAAATCGCGAACCGCCATCAGACCCTTCCTCGCACGGTGATCGGAATCGTAGGACTTCTTTCGTCAGCGGGATCCTGACGCGGCCGCCAGGCGCCGGTTCGACAACAGAGTCTGCTCTACACTGCTTCTGTAGTGCGAAAACCGTACGCGACCGCTGAGCTGCAGGCGCCCACACGCGGTAAGTCCTTTTCCCAACGAGCTTTATCGCGTCTGTTTTTTTCTCCGCTCAGCGCCCCGCTGCTACATGATAGATGTGAATGCTCCAACCGGGGCCGTGAAATAGTTGGGGCGTCCGGCCCGAGCCGTCAAGAGGATTGTCGCATGGCGGCGTTTTTTTGCCCGTGAATCGGGGCAAGGGTGATAGAAAAACGACATTGGGGTGATAGGAAATCGACAGTTGTTATCGGATCAGCCCCGCCCCGCAATTGGAGCAGAACTCCGCGTCCGCCTCGGACCTCGGCCCGCAATTCTCGCAGACGGGCGCGCCACCGGCGCGCATCACCACCAGCGCCTGCGACGTGTAGCGCGCTTTCAACGGCTCGTAATCGGAGTCGGAGATTTTCCCGGTCTCCCGATCGAACTCCAGCTCGCGCAGGGCTTCAACCGCTCGGCTCTGACGATTTCTCCCGGCTGCCGATGCGCGTGGTACCGTGGACACGTCAGCGCGATAGAGCGGATACAGCACGAAGCACAACGACGCAACCGCGAGCGCGGTGCCGATGAAGAGCGCCGTCATTCGTCGCGCCTCACCGCCGCATCGAGCTCCGCGAGCTCTCCCGCGGTGGCGTCGAGATGATGCGGATCCACGGGCGCGACCGGAGGTGCGCGCGATTTCCAACGCTTGATAAGTGCCGCTACGATCACGGCACCCGTGCCGAGCGCGATGAAGGGCATCGTGTAGCCGACGAGATTGAATCCGCTTCTCAGCGGCGCCATCAGAACTTTCTCGCCGTACGCCGCCCTGAACGCGTTCAGAATCTCCTGCGCGCTGTGGCCGCCAGCGACGAGACCCATCACGTCGGCGTGCATCGCGGGCGAGACGCTGCACGAGAAATCGGTTGTGCGGCAGGTGTAGACGTCGAGGTTGCAACCGCACTGGCAATGGATCTGGTGCTCGAGATCGTCGCGCTGGGCATCGGTCATCGACGCCCGCGCACCGGGCTTGGTTGGGAGCGTCACCGGCCGGTAGACATCGTTCGCGTCCGCCATCGGGCCGTTGAAGGTCTGCACGGCCACCTGCGCCGCGCGGATTTTCCGCGGAAACGCCGCCGCCCCGAGAAGCGCGGGGATCCCAAGAACGAACTGGCGGCGAGAGATGCTCACATCATGCTCCGACAAGATCCGGCACATGCTCGCCAATCGGCCGCGGCTTGAGCACCGCTGCGTACCCGCTCTGCGCGCGCTGTCTGTCTGCGGCGGGCCACATCACCACGAGTCCGCCGAGCGCCATGAGCGTGCCTCCGAGCCAGACCCACCGGACCAGAGGATTGAACGTCACCCGAATCTCGGCGCCATCAGCTCCGCGCACGCCGGCGAGGACGACGTACACATCCTGCTTGAATGATCCCATTATCCCGACTTCAGTCGAAGGCTCGAACGTCGGGACACCGCGCGAATCGACGTGCTGGCGCTTCTCGCTGGTGATGACGCCGGCCGGCTTCCCGTCGCGCGTGACGTCGAGCGCGATCGCCGTGACATCGCGATTCAGAATCGTGTATCGCGAGATCCCCTGACTCAGGAAAGTCCAGCGATGTCCCCATGCATCGGTCACGGCCTTGGTGTCGCCGGGGTTCAGCGTCAGATCGAACTCGCGCTTGAACGCCAATCCGGCGAATCCCGCGAACACCACGACCACACCGAGGTGGACGATGTACCCGCCGTATCGCCGCCGATTTCGGGCGACCAGCCGCGGCAGCGCGATCAATCGTGACTCGCCGTACATGTTATGCCTCGCGTTCACGCCCTTGTAGAACTCCTGGACGATCGTCGCGACCACGAGCGCGCCGAAGGTAAACGAGAGGAGCGCCGCGAGGTTGTGCACGCCCAGCGCGAAGAAGAGAATTCCGATCGTCGCCGCGGATGTCACCGGAATCAGGAATTGCCGCTTCAGGTTCGCCACCGACGCGCGGCGCCACGCGATCAGCGGCCCGATTCCAGTCAACAGCAACAACAGAAGTCCGAGCGGAATGTTGACCGTGTTGAAGAAGGGCGGCCCGACGGTGATCTTGTTGCCGCGCACCGCTTCGCTGATGATCGGGAAGAGCGTCCCCCACAACACCGAGAACGCGATTCCGACGAGCACGAGATTGTTGTAGAGGAACGCCGCCTCGCGACTCACCATGCTCTCCAGCTCGGCCGTCGATCTCAAATCCTGCAGCCGCGTCGAGACGAGATACGCAGTCACGACTATCGCGAGAATCAGGAACCCCGCGAACCACTTCCCTACCGGCGATTGCGCGAACGAATGAACGCTCGAGATCACGCCGCTCCGCGTGATGAACGTCCCGAAGATCGAGAGCAGGAACGCCGACACGACGAGCGTTACGTTCCATTTGCGCAGCATCCCGCGCTTCTCCTGCACCATGATCGAATGCAGGAACGCGGTATTGACCAGCCACGGCAGCAGCGACGCGTTCTCGACGGGATCCCAGGCCCAGTATCCGCCCCACCCGAGCTCGACGTACGCCCACCACATGCCGAGCACAATTCCGACGGTGTTAAAGAACCAGGAGAGCAGCGCCCACCGTCTCACCGCCGCGAGCCACTCGGCGTCGAGCCGCCGCGTCAGCAGCGCCGCAATCGCGAACGCAAACGGAATCGACGTGCCGACGTACCCGAGATAGAGATTGGGCGGATGGATCGCCATGCCGGGATTCTGCAATTGCGGATTCAACCCGCGGCCGTCGACGGGAATGAAATCGAGGCGCTCGAACGGATTGGAGCCCAAGCAGATGGTGGCGAGAAAGAAAACCAAGATCAGCGCCAACGTGCCGGACACGTACGGCATCAGCTCGCGATTGCGAGTGCGATTCGTCCACAGCGCTATTGCCGAATAAATCGAGAGAATCAACGCCCAGAACAACAGCGATCCCGATTGCCCGCCCCAGAACGCCGTGATCGTGTAGATCGTGGGGAGATTCGCGCTCGTGTACGACGCCACGTACCTGATCGAGAAGTCGTGGGTGAGGAGCGCGGTCCAGAGTCCTAGGGACGCGAGCACCACCATCGCCAGCGTCGAGTAGATCGCGCGCTCGCCGCTCTCGATCAGGTCCGCTCGGCGCATCTGTCCGCCGGCGAACGACACCGTGGCCGCCCAGGTAGCCATGAGGAGCGCGACCCAGAGCGACAGCTCACCAACGAGGATCATGGGAGCTCGTAGATCACGTGACCGAGATGACGAGCGCGTATCGCGGCGAGTTCTGCACTTGAGAGCGGCAGCACCGGCTGACCCTCGGGCACTGACGTATCGCGCAAGAGTTCTTCAAACCCGGGTTGGGAAAAAATCGCGACGATCACAAGCGGCTCGGTTCCGGTATTGCGGACGGTGATTCTTGTGAGGCGAGGAATGTAGATAGTGCTTCCAGCCGCTACCGCAGACGATTTGTCGCCCAGCTCGGCGATACCGGTTCCGCTGTGCACGAAGATTATCTCGTCGGCTCCAGGATGGCGGTGCGGAGGTATAGCGACGCCAGGTGGCAATGCCTCATACGCCATCACGAACTCCGGCGCACCGGCCGTCTGCCGATCAACCTTTATAATGAGGGGAGCTCCGCCAAGTACACGACGCACACGGCGCTCGCCCTCATCAGCCGCCAGAATCAGCGGGATAGATCGGTGACCACCCGCGGCGTTGCTCGTTGTTGGCGTCGGCGTGGCACCCGGGGCGGGAACCCCCGGCGCGCACGAGCCCAACGTCAGGAAGCCAATGAACGTTGCGCCGACGGCGCTGTGTCTCGTCAGAAAATCCAACATTCCTCCGTTTGTGGTGGCATCACCTGATCGCGCATTCCGCGAACCTACGCCCGCTGTCCGGCTCGTTTGTATCCCGGAGTGTCTTTGTATTTCTCGGGCGCGTTCTCGTAGCGCGACGCGCATTTGGCGAGGAGCGTGGTTGCGCGGAACGTGTTGTCGCGGCCGAGCCGTCCTTCGACGACGACATCGACGCCGTCGGTGAAGGTGTCGGGAGTGATGCCGCGGTAGACGACGTCGTATGTCTGGGCGCCGTCGGTCATCTTGAACGCGACCTGCATGCCGCCGGGGGCGCGGACGATCGAGCCGTTGACCACGCGGGCGCCAACCTTGACGCCGGTCTCGTAGAACGTCGGGTCAACTTTGGTTTTGGCCGAGAGCTCGCCCGGTGTCAGGTAGTAGACGCCCGTGTCCTTGATGGCGCTCGCTGCGAGATAGCCGGCCGTGCCGATGACCAGGGCTCCGCCGATGAGGAATTTCGTTCGTGGCTTCACGCAATCAAATATACGGAGCAGCGCGGCGAACGCTGCGCGAGTACGATGTGCTCTGACCGGGCGCTGAGACTGTTCTCCAGTTCGCCTCGATGAAGGCGAAGTCTCACACCGCGGGAAAAACGTTTTCCGTGAGGCTGCCGTTCCAGGTATCGACGACGCACTTCCACGCACCGCTCGCGTCTTTCCGCCAGATGGTCACACCCTTTCCGAACTGCGTGTGCACCTTACCCGTGGAATCCGCGAACGAGACGCGATTGTGCTCGATCAGATAGCCCATATCTCCACCCTTGGAGATGACGGCGCTCTCCGGACTCCAGGTGATGCTGAACTTCGGAATCTTCATGCTCGTCTGGATCATCTGATGGATGGCCGCCTTCCCGATGTGTGCGGTCTGGTCCGGCTCGAGGACGATGGCGTCGTCCGCCCAGTAGGAGAGGATCCGCTCGACATCGCCGGTCGTCGCGGCCTTGGCCCAGTCGCGACTGGTTTGCATCAGCGCCTCGGCCTGATCCGGCCGGCTCGGGTCACTGGAGATCGTAGAGCCGGCGGAGCCGGCAGACGATTTCGTCGAGTCGAAGTTGCACGCGGTTGCGAACAAAAACAGAACGCCGACAGCGAGAGCGGTGCGTCGCACGGAACCCCCCTGATGTTTGATTTTCCGGCGCCTGGTGATATCACTCGGTCCGGTTGCTGACTGACAGTTGCCGAGCCGGCTCGCCGACTGGCCTACCTTATAGTATGCGACAACAGAACCACGCCCGCGCCCGCTCCAAGCGCGTCCCACGTCAGATCCTTCACGCTGAAGTGGTTGTTCGGATTCCGCCCATCGTGGATCTCTCGGCCGACGCCAAAAGCCGCAGTCACTCCGATCGCGCCCGCCATTGCGGAGCGATGGCTCACGCGCGCAGCCTGTAACGCGCTGTACGAAACGCTCTCGATGAACGCCGACATGAAGAAGTGCTTGATCTTGTCGATCCCGAACCAGCTGTCGCGGACGACAGCCGTCTGGGCGTACAAGAGATTTATGGCGAGGCACGCGCTCAGAACGTGATTCACTTGCGGCCGCTTCGCGCGCTCGATTTCCGTTTCACGTTCCCCCTCCCCTTCGCGTTGGCCCTCCCCGTCGACTTCGCGTTGGCCTTCCCCGTTGACTTCGCCTTCGCTTTTCCAGTCGCCTTCCCCTTCGCTGAAGCCCGCTTCTTTGACGCCGCCTTCTTTGCGGAGCGCGGGCGCTTCTTCTTCTTTACCGCGCCGGCGTTTCCCGGGTCGCGCGCCCAGACCAGCGCGGCCCTCACCGCGCGCTGCCACCCGGCCATCAACACATCCGCCGATTCCCTCGGCATCGCCGGCGTGAAGCGAGTGAACTGTCTCGTGCCGATGAACTCGGCCGCGTCGCTCCACACTCCGCCCGCTATTCCAGCGAGACCCGCGGCGCCCAGCGCCGTCGTCTCGACCATGTCGGGCCGCTCGACGGGAATGCCCAGGATGTCCGCCTGGAATTGCAACAGCCAGTTGTTGGCCGAGGCTCCGCCGTCAACCCGCATGGATTCGAATTTGACGCGGCCCCGTTTGGCCATCACCGCCAGCATCTCCGCCGATCCGTACGCCATCGCCTCGAGCGCAGCGCGGGTCAGGTGCGCGCGCGTCGTCCCTCTGGTGAGGCCCAGCATCGTCCCGCGCGCCCTCGGCTCCCAGTTCGGCGCGCCGAGTCCGACGAGAGCGGGCACGAAGTAGACGCCATCGTTGGAGTCGAGCGAGCCCGCCAGTCGCTCGCTCTCCGACGCGTTGTGGAGGATGCCGAGTCCGTCACGCAGCCACTGGATCGCGGCGCCGGCGACGAAGATGGATGCCTCGAGTGCATACGCGGCGCCGCCCTGGGCATCGCACGCGACCGTCGCGAGCAGTCCGTCTCCGGCACGCGGCGCCTCGCTCCCCGTGTTGAGCAGCAGAAACGCGCCCGTGCCATACGTATTCTTCGCCTGCCCCGCGACGAAGCATCCCTGCCCGAAGAGCGCGGCCTGTTGATCGCCGGCGACCCCGGTAATCGGAATGGATTTTCCGAAGAATGAGGTAACCGTCTTGCCGAAGTCGCCGGCGGATGGACGAACCTCGGGCAGGACTTCCATCGGGATCTTGAAGATGTCGCACAGCTCCCTGCTCCACTTCAGTCGATTGATGTCGAAGAGCAGAGTGCGCGACGCGTTCGTGGGATCGGTGGCGTGAACGCGGCCGCCGGTGAGCTTCCAGATCAGCCAGGTGTCGATCGTGCCCGCGAGCAGTCTCCCGTTTCTTGCGACGAAGGCGATCTCGGGCTTCTTTAGAAGCCACTCGATTTTCGTGGCGGAGAAATACGGATCGGGGCGCAATCCCGTGCGTTCCGCGATAAACGTCGTCTTGTTTCTGAGCTCGGCGCAGCGGTCGGTGGTGCGCCGGTCTTGCCACACGATCGCGCGTGCGAGCGGCTTCCCCGTGTCGCGGTGCCAGACGACGATCGTCTCCCGCTGATTGGTGATGCCGATCACGTCGGGGCTCACTCCGCTCGCCGTGATCGCCGCGCGCGCCGCCAGGAGCGTGCGCTCGAGAATCTCCTCGGCGTCGTGCTCGACCCAGCCGGGCTGCGGATAGTGCTGCGTGATCTCCTGGTACCCGCGCCCGACGATGCGGCCATCGGAGGCGATCACCAGCGCCGTAGTTCCGGTCGTGCCCTGGTCGATTGCCAGGACGTGCTTCATCGCTGTCGACATGCTGAATAGCGGCGTCACGGGGGCGCCATCCTCTGAGAGAAGGGCTTCACTCATTCGTCGCTCCATCCTCGGAGTAATTTGCAGTTCTATTATTCGTCACGGATCGCCTTCCTCCGCTCAGGGAAATATTCGTCCAAAAAGGCAATGAGCGCCTCTTCCTCAGGCGCGTAACCCGTTCCATTCGAACCGCCGGCCTTGGCCCGCGCCGGCAACGAGATGGTCGTCCCGCTCCGCAGGTACTTCATCACCACCACCGGATGCACGTACGACTTCCTACATATAGTAGGGGTGTTGCCGAGCTCGGACGCGACGAGGCGGACCGCGGTGACGACATTCTTCTTCCGATCGTTCCGGCTTTTCCCCTTTCCGAGGTCCGCCAGCACCGTCGCGGCGCGCAGCGTTCCGCCCCAAGTCCTGAAATCCTTCGCCGTGTATGGGAAGTGCGCGATCCGCTCGATGTAGTCGTTGACGTCGCGTGAATCGACACTCTGCCACTTCCCGTCTTCGCGATACCTGAACAGCCTGGGCCCGGGCGTCCCGAGGAGCTCCGTGACGAAGCGCACGAGGTCCTTACCATCAACGACGTTCCGCTGCGTGATCGATCTCTTGCCGACGTACTCGAATTCAACGGTGCTGTCATCGAGGACGAGAACGTGGGATTTGCGCATCGTAGTGATGCCAAAGGTGTTGTTCTCCTTCTGGTACTTCTCGCTGCCGACGCGAAAGAACCCCTGTGAGATGAGCCGAACGATTCCAGCGCACACTTCCTCCTTCGTCAGACCCTGGCGGCGGAAATCGCGCTGGATTCTCGCCCGCAATGCGGGCAGATCGCGGGCCATCTGCCGCACTCGATAGTATTTCCGCAGCTCGCCCTTCTGCACCGCGCGCGGATGATACTTGTACTGCTTCCGCCCGCGCGCGTCGAACCCCCACACCTGAATGGCGGCGCGCGCATTGGTCGAGATGTGCACATCGCGCCACGCCGGCGGAATCCCGAGCGAATTGAAGCGCTCCAGCTCTGCCGCGTTCTTGATCGCGCTCCCGCTCGACCCCTTGTAACGGAATCCTTTCGTCTTCGAGCCTTCGCGGACGACCCACTTCTGCGTCATTTATCCCATCGCCCAGGGGCGAAGCTTCTGCGTAGATTTGAGCGGTCGCCGCCGCTCGACGGATGCCGGCAAATCTACCAACAAATACCCCCAAATGCCCTTCAAATTCCTGACGCTGGAAGTTGCGGACCGCGTCGCCACTCTCACCGTCAATCGCCCCGACAAGCTCAACGCGTTGAACGACGCGACGGTCGCCGAGCTCGGCCATGCAATAGATGAGATCCGCGTGGACGATTCGATCGGCGGAGTCATCGTCACGGGCGCCGGACGCGCGTTCGTCGCGGGCGCCGACATCTCGGAGCTATCGAGCCAGACGCCAGTGCTCGCGAAAGCCCGCGCACGCGCAGGGCAGGATGTGTTCCGCAGAATCGAGACCTGTCCCAAGCCCGTCATCGCCGCGGTCAACGGCTTCGCGCTGGGCGGTGGGTGCGAGCTGGCGATGGCGTGCCACATCCGCATCGCATCCGATGTCGCGAAATTCGGACAGCCCGAGAGCAAGCTCGGCATTCTGCCCGGGTACGGAGGCAGTCAGCGCCTCCCGCGCCTCGTCGGCAAGGGGCGCGCGATGCAGCTCCTCATGACCGGCGAGACGATCGATGCCGCCGAGGCCTACAGGATCGGACTCGTCAACAAGGTAACGCCGGCAGCAGAGTTGATGAACGTCGCAAGAGAAATGATGAAGACGATTCTCGCGAATGGTCCGCTCGCGATCGCGCTCTGCATCGAGGCGATCGAGCGCGGACTCGAGATGTCGCTGGACGAGGGTCTGATTCTCGAGGCAAACCATTTCGGCCTCCTCGCGGCGACCGACGACATGCGCGAAGGCATGAGCGCCTTCCTGGAGAAGCGCGCGCCCGCGTTCAAGGGCAGATGAGCATCATTGCCGCCGCCGCTGCCGCCGCCAGTCAGGCACCGGACGACGGGACCCGGGATCGCATCAGGCTCGACAGCATCGCGATTCGCGATTTCCGGAATCTCGAGCGCGTTGATCTCGAGCTGCCGCCAGAGGGCGCCGTCGTCGTCGGAGACAACGGCCACGGAAAGTCGAATCTCCTGGAGGCGATCTACTATCTCCAGATCCTGCGCTCCATCCGCGACGCCCGCGATCAGGACCTCACGCGCTTCGACACGACAGGATTCCACATCGCCGCGCACGCGCACACTCCGAAGGGACGCGACCTCTCCGTCGGATTCGACCGCAACACCAAGCGCAAGAAAGTTCTGCACGATGGCAATGAGATTCGCCGCCTAGCCAGCGCCCTCGGGGCACTCCCGTCCGTGATGTTCTCGCCCCGCGATCTGGAGCTGGTGAGTGGCTCGCCGACCGAGAGACGGCGCTACCTCGACCTGGTGCTCGCGCTCACCGACAGGAAGTATCTCCAGGCGCTCCAGAAGTACCGCGCCAATCTCGCGCGCCGAAACGCGGCGCTACGAAACGCGGCGCGACGTGGATCGGCCGACAACGAGCAGCAGATCGCCGTATGGGAGCCCGCCATGGCCGAGCACGGATCGGTTTTGATCGAGGCGCGCGCGAAATGGGTGCGCGATTCGGCGGCGGAGTTTTCGACGCTGGTGCATCGGATGGGTGAGAAGGGTGACGCTCGGATACGCTATGTGAGCCCGTTCGCAGACTCGGAGGCGCGGCACGACGTTCTCCTCGCCGCATTCGAAGAAAAGCGCGCGCTCGATCTCAGAAGAGGGATGACGCACGTCGGCCCGCACCGCGACGATCTGGAGCTGACGCTCGATGGCCGTGACCTCCGCCTCTTCGGCTCGGCGGGGCAACAACGCTCGGCCGCGATCGCACTGAGGCTGCTCGAGGCAGCGACACTGCGCGATCACTCCGGCGCGGAGCCGATGCTGCTGCTCGACGATCCGTTCGCGGAGCTGGACATCCGTCGCGCCGGCAAAATTCTTGTGATGCTCGAGGAGCGCGGACTTGGCCAGACGATTCTGGTGGTGCCGCGCGAGGCGGACATTCCGCCGGGGCTCATGCGCTTGGACAGGCTACAGATCAGGGACGGCGCCGTGAATGCGTGGCTGCCCAAGGGGATATCGAAAGGAACTGCGAACTGAACGAGAAGGGAGCTGGAAGCTGAACTAAAGCTGATGGCGACTAGCTGCAAACGTCGGGACGCCACCAGGTGGCGTGAAGGCAAAAGGCCTCCTAACGGATGTGGCAGCGCGCGAGCAACTTTTGTCGGCGGACTGATCACTACTATAAAGAAGGTAGGAATTCCAACGCGGAGGCTTTTCATGTCGGCAACACCTGGCAGAAAAAACGCGCACGACTACAAGGCCCATCTCATCTGGGACGGGAACCTCGGCGATGGCACGTCGACCTATACGGGATACGGCCGTAAGTACCGTCTTCAGATCGACGGCAAGCCGGATATTACCGGGAGTGCGGACCCGATCTTTCGCGGCGACGCCAACGTCTACAACCCGGAGGACCTTTTCGTAGCGGCGCTCTCCTCCTGTCATCTGCTCAGCTATCTGGCGCTCTGTGCGCGGAGCAAGATCAACGTCATCGCCTATGAGGATGAGGCGAGCGGAACGCTGCTGCTGCGTCCCGATGGTGGCGGCAAGTTCGAGAGCGTGACGCTCCGACCCAAGGTGACACTCGCGCCGGGCTCCGACGAGAAGCGCGCGCTGGAGCTGCACGAGACGGCGCACGATCTCTGTTTCATCGCGGCGTCGGTGAGCATTCCCATTCTTCACGAGCCGCAGATACGGATCTCGCAGGATGCCCAGACCACGAAGCCGGCCCAGAAATCCACGGAGATGGAATCGCGTCCGTGATCGGCGGAGATCCACACGGACCCGCCCGAGCATGAGAGGACCCTGGATTTGGAGTGACGGGACCCGAAGTTGATCTTTTTCCTGGCGCTCGTCGGCGTTCCGATCGCCTATCTGCTCGTGCTGGTCATCCTCCTGATAAGGAGGGAGCCGCGCGGTATCCTGCTGAGCCTCTTGCTCGGCGCGGCAGTGGTGGTGACAGGAATCTGGTCGATCTACCAGTCGAGATCGTCCACCGCCGGCATCGGCTTCCTCGTCATTCCAATGTTTGGCGCGCTCGGTGGATTCCTCGGCCTCGTCTTCGGCCGCTACGGGACTTCCACCGATCCCTCGCGGCGAATCGGGGCGTGGCTTGGTTTGGCATGTGCGCTCGCGCTCGCCTCATTCAACATCTACGGCGGGCGGCAGGAGATATCGAAGAACAAAGGCAGGGATAAAACGCAGGAGGCTTTCCAGGCCGAGATCTCGCGCGACCGCGACTCGATCACCGCGGCACTCAGGGCAAATCCCGGACGCGAGAGCGCGTGGCTCGACAGCAGCATTCGCGCTCGCATGACCGACCGCGCCTTTCTCCTGGCGGCGCTACCGGACGATTCTATTTCCCCGAACCTTCTCGACACCCTCGCCAATTCCAGCGATCTCGGCATCGCGCTGGAAGCAGTCCGCAATCCGAATACTCGACCTGAGACACTGGAGCGCGTTTACCGAACCAAGTCGTATCCCGACTATTTTTTCCAGGCCCTGGCCGCGCACCGTCACACCCCGCCGAAAGTTCTGCTCGAGCTCTACCACCGGCCGGCCACGATCACCGGCCTCGATATCTGGTTCGCCGGCAATCCCTCGACCCCGAAAGAAATTCTCGACCAGATTTCCCGAACCGCGACCGACCGGAACGTCATTGCGGCGCTGCTGGAGAATCCGTCGCTCGATTGCCGGATGCTCTCCCAGCTCGCCGTGACCACGATGAGGCGCCAGAATCACGATGCCGACAACCCGAACGTCGCGCGCGTGAGCGAGCTGGTGCCGAAGTTGTGCCCGAGCCGGGCGACGCCCTAGTGTGTCTTGGCAGTCTTTGATCCGTGCCGGTCGGTCGGGTGAGGGTGTCCTCTTCGGCGCTACGCTCGCTTGGTCGGAGCCCCTAACAACGCTCCTTCGCTCCGCTCAGTCGCGGGTCTCCTCCTCGCGCTCGCTTTGCAAAGCGCCTACGAGGACACCCTCACCCTCCCTCCCAACGGTTTTGCAACTGCCGCGGTGCGCGCGCGGGGAGCTGAAGTTCACACGCGAAGTGGCACTGACTCCGCAGTCGAGGCGCGCGCTTTTACAGATCTCGACGGGAGGCGCGGGGTGTCCTCTGAGGGAGCGGCCGCAGCCAGCGCCGCTGCAAGGCGGCGCGGTGCAGCGAGCCGCAAGGCGGCGAAGCGGCAGGCGAGAGCTCCCGAAGAGGATATCCCACGCCGACCCCGCGCGATGGACTGTCAGAAAGCCCGCACCACGAACCGACGGCAACGGTTAATCTTCAGCGATGGTGTTCGACCTGTTCAAATCCCGGCGCCGCGCGCGCCTGCGCGCCCAGCCCATTCCTGCGGAGTGGCGCGCGATCCTGGAGCGCAATCTCCCGATCTTCTCTCGGCTCTCGGCGGAAGATCAGACCGAGCTGCTCGGCCACACCCAGGTATTTCTGGCCGAGAAGCATTTCGAGGGAGTCGGCGGTCTCGATCTCACCGAGGAGATGCGCGTCACGATCGCGGGTCAGGCGTGCCTGCTACTGCTTCATCGTGACACAGACTATTACCCGGAGCTGATTTCCATCCTCGTGTACCCGTCGGGCTACACCGCGCACGAGGATCGCTACATCGGTGGCGGCATTTGGGAAGAGGGCGGCGAAGACCGGCTCGGCCACACCGGCAAGCGCCTCGGCGCGCTCGTGCTGGCGTGGGACGCGGTTCGCCATGGCGCTACCGATCCGACGGACGGCGAGAATCTCGTGCTCCACGAATTCGCCCACCAACTGGATTTCGAGAATCAGACCACAGACGGCACGCCGGCGCTCGAGACGCGCGGCGACTATCTCGCCTGGGCGCGGGTGATGAGCGCCGAGTTCAATGCGCTACGCAACGCATCGGACGCGGGGCTGCCGACGCTGCTCGACCAATACGGCGCAACGAATCCGGCGGAGTTCTTCGCGGTGATCACGGAAGCGTTCTTCGAGCGTCCGCGCGCCCTCAAGAAAAAGCATCGCGCGCTCTACGCGCAACTCGAGAGATTCTATAAGCAGGATCCGACGACTTATTCCGTGGAACCTGTGATGGCCGAGTGATACGATCCCACCGCCGATGAAACTCTTCGTACTCGGAGCGACGGGCAAAACCGGTGGCGTCCTGGTCGCTCAAGCGATCGCGCACGGACATAGCGTCACGAGCTTCGGGCGTTCGCCCTTCGCCGGCGCCGACAAGGCGAAAGTCCTCAACATCTCCGGCAATCCAATGAGCGAGATGGAGCTTGCCGACGCTCTTCCCGGTCACGATGCGGTGCTCTCTGTGTTGGGCACCCGCGGACTCGGCGCGACCACGGTTCTCGTGGACAGCTCCCGCGCCACGATCGCCGCAATGCGCAAAGCGGGCGTCCGAAGACTCGTCATCCTGTCTTCCGCTCTCCTCGACTCGCACATCGGCCTGGTGAATCGCATCGTATCGCGTACTATTCTCCGTCATTTCTCAAGCGACCAACGCGCGATGGAGAAACTGGTCACGGCGAGCGATCTGGACTGGACCGTCCTCAGGCCGCCCCGGATGACAAGCTCGGCGCCAGACGGTCAATCAACGTCAGTACTGAACGACCCGCCGAGTTCGGCGGGAATGCAAATCACCAAAGAGGAGGTTGCCCGCGTGATGCTCGACACGGTAGAGAACCGCAGACACTTGAGAAAGCTCGTTCACGTACGCGGAGCACGGCGATGACTCTCTTTGTTGTCTTTCTCTTCCTCGCGATCTACAACGCCGGCAACATGACGACGCTGCAGCTCCAGCACTACGGGATCTATCCCGCTGTTCCGAAAGAAGGGTTCGCCGAGTACATGCGCGCGAACAATCGCGCGGCGGCGCTGCCGACGATTGTGCCGGCGATACTTCTCCTGCTGACGTCGGTCGCGCTGGTGTTCTTCCGCCCGGCGTTCGTCACCATCTTCGAAGGTGCCGCGGCGTTCTGGCTGAATTTCTTCGCACTCATGTCAACGGCTTTGTGGCAGCGCCGACTTCAGGGTGAGATGGCACTTACTGGGTACAGTGAAGCAAAGGTCCGTCTGCTCATTCGCACCAACTGGATCCGGACGATCTGCTATTGGCTGCTCTCGGCGCTTGCGATCTCGATCCTGGTGCGCGTGCTGCAAACAGCTCGGTGACGGTTTCCTGGAAGCTTATCGGACGAATGTGATGGCAGTGGGCGCAGTCGGGCTTCCTTTGGAATCGACAGCTTGTGCTGTGCCACTGATTGAATTCGTGTTGTCGACCGTGCCGCTGAACGTAGTCCGGCCGGTTTGCAGTGTCACCGAAACGATGTCGCCCTTATGAGAACCGGTGATCGGACCCGACCAAAAACAGTCTGGCACGGCGCCGGGCGTGACGGGCGTGCATGGAGTGCCTTGTCCAGACCAGGTTCCCGAAATAGAACCGCCGGTGGCTTCTACAAGCGTAAGCTTAAGGCCTGAATCGAAGGAACCCGTGACGCTTCCTGTTGGTGAGGTCCAATCGCCCGTCAAGTCAACCAGATTGGCTGCAGTCGTGGTTCCTCCACAGCTGGATACAATGAGGACGATTCCGAGAAGCCGCGGAAGTACTCTTGATCTCATTCGGCACACTCCTTCGGGAACGTGGCCAGACGCCTTCAGGAAATAACTACTGATGTCCAGGCAACAACCAAACAATCATAAGATGACGAAACGATTCGTCGCCGGACAGATCGCTTTGGGCGCGGGCGTAACAACGTCGTGAGAAAGCGCGACCCCGAGGACAGGAAGCGGAAGCCCGAAGCGCTCGGCAACGTGCTCGGCGCGTATCTCAAACAGTCGAAGCTCGAGGAGCGCGTCGAAGCCGCGCAGGTCGTTCCGGAATGGGAGTCGCTCGTCGGGAAGCAGATCGCGACGGTGACGAAGCCGATCTCGGTGACCCAGGACGGGACGCTGTTCGTGTCGGTGAAGACCAACGGCTGGATGACCGAGCTGTCGCTGATGGAGCCGCAGCTGCTGCGCGCGCTCAACGAAAAAGGGGGACGGACCCGGATCAAGAAGATCCGGCTGCAACTGATGCGCTGATCAGCCCGACCGTATTTCGCTCGGCCGCGAGCATCTACCGCATGTCACATTTCGTCCTCCATTTCTCGTGCGGGAGGGCTATTCTCAAAACGGCCCGACCCGGTCGCTTTCGGCCTCATAAGTCATTGTCCCACAATGGGTTCCGATTAACGGCTGAGGTTGCTTTACCCTTCCCCGAGGGTTAAATTGCAAAGCTCTAGAAGAAGGCGACATTTGCCTCGGCCATACCTGGTCATCATCAGAAAATTTTCCCGCGAGTAATGGCTAAAGCTGCTGCAGAAATCAGCACGTCGAAGTACGACGCTGGTCAAATCCAGGTTCTCAAAGGTCTCGAGGCAGTACGCAAGCGTCCCGGCATGTACATCGGGTCCACGTCCTCGAGAGGTCTCCACCACCTCGTTTACGAAGTAGTAGACAACTCCATCGATGAAGCGCTGGCGGGTCACGCCACGAAGATCGAGGTGACTATCCACGCCGACGATTCCATCAAGGTCGTGGATGACGGCCGAGGGATTCCTGTAGATATCCATCCGACGGAAAAGATTCCGGGCGTCGAGCTCGCGATGACGGTGCTGCACGCCGGCGGAAAATTCGACAAGAGCTCGTACAAGGTGTCTGGTGGTCTGCACGGCGTGGGTGTCTCCGTCGTGAACGCGCTCTCCGAGCAGCTCATGGTGTGGGTGAGGCGCGAGGGGAAGGAGTACTACATGGACTTCGTGCGCGGCATCACCGTGACCAAGCTCAAGGTGTTGACCAAGATTCCGGAGAGAGTCCGGGGCACGACCGTCTGGTTCAAGCCCGATCACACGATCTTCACCGAGCTCAGATACGACTACGCGACCGTGGCGAACAGGCTGCGCGAGCTGTCGTACCTGAACAAGGGTGTGACGATCACGCTCAAGGACGAGCGGGTCGGCGAAGAGAAGACGGAAGTCTTTTTCGCCAAGGGCGGGCTCAAGGAGATGGTGCAGTTCCTCAACGAGAAGAGGAAGGTTCTGCACACGGACGTCGTGTACATCGATACGGAGCGCGACGGCATCGACATCGAGCTGGCGTTCCAGTACAACGACGGCTACAACGAGAACGTTTTCTCCTTCGTCAACAGCATCAACACGCACGAGGGCGGAACCCACCTCACCGGCCTCAAATCGGCGCTGACGCGGACGATCAACGCCTACGCGGCGAAGAACGGCGCGCTCAAGAAAGCGAACTTCACGCTGAGTGGTGACGACGTGCGTGAGGGACTCACCGCGGTTCTCTCGGTCAACGTCCGTGAGCCACAGTTCGAGGGTCAGACCAAGACGAAGCTCGGCAACTCCGAGGTCGAGGGCGCGGTAAAGGCCGTGGTCAACGAGCACCTCTCGGCGTATCTCGAGGAGCACCCTCGCGTCGCGAACATCATCATCGACAAGACCGTCTCGGCGGCGCTGGCTCGTGAAGCGGCGCGCAAGGCGCGCGATCTCACGCGCAAGAAGTCGGCGTTGGATGTCGGCAACTTGCCTGGTAAGCTCGCGGACTGTTCACTGAGCGATCCCGCGTTGTGCGAGATCTATCTGGTCGAGGGCGACTCGGCCGGCGGCTCGGCGAAGCAGGGGCGTAACCGCGCGTTCCAGGCGATTCTGCCGCTGCGCGGGAAGATTCTGAACGTCGAGCGTGCTCGCATCGACAAGATTCTCGGGAACGAAGAGATCCGGACGATCATCACCGCGATCGGAGCGGGGATCAAGGACGACTTCAACATCGAGAATGCCCGGTATCACAAGTTGATTTTGATGACCGACGCCGACGTGGACGGAGCGCACATTCGGACGTTGTTGTTGACGTTCTTTTATCGGCAGATGCCGCAGCTGATCGAGGCGGGGTTTGTGTATATCGCGCAGCCGCCTTTGTATCGCGTCGCTCGGGGTAAGGAGGAGTTCTACGCATATGATGAGAAAGAGCGCGAGGAGTACGTGAAGCGGCTCTCAAACGGCGAAGGTAAATCCACCGTTAACATCCAGCGGTATAAGGGGCTTGGAGAGATGAATCCGTTGCAGTTGTGGTCGACGACCATGGATCCGGAAACGCGGACGATCCTTCAGGTGACCGTTGAGGACGCCATCCTGGCAAACGATACGTTTGAGAAGTTGATGGGGGATGACGTCGAGCCTCGCAGGCTCTTCATTGAACAGAATGCGAAGTTTGTGAGTAATCTGGATATCTGACAATTCGCACATCGCTCCGCGGCCAAGACAGACCATCGCGCTTTTCATCGACCAAACTGCTTGATCGTATTCGTCGAACGTAGGCCTCCTCTCGCGACG
This sequence comes from Gemmatimonadota bacterium, assembly GCA_003134685.1. GTDB lineage: Bacteria > Gemmatimonadota > Gemmatimonadetes > Gemmatimonadales > Gemmatimonadaceae > UBA4720. The sequence goes on along the minus strand of PLCA01000009.1, from coordinate 170,701 downwards.
CTATGGATAGTCCACAACTAGATGACACGCCCCCGGCCACTGAACCTGCAAGGGATCAGAATCCTGGCGTTGCGATTGCTCCGATTATTTCCGACCCCGTGGAAACGGGCCTCGGGGCGGCGGAATTGAGCGACACGCTCCGATCGCTCATGGACGCAGGCGTTCGCGAGAGAACGCGAGGTTCGTGAGAAATCTGGATATCTAGGATAAATCGTACAGGTCTACCCTGTCCGATGCTCCTGTGTCACGAGCGTGCTGACAACTAATTGGGCTAATAGGCATCTGCGCAGACTCCCTTGTGGATTCAATCGCGATTTGCTCTAATCAGCCGCTTTGCCCTCACCCCCGGAAAGCAGCGATCTAAACTCCACAAAACGCCGCTCAATCAGCGCGTTGACAATGTCTCTCGCTTCTTGCCTTACCAGTTCATCTGGGCTTGCCAATAGGATCTTAAGTGTTTGCGTTGCTTCGTCTCTCCATCCGACCAACGAGTAAATCTCCTGCATGCCTTCGATCATCAGTCGAAGCGCGTGAGCAGTTTGGCGTGGGTAAGCGATTGCCCACTTGGCCAATTGTTCAGCTACCATGTGGTCCGGCTCGGAGCGGCCAGCCAGTTCAAGCACCTCAATCAAGCGATTGAGTGACCATTCAGGGTCGAACTGGCCCGAAGCTATCCACCATCCGAAGGCCACCAATTCCTCGGTATCCGTTTTCTTGCCGGCACCGGATTTTGCTTGTTTCGCCTTTGTCAGCCGCCACTCGAGCAACTCTCGCAGGAGACGGAGGGGTTCAGGCGGAACATCGTCCGATTGATGCAGACTTCGACCAATAAAGTCGATCGCGTGGGCTCGAAGTTTTGCGTCCCCGAATTCGAAGAATTTTTCTAAGAGTCTGTCTTTGCTCTCTCTTCGGAGGAAACCCTGCCAGAAGTACGTCATGAGATGGTCAGCAAGACGCTCATCGGGATCACTGCGGCCTTTACGTTCAGACCCAGACTGCAGCTGCTCGACTGATCGCGAATATTCCTCGCGAAAATCGTCGAGCGCCGAGCCAAATGGATTTCCGTAAGCAAGGAATGTGTTCCACGTGGCCGCCCATGCGCGCGCAAATGCCGGGTTGGTAGGAAAGAGGAGATCCCTTCGTTCTATCACCCACTCTCGATCGAGCCACATCAGCGGGCCAAGCTGCAGTCCAAACATGGCACGTGCATCGATAAGCGATATGGCGTCCGGACGTATCCATTTGTCGAGAACCTCGGCAACGGCCGGTAGCTCGCTGACCAGAAGCCAATTCTTTTCAGGTTTGAAGGTGTTCTTTCTTATCCATACCGCGTAACGAATTAGGGCTTCTAGAACGCGACCCGAGGCGCTGTTGATCGCTACAGTCAGACTATCGACCTCGTCAGAAACCGGACGTTCGCTGTCTTCTGCGAGCGCTGTTGCGGAAAGGCTCGAAAGAACTTTCCAGAGCCGATCTTTCTCCGCCATCGGTGGATTTGACGAATCACTATCAAACCCCGTGAGGAGCAAGTCTGCGATTGATTTTCGTACCCAATGCCGTTCAGCCTCACCGCGATCTGCAGCAATCACCGACTCAGCCAACTCCAGCAGATTGCTCCATGCGATTCGGCGACCGGCCTTTACCGCCCTTTCGGCTCCCGAAAAAAGCACCGCGATATAGGGCGCAGGCAGCTTATCCCATTTCTCAGCCTCGGCTGCTTGGTTCTCAAAAAAACCTTCGTCCATCGCCCTCAGAGCGTCAACAAGACCTTCTTCGGACGGTTCTCGTGGACCATTGCCGGTCGGTTTCCAGCCAGCTATGAAGCTCCGTACTTCCGTCGGCGTAAGGTGGGCAAGCTGTTCGCGACCTATGGGACTCGGCGTTCCCCATCCTACATTTACTCGGTGAAGTGCATAATCAAACTCTGGTGGACCGTATCGTCGCACAAAGTCATCGAAACGATCCCGCCAATGTTTAGGTAGGGAATCGCGGGCTGGTGAAAGCCGATCCCTTTGCCATTGCTCGTTCCACTGATCTTCGAGCTTCTGGTCAAGCTCCTCGCCAGTTGCCTCTAAATGGCGCCGTCGCATTCCCTCGCGCCCTTTCCCCTCCTCGACCCATGCCAGCCACGACTCACGCTGTGGGTCAGTCAGCAAACTGAACTTGTCCCGCACCAACATGGCGTACTCATGGTACACAGTCGCATCGTCAAATAAATCACGCGAGAGAATGGTTTCCCCCACAATTTCTGGCGACTCCGAGCAAGCAACACGAATGACGTGAATCGCTATGCGCCGAAATACGTTCCACGATCGAGACTGTAGATCTGCCAGCACGGAATCGCAGCCCTTGAGGGCCGCCAATCGCGTGGCTGCATCCCGAACCGCACTTACCAACGCATCGCGGATATCCCGCGTGTCGTCGTCACTAGACTCAATCGCATCTCGCCAGATAAAAGAGTAGTCGCGCGGCGATTGCGATGGTTCCACCGAGGATAGTTTCAGCGCGTCGTCCAGCAAGTCGCCGAAAAGCTTCAACGCGTCCGCGCCGACAGCCTCCAACAATGATGGCAGCACCACGCCGACTGTCCTCGAGTACTGCCACGCATCAAACTTCGCGCGCGCTTGTGGCGGTAGCCGGTATTGGGCTTCAGAACCAGGCTGTTTTGAATCGGGCAACACTTCGAGAAGCGCCTTACTTAGCCGGAGGGCGGTCTCCGTTTCCCCACTTCTGGCTAGATGTGACGCCAATTCAGCAAGCTTTTCCGGAAGAAGCAGCGGCAAGAACGGCTGGGCGGCGATCCATTTTGCTTCTCCTTTGGCCCACCGAGCCGCTTGCGAAGGTGCAATCTTTAGGGCGACATCGACTAGGTTCAAATGAACCAACGCGTTATCGGTGGGTGCCACGCTCGCAAGCACCTTGGCCGCTTGCTCCGGCGCATCAGCAGCGATCCGCGCCAGGAATTCGCCCTCCGGCCAACTCGGAAACCGGATGTACTCGCCCTCGCTTATGGCAGCGGGGGGGTCATCGAAATGGCCTTCATCGTAAAGGGGTGTGATCCACTCCGATGACGAAAGCTTCGAGAAGAAATACTCGTATTCGCTTCGCCTTTGAATGGAAGCGAGGGCCTTCCGCACTAATTCCCTGTCGATCATTTGCTTTCTGCCTTCTTAATTATCTCATCTAGAGCGTCTAGCGTGGCCGAAGTGGCCGGCTTCAGGTGGCCGAGCAGCATCCGCACGCAACCATTAATGCTGGCTTCGAAATCGTCGTGCGTCGCCGGCCGATTATGATGGGCGACCTTCTGAAAGTAGTCATCGTAATCGCGCCATTTTTTCAACGCGGATGCTTCCCGGACTTGGGGAAGTGGTTCGCCTGTCGGGTCCAAGTCTCGCATGAACCTCTTCTTTCGTTCTTGCTTTGAGACTGCTTTTTTTTGTTCGTCGACAATCGCGTCAACCGTTACTAAGAGGTTTTGTAAAGGTGCATCGATCGTCCCATCCCACTGTGATCTTTGCCTGTCAAAACACGTTGAGGTCTGTTTTGCCTTGTCGAACTGATCGATGATAGCATGCATGTGGTCTGCAGACTTGCCCACTGGGACATAGGGCGGAGCCCCTTCGTACTGAAGGGGCAGTCGATCTAGCAATTCGCGCATGCTTTGCGCCGCCTGCGGTAGTCGGTCGGGGTTCCCAACGTTCCCGAACGCGTAAAAAGCCCCCAACAGCATATCCTCGAGTTTTGTTCCGTATCGTGAGTCTCGTTCTCGGAGGACTCCGATCAACTCGGTGGTTTCGCGCGAGAAAGTGATAGGCACGTAATATTCAGGCGAGGTGGCTGGTCCTAGACTGACCGATGGCTGTAGTTCGCGATGATCAGCGCACTAAAGTCAGCGTCTTCATCATAGGCGAAGACTACGCACTTTCAATGCTGGTTCCTACCAGCTCCATCCTTCGTATCAGTCGGATACGTGCTGGCCTGCGGTCCGGGTTCGCGCTTGATGACTTGACCGCACGGCACTCTTTACCAGCCGGTCTGTGAATCGCCAGTCCAGAGAAGCAACGATGCCCTGGTATCCCGGTTTCCTTTCGCGAGAGGAGGCGGTTTGCTCGCAGCAGTTCGCATGTTGTTCTCGTGGAATTTCCATGGGCGTGAGGTGTGTTGAGGTGCGATCCGCTCCAGCGACCCAGCGCTGCGGCCCGACAAGGAGCTTGGGAGCATCATCCTCCGCCAAGCCATGTTAGACCGCAAACCCTCAAACCGAAGCTCTCTGTTCGAACAATGCAACTGTTGCCGGCACCGCAACCGGACCCGGCAGCGTAACACCGAGTGGGGAAGTAAAGAAAGGTGCAGCTGGCACGGTGGGACTCGCTCTAGGCGGACCGAAGCTGGAGGCGCTTTTCCAATCCATATGCACCACCCAGTCTGTTGACCTGGCCTCTTTTCGCGGTCGGGACACATTGCCAAAAGATGCGAGATGTCGGTTTCATATCACCGTGAAGATGAATTCCTGCATTTTGTGAAATTGATCATTGCTCCCGGAACAGGGACGGCCTACGATTGTCATTCTCACTCGCTAACCGCAGCTTCGTCACCTTAACCCCCCTTTTCGTATGCGATTTAACAGTGGAGTACTCACCCTCATAGGCGCACTAGCTCTTTGGGGCTGCACAAAGACGAACGCTGCGCTAATGGATAGTTCCATTCACCTCGCGAGAACGTGCCCCGACGCGGTGAAGCTCTACACCGCACCCTCGAATGTCGGTTCCCCCTACACGGAAATTGCCTTGCTCAATTCGTCGGGAAGTTCCGGGTGGACCAGCGAAAGTGGAATGATGAAGTCTATGCGACAGAAGGCCGCGGAGGTGGGTGCGACTGGCATCATTATGGGCAACATCGATGAGCCGGGTGCAGGGGCAAAAGTTATGGGAGCCGTGTTCGGTACAGGCACGCAACGCAAAGGTAAGTCGCTTGCCATCTTCGTTCCCGCCGACAGCACTCGCATCAAGACGGTGTGTGCGGGAAAATAATTCACCAGTCGTTAGGCCGTCGCACTAAATGGCCGCCGACCGACTCCGTCCGCCTACGGCCTGGGGATGATCAGCCTAGAGCGCGCTCCCTATCGCATCGCGAGCCACCGCTTTTCATCCCTTCAGTCGATTGTGTCTGAGCAAAATGACGGGGAAGCAGGGGCGCAATCGCGCGTTTCCAGGCGATTCTGCCTTTACGTGGGAAGATTCTGAACGTTGAGAGAGCTCGCATCGACAAGATCCTCGGCAATGAGGCGATCCGGACGACCATCACCGCGATCGGTACGGGGATCAAGGACGACTTCAACCTCGAGAACGCTCGGTATCACAAGATCATTTTGATGACCGAGGCCGACGTAGACGGGCGTTGCGAAATCAGGCGGCGCCGCGATTCATACAAATTCGAAGAGGCTGAGTTGCCTCGCGCACGCATGTGCGCCGATGTATGCAGCCAAAACACCCATGATTCGTGAACATTTATGGCATTTGAAGTATTCATTAGTTATTCGACACGTGATTTGAGTCGAGCGACAGAAGTGAGAGGAATCCTGGAGCGCCCCGGATGCAAAGTATTTCTTGCAGATTCATCCATTGACCCCGGGTCGGACCTCGATCAGGCGATTGTCGATGCGATTGACCGTTGCGACGTCTTTATACTTCTGTGGAGTCACCACGCATCGGCCTCTGATTGGGTCCCACAGGAAATTGGGATAGCCAAGGGAAAGAGAAAGCCGATCATACCCATCGTCCTTCATAAGTCCGCCTCGCCGACTGGATTCCTGCGCGGTACAAAGTACCTCCCGCTTTACAAAAACCCGGCGAGCGGGCTGAAGTGGCTCCAGCGAAACGTTTTCGTTAGAGCTACGCAAAAACAGAAGCGAGATGGATTGACGTGGCTTGGCTTGGGTGCAGTTGTAGTCTGGGCCTTTAGCCAAGACGCACGAGATAACTAGAGCACAGACGCTTTGCGAAAGCGACCACGGGCCGCGCGGACGAAGAAGTAGAACTAAGCAGCGGGGGTCTACTTCTTGGAGGGAGGCTGCTTGCTCATCGCAGTTCGCACGTTGTTCTCGTGGAATTTCCAGTTCCTTGATAGCGGCAAGGTCGTCGGGGAAATGGAGAGATCTCTATGGCATGAGACGGCGAAGCTTGATCTCGCCGACGGACGCTACAGCTTTTAACGACCAGGTTATCGGCGGCAACTACGTGATCGAGTGCAAGAGACAAATCCTTGCGCGAGCCACGAAGCCGAAGTGGTGGCGGTCGAATCTCGACGTCGAGCTCTTCAAACGAAGAGTCAAGCTGCGAAGTGCGAACATCTTCAGGCGCAGCTTCGCGGTGTTCGAGGGAGGCAGGCGAGTCGGAATCATCGACCTGGGATGGCTCACAGGTCGCGCAAAGATCGACCTTCCGCCAGACTGGACGGTGCTCGACCGCGCTTTTCGTTTTTGGCTTGCTCGCTGATGTGGAGGCGGCAACCAAATTGGCTGATCCAGATTACCTAGTGCCCTGAGGCCCATACATGGCACCTTTCCAATGGGCTGAAAACTCCATTTGACTTCATTCGAACGGAATCGAAGTATCCTGACATGATCACCGGTGCCATCAAAAGCCAGATCGACCAGATCTGGAACGCTTTCTGGACCGGCGGAATCTCCAATCCGCTGGAGGTCATCGAACAGATTACCTATCTGCTCTTCCTTCGCCGCCTGGACGACCTGCACACGCTAGAGGAGAATAAGTCGGCCCGCCTGAAGCGTCCGATGGAGCGGCGCGTATTCCCGGAGGGCGCGGATGCCAAAGGACGCCCTTACGATGACCTGCGGTGGTCTCGCTTCAAGCATCTGGCGCCAGCCGAGATGTTCACGGTCGTGGCCGAGCACGTCTTCCCGTACCTGCGCACGCTCGGCGGCGACGACTCCACTTACGCGCACCACATGAAGGATGCGCGCTTCACTATTCCCTCGCCGGCTCTGCTGGCCAAGGTTGTGGACCTGCTCGACGCCGTGCCGATGGAGGATCGCGACACCAAGGGCGACCTGTACGAGTACATGCTCGGCAAGATCGCCAGCGCTGGGCAGAACGGCCAATTTCGCACACCACGTCACATCATCCGGCTGATGGTGGAGATGACCAGGCCGCAGCCCACCGACATCATCTGCGATCCGGCCTGCGGCACAGCTGGCTTCCTCGTCGCGGCGGGCGAGGTGCTGCGCGAGCGGCACCCCAACATCCTGCACGACGCGAAGCTGCGCGAACACTTCCACGGCGGGTTGTTCCACGGGTTCGACTTCGATAATACCATGTTGCGCATCGGCAGCATGAACATGCTCCTGCACGGTGTTGAGAACCCGGATATCCGTTACCGCGACTCGCTCGCCCAAGATCACGCAGGCGAAGAGGAGAAGTACACGCTAGTGCTGGCCAATCCACCCTTCGCCGGCAGCCTGGACTACGAGAACACCGCGAAGGACCTTCTGCAAATCGTCAAGACGAAGAAGACCGAATTGCTCTTTCTCGCGCTGTTCTTGCGCCTTCTGAAGCCGGGTGGCCGCGCCGCGGTTATCGTGCCCGACGGCGTGCTGTTCGGCTCCACCAATGCGCACAAGGAGCTGCGCCGAATGCTGGTCGAAGACCAGAAGCTGGATGCCGTGGTCAAGTTGCCCGGCGGCGTGTTCAAGCCCTATGCGGGTGTGTCTACGGCGATACTGCTCTTCACCAAGACCAATTCCGGTGGCACCGATCAGGTTTGGTTCTACGACGTCGAGGCGGACGGGTGGAGCCTCGATGACAAACGCACGGCACAGCTTCCGGACGAAAAGCTCGGAGCCATTCCGCGCGCCGCACTCGGTGCCCAGGAGCACGAAAAAAACAACCTCCCCGACGTGCTGGCACGTTGGGCCGAGCGCAACGGTACTGAGAGAGAACGCCCGCGCACCGCGCAAAGCTTTTGCGTGATCAAGACCGACATCGCCGCCCAGGGCTATGACCTCTCCCTTAACCGTTACAAAGAGATGACGCGCGAAGAGATTGAATTTCGTGCGCCCAAGCAGATCCTTGCCGACCTCGCGAAACTGGAAGAGGAGATTGAGCGAGGCATGAAGGAGTTGGAGAGGATGCTGGAGTGAACTGGCCGATAGTCACACTCCAAGATGCTTTGGCGTCCGCCGAAGTGTTCGTAGATGGCGACTGGGTCGAGTCGAAGGACCAAGACCCCGACGGAGATGTCCGTCTAGTCCAGTTAGCGGATGTGGGGGACGGTGAATACGTCGACAAGTCGGATCGATTTCTGACCAGCGACAGGGCACGCGCACTCCGATGCACATTCCTAGAGCCCGGTGACGTGCTGGTGGCGCGGATGCCCGATCCGCTTGGACGCGCATGCATCTTCCCTGGCGACTCGAAACCCTCGGTGACCGTGGTGGACGTTTGCATAATTCGTCCGGACGCCAAGAAACACGATTTGCGATGGTTGATGCACTGTTTGAACGGGCCAGCCAGCCGAAATCAGATTGCTCGCTACGCGACTGGAACTACTCGCTCCAGAATCTCCCGCGGGAATCTGGGCAAGATCAGAATCCCACTCCCACCCCTCTCCCAGCAGCAGCGGATCGCGGAGGTTTTAGATAAAGCGGACGCGCTGCGTGCCAAACGTCGTGCCGCGCTGGGCCAACTTGATGTCCTTACCCAATCCATCTTCCTGAATATGTTCGGCCACCCCGCAGAAAATACGAAGGCCTTGCCGACAATTGCGCTAAGCGATCTTGGAGACTGGCAGAGTGGTGGGACGCCACCGCGGGAGAGGACAGAATATTTCGGCGGGACGGTCCCTTGGTTCTCCTCCGGCGAACTTGATCAGATGTACTTGTTTCAGAGCAAGGAGCGCGTTACCGCTAGCGCACTTCTCGAAACGTCGGCCAAGCCTGTGCCCCTCGGCTCTTTGATGCTAGGCATGTACGACAGTGCGGCTCTAAAGGCTGGCATCGCAGGCGTCGATTGCTCGTGCAATCAAGCAGTCGCCTTCGCACGAATAGACAACCAAGTCGCGGAGTCCATCTATGTCTACTTCGCAATTGTGGTGGGTCGTGAACATTTTCGCCGCCAACAACGAGGAGTGCGCCAAAAGAACCTCAATCTTACTATGGTTCGCGAGATTCAAATTCCATTGCCGTCTCTTGATCTCCAGAGAAGGTTTGCGGTGCAAGTCGACGAGATTCGTCGTCTAAAAGATCGCCAGCTCGCCGCCATCATCGAAATGGATGCGCTTTTTGCCTGCCTCCAACATCGCGCCTTTCGCGGCGAACTGTGAACTCATCGCCCTGCTGCTTCGACACAAAGCCCGTGCAGGATTATACCGCACTCTGCGGAACGATTCGCTGGCGCCCCTTGCGGCTGGCGTTTCGATTCACCGTCCGAGCTATATCTGTGAAAGTGCCGGAAGCTTTGCATCAGCGGCTGCTGCTTATCTTCGCCACGCTAACGACTGCGCGATTCGGAGACTCGACACAGTTGTGATGAGCCAGTTCAGCTTCCTTAAGAGCGAATGGCTGGCGCTGTTCGACGCCACCGCAGCAGCAGAAGGTGCCGTGCTCGCGGACCCCCGTACAGCGTGCTTCTACGCCCGCCGAGCACTCGAACTAGCCATCGCCTGGGCCTATAAGCACGACGCCGCCCTTCAGTTGCCCTATCAGGACAATCTCTCGGCACTGATCCACGAACCGAGCTTCAAAGCGACCGCGGGCGAGGCGGTTTTCAGTAAGGCTCGTGTGATCAACACCCTAGGTAACCGCGCAGTCCACGGACACCGCGCGATTCCAGTAGACGATGGATTGGTTGCGGTGCGCGAGCTTTTCCATGTGACGTACTGGCTCGCGTACACCTACGGCCGCGTGACACGGCCGGCGCCAGGGCTGTCGTTCGATGAAGCTCTGCTGCCCCAAGCCGCAGGCGGCCCCAAGCAAACCGCCGAGCAGTTGCTGCAGCTCGAGGCCGCGTTGCACGATCGTGACGAGAAACTTGCTTCTCTGCTGGCTGACAAGACCACGCTTGATGAGGAGCTGAAGCGGCTGCGCGCTGAGGTGGCGGAAGCGAAGCGAGCCGCAGCTGTGCAACCGGACACGCACGATTACTCCGAAGCTGAGACCCGCGACTACTTCATCGATTTGCTTCTCAAGGAAGCTGGATGGCCACTCGACCAGGCACGCGCCCGCGAGTTCGAAGTCAGCGGAATGCCCAACAACAAGGGCAAGGGCTTCGTCGATTATGTGCTGTGGGGCGATGACGGCAAGCCACTGGGGCTCGTCGAAGCCAAGCGCACTCGACGCGACTCGCGTGTTGGGCAGCAGCAAGCCAAACTCTACGCCGACTGTCTGGAGCGGCAGTTTGGTCAGCGCCCTCTCATCTTCTACTCCAACGGATACGAGCACTGGTTCTGGGATGACACAAACTACCCGCCGCGCGCAGTTCAGGGCTTCTATAAGAAGGCCGAGCTGGAGCTTGCAATCCAGCGGCTCAGCATCCGAAAGTCGTTGACGGCGGCAGAGATCAACCCTGCTATAGTCGAACGCTACTACCAGACGCGTGGCATCCGGCGCATAGCGGAGAGCTTCGAGCGCGACCATGACCGCAAAGCTCTAATGGTGATGGCCACCGGCGCCGGCAAAACCCGCACGGTGATCGCGCTGGCTGACCTGTTGACGCGCTGCAACTGGGCCAAGCGCGTGTTGTTCCTTACCGACCGCGTGGCGCTGGTTAAGCAGGCCGTCAACGCCTTCAAGGCATTTCTTCCGGATGCGTCGCCGGTGAACCTGGTGACCGACAAGGAAGCCGATGGGCGTGTCTTCATCTCGACGTATCCGACGATGATGGGGCTAATCGACGACACGAAAGACGGCCAGCGGCGATTCGGTGTGGGCCATTTCGATCTTGTCATAATCGACGAGGCGCATCGCTCGGTCTTTCAGAAATACCGTGCGATCTTCGACTACTTCGATTCCCTTCTGGTCGGACTCACGGCTACGCCGAAGGACGAGGTGGATCGCAACACTTACAGTCTGTTCGATCTGGAGAATGGCGTGCCGACCGACGCGTACTCGCTTGAAGAGGCGGTGCGAGACGGCTTCCTCGTGCCGCCAAAGGCCGTGTCAGTGCCCCTCAAGTTCCAGCGCGAAGGGATCAAATACGAAGATCTATCTGAAGACGACAAGGATCAGTGGGATGCGCTGGAATGGGATGATGAGGGAAACGTTCCGGATCGTGTTGACGCCGCGGCCGTCAACAAATGGCTCTTTAATAAGGACACAGTAGACAAGGTGCTGGCGCACCTGATGACGCACGGCATCACAGTCGCGGGTGGTGACCGCCTCGGCAAAACGATTCTTTTCGCAAAAAACCAGGCTCACGCTGATTTCATCGCCGAGCGTTTCAACGCGAATTACCCACACTATAAGGGCGAGTTCGCGCGCGTGATCACTTTCAAGACTGAATACGCCCAGAATCTGATCGAGAGCTTTTCGGCGAAGGACAAGGCGCCGCACATCGCACTCTCGGTCGACATGCTCGACACCGGCATCGACATCCCTGAGGTCGTGAACCTCGTGTTCTTCAAGCTGGTGCGCTCGAAGACAAAGTTCTGGCAGATGGTAGGACGTGGCACGCGTCTCCGGCCGGATCTGTTCGGTCCTGGGGACGATAAGAAGTTCTTCTATATCTTTGACTACTGCCAAAACCTCGAGTATTTCGGTGAGAATCCTGAAGCCACCGAAGGGGCGCTGGGCGCCTCGCTCGGCAAGCGCCTGTTCAACGCGCGGTTGGAGTTGATCGGCGAATTAGACCAGCGCAACGCGGCGGAAGGCGGCGTAGTCAAGGCGCCCGCGACCACTTACGGCGACCCGGCTTCCGAACCCGAAGTGCGCCATGCAGTCGCCGAGGTTCTGCACAGGGAGACCGCGGCCATGAACGTCGACAACTTCGTCGTTCGGCCGAAGCGTCGTATCGTCGAGAAGTTTGCAAAACCCGAGGCTTGGACGGTACTGACGCCTGACACGCTGTCGGAGCTCTCACACGAAGTAGCGGGTCTGCCGTCGGAGCTCGACCCGGAGGGGGAGGAAGCCAAACGCTTCGATTTGCTTGTGTTGAGCCTGCAGCTCGCGATGATGCGTTCCGAGCCGGGTTTCGTGCGGCTCCGCGAACAGGTCAAGGAGCTAGCCGGTCTGCTGGAGGAAAAATCCGCGATACCGATGGTGCGCGATCAGATGGCACTCATCCAGGACGTGCAGACCGACGAGTGGTGGCAGGACGTGACAGTACCGATGCTCGAAGGCATGCGCCGGCGTCTGCGAGATCTGATCAAGCTGATTGATAAACAGAAACGCAAGCCCATATACACGGACTTCGAGGATGAGATTGGTGGGGAAAGCGCGGTCGCGCTTCCCGGCATCGGCGAGGGGGCAGACTACGCAAAGTTTCGGGCGAAGGCGCAGGCCTTCCTTCGCGCGCACCTCGATCACGTCGCAATCCGCAAACTACGAATGAACAAACCGCTGACGGCAACTGATCTATCAGAGCTTGAGCAAATGCTCGCGGAGAATGGCGTCGGCGCCGCAGAGGATATTCGGCGGGCCGCGGTCGAATCCCACGGGCTAGGACTTTTCGTGCGTTCTCTGGTTGGCCTTGACCGCGAGGCGGCGAAGGCGGCGATGGGAGGGTTTCTAACCGGAAAGGTTCTCGCCGGGAACCAGATCGAGTTCGTGAACTTGATCGTGAACCATCTCACTGCGCACGGTGTGATGGCGGCAACGCTTCTCTATGAATCACCGTTCACTGACCTCACCCCGCGCGGCCCAGATGGGCTCTTCAGTTCGGGACAGGTCGATGAGCTAGTAGGAGTACTGGCGGCGGTGCACGCAACGGCTGTGGCCGCATGAGCCTATTCTCGGACAATTGGATAGATCCGCGACCAGCGGGACGGTTAATTTGGGGCGGCAATTTCGTGTATTCGAGCGCTAATGCCACAAATCAGTAGATGCCGACGCCGGCGCGGGTGATACGAAAACGACCTATATTGATAGGAAATCGCCCTTTTCAACCGCGCCCAAACTACTGACTTTTTGCTGTAGACCTGTTGAGAAATGGGAGTATTCGGGGACGTGCCTTACCGCTGGGTCAGTTGCCCCGGTCTGGCAGCAGAGTGATATGGTAGCGCGATTTTGCGATAACTCGCTCGCGCAAGGTGATCGCTTTATTGCTCGGGAGAGTTCGCCCTGAATCTGCTCTCACTCTTAAAAATCGCGAAAAGGCCGCGACCAGACCGCGGCGACATTTGGTGGGCAGACGACGATCTAACGGGAACGGACCACGACAACGAGACGGTTGACGAGCATCCGGCTCTCATTATGACGGGCCCTAAAGGTCCTCTTGACGAGATTCATGCAACGGTTGGGTCTTCGCGCAAACGAACGAGGGCCTCCGGTGGCGCGCCGCCTGATTTGACTGTCGACCCCTCGCATCCTCACAATCTGGATCTGGGGCTGAGAAGCTCACGCCCCCTTGATCGTAGGACCAATTTTTGGCTGTTTCTACGCAGTGCGTCACCCCCTAGGGCCTTTAAGGTACGGGCGGCAAGGCTTTCGAAGGAAACCATTGGGTGGCTCAAGGAGAACTCGCCTGGTGTACCAGTACCTACCTCTGACCAAAGTTGATTGTGGCAGAGATATTGATCCTTCTGTTACGAACCAGCGTTTGGGCGTGTCTAAGCCCAGAAGAATGTTCGGACTTCGCTTAGCTTGATGCCACCTTATGATCCGTGACCGTGCCCATATGGCGTTTAAGCTAGGGTCTACCGCTAACGTTCGGGGACACGGGATAACTGTCCTCATCGTTAGCACACCCTTTGAGCTTCACGACTCGACTAAAGGGTTCGTCGTCGTTCCGCTTATCTCGAGCCGCGAGCGTGGATTCAAACCCACCCCTGAAGATCTCCGCGTGCAGGTTGCGGCGCACGCGGATCCTTGGCTTGCTGCCCTTTGGGCGTTCGGTCCGGCACTTGAAGAGGACCTCGATCCACCAAGTCTTACTCTCTCCGCTCAAGACGGGCTGGCGGTAGTTGCCGCATACGACGATTACCTGGCGGACCGATCGCCCAGGGATTTGAATCGCCTAGGTAAGAGTGTGAGATGGTGGCAACGTAGATCCGTTGCTCGGTTTCGCCAGATCTATCGGAACGCGTGGGCGCCCGTGGGGCAACGAGCAAGAGCAAAGGCAGAGGGAAAGAAGCTTCCCCCTTTGCAAAGAGAGTGGTTCGACGACTTGTACGTAGGCCTCGAGATACAGAGTTTACTCGTGCAGTATCACGGAATGTCGCATCGTTTTGAAAACCCTGACGCAAGCGTCAGCGTTTTCTCGCTCGCAGATGTGGCAGAAATGTACGACATCGTCGGTACCATACATCCGCATCCCAAGCTAGCCGATCCCATTTACTTCGAGGAGTGGGACGAGCTTGTCGATCCCGATTTCGAGGCGCCCATATTTCCGCCTGAGCTGGTTACGCGGCGATTGCTAGCGAGCGTCTCAGGTGCGACGACTGGAGAATACAGCCGTCTTGCAATGGCGGCTGGATGCAAATAACAGAAGAGTTACTCTCCGGCGTCGCGTTGCTTAGTGTTCATATTCGCGAACTGCTCTTCCTAGACAATCCAGAAGAGACCGGCCGCGCAAAACGACCAACCACCGACATTAACATCGAATTCGAAACCTCCGTATCTGCGGATGGTCTAGACGGGCGCGCACGGATACGAGTTACAATTACTCCCCATAAACCTTCCGTCGCATTTCGTGAAATTGTCGCATCAGTTGAAGGGCATTTTCGAGCAGTGGAGGGCGCGGCTGCAATGCCCATGGCAGAGTTTCTTGACAAGCAGGGTGCGGTCATCCTAATGCCGTTTGCTCGGGACGCAGTAGTCACAGCTACGCAGAAAAGCCGATTTGGCGCATTTCTACTTCAGCCTATTAACGTCGCAGCGATGCTCCAAAGACTGGAACGAGAAACGCGTCCGGACAAAACCGAAAGCACATCGGGTTAGCGCTGCCTCATACGAGCCACCGCATGCAGCGCAATAGGAATGCTCCGAGCTGCGCTAGCCGCTCCAAATCCGATGGGCTGCGTCATACTTTCTCGTATCATCCAGTCCGTGCTCGCGACGCCATGCAGGTTTCTTTCCTCGCCAGTTTTGGTCCCAGAACCGAGCCACCGGCGAGATGCCGCGCCATTGAATCAGTAGCACTTCGTGCAGTGCTTCAACCGTTATGAGCGGGGCAAGGAGTCGCGCATGCCAAACGCCTTGATAGCGGTCCGGGCCGAGCTACCGAGGTGCGCGGCGTCGTGACCGAGCCGACGATGTTGAAAGAGATCGCCGTTCCGGTGATGAGTAAGAACGGAATCGACAAATGCAGCGGGGCATCCGGTGAGTTGGTTTACACTTGACACCAAACCCGAAACAAAAGGTGAGGCCCTTCGCTGGCGTTAGCGTTTTTCTGCCCCGGCCTCGATGATCAACCTCTTGTGCGCGTAGTCAAACACGCAAACGAAACGGCTCCAGATCGCATTTCCAACGATACCGATGTCGGAGGCGACTCCTGGCAGTCCAATGAAGACAGAACGCCCGATCCGCACTGTGTCGAGCGTTCCTATCGCGGCCTGGTACGAAGCGCCGAGCCCAGTCGTGGAAATCGTGATTGCCGGTCCATTGGGCGAGCGACGCACGGTGCTGTCATCGACGGCGTCCTCCGATCCGGTGTCGACAATCAGGTGTCGTATGACTTCGGGCCGACGCGCCGTGCGGATGCGCACGTCGACCCGCGGAAGTTTGCCATCGAAGCGGAGCTGGAGCGTGTCACCGTTTCCCATGTAGCGGTACTTCGCTGGATCGTATAGCGTAAGCTTGTGCTTGGCGAAATCGATCCGGACTATGTAGCGCGAAAAGAACTCATAGCCCAGAATGCCGGAGATGGCGCGAGCACCGTTTCCTGCGACTCCACGGAGATCGAGCGCGCCGAAATGCGCGCACGTCGGCAAGGACTTGCCTGCCAGCTCCAGAGAAATCGGGCTCCTGATCGAGTCGAGATGAACCTTCCCCTTCCCGGTACCCGTCAGCCCACGGCCACCGCGCGTGACGAGCCGCGCCTTTGCCGCGACCGATCGGTCAACGATGCAATCGCTGGCACCCGAATCAAGCGCCCACCATTCTGGGCTGCCGCGATTCAGCGACACCGAGAGGAGGATGGAAGTTCCCGCGTCCGCGGCAAAGGGAATTGTGGCCACTAGAGCACTGGCATTTTCCGCCCCGCTCTGGCGAGGTAGCTGCGCGGACGCTGAGTGGATCGCGAGCAGCGTGAAGGCAGAGAATGCTGAAAGGAGTTTCACGCCTGAATCTAAGACACTGCAACGATGCCTTGGTAAATTCCGGTTTACTTTCGCGACAGGGGGCGACTTGCTCGTAGCGGTTCGCATGTTGTTCTCGTGGAATTTCCAGTTCCGTGAAAACGGCAAGGTCGTCGGCGAAATGGACCGATCCCTGTGGCGCGAGGCGGCGCAGCTCGAGCTCAACGACGGAACGTACACCTTTTACCGCGACCAGGTTATCGGCGGCGATTATGTGATCGAGCAGAAGGGACAAATCCTTGCGCGAGCCACGAGGCCGAAGTGGTGGCGGTCGAATCTCGACGTCGAGCTCTTCAAACGGAGTGTCAAGCTGCGAAGGCCGTCGATCTTGATGCGTCGCTTCGCGGCGTTCGAGGGCGGCAGGCGGGTCGGAACGATAAGCCCGGCGTGGCTCACAGGTCGCGCAAAGATAGATCTTCCGTCCGATTGGACTGTGCTCGACCGCGCTTTTCTATTTTGGCTTTGTTCGCTGATGTGGAGGCGCCAACCAGATTGGTTAATCCAGATTTCATAGCGCTCACGCCTTAAGCACCCGGTACCTCACATGCGTCGCGAGTGGGCCGTTAGCAGCTGAGATTTTCTCGAGCCGCACCGGACCGCCGAGGTGGACGAAACCGTCGGCTCCATTCCGCCGTAACTGCTGCAGGCATCATCTCAACTCCTGCAAGGATCCCGATGAAACGAATACATGCGAAGCTTGTCGCTCTCGCCGCGCTCGCTCTCTTCTCCTCCAGCGCCGGCGCTCAGGCGAACCGAGCTGGTGCGGCCGAGGATACGCTGTTCCGACAGATTGCCGCTTCGGACAGCGCTTTCTTTGACGCCTACAACAACTGCGAGCTGTCGAAGATGAGGGCGTACTTTACTACCGATGTCGAGTTCTATCACGACCAGACTGGACTGTCACATCTACCCAAGCTGATGAGTGATCTGCAGAAGAACATATGCGGGAAAGTGCACCGCGATCCCCTACCGGGGACTCTCGAGGTCTATCCGCTCAAGGGTTATGGCGCGGTCGCGACCGGGCTCCATCGATTCTGCGACTCCAGGAAGTACCGGACCTGCGAGGAAGGAGCTAGCGGTGTCGCGAAGTTTGTCACGCTCTGGCGCCGGCAGAATGGTCAGTGGCGCATGTCGAGGGTGATCAGCTACGATCACGCGTCGTCGCATTAGAGCCCTTCGGCTGCCCGCTAATGTTTTTTCCCCTCGCTGACCTGCGCGATGCGTGTGCCGGCCGGTGGAGAAAAGTCGAACGTGCTGGCAGGGATCGGCTCGTCCACAATCACACGCTCGACTGAAATGGTAGCAGCAGATACGCTGTCGACGATTGCAGTCACGCTCAGGAGAATCTGCAGCTCGTCGTCGATGATGCACTCGTAATCGTCTACCCCCATCCAAAAGCCCGACAACCGCGGATCATCACTGCGAACCGAGTTCGCTCGCCGCGTCGCCCGCACGCGTCGAGCCGCGCGTCCCAGATATAGCTCCTGACCGATCGACGCGAGCTGCCAATCTGAAGCCGGCAGCCGAGGGCGAATGAGCGGAAATTCCAGTAACCGCTCGTCGAGTGTAGGTAGATGCGTCCCCTTGGGCGGTGACACGCGTGGGCGCTTGTCGGCCGCGTCAAGCCGTTCGCTCGTGTACAGCGTTCGCTGCATCGACACGTAGGACATCGCGACGTCGGGCCGGACGATGGCTACGGCAGTCTCCCCGTCGACCAACGTCAGATCGTCACGCCAGTGTGCAGGCAATGTCCACCACACATGCCATTTGTAACTCAACCAGGCGTCCCCGCCCGGAACCTCTATGTGCATCAGTTTGATTGCGTCCGTCCCCCACTCCGGGTCCGACATGGCCGCCCGCGTCAGAGCACGGCCAGTCGCAGCCGCGTCCAGAGATGTTGTGACGGCTAGCTCGAGGCTACGGAAACGCTGTTCGAAGGATTTGGGGATCAGCGCGACCCAAGGAACGCCGTTCCAACGACGGCGAGAAACATGGCGCGAAAGGCGTAGATGAAGATGGACATGACTTAACTTACGCCGCGCCACGCAGACGGCGCGATGCAACCTATACTGCCTCGTGCGATGCTCGACGCCGAAGCTCTGCCAGAGGAGCGTGAAGAGTTAATGCCGAGCTCGGCCAATGGATCGCCCTTACGTCCTCTGATCTTGTAATCCCCGCGCAAGGTTCGCCGCTCACAGGTACCGTCGCATCCACAGGCACCGTCATTGCTATTGGAACGGTCGGACATTATCCGGAGCAACACATGGGAAGCGTTCAACGAGTCGTGCGAATTCTCACCTTGACCGGGGCGCTTCTCACGGCTAGCGCCTGCGGTTCCTTGAGCAACATCCTCGGTGGCCTCGGCGGCGGCAACCAACAACAGCCACAGTCGGGACAGATCAACGGGGTCGTGCGCAGTGTCGATCCAAACAATCAGCGGATCAACATCCAGGATAATTCGAGCGGTCAGAGTTACTGGGTCCAGTACGACAACAGGACGCAGGTTGTATATCGCGGCCAGGCTTATCCCGCCAACTCGATTCGACAGAACGACAACGTTTCGGTAACGATTCAGAACAACGGCAACAACAACTACTACGCGAGTTACGTGCAGATCAACTAGGAGCGTGGTCCTGCCGCGCCCGCTATGACGCCGGAAAAGACAGTCTCCCCTCGAGGACGCGATGCGATTCGAATCGTTCCCATCGCAGCTCCGGCGCAACTCTTCGTACACGTCAAAGGCGTTGCTCCGGTTGCTCCTCCTCGACTCACATACAGAGGAGGGCCGCTTCTCGCTCAGGTCGAGGTCTATACTGTGTATCTGGGGAGCGCTTGGGCCGCGCCGGCTCCCGGCAAGGTGGCTAGTGACATCAACAGGTTTTTCGGTACCATTCTCGCAAGCGATTTGATAGGCGGCTTGTCAGAGTATAGTACTGGCTCTTACCACATTGCTTCGGGCCGATTCATAGGGACGACAATCCTATCTGATGTCGAGCCAGCAGCCAGCGTCACCGACGAATGGATCCGATCCAAACTTGTCGAGTTGACGAATCCCGGATCCGCTCTCCCGCCTCCAAATTCGAACCTGCTGTACTTCGTCTATTTGCCGCCGGGAGTAAGCCTCGTTCTTGGTGGATCAAAGTCCTGTCAGGCCTTCTGCGGCTACCACGACCAAATCGACGGCAAACTTTTTTACGCCGCCATGCCCTATCCCAACTGCAACGGCTGCCTGGGATCTTTATCGACATTCCAAGCTTTGACCTCGACGAGCTCTCATGAGCTTTGTGAGGCAGTTACTGACCCGATTCCCGGGGCGGGTTGGTACGACGACGCAAACGGTGAAATCGGAGATATCTGTGCCTGGCAAACGCGCCAGGTGGGCGAATACACCGTTCAGTTGGAATGGTCAAACAAGAACAATCAATGCAAATAGGGGAAGACCGTAACCGCATCGGCATCCTTGTCCTCTTCGTGCTCCTCGTTGTTTCAGCGTTCACCACCCTGTTCGGACCACGCTTCATCGCCTCGCTCAGGATCGCCAAGCCCAAGGCCGTAACGCCGGGAGTTTCCGCCCCATCGGCGACGAGCGCGGGCCAGCAGATCCAGGCGCTGATCGGCAGCATGGTCGGCGAAACCACAAGCGTGGCACTCAACGAGGCGGACAAGCCAGTTTCGAGCGCAGACTCCGCGACTCGGTTGGCTGGCTTCACCGCGCGACTCCTGCGCGCGCGGAGTGACGCGCCGTCGATCACTGTGATCGGAGCGCACTCCATGAATGCCAAGGTGAATCGCGCGCAGCTCCTGACGATCCTTGCGGAAGCGGGGCGACGCGACGCGCAGGTCCCGGGCAGCGTGGACGGCAGGGTCCTGGGGACGCAAACAGCTCGAGCGATTCGCGTGCAGTACGGAAATTGTCCCGCACCTGTCGCCAACACAATTCAGAACCAGATCAATGGACCGCCGCCGCCCTCGACTGACAATGCCAATTGCGTGTTGTTCACGCAAACGCCCGCGACGTCCGCTGTGGTTCCGCCAGGGTTGGACATTGGGGAGCTGGCGACGATCGCGCTCGAGCTGTCCGGCATGAGTCCGAATCAGACGCGCGACTTTCAGCATGTCTTCGATTTGAAATCGACGTTGTCCATGTCGTTGCCCAGGGCTATCCGGTCTTACGACGCTGTGCAGATCAATGGACAACCGGGCATGCTCATCACCACGGGTGGGCGACGCGGTCCGACGTACCAGCTGATGTGGGCGAGCGGCGGAACCGTGTTCACGCTTGCTGGCTATGGAAGCTCGGGGGACGCCGTTCCCCTCGCGAGCTCGGCCAGGTGATGCAGTGACTCACGGAGAGTTCCACTGACCAAATCAACTTCGTGCGCCATCGAGACGCGGAACCTGCGCAAGGTGTTTGGATCGCGCGTCGCGGTTAGCGATCTGTCGTTGACGGTGAATCGCGGTGAGATCTTCGGCTTTCTCGGGCCAAACGGCGCGGGCAAGAGCACGTCGATCAAGATGCTCCTCGGCCTGGTAAGACCAACGGGCGGACACGCGGAGGTACTGGGGTTACCGGCTGGTGACGTCGATGCGCGCCGGCAAATTGGCTTTCTCCCGGAGGACTTTCGGTTTTACGACTGGCTCACCGCCGCCGAGTTGCTGCATTTGCACGGGCGACTGTGCGGGATGTCTGCCGACCGGCTGCGTACCCGGGTTCCGGAGGTGCTCGAGCTCGTTGGCATCGTGCAGCACGCCGACCGGCGACTGCGCGGCTTCTCCAAGGGCATGTTGCAGCGTCTCGGCCTGGGGCAAGCGCTGATTCACGAGCCGCAGATTGTCTTCCTCGACGAGCCGACATCAGGGCTCGACCCGATGGGGCGCCGCATGGTGCGCGACGTCATCCGCGCACAACGCGATCGTGGAGCGACGGTGTTTCTCAATTCGCATCTACTGAGCGAAGTGGAAATCACGTGTGACCGCGTCGCATTCATCAAGGACGGCGAGGTCATCGCTGATCGGGATCTGAGGACCTCTTCACCGGAAGGATTTCACGTCACCGCGCAGGTCGGCAAGTTGTCGCCGGCGGTGCTTTCTCAACTTGCGGGGCTTGTGCGCGCGCCTCGATACGAGGGCGAACAGCTGACCTTTGGCGTGTCGTCGCAGGATGTGCTGCCTGAAATCGTACGTCTCATCGTTGCATCAGGCGCTGATGTCTATCGTGTCACGCCGGAGCCGCTTGCGCTGGAGGATTTGTTCGTGAGGCTAGTCGGAGAGGATCGCGGACTATGAGGGGGCTATGGATCCTTGCCGGTGTCACGCTGCGCGAGGCGGCGCGGCGCAAAATCCTGTGGACCGCGCTGCTGGCCGCGGTGCTGTTGCTCGCAATTTTCGCCGTTGCTCTACGCTTCCAGGTCGCGGAATTCGAGGGACGTCCGATGTCGCCGTTCGTGCGGTATCAGGTGGAGAGCGGCATGCTGATGGTCGGCCTATACACCTGCGACCTCCTCGCGGTCGTGATGACGATTCTCACTTCGATCGACACGCTGGCCGGCGAGATCAGCTCAGGGACGATTCACGCTATTGCGACTAAGCCGATTGCGCGGTGGCAAATCCTCACCGGTAAGTTCCTCGGATTCGCCGCGATGGTCACGGTATACGTCGCCATCACGTTCTGGAGTACGGTCGCGGTCGCTTTCGCCGTCACGGGCGTTCTGCCCGAGCATCCGTTTCATGGAATGTTGCTAATCGTCGCCGAGTGCATCGTCGCGCTGAGCGTGACAATTCTGTTGGGCACGCGTTTCTCGACGCTGACCTGCGGCGTCCTCGCGCTCGGGCTTCAGGGCGTCGCGTTCATGGGTGGATGGCTGGAACAAGTAAGCGGGTTCTCGCAGAGCACGGAGATCGTGACGCTCGGCATACTCTCAAGCCTGATCATGCCAACCGAGTCACTCTGGCGGCGGGCCGCGTACGAGATGCAGACACCGTTGGCTGGTTCGCTCTCGTTTTCTCCATTCGCAAACGTGTCGATCCCGAGCGTGACGGCGGTGGTGTATGCTGGTGGTTATTTCGTGTTCATTCTCGGGGTCGCGATAGTTTTACTCAATCGGCGGGACCTGTAGCGTCGCGTAGATTCGCGCGCTACTCCGCCCAGAAAAGCGGAAACCGCGCGGCCATCAATCCTGAGACGCCCTTGTGGAAAGCGCCGGTAAGGATATTGCTTCATCAATCTCTCACCTCCGACCTCCTGCCTCTGTCGCTCGTCACCCCCGAAGGATCCAATGCCGCGGCTGTCAATTCCGACGATGCTCTTTCTTCGGAAACGAGCTTGCGGGAGGCGCTTGCCCGGGCGGAACAGATCCTCGCCGAGTCCCAGGAGTTGGCGCTGATCGGGAGCTGGGAGTGGGATATCTCCACCGGCCGCCTCACCTGGACAGCTCAGACCTTCAGGAATTTCGGCGAAGACCCGCGGACGTTTATCCCTTCATTCGAGAACTACACCGAGCGGCTTCATCCCGAAGACCGTGAGATGATGCAGCAGGTGGTGCAGGCTTCCCTCCTCTCACGAAAACCCTTCGACTACTACCACCGGCTGATCAGGTCGGATGGATCGGTCCGGACGCTGCACGCGCGCGGGCGGGCGATATACGACCGCGATGGCAACCCGATTCGGATGGTCGGCACCGGACAGGACGTTACCGAGCGCCTTGCTCTCGAAGCCGAGCGAACGACCCTTGCGGCAGCGGAGGAGGCGAGTCGGCGCGTCGAATTCCTCGGCCAGGCGACGCTTGGATTGTATCAGTCCGAGGACTACGAGTCGCGCCTGGCGCAGCTCGCTCAGTTCGTGGTGCCGAGACTCTGCGATTGGTGCGCGATCGACATCCTCGGTGAGGACGGCATGTTCAAGCGTGTGGCGGTCGCTCATTCCGATCCTCAGAAGATCGCGATCGCAAAAGACTTTCAAGAGAGATATCCTGAAGATCCCGACGCGCCGACGAGCCGGAGGAACGTTCTCGCGAGCGGGCAGCCTGTGCTCGTTCGCGAGATCACCGACGAGATGATCGACGCGGGTGTGCGCGATCCGGTCGAGGCATCCATCATCCGGGCTCTTGGACTCACTTCCTTCATCACCGTTCCCCTCATCGCGAGGGAGGCCAAGCTCGGGACACTTACGATCGTGACGGCCGAGTCGGGGCGGCACTACGACGAGAGGGATCTGGAGTTCGCGATGGACCTCGGCACGAGGGCGGCGCTGGCCATCGACAATGCGCGAACGCACGAGCAGCTCAGGGCAAAGACCGTCGAGCTCGAGATGCGGGCGGCTCAGCTCAAGCAGGTAGTCCAGGTCCTCGAGACGCAAACCGAAGAGCTCAAGACCTCGAACCGCGATCTTGCGCAATCACAGGCTGAGGCGCAGAAAGCCAACCAGGCGAAGATGGAATTCCTGGCCGTGATGAGCCACGAGCTCAGGACTCCGCTCAACGCCGTCAACGGCTACACCGATCTCATGGAGATGGGGCTCGGCGGCCCGGTGAGCGATGCGCAGCGCGACTATCTCGCGCGCATAAAAAAGAGCGGAAAGTTTCTGCTCGGCCTGATCAACGATGTGCTGAACTTTGCCAAGATCGACGCCGGATCAGTGAGCACCAAACGCGAGCCCGTGCAGCTCAACACCATTCTCGAATCAGCGCACATGCTCGTCGAGCCGCAAATGAAGGCGCGTAACATCGCGTACCGTTACGAAACGCTCGATGGGACGTGCGTGGCGCTCGGCGATTCCGAGAAGATCGAGCAGGTGATCCTGAACCTGCTCACCAACGCGCTCAAATTCACGGACCCCGGCGGCGCGATAACCCTTTCCTGCGAGTCCCGCGATGGGCGGGCGAGAATCAGCGTTGCCGACACCGGACGGGGAATTCCGGCCAGCAAGCTCGAGTCCATTTTCGATCCCTTCGTGCAGCTGGATCGAAACGCAAATCCGGACAGTCAGCAGGGCGTAGGGCTGGGGCTCGCGATCAGTCAAGCGCTCGCGCAGGCCATGGGCGGCAAGCTGACGGCGGAAAGCGAGGTCGGAAAAGGCTCAGTGTTTACTCTCGATCTCGAGCTTTCCCCGGCTCGCTAGCAGCCCCGCCCGTTGGTTGATAGAGTCCTTGGGCGGCAGCCACTGGTTTGAGCGTGTAGCGGCTGTTAACTCACTCATACCGTGATCCAGTCCCTGTTAGTGCTTGCGCAGCTCACGAGCGTGGCCCAGCCGATCTACTCCTCCGCTGCGTTGCGCGATCTCGTCACCCGCGCGACGAGCGCGAACCACGCTCCGCCCCCGGAATTCGGCGGGTACCGGGCACACGTCGAAACCGAATTTTCCGTTCTTCTTCGCGATTCGCTCGGGCGCGAACGCACGGCGCACATCGAGCAGCTTGCCTCGGCGGTGCATTGGACGCGGGGAGGCAGCTACGACATGCACGTGCTCGGGTATCGAACTCAGTCGATGGGATCACTGGTATCGATGATGAGCTTCGTCGGTGGCTGGACCGAGCCGTCGCTATATGGCGAGCGATTGACGCTCGGCGTCCAGTTGGACAGCTCGCGGCGGCTGCGCCGGAAGCCACAATCCGACACCATCGTTGCGGTTCATCCGTTCGCGGCCGACCGAGAGCAGTTCTATCGGTATTCCGGCGGCGACACTGTGGTCGTGATGCATTCGCTCACGCGAACGATTCCCATAGTGCGCGTCCATGTGACGCCCCACCTGCGAGACTCGACGCGTTTCGCCGCGTTCGACGGGGAGATCGATCTCGACGTGGATCGTGCGCAGATCGTGCGGATGCGCGGGCAGTTCGTCGTCCTCGGAAAGCCGAAAGGAGGAGGTTCGCTGATTACCCGAATGTCGGGCCTCGCCACCCGAATGCCGGGCTTCGTCGCTGTCGCGTATTGCGAGTTCGTCAACGCGGAAATCGAGGGGCGCTATTGGCTCCCCGCATTCCAGCGCACCGAGCTCCAGAGTTCTTTCGCACTGCTGGGCGACAGCCGAGCCGTCACGCGCGTCGTCTCCCGCTTCAGTGATCACATGGTCGATACTTCAGCCGATTCTGTTGCAGCTACCGAGGCGGCCACCGGCATTCCGCACCACACTACATGGGCGCCATCCGATAGCGTGAGCCATTATCACGGCTGGACGCAATCGCTTGGCGACGCCACCACGAATGTCACAGCGGATGACTTCGACGACGTCGCGCCTGACATCTGGAAGAAGACCGGCGGAGTGCGGGTCGATCTCTTTCCGGAAAAGACGGACAACGTCGTTCGCTACGATCGCGTCGAAGGACTCTACACCGGCGTTGAATTGAACCTTCGCATGAGAAACGTCGTTCCTGGTTTGAGCGCGGGTGCGATTGTGGGTCGGGCGTGGACCGAGGAAACGTTTCGGGGAGGCGCGCACGTCACGCTGCGTCGCGATCCATGGACGGTGGGTGCGCAGGCAGAACGAACACTGGCGACTACCAACGACTTCATCCGGCCGCTCGGCCCAACGAGTGGTGGAGTGGCGGCGATGGTCGGCTCGACGGACGACTTCGACTACGTCGACCGGCGTGTGGCGCTGGCATCGGTGACGCGCGTGCTCGGCTCAGTCGATCGTGGGCTCGTGATGGCCCAGTTCGGCGCAGGGGACGATCGCGCCGAGCGTGCACGACTGACTCATGGGATAATCCTCGGCGGATCTTTTCGTCCGAACCGCGGAGTCACCGAGGGCACTTATGCGCTCGGAGTAATCGACACCGAGTTGCACCCGGATGTCACTGGGCAATCGATGGATCCAGGAATTGGCGCTGCGACCCATTACGAGATCGGTCGTGGAGGACTCGACTGGCAGCGCGCGCAGCTGTCGCTGTTCGGAAGAAAATATTGGGGACCGATCGCATTGTCCCTCGACGCGGAGGGCGGCGCAGTGTGGGGAGCAGTCATCCCCCCGCAACAGCTCTTTGAGATGGGTGGAAGTGGAGTGCTTCCAGGTTACGCGTACAAACAATTTGCCGGCGATCGAGCGGCACTCCTGCGCAGCGATGCGTCTTATTCATTTCCCATTTGGAGATCTCCACGCCGCTTCTGGCGGAGCTTGTTCATTCCCGGATTGGGCCCTGGATTGGCGGCACGCCTGCAAGGGGGATGGACCGAGCTCCTGTCAAACGCCTCCCGGGTCGCTGTTACGGAGCTGGGGGCGGGATGGAGCGCGACCCCTGTGTCAGTCCCCACAGGCGGTTTTCGCGCAACACTCGGATTGGGAGTGACACTGTTTTCGGGATCGCTGCACCTCGGCATGGCCCGGCCGATCGATCACCAGGCACCATGGCGATTGGTGGGCGGCCTCGGGCGGAATTTCTGATCATGGGCGCTGAGCTCCTGAGATTGCGGCGGCTCAAAGGCCGCATCGAGCGCTGACTCAGCGCGGTGGGGCCCCTCGAGCGCCGTCATAGACGCGATCAATCCGGTTCAGAGCGTCGTCATTTTGGAGCGCCTCCGGCTTGATGTCGTTCCCCAACTGCATGACCTGTTGGCTCGACGATGTGACTTCCGGCCAAAACGGGAGTCCAGGGCCGTTGGGATCGCCAAATTTTGCAAAGTTCGTCCAGTACGCGCACATGTCGGATGCGAGCCTGCGATCTTGAATCGTCCAGGGGAGCGGCGTTTGATCGAGGTGATCGAAGACGTATTGCATCTCCGTGCCGTGACTCGCACCCCAGCCAAAGAATTTGTCGCCGGCGCGATAGGGTGGCGCGCGCGAGAACTCGTAGAAGAAGACCTTACTCCGTCCCGCATTCGTACCAAGACGGACCCATGTCCACATATCCCAGCGAAACCTCATGTCTCGTTCGAAAGCGGCGGCAGAGGCCCGCGCCTGCAGGTCAGTGGTGCCCGGCTGGGGACCGATCGACCGCACCAGAACATCAGGGAAATCGCGCTCGAGTTCTTGCGTGAAGTTCTCAACGGTGATCGTCCGACCCGCGATGAACGCTTGGCCCTCGTCTTGATTTGAGCCGAGCAGAAGGGCAACATTGTTTTGCTCGCCTTTCCGATACGCGTCGTAAGGCGACTGAGTAAGTGCGAACCCATCGACGATCAGATGCGCACCGAAAGGCGTCTTCATCAGTTCGGTCGCTGGTCGTTGGCGCAGCTCCGCCAGTGTCGTGGCGCCGGCTCTCGAGGCGAACGCTTTGCCATCTTGCTCTGCCCCTGGAAGCTTGAACCCGGGAGCGAGATTGATCGGTTCAAACAGGCCGCCGCTCTCGCCTATCGCCCGTTGAAACAGGCCCTTGGCCAGCGGCGATGTTGCGAGCGCGCTAATCGATATCGAGCCAGAGGATTGGCCAAAAACCGTGACTCGGTGCGGATCACCTCCGAACGCAGCTATGTTGTGTTGAACCCAGCTCAAGGCGGCGATTTGATCGAGCAAGCCATAGTTTCCAGAGCTGTGATGCTCGGACTCGCTCGTGAGATCAGGGTGCGCAAGAAAGCCAAACACGCCCAGCCTATAGTTTGCCGTTACGAGGATCACACCTTTCTGCACCAGCCTGTCGCCGGCATAGAGCGGCGTCGACGCCGAGCCATTTTCCAGGCCGCCGCCATAGATCCAAACCATGACTGGCAACTTCTCTTTTTGCGCGGCAACGGGGACCCAGATGTTGAGGTAGAGACAGTCTTCACTTACAGTCTCCGCCGGTGCGTCGGGTGGATAGGATCCTGTTTGCATGCAGACGGGCGAGAATCGGTCGGCCTTCTTCACTCCGGCCCACGGAAGCGGAGCCTGTGGGGGCCGCCACCTGAGTTCACCTACTGGTGGCGTCGCGAACGGAATGCCCTTGAAGACAACAGCCGCGTTCTCTCGTACACCCTCTACCAAGCCGCTAACGGTTCGCACAGGAATTGAGGATGATGGTGTCGTTGCAAGCCCGCCAAACGCCACCGCGGCCATGAGGCTCGACGCCATACGGCGTGATGCAAGCTTCACGACTTTTTCGGCGGGCGGCCACGCGGCTTTCCAGGATCGTTCTGCGCGTCCGTGACTTCAGCGCGTTCTTCTCCTGCGTCGACTGCCAACCGATCTTCCTGAATCTCCAGGCGCAATCTGCCAAAGAAGCTCATGTAGACGTTGGCGATCCAGACGAGCGAGAAGCCCGCGATGAGATAGCCTCGCCAGTCATCGAACACGAGCGTGTAACGAGTGATAAAGAGGAAGAAGGCGGTGACATAGTGGCTGAAGCAATACTCGCACGTGAACACGTAGAAGAATTTGCGCGAGTATAGGCTCCGGGCCGATCTGCTTTTCGCGGCGAACCAGTCGCGAGGCTCGCGAAACAGATCCTCGTGCGTCACGGTCCACGTGATGCACGCAATCGGAATCGGGAGAACGAACAGCAAGACGAGCTGACTACCCAACGTCATAAATTCACCGCGTCGTTCCACCTCGACGTGCGCGCGCGTCAAAGGGGGGTGGGTGCATACTCCATCGCGAGACTGCCACAACCATGTACCAGCGCAGGCGAGATTGCAACACGCATCGTAGAAAGAGCCCGGCATATTTGCCGGGCTCTTTTGTTTTGCTACGATCACGTCGCCTTGAGCGCGGGATGGGCTAAATGATCATCCTGAGATGCAGGCTTACACTCAGCGTGTCGGTACCGCGGCGAAGCACGAGCTGTCTCGTTTTCCCTGCGGCGCGCAACAGATCCCGCGCGGGCTGTGGGTTCGGGCTCCCGACATTCGCGCCATCGATGCTCAGGAGCTCGTCTCCAGGCTGAATCCCGGCCGTATCGCCGGCGCTGCCCTTGGCCACGTACGCCACCTCGATCGGAGCTTCCGCTCCAATTTCGCGCCGCAACGTGAGACCACTGGCGTCGATAGAGTCAGGAAGCGAGAAGTTTTTCTGGGGCTCCAGGATCGCTCTCGAATGCGGGTAATCGATGATCAATCTCGACCTGCGCACCACTGGCACACCGATCGTCCCGTCGGCCGCTGCATTCATTCCGAATGCTCCATCCGTCGCACTCGAGAGCGCGGTGCTGGGCCGATTGATTTCCAGCTTTCCGATTCTCAGCTGTGGAATTCGGAGGAGCTGTCCTTCCAGAGTTCCGCCGACGCCCGTCCCAAATATACCGGCCATCGTAGTCGTGTCGTGCGCGATGCCGTTCCTGGTGACGAACCCGTTGGATAGACGAAGCGCATAGGCTGTCGAGCCCAAGTCCAGGTGAAGATTGGCGGGGATCGTCCCCCTCGTGCGCGTGACGATCGACGCGTTGATCACCGGCAAGCGGTGCTCAAAGGTGAGCGGGACTACAACGCCGGAGCCCGTATACTGAAATTCCGCGGGCTCGTGGAGAGTGATTGTTTTCGCTTGATAGTCGATCGCCACGACATAGCTCTCGAACAGCTCGTATCCTAATGCCCCCTGGACGTCGTATCCCACCCTTGCCTGGACATCGTGGATGTCCACCGATGCCACCCGGACATTCGACAGCGCTGCTGTTCCCACCCGAACACTCCGCGCGTTTCCGATCCTTACGCTTGTATTGCCGCTCCCCACCGCTGTGCCGTGCATGAACCGCGACCACTCTACTTCCGCCAATCGCGCGAATGCGCTATCGAGCACGAGCGCACCCGATCCCGTATCGAGTATGAGCAGTGTGGGATGTCCGTTCACTTCGACGCGTACAAGCGCGCAGTCACCCCGGAGCTCGAATGGAACGACGACCGGCGCCGGCAGTCGACTCGCCTCCAGGCCCGAGCAGCCGGCGATGATGAACGCGAGGAATGTTGCGATTGTCTTCATTGGCTCAACCGTACGGCGGGAGAGGCAGCCAGGTTTCTTGACCGCACTCCTGACTGCATACATCTTCGACCTACCTCCCGCCCCCGCGAAACCGGCTGAGTGGGATTGTGCTCGCACAATCCCCACATCGGTATTGGGATGTGGTCCGTGGACAGGTGTCCTCGGCGGTGGATCGGGTTAGGTTATTCACCATGCCCGAAGAAACCGAAATCGACACCGACGCGCTCCGAGAAAGGATCGACGAGCAGCGGGAAAAGCGCGGAGGATCGTTCCTGCGCTGGATCTCTCTGACAACGGCGTTGCTCGCCGCGCTCGCGGCGATAGCCTCTCTCAAGGCGGGAGCAACGGTGAACGAAGCTCTCGTCTTGAAGACCGATGCGACACGCCTGCAAGCGCAGGCATCGGATCAGTGGGCGTACTACCAGGCGAAGGGGATAAAAGGGGCCGTCACAGCGAGTGCGATAAATAGCTGGGAAGCGGCTGGGAAATCCGCGCCGCCGCGCTTGGCGGCGGAATCAGCGCGCTACCTCGCCCAGCAGGACTCCATCAGTCGGAAGGCAACCGAGCTCGAGCACCAAAGAGATGAGAAGTCGCATGAGGCCGAAGTTCTTCTCTCTCAGCACCAGATCTATGCGCCCGCAGTCGCGCTGCTCCAGATAGCTATCGCGCTGGGTGCGATCGCTGCACTCACGGGTTCGCGATTCGTCTGGTTCGGATCGATGGGGCTGGGGCTCGTTGCCGCAATTCTGTTGGCGATTCCGGCGCTCCGCGGGTAAAAGCGCGCATAGCCCGAGAGATAGATCACCTTGAGCGTGTCACGCAGCTACATCCGCAGCAAGTAAGAGTACTTCACAAAGAAATAATCCGACGTGCGCGTGAGCGGCTGCCAGTTGAACCGTTGCGTCTCGTCGGGAACGCCGTCCGCCTGGCTGCCGTATCCGAGAAACAGCACCGTTCCCGGCGTAGGCTGGTAGGAGAACAGATAATCGCCATGCAGTGATCGCGCGCGCGATGCCGTCGCGAGCCGACCTCCAATAATGAGCGGATAGTTCGTCCGCGTCTCGTCGCGCAGATCGTCGTTCTCACTCAGATCGTATTCTCCGACGAGCCGCATGAAGATCGCGCGCGTGAGCTGATACTCGAGCTTCACGCGAGGAATTACGTTTCGCCCGACCAGGCTGTGATCGCTGCGCCGCCAGTAGTCCTGGTACGCCAGGGTTCCGTCAATGCGCGCCCTGTCACTCGGCCTCACGCTCAGCCCGAGCTGTACGAGATCTATATTCGCTTGCGCCCACTCGAAGAAATTTTCATCCTGGCCACCGACATATAGGAGGTTCCCACTAAAGATCGACCACTGCGGTGTCACCAGCGTGAACACGTAATCGTGATTGGTGATGCGCGGCCTGCCCACGAATGGCAACGTGTCGCCCGCCGGCGAAAGAATCCGATAGTTGGAGTACAGGCCCCGGTCGAAGCCGAATGTCTCCAAGAAAAAGCCCAGCCCAATATTCCATCCGCCCCGCAGACCTGCATTCCCACTGACGTGAAACTTCTTGTCCTGCGCGTCACCGCGATGGATGAAATGCGAATACTGCCACTGGTCGTCGAGCAGGATGTCGCCCGTAAGCGACTCGACCTTCGACCCACGTTCCCCGAACCAGGTCAAATGGTGATCGACACCCGCGTGTACGATTCCCGGCCGCGAGATGAAGCCACTCCCCGCGCGGAAATCTTCGCTGATTCCGGTCAACACATAGCGCAAGCCGAACTGCTTGCCGTTGCGCGCGAACACGCCTTCCCAGAGCGGCGCATTGCGCACAACTCCACCCGTCTTGTCGAAGCTGCCCGCAGCCTGAAACGAAGTGCTGTAAACGTCTCCGAACACAACCCGGCCATCCACATCGGCAACGCGATTGTAATCGGCACCGAGGACGCGATCCGTGTACGCGACGCCGATTCGCGACTGCCCGCCGATGTCTCGCTGCGCGCGGATGATGTTGTAGATCGCTCTGTCGCGCCCGGACGGCGACAGGCTTCGGTCATCAGCGCCCGAGAGCACACCGATGCTCGTGCCGGCGACTTTGCCCGTCAGCTTGACGGCTGCATCCGGCTTGACTATCCGTCGCGTGTAAATGAGGTTGTGCGGCGTATTGAACTGGTCCAGTCCCTCGAGGAAGAATGGCCGTTTCTCCGGGAAGAAAAGCGCCTGGCGGGGATCGATTACGAATTGCCCAGCGTCGGACTCCACCTCCGCGAAATCGGGATTCACAGCCCCGTTGAGCGTGAGGGTGTTGGTAATCCCCCATTGGACTCGCCCTCCCAGTTGCGGCGCCGCGCGATCGTATCCCCACCCATTCGGTCCCGGGCCTCCGCTAACCCTCTCGGTAACCGATGGATTCACATCGAGCACGAGTCCACGCGTTAGTCCCGTCAACCCTTCGAGCGTGCCAGACTGCGCGAGAAAGGACGTGTTCGAGCGCTTGGCGGGCACCCAGGAATCTTCCGCTCCCGAGTGCTGAACCTCGCGCACGATGTTGAGATCCCAGCTCTGCTCGTCACCAGACTGGTACTTGAGACTTTTGAGCGGGATCCGGATCTCGACCTCGTAGCCGTAGTCGGTCAATCGCCCCTTTGACGTGAACACGAAGTCCTGACTCAGATCAGGCGCGACCCGTCCGGAGAGCGTGGGCGTCCACGCACCGGTGAGGACCTGCCCCTGCTCCACTATGGTGCCGTCCATCTGGACGCCGAGCGGGTTCACCCCGAAGACATAGGCCTGGCGATGATCGTGAAAGGTCCCGAGCATGATCTGCACGTTGTCATCGGAGGCAATTTTGTCGCGATCCGCGAGCGTCGCGTGCACCGCCCCGTGCGGCTCGAAAGCGCGGATGCCGAAGTACATGGCGGTCGGCGAATACCAGACGAGCACTTGCGTGGAATCGGCCGCGGGAATGCCATCGTGCGGCGAGAACTCAGAGAATCCGGTGAGCACGTCCGCCTGCTGCCACACCGGCTCGTTGAGCACCCCGTCGACGGTCACTTCGGCCGTGAGGCGGGGAATGCGAACGTTCAGCTGATTCTCGCGCCCGATGTAGGTCGTGCCAAGCATGATCACGGCGAAGCGCGCTACCAGGAACAGGGTCGAGAGC
This sequence comes from Gemmatimonadota bacterium, assembly GCA_003134685.1. Classification (GTDB taxonomy): domain Bacteria; phylum Gemmatimonadota; class Gemmatimonadetes; order Gemmatimonadales; family Gemmatimonadaceae; genus UBA4720. Next base: position 137,269 of record PLCA01000009.1, on the reverse strand, counting down.
ATAGCGAGTGTCGGAGCGGGACAAAACATGATAGCGCCGCTAGCGGACGCGCGGCGCCGGGTTCATCGTTTAGGCAAGTGGTCGAAGTAAGTATCCACCCCGCGTTTCGCAAGGACCCCCCAAGAGGAGAACGATGTCCAAGCACGACGTGCCCCGCCGAGGCTTTCTCAAATTCGCCGCCCTCGGCGCCCTGGGCGCTGCCTTCACAAAACCAGACGCCGTCCGCGCTGCGCTAGCCACAGGCCGGCCCCCCGTCGCGCTTCCACCGACCGAGGACGTCGGCGTGAAGCTCGGCGTCGCCAGCTATTCGCTCCGGAACTTCTCGCGCGAGAAGGCCATCGAGATGACCAAGGCCCTCGGCACGCCGTACATCAACTTCAAGTCGGTGCACCTGCCCTACGACGCATCGCCGGCGGAAATCGCCGCGGCGCGAGCCGAGGTGGATGCGGCGGGTCTGCACATCGTCGGCGGCGGACTGATCACCTTCGAGACTGACACCGACGACGGTGTGCGGAAGTACTTCGACTACGCCAAAGCGGCGGGGATGCCGGTGATGGTCAGCACTTGCCACCCAAGCGTGCTCCCGCGCGTCGAGAAGTTCGCGAAGCAATACAACATCAAGATCGCAATCCACAACCACGGCCCCGAGGACAAGGATTTCTCGTCGCCGTACGATGTCCTCAAAGTGGTAAAGGGGATGGACCCTCGCATTGGGCTGTGCATAGACGTCGGCCACACGGTGCGCACGGGCACGGACGTCGTGCGCGCAGTTGTCGATGCCGGACCGCGCCTCCTCGACATGCACGTCAAGGATCTGCGCGATCTGAAAGTGATGGAGAGCCAGTGCATCGTCGGCGAGGGGAAGATCCCCATCGTGGAAATCTTCCGCCAGCTCCGCGCAATGCGATATGCCGGCTACGTCAATCTCGAGTACGAGATCGACGCCGACGACCCGATGCCGGGAATGAAGCAGTCGTTCGCGTACATGCGGGGCGTGCTCGCGGGACTCGGGGCACCTACCACTGCGGCCTAGCCCAGAGGGCCAGATGCTGGAAGCAATCCCGACTAACATCTTCTCCAGCAACTTTCGACTCCAGCAGAATGACAACTTGCTGGGTGAAGTCGAGGCTTCCATCTGGCGCGACAGGGCCGTGCTCGAGATCGGCGAAGGCACGTACCAGCTCTATCGGGAAGGACAATTCAGCGGCGACTTCGTGCTCGAGCACAACGGCAATGTCGTCGCGCGCGCGAGGAAGCCGAGCTTGTTCCGGAACCAGTTCGAGGTGGAGCTGCCGAATCAACTGCTTTTGCTGCGCAAGCTCACACCTCTGAGCCGGCGCTTCGGATTGTTCGATGGCGAGAGGCAGCTAGGCAGTGTCTATCCACTCGGCATATTCACGCGCCGCTCCAACATCGACCTGCCGAGCGACTGGCCGTTGGCAATCCGGGTTTTTGTGTTCTGGCTCGCTTTTGTAATCTGGAAGCGCCAGAACGCGGCAGCGGCGTCCTAGTCACCACCGGCGACCCACACTTGAGCCCACCGCAGCCTCCATTCCCCGAGCTTTCAACACTCCGTAGCGAGCTCGCCCGGCTCGATGAATCCATCCTCGGGCTTGTCGCTCAGCGGCAGGCGATCGCGAGCGAGATCGGTCGCATCAAAGCCAGAGAAGGCCGCTCGACCCGTGACTTCGGGCAGGAAAAAGAGGTGATCGGACGAGTGAGGCGTGTCGCCACCGGGCTCGATCTCGATCCCAATTTCGCCGAGCGCCTTGCGCTGCTGCTGATTCGCGCGTCACTCACGGTTCAGGAACAAGACAGAGTTCTTGCCAGCACGGAAGGAGAAGGCAGGAAAGTCTTGATCATCGGCGGCGCGGGCAAAATGGGACGCTGGTTCGCCCGATTTCTCCATTCACAGGGGTTCACGGTCGAAATCGCGGATCCGGCCGGCCCGGTGGGCGAGTTTCCGCATCTGAACGACTGGCGCACGTCGGCGCTCGAGCACGACATCCTTATTGTCGCTGCTCCGCTCCGGCAGTCCGCCGCAATTCTCGAAGAGCTCGCCGCACGAAAACCAAGAGGAGTCGTGTTCGACGTGGGCTCTCTGAAAACTCCGCTGCGCCCTGGACTGACCAAACTGTTCGAGGCGGGGGTGCTCGTAACCTCGGTCCATCCGATGTTTGGTCCGGATACCGATCTCCTCTCCGGCCGCCATGTCATCTTCGTGGATGTCGGAGTGCCCGAGGCTACTCGACGAGCGCGGGATCTGTTCTCTTCGACGATGGCCGTGCAGGTGGAGATGGATCTGGATGCGCACGATCGTACCGTGGCTTACATCCTCGGATTGTCGCACGCGGTCAACATCGCGTTTCTTGCCGCGCTTGCCGACAGCGGAGAACAAGCGGAGAGGTTGAAACAGCTCTCAAGCACGACCTTTGACGCGCAGCTCGAGGTGGCGCGCCGGGTAGCGAGCGAAAACCCTCATCTTTACTTTGAGATTCAGTCGCTGAACGAGTACGGAGCGTCGGCCCTGAATGGCCTGATGTCAGCGGTGCAGCAGCTGAGGTCCGCGGTTCAGCGCGGGGACGAAGCGGAGTTCACGGTACTGATGCGGAGAGGAGCAGACTATGTCGCGAATGTCCAGCCGCGCTGACACGATTCCCCGCAATATCGGCGGACTCCGTTGAACATTACGCTTCGGATTCCGATGATCGCCGTAGCCAGTCCGCTAGAGCACCGGTTGATAAGCCGCGACTTTCAAGGTGCGCTGCCGGCCGTCGAACCCGTAGCGTTCGTAGCCAGGATCATTCGAGACGGCCTCGAGACCGCGCACTATCCGGAATACACGCGCCTGATTGCGCTTTCCGACGCGTGGCTGGTTCAACAAATCGAGCTGGTTGCCGCGGTCCCCGACGACGTCTGGATCCGCAACGGATTCGTCCCGCTCGGCGGGTGGGAGCCGACTCACGGGGTGTAAAAGTCCCGCATCAGCGATGAGCCAATGCGGGACAATTAAAGGAGACCCTTACGTCGACGGCGCTACTTGCCGCCCTTAACGACCAGCGTGCCTTTCATCCCGATCATTTCATGAGGTTGGCATACATACTCGTAGGTGCCTTCGGTAAACCGCCCGTCGATCACCAGGTCGTACGTCTGACCTTTAGTCATGAGGTATGGCCCTGTTGCGGCGCTACCGAGTTTGGAACCCGGCGCCTGCTTCGTGAAGTGTACGTTGTGCATTACGCCTGCGGCCTCGACAAAGCGGAGGGTATCGCCGCGTTGCGCAACAGCCATCGCGGGCTCGAAGGCGTAGGGCATGGGTTTCCCCGTCTCAACAAGCTTCACGACGATCATGTGGGGGCCGGAAGACGTCGCGGTCTGACCATAGGCGTGGGCGGAGAGGACGAACAGCCCCGCCAGCGAGACGGCCATCAAAGTTTTCAAGGTTGACATGGGTTTCTCAATGAGGAATCGATCAATCGAATGTGCCGTAGCGGCAGGTTTAATTGATCGAATTGTGGTTGTTCGAATACTGAAGGATGATACCCTGTTTGCTCTGCGGGGCCCGTAAGGAACATCCTGAATTTCGCAGGGGAATCCCCCACACGGGGGCTCCTTTTCGCTGCCGCCAAGCCTCAGGTAGCTCGCGGCGACTAACGCGGCTTGCAAGGCCGCTCATACGTTGCCGAATACTGCGGCGCTCAGAGGCCCGGTTGGTGATAGAGCCCGATGACGTTGCCGGCGGGATCCCGAAACCGCGCAATCTCGGGCGTCTCTGGGGATAGCCATTGCACGACTTCGCCTCCCGCCGAACTAATTGCGTCGACGGTGGCTTCCATGTTGGCGACCATGATGTACATGAACAGCCCCGACTCGACCGCCAGCGGTCGGCCGAGCACCCATGTGCCGCTTACTCCGCCGGTCGGGTCATCGAACGCGGTGCTGCCGTCGCCGCGCTTCTTGACCTGCCAGCCGAACACTTTGGCGTAGAAATCAGCGGACTCCTGGATATTGGAAGCCGGTATCTCGACGTAGCAGATCTTGCCGTTCGCATTGGGCATCAGGATTCTCCGGCCTTGTTTGGCGTGTGCGAAGTATTGAAGACGAGCGCGTCGCTATTGATTCACGCCGCTGGCGAGGAATCCGCCGTCTACCGCCAGCAGGTGTCCCGTGACGAAGCTCGCCGCCTCGGACGCGAGAAACACCGCGGCACCCGCGACCTCTTCCGGCTGACCGAAGCGCTTCATCGGCGTGCGCATCAATAGCTCGCGGCCGCGATCCGTGCCGTCGAGCAGCCCTTCGTTGAGCGCCGTTCGGAAGACACCCGGCAGGATCGCGTTGACGCACACGCCGTGCGGCGCCCATTCGACCGCGAGAGATTTGGTGAGCGCGGCCACGCCCGCCTTGCTGGCCCCGTACGCGGCGACTTCGTAAAGCGCGACGACAGATGTCAGGGAGCCGATGTTTATAATGCGGCCGTAGCGCTGCTCGATCATGTGACGCCCGAAGGCACGGCAGGCGCGCAGCATCCCGGTGAGGTTCGTGTCCATGATCTCTTCCCACTCGGCGTCCGAGACCTCGAGCGTCGGCCGCCGCACCGTGCGGCCCGCCGCGTTCACCAGGATGTCCACCTTGCCGAACTTTGCGATGGCGTCGGCGGCGAGCGCCTTGAGGGAATCCGAGTCCGACACGTCAGTGGTTATCGCGAGCGAGCGGCGTCCCCGGGCTTTGACGGCCTGGGCTGCTTCCCGGACCAGCTTCGCTCGACGACCGGTCGGGACGACGTCCGCGCCGGCGTCGGCCAGCCCCAGCGCGATCGCCCTACCGATGCCCGAAGTCGCGCCGATGACGACGGCTGTGCGCCCTGTGAGGTCGAGTCCGGGGAATGACATGATTGGGTAGAATCTGGTCAGCGGGTTGGGGCGAGCGTAAGATTGCGCATGGATCTCGTCACCTTTGGCGAAGCGATGGTGCGGCTTACGCCGCCGGCTTTTCAGCGGCTCGAGCAGGCCCACAGCTTCGACGCCTACGTTGGCGGCGGTGAGCTGAACGTTGCCGTGGGGGCCGCGCGGCTTGGGGTCGCGTCGCGCTGGGTGTCGCGCCTTCCCGACAACGCGCTCGGCCGCATGATCGTCGGCCGCGCCCGCGAGCAGGGCGTGGACGCGCACATCGAATGGACCACCGACGACCGCGCGGGTCTCTACTTCGCGGAGCTCGGCGCCGCCCCCCGCGCGAGCAGCGTCCTGTACGATCGAGCGGCGTCGGCCATGAGCGTGGTGACGCCCGGGAGCATCGACTGGGCGTCCGTGTTCAGCGGCGCGCGCTGGTTCCACGTGAGCGGGATCACGCCGGCACTGAGCGAATCGGCCGCCAAGGTCACTGCCGAGGCTCTGGTCGCGGCAAAGAAGGCCGGGCTCACCGTCAGCTACGATTTGAACTACCGGAGCAAGCTGTGGAGCGCCGAGAAGGCGCGCGCGGTGCAGGAGCCGCTGATGGAGCACGTGGACGTCCTCATCACCACCGAGGAGGACACGCTGGTGGTGTTCGGCATCGGCGCCGAAGCGAAGGATAGGTTCGAGCACGTAGACGCGGAGTCGTACGCGCACGTCGCGCGCGCGCTCGAAAAGCGATTCAAGTTTCGCGCGGTGGCTATCACGTTGCGCGAGAATCCGCGGGTGTTGTTGAACAGTTGGAGCGCGATCGTCGCGGCAGATGGCAAGATCCACCGCGCGCCCCGCTATGAGGTGGAAGTCGTGGATCGCATTGGCGCTGGCGACGCATTCAGCGCCGGCCTGATCGTGAGCCGCCTCGAGAGTCTTGGCTGGGAGGAGGCGGTCCGGTTCGCGACCGCGACCTCGGCGCTAAAGCACAGCATCCCGGGCGATTTCTGTCTGGTGACGCGCGGTGAGGTAGAGCGGCTCCTGCAGGGGGCGAGCCTGCGGGTCTCGCGATGAGGACGACGGTACCGTCGCGATTCCTGGCGCCGGCCCGAGCAAAGACGGGCCTCGCCTCGATCCCGGCGGCGAAGCAAAGAAAGACGGGCCGCGCTTGATCACGTTTCGATGGTTCGGGCCACGCGACCCGATTTCACTCGCGTATATCCGGCAGATTCCCGCCGTGCGTGGGATCGTTGGCTCTCTCTTCGACATTCCGGTCGGCGAGCCGTGGCCGCTCAATCGCATCGCGGCGCTGCGCGAAGAGGTTGAGAGGCATGGGATGTCGCTCGCTGTCATCGAGAGCATTCCCGTCCACGAGGACATCAAACTTGGACGCCCCACACGCGACAGGCTCATAGACAACTACTGCGAAAGCGTCCGCAGCATGGGGCGCGCGGGCGTGCCGGTGCTGTGTTACAACTTCATGCCGGTTTTCGACTGGATGCGCACCGATCTCGCACGCCGGCTTGACGATGGTTCTACCGCACTGGCATTTGAGGACGCCGCGCTCGGGAAGATTGATTTGTCGCGGGGCACGGCAGATCTGCCCGGTTGGGCGACGACTTATTCGGCGGGCGCTCTGACGGCGCTTCTCGACGCGTATCGCTCGGTGAACGAGAACAAGCTCTGGGACAACTTTGCGTACTTCCTGGAGCGAGTTGTTCCTGTCGCCGCGTCGGCCGGCGTGAGGCTGGCGTTGCATCCGGATGATCCGCCGTGGTCGATCTTCGGACTGCCACGAATTATCACGAGCGGCGCGGCGCTCGAACGCGTAACCGGCATCGTTGACGATTCCGCGAATGGCATCACGTTCTGCGCCGGCTCTCTAGCCGCGGACCCGAAGAACGATCTTCCGGCGATCGTTCGCCGCGTCGGTGCAAAGGGTCGCATCCACTTCGCGCACTGCCGTAACATCAAGCGTACCGGCACCCGCTCGTTCCAGGAAACGGCGCACCCGTCTGAGTCCGGCGACATCGACATGCGGGCGGTGCTCGGCGCTCTCCACGAAACCGGCTTCACCGGCCCGATACGCTCCGATCACGGACGCATGATCTGGGACGAGACCGGCAAGCCTGGTTACGGACTTCACGATCGCGCGCTGGGCGCGATGTATCTGCACGGACTCTGGGAGGGAATCACTCGTGGATAGCTCCAGCTAGTGGCGAACACGGCTGACACGCAACGCCTGCCGTCCTACAGGTGGACGATCTGCGCGCTGCTCTTCGTCGCGACGACGATCAACTACGTCGACCGTCAGGTTCTGGGCATTCTCGCGCCGACGCTCCAGCGCGAGCTGCATTGGACCGAGGCCGACTACGGCGACATTGTCTCGTGGTTCAGCTTCGCATACGCGTTCGGCTTCCTCGTCGCCGGCCGCGCGATCGACTGGATCGGCGTGCGTCGAGGGTTGGCCGCGGCCGTGGTTGCTTGGAGCGTCGCCGCGATCGGCACCGCTTTCGCCCGGACGTCTGCGGGCTTCTCATTCGCGCGCGCGATGCTTGGGCTTAGCGAGTCGGCGATCTTCCCGGGATCGATCAAGACGATCGCCGAGTGGTTCCCCCAAAAGGAGCGCGCGCTTGCGACCGGGATTTTCAACGCGGGCACCAACATGGGCGCGATCCTCACGCCGCTCCTCGTGCCGTGGATTGCGCTAACGTGGGGATGGCAATGGGCGTTCGTCGCGACGGGCGCGCTGGGCCTTCTCTGGCTCCTGCTCTGGATCCCGCTGTATCGCGAGCCTGAGGCGGCAGGTGACCCATCGGTCGCCGCCGCGAGGGTACCGTGGGTCAGCCTCTTCGGGTATCGGCAGACGTGGGCGTTCATCGTCGGCAAGCTGATGGCCGACCCCATCTGGTGGTTCTATCTCTATTGGCTGCCGAAATTCCTCGACGCGAAGTACGGCGTGAAGCTCGCGCAGGTCGCCGCGCCGATCATCGTGGTGTATGTCATCGCGGACGTCGGCTCCGTCGGCGGTGGCTGGATCTCGAGCGCGCTGATCAAACGCGGTTGGTCGGTGAATCGAGCGCGGAAAACGACGATGCTAGCGATGGCGCTGCTCATCGTGCCGACCGCGCTGGTGTCGCGCGCTCCGAGCATGTGGGCCGCCGTGATTATCGTCGGCGTTGCTGCCGCGGCCCATCAGGCGTGGTCGGCGAATGTGTATACGCTGGCGAGCGACATGTTTCCCAAAACGGCCGTTGGCTCCGTGGTAGGCATCGGCGCGTTCGCCGGAGCGATGGGCGGCGTGGTGTTCCAACGGGCCACTGGGCGCGTTCTCCAGGCGAACGGGAGCGACTATGGGCCCATCTTTGTCGTGTGCGGACTTGCGTACGTGACGGCGTGGGTGATTATACATCTGCTCGCGCCTGGGCTGGAGCCGGCGCGTCTCCCAAACCAGTCATGACGCCCTACTATAGAATGCAGTCCGCCAGAGTGCTGTCCGCCGCTGCGAGGACATCTAGAACGCCGGTCGCCGCAACGTGGCTCGCCAGAACGGGATTCATCTTGTCTATCGTCCTGACTGCCTGCGCGCCTCGCAAATCTCCCGACCTCGCAGGAGTTCAATGCCCGGGAGCGCAGTATGGTGTTGTCAGCAGTGGCTTGGTGGGTCGAGCCTGGCCGGCCGATTCAAGCGGGGCGGTTCGGCCCGATTCAATGAGGGGGAGCTTGCCCCAAGTGATTGTGTTTTGCCCGAACACGTTAACGGATGACGAGCGGCGCGGGGGATGGCGTCTGCTCTTCGACGGCAAGACGTTCGACGGCTGGCGCGGGCTCGGCTACGATAGCGTTCCCACGGCTCATTGGAAGATCGAGAACGGCGCGATCAGAAAACTCGCGGACGGCCAGGTCCCGCGACTGCCGGATGGCCAGCCGGCGGCCGGCGGTGATCTCATGACCCGTGACACCTATCGTGATTTCGAGCTCACATGGGACTGGAAGATCAGCCGCGCGGGGAACAGTGGCGTGAAATACAACGTGTCCGAAGAGATCTCGATGGCAAATGCACCCAACCACGCCGCCCTTGGGTATGAGTACCAGATGCTCGACGACAGTCTTCACGAGGACAACAAGGTTCCGTCACACCGCACCGGCGCGCTCTACGATCTCATCCCGCCGAACGCGAACAAGGTACTGGCGCCCGTGGGTCAATGGAATTCGTCGAGGATAGTGTTTCGCGGAAATCACGGCGAGCACTGGCTGAATGGAAACAAAGTCGTCGAGTTCGAGCTCGGCACGCCTCTGTTGGACTCGCTCATGGCGAAAAGCAAATATCGGGACATAAAGGGCTTCGCAGAAAAGCGCGCGGGGCACATCGTTCTGCAGGATCACGTCGACGAAGTTTTTTTCCGGAATATCAAGATTCGCCCTCGGTAGCACTCGGAGATGTCATGACACCTAAAGAACCGCTGGACCGCCGTGATTTTCTGAAGAAGGCATCTGTTGCAGGCCTGGGCGCGTTCGCCGCGTCACGCGGGGTCGGCCCCCTCTTGGCATTTGACGGATCGCCGGCCGAGAAGATGGTGGTGGCCGTGATGGGGCTGAACGGACGCGGAATGGTGCACGCGCAGGATTTCGCGCGGGGCACCAACACGACCGTCGGCTATCTCTGTGACGTCGACTCGACGGTGCTTGCGAAAGCGCTGGCGGAAACATCGAAGTTGCAGGCGACGCCCCCGAAGACGGTGACCGATTTTCGCCGAGTGCTGGAGGACAAGAACGTCGACGCGCTCGTCATCGCCGCGCCGGATCACTGGCACGCGCCCGCCACGATTCTCGCGCTCGACGCCGGGAAGCACGTGTACGTCGAGAAGCCGAGCGGGCACGACCCGCGCGAGGACGAGCTGATCGTCGCCGCCGCGCGCAAGCACAACAAGCTGCACGTACAGCTCGGCACCCAGGCTCGGTCGGGTCCGCACTTCATTGAAGTCAAGCAGTTGATTAGTGGCGGTCAAATCGGAACGCCCTATCTCGCGCGCGCCTGGTACGCCAACACGCGCACCGGAATCGGCAAAGGCAAAGTCGTTCCGGTGCCCTCGAATCTCGACTACGAGCTGTGGCAGGGCCCCGCTCCGCGCACTCCCTATCGCGACAACGTCATCCACTACAACTGGCACTGGTTCACCAATTGGGGAACCGGCGAGATCTGCAACAATGGAACACACGAGATCGATGTAGGGCGTTGGCTGCTCGGCGTAGACTATCCGACGAGCGTCAACTCGACCGGCGGACGCTTTCACTACGCTGACGACTGGCAGTTTCCCGACACGCAGGAAGCGACGTGGGTGTTCGATGGGGGCAAGAGCATCATCTGGCAGGGGCAGAGCTGCAACGGGCTGGATCTCTACGAGCGTTCGCGCGGCACCACAGTCCTCGGCACCCACGGCAGCGTGGTAGTCGATCGGGACGGCTACGTCGTCTACGATCTCAAGAACAAGATCGTCAAGGAAGTGAAGGCGGCCCCAAAGGGCGACGCCCTGAATACGCTCGGTGACGACTGGCTGACGCAACTCCACATCGACAACTTCACGAGCGCCGTGCGCACGGGGACCAAGCTCTCCGCGCCCATCGAGGATGGAGCGAAGACCGGAACACTTTGCCATCTTGGGACGATCTCGCAGCAGCTCGGTCGCAAGCTCACGACCGATCCGAAGACCGGACACATCCTCCACGACGAAGAAGCGGCGAAGCTCTGGTCGCGCGAGTACGACCCGCGGTGGAAGCCGGTGGTGTGACCGAGCTCCACGAGGATCGCTATTTCGATCCCGACCCAGTAGTTCGGCAACATGCGCGCGTCTTGTACGACCAGACCCGCGCGCTGCCGATCATCTCTCCGCACGGGCACGTCGATCCCGCGATCCTCGCGTCCAATGACGCGTTCCAGGATCCGGCGTCGCTCATCATCACGCCGGACCATTACATCCTCCGGATGCTCTACTCCCGCGGCGTGCCACTCGAGTCGCTCGGCGTCGCACCAATAGACGGGAAGCCGCCCCACGCGGAGCGGGATCCGCGCAAGATCTGGCAGACATTCGCCGACCACTGGCAACTCTTTCGCGCGACACCGTCGCGCGCGTGGCTCGAGTACCAGCTGCGCGAGGTGTTCGGCATTCAACGCGAGCTTGATTCGGCGTCCGCGCCGTTCGTGTACGACGCGATCGTGGAGCGATTGCAGTCGCCGGAGTTCCGTCCGCGCGCCCTATTCAAGCGATTCAACATCGAAGTGCTGGCGACGACCGACGCCGCCAGTGACACGCTCGAGCACCACAAGACGCTGCGCAACGTCGAGCTCGGCGGTCGCGTGATTCCGACATTTCGGCCGGACGCACTATTCCGGATCGCGGCGCCGGGTTGGTCGGCGGAGGTGGCGCGCCTGGAGCACGCCGGTGGCGGCACGATCGGAAGTTGCGCCGAGCTGGTGAGGGCGTTGGCGAGGCGACGCGCCGACTTCAAGGCGATGGGCGGGTCCGCGACGGATCACGCCGTCGTAATTCCCCGCACCGAACGACTCAAGGACGCAGAGGCCGAGCGCTTGTTCACGAAGGCCGGCCAACGCGCGGCGACCGAGGACGACCAGGCGCGCTTCGAGGCCCATCTCCTCATGGAGATGGCGCGCCTGTCGGTGGACGATGGGCTCGTCATGCAGCTGCACGCGGGCTCGCTGCGGGATCATAACGAGCTCGTGCATCGGCGCTTTGGAGCGGATCGGGGCGGAGACATCCCGGTGGCGACCGAATTCACGCGCAACCTGCGTCCCCTGCTCAACGCGTATGGGAATGACGCGCGCTTTCAGCTCATCGTGTTCACGCTCGACGAGTCAACGTACAGCCGCGAGCTTGCGCCGCTCGCGAGTCACTATCCAGCAATGCTTCTTGGCGCGCCGTGGTGGTTCCACGATTCGATCGAAGGATTGACGCGCTTTCGCCGGCAGACCACCGAGACTGCCGGCATCGGGAATACGGCCGGCTTTACGGATGACACGCGCGCGTTCTGCTCGATCCCAGCTCGCCATGATCTCGCTCGACGCGTGGACGCGAATTATCTCGGCGGTCTCGTTGCGCGTCACGTGGTCGACATGGCCGACGCGAGCGAGATGGCTAAAGCCCTCGCGTACGATCTCGCCAAGCGGGCTTATCGGCTAACCTGATCCAGCGAGAGAGCGAAATGATGCTCGGGACTTTTGTTACGTGACGGAATTATCCGCAAGTTGGCGTCCGATCTCCCAGTGATGACCGAATGGATCTACCACGCGACCCACACGCCACCCATACGCTTCCTCGACCGCGGAGATCTCTCGAGCCCCTGCCGCAAGTGCCCGAGCGAACACTGCATCCGGATCCGGCACAGTCAAGATCATCCGGACAGAACCACCGCCCAGGGACTCCGGACTGAAGTTGCCGTGCTCGGGGGACTCGTCACTCACCCAAAACTCCGCACCGTCAATGGACAGCCGAGACACAACGGAGCCCCCGGGATCCTCCACACGATAGCCCTCGTTCGCGCCGAACGCCGTCTTGTAGAACTCAACTGCCCGCGCACCGTTCCGAACTGACAGCATGGGCGCGAGCGAAAGCGCGACTGAGGTCCCGGTGTTTGAATCCGTGCTCATCTACCCTCCGCGATTATCTGTGTCCAGCTTAGCAGCAGCATGGATGCTGGATGAATTGATCCGTCGGTGTCACAGCAATTATACGCAAAGAAAGGAGGAGCTATGAAGATGGGCATCATCGGCGCGAGCGACCCCCGATGACCGCGCTGATTCGAGTCGCGGGAGAACGGGACGCCGAATCCATAGCTGGCATCTATGCTCCGGCAGTGACCGATGGCTCCACATCGTTTGAGCTGACGCCGCCCAACGCCGAAGAAATGAGGCGGCGTATCCTCGCCGTTCTGCCCCAGTACCCGTGGCTCGTTTGCGAATCATCAGGCTCGGTGCTCGGATATGTCTACGCGACCACCCATATGGAGCGCGCGGCCTACAGGTGGTCCGTCGACGTCTCGGCGTACATCAGATACGACGCGCACCGTCGGGGAATTGCCAGAGCGCTTTACACCGCACTGTTCGAGATACTTGTCATTCAAGGGTATCGGAACGCTTACGCGGGTGCCACGCTACCAAACCCCGCCAGCGTTCAGCTGCATCAGTCGATGGGATTTAAGCAGGTTGGCGTCTATCACCGCATCGGGTACAAGTTCGGCAAGTGGCATGATGTAGTCTGGCTCGAACGGCCACTGGCAGAGCATGTAATCGAGCCGCCAGAGCCCATCGCCTTCTCAACGCTCGTGACCTCTCGCGTGGTGAAGGCCGCCCTCGCACGCGCCGAGGGCCTCCTCAGCCCGCGTTAACCGGTCGCCTAAAGCTGTCGGCCGCCAGGGATGGTGAAACTTCCAACCATTTTCGCCTGTACGGTATCTAACGCCTTAAAGCAGTCGTTCCCCGGCCTTCACCCTGACTCGACAGCACTTATGATTGGCGTCGCCGCCCTGCTGGGACTCGCGGTAAGTCTACAGCTTCCAGCTCAGATACCTGTCCGCGCCGATACGCGGCAGTCCAAGCCCCCCATTTCCTCTCGAATCGGCGCCCCGAACGATAGCGGCGTGACCGCCACCCGGGCGGAAGTCGCGCCGGTGATCGATGGCAAGGACGACGATGCGGTCTGGCGCACTGCCCCGCCCATAACGGCGTTCAAGCAATGGCAGCCCACCGAGGGAAAGCAGCCCCGTTTCAAGACCGAGGCGAAGGTGGCATACGACGCCGCGAATCTTTACGTGTTCGTGCGCGCGTTCGATCCACATCCCGACAGCATCATCCGGCTTCTCGAGCGGCGCGACAGCTTCACACCATCCGACATGATCTGGATCTTCATCGACTCATATCACGACCGGCGAACCGGTTACGAGTTTGGCGTCAACGCGGCTGGCGTGAAGATCGACCAGGCCGTCTATGACGGCGGGAACGAGGACGGCGCCTGGGACGGCGTATGGGACGCCGCGACCCGAATCGATTCGCTCGGCTGGACGGCCGAGTTTCGGATTCCACTCTCGCAGATGCGCTACAGCAGGGACCGATCGCACATCTTCGGGTTCACGATCGATCGCGACATCTATCGGTACAGTGAGCGGGTGAGTTGGCCCGTGTTCACCCAGTCGAAGCCGGACCTGATTTCGCAGCTCGGCATCCTCGACGGCATGGACGACCTTGAGTCGCCGCGCCGACTCGAGGCGATGCCCTACGTCGTCAGCAAGAGCGCGTCGCAGATCACAAACAACGCCTACGGACAAAAAGCGAACGTGGCGGTCGGCGGCGACGTGAAATACCGCGTGGCCTCGAACCTCACACTCGACGCCACGATTAACCCTGATTTCGGGCAGGTGGAGTCCGACCCCTCGGTCCTCAACCTCTCTTCATACGAGTCGTTCTTCGACGAACGGCGCCCATTCTTCGTCGCAGGACGTGGGTTGTTCCGCTTCGACGTGAACTGCAGCGCCGTCAACTGCAACGGCGAAACGCTCTACTATAGTAGACGCATCGGTCGGACACCCGAGCTGGCCGGCATCTATGGCGATACCGTTCCACTGCAACCGACGACGATCCTCGGCGCCGCGAAGTTGCTGGGTCGGTTCCCACACGGGACGACGATCGGCGTGCTCGACGCCATGACTGAGCGCGCAACGAGTCCCGGTGACACGACCTTCGAGCCACGGACAAACTTCACCGTGGTGCGCGCTACGCAGGATTTCCGCGGCGGCAACAGCGCCATCGGGGGAATGTTCACCGCTGTGAACCGGAGCCTGGATTCATGGTCGTCCGCGTATCTCCCCAAGACGGCTTATGTAGGCGCCCTCGACTTCCGCCACCGCCTCTTCAAGAACAACTACGAGGTCTCCGGATCACTCGATCAGAGTCGCGTGGAGGGAACGCCCGCGGTGATTCTCTCAACGCAAACTGACGGAGTGCACAACTACCAGCGCCCGGACGCCAACCTTCCGCTCGACTCGAACCGTACGTCGCTCACCGGCAACGCGGAGGAGCTCAAGGTGGGCAAGATCGGCGGACAGCACCTCTTGTTCGAAACCGACTATCAGCGCCGCTCCGAAGGATTCGAGATCAATGACCTGGGCTTTCTCCGACGCGCGGACCAGGTGTCGTGGAATACATGGGTCGGATTCTTCGACCGGCACGAGCGAAAGTACTACAACCGCCTTCAGTGGAACAACAACTGGTGGCAGTATTGGACCACTGCCGGCCTGCCGCTCGAGGCAGCGTACAATTCAAACATCCACATCACATTAAAGAACAACTGGTCGTTCCATACGGGCGGAACAGTAGGACAGCTCGGCACCACTTACGACGATCGTTCAGCGCGGGGCGGACCGGCAATCCGGCAGGATCCCTACGTCGCTCCGTGGCTCTTCATCAATGGCAATGATCGCCGAGCGGTCGTTCCGTTTATGGGTGTGAACTATTTCAGAGGAGATGCGGGCCGGAACTCGTCATTGAATCTCAACCCAGAGCTCGACTACAAGTTCCTTGGGCGATTCAGCTCGGCACTCATCTTCAACTGGTCGCACAACATCGCCGACAACCAGTTTTACGGCAACTTCACCGACGCTGGTGGGACGCATTACACTTTCGCCCACCTCGACCAACACACGACATCGGTAACGGCGCGCCTCAACTACACGTTCACGCCGGATCTCTCGCTTCAGGGATACCTGCAGCCTTTCGTGTCGAAGGGCACATATAGCAATGTGCGCCAGCTCTCCGCAACTCCCCGGGCGGACGCATACGACGACCGCTACGCGCCATACATCAATCCAGCCGTCGCAAGCGACCCCGGCGGATTCAACTTCAAGGCGTTTCAATCGAACATGGTCTTACGCTGGGAGTACAATCCCGGCTCCACGCTCTTCGTCGTGTGGAACGAAGGGAGGCAGGGATACAACCCGCTCGAAGGAACCCAGGATTTCCACGGCGATGTTCGCGATCTGTTCCGCTTGCACCCGGCCAATACGTTCCTCGTGAAAGTCTCTTACTGGCTCAATCGGTAAAGTCGAGGCGTCATCGGGGTGCAGTCTGCTGAGGGCGAACCGTGCCTGCGTGACTATCGTGATGCCGCGTCGATCGCCGATGGGACTTCACTCACAGATTCAATAACCGGCTCGCTCGTTTCCAGCAGCATGGTCTCCAGATCGAGGTCCCGCTGAATGCGGCGCATGACATCATCCGCGATCACGCCATTGTCCCGCAGCTCGGCGATCGCCCGCTGTTCGGCGCCGAGCATCGCCGAGCGAACACGACGGTACTCCTCAGCGCGAAGCTCGTCGATCGCGGCCGCCTCATGCGACGGGGCGACAGTGAAATGCTCGTGCGCGACATCCCCGGATTCGCCCTCGTGGGGCTCAGCCTCGCGTGCCGCCCACCGTCGCGCACGCTGGCGATGTCGCTGACGGAGGTAGCGAACAATCTCGGGATACCGCGGGTTCGCAATTCCCGGTTCATCAAGTACTCGGAGTCCCGCCTCCGCAGCGGCAAGTCGCGCGTGCGCATCCTCAGCCACCTCCTCCTCGTCGGCGCCAATGCCGAGCAACCGCGCAACTGACGCGAGCGTCGTCCCCTGGAGAACGAGCGTGATGAAGATGACGCAAAAGGTGATGAAGATGATTTGTTCGCGCGCCGGGAATCGCGCGCCTGATGCCGTCAACAGCGGCAGCGACAGCGCGAGCACGAGAGAGTCCCCGCCGCGCAGACCGGCCCACGCGATAAAAAACACGGAGCGCCAGGCAGGCAGCGGCTCGTAGCTGCCACGAAGCCAGCGAAAGAATATCCGGAAGACGTACGTGCTCGGCATCACCCACGCGATTCGAACGAGCACCACGCACAAACTCACGACCGCCGCTTCACCAAGTAGGGTGGACAGCGGGAGCCGGTCCAGCACGCGGGTGATGTTGGGGAGCTCGAGGCCTACGAGGATGAACACGAGGCTCTCGAGGATGAACGTGACGACAGTCCACGTCCCGGTGATCTGCACTCGCGTTTCGGCGCCTATGACTTTTGGGACCGTGCGCGCCGCATACAAGCCCGTGGCGACTACCGCCAGGACTCCCGATGTGCCGAGGAGGTCAGCCAACAGGTAGGATGCGAACGGCGTCAGTAGCGACACCGTGTTCGCAACCACCGGCACCCTTCGCGTGACGCGATGCACTCGCGCGACGATGACTCCGATCAGAACTCCAATTGCGATTCCGCCGCCGCCGCCGAGGAGAAACCGCAGCGCCGCCTGGGACGGCGAGAACGCGCCGGTGACAGCGGCCGCGACCGCCAGCCGGTAGGTCACGAACGCCGTTGCATCGTTGAGGAGGCCTTCCCCCTCGAGAATGCTTACGATTTCCCGCGGCATGCGCAGCGAGCGCATGATGGAAAGGATGGCGACCGGATCTGGAGGAGAGATGATCGCGCCGAGCGTGATCGCCGCGGCCCAGGTGAACGAAGGGTGCAGCGCGTGCGCGACGGCAGCAACGGCGGCCGTCGAGACGAGAACCATGACCACCGACAGGCGAAGAATCGGCCCGAACTCGCGCCGAAAGTCGCGAAGAGGGTAAGCGATCGCCCCCGAGTACAGGAGCGGCGGGATGAAGATGAGGAACAGAACGTCAGGTGCCAGCGTGACCCGCGGCAGTCCCGGAACGAGCGCGAGGAGGAGCCCGCCGACGACGAGCACGGCGGCATACGGAACAGCCAGCCGCTCAGCGACGAGGCGAAGTCCCGCCGAGACGGCAAGGAGAAGCAGAATGAGCTCGAGGCCGGCCAAGGCTGCTCCAGAAAGTAGACTGCCGATTGTCAGTCGGCGTCTGTGTTACTGAGGAATGACGCTCTCCACGGACATGGTAACAGCGGGCAGGCTGAAGGAAAACGTACTGCCGTGGTCAACGTCGCTTTCGACCCATATCTTTCCGCCGTGCGCCTCAACAAGCTCCTTTGCAATGGCAAGCCCGAGCCCGACACCGCGCTGATCGTTCTTCCGAGCCTGCCAGAAGTTGTCAAAGAGATGCGATATCTGTTCTGGTGGAATGCCGGGCCCGTCGTCCACGACCTGAAACACAACCTGATCGTCGTCGTGGATCGCGCGCAAGCTCACCAATCCCTGTTCCGGTGTGAACTTGATCGCGTTTCCGACCAGGTTGCCGACGATCTGCGACACGCGCTTGGGATCAGCGCGCACAATAGCGCTGTCCTGCGTCGCTATGTGGAAGTGAAGGTGACCCCTCTCGGCGAGCGGACGAAACGTCTCTTCCGCCTGACGCATGATGGTTTCCACGCTCACTTCCTCGATCTCGAGCGAGAGCCTCCCCGCCTGCAGACGCACATGATCGAGCAGATCGTCTATCATGCGGTTCATCTGCTTCGAGGCGCGCATCGCGACGCCGAACATCTCCGTCTGGCGCTCGGGAGCCAGGTGCTCCTCGAGCAACAGCTCATTCGTCATGAGAATGAGATTCAGCGGATTGCGAAGGTCGTGCGCGACGACGCCGAGAACATCTTCGCGTGCCTGGACGAGCAGCTCCGCGCGGCGTCGCTTGTCGAGCTCCGCGTCGTAGGTCCGCGCCCGGAACAGCGCAGTCGCCGCGGCCTGGGCAAGCAGCATAGTGAACGCCCTGTCAGACGCGCCAACCGCGGCGGCTTCCTTGAAGTGAAGCGCGAGTGAGCCGACCGTCTCCCCGGCATGCACGAGTGGTGTCGCCAGGTAGGTCTGCATGTCCGCGAGCTCGCCGAAGTCCTGATACACTCCCGCGAACGTGTCCCGGAATTCCTCCGGTGATTCGATAGAAATCATTTCCCCCTTTCGGAGGGCGCGAATCACCGGGACATCGGTATCGAGCGTCAGCAGGGCCAGTTGAGCGTCCAGGGCCGGCGTCATGCCGCGCGAGCCCAGGAATTTGACGCGATCACCCTCTACCGACACAAGTACGCCGCGAGCCGCCTCGACCACCGCGAGACCATTGGTCAGCACGACCGCAGTCACCTCGTCCACCGACATTGCTTCGGAGAGCGCGGTCGTCACATCGAGGAGCTTCGTCGCGCGCATGGCGACGCGCTGATTTTCGTCGTTGAGGCGCCCGAGCGCCGCCGCGTGGGAATCGGCTAGAACTCGCGAGCGCCGCAGCGCTTCCATCGTGCCGGCAATGATTACGGCGACGACGAGGAACGTCGCCACCGAGAGCGTTCCATTCTCCGGTCCGAGCCCGACCCAGCCGGGCCCAAGATAGTGGATCCTGATCAGGACCAGTGACATTGCCGTCGCCAGAATGCTCGGCCCGAGTCCGCCGAACCAGGCCGAGATCGCGACGGCGGGTATGAAGAGCATGAAGCTGGGGGTCGGCACGTCTCGCCTGAGTGCGATCGTGAGGGCATGCGCCAGGATTGTGGTCACGAGCGCGAGCACATAACGCGAGCCGATAGTCCACAGAGGCCTGGAGCGCTTTTGAGTTCCGACCAAGTTCCGTCCCAGTGTGGCGGAGGCGCGTTACCGATCGCGCTGAGGGATGACGCTCTACGGATGGCAAGCTAGCACCAGGGCGCGCCCCTCGCTATTTCCCTGCCCCGGAAGTGCGCGCTATGGCCGTGGCTCCTCATCGGGCGATTGCCATTTCCGATAGGCCAGAACCGTCAGTCCTACGCAGATGAGGAACGCCGGCACGATCAGAATAAGCATCGCGCTCAACATCCCCGGCATGTAGCGGTTCACTGCGCGCCGCCCGCGGGGGTACTGCTAGCGGCGACAGGGAGCCGCATCGACGTCACGCGAAACGCGTCTGGCCAAATGTGATCGAGCATCACCAGCGCGAATACAAGAGCCGGAATGAGACTCCAAAAGAGAACCCGTCGCTCGTATCTCAGATGCATGAAGTACATGAGCACCACACCAGCCCCGATTAGAGCGAGCGCGAGCAGCGCTATCAGCAGCGGGAGTGGACGCAGGCCCCCATACGTCAAGAGGACCTCGACGATTACAATCCCCAGCAGTCCTGCCCAGAGGACTGTGTAAAACCTCATTCCCGGACTAGAGCTGGACCCAGCACTCGACATCTCCACCTCTTCTCTTCGGACGTTGGTCAGCGCGCGTTCAAAAGATAGACGAGCGGAAATACGAAAATCCAAACCAGATCTACGAAATGCCAGTAGAGTCCGGTCGTTTCTATGTAGCTCGCGTCAAGCCGGCCCCTCCGATAAAGCAGGGTCACCACTGCGAGGGCAATCACACCAGCCACTATGTGCAAGAGGCTCAACCCCGTGATGCCGAAAAACGTCGCGCCAAAGAGCGGGGATCCACCCAGAGGATTACGGCTCGGGCTCCAGCCCTCGCGGATCATGAGGGACCATTCGCGCAGGTGTAGCACGACGAAGGCGGTTCCCAACAGAATTGTTGCACCGAGCCAGCGAATTGCGGTCGGACGGCCGGCGCTTGCAGCGCGGACAGCTCCCATCATGGTGAGGCTGCTCGTGAGCAGCACGATCGTCATGACGATTCCGTTCAGGATAGTGGGAAAGAACTCGAACGGCTTCGTCCAGTCAGGGCTACCAACGCGTACGTACCCGTAAGCGAAGAGGATCGCGCCGAACGTAGCCGCATCGGCGATGATGAAAAGCCACATCACCAGCTTTTTGCTCGAAACGCCGAAAGGGCGCTCCTCAGTGACCGCGCCGTGCACGTGTTCCATAGAGACTTCAGCGTGGCTCACCCATACCTCCGTTTGGCTAAATGCGGGTGGCGAGTATCGCGAATAAGTACAGCCACAGTACCGTCATGAAATGCCAGTAGAGTGACGCGGCCTTATACGCAACCACCGCCCGTACCGGGCTCGAGCGGCGGACACGGTAAACGACATAGAGGAGGCCGGCGAGCCCACCTAACAGGTGCAGCCCGTGCATCGCAGTCAGCAGGTAGAAGAAAGAACTGCTCGGACTCGAGGACAGCGTGAGACCCTGAGCGGCGAGGTTGCGCCACGCCATGATCTGACCAGCGAGAAACAAGAATCCGAGCAGGATCGTGGCGTAAAGCCAGGTGAGATTAGGCGCATCGACGGCCGCCCCGCTGCCTGCCGGATCCGCCGTCGCGCGGCTGCGCGGGCGCGCAACATACAATGTTGCGCTGCTCGCCAGAACGACCAGCGTGTTGAAGAAAAGGACTCGTGGGAGAGTAAAGTGCAGCCAATCGGGGCTCGCACCCTGTCGCACGATTAGAGCGCTCGAATAGGCGGCAAACGACATCGTGATGGCCGCGATGCCGACCAACACGCCGGTTTGAGCAGGCGCTGCGGGCGACTTCACAGAGAGGGAAGTCACGAAGCCGCAGCCACAGGCTCGGGTTCCGGAGAAGTCTGCATGATGTAGTCTCCTTCCCTCCCGGCAACCCCATATTCGTTCGGACCATGATAGACGACCGGATGATGGCCTCCGAAGTTGTCGTGCGGAGGGGGTGAGCTGGTCGTCCACTCGAGCGACGTCGCCTGCCATGGGTTAGCCGGCGCGATTTCCCCGCGGAAGCGACTCCGGAAAAGGTTGTAGAAGAAAATGAGCTGGGCGGCTCCGGTGAATAGCGCAGCGACCGTAATGAAGCGGTGCAATGGGATCGAGCCCTTCATGTAGTCGACGGTGAAAGTGGAGTAGCGGCGTACGTTGCCGGCGAGCCCCAGGTAGTGCATCGGCATGAAGATGCAGTAGACGCCGATGAACGTCAGGATGAAGTGCCACTTGCCGAGCGTTTCGTTCATCATGCGGCCAAACATTTTTGGAAACCAGAAGTAAAGGCCCGCAAAGATGGCGAACATCGCCGCCACCCCCATCACGAAGTGGAAATGGCCGACCACGAAATAAGTCCCGTGTAGATAGCTGTCGATCGCCGGTTGCGCGAGGAAGAAACCACTCAGTCCGCCGCTGACGAATACTGAAATAAAGCCCAGGCAGAACAGGGCAGGCGTGTTGAAGCGCAGCTTCGATCCGTAAAGCGTTCCGATCCAGAGCAGCGTCGCGATTGCGGCGGGGATCGTAATGATGAGCGTCGGGACCGAAAATAGCGTCGCAGAGAGGGGATTCATTCCGCTCATGAACATGTGATGGCCCCACACTGTATAGCTCAGAAACCCGATCGCGATCATGCACGCGATCAGCACGCGCGGTCCAAGCAACGGCTTTCTCGTCACTGCAGGTAGAATGTGCGACACGATTCCGAAGCCCGGGAGTATGGCGATGTATACCTCGGGGTGTCCAAAGAACCAGAATAGATGCTGCCAGAGGAGTGGCGAGCCGCCCGAGTGGGGTTGCAGTCGATCGCTTATGACGAGGCCGGCCGGGATGAAGAAGCTGGTCCCAGCCACCCGGTCGAGCAGAAGCAGAATGCAAGCGGGAAACAGCACCGAGAACGCGATGAGACCAATTACCGACGTGATAAACCAGGCCCAGGTGCTATACGGCATCCGCGCCAACGTCATGCCTTTAGTCCGAAGATCGAGCGTCGTCGCGATGAAATTCAGCGATCCGATTAGCTGGCCTATGCAGAAGATTGCAATCGAGATGACCCAAAGAGTCTGCCCCCATCCCTCCCCAGGACCAGAGTCCTTTCCCACCGCGCTGAGCGGAGCGTAAGCGGTCCAGCCGGCGAGTGGCGGTCCTTCCGGGACGAAGAACGCGGAGACGAGCACGATGAACGCCACAAACGTCACCCAGAACGACATCATGTTGAAATGCGGAAATGCCATGTCTTCCGCGCCGATCTGAATCGGAAGGATGAAATTTCCGAAGCCGGCAAAGGGCGCCGTGGTGAGCACGAAGAACACCATGATGGTGCCGTGCATCGTCATCAGCGACAGGTAGTACTCGGGTGTGATGATGCCGCCCGTTGCCTCGGGCGAGAGTACGCCGAGGAATGGTATGGCGCGTGTTGGCCAGGCCAGATGCAATCGCATCAGCCAGGAGAGGATCATTCCCGTCGTAACCGCGACCAGAGAAAGATCCAGGTACTGCCGACCGATCACCTTGTGATCGAGGCTGAAGACGTACTTGCGCCAGAAGCTCTGGGGCGCAGCGTGACTACTGTGCGGACTGGTCATTTAACCATTTCTTGAAGTCCTCGGCACTCATTACCTCGAGATAGGCGCGCATGTTATAGTGACCCAGGCCGCACAGCTGGGTGCACACTATTTCGCTTTTTGTAAGTCGGATGGCGGTGAAATGGAGCGGTATCACGAGCCCCGGCACGAAGTCCTGCTGAATCCGCAGCTCCGGTACATAGAAAGCATGATTCACGTCCTTGGAGTGCAGCTCGAGCAGGATTGGCGTGTTGACCGGCACTGCCAAGGTCGCGGCGACGATGTCGTCCCGGGCCGCCGTATCATGAGCCGGGTCCAACCCGAAGAAGTTCCCGCTCGATTCGTCGATGAGCTCGGGATGGAGTGCGCCGAATTTGCCGTCGGGTCCCGGATACCGGAAGTAGTAGGCGAACTGCTCGGCCTGCACGTCGATCTTGAGCGAGTGGGGATCGGCGGGAGCAACGTAGATGCTAGCCCAGATCTTGGTGCCCACAAGCGTGAGCGCGAGAATTTCGGCGCCGACGATAAGTATTGCGCCGACCACCATCGGAGTGGCACCGCCGGGAAATATCTTGATCTTGCGCTGATCGTTGTTGTCGGCGAACCGCCACACGAAGAGCGCGAGCGTCAGCTGGGCCACAACGAAAAGGATGCCGGAGGTAACCATTGTCTCCGATATCTGTCGGTCGATACCCGCTCCAAGCAGGGAGACGTCCGGCGGCAGCCACCAGACATGCGAGACAAAGATCGCAGTAGCGACGATGGTGATGATCGTCACGACAATCGCGAAGACTTTGCCCATGGCGCTTTGCCCTTTATGTCCGCTCTGGATTTCTAGCGGTTAGTAGGGAGTTGCTTTGAATGTGAAATTCACCTTGGCGGTTCCGCCGCTGCTGACCGTGACGTCTTGTGTCTGGGTGCCGAACTTTTCCTGCCAGGCCGTGAGCGTGTACTTCCCGGGCGGCAGTCCTTTAAGACTGAACTTGCCATTGTCGTCAGACACCGAGTAGTGGGATGTGCTGAGCACAGCGAAGTATCCATGCATCCATGGGTGGACGTTGCACTTCACCGGAATGAACTCCGGCTTTTCATACGTCACCTTAATCGGTGGCGCTCCGGGAGGTTGAGATCTGTTCCACTCCGCGTTCACCTTTGCCATCGGGTGGATGTTGTGCGAAGTCTGGTCGCGAGTGTAGATCTCCAGCGGCTGATTTACTTCCATTGCTGCCACATGGGGGATGTATTGACACCCCTTTTGCTCGTAGGTCACGGGTTGGGTAGCTGCCCCTCCCATGTCGCCCGCCGAGACGTAAACAACGACATCTTCGAGAGTGTTTCCCGGCCCGACGCCGACGCTTTCCGTCATCACCGGCGTCGCGTGCTGCTTGGCGCACGAGGGCTCCTTGGCCATATCGATGGGCTTCATCTTGGGAGGCGTGCCCGTATACGTAATTATCCCCTCTACAGAACCTGGAGCCACCATCGGGGCGGTGAATCTGCTCGCCCTGGTGCTGGCGCCCGAGGAAACGAGAAACACAACTGCGAGAACAAAAAAGCCTGGTTTCTGCATCTGCTGTCACTTCTCAGGAAAGGGTTGAGGGTCAGGGTTATTGGGTTTCTGGCCCGATGGGTTTAAGCGAGTTGGCATTCGACTTAAGCCAGGTCTTCCAGGCCGCGGCTTCCGGGGTTTTGACAGGCTGCAGCGTCCGTAGGAAATGAACCAGATCCCACGCCTCGGCCGGTTTCAAGTTGTCCGCGAAGGACGGCATCGGCGTTCCATCGAGACCGGTCATGAAGACGCGGTACAAATCCTGATTCGTTTCTCCACACTTGAAGCGTGTTCCAGCGGCAAAGTTGTACGGCCGGATGGGATTGTCCTTGCTGTCGGTGAGTGTCGAGGCGGACGGGCCATCTCCGTGACCGGCAGGTCCATGACATTTCCAGCATTCCATTTTCTGGAAGAGTGCCCTGCCGCGCAGCATGCTCTCTACGGTGGTCGGAGTTTCGGGCGGAATCGTTATAGGCGTTCCATGGCCCTGGCTCCAGCGGGGTGAAAACGTCTTGATGTAGGCGACCAGGTCGGCTCTCACCTGGCCGGTGAGAGGAAGCCACGATGGCATATTGGTCGTGACGACTCCGCGATGAATCGTGTTGCCCAGGTCGTCGTCAGTTGGCAGAGTGCCGGTAGGAGTGGATCGACACTTGAAAACCGCCGCCGTGAAATCGCGCGGCTTGGGATCGATCCATTGGGCGTTTTCGCCCAGGCCATCGCCATCCGGGCCGTGGCATCCAACGCAAGAGCGACGATACTCCTTTTTGCCGGCGGATGCGTGCCCGTCGATGTTTCCGACGCGCGTCTGCTGCGCCGGGAGCGAAGTGGCTACCATCGCGAGGAGGATGACACCCAGATTCGACACAAACTTTTTTTGCAAAGTTGCGAGTCTCATGGCGAGCGCTCCCCTTTAGAAAGCAAAATCGAGCCCGAACAACAGCGACCGGCTCCAGACCGGCGTGTCCGGCGACAGTGGTGGCAACCCGACTCCATCCCCACTCAGAGGAACGGCGCCAATCGTCTTCACCATCGAGTATTCCCCGTGCAAAGCCAGCCCGGCCCGACTGGTCATCATGGGATACCATCGATAGCCAAAGGTGTAGGCGTCGATGTTTCCCAAATTGCTCGGCGTCGTAGGAAGCGCCTGCTGGGACATCCGGATGAGCTCACTGCGCTGAGTGAAAATCATCTGGGGGTTCACGTAGTAGTGGATCTCGAGGAAGCCTCCATTCCACTTCGGTGCCCTCGCGCCTGCGGGAAGCGGCTGGTCCCCTGCGGTCGCTGTTCCCAGATACGCATCGTCTGATGCTCGCAGATAGAGCGGCAGAAATTCCAGGTTGCCAAGAAAGAAGTCACCCGCCACTCCGTATCGCTGAAACGATTTATTGAACGATCCGGTGCCAGGTATCGCTGCCCCCGCAGTCGTTTCGAAAGTCGTTGGCCGCTGGCCGAGGTACCCATACAAGCCAATGCGCTGAATGCCCAGGCTTCCTGCATCGAAGGCTTGACTTACGGTGACCGCGGCATCATACGCCTGGCTGCCGCCAGAGAAGCCCACCTCGCCGTCCGAGTTCCCGATAATCGCAGCGGTATACCTCGTATAGCTGTTTTCCGAATGTCCGGAAAACTCCGCCCCGACCTGATTGTCACCCAATCCGAAGGTGGTCGCGTCACCGACCGGCACGAAGTGGTAGTTCTGGTAGATGCCGCCGTTGGCGGAGAGAAACAGGAACCGCTTCTCTGAAACCAGGTTGTCGAGCTCGAATTTCCCAACCTTGACGTTTGCCCAGTGTGTGTCGAGCAGATCGTCGAAGCGTACGAAAGCCGATTCGAGGTGAAAACTTCCCGTGTTGTCGGAAGATGGAACAAATCCGAAGGAAATATTCTTGTGGAGCGTTCCAAGGAAGAGGAGATCGACTCCGGAGAGATCAAAGCCTTGCTGCGTGATCGTTCGTTCTACAGTACCGCTCGTCGCATCTCCACGCACGGCGTCGACGGGTTGATGCGTGGTGGTTTCCATATGCCACATCGGTGTGGTTCTGACCGCCAGCGGGAAGTAGGACGGATTCTGCCATATCGGAGCGTCCCGATCGTTGCCGAGCTGGAATCCGTTGTCCCGGAATTTCTGTCCGAAACTATTCAGCTCGGGCCACGTCGTGTGGCACGCAGAGCACGGTAAGTTGTACTTGCGCGCGAACGCGGGAATCAGCGCCTTGTTGAAGCGAGCCATCATCAGCTGCCGATAGCGTTCCGACACCGTACTGCCATAACTGGGTCGGTGGCTTGAAAGCCTGATGGGGGCGGCGGAGTACGGTCCGGTGTTGTTGTAGGGAGGGTGGTAACTCGTCGGACTGACGCCAGTCGCTCGGGGAGGCGCGAGAGCCATGGTGCTCAATACAAGTCCCGCCGTGACACTGGCGCGACCGATAAACACGGTCGGCCTTGCGCCCTTTCCTGAACGGGTTTGCATCAGAAACCACTTGATCATACCGGCTCCTCGTCGTAGCGGTACGCATCTGTGGAACTGCTTGCTTCGGTACAGTTGCGTCAGACTATGCACGCGGGGGATGCTTGTCAAGCGCCCGCGTCTGTCATATTGGCGTTAGGACCGCGTCACGTATTGTTCGGCATGAGAGAACTGACGGGCTATCCTCTCCGCGTTCCATGAGTCTTCCAGGCCATGTATTCGCAGCGCCAGACGGGCTGCGCGGCCTCGACACGGCCGAGACCGTCACCGCGAGTGCGGCTGTTGCTCTGCGCAAGAACGGCTTCCGATTCTGCGTGCGCTATGTCCGGAGAGACAAGCCACATGCGTCCGCTCTGAGCGCCAACGAGGCGAGGTCGCTTCTCAACGCCGGACTCGGCCTCATGGCAGTTCAATACGTAGAGTCAGAGTCGTCGTGGAAGCCGACTGCCGCCAAAGGAAGCCGAAATGGCGAGGTTGCTGCCTCGGAGGCGGAAAAGCTGGGCCTGCCGTGGGGAGTAACGATCTGGTGCGATCTCGAGGGCGTCGAAGTCGGCACTCCCGCCGAGAGGACAATCGACTATTGCAATCAGTGGCATGCGGCGGTCGGCGGCGCGGGTTACGTGCCCGGTCTATATGTCGGCTACCGCGCTGGACTCACCCCGCTGCAACTCTATCGATCGTTGCGATTCACTCATTATTGGGGAGCGTACAATCTGAACGCGGACCAGTACACTGCCGTGCGCGGTTTGCAAATGAAGCAATCTCGACGCAGGCCGGAAGATCTTCCCGCGGGTCTCGGTCTCGATTTCCAGGTCGATAGAGTCAGCGCCGATGCCCTCGGGGGCCGGCCAACACTGCTTGCATTGGATGGTTGGCCGGAGCTGCCGTAATCGTCATTGCGACATTGTCCGGGCGACGCTGAAGAGGACGACAACAAAGGACTGGGTCGGAGGTGTCAGAGGCTTAGTTGCCAGTTCTCAGGAGATGAGGCACGAGCCGCGCTCACCGCTTCACGACCTCGTACGTAAAGTTCCGCGTCTCGCGGGCCACCCGATCCCAGTTGTAGTACGTCTCGACCAGCGCGCGGCCAATCTTCCCCGTACTCGCCCGCCGTTCCGCATCGGCTAGGTACATCCGCAGCGCCTCGACCACGGCGGTCACGTCCTGGGGCGCCAGAATTACTCCGCTCTCGCCATCGCGGACGGCCGAGCGAACCCCGCCGGAGTCGCCGGCAATGATCGGCACACCGGAGGCGGCTGCTTCGAGAAATGAGATGCCGAATCCCTCGGCGTCGATCCTCCCGTCAAGTCGCGAAAGTCCGAGGTAAACCGTCGACGTCGCGTAAGCCTCAGCCACTTCATCGTCGGATAATGCCCCCGCGAAAATCACCCGGTCGGAAACTTTGAGATCGCCGGCGAGCGTTCGAAGGCGCGGCTCGTCGGGGCCGGTGCCGATCATCGCGTAACGAAGTGTCGGATACTCCGTCGTCAACGACGCCAGCGCGCGCAGCACGACATCCTGTCCCTTGTGCGGAATGAGACGCGCCACGGTGAGCAGGAGCGGCGCATCTCCTATCGCCCACTTCGCTCGGAGCTTGCCGGTATCGCGCCCCGGACGAAAGAAATCCGGATCCGTGCCGAGACCGAAAGTTCCGATTGGCGGAATTCGCCCGATCCCGAGGCGGCCCATGACGTCGGCGGCCAATCCGGCAACCCACGCCGAGGTCGCGACTATCCCGCTTGCCGAGCCGAGGATGTGGCGCGCGCCGAACCGCTTGCGAGCGCTCGCCCCAATGCCGGCCTGCTCCTTGAGCAGATCGCCGCCGTTCACGTAAACGAGGTAGGGGACACGCCGCCTCAGATGAGCGAGAAGCACCGCGTAGCCGACCGGTCTGATGTTGCCACAATGCAGCACGTCGATGTCCGTCGCCGCACGGGCAGACAGCCATCGCCCCCATCGTAGCTGATTCGTGAAGACCTTGGCTTTCGAAAACGGAAAAGGCTGTCGATTGATCGCGTACGGCTCGGATGAATCGAACGCGTCGGCACCCTTCGCGCTGATCGTCGATACTTCGATGGTCGAGTCACCATTGGCGAAGCGCCGACAGAGCTCGACGTGGCGGCGCGCCATGCCGCCCAGATCCGGAGCGTAATCCTGCGTTACAAATAGATGCCTCACACAATGCCCGGTTGATCGTTGCGGCACCGAAGCCAGCGAGTCAGAATTCCGCGCTCACTTTGTCGCCAGGGCAATGACACTCCGCGAGATATGCATCACTTTGTCGCGAGGGCAATGACACTCCGCGAGGTAAGCATCTTGAGCGACCACATTTCCTTCAGGATCGAAGCGTTCTCGGTCGCGACGTCTTTCTTCCGCGCGTTCAGCCGGCGTCGGAAAAGTCGATTCCCGATCCATATCATCGGACCACAGAGAAGAAGAAGAAATCGCGCCGAATCCTTGAAGCGATCGTACGCAACCGACGTCGACTCAAACCCCGCCCGTCGCAGCTGGTACGCGAGATAGTAGTAGCTCACGGGGTTGATGTGGCCTGATGTATGAACCGGGTCGGTGCTGGACAGCAGCAGCGGATCGAACAGCGTGGCGAAACCGGAATGGAGATTCCGCCAACGAGAATTGAGGTTGAGGATGTTTGGCGTGCTGATGATCGCCAACCCTCCGGGGCGGAGAATTCGATGTAGCTCGCGCGTGAAAGCGAACTGATCCTCGACGTGCTCGATCACTTCGAGGCTGCACGCCACATCGATTGATGAATCTTCGTACGGCAGACGCCCGTCCGGTAAAATCCAGAGGCACTTCACTTCCGGATATCGAAAGGACTCAGGGAAAATGTCGCAGGCCGAGATCACGGCAGAGGGCTGAATTCCCAAATTGGCTTTGACGTGCCCGCCGAGGAGCTGGGAGAAAAAGCCTTCTCCGGCACCGATGTCGGCGACGCGGATCCCGGACTTTATGAGCGGCATCACGAGCTGAAGCACCTTGTCGTTGGTGCTGCGATGGGAGATTGGGCGTATTTCGTTTCCGGGCGCGGTATCAGCCATTCATCATTTTCAATCGCGGGATAGAGCCGATCTCATGGAACGGAAAGTTAGTGACGCCCAGGATTGGACGCATTTAACCAGCCCAACTTGCAGTCCCGACACCCACCTTACAGTTTGATCGAGCAACCCCTCAACCCCTTCCGGAAAGGCCCATGCAACTCTCTCGTCTGGCCGCAGTGCTTTTCGTCTCCGTCGCCGCATCAGCGTGTGCCGATTCTACGGGGGTGATTGGGCGAACTTACACCCTCACCGAAATTGATGGGCATCCCCTACCCGTCACCTTCATGGGAGTCGACGCCGGTTCGACCGTACTCTCGGGCTCTCTGTTTCTTTACAACGCCGGTGGCGCCGTCCGGGTCGATCGTTACCGCGACTACTCCGCGAACAATGGACAGACGTACAATAGAACTGAAACACTTCACGATGAGTACAGGATCGCGAACGACAGTATCACGGTAGGGTCGTTCGGTACCTGTACCAGTTCCTGCCGCCTTAATGATGTCGGCGCTTTCTCCGAGGCTGCCTTGACTCTCACAACCGACGTCTCGCCTCGGACAAGCCCGGTTTACACCTACCGTCTCGTCAAGCAGCTCTGACGATCCGCCCCTGAGGTTGGGTCAGCTCGTCAACACGTTCGCGAGCTGATCCAGGACCTGCGGGAGATCCGGCTTCAAGTCGAGCACCGGCAACACGGGATCATTGCCGAGTCGCTCCATGCGCTCCAGCGCATTCCGGATCGTGAACACCTTCGGATCGAGTGAATCGTCCACCTCGTCCCAAACGAGCGGCATCGACACCGTGGCGCCGGGAAGCGGACGCACGCTGAAGGGCGCGACGATCGTCTGCCCATGCCGGTTCTGCAGATAGTCGAGATAGACCTTGTCCCCACGCTTCGTGACGTGACGCGTGATCGTCGCGATGTCGTTCTGCTCACGCAGCACACATCGCGCGAGCAGCTCGCCCAGCATGCGCGACTGCTCGTACGTGCACTGCCGGCCTAACGGCAGCATGATGTGCAGCCCCGTCTTCCCTGTCGTCTTGACGAAACTGGGGAGACCGGCCGATTCGCATACGCGATGCAGCACGATCGCGGTGCGGATCACGTCGGAGAACGGCGCCTCCTTCGGGTCGAGATCGATCACGCACCAGTCCGGCAGCTCCAGCGATCCCACCCTGCTCGCCCAGATGTGCAGTGGAATCGACCCCATGTTTGCCAGGTACAGCACCGACTCCTCGTCGTCGGCCACGAAGTACTTGATCTCGCGCTGTGTCTCCTCGCTCCAGATCGGTACGGTGCGAATCCAGTCCGGCGCGAACACCGGCGCATCTTTCTGATAGAAGGACTTCCCATCGATCCCGTCGGGGAAACGCGTCAGGACCACCGGCCGATTCGCGAGATACGGAAGGAGCCACTTCGACACCGCGCGATAGTACTCGATGAGATCACCCTTCGTATACTTCTCGGCCGGCCAGTAGATCTTGTTCAGGTTCGAGAACGCGATGTTTTTCTGCGCCGGACCTTTGGCGGGGGGCGCCGGCGGATCGTGCGAGTGAATCGAGGCGGCGTCACTGGGGGCGGGGCGAGTTGCCGCGGCGCCTGCGTTCGCATCATCTGCGTCCGCGCTGTCTGCGTCGTCTGCGTCTGCAGCCCCTGCCTCCGCGACTCCATTGTCTGACGCCGAGCTCTCGACGGGTGTGCTCCACCCCTGACGCTCGCATTCGTGCGCACTCTTGTCGTTCCTGAGTCGGACAAACGTCGAGTGACGTAGCAATCCATCGGGCGTGAACTCGCGGTACCGAACTTCGCAAACATGGACCGCGTCGGTCCATATAGTCGTGCTCGTCTCGGGAATCTGTTCGCTCTTGAGCGGCTCGTCGCCCGGCTTGTAGACCGGCCCCGCGCATAGCGGATCGCTGCGAACGATCGGCTCGAGCAATTCATGCAGCTCTTTCAGCCGTTCATCGTTGAACCCGGTTCCGACCCGTCCCGCGTATACGAGCGTTCCGTTCACATAGTCGGCGAGCTGCAGCGCGCCCAGGTGCGAGCGACTGCCCTTGGGCTTGGTGAAGCCGACGATGACGAAGTCGCCAGTGCGCTCCGCCTTGATCTTGAGCCAGTCGCCCGACCGTCCGCCCCGGTACCGCGAAGTGGATTTCTTGGCGACGATTCCCTCGAGCCCCATCGCCGTCACCTGCTCGAGGAACGCTTCGCCTTCGGTCTCGATGTGATCGAGATAGCACAGAGCCCCGAGCTTGGGCACGACCTCGGCCAGCAGCTCCTTTCGCCGCGAGAGAGGCAGCGGGCGCAAATCGAAATCCTCGAACGCGAGAAGATCGAACGCATAGAACGTCGCCGGCAGCTCCACCGCCGCCCGACGAATCTCCAGCTCCGATGAGAGTCGTCCGCGCTGCTGAAGTCGCGAGAAGCTTGGAATCCCCTTCGCATCGAGGCACACCACCTCGCCATCGACGATGCATTCGTCGAACGGCAGCGATTTCACCGCGCGCGCGATCTCGGGAAAGACGCTCGTATAGTCGTTCCCATTGCGGGTGAGCAATAGCGCTTCACCATGCGCCTTGCTCGCAATCAATCGATATCCGTCGAGCTTGAGCTCGAACAACCAGTCATCCCGAGTGAACGCCGCGTCCGCGGTCTCGCAATGCATTGGCTCGACCTTCCGCGCATCGACGCGGGCGCGCACCACCTGGGTTTCCCCTTCGAGCGCTTTGCGGATCTGCGCGCCCGGGTTGTCGCCCGCCATGATTTCTTCGACTGTGAGTCCCGACAGAACCGACTCTTCGGGAAACTGATCGCCCGGAGACATCACGTAGGCGTCGCGCTCCTTGATCAGCAGCCAGTCCTTCTCGCTCTTCTTGATCTTCACGAGCGTCCATTTTCCGTGGAGCTTGTATCCCTTGAGCTCGAACAGCAGCTTCCCCTTCTCAAGCCCCTCCCGCCAGGGCTCCAGGGGCACCCACTCACCGCGGTCCCACACGATCACGCCGCCGGCTCCATAGTTCCCGTGCGGAATGTTCCCCTCGAAGTCTCCGTACTCGATGGGGTGATCCTCGACTTTCACGGCGAGCCGCTTGTCAGCCGTGTCGTACGACGGACCCTTCGGCACCGCCCAGGAGCGAAGGACGCCGTCCATCTCCAGCCTCAGATCAAAATGAAGATTCCGCGCGGCGTGCTTGTGGACGACAAAGAGATTTCCGGGTACGGGCGAGACTGGCCCGAACGGCTCGGGCGTCCGGTCAGGGGACCGCTTCGCGCGGTAGCTACTGAGATTGTCGCTCAGATCTGCCGAGTTACCTCTTGCGGTCATCCTTGCCGGGCATAAGGATTGGGATGTCGGTGTTGTGCACGTAGAAAATGTTTGTGACGCATACCATAATAAAGCCCGGTACTGCGCACGCCCACCTTTATTTCGCCCCCAGCCATGCCTGCCCGATCAATAGGCACCGCCACGATCTCCTTCGGTCTCGTCTCGGTCCCAGTCAGCATCTATTCTGCGTCCGAATCCAAAGCGAGCATCTCGTTCAACATGCTCCACAAGAAGTGCGGCACGCGCCTCAAGCAGCAATACATCTGTCCCAAGGACAACAACGAGGTCGTGACGCGCGACGAGACCGTGAAAGGATACGAGTTCGCCAAGGACCAGTACGTTGTCCTCACCGCTGAGGAGCTCAAGTCGCTGGAAGAAAAAGCGACGAGCACCATCGACGTCCTCGAATTCGTCCCCCTCGCGACCGTCGATCGCGAGTACATGGAAAAGGTCTACTACCTGGGCCCCGACAAGGGCGGCGATCGCGCGTATCGCCTGCTCGCCGCCGCGCTCAAGGAAACGGGACGTGCCGCGCTCGGCCAGTACGCGGCGAGGGGACAACAGCATCTCGTGCTGCTGCGGCCTCTCAACGGAGTGCTCGTCATGGAGCAGCTCCACTACGCCGACGAAGTACGGCCGACGACCGAGGTCACCATCCCGGCTGGAGAGGTGAAGGACGCCGAGCTCAAGCTCGCGAAGCAGCTGATCGATCAGACGTCGAATGAGGCGTTCGAGCCCAACAAGTACAAGGACACGGTGCGCGAGCGGGTGCTGGAGACCATTCAGCGCAAGGTCGACGGACAGGATATCACGGCTGATATCACCCCGGGCACCGACACCAAGATGCTCGACCTGATGCAAGCGCTCAAGGCGAGTCTCGCCGGCGACAAGCCCAAAAAGGAGAAGGAAAAGGAAAAGGAGAAGGGCGAGTCCAAGCGCAAGGCGTCGTGAAGATTCTCGCCGGGACCAGCGGCTACGCGTACAAGGAGTGGAAGGGAAACTTCTACCCCGCTGATCTCAAGGACGACGGATTCCTCGGCTACTACGCCAGCAAATTTCCGGCGGTGGAGATCAACAACACGTTTTACCGACTGCCGAGGGAGAACGTGCTGCGTGAATGGGCGGCGCAGGTGCCGGAGACATTCACGTTCGCGCTCAAGGCGAGCCAGCGCATCACCCACCACGCGCGGCTCAAGGAACAATCGGCTGATCTCGTTGATTTCCTGCTCAAGAACACCGCGGTGCTCGGCGACAGATTGGGGCCGATTCTTTTTCAGCTGCCGCCCAATCTGAAAAAAGATGCGGACCGCTTTCGCGGATTCCTTGGCCTCCTGCCGACCGATCGCAGGTACGCGTTCGAGTTCCGGCACGAGAGCTGGTTCGACGAAGAAGTCTACGACGCTCTCCGCGAGCGGGACATCGCGATGTGCGTGGCGGAACAGGAGGACTTCAAGGTTCCCGTCGTCAGCACTGCGTCGTGGGGATATCTGCGGCTGCATCGTCTCGACTATGACGAAGCTTCGCTGGTTCAATGGGCGAAAGTTGTGACGGCGCAGACCTGGAAAGACGCGTACGTCTTCTTCAAGCACGACGAAGGCGCCGGCTCGGGCCCGCCGGCGGTCACGACATTCGTGAGTGCCTGCAGTAACTGATTCTTCGCAGACTCTTCGCGGCACGGCGGTCGCCGCCATGCGGCTGAACGGGTTCGAGCCCGACTTCTCCGCGGCGGTGATCGCGGAGGTTCGATCACTCGACGATCCGTCCGATAATCCCCTGCCCCCGGGCGTCCGCGACCTGCGCGCGCTGCACTGGTCGTCGGTGGACAACCGCGAGTCGCGCGACCTGGACCAGATCGAGGTCGCGGAGCGCGTCGCCGACGGCTCAATCCGAATCCGCATCGGAGTCGCCGACGTCGAGTCGCTGGTTCCGGTCGGCTCGCCCGCCGATCAACACGCAGCCGCGAATACGACTTCCGTCTACACTGGGGTCGCAGTCTTTCCGATGCTGCCGGAGCGGCTCTCGACCGATCTCACCTCGCTGAACGAGGGAAAGGAACGGCTCGCCGTCGTCATCGAATTCGACGTCGCTCACGATGGAGCGCTCGGCAAAGCCTCGGTGTACAACGCGCTCGTCCGCAACAAGGCCAAGCTCGTCTATGATGCTGTCGGCCTCTGGCTCGAGGAGAAAGGACCGGCCCCGGCGGCGATCGCCGCGTCTTCCGAGCTGCACGATCAGCTCCGCATGCAGGATGAAGCGGCGCAGCGGCTCCGCCTCGCGCGGAGCATCGCTGGCGCGCTCGACTTCGAGAGCGTCGAGGCGAGCCCGGTCGTCGTCAACGGCAAAGTGGTGGAT
Organism: Gemmatimonadota bacterium; assembly: GCA_003134685.1. Classification (GTDB taxonomy): domain Bacteria; phylum Gemmatimonadota; class Gemmatimonadetes; order Gemmatimonadales; family Gemmatimonadaceae; genus UBA4720. The sequence goes on along the minus strand of PLCA01000009.1, from coordinate 101,495 downwards.
CTGGCGGTCGCCCGCCGCAATCGAGCGCGCGACATGATCGAGGATTTCATGGTGGCGGCGAATAGGTCCGTTGCCACTTATCTGATCGAGCGGGGCTCGCCGTCTCTGCGCCGAGTGGTGCGCGAGCCAACGCGGTGGGATCGCATCGTGGCGCTGGCGGCAGAACTCGGTGAAGTGCTCCCGGAAAAACCGGACAACGTTTCCCTGAGTGCGTTCCTCGCGCGACGCCGCGTCGCCGATCCCGAGCACTTCCCCGATTTGTCGCTCTCCGTCGTCAAGCTCCTCGGCCCCGGCATCTACGTTCTCGAGCGTCGACTGGGGGATCGGAGGGAGATGGGGCACTTCGGTCTCGCCGTCGCCGATTATGTGCACTCCACCGCTCCCAATCGCCGATTCGCGGATCTCGTCACACAACGGATGCTGCGCGCGGCAACGTCGGGCGGGGCGCGGCCATATACCGATCAGCAGCTCACGGAGATAGCGAGTCGCTGCACAGAACGCGGCGAGGCCGCGCGCAAGGTCGAGCGCACGATGCGCAAAGTGGCCGGAGCGTCGATGCTGGAGGAGCGCGTGGGCGAGAGCTTCGCCGCGATCGTCACCGCGTCGTCGCCGAAAGGGATTTACGCGCGGGTGCTCAATCCCCCGGTGGAAGGCCGAATCGTGCGCGGGGGGCGTGGCCTCGACGTCGGCGACACCGTGCGCCTCAAGCTCGTTGTCGCCGATCCAATGCGCGGATATATCGACTTCGCGCACGAGGCAGGCGATGCGTCACGCAAGCTGGAGCGCAGCCGTCGCAAGAAGGCAGCGGCTGATCGACTCCGCCCACGCATCGGGGAGATGTTCGACGCCGAGGTCACCGGCGTGTCAGAGAGTGGCACGTATGCGCGGTTGCTCGACGGCTCAGCGGAAGGACGCGTCGTGCGAGGCTACAAGCCGCTTTCTGTCGGGATGAAGGTAAAAGTGAAACTAGTCAATACAGACAGTGTGCACGGATTCATCGACTTCGAGTATACGCAGGGCGTGGATCCATCGAAGGAGGAACGTCGCGCGCGCAAGCGGGCGGCAGCGCTCTCACTGCGGGATCGTATAGGGCAGACATTTCGCGCCGTCGTGTCCGGTACATCGAAGAAGGCGACGTGGTTGAAGATCGAGCCCGATGAGATCGAGGGGCGCCTCGTGCGCGGCCGTCGCGGCCTGAGCGTCGGGGACGAGACGGGCGTGGTGTTGCTGGCCGTCGACCCGGACCGAGGCTTCATCGACTTCGCACGAGAGGATAGTATATAGGTGTGGGACAGCGACCAACGCAGCAAGACGAGGAGACTGACATGGCAGAGAGCGTCTACAAAGTGATCGAGCTGGTCGGGACCAGTACGGAGTCCTGGGAGAAAGCCGCCAACGCGGCGGTCAAGCGAGCGGCGAAATCGTTGCGCGACCTGCGCGTTGCGGAGATCTCGCAGCTCGACATGGTGCTGAAGGACGGCAAAGTGGAGAGCTACCGCGCAAAGATCAAAGTGTCCTTCAAGTTCGAAGGCAGCTAAAAACGGAGTTTTTTCAGGCCCCAGGCCGGTTGAGCTTCCGGAGTTAAATCGCCCTCACGCGGATCAAGAAAAACGATCTCATCAGGTAAGCACCGTGGCCATCGTGACTTAGCGTAAATTGTTGTCAATTCTACATTTACGACCCAAAAAGGGTTATACTGAGTCTTACGATTTGAGAGAGTTTGAAGCGCCAGATTTAGTGCCTTTGGCGTTGGCCGACCTGCGGAGAAACCTCGCACGCAGGGGTCCGGCAGATTCCGACGGGGTGATGGAGATATTCAAATGATCAAGAATACCAAAAATGGGCAGATCGCCCGCAGCGTTCGTTTCGATATCGCAACGAACAAGAACGAAGAGTTCCAAACCCTCTTCAGAAACGAAATCCTTCCGACCCTCAAGAAGCAGGACGGGTTCAAGGATGAGCTGTTGCTGGTAAAGGATCAGCACGTCCTCGCCATCAGTGTCTGGAACGACATGGATTCAGCGCGAAAGTACGAGACCGCGACTTATCCTCAGCTCGACAAGAAGCTGCGCCCGGTAATGTCCGGAAACGCGACGGTCGAGACGTTCAAGTACGACGCACTGTCAACGATCGGCTGACCTTAGCTGACAAGATCATGAACCTGAGGAGGGGCCCGATTTGGGCCCCTCTTTTTGGCATTCGGCGGCGTTCAACAACGACGGCACCAGTTTTTCTTTTTCCGCCCTCCCGAACTCCGTGCCGCTCAGTATCATATACGGTGTCCCATTCAGGCAGAACTTGACGGGTATGATCCGACTCACTTCCACCTTCCTGACCGCGATCGCCTTGTCTGCGTGCGCCAGCGCCGGCAGCGGAACGACCAACACGTCCGCGGCGCCGGTCACTCCCCGACCCAGCGATCCGCAGTACGTAGCTCAGGCAAAAAAAGACAGCCTCCGCCTTCCCTACACCGCGGCGGACGTGAATTTCATGTCCGGCATGATCGCCCACCACGCCCAGGCGATAGTCATGTCCCGCTGGGCGCCCAACCACGGCGCCAGCGGCTCGGTACTAACCCTCGCATCGCGGATCATCAACGCTCAGCAGGACGAGATCGTAACCATGCAGCGGTGGCTGAGTGACCGGCTTCAACCGGTGCCCCAGGCTACCGCGACGGGAATGAAGATGATGATGGACGGCATGGAGCACGAGATGCTGATGCCCGGAATGCTCACCGAAGCGCAGATGAAGGAGCTGGACGCCGCGCGGGGACCGGAGTTCGACCGGAAGTTCCTCACCTTCATGATCCAGCACCACCGCGGTGCCGTCTCGATGGTGAAGGATTTGTTTGGCTCTTACGGCGCCGGCCAGGACGAGACAGTGTTCAAGTTCGCATCCGACGTGAACGTCGATCAGACCACCGAGATTGCGCGGATGGAGAAAATGCTCGCCGCGATAACGCTCGGCATAACCACCCAGTGATCCACCCGCAGTCGCATTGATCAACCTGTAGTCGCCACTCCCTAGCTCCCTCTCCGTCACACTCGAGGAATCAACAATGGCATCCGCGCACCACCGCCGCACCGCGGTTCGATCCGTCTTCGCGCCGCTCTTCTCACTGGCACTCGCGCTCGGTCTGTTTTCCGCGGCGGCGTGCGCGCCCGCGATCTCCTCTACGGCCGGGAGCAACAACGACATGTCGCCAGGTGAGCCGACCCCCGATCCGCGAGTTGGTCTGCGCGCGGGAAAGTTCGACGCGGCCTCGGCCTCGTGGAACATGCGGCTGTTGTCCTCGACGCAACCGACTGAGAAATTCGCCGGGATCACCAACTCCGATCTGGCGTTCACCGGTCCTTACGCCATCCAGGGCAGCTACAACGGTTATCAGGTGTGGGACATCTCCAACCCGAGCGCCCCTACCCTGAAAACCGCGTACCTCTGCCCGGCTTCGCAGAGCGACGTCTCCGTATATAAGAATCTCCTGTTCGTCTCAGGCGAGGGGAACAGTGGGCGCCTCGACTGCGGCGCCGGCGGAGTCAAGGACACGGTCAGCCACGACCGGCTGCGCGGCCTCCGCATCTTCGACATCACCGACATCAGCACTCCGAAATACATCGCCAACGTCCAAACGTGTCGCGGCTCGCACACGCACACCGTGCTGTTCGATCCCAAGGACCCGGACAACGTCTACGTCTACATCTCGGGTTCGGCCGGTGTGCGCTCGCCCAGCGAGCTTGCCGGCTGCGTGAAGGTGACGCCGGACAAGGATCCAAACTCGGCGCTCTTCCGCATCGAAGTCATCAAGGTTCCGCTCGCTCATCCCGAGCAGGCGGCCATTGTCAGCTCGCCGCGCATCTTCAATGACCTGACGGCGCCGGTGAGACACGGCGAGTCGCCCCAGGATGTCGCCGAATCAAAGGCCGCCGCGGCTGCCGCGCGCGCCAAGGGCGGCTACACCGCCATGATTTTCGGCTCGGAAAGGGTCCTGCCCAATCAGATGATCAATCCGCTGCTGGATAGCGTCGTCAAGGCTCGCAGCGGCACTGGCCCACCCACGGCCGCAGACAGCGCGGCGTTGCGTGCGGCGCTTCCCGGCATCATCGAGAAGATGATTGGTCCGCAGCCGACCGGAAATGGCCCGCGCCCCGGACCAACGCAGTGTCACGACATCACCGTCTATCCGGCGATCGGCCTGGCCGGTGGCGCGTGCGAAGGCTACGGATTCCTGCTCGACATCCGCGATCCCGCGCATCCGGTTCGCATCGCGGCCGCGTCCGATTCAAACTTCTCCTACTGGCATTCGGCGACGTTCAACAACGACGGCACCAAGATCCTGTTCTCGGATGAATGGGGCGGCGGCGGACAGCCGAAGTGCCGCAGCACCGACAAGCGCGAGTGGGGTGCCGACGCGATCTTCACGCTCACCGATGCGAACGGCACACCTGTGCTGGCTCGCAACGCCTCAGCGGATCGGACCGGCGAGAAGATGCAGTTCCAGAATTACTACAAGCTGCCCGCCGCGCAGACGAAGGAAGAGAACTGCGTTGCCCACAACGGCTCGCTCATCCCGATCCCGGGACGCGACGTGATGGTGCAGGCGTGGTACCAGGGCGGCATTTCGGTATTCGACTGGACCGACCCGAGAAACCCGCGGGAGATCGCGTTCTTCGATCGTGGCCCGGTGGACTCCACCAGAATGGCGATGGGTGGATCGTGGTCCGCCTACTGGTACAATGGCAACATCGTGAGCTCCGAGATCGCGCGTGGCCTCGACATCTTCGCGCTCGTTCCGAGCCAGTATATCACGCAGAACGAAATCGACGCCGCCAAGACGGTGCACTTCGACTACTTCAATACGCAGGGCCAACCGAAGCTGGTATGGCCGACGAGCTATGCGTTGGCGCTCGCGTATGCCGACCAGCTCGAGCGTTCGAGGGGTCTGAGCGCCGAGAGATTGTCGCAGGTCCGTCAAGCCCTCTCGGGCGCGGCGAGCGCACCGCAACCGATCTCGGTACAACTGCGAACAGCGCTCGGATCAATCGCATTACAGCTCGACGCCGATGCGGCCGGATCGAGCGATGGCGCCAAGGTCAGGTCTTTGGCTAAATCACTGAGAGATCTGGCTGCGGCATCATCCTGAACAGTTTCGCATTGGACTCCAGTGAGGTACGGAAACGCGCCTCACTGGAATCAGCTCCCCCCTCGTTCTTTTGCCTTTCTCTAACGTACAGAGGTCTCCATGCGCCGCATTTATGCCTCCCTCTTGCCGCTTGCCGCTCTCGTCACGCTGGCCTGCACCAGCAAGGCCCAGAATGAATCCTCACGCCAGGTCGCTGGTGGCGGAATCTCCGTCAAGGATTGGTCCGGACAGATAGACCCCGGCGAGGCGAAACGGGGGCAGCTCCTCGCGAACGGGAAGCTCGCCCAGGAAGGTGACGCGCTGCACGTCACCACCGGACCCGCGGTCGCGTACTGGAATCCGAAGAACGTGGCGAGTCATGACTACACCGTGAAGGCGACGTTCACGGAACCCAAGTACATGAACCTGAACGATCATCCGCACCCGTACGGAATCTTCATCGGCGGGAACGACATGGGGACGGCCAATCAGAGTTATTTCTACTGCGCGGCGTACGGGAACGGCAGCTTCATCGCGCGCGGATTTGGCCCCGCGCCGTTTCAGTTGAATGGTGGCCATGGCGAAGCGAATTCGGCGGTTCACAAAGCCGCAGCGGCTGGATCTCCCGTGACGCAGGACATCGCCGTCTCGGTGAAGGGTGACAAGGTTTCATGCGCGATCAATGGAACCGTCGTCGGCACCTACGACAAATCCGCCGTCGTGGGACCGGGGAAGCTCAAGACGACCGATGGGATTTACGGAATCCGCTTCTCGCACAACACCGAGGGACTGGTCAGCGGTCTGACGGTGACGAAGCCGTAGCTATCTTCACCCGCGCACAAAAATCCCGCATGAGCTAAACGCTTCGGCCCCGGGGCCGAAGCGTTTAGTTTCAGCACATGGCAGCCATAAAAATCCGAGCTCTGCCGGCACGACTGGTCAGACTGGTCGAGGACCTCCGTCGCAAAGAGGATCGCCTCGCCCTCCTGCTCAGCCTGGTGATTGGAGCTCTCGTGGGGCTGGTAGTAGTTGCCTTCATTCTTCTCACCGGGCGACTCACGGCGCTCATGTATCCGCCCGGCGGATCTGGCTTGCGGCGCATAGTCGTCCCCACGATCGGCTCGCTCGTCACCGGATATCTTCTCTTCAAGTATTTTCCGCTCGCGCGCGGCAGCGGCATTCCACAGACGCGGGCCGCGCTCTTCATTCACGACGGCCGCATCTCGCTGCGATCAGTGGTGGGTAAGTTCGTTTGCTGCTCGATTTCTCTGGCCACAGGAATCCCGCTCGGGCGTGAAGGGCCGGCAGTTTACATGGGGTCGGGGCTCGCGTCCGTGATCGCGCGACGACTCGGGTTGAGCAGAGCGCAGATCAGATCCCTGATTCCCGTCGGCGGAGCGGCCGCGCTCGCCGCCGCGTTCAACACTCCGATCGCGGCGGTGCTTTTCTCCCTCGAGGAGATCGTCGGCGATCTGCACGCGCCCGTGCTCGGCTCGATCGTGCTGGCGTCCGCCGCCTCGTGGATGGTGCTCCACCTCGTCCTCGGCGACAATCCGCTCTTCCACGTGCCCGGCTATCATCTCGTCAGCCTCAAGGAGCTCGGCGTGTACGTCGTGCTCGGAATCGTCGGCGGACTCAGCTCCGTGGCGTTCGTGAAGATGCTGCTCTGGATGCGCGCGAAATTCGCGAAGATGCCACGGGCATCGCTTTGGATTCAACCGGTCGCGGGTGGACTGACTGTCGGCATCCTCGGCTACTTCGTGCCGCAGGTGCTGGGTGTCGGCTACGATCAGGTCGAGAGAGTCCTCAACGGCGACGTGATTCTCAAAGTCGCAATCACGCTGGCGGTGCTCAAGATCGTCGCGACGTCCGTCGCCTACGCATCGGGCAACGCCGGCGGAATATTCGGCCCTAGCCTGTTCATCGGCTCGATGGTCGGCGCAACAGTGGGATCGGTGGCGCACCTGCTCTTCCCCGCGTCCACGGCGGGGCCGGGAGCGTACGCGCTCGTTGGTATGGGAACGGCGTTCGCGGGAATCATCAGGACGCCGCTCACATCGGTGATCATGATCTTCGAGGTGACCCGCGATTACACGATCATCGTTCCACTGATGATCTCGAACCTCATCGCGTTCTACATCTCGCAGAAGCTCCAGAAAGAGCCGATCTACGAGGCGCTAGCGCGTCAGGATGGCCTGCATCTCCCGCGCAGCTCGTCGCGCACTCACGGGGCGGTGCCGCTCGTCAGCAGCGCGGCGCGCGAGGTGCCGCAGTCTCTTACTCCCGAGATGAAGATCAGTGACGCCGCCGAGCGCGTGAAGGACAGCGCTCTCGAGTCGTGGCCCGTCGCGGACGAGCTCGGTCTCATTGGAATGATCCGCACGCGTCACATCGCGCACGCACTGGATCAGGGAAAGTTGGAGATGACAATCGAGCGGCTCATGCAGATCGCGCGCAGATCAGACACCGACCAAAGCGTGGAGCTCCCCCACGTGCACAACGATCAGCCGCTCAGTCGTGCTCTGGCGCGAATGAAAGAAAATGGGCACACGGTTCTTCCCGTAGTGAGCCGCGCCAACGTTCGCATCATGCTTGGCATCGTCACGTTCGCGGACATTCTGAAGGAGTTCGGCGTCGAGAGCGCCGACGAGCTCGACTACAGGGATCATCCCGACTTATGAAAACTCCTCTCGTCCAGCCGGCCGCTCCGACACCGACTGCCACCGTGTCCGAGTTCATCGCGACATTCGCTGTGATCCTGGCCGCGATCGTGGGGTTGCTCCTGTTCGACACCGCGCTGGCCAGGGTGGACGTCGCCGAGCGCAAGGCATACGCCGGACGGGAGTTCGCGACGGGCCAGCAATTGATCGCGCTGGGAAAGGTCGAGGCCGCAATAGAACATCTGCGGACCGCATCGACGCTCGATGGCGACAACTCCGCGTACGGTGTTGCGCTGGCGCAGGCGATTCTCGCCGACGGCCGTCCGACCGAGGCCGACCAGATGTTGTTGCCGCTGCTGGAACGGAACGAGACGGATGGAGCGACGAATCTCGCGATGGCCCGCGTCCTCGCCAAAGAGGGAAAGCTCGACAAGGCAAAGTCCTACTATCACCGCGCGATCTACGGACTGTGGCCGAGGGGCGCCGAAAAAAGCCGCACTGCCGCGCGCTTCGAGCTGATCGACCTCCTCGCGCGGGCAAACGCGAAGCAGGAGCTTCTTTCGGAGCTGTTGCCGATCCAGGATGACACGACGAACGATCTGGCGCAGCGCAAGCGAATCGCCCACCTGTTCGTGGTGGCCGGATCGCCGGCGCGAGCGGTGGTGATCTTCCGCGAGATTCTGCATCGCGACTCGAAGGATGCTGACGCCTTCGTTGGATTGGCGGAGGCGGCTCTCTCGCTTGGAGATTTCGCGACCGCGCGCACCGATCTGCTCGCGGCCCAGAAGCTGATGCCCGAGGACAGCAGCAGTCTCAAGGGGCGAATCGCACTCACCGACAGCGTGATCTCGTTGGACCCGACACAGAGCGGGCTCACGCTTCCCGAGCAGGTCAGGCGAAGCAGAAATCTCGTGCAGACGACGCTGGCGTCGGTGCGCAAATGTCTCGGCGTGCAGGCGCCGCAGGTTGCGGTTGCTCTCGACTCGGCTACGCTGCTTCTCGTTTCCGGAGCCGCGGCGGGGCAAGCGCAGTCAGTCGAGCAGAATCTTTCGCTTGCGGAGCAGTTGTGGGGACTGCGGAGATCGCGGTGCGCGCCCGACGGACAGGAGGGCGCGCTGGCGCTTATTCACGGCAGGATCGCGCAGTAGAAGATGTGACTACGCTTTGGCCGCACCGATATTGACCGCGATGTTGCGCCACCGCCCCTGATTGAATCGCAGCACGCTCAACGTACACCGCGTCGCATGGCCGGCCAGGATCGCCAGCCAGATGTGAATCGGATGCAGCGTTCCCGTCCGCTGGATCACGTAGCAGATGCCGAGCGGCAGCATGACCTGCGAGACGATCGAGATGTAGAGCGGGCTCCTCGTATCGCCAGTCCCCTGCAGTCCGCCGGAGTAGGTGAGCGCGACGGCGATGAACAAACCCGAAAGGCTGAGCACGTGCAGCAGCTGCACACCGATCCCCACGACTACTGGATCGTGCATTCCGAATATCGCCAGCAGCTGCCGCGGCAGGAACAGGAACAGCGCGCCGATGATCGCCGCACTGCTGAGACCAATGCGAGCGGCAACATGTACCGCTGCCGCCGCGCGATCCGGCTTGCCCGCCCCGAGGTTCTGGCCGGCGATCGCCGCCGACGCGCCCATGAGCCCGACCGACGTCCATGTGATCAACGAAAAGAGCTGCGTGTAAGAGACGGCGAACGCCGCCTGGGAGGCCGCGCTCAGCGCCAACGACCCGATGAAGGAGAGCATGAACACGCCGCCGATGTTCGCCACGATTCCCTGGAATCCGCTCGGCAGTCCGAACCGGAACAATTCGCGTATGATCGCCCAGTCCGGACCGTAGCCGCGCCCGCGCGGAAACGACACGACCCATCCGCCGTTCCACAGCTTGACGAGCGAGTAGATGGCGAGCGATCCCGACGCGATGCACGTCCCCATCGCGGCGCCCTTGGTCCCGAACGCGGGGATGGGCCCGAGCCCGCGAATGAGGATGATGTTCAGAACGAGATTCAACACCGTCAGGCTGATGCCGAGTATCATCGGCGTCCGCGCGTCGCCGGCGGACCGAAGCGCGCCGCCGAGCATGAAGAAGACGAGCATCCCGCCGCTGAATACGAACATGATGCGCAGGAATGGCAACGCCTCGCGTTGCACCTCCGGCGCGGCATTCACGAAATTGAGCAGCCACGGAGCCGAGAAGTATCCGATCGGCGCCATCACCAGAACCGCGAGCCCGATCGCCGTCACGAACGCCTGGTAGACCGTGCGGTCCACCTTCTCATGATCGCCCGCACCCGCGAAGCGCGCGACCAGAACGCTCATCCCCGTGAACAGCGACGAGATGAAGATCATGACGATGAGCCACATCTGCATGCTCACGCCGATCGCGGCGTTGGCTTTGTATCCGATCATGTTGCCGACCAGCGCCTGATCGACCATCCCCTGAAGTCCGCCGACGATGTTGGTGAGCATCGTCGGCCACGCCAGCTTCCACACCGCCGGAAGGAGCGGTCCCTCGACGATTGAGCGATCGTATTTCGGGCGCTCCGGCCGTGCCGCCGATGCCGGCGACCTCGCGTCGGGTGTGGCGGTCGCCGCGGTCGCGGCTGCGTCCGTCACTAGGCGACTCTCACTTCGGACTTTTTTGCACGGGCACTGGCGCGTCGAGAAACTCCGGGATCATCGAGAGCAGCCAGGCGGTGCGGGTGATGAGCGTGACGTGTGTCGTGCCCGGCAGCACCGCGAGCCGGGAACGCGGGAGCCCGACGAGATCGCCGGGCACTCCGCCGCCGAGCAGCTGGAACATCTTGACGACGTGCTCGGGACGCACGACATCGGCATCACCGACGATCAGCATCGTCGGAGCCTTGATCGATCGAACCTGGTCCTCCGACAAGCCGCGCCAGTTCAGGTCGAGAAACTTTATTTTTTCGACGAGCTTGGGCCAGTCGCCCTTGTTGGGAGCAATCCTCTGGTACGTCCTGAGCCATGGCGTTCCGACAAAAGCATCGGGAGTCAACTTCTTTTCTCCCTCGAGCAGCGCGGGATAGAAGCCGTCCGGGTCGTAGCTCGCTCCCCCCGCAAACACCAGCTTGTGCACGAGCTCCGGATGGCGAACGGCGACGTACATCGCGATGCCGCCTCCCATGCTGTAGCCGACGAAGTCCGCATTCGTGATCCTGAGCTGCCTTAGCAGCTCAGCGACATCGTCCGCCATCTGCTCATACGTGAGCGGACGATCGATGTCCGCGGTGCGGCCGTGGCCCTGCTGCTCCATCGCGATGACCTGCCTGGTCTTCGCAATCGTCGGAAGGATTTTTCCGAAGTCGGACTCGATGTTCGAGAATGCTCCGTGAAGGAACACGATCGGCCTGCCGCGCTGGGGGCCGCGAACCTCGTAATACATCTTGAGGCCATTCACAAAAGCATAGCGTCCCCCGGAGCCCCTGCGACCGATGGTCCGCTGCGCCGACGCGATTGGCGCTACGACGAGCATCGCCGCGGCGATGACGAGCACGACGAATCGTAGAAGCGTGCCAGGCCCCGCCGTATCGACAGCACAGCCGAGCACAAGAGCGTTCGTGGTCGTTTTCATCAAGTCATCTCCGAATCATCAGCGTCGCAGCGGTATGAGCGAGCGCACCCGGTCGTCACGAAAGTGAAGCCCTCCCCAAAGGAACAGCGCGATATAGATCGGGAAAAGAGTGGTGCTGAAGAGTGGAGCACCTACACGCACCTGGGTTGCAGTCGCCCCTCCAAGATACCCGGTGAGCAGGATCGCCCCAAACACCGAAGTACGCGGAATCACGTAAAGGGCGATGCTGACGAGCTCGATTATCCCGAGCGGGACGGCGGCGCTCAAGGGAAAAGCGAGCTGCGCAAGGCTCGCGACCACGGGCGCCGGCTTCATCACGTGTATCGTGGCGTCGAAAAGCATGAACAACACACCGAGGCCGCTGAGAATGCGTCCGGTCCAGAGCTGCCCCTTCGAGACCGCAACGGTTTGTGCAACGTATTCCATTCTATTTTTCCTTCTGATGAGTGTGATTGCCCGCGTTGTGCGCTTGCGCGCGCTCGAGCAGCTGCTCGCGCTCGCGAGCGTTTCGCGTGAGCGACGCGGCGCGCTCGAATTCCGTACGTGCCTCGTCGAACCGACCCAGTTTTTCGAGAAGATCTGCGCGCGCCGCCGGCAGCAAATGGTAGCCCTTGAGCGACGGCTCCGACGTCAGCGCGTCGATGATCTTGAGCCCTTCCGTCGGTCCGAAAGCCATCGCGACAGCGACCGCGCGATTGAGCTCCACCACCGGTGATGGTGTAACCGCCGCCAGCGCATCGTACAGCGACGCGATCCGCCGCCAGTCCGTCTCCGCCGCTGTACGCGCTCTCGCATGACAGGCGACAATCGCCGCCTGCAGTGCGTACGGGCCATTCGCCCCGCGCAGCTTCTCCGCGCGCTCGAGCGCCGAGAGTCCCCGGCGAATCAGGATCTGATCCCAGCGCCCGCGATCCTGGTCGAGCAGCAGTATCGCCTTCCCCGAGGGGCCGGTCCGCGCGCGCAGACGCGACGCCTGGATTTCCATTAGCGCCACTAGTCCGTGGACCTCCGGTTCCTCCGGGGCAAGCTCGGCGACGATGCGGCCAAGACGGAGCGCATCCTCGCAGAGCGTGGGTCGGACCAGGTCGTCGCCGGCGGTCGCCGTGTAGCCTTCGTTGAACACGAGGTAGATGACTTCCAGCACCGACGACAGTCGGGCCGCGAGCTCGGCCCCGCGCGGGACTTCAAATGGAACCTTGCGCTCGGAGAGCGTCCGCTTGGCGCGGACGATTCGTTGCGCGATGGTCGGCTCAGGGACGAGAAACGCGCGCGCTATCTCATCGGTGGTGAGACCACCGAGCAGGCGGAGCGTCAGCGCGGTCCGCGCTTCTCGAGGGAGCACCGGGTGACAGGACATGAACACTAGGCGTAGAACGTCATCGCCGATGTCGTCGTCGATCGCTTCGTCCATATCGGGCACCGCCCGCTCCTGCTGTGACTCGAGCTCGTGACCGAGCTCCTCGTGTTTGCGCTCGATCCGCTCGGCACGTCGAAACGTGTCGATCGCGCGATGTTTCGCTGTAGCCATGAGCCACGCGCCGGGGTTGTCAGGGACGCCCGATTCCGGCCACCGCTCCAGCGCGGCAAGGAGAGCGTCCTGCGCGAGATCCTCAGCGAGACCGACATCGCGCACGATTCGCGTAAGACCGGCAATCAGTCTCGCGGATTCGATTCGCCAGACTGCGTCGATCGCGCGATGGGTATCGGAGGCCGCCACGGCCTCCAATCACACCATCTTCGCGCTCTCGTGCAAGTGCCGAACGGCCGAGGCTACGCCCTTGCGCCAATCTTTCCACGAGGCTTCTGACCGGCCTTGGCTGACGGGGACGCCGCTGCGGCATCAAACCCCGGAACGTCCTGCATCAGGCGAATCTCGCTCTCACCTCTGCCCATCGTCTTGAGGAAGCGCTTCGTCAGCTCGATCGCTTCGGCTTTCGACTTCGCCTGGATGATCGCGTAGCCGCCGATCAGCTCCTTCGTCTCGGTGAATGGTCCGTCGATGACCGTGAATTTTCCATTCGAGTCGATCCGCACGCGCGCGCCCTTCGAGCTGGGCTGAAGCCCGTCGGTCGCGATCAGCGTGCCGGCTTTGGCCATCTCTTCGATCAACTGTCCAACGGCGGCCATTTCCTTTTCGGTCGGCATGTCGCTCTCTGTGCCTGGCTTGTATAGCGTCATGAATCGCATTTGTCGTTTTCTCCCTGAGATTTTATTTGCGGTGTGCTGACTATCGCTTCGCGTTGTTGGCCATCTGCTTACCGACCTTCTCTTCCCTGGATCTGCGAAATGTTCCGCATCCTCTGCTTCCTCTCCTCGGACGCGAGCTCGGGACCGAAATCGTCCGCCTCGAACACCTGGCGAATCTCGATCTCGGACTCCTTGCCCGGGAACGGATTCGGCGAGCGCTTCACCCATTCGATCGCCTCTGCGAGCGATTTCACCTGCCAGAGCCAGAAGCCAGCGATCAGCTCCTTCGTCTCGGCGAATGGTCCGTCGATCACGGTTCTCTTGGTGCCCGAGAACCTCACGCGTGCGCCCTTTTTGCTGGACTGAAGTCCCTCGGCCGCGAGGAGTACGCCGGCCTTCACCAGCTCTTCATTGAACTTGCCCATCTCGGCAAAGCTCTTCGCGTCGGGGAGGACTCCAGCCTCCGAGTCCTTGTCGGCCTTCACTATCACCATGAATCGCATTGCAGTCTCTCCTGAATGGTTTCGGTTCGGAGCCGCGGTTCCGGACGGTCTTGCCACCCGGATTGATCTGGCTCTACACAGGCGACGAATGATCCGCCGCGAAATCGACAATTCGCGGCGGCTTTTTTTGGGAGCTGCTAAGTTGTTGAAAACCCGGATCTTGCGTCGCTTACCCGCCGACGAGCGCGAGAATGTTGCCGTCGGGATCCTTGAGCCATGCGGCTTTCATCTTGCCCACGATGTGGAGGTCGCCTTTCAGTGTCAGTCCCGGCAGGTCGTAATGCTCGAACTTTACTCCCTTGCCCTTGAGCGTCCGCACCACGTCGTCCATATCGTCGACAAACCAGGTGACCGCCGAGGCTTTGTTGGTCCCGGCGTATTGCGACTTGTAGACAAGAATTTTCGAGCTTCCGCTCTTGTACTCGATCACTTCGGGCTGCGTAGACGGGTTGGCCTTCAGGCCGAGCGCGCCCTCGTAGAATTTTTTTGCGACCTTGAGGTCTTTCACCGCGATCGTCGCGATTGCGTCTTTGTCACCTAGCATCCTTTTCTCCTTTGACTGTTTTTGAGATAGGCCTCAGATGCCCTGCAACCAGGTCCGACTCGCGTCGGCGATCTCATCGAGAACCTGGGCGTCTGTCTTTCCCGAAGACTTGGGGACGTGAAAGCTGTGATCCGCGCCCTCCACCCAATGCATCTCCCACTTCGTCGTCACGCGCTTGAGAACCTCTTCCATCAGGCTCGGCGTACAAAACGGATCTCGTGTGCCGTTAAAGCAAATCACGGGGACCTTGATCGCGGGGAGGTGGGCGTCGCGCAGCTGATCCGGCTTGCCGGGAGGATGCAGCGGATACGCGAGCAGCAGCCCATTGCAGTCGAATCCGTCCGCGGCGAGCATCGACGCGGCTCGTCCGCCCATCGAGCGTCCGCCGATGATTAGTGTCCTGGGGTTCAACTCCTGGCGCGCACGCGCGACGACGGCGGCGTAGCATTCCTTGAGTCGCGGCATCGGGTCCGGGCGCCCGGATTTCTTTTCCTTGTAGAGGAAGTTGAACCGCACGACGCCGAATCCGCGCTCATGGAGAGCATTCGCGGTCTGAACGAGTCCGCGATCGTCCATGTTTCCGCCGGCGCCGTGTGCGCAGACGAAGACAACCCCCTGCTCCGCCCCGCCCGTCGCCGGCTCGAAAACCGCCGAGGTTTCTTCACCGCCGACCGGAACTCGCCACTCGCCGCCCGCCTGCTGCCGTTCGCGCTCAGCCATAATTTCAAACTTATCATCCGCTCGTGATGCGCGTGATTCTTGCGCTCACCCGAGCTTCATGCGAAGCATTTTCCCCCGGATTTGTTTGCTTGGCGTGGCCTCGCTTGCGACCGCCTGCGGGTCGCCGGCCCGCCTGCCTGTCTCCGCCGAGACGGGTGTCCATCCAATCATCCCGCGGCCAAGAGAGTCGGTCATCCCCGTCATACACGTCGTGACGGCGAAGAGCTGGAGGGACGACGCAACACCGGTCGCGGCTGAAGGCCTTACGGTTCGCGCGTTCGCACGGGGGCTCGACCATCCCCGATGGCTCTACGTGCTTCCGAACGGCGACGTGCTCGTGGCGGAGACGAATGGGCCGAAGAGGCCCGATGACGGCAAGGGAATCAAGGGATTCTTCTTCAGATTCTTTCAGGCAAAATCGGGCAGCGGCGTTCCGAGCCCGAATCGCATCGTCCTGCTGCGGGACACCGACGGAGACGGGATCGTGGACACGCGCTCCGTTTTTCTGTCGGGACTGTACTCGCCCTTCGGAATGGCGCTGGTTGGCGATGCGCTCTATGTCGCGAACAGCGACGGCATTGTGCGCTTCCCGTACACACCAGGAGTGACGAACATCGTTGCGCCCGGAGTGAAGCTGGTCGATCTGCCCGCCGGCCGCATCAACCATCACTGGACGAAGAATGTCATCGCCAGTCCGGACGGGACGAAGCTCTACGCCTCGGTGGGCTCCAACAGCAACGCGATGGAAAACGGATACCTCCACGAGCAGACGCGCGCGGCTATCTGGGAGATCGATCGAGCGACCGGGAACCATCGCGTCTTCGCGACGGGGCTTCGCAACCCGGTGGGCCTCGCGTGGGAGCCGGAGAGCCACGCGCTGTGGGTCGCGGTAAATGAGCGCGACGAGCTCGGCAGTGATCTTGTCCCCGACTACATCACCTCCGTGCGCGACGGCGGATTCTACGGCTGGCCGTTCAGCTACTACGGCAAGCACGTCGATTATCGAATTGAGCCGCAGCATCCGGAGCTGATCGACCGGGCGATCATCCCCGACTACGCCCTCGGCCCCCACACCGCATCGCTCGGCCTCACCTGGTCCGGAGCGAAGGCGCTTCCGCCTCGGTTCAACAACGGAATGTTCGTGGGGCAGCACGGCTCCTGGAATCGCAAGCCGTGGAGCGGTTACAAGGTGATCTTCGTTCCATTCGCGAACGGAAAGCCGAGAGGGCAGCCGATCGACGTTCTCACCGGATTCCTCAAAGCAAATGGAGAGGCGATGGGTCGGCCAGTCGGCGTTGCGATCGACAAGGAGGGCGCGCTCCTTGTGGCTGATGACGTTGGGAATACCATTTGGAGGGTGACGCGCTCACCGCAGCGTTGATCATAGACCCGGTCGGTCTACGATGCCTTGCCTCAGCATTGTGGATGCCAACCGTCACCGCGCCGAACTCAGATTCAATCTCATCTCATCCAGGAACCGGTGCCCGCCAGTGACCTTGTCGGCGCGGGACTCGACGCGCGTCATGACCAGCCGATCGATCGTCCGGGTCATGCCAACGTAGAGAAGCCGGCGCGCCTCCTCGAGATCCAGTTTTCCAAGCACTCCATTTCGCGGCGTTGGAATCAGCTGCTCGTCTTCGATGCCCACGATGTACACCCGTGAGAACTCCAGACCCTTGGTCGAGTGCATCGTCAGAAGATTGACGCGGTTCTTCTGCGGCTCGGCTCCATCGTAACGGGAGAGAATGGCTCGCTCGAGGAATGCGGATATCTGCACGGGCAAGTCACCAGCAGAGCAGGCGTCGATCAGCCGGCGCAGTCTTCCCATCGTCTCCGGGTATCGCTTCTCGGCCGAGCGCTCGGACCGCAGCCGTTCCATCCGCTGGTGGCCGCCGAGGAGCGTGATCAGCTCGTCGACGGTTGGGAGTGACGTGTCTCCGCTCAGCTCGCACTCGGAGTTGTAGCGGTCGAGACAATCGCTGTGACGCCCGAGCGAGTAGGCGGCAACGTACTCGAAGATCTTGCGCGCTTCGTCGCAGAGCGAGTCGCGATCGCTGAGGGCGAGCATGATGCCGAGCTGATCGAGGAGATTCACGAGCGCGGTCTTGCGGGCGTACTCGATTCTCGTTTCGCTCAGCATCGGGAAGAGCTTTGCCAGCGTGCGACAATCGTCGAGGGCGCGATGGGACTGGCCGGTCGCAATGCCATAACGCTTGGCCAGGTGCTCCAGCCGGCGGCTGGTGGCGTGCAGCGTCCGGGCGAGTGGCAGCGTGTCGTACGTCGAGAAATCGGTTCCACGCGGAAGATGCATCGCCATACGGCGCAGGATCGGGAAATCGAACACATAGCCGTTGTGCGCGACCAGCACGTCGGCACCGCAGAAGTCCCTGAACGCCGGCCACACTGACTCAAAGTACGGCGCGTCGGCCACATCGCTCCCGGAAATGCCGTGCGTCGCCGCCGCCCCTGATGTAATCGGCACCCGCGGCTTGACCAGCGTCCGGTATTCGTCCACGATCTTCCAGTTTCTCACCCGCACCGCGGCGATCTCAACGATCTCGGCGGTATGAACGTCCTTGTCCGTGGTCTCGAGATCTATCGCGGTGAAGTCGCGGAATGTGTTCGCGAACGATTTGGTGCGCGCGAGCTGCGCGGTCTTGAAGAGACCCAGGCCGAATCCGAGTGTGGGGAAATCCTCCGGCCTCACGCGCTGCGCGTCGGCGGCTGGCGCTCCGCCCATGGACACCGAGCGCACACCCATCTCCGTCAGCATTTTCTTGGCGGCGATCTCGGCCCCGCCAGAACGCGGAATCCAGACGGATCGTCCCTCATCGATCGTGCGCTGAACACGTTCGGCCATTGCGACAGCTTCCTCGTGGGTCGCCGGGTCGCTCAGCTCTTCCTGGTGTTCCTCGAGGACAGTGCGGTAAGTGCCGACTTTCTCCGAGAGGATGTCGTCGACGAGCGATCGCAGCGATGTGTGGCTCTTCCCGAGGGCAGCGAGATTCTGGAGCGCGTAGCTGCCGCGCCAGATCTTCTTGCGGTCTCCGTGCTCGCGCGGGAGCGTGCGCGCCATGTGCTCCAGCTGCTGAACGAGAGTGCGCCCGGTCTCTTCAGCCCAGGCGCGGGCGCTGTCGAAGACGGCGTCCGGGAGCACAGTCTGATAAAACAGCTCCTGCTGAATCTCGTCGTGCGGGTTCGCTATCACGCGCAGCGCGGCGAGGACGTAGGCGACAATCTTGTCATCCGCGAGGGCTCGTCCCTGTGCGAGACGGCAGGGGATTCCCGCATTCAGAAAGGCCGTCTCGATCGCGCTGCCGATCTTGTGCGTTCGGTAGAGCAGCGCCACGTCGCCCCATCCCAGTGTTCCCTCGTGGGCCGAGTGGTCGCGCCGCAGATCTTCCATGATCCAGGCCGTCTCGCTGTCGTCGTCCGCGAAGTTGAGGGCGGTCACGGCAAATGGAGAGACGTGCGTGGTGCGCTGGGGCTCACGGTTCTCGAAGATCGACTCGTTCATCGCGATCAGGCGCCGCGCGAGGTCGAGCACAGCGGGCGGGCACCGCCGGTTGTCACGCAGATGGACCACGTCCCCAAGAGCGATTCCGAAGTCGTTTCGGAAATCGTTGAACACCTTGGGGTCGGCGCCCGTCCAGGAATAGACAGACTGCTCGTCGTCACCTACCACGAACACGTGGCGATGCTCGCGAGCCAGCTCGCGAACGACGGCGTACTGAATCGGATTCAAGTCCTGGAATTCGTCGACGAGCACGACGTCCCACCGCGCGCGCACTTCCGCCGCCACGGTGGCGATTCTGAGGAGCTCCGCGGTTTTAAGCACCAGCGTGTCGAAGTCGGCCACATTTCGCTCGGACATGATCTGCTTGTAGGCCTCGTAGTATGTCTGATACCGGTGCCCCATCGGCTCGCCACGGAACCGGTAGCGCGCGAATGCGTCGAGGACGCTCTTGTGTATTTTTGCCGGTGCTTTGAGCCGGCGCAGGACGGCCCTCTGGTCAGCCTCGTCGGCGATGCCAAATCCAAGCTGCAGTCCCACGTGCTCGCCGAACTCGCGCAGCAGCTCGGCGCAGAAGGCGTGGATGGTTCCACGCTTGACGCGCTCCACGCTCGGGCCTAGCTCGCCCGCGAGTCGCTCCGCGATTTCGCCGGCGGCCTTGTTGGTGAAAGTGAAGACGCAGATCCGCTCGGGCTTGACGCCGAGCTTGTCGATCAGGAATCCGATGCGCCGGATCAGGCAGAAGGTTTTCCCCGCGCCCGGTCCCGCGAGCACGAGTAGCGGCTTTGCCGCCGCTTCGATCGCCAGGCGCTGCGAAGGGGAGGGATCGCGCGGAAGAGAAACGGCGTCGGTGCCTAGCGACGCCGTTTCCGAGATGGACGCTGTGTCCGTTCGCGCGGATCCGTCCGCGCGCGTGGTCGTAACCTTCAGGTGTTCGACGTCCTATGACGTCCTATAGAAGAAGTGCTCGCGCACGATCTTCCCGTTCTTCACTTCGTAGAGCGCCATTTCTTCCATGGTGGTGCGCTTCCCGGTCGGCTTGAACGTCACGTCGAGGTTGTAGTAGACGGCGAACTTATCCTCGCCGACGAAAGGTCCATCGACGACCGAGGAATTGACCTCGTGGTTCTCGGCCCACCATTGGTTCTTTCCCCGAATCGCGTCAATTCCCTTCATTTCGCGTGGCATCGTCTCGTTGCCCATCGATTCGATGCTGACGATGTCCGAGGAGTAAAGGTTCTCGATCGCTCCCATGAAGTTCCCGGCCCTGCAGAAGGAGACGAGCTCCTCAGCGACGGCGGCGGTGGCGGTAGAGCTGGGTGCCGCGGTTGTCATGATTTCTCCTTTTGTGGGGTCTTCTTCATAGTAGCGAAAGGATCGGTGGGCGCCAGACGGAGGACCGGGAAATAACAACGACAAATGAACGGGGTGGGAGATGTCAGAGGCGTAGGTGCCAGTTTTCAGGTCACTACGCCGTGACTTTTCGCGACGCAATTCCAGGTACAGGCAACTGCCGTTTGCCGGAACGCCACTGAGGCAAGTCCGGGCGTCCTGACCTGACGCCTGGCAACTATGCTTCTGACACCTCCCACCCCGTTCAGTTCAGTTGCAGTTCAGTTTTCAGTTTGGAGACTTTGACAAACCGCGCCACGGCGGGGACATTGCTTCGTGCCTTTCAACCTCAAGCCCATCACGAGCCCGCGCCAGATCCGACTAGGCGACAATGATGCCGCGCCGCCAACGGGTCTCCCCAGGCACAAGCACCTCGACGATGCCGCCGAGGAGCACGTGGACCGAATCAGGAAGCTGCAACAGAAGCTGTACGCGGACGGAAGGTTTGCGCTGCTCATCGTGCTTCAGGGCCGCGATGCATCGGGGAAAGATGGGACGATCAAGAAAGTCTTTCGCGGCGTTAATCCGATGGGTTGCGTCGTCACCAGCTTCAAGGTCCCGACGGAGCTGGAGCAGCAGCACGACTATCTCTGGCGCGTGCACGAGCGCGTTCCCCCGCGGGGGATGATCGGAATATTCAATCGCTCGCACTACGAGGATGTGATCGTGACGCGGGTCCACGATCTGGTGCCGAAGAAAGTGTGGTCGGAGCGGTTCGACCAGATCAACGACTTCGAGCAAATGCTGTCTCAGAACTCGGTCGTGATTCTGAAGTTCTTCCTGCACGTCTCCCGTGACGAGCAGAAGAAGCGGCTCATCGACCGACTGGAAGACAAAAAAAAGAACTGGAAATTCCGCGCTGGTGATCTGGACGATCGCGCGCTGTGGGACGACTACACGAAGGCGTACCGCGATGCAATCGCCAGGTGCAGCACCAGCTGGGCGCGGTGGCACATCGTGCCGGCCGACGACGAGGACGCGCGCAATTTTCTGGTCGCGCGCAAAATCGCCGACACCCTCGACGCTCTCGACCTTCGCTATCCCGCTCTCGATCCCAAGCTGAAAGGGATCAAGGTCAAATAGCGCGAGTTCTAGGCCCGGTGGCGGCTTTCGCGACCCGCGAATCCGCTAGCCCGTATTCCGGAGCCCCTGGGCGATCCCACTCAGCGTCGTCGCGAGTGCATCGTCTATCGCTTCCCTTCCACGCTCATTCTTCGCCACGCCGGTGCGCTTTCTCCGCAACAGGGATATCTGAAGCAGCGAAAGCGGGTCGACATAGGGATTTCTGAGCGCGATGGCAGACTGTAGCACCGGAGAATCCTCGAGCAGCTGACGATGCCCCCGAATGAGGAGCAGAGCCTCGACGGCGCGCTGATACTCGCCGATGAGTGATCCGAGGAGCTTGCGATCGCCGCCCAGGTGTCGTACGTAGGCGCTCGCGATCTCGACATCGGTTTTCGCGCAGACCATCTCCGCCTTCCCCAACAGGTCATCCATAAACGGCCAGCTCTCGGCCATACGCTGAACCCGACGCAAGCCCGCGCGCGTGGACACCTCGTCGCCGAGCGCGGTTCCGACACCAAGCCAACCGGTGAGCATGAGCCGGATTTGCGTCCAGCCGAATCCCCACGGGATGGCGCGAATGCCTTCGATCCCTGTCGTTGCGCCGGGACGGTACGCGGGGCGCGAGCCAAACCGGGCGTTTGCCAGCTCGTCGATCGGCGTCGCCATGCGAAAGAGCTGGAACAGCGCGTCGTCATCGTAGACGAGCTGGTGATAGACATCACGGGAGCGAGCAGACACGCGATCCATCACCTCTCGAAAATCTTCGACCTCCTTTACTCCGACCTTCTTTCGCCAGTCGCTGAACTCGTGCAGCAGCACTCCCGCCGCCGTCACCTCCAGCGTGCGCTCCGCTACTGGCACCAAGCCGAACTGCTGGGAGATGATCTCGCCCTGCTCGGTGATCTTGATGCGGCCCTTGGTCGTTCCCGGAGGAAGCGCGGCGAGCGCGCGATAGACGGGCGAGCCGCCGCCGCGCCCGACGCTCCCACCCCTGCCGTGGAAGAGACGCAGCTCCACCCCTGCCTCATCGAATACCTCGGCCAGAGACTCCTGCGCGCGATATAATCCCCACGACGCCGCGATCATCCCGGCATCCTTACCAGAATCGGAGTAGCCGATCATTACTTCCTGCTTCCGTCCCCGTGCTTCCAGCTGCCGAGTGTAAACGGGATCGGTGAACAGGGAGCGCATCACTTCCGGAGCGCGCTCCAGATCGTCGACCGTCTCGAACAGAGGTACTATGTCGAGACGGGACGCCGGCTTCGCGCCAGTGAGATTCACCAGCCCCGCCTCCCGGGCTAGTAGCAACACCTTCAGCAGGTCTTCGGCGGACCGCGTCATCGAAACGATGTACGTGCAGGCGGCCGGCTCCCCTGCTTCGTCCTGGATCGTCCGGATCGCTGCCATCGTAGCAACCGCCTGGCGCGTCGCGTCAGAGATCTTCCGGTTCCTGCCTAGAATCGGCTTTCTCGCGAGAAGCGCGGAGCGAAGCCGCTCTCCATCCACATCACCGTCTTTCGGTGAGAGAATCTCTTTGACCGCGGCGGCATTAACGTCGGAATGATCGCGGACATCCATCATGAAGCCGTGAAAGCCGTGCGCGCGCACGGCCGCATACAACGGATCGACCGTCGTGCGGCACGCCTGTTCCGCACCCGCGCGCAGCAGAGATTTGCGCACCAGCTGCAGATCCGCCTCGAACGCTGCGACATCGGGATACGCCGCGGGCTCCTTTCGGGGTCGCGCGGCGTCGCGCGATGCGACCAGCCGGCGCGTCGCCTCGATCCGCGCTGACATGAAGCTCAGTTTGAGCCGCAGCGGCTCGTCTGCGTTGCGCTTTCTGTTCTTGTTCCAGATCAAGGGCAGCAGCTTCTGGTCCTTCTCGAGCGACTTGATGAGGGCATCGAGTGGCGGCACGATCGACGACGATAGCGACAGCCGCCGCGTGAGATCTTCCAGCGTGTCGCGATAACGCCCGAGTATCACGTGGCTCGCCCGGCGCGCGGTGGCGATCGTGATCTCCGGTGTGACGTACGGATTCCCGTCGCGATCCCCGCCGACCCACGTCCCAAATCGCACCGGAACCGCGAGCCTGAACGCGTCGGCCGAGCGGGCGAATTCATCCTCGAACGCAAGCGCGAGCGTCGAGTGCACGTACGCGTCCGCCTCGAGAAGTCGCGTTTCCAGATACCAGAGCGCCGAACTGACTTCGTCGAGAACGGTCGGGCGGTCCTGCCGGACCTCGCTCGTCAGCCAGAGCAGCTCCACTTCGCCCTCCAGCGACTGCTCGATCAGCCTTACTTCGTCCGGCGGCGCGGATTCACGCGCGAGAAGGTTGTCGGCAACCCGTGCCTGGAGACCGAGCAGGGTGCGGCGTGTGGACTCGGTAGGGTGCGCGGTCAGTACGGGGCGGATATCCAGGTTGAGCATCGCCCGCTCGATTGCCTCGGCGCTCGCGCCCAGGTTGCGCAGCTGGCGCATCGTCCAGCGCGCGGATGCGGGCTGCGGATCGGTGACGCCTTTGCCCAGATACGAATTGCGGCGCCGGACGCGGTGAGTTTGCTCGGCGGTGTTGATCAGCAGGAAAAAGAGCGTGAATGCGCGCGCCGCCATCGCGCATTGCGCGACGCTGAATCCGTCGATCAGCTTGAGCAGCTGCTCCAGGGTGGGTGCGTCTGGCGAACCGTGCCGCCGGGCCCGCGTCGCGACGCGCAGGCGCTCGACTGTCGTGAATGCCTCGTCGCCCTCGAGCCTCCTTATGACCCGCCCGAGCGCGCCGGCAAGCCACCGAACATCGTCGTGGAGTGGGAGGTCTTCTTTACGGGTTGGCGCCGCCAGGGCATGGCTTTCCATCGAGCGATCAATCTACCCGATTTTGGACCCGCGCCGAAATGATAGGAAATCGTCAGCCCGTGACGCGAAAACGGCATGGCAAATTGCCCCGGACCGGCTATGATGGCGAGTGTCTCGCGCTCCGAGCCCTACCACAGTCGGCCTGCCCTCCCGGCCGGCCAAGGAACCTGATCCAAATCGGATACCAGGCCCGCCGGTGAATCGTCCTGTATTAGCAGTGGACTGTTCCGCTACGCTCGCCCCAAGGCGCAAAAAATGAAGATTCCCCATAGCCGATCGATTCTCCTTTCTTTCGGATTGGCCTCGACCGCGCTGGTCATGTGCGCCCTCCTGCTGCTCGAGTGGCGGGATGGAACTGCGGCAGTCGAGTCGTTCGAGTGGGTGAGTCGCACGCTCGAAAACCAACGCGAGCTCGCCACCGTGGAAGCGCGGATGAGCGAGGCGGAGTCGGCGGAGAGGGGATACCTCCTGACTGGCCAGCCTGGTTTTCTTGCCCCGTACTCGGTTGCAACGAACGAGATCCGCACCCGCCTCCTGAACCTGCGGCGTCTGCTGGCGGACAATCCGGGCCAGCTGCGGCGCCTTTTGATAATCGACTCGCTTTCGCGCGCCAAGCTGGCCGAGCTCGACTCGGTGATCATACTGGAGCGCGCAGGCACGCATGACTTGGCTGTAAGCATGGTGAAAAACAATAAAAGCGACAGAGTGATGACCTCGATCCGGTCGGGTCTCCAGTCGATGACTGCCGACGAGGCGAGTCTTCTACGAGACCGGCAACAGTCGCTCGTAGCGGAGCTGCACCGCGGGGACATGATCTCTCTGGGTCTCGCCGTGGCGCTCGCCCTGATGCTGATCTCGCTCCTGGTCATTGCGCGAGGCGCGGAACACTATCGGAATCTCGTGACGCTGTGCGCGTGGACGAGATCGGTCGAATACGAGGGCGAGTGGATAAGCTTCGAGGAGTATTTGCGCCGGAAGTTCGGCATCTCGTCGACGCACGGAATTTCGCCGGAAGCTCTGTCGCAGCTCCAGGTGGGGCTCGAGGAGCCCCAGAAGAGTTGATCCCTCTGCCGCGGAACTAAGGTTACTTCAGTCGGCGCGCCAGCCCCACCAGGTAATCCGCTGCTTGCGCGATCGGCTTCGCACCGGTGAGCGCGGCCCGATCCAGCGCCGGAATCTTCGGCTCGCTGTTGACGTTGCGAATCCCGAGTCGCTTGCGAAGCTCGTCACGGAAGGCGCGCGCGGGCCGGTAGAATCTCTCCTTGTATGCCCGCCACGTGCGCAGGTTGTGCTCCACCAGCTCGGCGCTCTGCTGGTCCAGCACCTCGTCGCGCTCCGCTTCCGTGTCCACACCGAGCGGCTTGGCGCCGGCGAGGGTGGCGACGAACTCGCGATCGCTGACGGCCTCGAATGACTTCATCTCTTTCGCGAGTTGAAGCACCTCTTCGCGCAGCTCCGCGGGCGGCAGCTCCTTCAACTGTTCGACGAGAGGATCAGTCGAAGGTGGTCTAGTGGCGCCCTTCGCGGCGGTCGGTGATTCGAAGCCGGTGAAGCTCGGGCCGCTGTACAGGAACCAGAGAAACTCCGCAATCGTCGCCACCACGTAGCAGGCGACGCCAACGATGACGAAGCGCAGGACTGGCGGGGACGACCTGAGTATACCGTGTCCATGCCAGATGATATTGAGTGCGGAGATCGTCACGCAGCCGGCAATCTTCGCGGGGTGGAGAAGTTGGGTCTGCTTCCACGCGCGGGGGACCGAGCGGCGCCACTTCCTGGGCTGGAGGGAAATCTTCACTCTCAAGTGACTGTTCTCTCGCGGCCGCAGTCACGCTTTTTTGACGATTCTTTGTTGAAACAAAAGATCGTTAGTTATCTGCCCCCGATCGGAGTGACTTCGCCATGATGTGGTCGTCGCCGACCTGATCCCCAAAGTAGAAGGGAGCCGAGCCGACGACGGAGAATCCCATCCGCGCATAGAACGCGACCGCCCAGGGCGCTTCCTTCCAGACCTGGAGCCAGACCACATCGGCCCCGCGATTCTTCGCATCGTCGAAGCATTTGTCCATTAGCGCGGCGCCGACTCCGCGCCCCTGGGCCACGCCGTCGACATAGAATCGGACGATCTCGAACGCGCGTTCCCCGGCAACGCCTGAAGGAGGTTCGGCACTCGAGCGGAGATACGCGTACGCGATCGCGCTTCCTTTGGGATCTTCCACTATCAGCATGGTGACGCCCCCGTCGGCGATCGCATCACGAATGCCGTCGACCGAAAAGGATCTCGACAGATAGCGACTCAGCTCCGGCTCTGGATGTGTCTCCCCGTAGCTCTCCGCGAACAGTCGCGCGCCGAGCGATGCCATCGTCGCGGCATCATCGACCGTGCAGCGGCGGATGGAGAATGAGTGCACCACGCCCATACTATATGAATCGGACAAGGGTCGAGGCAGTGAATAGGACAAAGGTCGAGGCACCGGTCCCGTCGGCCCACAGCAAATCTGGAAGTCCGCCAGCCCGTCGGCCCCTACCGAAACCTAAACTTGACAACTCCAACCCCGGGAATTAATACAGGGTGTCTTTCGAGTGCTCAGCAGTGCTGAGTGACTCGGACTAGGCGGCGTGTAGGTGGGACTTACCTGGCCCGTCCCCGGGAGGTCGTACGCATTTGCTTCGTTCGTCGTTGGCCCTTCTGTTATGTGGCCCGCTGTTGTCCGCCGCGCCGACCGACATTACCGGTCAGCGCGAGACATCGAAGCATCCCGCCAGTCCCGAACAGGTCTACCTGATCATCCGCAGTGACGATGCCGGGATGAGTCATAGCGTGAACATGGGTCTCGAAAAGCTCATCGAGACCGGCCTTCCCGTGGATGCGCTCATGTCGCCGCGATTCAGGGACGCGCTCAAGGCCCGCAACATCCAGCTCCTGACCTATCGACAGCTGATCGCCATGCAAGGCTTGAACTCTATGCGAAGACCGGAAGGGTGAAGGATGTAGGACGTACGTGCGTTACGTGGAGGAGTCGTCTCATGCAGTTACCTGGAGGATTGCTCATGGAGAGAGTACTGGTAGGAAAGCGTTCGTTGTTGAATAGCAGCTCACGCTGGCTTCACGCGGCGGGAATGGGTCTGCTGTTCGCGGTGGCATTCGCTGGCACTGCATTCGGTCAGGAAGTACCGGTGTCCGGAACCGTTACGAACGCGGCGGGCGCTCCAATCCCCGGCGTCCTGGTGCGGGTGCAGGGGACCGATATCCACGTCGTTACGGATGCGAACGGGGTTTATCGTCTCACGGCTCCGACCGATGCGAGTTTGACTTTTGTCCACGTGGGGAGCAAGCCCTTCGCGGCGTTGGTCGCCGGACGGAGAACAGTCGACGTCACCATGACAAACGTCACGTACCTCGAAGAGGTGGTTGTCACCGCCTACACCGAGCAACGGCGAGCAGACATCACCGGCGCGGTTTCGAGCGCCAACATGGAAGACGCAAAGAGGCAGACTCAGGCAAGCGTGCTCAAGGCGTTGGATGCTACCGTGCCCGGCGTGACGGTCCAGACCAGCGGCTCGCCGGGCTCGCGGAGCACCGTCCGAATCCGCGGAATCAGCTCGTTTCAGAACAACGACCCTCTCTACATCGTCGACGGCACGCCGGTTCAGGATTCGTATATCAACTTCCTGAACCCCGAGGACATTCAGTCGATCCAGGTTCTCAAGGACGCGTCGGCAGCATCGATCTACGGATCGCGCGCCAGCAACGGCGTGATCGTGATCGAGACGACGAAGAACGGACCAGTGGGACCGCCCAGAGCCACGCTCCGGGTCAGAAGGGGTATCGCATCTCCGACAAGGGGACTCGATGACATGCTTCTCACGAATTCCCTTGACTACTTCCAGGTCATGAAGGCGACCTACGCCAACGCCGGGCAGCTCGCCTCGATGCCGAAGACCTACGGTGACCCGAACAACCCGACGGTTCCCAATTACACTTACGCCGATGCAGCCGCGATACTCAGCACGGATGCCTACGGCCGCGTCGTCACCGTAGATAAATCCAAGTATTCATATCCCACCACCTTGATCGAGCCGGCCAGCGCAGGCACCGATTGGTGGAAGGCCGTTTTCAGCTCGGCGCCGGTTTCGGATTACAACCTCGATGTCAGGGGTGGGGGCGACGCCAACGCGTACGCCGTTTCCTTCAACTACTTCGATCAGCAGGGCACGGCCGCTTACAACGACTATCGCCGCGGCAGCGTTCGGGTCAATACGTCGTTCAACCGGTCGAAGTTCAACTTCGGTGAGAACATCGCCCTCTCCGTTGATCGTCACTACGGCGGCACCGGTACCTTCAATGACGCCTCCGGCGAAAACGGCATCCTCGGCAAGGACATCCTGCTACAGCCGATCGTGTCGGTCTACGACATCAGCGGGGTCAATTTCGCCGGCGCAAAGGGCGTATCCGGCGTCAACAGCAGCAACCCGCTCAAGAACGCGTGGGATGCCAAGGACAACATCAACAAGGACAACCAGGTCTTTGGAAACGTGTTTGCCGGGTTCGATCTCAATCCTCAGTTCTCTCTGAAGAGCAGGCTCGGCTTCAACCTTCAACAGAATTCATTTGCCGGGTTCGGTGCCCCCACCCCTCAGAACAATGAGGCGCAGTTGGGCAACTCTATCAATGAGAACAACTTCAATTCTACCGATTGGACCTTGAGCAACACGGCGAGGTACGTCAAGACGATTTCCAGGGCGAGCGTCGACCTGCTTGTCGGACAGGAGGCGAACGCCGGTACCAACCGGTACCTGCAGGGATCGATCAACAATCTTCTGAACACGGGTCTCGATTCCAGATACATACAGGACGCGCTCGGCGACCCGACCACCAAGAACGTCTTCAGCAGTGGCGGCAGAACCGCTTTGCTGTCGTTCTTCGGAAAGGCCGGTCTCAACTTCGCGGATAAGTACGTCGCGAGCTTTACGCTCAGAAAGGACGGCTCATCCAACCTTGGTCCCGCTCACCGTTGGGGAACCTTCCCGGCGGTAGGCCTCGGGTGGCGTATTTCCAACGAGCCCTTCCTTTCCAATAACCGGATTTTCTCGGACGTCATGCTCCGTTACGGATGGGGCCGTACGGGAAACCAGAACATCCCATCAGGAAGAATCGTTTCGCAGTTCGGCGGCGATCGCGGAGATACCTTCTACGACATCACCGGCTCCAACTCGACGATCGTGCCGGGCTTCCGGCAGGCGTCACTCGGTAACCCGGACTTGAAGTGGGAATCGAATAAGTCCACCAACATCGGCACCGATCTCGTGCTCTTCAACGGCGTGCTTAATGTGGTACTGGACGTGTACAACCGTTTGACGGACAATCTGCTCTTCGATCCCAGAACGCCGGCGACGGCGGGCATAGCGTCTCCGCCGATCGTGAACATCGGCAAGATGTCAAACAAGGGCTTCGACTTTTCCGTCGGCCACACGGGCTCGTGGTGGAATGCGAGCTTCAACGGAAGTCACTACAATAACAAGATCGTTTCCATTGATGGCGTCCAGACCCAATTCTTTGGACCGATAGGGACGCGCATCGGCAACTCGACCATCAACATGGTTGGCCAACCGATCGGCTCTTTCTACGGCTTCATCGCCGACGGATTTTTCAGAGATGCGGCCGATGTAGCGGCCCATGCCACGCAGAACGGAGCCGCCCCGGGTCGCATCAAGTTCCGCGACGTGAACGGCGATGGCGTGATCAACAGCAGCGATCAGACGATCATCGGGAGTCCCCATCCGAAGTTTACGGCCGGAATCGATCTGGGAGCCCATCGCGGAAACTGGGATGCCAGCGCGACCATCTTCGGAACGTACGGGAACAAGATCTTCGAAAACCAGATGGACTTCTACGTCTTCCAGGATTTCTCCTCGAACGTGGTGAAGGACCGGCTGGCAAATTCGTGGACGCCACAAAACCTAAACGCGAAGTACCCGCGGCTCGATATCACCGACACGTACAGCGGTGCTATCAGCAGCTACTACGTGAAGGACGGATCGTACACGCGGCTGCGCAGCATGCAGGTTGGCTACACACTTCCTTCCGGTGCACGCTATCTGCCGGGGGCGAGAGTGTACCTGCAGGGTGAGAACCTGTTCACCAAGACCAACTATGATGGTCTCGACCCGGCGTTGCCCGCTGGCAACTTCACCGGAGCCGCAGGCGACACTCGGGATCAGGCTATGGGCGTCGACGTGGGCGCGTATCCGAGCAACAGAATATTCAGCATCGGCATTTCCACCTCCTTCTAAACGAATCGGCCTTTTTCAAAGGATAAGACACGATGGCACCGGTATCGAAAAAGTCCCTGCTCCGCGGAATGGCGGTGACGATTCTTGCGACAGCTGTGCTTTACGGCTGCAAGGATTTCCTGTCGACCGCGTCTGAGCCACAGGGGACACTGGATGCAACGACCCTTGCGAATCGCACGGGCGTGGAAGGCTCTCTCATAGCTGCGTATCGAACCCTCGATTGCACGGATGCGACAAGCGGCAACTGGGGGTGCGCGGTCAGCAACTGGGTGTTTGGTAGCGTCGCGGCCGATGATTCCTACAAGGGATCATCTAGTACCGATCAACCCCCCATCAATGACATCGAGGGATATCATTGGGGTACTCCCTCGGCAGACCAATATCTGAATCAGAAGTGGGTAATAGTGTACGAAGGAGTCGTCCGAGCGAACTCGACTCTTCGCCTGCTGAAGCAGGTAGTAACGGCGAGCCCGACGGAGTACTCTCCCACGGAGGCAGCCCAAGTCGCGGGGGAGGCGATATTCCTCAGGGCGCACTACCACTTCGAGGCGTACCGGATGTGGGGGAACATTCCCTATTACCGCGAGGATGACCAGGATTTCCGCAAGCCAAACATCGATAGCGCGGCAGTCATCACCGAAATCCTGAAGGATCTCGACTCGGCAATCAAGGTATTGCCGGCCTCGCCACGCAACGGTCAGAAGGGGCGAGCGAGTCAGTGGACGGCCAAGGCGTATAGGGGTCGCGTGCTGGTCTATGCGCACCAGTGGGCCCTTGCGGTTACGCAGCTCAAGGAGGTTCAGGCGAACGGACCTTACGCCCTCGAGACGAGCTTCGATCGTGTCTGGAGCGCTTATCAGGACGCGTCGAACGGCCCAGAGACGATCTTCGCGTACCAGGCATCTTCCAACGACGGAGAGCCGAACGCGGCGAATGCGAACTACGGGGAGCGTCTGAATTTCCCGTATTCCCCGAGTCACTTCGCTTGCTGCGGCTTTGACCCACCGTCGCAGAACCTGGTCAACCAATTCAAGGTTGACCCCGTGTCGGGACTCCCGCTCTCGATCACGGCTCCGGCTACATGGAATTCGGACGAAAGCGACTTCGCCGCCGGCAATATGACGCCGGTGGATCCGCGCCTGGATTGGACGGTCGGCCGTGATGGCGTCCCGTTCAAGGATTGGGGGAACTTCAGCAATGCGTGGGTGAGGGAGGTGGTGAACGCCGGTCTCTACATGCCCAAGAAAATCATCCACGAAAAGGGCAGCGGCGCCGAGTCGACCGTTGGTTGGCAGCCGCAGCAGCAGAGCTCGATCAACATCCACATTTACCGCTACGCCGACCTGCTGCTGATGCTGGCGGAGGCGGAAGTTGAAACCGGTGATCTGGCCGGCGCCACGGCGATTGTGAACCAGATCAGAACTCGTGCGGGTGTTTTCGCCCAGGGCCCAGGGACGAGTCGCGCCGACATGGCGATCCCGATCAACGATCCAAGGATCACGTGGGCGACATACAAGATCGGCTTATACCCGCCGTTCCCGGACGCAGCGACCGCCCGTACGGCGGTCCAAACCGAACGCAGGCTCGAGCTGGCGATGGAAGGTCAACGCCTCTTCGATCTGCGCCGCTACGGAACCTTTATCCCTGTCATCACCGGATACCTCAACGGAGTTGGTGGCGGAAACGAGAAAGCCAGAAAGGCCTACAAGCTAACGGCAGAGCTGCCAACTGCCCGGCATCGTTGGTATGCAATCCCGCTCGATCAGATCCAGTTGAGCCAAGTTGGCGGAACTGACATGCTCAAGCAGAATACCGGCTGGTAAGAACCTGTTGTACAAAAGGCCCTGGTACTCACGTACCAGGGCCTTTTTTTTCAACGATCTTCTTCCTTACCGTTTCCGGATGGTGAACGCCTGGAAGGTGTCACCGCTGTTCGCGACGATCACAGCCTTCCGTTCGGTGTGTTGATGAGCGCGAGACCAACGGCGTTAAACGGAGCTAGAAAGCCGCTCTTGGTCGGCGGCACCGACGTGAAATGGCCCTTCCTGATTTTTCCACCTTGCGCCCGCAGTAAGGCGATTTCTTTCTTACCGTTTCCTGATCATGAAGGTCTGAAGACTGTCCCCGCTGTTGGCGACGATCAACACCCTGCCCCTCACCGTCTTCACGATGGCAAGACCCATGACGTCAGCAGGAGCGACGAGACCGCTCTGCCACGGCGGCACTGGGGCGAAGTGGCCCTTGCCGTCGCCCTTCAGCCAGAGCCCGTTCCCAGCGTCGGCGCGCGGAGTGTTGGGCTCCGCGTCGTACATGTTTCCGGCCACGATCAAATCGAGGTTTCCGTCGCCGTCTACGTCCTGCACCAGGATCGCCTTTATGGGCGCGATCTGCGCGAAGTTGGGGAGCGCCGTGGCGCTGAATTTCCCGCCACCGTCGTTGTGCAGGTACATGCTGGCGAACGTATCCGCCTGATAGTGTAGCGCCTGCTTCAGCGCCGCCTCGGCGAAGGCCTGATCCATTGTCGTGTTGGCAAAGGATCCGAACGTCGGGAACCGGATTCCCAGCTGATAAATCGCGTTCGCCAGCTGCGCGATGCCGGCGTACGGATAGTCTTTCCCGCCCATCTCCTGCGTGAGAATCACATCGGTCTTCCGCTCGCCGCTGAAGTCGCCGGCGTAAATGCCGAAGTGGGAGTCTTTGCCGGTGGTGTACGCGTAGTTGAGCCCGAGGTTGCCGGCGACGAGATCCTGGCGTCCGTCGCGGTCGAAGTCGCCGGCAGCGAGACTGAACCACCACCCCCGCAACGGGGGCAAACCGGTGGACTGGGTGACATTGCGCAGCCGGCCCCCTTCGTTCCGATAGAACTCGATCGGCATCCACTCACCGGTGGTCACGAGATCGAGCCGGCCGTCACCGTCGAAGTCGATCCACTGCGCGTCGGTGATGAGGCCACCGGGCTTGATCAGGTCGGGAGCAACCTGCGCTGTCACGTCGGTGAAATGCCCGCCGTCGTTGCGAAGGATGTAGCTGCGGGTGGGCACCGGATACTGGCCTGGTGTCAGTCGACCGCCAACGAATAGGTCCAGCCGCCCGTCGCCGTTGAAATCGCCGGCGCGAACGGTGGCGGTGCTGGTCAGCATCACCGGGAGCGCTGCGGAATCTCTGACGAATCGCCCGCCACCCTTGTTGATGTAGAGGCGATCCTGCAGCAGCGGGGAGCCGGACGTGAGCTGATAGCCGCCGCTGGCGACGTACAGGTCGGGCAGCCCATCGCCGTTGGCGTCGAAGAAGAGCGCGCCCCAATCCTCATACGCCTTGTCGCCGTCCCATGGCTGCGACTGCGTGTCCGCGACAAAGCTCCCATCCTTCTTCTGAATGAAGAGCTTGCGCGTGCTACCCGCCGCGCCCCCGATGAACACATCGTCCAGTCCGTCACCGTTGACATCGCCGACGGCGACCACTGGCCCGTGACTGGACAAACTGTACGGCAACAACGGCTGCACGCTGTAATCCGACCGCGTCGATTTCGCCTCGTTGTAGGCGAGCCCTCTGCGCGCGTCTAAAGGCTGGAACGCCAGATTCCCGCTCGGCACCGCCGGACCGACGCCTCGCTTCCCTGAGGCATCGGAGTGTCGGAGCACCAGCTCTCGATCCACGCCCAGGTTGGTCAACACCTGGTATCTGCCGTCGGGCCAGACTATCTCGAGACTGTCGATGCTCCTGGCCGCACCGAGTCCAAAATGAAGCCGGTCATCGACAGTGGACATGAAGCCGCGGTACGGCGACTGATAGAGGTACTGCTTCCGTCCGCCGGCGGTTAGCACGACGCTCGAGCCGATGCCGCGACGGTTGGTGGAGTCGCCCTCCAGCTTGATGCGCAGGAAGTGGTGCTTGTCGTCGACTGCCTGGACGTTCTGATAGATGAACGCAGGCGCATCGATATTGTTCACCACCAGATCGAGCCGGCCGTCGTTGTCCAGATCGGCGTAGGCGGCGCCGTAGGAGAAGCTCGGACGCTCGAGGCCCCACGCTTTGGTTTTGTCGGTGAACGTCAGGTCGCCGTTGTTGACGAAGAAGTAGTTGGAGACGTCGTACGCCGGCAGCTGATCGACGAGCTTGAGTGCCGCCGCGGCATTTCCTCGCCGCCGCGCCCCGTTCGCCATGGCCATATAGTCGAGATCGTTGACCGCCTTGGGATAGCCGTTGCCGATGAAGAGATCCTTGTTGCCGTCGTTGTCGAAATCGGCGAGCAAGGGACTCCAGCTCCAGTCGGTCGCCGCGACACCGGCGAGCGCCGCGATGTCGCTGAACAACACGTCGCCGTTGCCGATCATCCCGTTATTGAGCTGCAGCGCGTTGACGCTGTAGTCCTGCCGGATGCCCTGGCTAAGCAGCCGCTGGACGCCGCCGAGCGTCGCAAAGCCGCTCATCCGCTTCCTGCGACTGAGGTCGTGCGGCGCCATGTCGACCTGCGCGATGTCGGGCCAGCCATCGTTGTTGATGTCGGCGGCGTCGACGCCCATACCCGCCTGGCTGGTGTGCTTGAGCCACTGGCCGCGCTTGTTGGTGAAGGTTCCGTTGCCGTTGTTGATGTAGAGGACGTCGTTTGGCGTTATGTCGTTGGAGACATAGATGTCCGGCCAGCCGTCCTGGTTGAAATCGGCGACCACGACGCCGAGTCCAAACCCCGCCTCGCTGAGAATGCCCGCCTGCTGCGACACGTTGGTGAAGCCGCCGTGGCAGTTGTTGTGATAGAGCTGGTTGTGGCTTCCGGGCGTCTCCCCGGCCATGCCCGAGGGGTGGCTGGGGAGGCTGCTGCGTGAGAAATCGCTGGGCGAGTTCTCGAGCAGGAAGAGGTCGAGACAGCCGTCGCGATCGTAGTCGAGAAAGACGGCGTGGGTGGTGAAGCCCGTGTCGGCGACGCCGTAACGGGCGGCTTCTTCGGTGAAGGTGCGGTCGCCGTTGTTGATGAAGAGAAGATTTGCGCGCTGTTCGCCCTTCGACCACGCCGGTCCGGAGACCGAAACGTAGATGTCCAGAAAGCCGTCGTTGTTGACGTCGGCCATCGTCACACCCGTGGCCCACCGATTGGTGGCGACTCCGGCGGCCTTGGTGATGTCCTCAAACTTCATGTGCCCCTTGTTCAGGTACAATCGGCTCGAGACCATGTTGCCGGCGAAGAAGATGTCGGGCAGTCCGTCGTTGTCGATGTCGCCGACGCCGACGCCGGCGCCGTTGTAGATGTAGACGTCGGTCTGAACGTTTAGCGAGTCGCTGGTGGTGATGGTGTTAGCGAAGGTGATTCCGGTCTGATCCGCGCTCAGCAGCTTGAAGACCGGATGCTCAGCCCCCCGATCGCAACCGGCTGACGCCAGTATGAGGATCAGCGCTGCGCACAGTTTGGGGCGGCGCATGCTAAGGAACCCCGGGCAGGGGTGCGCCGCCGTCACAGCTACAGCCAACGCCGCACGCTCGCGCAGTACCGTTGATAAGCATCGCCAAATACGACGCTGAGACGTCGCTCCTCGACTGGAATTACAACGAAGTCGATGTAAGCCACCAGCAGGGGCAGCACGATGAGCGGCCAGATCTCGAGGCGAGTTCCAGCCACGCCCACGTAAATCAGCGTCAGTCCCAGATACATCGGGTTGCGAGTGAATCGGTACGGGCCCGAGCTGACGAAGGTCGACGGTTTCTCGAACGGTATCGTTGTCGTGTGTACTCTCCGGAAAATCGCCTGCGCTGAAAACGCGACGAGTATCCCGATGGCTACGAGGACCAACCCGGCAACGCGAATGCTGCCCGCGAATTGGCCGAGGCGAAGCCGTATCGGGAAAAGGAGCCGCGCACCTATACCAATGAGATAGACAAGTATGAACACCCATGGCACTGGAATGTGCATCACTGGGTGAATCGGTGTCGCTCCGTCGTTCGGTTCGCCCTTCACCAACCTCCCTGTTGAGTGCGGCCAACAATCTGGAATATTTGGTGCACGAGTGCCAATTTCATCGCATGACCACTGCCCTGCCGATTTCCCGCGTCGTTAACCTGATCCCGCGAGACTCCCAGCGCTTCTGGGCGATCGACGAATCTGAAGCGCAGCGCAGGTTGCTCGCTAGTGATGTCGGTCAAGTACTCGCAATCGACGGCTCCTTTGCAATCGTCGCGCAGGACGGGGAGCGAGTCGCCCTGGCGCGAAGCCTTGACCGTCCACTCAGATATTTCCTGGCGAAAGCAGTCGACGGGCCGGTCCTGATCGTCGCTGAGAGAATCGACGAGATCGCCGCGGAACTGGCCCGCCACGGGTGGGAAGCCCAATTCCATCCGTCGTACACCCGGATGGTGCCGGCGCATCACGTCACCACGCTTCGGCTGGTGGGCTGCCCGGATCCAAATCCCGTGTACCTGCGCTTCTTCGATCCGCCGCGTGCTACGCTGCCTGGTGATCTCGATCAGATCGGCCGGCACTACATCGAGGGCGTTTACACCGAGCTCCGTAAGTGGCTCGCGCTGCACGACCGCGGCGCGCCAATCGGCGTTCCGTTTTCGGGCGGCATCGACAGCGGAGCGGTTCTGCTTTGCCTTTACAAGCTTCTCTTGAACGAAGGGCAGGCTCCCACGCGTCTCAAGGCGTTCACTCTCGACGTGGATGGTGAGGGCGATGATGCGCGACAGGCCCGCGAATTCCTGAGTCGGACGAATCTCGAGATGCTCCACGAGACCATCGAGGTCTCCTCGAGCAGCCTCGATCCACTCCGCGCCGTCAGCGTGATCGAGGACTACAAGCCGCTCGACGTGGAGTGCGCCGCGGTAAATCTCGCGCTGCTCGCCGGCATTCGTGAGCGTTATCCATCTTGGACTCTGCTCGTGGATGGCGACGGCGGCGACGAGAATCTCAAGGACTACCCGATCGAAGCGAATCGTGAGCTCACCATTCGGAGCGTGGTCAATAACCGGATGCTCTACCAGGAAGGCTGGGGCGTCGACTCCATCAAGCATTCGCTCACCTACTCCGGCGGCTATAGCCGCGCCTGCGTGCGAAGCTTCGCCTGCGCTCGTGAATACGGGTTCGAGGGGTTCAGTCCTTACACTCGTCCCTCCGTCATCGCAGTGGCTGAGGCGATTCCGTTCGCCGAGCTGACCAAGGGATCGCACGAACGATTGTACGCTTTGAAGGGCGAGATCGTCGCGCGTGGTATTCGATCGGTGTTGGGGCTCGACATGCCAGTTTTTCCCAAGCGCCGGTTCCAGCACGGATCGGTCTCGGCGAAACAAGTCGCGCGACTCTTCCCGCAGGACGAGACGCGCTACCGCCGTCATTTCGAGAAGCTGCACGCCGCCGTCGTGTGAGCACGTCGACAGTGCTCGTGCGCCTCGCGTGACCTCGACCTTGGATCCATTCGTGGGGACGACTGTCGATGTCGATCGGCGAATTCGGAGCCTCCGGCCGCCTAAGGCGCGCGTAGATCCTTACATGGCGCATGGATCGGTGCTCGAGGACGAGCGCCGGCCCGGCGGAAAGGTCGAGCGGGCGCTCACGGTATTTCTCACTGGTGCCGAGTGTCCGTTCACGTGCTCGTTCTGCGACCTGTGGCAATGGACTCTCGACGGCCCGACGCCTCCCGGTGCGCTGACCCGGCAGCTCGAAAGTGTTCTCGAGGCGCGCGACGGACAGGCGCGCGACGGCCAGACGCCGGATCGGCTCAAGCTTTACAACGCGAGCAACTTCTTCGACCAACGAGCTGTCCCCTCCGAGGACGTGCTCGGCATTGCGAAGTTGGCAGCGCCGTTTGCCGCAATCACCGTAGAGTCCCACGCCAACACGATCGGGGCGAAAACGCTCGAGTTCGCGCGACAGATTCCGGGACAGCTCGAAGTCGCGGTGGGACTCGAGACGATTCATCCTGCAGCTGCGGCGCAGCTCAACAAACGCCTCGACCTCGCGCGATTCGATACGGCGGCGCGGTTTCTTTCGGACAATGGCATCGATCTCCGCGTTTTCGTTCTGCTCGGCGCGCCGTACGTGCCTGTCGACGAAACCGTCGGGTGGACAGTGCGCGCCGTCGAGTACGCGGTAGAGCGAGGCGCGTCGGTCGTATCGATCATTCCCGTGCGCGGCGGGAATGGCGAGATGGAACGGCTTCAGGGATTGGGGCATTTCACACCGCCGACGTTGTTACAGCTCGAGGAATCGCTCGACCTCTCTCTGCAGTTCACGAAAGCAGTCGTGACCGCCGACCTGTGGGACGTCGACCGCCTGCCGGCGTGCGAGCATTGCCGCGCCGAGCGCGTGGAGCGGTTGCGACGCGTGAATGTCAGCGGCCGCTCGGAGTCACGAGTCTCCTGCGGCTCTTGCGGAGCGGAGTAAAATGAGCTCGTCGTTTTTTGCGCTCGCGTCTTCGCGGTCGGCCGTGATATGAAATCGTGCGAGGTGGCTATCGTCGGCAGTGGATTCGCCGGATCGCTCCTGGCCCGCATACTCGCCGTGCAAGGGTACGACGTCGTCCTGCTCGAGCGCGGCACGCATCCGCGCTTCGCGATCGGAGAGTCGTCAACTCCGCTCGCAAACCTGTCGCTCGAGCGGATTGGAATTCGGTACGGACTGCCGGACTGCTATCGGTTGGCGACGCACGGCCGCTGGCTGGCGCATTTCCCGGAGCTTCGTCGCGGGCTGAAGCGCGGCTTCACCTACTACAGGCATCATCGCGATCAGCCTTTCGCCAATCGCGGCCTCGATTCGGAGCGTCTGCTGGTCGCGGCGAGCCCGCATGACTCCCTCTCGGACTCGCATTGGGTGCGGGCGGACATCGATCACCATTTCGTGCGCGAGGCAATCGCCGCTGGTGTCGACTACAGGGACCGCGTGAACCTGACCACGGCGGACATCGCACCGGATTCCGTCCGCTTGAGCGGCACGCGGAACGGCACGCCCTTCGAGCTGCGCGCGAATTTCGTCATTGACGCGTCTGGTCCAGGCGGTTTTCTGGCGCGACAGCTCTCGATTCCGTCGGGTCTCGACGCCACCGAGACGCGCTCCGCGCTCGTCTTCAGTCACTTCGACCGCGTGCAACCGATGAAGGACGCGGTGCCCGGCATGCCGGAGGGTCCCTACCGCGACGATTGGGCGGCCGTGCATCACATTATCGACGAAGGCTGGATGTACTCGCTGCGGTTCGACGACGGCGTGACCAGCGCCGGTTTCCTGCTCACGCCGAGAGGCATCGCGTCGTTGCAATCGTCGGACGTTAAGAACCTGGACGCCAACGCAGCACCTACCAGCGCTGCCGCGCCGAGTTCATCGGGGGCCGTCGATGCGGCGTCACTCTGGCGACAATTGCTCGAGCGATACCCGACACTCGCGGCCGCGTTCGTCGAGGCGACACCGCTAATGCCGATTTCGTTTCTGCCCGCGATTCAGCATCGCCTCACGCGCGCGGCCGGCGAGAGGTGGGCGTTGATGCCCCACGCATACGCCTTCGTCGATCCGCTCTTCTCGACGGGAATCGCCTGGGGCTTGAGGGCCGTCGAGCGGCTCGCACTCGCATTCGAATCGGCGGCGCGCAATCGACGCGTGCCCGATCAGGGCGTCCTCGCCCGCTACGACGCCGCGCTCAGTGCCGAAGCGGATCAGATCGACCTCATGGTCGCCGGCGCTTACGAGGCGATGGCACATTTTGATCTGTTTGTTGCTCAGACAATGCTCTATTTCGCCGCTGTGTCATTCGCCGAAGCAAGCCAGCGACTCGTCCCGCAGGGATCCGCGGCGTGGAACGGCTTCCTGGGAGTTGGAGATCCGGTGCTGGGACCGCTCCCGCGCGAAGCGCTGGGGCGGCTCAGGCAGATCACACAGCGTCGCGGTGAAGTTGGGACCGCAGGCGAGCGGCGGGAGTTCGTGGACTGGATCACGCGAGCGATCGCTCCCCGCAACATTGCCGGACTCGCTGACCCGAGCCGGAAAAATCTCTATCCCGTCGATTTCGACGCGCTGATCGAGCAGCACGCCCTTCTCGGAATGACCCGCGCCGAGGTTCTCGAGGCGTTGCCCGCACTTCGGGGGATGGGAGCTGAGCCGCCACTTAGCGGCGAGTCATCCCGCCAGCGCGGTCTTCCGCTCCCGCACACCGAGCTGCTCGGCCGTGATCGCCTCTAACTGGCGGTTGCGAGTCTCCGGGCCGAAAAGGGCGACTGCCACTGCGGCGAGCGCCATCGGGAGAGCGCCGATGAGCGCTGTGCCGGCGATCGAAGGTGGCGCGACCGCGATGGCCACCAGCGCAATGATCAGCACACCCCCGGCCTTGCTGATCCCGGACGCCAGCCCGGTGCCGCGAGACCGCAGACGTGTCGGGAAAATCTCCGTGCTGTACGCCGAGAGCACCGCGACCACCGAGCTGATGCCCCAGATCGGCATGATGAGCAGCGTGTATAGCAGGACTCTGTTTGTCGCCACGGAATTGCCGGCCACGGCAAACCCGAACAACGACAGCGCAGTCAGGGCGGTCACCAGAATCAGAGTCCGCTTGCTGCTCCAGAACCCGTAGAGCCACGCGACCAGAAAATTGAGCGGAAATCCGATGATCGCGGAATTCCTGAGCAGCCGGTTCGCGTCTGCTTCGGCGAATCCAAGCTTCTGGAGATTGGACGGTATCCAGAGCTGAAACCCGAACGACACCAGGCCAATCCCCAAACCCAATAGCACGACCACCACTGTTACACGAAGAAATGGCGGCCGGAAGAGTTGCCGAATTCCACTCCCCACCGCGGATTCCGCGGCGATCTCGCTTGCCGGTTCGCGCAGGATGACGGCGCCGTACCGCTTCATGACGCTCTCCGCCTCGGCCGTTCGTCCGTGCGCGAGAAGAAAGCGCGGCGACTCGGGAATCCAGCGGCTCAGGACAATCAGCAACAGGCCGGTTGGAAAACCGATCAGCCACAGGATGCGCCAGCTCAGAGAAGGCATCAGGGAGGCGGCCAGCCAGCTCGTGATGATGTACGCACCGGCCACGTCCCCGCCGATCAGCACCAGCAGCCAACCTCGATGTCGCGCGGGAATTGTTTCCGCCATGATCGTGAACATGATCGGCAACATGCCGCCCACGCCGAGGCCCATGACGAAGCACATGACCATGTTCAAGGCGAAGCTGGGCATCGAGCCGCAGATGCTCGTCGCGATGAACGTCATCGCCGCCATGAGGATGGAAGGACGCCGGCCCAGGCGGTCGCCCAACCAACCCCAAAGGAACGAGCCGAGCACGGTGCCGGTAATCCCGGCAAGGGGCAGCAGCGCCGCCGGAATGCTTCCTGTTGGGTGAAGGGGGGATCTCAGCCCGTACTCCCGAGTCATGCCCGGCAACACGAACGCCAACGTCGCCGGCTTCATCACGTCGATCGTTACGGCGGCCGCCATGACGAGCATGAGCGCCACGTGCGAGGCGCGTATCGGCACCTCGTCGAGCGCCCGCACGCGGATGTGCACGTCGGACGCCAGGGCATGTAGGTGATCGCGCGGAATCAGGCCCCAGAATGTCGCGGCCAGCCCGACAACGATCAGTACCATGCCGACGATCATCCCGACGTCCAGCGGCATGCCCGCCAAACGGTATCCCATACCCCGGGCTTCCACGTACATCGGCAGATGAAGGGTTACACCTGCGATCACGGCCACGACGCCGGCCCAAAAGACTCCGGGACGCCCGAACGCAGTGCTTCGATCAGTTGGCTCCATCGGCTACAAAGTATCGGGCGGGGCACACGGCCGCCACAACTGCTAACTGAACGTGATCCGACATCTGAAACTGCAAACTGAACGTGATGCGAGATCTGAAACTGCAAACTGAACGTGATGCGAGATCTGAGAAGCGTAGATACCAGGGTTTAGGAACTACGCGGCGACATATCTGGATGGCGCTATGGTACAGGCGGTGGGTTGTAGACGGATACGCGCGCGATACGGTCGGAGCGCGGTGACTAGATCCTCAGATCTATGCCTCTGAGATCTCGGATCCCGTTCTTCTCAGTTTGTTAGATCTCGGATCCCGTTCTTTTCAGTTCGCCGTCGAGATCTCGGCTCCCGTTCAGCAGTTCTGAATCGGCCTTGAGCAACCCGGCCCCCGTCACCCATATTCTTGTGCGCCGGTCGACAGTTCCACCCGCTGAGACGAACCCGCGCTCGACGTCACACCAATCGACAGCGAG
Source organism: Gemmatimonadota bacterium (assembly GCA_003134685.1). Lineage (GTDB taxonomy): Bacteria > Gemmatimonadota > Gemmatimonadetes > Gemmatimonadales > Gemmatimonadaceae > UBA4720. Next base: position 58,849 of record PLCA01000009.1, on the reverse strand, counting down.
GACTTGATGCAGAAGCCTGAGTACGATGCGATAGTTGTGGGGTCCGGGATTTCCGGAGGGTGGGCCGCCAAGGAGCTCACCGAGAAGGGTCTGCGCGTGCTCATGCTCGAGCGCGGCAAGAACATCGAGCACATCACGGGCTACGTTAACGCGACCAAGGCTCCGTGGGAGTATCCGCATCGCGGAGGCCGAACCCGGGCAATGGAAGAGCTCTACCCGGTCCTGAAGCGTGACTATCCGCTAAACGAAACGAATCTCGACTACTGGGCCTCCGACAAGGATTCGCCCTACACCGAGGTAAAACGCTTCGACTGGTATCGCGGCTACCACGTTGGCGGACGCTCGTTGATGTGGGGTCGTCAAAGTTATCGCTGGAGTGATTTCGACTTCGAGGCTAACGCGAAGGACGGTATCGCCATCGACTGGCCGATCCGCTACGCCGACCTCGCTCCCTGGTACGATCACGTCGAGAAGCATGCAGGGATCAACGGATCACACGAGGGAATGCCGCAGCTTCCCGATGGCCAATTTCTTCCGCCGATGGCGCTCAACTGCGGCGAGCAGCTCGTGTCGGATAGGCTGAAGAAATCCAAATTCGGGGCAAGTCGGCGCATCATTCCGGGACGCTCGGCAAACCTCACCGTACCGCACGACGGTCGCACGCAATGCCAGTATCGCAATGCGTGCTGGCTCGGATGTCCGTACGGCGCCTACTTCAGCACTCAATCCTCGACGCTTCCCCACGCCGCGAAAACGGGACGACTTACACTTCTGCCGTTCCAGATCGTGAGCGAGGTTCTCTACGATCCAAATACCAAGCGCGCCACCGGCGTTCGCGCGGTTGACGCGCAAAGCAATCAGTCGATCGACTACAAGGCAAAGGTGATCTTCCTCTGCGCGTCTACGATCAACACTGCCTGGCTTCTCATGCGCTCGGCAACAAATGTCTGGCCCGGCGGACTGGGCAGCACCTCCGGTGAGCTTGGTCACAACCTGATGGACCATCACTTCCGCGCCGGCGCTCAGGGCAGACTGGAGGGACTCGACGACAAGACCATCTTCGGTCGCCGTCCTAACGGCTTCTACATTCCCCGCTACCAGAATCTGTTCGGAGACAAGAGACAATACCTCCGCGGCTTTGGTTACCAGGGTGGCGCAGGAAGGGAGGATTGGGGAAGAGCAGTCTCCGAGCTGGGTGTCGGAGCCAAGTTCAAGGACGATATGTCGATGCCGGGCACCTGGAACATCGGTGCAACGGCGTTCGCGGAGATGCTGCCCAATCACGCCAACACAGTCACCATCGATCAGACCAAGAAGGACAAATGGGGAATGCCGGTGGTCAAGATCGACTGTGCGACCGGTGAGAACGAGGCGATGATGCGTCGCGACATGCAGGTGGACATGGCCGAGACGCTTCAGGCGTGCGGCGTCAAAGACGTCCAGGTTTACGATGCCGGCTCCTTCCCGGGCATGGGAATTCACGAGATGGGAACGGCGCGGATGGGACGCGATCCCAAGACTTCAGTCCTCAACTCGCACAACCAGGTATGGGACGCGCCAAACGTCTTCGTCACCGACGGATCGTGCATGGTCTCCACCGCGTGTCAGAATCCGTCACTTACCTACATGGCGATGACCGCGCGCGCCGCTGACTATGCGGTGAACGAGCTCAATCGCCGCAACCTCTGACCGGAGCCATCGATGACTGAGAACGATACGATGACCGAGATCGATGTCTTGAACCAGCTGAGCGCCGATCTGATGTCTCGACGCGAAGCGATCCTGCGCATGAGCGCGTTGCTCGGCGGAGTCGCGCTGATCGGTTCGGGTGCACTGATCGCGGGCTGCCGGGCGGAGAAGGCGAGCCCCTTCGCCGCCTTCACGCCGGACGACATTGCGTACCTCGATGAAATCGCAGATACGATCCTCCCGACAACGAGCACTCCCGGCGCGAAGGCGGCCAAGACAGGGGCGTTCATGGCGCTGATGGTGACCGACACATACCACGACGAGGACGAACAAATCTTCCGCGAAGGAATGCGGAAGCTCGACGAAGCGAACCAGAAGAAAAACGGCGCGTCCTTCATGAAGTCGACTCCAGCACAGCGTCTGGCGCTGCTGCAGGATCTCGATCGCGAACAGCACGACTACTCGGAAAAGCAGCGGGCTGAGTCGCGAAAAAAGTCGGACGCCTTTATCAGCGACCAGAAACAGCAGAATGCCCCGGAGGCCAAGGTGAGCGCATCAACCGCGATCACTACCAATCCACCGAATCGCTATTTCCGCATGATGAAGGAGCTCACGCTGCTCGGGTATTTCACCTCGGAGATCGGCATGACGCAGGCGCTCCAATACGTTGAATCGCCGGGGCGTTACGATCCGTGCGTGCCTTACAAAGCGGGCGAAAAAGATTGGGCATCTCACGCGTAAAGGAGGCACATGATGAACCGGTTTATCGCCCTGATCGTTGTCGCCCTGGCCTCAGGCGCCGCAACCTCACGGAGCGTCCAGCCAGGAGCTTCAACAGCGCGTGACGTACGGCTGATTGGCCGATGGGATATCACCATCACTACGCCGACGGGCACTGCGCCGTCGTGGCTCGAGATCGATTCCTCAGGGCGTGAAGCGCTGGTGGGGCGCATCACTGGAATTGTGGGTAGCGCCCGCCCCATCACTGAGATCATCGTCGAAGGCGATTCGCTGCGCTTCGCGGTGCCGCGGCAGTGGGAAGGCGGCGACGGTGACCTGCGCGTGGTGGGTCGCCTGCAGGGTGACCGCCTCGTTGGCCACATGACTTTCCCCGACAATACCACGCTCAACTGGCAAGGCGTTCGTGCCCCGCGTCTCGCGCGAGCGCACCCGCCGGTCTGGAGCGCGCCGATCAGGCTTCTCAATCAAAACGATCTCAATGGTTGGCAGCCAATGGGCTCGTCCAATCAATGGGTCGTTCGCAACGGCGTGCTATCCAGTCCGAAATCCGGAGTGAACCTGCGGACGTCGCGTACGTTCGGCGACTTCAAGCTTCACATCGAGTTCCGTTATCCAAAGGAAAGCAACAGCGGCGTGTACTTGCGCGGCCGGCACGAAGTCCAGATCGAGGACGACTTCGGCGCGGAGCCAGACTCGCATCGCTTCAGTGGGGTGTACGGCTTCATTTCGCCGAGCGAAATCGCGGCGAAGCCGGCGGGAGAGTGGCAGACATTCGACATCACGCTCGTCGGTCGGATGCTGACGGTGGTCGCGAACGGAAAGAGGGTGATATGCGATCAGGAGATTCCAGGGATCACCGGCGGGGCGATAGACAGCAACGAGGGCGCGCCGGGGCCGCTGTACCTTCAGGGGGATCATGGGCCGGTTGAGTACCGGAACATTGTTCTCACGCCGGCACGGTAGACAAGATCTGGCAACTGAAAACTGAACGGGATCCGAGCTCTGAACTACAAACTGAACGGGATCCGAGCTCTGAACTACAAACTGAACGGGAGCCGAGATCTGAACTACAAACTGAACGTGATCCGAGATCTGAGAAGCCTAGATACCAGGGTTTAGAAACTACGCTACGACATATCTGAGTGGCGTTACGGGAAAGGCGGCCGGTTGGAGTCGGATACGCGCGAGATACGGTCAAAGCGCGGTGACTAGCCACTGAGATCTATACCTCTGAGATCTCGGATCGCGTTCAGTTTGCAGTTGACATCTCGGCTCCCGTTCAGTTCGTGCTCTGCTGCGCCAACCGCCGCATATCGAGCCACTTCGCCACCGGACCGACCGTGGCAAGCGCGAAAAACGCCGGCGCCGCATTGAACCCGGTCGGCAGCGGCCACCCCTTGTCGGACGCGAACCGGATCAGCGTCTCCATCACGGCAATCAACACGGCGACGATTATCTGCCGGCGCCGCCCGCGAACGACGGTGCGCGGATCGGTGATCATGAAGAAGACGAACAGCTGATACATCGGCCCGGTGATCGGCGCGATCTCCGGTATCACTGGCTGTCCGAGCGCCAGGGCGCGCGCAGTATTCAGCAAAAGGAAGCTGGCGACATAAGTGAGCGTGATGTGAAGCACGCCCACACGGGCGGCGATGATCAGCCCGAAGGTCCAGATCACCAGGTTGGTCGTGACGTCGTTGCCGAACTGGTGGCTGAGCACGGACACGTGATCGGCCGCGGCGAGCAACAATGCGCTGACCGCGAAGTTCGTGGGATTCCAGAGGTGGTTGTCGCGATAACGCAGGACGTATTTGGATGAGATCGCGATAAAGCCGCCGAGCACGAACGGCCAGAGCGCTCCACCCTGCGGCTTGAGCAGAAGCGTGAGACTGATTCCGCTGATATAGGCGCTCAGGAGATTTACGACCCTGCCGCGATCGAACCATGAGAGCAGTGCCTCGGTCCCCACGCAGACCCCAAGCGCCAGCGCCAGCCGGTCGTAGCTGCCGAGCATGTGGTAACGGAGCTGCGCCGCCACCAGCACCAGCGTGATGAGAAACGCGATGAGATAGCGGGGATCTATCTTGCTGGCGCGGTCCCAGCCGCGCAGGACCGCATTCGGCTCCGCGGCGTTCGTTTGTTGTGTCGCGTCACTCATCGCGTCACCGCTGGGGCTCGATTATGGTGACGAAGCGGTCTATTGGAGGCCGCGTGACTACCTGTCGCAACCCCGAGGGCCAGTAGATGGTGACGCGGTCCACCCACTCGTGGGATCCAAGTCCGAAGTGCAACCGCCGATCGTTCTGGCTCGCGAAGCCCGATCCGCCATCGATTACCCGCCGCTGCCTGAGAAGTCCCGCCTCGAGCACCACCTCGGCGCCGATCGCGCTGCGATTGCTGCGCGTGCCGACCAGCTTGAAGGCGATCCAATGATTGCTGCTGTCCGGATAGTCGCGATACACAACCGCCGGCTGGTTCTGGTTCGCGACGATCACGTCCACCGCTCCCCGATTGGAGAGGTCGGCTAGTGCCACGGCGCGGCCATCGTACAGGTCGGTCACACCGACTTTGCTCGCGACATCCACCCAGCCCGCAACGCCGCGATTGATGTATACCCGCGAAGGCTCGTAGCCGGAGAGACTCGCGTTCCCAAAGGCTGGCCAGGTCGCAGCGTCCTCGAAGAATCGGCCGTTGGCACCCGCGATCTTGGACATCGCGTACCAGTAACTCTTGCCGCGGTCGGCAGAGATGAATCCGTTGGCGACGAAGAGCTCGTTGGCGCCGTCGTTGTTGAGATCGCCGAACTGCGCGCCCCACGCCCAGCCGGCGTCGGCGATGGCGCCCTCGGCGACGTTGCGAAAGCGGTGCGTCTCGGCCATCTCGTTCACTCGCAGGTTGTTATTCTGAAAAAGATATCCGCGCTCGGAGATGTTGGTGACGAAAGCGTCGAGCCGGCCGCGATTGTATGCGTCGCCCAGAGCTACCGCCATTCCGCTCTTGGATTCGCTCTCGAGACCGGCGGTGGTCAGAACAAATCGACGTCCGTGATCATTGAGATACAATTCTTCCGGGCCATAGTCGTTGGCCAGGTAAATGTCCGGCCACCCGTCGCCGTTGAAATCAGCCGATGCCGCGGCCAGCGACCAGCGCGTGCTGCCAACGCCCATCTTGTCCGTCACGTCCTCGAACTTGCCGCCGCCCAAATTATGGAAGAGGATATTCTTCCCACCGTTGGTGGCAAACTCGAAGCTGTTGTGCATGATCTTCGTCGTGGTAAGGTGCCAAAGATCGATATCGCTTCGGAAATACGCCGTGACGTATAGATCGAGAAGGCCGTCGCGATCGTAGTCGAGCCAGATCGCACCATTGCTGTTCATCCATCGGTGCAGACCGGCCTTTTCGGTGACGTCCTCGAAGTGGTGGCCATCGACATTTCTGAACAGCGCCAGATAGCCGTAGCGGTACACCAGCACGTCTTCGCGGCCGTCGTTGTCGAAGTCGCCCCACACGGCGCCCATCGACACGCCATCGCCCGGCCGGTTGAGATCCGCGAGCCCCGCGCTCGCGGCGACCTCTTCGAACGTGCCGTCGTGTTTGTTCCGGTAGAGCGCGTTCGGCGACCCGAAGCGGCTGTTAGTGAAATACAAATCCGGCCACCCGTCGCCGTCGAAATCAGCCACCGACACCGACGCGCCCAAAGCGGCAACGTGCGGCTCGATGTTGGCGATCTTCGGGTCGAACGTCGGCCGGTGGTGGATGAAGTGAATGCCGGCCGCCGCGGTTTCGTCATGCAGCGAAAAACCGGGACGGGACGCATCCACCGGCGGACGAATCGGTCCGCTATCCAGCCGGATGGCGAGCCCGATGGCGGCGAAAAACGGAACGGCGATGATGGCCCGGCGCACGTTGGGATGTCCTGACATGCGCAGAGTATAGCGCGTGTAGAGCGAAGCGGCTCCCCCGAAACGGGCAGGGGGGGTCGGTGGAAGGAACAGGGAGGAGTGCGGATTCCTGTAGTCTTTCCCCTTGGATTCCTGTAGCCTTTCCCCTGACAGCGGCTGGCCGCATGCACTCGCATATTGGCTGCCGGCTATGACCCTCCCCCAGAACTACTCCACGGCACAAGCTCGGGAGTGGCAGGAACGCCTACTGTATACTGTGGCGGGCCTTCTCCTCTTCGAAACGCTTACAGGCCTCGCGATCTACCTGCTGCCGTTCAGCGTGCCGAATCAGGTGATGGTACTGCTCCACACCATCGTCGGGCTCGTTTTCATCGTTCCGTACGCGTGGTACCAGCTGCGTCACTGGCGCATCTATCGCGCGCTCCGTCTCTCGCACGTGAAGCTGACCGGCTACTTCACGATGGCTGCGACGATCGCCGCTGCGGTGTCGGGCCTGGTGCTCACGGTTCAGGCAATCGCGGCCACCCGGATCAGTCGCGGCTGGGATATCGCGCACGTCGTCGCGACGTTCGCCCTCGTCGCTGCGGCCATGCCGCACATCGTGACGCTGGTGGTGCGAGCCGCCCGGAACCGGGAGACGGCGGTCGGTGCGCAACTCCTCGCGGCCGCGCGCTGGTGCGGCGCGAGAACCCTGTTCCTCACCGTGGGTCTGTTCGTCGTCGTCGCCGGTGCCACGGCCCTCTACCAGCCGACGAAGCTGGTGAACAAGCTGCCCGCGGACTACAGCTACGTCTACGGCGCCAACCGCCCCTTCGCGCCGAGTCTGGCTCGAACACGCAGCGGCAACGCGTACGACGCGCGATCGCTCGCCGGTTCGGCATCGTGCGGAACGTCCGGCTGTCACAAGGCGATCTACGATGAATGGTCGGTCAGCGCCCATCGCTACTCTGCAATGGACGCGGCGTTCCAGAAAGTGCAGACGGTGATGGGCGAGCAGAACGGGCCCGAGTCCACGCGGTACTGCGGCGGGTGCCACGACCCCATCTCTCTGTTCTCCGGCACCAAGAACATCTTCGCGGAGAATCTCACCAACCAGGTCGGCTACAAGGAGGGCATCTCCTGCATCGCCTGCCACGCGATCAAGGAAACGGACGTCAAGGGAAACGCCGCCTACGTGATCACCCAGCCCAAACGCTACCTGTTCGAACTGGAGGAGGGGAAAGGACAGCGGATGGTAAGTGATTTCCTCATCCGGTCGTACCCCCGCTACCACGTCGAGAGCCTGCAGCACAAGCTCTTCAAGAGCCCCGAGTTCTGCGCCGCCTGCCACAAGCAGTTCATTGACAAGGAAATCAATCGGGTGGGTTGGGTGCAGCTGCAGAACCAGTTCGACAACTGGCGCAAGAGCCGTTGGAACCATCCTAACGATCCCACCAAGACTGTCGAGTGTCGCGAGTGCCACATGCCGCTCAACAAGTCGTACGATCCGGCGAACGGCGACGATCGCGACTACAACCGGACGCCGTCCGACGGCAAGCACCGGAGCCATCGGTTCATTGCCGCCAACCAGTTCATGCCGCATGCACTCAAACTGCCCGGCGCGGACGAGCAAACGCGCCTGACCGAGAAGTGGCTGCGCGGTGAAATCGAGATTCCGGAGATTGCCAGTAAGTGGCGAAAAGGTCCCGCCGTGCCGATCGAGGTGATGGCCCCGGACCACGTCAAGCCCGGGGATCCGATCACGATCAATGTCGTTCTCACCAACAATAAAGTGGGGCACGACTTCCCCACCGGACCGCTCGACATCATTCAGGCGTGGGTCGAGGTCGACGTCACCGACCAGACCGGGAACATGGTCTTCCAGACCGGCCAGCGCGATGCCGGAAACTTCATCGCGCCCGGCACCTTCATGCTCAAGGCCGAGCCGGTGGACCAGTACGGCCACCTGATCGACAAGCACAACCTGTGGGAGATGGTGGGCGTCCGCTACCGCCGGTCGATCTTCCCTGGATTCTCGGACCAGACGGACTTCAACTTCATCTGCCCCGGCCAGGTCGTGCAGAGCAGCGCACCTCCGTCAACCCGGACACTGCCCGACTCGATCTCTCCGCTCAGCCGCACGGTCGCCGTGCGTACTCCGCGAGGTCAGGTCACCGAGCTCCACGTCAAGGCCAGGTTGATGTACCGCAAGGCCGACCAATTCCTCATCAACTTCCTCTTCGGCAAGGAGTCGGGCCTCACGGCGCCGGTGACGGTGATGTCCGAGGATCAGAAGACGATCCTCGTGACTCGCTCCGGCGAGTAGGCGGATAAAAGAATCGCGAGGTTGACGCGACGGAAGCGCCTGCTTCGGCTGACGGCCGGGCTCGGGCTGCTGTTTCTCGTTGTCGCCGCCGCCGTGGTCTGGCTGGTGTTCCGACCTGGTTCCAAGTACCGGCCGGGCGAGAAGGTCGAGGGGCTGACGGCGGATCTCGCGCGATCCCTTCCCAAGGACTACCCCAGAGTCTCGTTCAACGACGTCACTCGCGCGTCGGGAATCTCGTTTCAGCACTTCAGCGGAACGCGGTCCTCGCAGCTGCCCGAGGACATGGGCTCGGGAGCGGCCTGGGGAGACTTCGACAACGACGGCTGGCTGGATCTCGTCGTCGCGAACGAGGTGGGCCCACTCACGCTCTCCGATGCGGCGCGGGCGCAGTCGCCGGCGAGAACGGTGCTGTACCACAACAACCACGACGGTACCTTCACCGACGTCACGGCGCGCTCGGGCATCGATTTCCGCGGCTGGGGAATGGCGGTCGCGTGGGGCGACTTCGAGAACCGCGGCCTGATCGACCTCGTCATCACGGCGTATGGGCATTGCGTCCTCTATCGCAACAACGGCGACGGAACCTTCACCGACCGGAGTGCCGCTTCCGGAATTGGTGGACCGCGTGGCTTCTGGACCGGCATTGCCTTGGGGGACTACGACCGCGACGGGCTCCTCGACCTGTACGTGACGGGCTACGTGAAGTACAAGCGCCCGGAGCGCAGCAAATCGGCGGCACGGTACAACGTGGAGAATCCGGCGAGCATCAACCCACTGGCATTCCCGCCGGACCGCAGCCTGCTGTTCCACAACAACGGCCACGGGACCTTCACCGAGGTTGCCTCATCGTTGGGCGTCGCGAATCCCAGGGGCCGAGGACTTGGGGCGGCCTGGGTGGACCTCGATGAGGATGACTGGCCCGATCTCTACGTCGCCAACGACGTCTCGGACAACGTGCTGTTCCGGAATCTCGGCAAGGGGAAGTTCTCGGACATCAGTGACGAGGCGCATGTCGCCGACTATCGGAGTTCCATGGGGATCGCCGTTGGCGATTGGGACGGCGATGGCGACCAGGACTTCTTCCTGACCCACTGGCTTGCGCAGGGGAACGCGCTCTACGACAACCAGCTGGCCCAGCTTACCGCACCAGCCAGAAAGCGCCGGCCAATCCCGCTTACGTTCATCGACGACGCAGACCGTTACGGTCTCGGTCAGGTCTCGCTCGACAACGTCGGCTGGGGTACTTCGTTCATCGACTATGACAACGACGGCAGGCCCGACCTGTTCGTCGTGAACGGCAGCACGCTCCAGTTTCCCGAGGATTCGACACACCTAGTGCCGATGCGGAGCCAGATGTTCTGGAACCGCGGGCCGACCGAGGGCTTCTTCGACGTTTCCACAGTGAGCGGCTCCTACTTTCGCAACGCTTACGTCGGGCGCGGGGCGGCGTTCGCCGATTACGACAACGACGGCGACATCGACGTCTTCGTCGTGAACAACGGCGGGCCCGGCATTCTGCTGCGCAACGACGGCGGCAACCGCAACCACTGGCTGGCGGTGGAGCTGCACGGCACGAAGAGCAATCGGCAGGGGATCGGCGCCAAGCTGCGGCTCGTCGCCGGGGGCGTCAGCCAGGTACGCCAGGTGGGCGCGCAGAGTTCGTACCTGTCCCAGAACAGCCTCATAGAGAATTTCGGCCTCCGGGTCCTAACCCGTGTGGATTCGCTGATCGTGGTGTGGCCGAGCGGTGCCCGCCAGGTGCGGACGAATCTGCCCGCGAATCAGCGCGTCGTGGTAGTGGAAGGCGAGGAGGTGGGAACGGCGCGCGAGCGTATCCAGGATTTCTGGGCGCTCTACCGCGAAGCGACGCTCGAGCGCACCGCGGGCCAGACGCAGGCGGCTGCGGAGACGTATTCCCGCGCCCTCGCGCTGAACCCCGATCACGAGGACGTACTCTACTATTTCGGCAGCATGCGTTTTGCCCTCGGGGACTTCGCCGCCGCCGAGGGCGCGTGGCGCCACCTCATCGCCCGCAATCCGTCGAGCGCGCGAACCCACTCGCAGCTGGGCAGCCTCTATCTCTGCCTCGACGCCAACGCACCATTCCAGCTCGACTCGGCCGAGACCCATCTGCGGTTGGCCTACGAAATCAACAAGGAGGAAACCGGCCCCCTGCTCCACCTTGGCGAAGTAGCGCTGGTTCGCGGAGATCGCGTACCGGCGGGCCGGTACTTCGACGAGGTGCTCGGCTCGCACGCCAAGAGCGCCGAGGCGCGCTTCTACGTGGGCTATATTGCGCTGAAAGGGGCCGACACCGTGCGCGCTCAAACGGAATTCAGCCGCGCGACATCCGCGACTGCGCCGCCACCCGCGGCTGGCTTGCCGGGCGAAGGTGACACGAAGCACGGGGCTGCACCGCTCACGCAACGGACGGAACGGTGCGACCAGCTCCGCACCCTGGCAACCGCCCCGCGAACCGCGAGCCCGACTGTGGAGATGCTCCGGCGCTACCGCCGGCTGGACAGCCTCCTGTCGGTTGCCCGATCACGGTTCCGCTGAGGAGCGCGTCAGCGCCGCTCGCGGGGCTTTTCTCGTCAGCATCGCCACCTCCATCACGGTGGCGACACGCTCCTCTTCACTACGCGCGTGTCATACTCCCGGAGGTAACGCTGATGTTGCGGGTCGGTCGGGTACGTCTCCGCGGCTCCATATGGGTAGGATCGCACGCCATGAAACGGAAGGGGACCCACCGTGGTGCCGAACGCCGTGTTCAGATCGGAGTCCTTGATCCACCCATCGGTGTAGAGCAGGAAGTCGCGCTTCCAACCCGGCGGCAAGGACTTCGCCGAGCTTGCGTCGAACTGAATGGTCGCTTCGTCGCCCGCGCCCATGATGACGTACATGTCGTCGGGATTCTTCAACAAGGGCAAGATGTCACCAAAGCGCGTATAGTTGCCTTCGATTGGACGCCAGGGCGATTCCTTTGCGACGTCGTCGTACGCAAACCAGTACGGTCCGTAGCGGCCGCCTTTTCGATACATGCGGGAGAAGCCGCGGAAGTGGAGATCAGCCGAGAGGGGCGCGAGCGTCGTGACCTTGACGGGGTTGTCGGGGAGGGAGCGCGAGACGAACGCCTCGTCCCAGTAGATCTGCATGTTGGTGCGAATGCGCACGTGATGGTCCGCCGTCGGAAATTTCCCGGCGAGGTCAACGATCATCGTCTTGTCCTTGCCCGAGGGGAAGCCCAGATCCGCAATCGCTATGTGCCACCTGCCCTTCGCATCCCGCACCTCGAGAGACGGAGAGGAGACTTTGATCGAAGATTGCTGCGAGAGCGCGACGTTGATGCTCGCGTCGGTGGGATAGATCCAGCCGCGCAGGAACAGAGAAGTGCCGGGACTGCCCGCGTCTGCTCCCAGATCCAGAGTGAGATCGTGCGGCTCGACCACTCCCTGGTACTTCGTGGGCGTGAAATTCGAGACGTAGACATCGTCGCTCGCGCGCAACGCCGGCAGAACATCCCGTCCGCGCTCATCAATCGCGGACAACGGCGGCTCGCGTCGCGCTACCTGGAATAGCCGGAGATTCACCGCGCCTGGAGGCACGAAGCGCTCGTCGACGAACACGTCAACAGAATCGGGATGATCGACGGCAAGCAGCTTGACCTGGTCGGCGTACGCCGTCTCCCAAAGCTCCTCGGTGAGCTGGAGCACGTAGCGTCCGTCGCGTGGCGCGAGCGCATCGCCCGGAATGCGCAGGTATTCCTGCGACGCACCCGCGGGAGCGAAGGCACTGTTCCCGCCCATGAGGCCGAGCGGCATGCCCAAGGCGCTCCGCCACATCGCATCGGTCACGAACCGGAAGCGTTTCCCGTCCCAGGTATACGCGAGCGCGCACGAGCCCTTGAGCATTTCGCGCTCGACCACCTCCTGGTCGGATCCCGGGAAGTAGATGGTCTGGGGCACGCCGTTCGGCCACTCGATTCGGAGTACGTCAGCCTTGAGGTGCGAGCCCAGACCAAAGTGTGTCACGCGACCCGTGGCTACGCGGGTCTGGTAGATATCACCCGTTCGCAGCTCGAGCCTCGACCCGATTCCAAACGCATTGTTTTTTCCGCTTCCGTCGCGCAGCCCCTTGAGCTCCACGTTCACGGCGAGGTTGCTGTTTCCAAGATCGTTGCGGAGCAGACGCGGAGCGCCGGAGCCATCGATCAGGAATAGATCTTCGTCACCATCGTCATCGACGTCGGAGACGGCGATCGCAGATGCTCCGGCCGCCCGCACAGGAGCGGGAATCAAGGTCGACCGATCGAGAAACTTTCCGGTGCCGTCGTTCCGAAAGAGAAGCGGCGCTCCGGATCCCGTTCCACCCGCCGATCTTGCTTCCGCAGGCGATGCGCTCCCGCGCGAGACTGGTGCGCCGCCCACGATGAGATCCAGCCAGCCGTCGTTATCGTAATCCACGAACGTCGCCGCCAATCCCGCCGTGGAGCGGAGCGCCTGCATCGCGGCACTCGACCGGCCGTCGCGAGTGAACGTTCCGTTTCCCTTGTTCAGCCAGAGCGTCGGCTCCCCGCCATTCGCCCTCGCGACGAATAGATCGAGGAATCCGTCGTTGTTGTAGTCCCCCACCGCGGTGGCCCCCGACCCGCCGCTCGTTGCCAGTCCACTCGCAGCAGTCACGTCGCTGAAGCGCTGCGCGCCCCCATTGTGGAAGAGCACGTCACTGCCGTGCTCGTTTGCGATGAAGATGTCGATGCGCCCGTCGCCGTCGAAGTCGCCGAAGACTGCATCGCGCGCGTCGTCCGTGCCGGCGAGGCCGAAGCTCACTGTCGCGTCGGTGAAGGTACCGTCGAGATTGTTGCGATAAAGAGTGCGCGGACCGTGTCCGACGAGAAGGAGATCCAGATCGCCGTCGTGATCGAAATCGGCGAACAGCGCCTTGCGCGCTCCTTTGACATCGCCAACTCCGGCTTTCGCCGTCACGTCCACGAACGTCCCGTTGCCGCGATTCCGAAACAGGTGACCGCGCCCCTCGCCACCAATGACGAAAAGATCCAGCCAGCCATCGTTGTCATAGTCCGCAAAGGTTGCGTACGCGGCGCCCTGGGGCAGAGAAATACCCGAGCGGTCGATCGCGTCGCGGACGAATCCGCCCTGAACACGATAGAGATGCGGAACTGACCTTCGCAGTGCTGGCGACCACGACGAGACGAACAGGTCGTCTGTGCCGTCGCCATCGACATCTCCGGTCGCAAGGGCGGTCGGTCCCACCTGCCCCGCCGGCGCAGTGCCAGCACTCGCGCGTGTCTCCGCGCTCGCGAGACCCGCGTCCTCCGTCGCGTCGACGAATTTCGCGAGATCGACTGTCGCCCGTTCGCGCACTCCGCGGATCGAGATGAAAGACTTCGGCGCGAAGGTGAGCACAGCTCGGCCGGGGATCGGACCGTCCGTCCATTTCACGTCGTCCAGCGACGCCTGATACGGCGTAGTGACCTTCATCAGGTCGATGAACCGGTCGAGCGTCGTCCGCGCCTGCGCCAGCTTCCCCGCGCGCAGGAGCTGAATCGTGCTGTCCAGGTACACCCTTGCCTCCTTTGGAGGCTCCGGGGGTATCCGCCGCACTTCCTCGAGTTGCTGCACGACGCTGTCAGCCGCGCCGCGTCGCGCGAGCGCCTCCACGAGCTTGAGTCGCACGGCGAGATTTGCGGGCGCAACCGCGAGCACATCCCTCAATCGGTCTTCGTACCTCTTGGCCGAAGCGCTATCGGATTGCTGGGCCTCGAGCTCCGCCAACGCGTACAGCACATGCGCATTGCCCGTGGTGTCGCGGCGGAGTCGCTCCAGCATCGCGCGTGCGTCCGCGGGACGTCCCGTGAGCGAGTAGAGCTTGGCCAGCGCAAGACCCACCTCGGTGCTCACCGGGTCCAACTCTCGCGCCCGGCGGAGCTGCTTCTCCGCCTCAGCATAGCGACCGGCTTGCAAGTAGGTGAGTCCAAGGCTCGCGTAGCCGAGGGGATCATCGGGCGCGAGCCTGGTGAGTTTCTTGAATTCGGATTCGGCCTCCGGCAATTGGTTTCGCTGGAGATAGCTGAGCCCGAGCACGCGAGTGGTGTAAAGCTCTTCTACGGACGCCGGCTTGGGTCGGCAGGCCGTGGTCGCGGCAATCAAGGCGGCACCGAGCAGGAAAATCCAAGCTCGCCGGCTTGAAGGAATCAAATCCGTTGGCATGGGCAAACGATAGTCTTTCGACCGGGTGCTGGCGATAGCGGACGCCGACATTCCGCTACGCCAACTGCGACAAGAACAAGGTGAAATCAGGCCGGAGGGTTCAGCCAGAGCCGTCTGTCTCTACCCGGGGCAACGTGAAAGAGAACGTGCTGCCGCGACCGACCGCGCTGTCGCACCAGATCATTCCCCCGTGCGCTTCGACGACACCCTTCGCGATCGCCAGCCCGAGGCCCACTCCGCGGTGATCGTTGCGGCGTGCCTGCCAGAAATCGTCGAAGAGGTGCTCGATGTCCGCTTGCGCGATCCCGGGGCCTGAGTCGGTAACGTGAATCGCCACGTGATTGCCGTTGGCGACCGCGCGTATCGTCACACTCCCCTGCTCCGGCGTGAATTTGATCGCATTGCCCACGATGTTTCCGAGGATCTGCGAAACACGGAAGGGGTCCGCGCGAACGGTGACCCCATCATCCGGCGGAACCGCATCAAGGAATATCGCTCGCTTTTCCGCGATCGGCCTCAACATTTCCTCCGCCTGACGGAAGATCGTGACCACCGCCACGTCCTCGAGGTCGAGCGTGAACTTGCCAGCATGCATGCGCACGGTGTCGAGCAGATCGCCGATGAGCCGGTTCATCTGCCTGCCATTTCGGAGCGCGACCTCCAGCAATTCCGTTCGCCGCGCGGGCTCGAGATTTTCCTGGAGCAGCATGTCGGTGCTGGTGATGATGGTGCTGAGCGGATTGCGCAGATCGTGCGCGACGACACCGAGCACTTCCTCACGCGCCTGTGCCAGCAGCTCCGCGACATGGCGTTTCTCGCGCTCGGCGTCGTAGCTGCGGCCCACTTGTTCGTTGAGACCCTTGAGCTCCGCCGCCCGCGATTCGGCCAGCGCCAGCGCGCGATGCAACGCCCCCATCGTCGTCGTAATCGTGGCCGCGACGATGACGAAGGCGATGATCTCGAGGGCTTCGATGCGGTCGATCAGCAGCGAGCCGCCGGGCGCAAGAAAGTTCAGATCGATCAGCAGGAGCGATAGGCCGGTCGCCAATGTGGCGGGGCCGGGCCCACCGTACCACGCCGAAATCGCGACCGCCGGCACAAAAAAGAGAAAAGCCGGTGTGGGCCCGTCGCGCCGCACAATCAGGGTCGCGCCGAGCGCGAGCGCGGTGACCAGAAGCGCCAACGCGTATCGCGCGAGTAATGATCGAAGATTTGCTGACCGCTGGTGAGATCCGAGCAAGCGCCCGTCCCGGGATTTGTGGCTCGGACCCTGCCCTCGCCCTCTTGTCCGGCTTCCTAGATGAGTACGCGACGGCTGAGGATTCCGTTGACGAAGGCGTCCTCAGTTACGTCCGATACAGGAGTCGATTATCGATCTCTTCGCCGCGCGCTGGTTGTTGATGGTGTCGTAGAACTCGTCGAAATAGCGGAGGGTTTCTTTAACGGTGCCACGGTCCATCAGCTTGCCGATCGAATCATTGTACAGCGCGTAGATCTCCGGCTTCTTCTCGTTGAAGACGGCAAACGCTTTCCCGTAAGACTCCGCATCGGTGCAGTAGCCCCGGAATAAACGCTGCCGGACGTTCGGAATACTCAGGCTCGGATCCACTGTGGCGTAACGCGCGTTCACCGCTCCGGAGAAATCGAAGTCGTATGCGATGGGCATCACTACGCCGTCGCTGTTGAAGAAGAGCTCGACATTGTGAAGCCCCGCTTCGGAAAAATCAGTGTTCCCGATGAAATACTCGAACACCCCAAACAAGGCGTCCTGAAAACTGTCCAGGTCTCCGGGCCGAGCCCCCTTTTGCACCATCATCTTTCCGCCCAAACGGGCGGCGACGGCACTCGGTTCCTCCAAGATGAAGCCGTATCGCCGAGCGCGCACTTTTCCGTCGGCGCTGTCCGCGTAGACAATCTTGAGCAGCCGCGCCCTGTGAGTCACCGGAGTGAGCAGCTGGTAGATGCGGTACAGCTGGTACTCCTGAAGGATGTATTGCTCGTACGTGTCCATGTCATGGCAGTAGTTGACAAGCTTGGGCTTATCGAGCTTCGCGAAGATCGTCCCCTTCGATGTCTGTCCACTGAAGTTGAGACGGAGAGGCGGGAATTCGCACATCTTCAGACGCCAGATGCCGCGCGTATGGGCCTTGAGGGGAACGGTGACGAGATTGCCATCTGTGGTCTTGTAGGAAAGAGTGGCCGGATGCCACGGGGAATTGTCGCTTTTGTCCCCGCGAATCTTTCCGATGTTGGTGGTGAGCGTGACCTCGATTGGATCCTGGGACTGAAAGAACGCAGGGACGTCTGCGCTTTTCGCCGAGCCCGAAGTCTGTGCGCCCGCGACGCCAGTCAGGAGCGCTACGGCAAACGAAGCTGCAACGCCAGTGAGGCGTAGCGAGGATGACAACCGGCGACCGGTCGTGATACGGTCGGCTGCAATACGCGCGCGAGGAGTCTCAGCCACCATGGGGACTGTCTCCGAAGAGAGGGCTCGAATATCATGGTGGCGGTCGTTTTACGCAATCAAAAAATCGACTCTCCTACGAAAACGGGATTCGCGTACCGCTGCAACATTGACGCGGCGCTTTGACCCGGAGAAAAGCTCTCCGGGCCGACGATCACTACGAGTCCGCCGGGCTGAGCGAAGCGCTCCCGCGCGAGAACGCCCTTCAACAGCGGAACAACCAGGAACGCATCCCCGCCCCGCGTAGACCGAAGATCGAGCACCAGCCTCGTCGCGCCCGCCGAATCTGCACTCGCGAACATCCGCTGCATGAACGAGCTCACGGATTCGATGCCATCGGACCGAACACAAGTGAATCGGACGCGCACCGTACGATCCGCCGGAGAGATCGAGAACGAGTAGTTCTGTTCCTGCGCTGCTTGCGCGGACACTTGCGGCCCAGGCCGGGGCGTTACAGGAGTCTCCCCGGAACACGCCGCCATCACCACGAGCACCATCAGGATCCACGAGCGACCGGCCAGGTTCGTATGCCGGTCGCGCCGTTGAGTTTTGAATTCAAGGTTTGACATACTCGACCTCACGGGAATGGACGCGGACGCGGCCAGGGCCACGGCCACGGGTCGAATGAGCGCGCGCCCGCGATTCCGCGTACCGCCGCCTCGCGGATCTGGGGATCGCTCGAGCTGAGAAGCTGAGTGAGCGTCGTCTGCGAGCTCTCCCCTGATTTCATCAGCGCGCGAATGAGTCCGCGGCGAACGTGATCGTTCTTCTCCGCCTTGAGCGCGTCGCGGATGGCGGGCAGTGCGCCGGAATCTTCGATCTGGCCAAGAGCCCACGCTGCCTTGAGACGCGTGTCGGCGCTTTCGTCGCTCAATAGTCGGAGCAATCCGGCCGGTGCTTTCGTCCCATTCTCATCCATCTGGCCGATCGCCCACGCCGCCGTGCCGCGCACGTTCACGCTGCGGTCAGCCGTGGCGACACCGAGGATATCGATCGAAGAATGGTCGCCGATGTTTCCGAGACCCCACACCGCCGTTTCACGCACACGATCTTCGGCGTCACCACGGATCGCCGCCGCCAGCGCTGCAACGCCACGCCGGTCCTCGATGTTTCCGAGCGCCCATGCGCTCATCTCACGCACTCGCGCGTCCGTATCGTGAGCCAGAGTTTCGCTCAGCGCGTCGACCGCCTCGCGTGCCTCGAGATTTCCGAGCGCCCACGCTGCGACCCTGCGGACTGCCGGCGAGTTGTCCTGCCGCACGACACGAATCAGGAGGGGAACACTACTCGTCGAGTCCATGTGCCCAACGGCTCCCACGGCAGCCAGGCGCACCTTCTCCGCATCGTCACCGAAAAGACCGACGAGCGATTTCAAGGAGCGGCCGTTCTCGATCCGCCCGAGTGCCCACGCTGAGTTGGCGCGGACATCGATAGAAGGATCGCGGAGAGTGCGAATTAGTGGATCGACGGCGTTCTCTGCCCCGACAAGTCCGAGCCCGAGCGCGGCGACTGACCGCAGCGCCGGATCGCTCGAGCCAAGCCGGGTCACCAGCTCGCCGCCCACCGACTCGGCCTTTTGCGTTCCAATGAGGCGAACTGACAGCTCACGGACGCACGCGTCATCAGACGATAGTCCCACCAGCAGACGTTGAATGTCCGCAGCCGGCATCGCGTCCGCCTCATAGTCATCATTGCCCGTCGATACGCTTGCGGGTGAGAGCGGAGTAGCAGGCGCGTCGCTCCCCCCGCCCCATCCCCAGCCGCGAACAGCCTGGGATGCGAGGAGACAGATTGCCGGCGGCGCACCCCGCGCGGCGGTCAGCAACGCGGCGACATCGATCGGCGTACCGTGGTGACGGCCTTGATCGAACACGCGCACGAAATGTTGAGTACGCACCTGAGCGAACGCGTTTGCGTCGCCGGTTGTCGCGCTGTTGGCAACAGCGGGCACGCCGCTCAGTGAAGAGAAGGCAAATGTCGCTATGGCCAATCCAAGTACTCGCTGCATGATTACTCCGTTCATGGTGCCCGCCTATCGTGCGGGGTAGGTTGAAAAATCAGCACTAAGGTTCAAAAGAGAGGGCGCTTTCCCCAGCGCCCTCTCCGAATCTCAATTCGGAAACGGGCGCGGCTCGGGCCAGGGCCGAGGCCATGGACCGGTGGCGTTTCCGCCCGCCAGCGCCTTTACCGCGATGGTTCTGATCTCCGGGTCCTTGGACTCGAGCAATCCCTTGAGCGCGTCCACGGACTTTTCTCCGACCGCGGCAAGCGCGCGGATGTAATCGATCTGCAGCTCCTTGTCCGGCTCGCGCGCGAGGGCCGCTTCAAGCGCAGGTATGGAAGCGGGATCCTCGATCTCGTACAGCACCCACGCCGCCAGCTCGCGCAACTCGGGATCCTTCTCGGTCAACATCGCGATGACCTTGGGTGGCGCCTGCTTCAGGTCCGAGTTGCCGAGCGCCCACAAAGCGCGCTTCCGAACCTCCGGACTCGCGTCGGACAGCGCCACGGAGAGCGCATCTGCCGACGACCGGTCGCCGACGTTGCCGAGCGCCCATGCTGCTGTCGCGCGAACCTGGGTGTTGGCATCCGTCCGCAGCGCCGCAGACAATGCTTCCACCGCAATCGACCTGTGATCGCCTTCCGCCAACGCCCACGCAGCCATCTCCCTTACGGTGGGATCGGCATCGTGGCGAAGCGCGTTGGCGAGAGCGTCCGCCGCGATCTGTGTGTCCGCGTATTCGGCCAGGCCCCACGCGGCGATTCTTCGCAAGCTGGAGCTCGTATCGGTCGCGAGGATTTTTGCGAGAAGAGCCGGACGCTCATCGCTGTCCTTGCCGGCCTTCCCACCGCCTTGGCGCACCAATTGGATGAGCGCGCTGGACGCGGCCGAGGTACCTAGCTGAACCGCCTGGTCGACGATCTTTCCGAAGTTTTGTTGGATTCGACTGCTCGTCTGCGTGTTTGTAATCGTCTGCGTGTTCTGATTCATCACCGTCTCGGTCTTCTGATGGATCTTCGAGCCGTCAATGATCTCACGCGAATCGGGATATCCCTTCACGTCCGACTTCTGCGAATTCAGCAGCTCGATTCCCTGCGTGCGCTCTCCCTGTGCGGACACCCTGGGCGACTGGGTTGCAGCTGATGCGCGCGGCAACGGCGCCGCGGCACCCACGACTATAGAGATGAGCGCGAGAGATCCGATCAGCGCCGCCGATTGCTTGCGGCTCGGGCTCGAGTGGCGAAGCTCCGGGTCCAGGATCGCGAGCATGCGTCCCTCGAACTCCTTGCGCCGCGCCATCGCGAGCGCAACGGATGGCGTCGCATCGCGTCTCACGCTCGTGACGATATCCAGCAGATGTTCGGCGTAATCGGTCGCGCGCGCGCCGCAGGCGAGTGCGAGATCGTCGCACGCCCGCTCGCTCTCGGAGCGTAGCCGTTTCGCGGCGGTCCAGACGAGCGGATGAAACCAGTAGACAGCGCAGGCCAGGCGGCCGAGCGTGTGTCCGACGAGATCGTGACGACGGACGTGCGCCAGCTCGTGGAGCAGCACCGCGCGCCGGCGGTCGAGCGACCACGAGTCGCACTCCGCTGGCAGAACGATGGTGGCTTTGAAAACCCCGCATGCGAACGGCATCTTCGCGTCTTCACTGCGAAGCAGTCTCGGCGGCTCGTCGAGCGCCAGCCTGTCCGACACTTCGAAGAGTGGCGTGAGCCAGTCTTCGGTGTCGAGCGCACGGGCGCGATTCACGATCCGGTGAACCATCAACGTCGCGTAGCCGAGCGAAACGGCGATCGCGAGAAGAACAGCTGCCCAGATGAGGAATACGATGGAAAGGCCACTCAGCACCGGCGAGCCGGTGATCTCAGCCCCGAACGAGGTCGCTGGTGCAGCCTCGCTCTCTGAACCGACGGGCGTGGTAACGCCCTCCTTGTCGATTTTGCCAGCACGGTTGGTCGAGACTGCCGCGGGATTTGACGGTGCTCCAGCCGGCGCCGACTTGGATGTCGGCGGCAGAACTCTGATTGGAATCGGCCCCCACGCGGTGAGCGCCGGCACGAGCAGCAGCGCCGCGAGCGTCACGAGCCACACCAGGTGTCGCGCACCAGCCGAAGTGCGCTGCATGGCGAGCGTGATTCCGAGTGCGACCAGAAGAATGAGCGTCGCCTTCGCCAGCAGCATCAGCATCGAGATGCTGGAGCCGGTGAGTCCGCCGCTTATAGTAGAGAAGATTGTCGAGATCATGGGCGTTATCTCCCGCTCTGCCGCGCGCGGCGAATGGTGTTGCGGAGCCGCTTGATCTCGGCCTCGCTGAGATCGACGTCGGACATCCGGAGGAGCGCCGTGACAGCCTGTTCCGGCGAGTCGCCGAAGTAGGTGCGGACGACGTGCGCGAGGATGTCTTCGCGCGCGGTCTCGGTCGGCTTGGCCGGATAGTATATGTAGCGCGGCCCATCCTCACGGTGCTTGATCAATTCCTTCTCGCCGAGGATGCGGAGCACTGAACGCACCGCGGAATACGTCGGCGGATCGGGGAGATCAGCCATGATCTCGGCCACGGTCGCGCCGGTGCGCCGGTGGAGGATGTCCATCACCTGACTCTCGCGCCGGGAGAGTCCGGGGGCGGCGGTGGAGCTTGATGTAGCGTCGGATTTGTTGGGCATCAGCGTAGCAGCCATGGGTAGATCGCCTGAGGGTCCGGAAAGCCCGACCCAGTTGGTGTGTTGAAAAATCAACCTTACGTGCTGAAAATTCAACAGTGGCGCCAGTTTGTCAAGAGGGAAGTTTTAGAGGCCTGTCCAGCCAGGTCGCGGTAGAGTGGCTATCGGCTAGCGCGGTTGAGAACTATGTCGCCGTTTACAGTTCTGACGCGAATCACGCCTCCGCCCCGCCCAACGGCCTGCCGCGCGCGGACGTAGCGGCGCGGCGTTCCCTGGCGGTCGTCCCAGTTCGCCGTTTCAGTCGTCTGAAGCGGAAAGTCGCTGACGATGCGCGTCTTGTGGCCGAGGTTGTTCGTGTAAGCCGTCTCGAGCTCTAGTGTCGCATTGAGATCTCGGGGCACCACGAGTACTACCCTGCCTCTCCCCGAAGTCACATCGACCGAGTGCGCGCCGTCGCCCTTGAGCTCGATCGCCACATCCCCCGCCCCCGTGTGCGCCTCGACGGATCCCGTCGCGGGGCCGATGTCGATGCTGCCGCCTCCCGTCTCTGCGTAGACCTCTCCACCAGACGGACCGATGCGGATTGGGCCGCCGCCCGTCGTGACCCGCGCTCCGTCCGGTGCAGCGCGGAGCGAGAGCCCTCCGCCCGCGGAATTCATTCTTATTCCGCTTGCTGCGAAACCGCTCCCTTGGCCTACGCCGTCGTAGTCATAGCTGGTTGAGGTGCGGATGCTGGCGCTGCCGCTACTGCTTTTGCTGCCGCCGATGCCGCTACTACTGGTACTGATACTGCTGCTCCCGCCTCCACTGCTGATCCCGACGTGAACCCTGTCGTCGCCCGCCCCGGCCCCGACGACGGTGATACCGTTCTCGTGGCTAATGCTCGTGCCGCCAGATTTGGTATAAACAACGGGACCACTACCGGATTCTCCATTGAGATTGCCGGCGTTGCCTTCGATTCGAACGACCCCGCCACCGGTGCTCACGGTTCCATCCACGCGCGAATCCGAGACATGGACATCGCCTCCGCCCGTCCGGATATCCACTTCACCATTTGCTTTCTGGATGTTGATCTCGCCCCCGCCCGTTTGGCCGGTAAACGTTCCATCAACGCCCGTGATCGAGAGCCCTCCGCCGGCTGACGAAATCCGCACGTTGTATTTGCGGGGCACGTTGATCTGGAAGGCCTCGCGCGAGCTCTGCGAGTTTCCACGCACGGAGTAGTCGCTCTCGAGGCGCGCACCGGCATCCGATGGCTCAAGCCTCACTTCGGTTTCGCGCCAGTCTCGCCCGCCGAGCGACGCCCGAACGACAATCTCCGGCTTGTCCCAGCCGGCAATGATGACGTTGCCGCCGGTTTTGAGATCGAGAGTGAGAGTTCCCCCACTGCGAGCGGGAACCGACAGTTGAAACGTGGTGTCCGCGAGGACTTGCCGTCTCTTCACGGGTGCCGCGCCATCTGAAAATGCAATTGCAGTGGGGCTCGCGACTCCATTCCTTGCTTGCACATCTGGGGTCGGAACCGCGCGGAATGCGGCGACCGGTATCAGAACGAGTGCTGACAACAGCGCCGCAGCCGGTCGCGCCCCCCGGGACAGCGACACGCGTCGGCGTGATTCATTGAGCACGGCGAGCAGACGGCCCTCAAGCTGGGATGGGCGAGCCATGGCGACCGAGAGGAAGCCGGGCGCGCCGAAAGCGCGAGCGGAGCGCGCAACTTCCAGGAGGTGGGCGGCATACTCAGCGGCGGGAGTGCCCAGGGACAGGACACGGTCGTCACACGCGCGCTCGCATTCGGCGCGAAGCCGCCGCTCGGTGATCCAGGCCAGGGGATGAAACCAGTACAGCGCGCAGACGAACCCGGCGACGAGCTGCATGAATGAATCCCCGCGCGCGATGTGAGCCAGCTCGTGCCGAAGGACGATTCGGCGATGCGCTTCGGGCCAGTCCAGAGCGTCTTCCGGCAGAAGGACTACGGGAGCGCGCGATCCCCATGTAAGCGGCGTGCTGACGACGGAGCTTGAGAAAAGAAGGACCGGCTTGGTGACGCCGGCGTATTTGCGCTCTTCGTCGAGAATCCCGCTCCAGTCTGAGCTAGTGAGCGGCCACGAGCTCTCAGCGATGCGACGGAGGCGAATGCGTCCGATCGTGAGCCAGACTATGACGGCCACGAACCCAAGGGCCCAGAGTAGCGGGAGCAGTGGGAGCGTCGCGAGAATGTCGCGCGCGCCAGATGGTGGTTGCGTGGCGCCCACGTCGATCGCCTTTGCCGTCAACACGGAATTCGAAGGACGCGCGTTCGTGACGCCACTCACCGGGGAAACCACCGCCGAAAAAGAGCGCGGCAGCACCGGAACGTCCCACTGCGGCGACATCCACATCGCGAACGGCAACGCCACGCTGCTGACGAGCGTGGCGTAGAGAATCAGGTGACGGAATGAAGGGCTCAGGCTTCGCAAGGTCGCGGTGACGATGAGGCCGAGCGAGAGGATGAGGGTCAGCTTGATGAGTAGCGCCGAAACGAACGGTGTCATGACGCGCCACCCTTGCCGCGAGCCTTTTCGATCAGCTTCTCCAGACTGTCCAGATCGTCGTCGCTCCAGCGGTCCTCGTACATGCCGACCATCGCCGCGACCGCGGAGCTCGCGGAGTTGTCAAAGAAAGTTCTGACGAGATGCTTTACCGCGGACTTGCTGACGTGATCGTGATTTGCGGTGGGAAAATAGACGTAGCGCGGGCCATCCTGTTCGTGGCGGAGATGACCTTTGCTCTCGAGCAGGCGCAGCATCCCTCGCACGGCGGTATAGGTCGGCGGATCGGGAATATCGGCCAGTACTTCTGCGGCGTTCGCCCTTCCCCGCCGATAGATGATCTCCATGATCTGCCGTTCTCGGCGTCCCAGCTGATCCAGTCCGCGCTTCTTCATTGGGTAATCTCCGATTGGGATCCGATCGTTCGGTCCAAAATGCCCGTCCCTTGACATAATGTCAATGCATTGACACAATGTCAATAGACTAACAGTCAACCCCGACCGCGCCCGCCATCATGCATCTGTTTTCACATTACGGCCCGTACCCCCGGTCGCGTTTCATCGCCGCCGCGGCGTTGGCGCTGCCATTCGCCCGCGCGAACGGGCAGCAAATAGACACCGCCAGGGCGCTTTCCGCTCTCCGGGACGCCAGAACGGCGTGTGAGGCCGATGCGGGAGCGCTCTGGAAGCGGAGCCTCTGCGGTCCCATTGCCCTGGTCGATCGCCAGACTCGACTCGTCATCGCCAACGACACCCTCGCAGGAACACACTTCCTCCGACTGGGAGATGCGTATGTGACGACGCTCCCCGAAAACCAGTACGTCGCCAACACATCCTTTCCGTGGGGTGGCCGCACCTGGACGATGGTCGCTCTGCCGCTACCAAAGGATCGCTACGCGCGAATTGCTCTGGTAATGCACGAGACTTTTCATCGCGAACAGGAAGCGCTGGGTCTCCGCCAGCCGGACGCGCTCAACAATCAGCTCGACATGCGTGCCGGCCGAACATGGCTCAGGCTCGAGTACCGCGCTCTTGCCCGCGCGCTCGAATCGCTTCCCGATCAGAGCGCGGCGCGGCATCACGCGGAATCGGCGCTGCACTTTCGGGCAGAGCGCCGGTCGCTCTACCCGGGCAGCGACAGCATGGAAGCGACGCTCGAGATTCAGGAGGGACTTCCCGAGTACACTGGACAACGCCTCGCTATGCGGCTCACCGGTGAAGGTCCAGCGCGCGTGGCGAAATACGTTCGCGATTACGAAGCCAACACACCGACGTTCGTACGCGCGTTTGCCTACGGCAACTGGCCCCGCAATAGGTATTCTGCTCGATCAGTTCGATCCAACCTGGCGGGACGCCGTTCGGACCAATCGCGACATCGGAGCATTGCTCGCGCAGGCAATCCGTTTCCAGCGCCCGCGCGATCTCGCTCAGGCGGCGCGCGCGCGGGCCGAAGAATACGGATGGAACGAAGTAGATCGCGCCGAATCCGCGCGTGATTCCGCCCGCGCACCGACGATGCAGGGCTATCGAGCGCGGCTCGGAGAAGGCCCCGTGATCACGCTGCGGCAGCCGAAAGACTCGCTCGCCTGGAGCTACGATCCCACCGAATTGATCGGTTTCGATCTCCAATCGACCGTCTATCCGTCGGGAAACTTCTCGGCGCCGTGGGGGAAGCTTACCGTCGATCATGGTGGAATACTCGTGCAGAACGATTTCTCGCGCATCAGAATTGGCGCGCCGGCCGTGCCAGCTGCAGCCAACACAAGGGAAATCAAGGGAGACGGTTGGACGCTCGTGCTCAATCCAGGATGGTCTCTGCAACCCGACGTATCGCGACCGGGAAGCTTCGTCGCGACCAGGGATCGGTGAGCGCGGTAACATTCATTGATCCACTCGCGTAATCGTGCGCGGACCTGACTACGTCACGTGACGTATGGGACGGTCGCAGTCGGAGGCGTAGCATTGAGTTGTCCGGTTCGCAACCGCAGCGGCCGGCATTCACCTCCGCCCCAGGTATCAATGCCCTTCCATGTCCTGCGCCGCATCATCCCGCTCACCGTCGCCCTCGCGCTCACCGCGTGTGCGGACTTAACGGGCCTGGACTTCGTCGGCGGGAACTTGACCAGCATCTCCGTCGAGCATGGCGCCATCGTCGAGGTTGGTGATACGGTACGCCTGAGCGCCACGGGCAGCGTGGACGGAATCATCGGGTTATTGAGCTACGATCGCCTCCTCGACGCCAGCTGGGCCATCTCGGACCAAACGATCGCACAGCTTCAGCTGCTCCCGCCCCCGCCCCCGCCGCCCCAAGACTCCTCCACGCCGACACGAACGCTGGTCCGAGGCCGGCGACCCGGCACCGTAACCGTGACCGCAACTGCCCGCGGCCTGAGTGGGGAGGCGCCCGTGCGGGTGATTCATGTGGTCGCCACCATCCAGGTGCGGGCCGCCCGCGACACGCTCGCCGTCGGCGACACAATCGTCGTGACGACGGCAGTGCTCGACGCCGGCGGTGCGCCGATCCTGGGTGTGCCCCTTACCTTCGACGTCGGAGGTGCGGCGCAACTCGATGGTCACGACGACACCAGTGCGCGCGTCGTCGCCATCGCCGCCGGACCGGCGACCGTCTCAGTCCGCTTCAGGCGCGCAACCGGGGTGGCGACACTCGTCGTACTGTCGCCATTGCCCTAGTCCCGCGGGTACAGGAAGAGTTTCAACCGACGTGGTTACCCGATATCCGACACCGCCCGCGCTTGCAGGTAACCTTGACGCCGCGATGGTTGTAACGTTGTCGCGGCTGAACTAAGGCGTTCGATGGTGACACCCATCACCGAATCGGGTCGATGCTCTGAAGTTCGATTCTCCAATGAGGTCAAGATGACTACGGTCCAGATCGAGCACCCCATTCGCGACTTCGACGGGTGGAAAGCGGCCTTTGATCGCGACCCGGCCCGGCGCGAGGCCTCCGGCGTTCGCCGCTATCGCATCTTCCGGCCGGTCGATGATCCGCATTTCGTCAGCGTCGACCTGGACTTCGACACCAAGGACGCCGCGGAGGCGTTCGTGACGACGATGCGGACGATCTGGCAGCGTGTCGAAGGAACCGTGATGACGAACCCCCGCGTCCGGATCGTCGACTGTGTGGAGCGCCACGAATACTGACGCCTTCGAAAAGGCCGCGGGCAAGCCCGTCGGCTCAACGCGGCGGCGACAACTTATCGGCAGTCGGGCCCTAGGTACTTGTGCGGTCGGCTTTACAGCACACTGGCTGTCAGCCGGAGTCCTACATCGGGATGAGCGCCGTTATAGCGCGAGCTCGTGAAACGAGGGACCGTCCGCGGAAATTCGGAATCCGTTGTCGCTAGAGCAGCAGACTGAAATCGGCGGTCAGGAGTCCACGCTGTTTTCCTTGTCCGCCAATCCGGAAGAAGCCCCCGACTCGAGCTCCGATCGCAAAAAGCGGCCAGAGCTGAAACTCCGCCCCTGCGAACGTCGACTGAGGATCCGCGCGCCATGCTTTGCTGTTGGTCCGCAGCAGCGTGGCGCGCGCGACGTACCCGCTGCCCAGCTCGGAGGTCATCTTTACGTACCCCACGCTTGCGCGCCACCCCCCGATTCCGGGCTCGGCCGCGACGAACGTTGTGCTATTTCTGGTGCTGCCTGGGAGCGCGACGCCGAGTACCGCCGACCATTTGAGAGGCACGCCATAGTGGATTCCCGGCATGAAACCATTCAGGCGCTCCGCTGATACTGCTTGAGCGGGGACCTCTTGAGCGGGGACCTTGGTAGGCGGAGTTTGAGCTTCGGCGGATCCGATCGACTGGGCGAGACAGAAGATCAGGGGGAACGCACCGAGCCAGCGGCATTGAGTTTTTTTCATGGGAGCACGTATTCGGGTGGCGAAGGGACCTTTACTCCGCCTCAGAATCGCCTACTCGCCGGGGGCACCTCTATCCGTCAAATGACGTAGGCGGGCTCCCTAGTTCGCCGCCGCGGTCCGCGCGATCCACTCATTCATCCGCCGCTCCAGCACGTCCATCGGCAGCGCGCCGGCGCCGATCAGCTCGTCGTGAAACGCGCTCAATGAGAACTTGGCGCCAAGTTGCTGACGCGCCTTCTCGCGCAGCCGCAGAATCGTGAGCTGACCAACCTTGTAAGCGAGGGCCTGCGCCGGCCACGCAATGTAGCGGTCGGTCTCCGACTGAATCGTCGCTTCGTTGTTGCTCGAGTGGTCGCGGAAGAATCGCAGCACCTGATCGCGCGTCCAATGCTCGTCGCCGTGAATTCCGGTGTCGACCACCAGGCGAATCGCGCGCAGCATCTCGTCGTCAAGGCGCCCGTAATCGTTGTAGGGATCCTGATAGAATCCGATTTCCTTCCCCAGCCTTTCGGAGTAGAGCGCCCACCCTTCGACGAACGCCGTGTAGTTGGCCTGCTGGCGAAACGGAGGTAGCTCAGGAAGCTCCTGCGCGATTGAGATCTGCATGTGATGGCCAGGAATTCCTTCGTGGTACGCAGTCGACTCGTTGTTGATCGTCAGCTGATTCGCAAAATCGTAAGTATTGACGAACACGTGGCCAGGACGAGTGCCGTCGGGCGTGCCCCGATTGTACGAAGTTGAGGCTTCTTTCTCGCGGAACGCCTCGATCGGCATCACCTCGAGCTTGGCCTTCGGCAGTCTTCCGAATAGCGTCGGCAGCTTCACCGTCATCTGATCTACATAGTGCCGGTACTCGTCGAGTATCTGCTCACGCGATTTCGGGTGCAGCGCCGGAATCTTCGGAATGGAATCGCGGAGCGCCTTCACCGTTGGGAAGCCAAGCTTCTTTGCGATCACGAGCTGGTCGGCTTCGATGCGCGCGACTTCACTCAGGCCCAGCGTGTGGATCTCGTCCGGCGTCATTTTCGTCGTCGTGAACCGGCGCACGGCGAATGCATAACGCGCTGCACCATTCGGGAGGGACCACGTTCCGATTTCGGTGCGCCCATGCGGGGCGTAGTCGTCGCGGACGAACCCCGTGAACCTGACATAGGCCGGCAGGACGCTATCGCGAAGCGCCGAGAGAACTCCGTTGCGGAGACGTTCCTGATCGGCGGCGGAGAATTCCTTGGGGAACTTCGTCGTCGGAATGGCGAACGGTGAATCTTCCGGCTTTTGAGTCGCGAGATCGTTCGCCTGCTTCGCCACCTGTACCAGTAGAATCTTCGGCGGCATCAGACCTTGGCCCATGCCCTTCCGCATTTGCACGGTCACCTGTCTGAACGCTCTCGGCAGCTGCTTGAGGCGCGCGATGTAGTCGTCGTAGTCCTTGACCATTTCGAAGGAGAGCGAAGTCACGAGCTGCGGAGCATCGATGTGGAGCCCGCTCATCTGGTTGACGGGCATCTCCCAATCCCTGAATTTCACGGCATCGAGCGTTTCGCGGAGGTTCCTCACCATCAGATCGCGATTGATTCTCTCCTGCTCGGGGAAACCGGTGGCATCGACCGCCGCGAACTTCGTGAGGAAAACGCGATTCTGCGCGATGTCCCTTTCGATCGCTGCCTGCGAGAAATCGCTGAGCTTGTCGTTGTAGCGTTTGTCGCCGAGTATCGATGCGAATTCGGGCGAGGTGCGGAGGGTGTACTCCCACTGTTCGTTGAGCAGCGTGTGCAGCGCCTTGACTCGCGCGTCCACTGACTGCGTTCCGCCGGTTCCAGCGGAGGCATGGCTACCGCCCGTCCCCTGAGCCAATGCCGAACCCGCGACAAGGGTGAGAGAGGCGAGAATACGAAATGTGTGCGCCATGCTGAGCTCCAAAGGAATCAAGCTGAAGTAATGCCGGGAGGAAATTTCTTGATTACGAACGCTGCGTCCTGGGATCCGGTTTCACGACGAACGGCTGCGCGTAGGTCTTCCCACTCACCGTCAGCTTCGCCGTGAAGCTTCCAAGGTAGTGCCGGTCCAGCGGACCGCCCTCATCTGCCGGCGGCGCGCCACGCGGTCTGGGCCGCAGCGGGTTCCACGTCACACGGTGCATTCCGGCGGTCGCCGACGGCAGCTCGGGAGGAGTCTGCCACAGCGGCGATACCCGCGGAATGCCCGTGGGTCGCGCCGCCCCCGCCCCGGCCGCTCTCGCTCCGCGACCCGGCGGCGGACGCTGGGCATTCGGGTCGCTCGAGAACGTCTGCACCACCGCCCCGCTCGCATCGACGATCTCGATCACCACCGGCGTGCTCGGCGCCCTCTTCAGGTAGTAGTCGATCGCCGCGCCGTTCGGTGGATTCTCCCCATGCGGCTCGTCTTTCTGCAAGGGCGTCCCATTGTCATTGCCTTCAATGAAATTGATCGTGTCCGACGGCTTGAACAGATAGGCGTCGTCACGCGTCACAGCGTCGCTCAGTTGGCGCAGCGGGCTGATGTCGTCGATCACCCAGAAGCCGCGTCCGTGAGTGGCGAGGATGAGATCGCTGCCGTAGAACTCGAAGTCGCGCATCGACGTCACCGGCGCGTTGAGCTGGAGCGACTGCCAGTTGTCGCCATCGTCGAACGAGACGTGAATGCCGCGCTCGGTTCCCGCGACGAGCAGGCCCCGCCGGCGCGGATCCTCTTTGACGACGTGCACATAGACTCCGCTCGGCAGCCCCTTCGTGATTTGCTGCCACGTCCGGCCCATGTCGCGGGTGCGATAGATGTACGGCTCGAAATCCTGGAGCTGATGCCGGTCGACGCTCGCGTACGCGGTGCCGGGATCGAAGTGCGAAGCTTCCAGCATCGTCACTCTGCTCCAGGGCGTGATCGCGGCGGGAGTCACGTTTTGCCACGTCTTGCCATCGTCCGGCGTGAGCTGGATGTAACCGTCGTCGGTTCCGATCCAGAGAAGCGGCGCGCGCAGTGGCGAGGGAGCAATCGTATAAATGACGCCGCGCTTTCCATTGCGATCGACCGCTGCAGCGGCAGCCGCATCCAGCGTCGGCGGGATGGAGACTTCCGCGCGCGTGAGATCGGGACTGACCTGCGCCCACGTCTTCGCCCCGTCGGTCGTCTTGAACAGGAACTGATTCGCGTAATACAGAGAGTGCGGATCGGCTTTCGAGAAGACCAGCGGCTGCGACCAATCGCCGCGCGCGGGCTCCGGTGATTTCGGACTCGTCGTCCCCTCGACCGGAATGTTGGCGTCGAGATTCCACCGCTGTCCGTCTCCCCCGAAAACCACTCCAGGGTTGAGCGGATCACCGGCTGTATAGCCGCTCTCTCCTCCAGGAGCGATCGGCTCCCAATCGTGCATCGAGATCTGGCCGAACTTCCCACGCGAGTGAACGGCGATCGCGCCCGAGTCCTGCTGCGCGCCCGTCACCCAATACGGAAAGCGGTAATCGACCGAGAGATGATATATCTGCGCCGTTGGTTGATTGAGCCACGAGCTCCAGGTGACGTCACGCGGATCGTTCGCGCGCGCGTTGCGCGTGATGATCGCGCCTTGATCGCTCGCCACGATCATCGTGTTTGGATCCGCTGGATAGATCCACGCCTGGTGATAGTCATCGCCCCCCGGAGATCCGCGGATCACCATCCACGTTTTTCCGCCATCCCGCGTCCTGTTGACCGCGACGTTCGGCACATAGACGGTGTCGGCGTCGGTCGGATCGACCGCGATCTTCTCGAAGTACCAGCCTCGTCCCCAGAGAGCCGGGTCGTTGGAGAGCCGAGTCCAGGTGGCGCCCCCATCATCGGATCGAAAGAATCCGCCCTGGCCGGGAGGAGGGCTCGACGGCCGCGTCCCGGCCGGTGACGGCTGCGGCGCAGGAGTCCCCAGCGGAGGCTCGACCTGCGCCGGAGCCTCGGGCAGGAGACAGTCTACGATTGCATAGACACGATTCGGAATTGTCGGCGCGATAGCGATGCCGGTTCTTCCGATTCCTTCCGTGGGCAATCCGTTCGTGAGCCTGGTCCAAGTGCTGCCGCCATCGGTCGACTTGAAGATTCCACCACCCGGACCGTTGGTCGGAGCGTAGGTGAACCACGGCGGGCGCCTCGTGTTCCAGAGTCCCGCGAATACGATCTGCGAGTTGGTGGGATCGATGACGACCTCGACAGCGCCGACGTTCTCATCCCCCAGGACCTGCTGCCAGGTGTGGCCGCCATCTTTCGAGCGGAAGATTCCTCGCTCCTTGCTTGCCGCGTAGAGCTTTCCGATCGCGGCGACGAACACATTGTTCGGATTCTTCGGATCGATGGCGATCTTGCCAATGTGGTGCGTTTGGTCGAGTCCCAGGTGTGCCCACGTCCTGCCGGCGTCGGTGGATTTGTAGACGCCATTCCCGTAACCGACGGAATCACGGAGCGTAGACTCACCGCTGCCAACGTAGACCGTGTCCGGCGCCGACGGCGCCACGGCGATGGCGCCTATCGATGCGGTTGATTGTCCGTCGAAGATCGGGGCCCAGACTCTGCCCCCGTCTGTCGTTTTCCACACTCCGCCATTCACGGCGCCGAAATAGAAATCGTTGGGGCGGCCGGGAACTCCCGTCGCGGCTGCAACGCGGCCACCGCGGAAGGGGCCCAGCATGCGCCAGCGGAGGCCGGAGTAGAGGTCGGATGAAATCGGAGCGGCGAGAATTCCGTGTTCGAGCGCTTCGCTCGAAGCGCCCGACGGGGGAGCACGCAGGAGGCCGCGAAGGCTCGGCGGCAAAATGGACAACGCAATGCCGGCCTGTCCCGCGCGGAATACGAAGTCTCGTCTGGAAACAACCGGCTCGGGTTTCAGTGGGTCTTTCAAAGCCTCATCCTCTCGGCGTCCGCTGGTCCGGTAAGATAGCCTCGAATCGCCGGTGAGGTGGTGGTGGCGGGCACGGCGGGCGGCGGACACAAATGCGTCGGTCCCGACGCAATTTCCGTCGGCGCCGACCTATGCAACATGCGAAGGATTCGCAAAAAGAGCCCGGTCGGGCGACGGAGCGGACCATAGTGGTACAGCTAACTGATTGGCCTGCAATGACTTAGGCAGCCGCAGCCCGTTGGACCGGACGTTGCTTTTCATTGGGCCAGACCCCCCCGTCGGGCCGCTGTTCTCACTCCGCTGGACACGATGTAATCGCCGGCGATACCCACTTATTTTCAGGAGATCCGCAATGTCAAGCAACAAGAAAGGCTTCACACTCATCGAGCTTCTGATCGTTGTCGTCATCATCGGCATCCTTGCCGCGATCGCGATTCCGAAGTTCGCAAATACGAAGGACAAGGCCTACGTCGCAGCGATGGAATCCGACCTTCGCAACCTCGCGACCTACGAAGAGCAGTACGCCGCCGACAACAACGGTGCGTACTTCCCAGGAACCGCGACGATGGCTGCGCCCCTTCAGGGCTTTACACCTTCGCAGAACGTGACCGTTACCGCGGTAGTCAACGCCGGGCCGCCGCAGAGCTGGACCGCGACCGCAGTTCACTCGCAGTCAGCGAAGACATGCAACAACTCCACCGGCGCGATCGTCTGCAGCTAAGGAATTTCCAAGTCATGACAAAACGGGAGCGTCGAGAGACGCTCCCGTTTTGCTTTGGGAAGCCGAAGTCGTCAACGCCGGTCTACTGTCCGCCCTTCCCCACTCCTTCCCACTGCGCACGGCTGATAAGCGCGATCGGCTGAAGCTTCTTCGCGCCCAGCTCGGTGTTTAGCGCGGCGAGATCCTTGGCCGACCAGGCACCGAACGCGGCTACGATGTCTCCCAGCTCGCGCCCGATCGCGTCGGTGCGGTCGATCTGCATCTGCGACGGCCTGCCGTCGTAGAATACGACGGCTCCGTAGAGGTCAGTGAGATTCTCCCGGAGCCGCTCCTCTCCGGTGATCATCCCGCCCTCCTTGGTCGCCACGATTTTCTTTCGCATCACGTCGGCCGACGACGACGCGTCGCGGAGACGCTGTGCCAGCGGGTCGCCCGCCGGCAGCCTGGACGCGCGATCCTCGAGGTCCGATCGCACGCCGTTCATCCGCTCCACCGCGAACGACATGTCACCGAGCATGCCGACGAGCTTGTTGGCGAGGGCGAGCTGCGCCTGGCGGTCCGCCCTCGTGTGCGTCTCGCGCGGGTCGGACACCAGCTGGAGCGGCATCGTATAGACCTTGTCGTCCTTGGTCATCTTCACCGTGTACGTCCCGGGGAGAACCCGAGGACCATACGCCGCGCCAAACGCCGCGCTCGCCGCCGGCGGAACCTTCGGGGGCGGCAGACGCATCGACCACGTCACCCTGCTGAGGCCTCGCCGCTTCGTGCTCGGCACTGTCCCAACGACGTGGCCCGAGGCATCGAGCACCTCGATCTTCATGTCGCCGAAAATGTGCCGCTTTTTCAGGTAGTAAGTGATGACCGCGGCGTCCGTTGAATTGTCGCCGACATACGAGGCGTCGCCGTTCACCCACCCGCCCCCCGCGAGAATCTTCTGCGCGGTCGGTCTCGCGCGCACGAACACCACATCCTGCGCCAGGGTCGCCGGCGTGAGCGCGCGCAGCGGCGTGATGTCATCGATGATCCACATCCCCCGGCCGTGGGTGGCAATCACGAGATCGTTGTCACGTGCATGGATCGCCAGATCGCGTACCGCGACGGCGGGGAAATCTCCGCCCTTGTACCGCGACCACTGTGAGCCGCCATCGAGCGAGATCCAGAGCCCGAACTCGGTACCGAGGAAGAGGAGGTTTGGATTGACGAGATCCTGCCGAATCACGTGCGCGTAGCCACGGACCGGACTGCCTGCGGCGATGAGTGACTTCCAGGTTTTGCCGTAGTCCGACGACTTGTACGCGTAGGGACGCATGTCGCCGAAAGTGTGCAGGTCGAACGTCGCGTACACGGTGCCGGGGTCGAAATGGCCCGCGTCCACATATGACACCCACGCCGACTTCGGCAGCCCGGCAATGTTTCCGACGACGTTGCTCCAGGCTTTGCCGCCGTCGCGGGTGACCTGAAGATTTCCGTCGTCGGTCCCCGCCCAGATCACGTTCGGATCCTTTGGCGATTCGGCGATTGCGTAGATCGTCTCGTGCGTCTCGGCCGCTGAGTTGTCGACCGTGACCCCGCCGGACTGTTCCTGGAGCTGCTTTGACGGATCGTTCGTCGAGAGATCGGGCGAGATGCGATCCCACGTCTGGCCGAAATCGCGGGTGCGGAAAAGGAATTGCGAGCCGACGTACAGCGTTCCGTTTCTGGTCGGACTGACGTGAATCGGCGCATTCCAGTTGAAGCGGAGCTTTTTCTCCTGGTAGCGCGGGAGCGGCTTGATGGGGCGCGTCTCGTGCGTTTTCCGATTCACGCGCACGATGTCCCCACCCTGAGATTCCGCGTAGAGATAGTTCTGATCGGTGGGATCCACGAACATCCAGAATCCATCTCCCCCGTACATGTTCTCCCATCTGCTGTTGGTGATGCCCCCCGGGTACTCGGAGTCACCGACCCAGGAGCTGTTATCCTGGAGGCCGCCATAGACGTGATAGGGACGGTCGTTGTCGAGACTCACGTGATAGAACTGCGAGACCGGAAGGTTGTCCCCCTTCCACCACTTGTTGCCGCCGTCGTAGGAGTACCAGACGCCACCGTCGTCGCCTGTGATGACACGATCGGTGCTAGTGGGATCGATCCAGACGTCGTGAAAGTCGCCGTGCGCTCCGTTGCTGATCCCGCTGAAGCTCTGGCCACCATCCGAGCTGACGACGAGCGGACCATCGGGCTTGAAGATGCGGTTCTCATCCTTCGGATCGACGATGAGATTCGCGAAGTAGAACGGACGCCAGATCATCGCCTGGCTGCGGTCGCGCAACTCCCACGTGCGCCCGCCGTCGCTCGACCGGTAGAGCGCGTTCTTTGGTGGAGCTGCTTCGACGAAAGCGTAGACGACGTTCGGGTTCGACGGGGCAACGGTCACGGCCACGCGGCCCCACGGCTTCGCGGGCAGACCTTTCGCGGTCGACTCGTTCAAATCGCTCCATGTCGCTCCACCATCCGTGCTCTTGAACAGTCCACTCGCGCTCGGCGCTGTCTCACCATCGCCGCCGGAGCGGAAAGTCCATCCCTTGCGGCGGAAGTCCCACATCCCGGCGTATACGGTCTTCGGATTCTTCGGATCCATCGACATCATCGAGCAGCCGGTAGACGGGTTCGATCCTTTCAGAATCTTCGTCCACGTCTGTCCGCCGTTGGTCGTCTTGTAGACTCCGCGGTCCTCGCTGTCGCTCCAAAGCTTTCCGGGCGCGCACGCGTAGACGGTGTTGGGGTCGGAGGGGTCGATCAGAATCTTCCCAATGCGCTCCGATTCCCTGAGCCCCATGTTGGTCCAGTTGTCGCCCCCGTCGGTCGATTTGTAGATGCCGTCCCCGATCGAGACGCTGTTCCGTGTCCACGATTCGCCGGTGCCGACCCAGATGACTTTCGGATTCGTCGGGTCGATGGCGATCGCCCCGATTGATTGCACCGGCTCCTTGTCGAAGACCGGCTTGTACGTCGTGCCTCCGTTCTCGGACTTCCAGACGCCGCCGCTCGCGGCGCCAATGTAAACGGTCAGACGATTCCCTTCGTGGACAGCCGTGAGCGCGGAGATCCGTCCGCTCATTGCCGCTGATCCGATGTTGCGCGCGCCGAGGCCAGAGATCGTCTCGGAATCAACCTTGGCACCGCCTGCTTGCGGGGGCTGGGCCAGAGCGCCGGTGCCGGCAGCAACGAGCAGGGTCATTCCGCTATAAGCGGATTTCCAGATTCCAGTCATCAGAGGGACCCTCCGCCCGCGGGGGATTTCGGCCTGCTGTAGCGCGTGCTGTCTATCGGGACATTGAACTCGATCTTGCTGATGGTGATTTTCGCCGACCCCGAGCTTCCCTTCCGGCGCGACTCCGTGGAGAATGGGAGGTACCAACCGCCGACCTGCTTGTAATCTCCAAACGTCGTTTCGGTCTCCTGCGGGGTGCCGCGAATGATTCGCTTGGTGTCCATCTTGATTGGTACATATGAATCCGTGTCCATATAGTAGTAGCGCGTGTCGCCACTCTTCAGCGTGACTTGGAGCTTGTAGACGTCGGTGCCCTCGACCTGGTCCATGCCTACGAGCTCGACTTTGTTGCCCTTCTCCCGGTAGTTGACGAGGGGTTCGTCGAAGTCGGAATCCTCGACGATCGAGCGCATCTCCTCTTCGCTCAGCGACTCCGGATCTTTCTTTCCACCGAACGGGTCGATCTTCCAGCCACTGGCGCCGTCGTAGGCGTTGATGCCCGTCATCCCCTGGATCGTGAATTCCTCCCGGACCTTGTTGGGGCGTGTGCTTTCCTCGATGACGATTGCCTCGAATCCGTCGTCGCCCGTGAATTTCCCGACTCGTCGCAAGGTCTTGATCGCCTGGATCTTGTCGGCGCCACCGACGGTCTTGATATACCGGGCGATGATGTCGTCGGCGGTGGGAGAGGACTGGGCCGCCAGCGGAGCGCTGATGGCTGCGACGCTGGCGAGAGTGAGAAGAACGCTACGCATGTTTCCCTCGAAGAGGAGCCGTTCATCAGAACGCTGCTACTACCGCAAAAGATTCTGCGCGTCCGGGGAATTGTTTGTCAATGTCGCGCCGCTGGCTCCTCCCTTTGTGCAGGGCGTCCCCAAGCTTCAGATTCCCTGGCAACGTGCATCCGGGAGTAATCCAATGGCGGAGCCAAAGCTGAGGCCCACTGATCAGAGCGTCACCGCATTGCTCGACAAGATTCCCGATGAGACCCGTCGTTCGGAGTCTTACACGCTTCTCGGGCTGATGAAGCGCGTCACCAACACCGAGCCCAAGATCTGGGCAAGCGGGCTCATCGGATTCGGCAACTACCATTACAAGTATGCGAGCGGGCACGAGGGCGACTGCTTCGTTGCGGGCTTCGCGCCGCGGAAAACCGCGCTCACGCTGTACATCACGGCGGGAGTCGAGCGTTTTCCAAAGCTTTTGGCGAAGCTCGGCAAGCACAAGGCGGGAAAGGGCTGCCTCTACATCAAGAAGCTGGACGACGTGAATCTGACGGTGCTCGAGGATCTTGTTTCAAAATCTGTCGAATGGACCAAATCGACATACAAGTCCTAGGTTACTTACCAGCCGGCATCTCCCGCAGACTCGCGCGGAGTTCCTCGGTGAGGTGCGCGCCGACCTCCAGCTGGCCGTTCACCTGGCTGCCGTCGAAACCGATCAGGTCGGCGGATTATCAGCAGTCATAGTCCCGTCTCTCCAGTCGTTTCGTTGAAAAGCGCCTCGATGCGCCGGTCAGGTATCAGCCACATCAGTGCCACCAGCACGTAGAGAGAATCGGCCAGGAGCTGATGCACGAACGCGAGTGGAATCGCAAGCGCATACAGCACCACGGAGATCTTGCCCTTCGCATCGGCGCCGACCGCGGCTTCGAGCTTCGATTGCGCACCCTGGCTCCTGATTATGACCCGCTCGAGGATGTAGTACGCGACCCCGGCCATCATCAGCACCACGCCGTAGAGCGCGGTGGGAAGTGGCGCGAAGTGGTTCTCGCCCATCCATCCGGTCACGAACGGCAACAGCGAGAGCCAGAACAACAGATGCAGATTCGCCCAGAGTATCCCGCCCGTGATCCGGTCGGTGAGATAGAACATGTGATGGTGATTGTTCCAATAGATACCCAGGACGACGAAGCTGAGGACGTAGACGAGAAATATTGGCAGGAGTCCCGAGAGCGCGGCGAGATCGGTGCCGTGCGGCACCCTCAGGTCCAGCACCAGGATCGTGATGAGGATCGCGATCACTCCATCGCTGAAGGCGCTCAGCCGTTCAGTTCTCATCGTGACGCATGCTCCCCCTCCATGGCGATGGAACCCGATTCACAATCTACAAGGGCTTAACTGTGGCGGCAGCAAACGTCCGCGCTACTAGCGCGATCGAGCCCCCCGTTCAATGTTGGAGGAGGAGACGGCGGGACGCTCGGCCCTGCTGCTCCAAGCCAATCACCCGGGAGGCACCATGAAACGTCTTTCTGTCATTCTGGTAGCAGCGGGGTCCACGCTGGTGTTGTCGGCGGCCGCGTTGCACCGCGCACCACCAGCCGATGCGCGGGAGCTGCATCTCCGAGCCGAGGCGACGCGGCTGCGCGCTCACTTCGACTCCGTTGATCAGGAGCTGCGGGCGAGGGATGTCTCGCAGCTGAACCCATCCCAGAGCGTGATGCGGACGAAGCTCATCGCATGGCTGAGGGATTACCGCAACGCCGGCACGTTTCCGGAGAACGATCGGTTCGCGGATAGGGCGATGCCCTTCTTCCGTGATTCACACGGGACGCTTTGCGCGATGGCGTATCTCGTAGACCGCTCGGGCGGCGGCGACATCGTCGACCACATTGCGAAGACGCGGAACAACGCGTTCATCCGCGAGCTGATCGACGATCCGGCTCTCGTCGCCTGGCTGGACGCGTCAGGTCTGACCGTCGAGGAAGCGGCGCGCATTCAGCCGCAGTACGGTGGCTTTCCGATTTTCGTTACCGTTCCCGACGAGAAACGGGTCAGCGCCAACTATGCACTCCTCTCGATGGGAGTCGGCGGCGCATCGCTCGGCTCGCTCGGTTTCAACCTGTTTTCGCCGAGCCGCACGAGCGGCACGGTGGGCCTGACTGCCGGTGTCGCTGCGATCGTCGCGGGCGTGGCGCACCTGGACGAGTCCGGCGGCAATAGGAGAGTTGCAGTCGCCAACACCACTCTTGGATCGCTCGCCGCCATTGCCGCGCTGCATGCGCTGTTCACAACGCGCGCCGCGCACGTGGCCGACGCGAGTAAGGAATCCAGCCGTCGACTCGTGAGCAACGCGACTGTCTCCCCGGACCTGATGGTACTGGGCAACGAGCCGAGGGTCGGATTGAGGTTGCACGCCCTGTTCTAGATTTTTGTCAGGCTGCAGCCGCGGTGATATCGTTTACCACAGTCTCTGAAGAGGATCATTCAATGGCCGGTCAGGGATCCACAGGAAACGTCGTCGCCGCGGTATGCAGCTTTTTCGTTCCGGGCCTGGGGCAGCTGGTTCAGGGCCGGCTGGGAATGGCGATCATCCAGTTCGCTCTCGCCGTATTTCTCTGGTTCTTTCTGTTGGGGTGGGCGATTCACCTCTGGTCGATTGTCGACGCCGCGCTCTGGAAGCCTCCGTTGTCCCCCTGATGATCAGAACGCTCGGCCTCCAGTTTGTCAAAAGCTTGTGCCGCGCCAAAAGTTAGAGGATACTTGCGTCAGGATGGACTCGCTCACAATCAGACCAGCAGCGTCCGGCGACTCGGCCACGCTCGGCCGCCTGCTCGAACAACTCGGCTATCCCACCAATGACGCTGAGATACCGGAGCGCATCGAGAAGCTTCACGCACGGGCGGGCACCATGGTGCTCGTCGCCGAGAACGAGGAGGGGGCGCTCGTCGGCGTCGTGACAGTACATCTTTTCCAGACGCTGCACGCCGACGAGCCAGCCGCATGGCTGACCGCGCTCGTCGTCGAGGAGGAGGCGCGCGGACAGGGTGTCGGGTCCGCGCTCGTTGCTCGCGCCGAGGAGTGGGCAATCGAGCACGGCGCGCTCCGCCTCTCGCTCACTTCGGCGCTCCACCGTGAGAGCGCGCACGAATTCTACAAAGCGCGGGACTACGAGCACACGGGCGTTCGACTGACCAAGGTTTTTGTCAATCGCTCGGGCGCGGCTCCGCGAGGCGAGGGTCGTTCATCCCGAAAGGGCGGCGCGAGGGACGCGCGAAATCGGTCGCGAGGCTGAGAGGATGCCCGCGAAACCGCGCCCCAGAGAATTCCACGTGATGGAGTTCGTACACCACGACGAAGCGGCGGCATTTGTCGCGGCGCTGTCCCGGTTTCTGGATTCGCCCAAAGGCGGCGGCTCCGGAGCGCGAAAGCCTCCGCTCGAGGTATGGGCGCGCTCTCCCGTCGCCAGTGAAGGAGTGCTGCTCTTTCTGAGTGACACCGCGCTCGTGGCGGCGAAAAAAGCGTTCTCACCCGTGCCGATCGCGCGCACTATCAAGAGTGGATCATTGCCGGACGAGTGCTTTCTCATCATCGAGGGCGGAGTCACTCCGGCGTGGGGAGCGGCCGAAGCCTCGGCGAGGCTTTCCCAGCAATAGATCCATACGCCTTGACGACCAACCATCAATAGATCCATGCGCCTGACGACCAACCACCATCTTTACGGAGAGATAATGCCGCGGATCTGGCCGATAATCAGCGGTTACGCGGCGCTCGCCGCCGTGACGGTGAATGCACAGGCTCCCCGCGAATCGCGGCTCACCTCGGCGCGCGCTTCGCAAGTTGCCGACTCGATTCTTCGGTTGATGACCCTCGAGGAAAAAATTGGGCAGCTGAACCAGTTGCCGGGCATGGGAACCCAGACCGGCCCGCGCGTTCCCGAGGGCGGAGAAGCGCTCGTCCGCTCCGGCGGCGTTGGATCGTTCCTCGGTATCTTCGGCGTCGAGTACACGCGCGAGCTCCAGCGGATCGCGACCCGTGAATCGCGGCTCAAGATCCCGCTCCTCTTCGCCAACGATGTGATTCACGGATTCCGCACGATCTACCCTGTCTCGATCGCGGAGGCAGCCAGCTTCGACTCGGCGCGCGTCGAAGCGTCCGCTCGACGGAGTGCCGTCGAGGCAACGGCCCACGGCCTTCACTGGACCTTCGCTCCGATGGTGGATATCGCGCGCGACCCGCGGTGGGGCCGGATAGTCGAGGGAGCTGGCGAGGATCCATGGCTCGGAAGCGTCATGGCCGCGGCGCGCGTCCGTGGATTCCAGGGCGGCGATCATGGGCTTGGCCTCGGAGCACCCGACGCCATGCTCGCCACCGCCAAGCACTTCGCCGCGTACGGCGGTGCGGAGGGCGGCCGAGACTACAATTCGGTGGAGCTCACCGAGCGGACACTGTGGGAGACATACCTCCCGCCATATGAGGCGGCGGTGAAAGCAGGCGCGGCGACGGTGATGTCTTCATTCAACGACATTGGCGGAATTCCGGCACATTCCAGTGAGTGGCTTCTGGGTGACGTGCTGCGCGCGCGCTGGGGATTCAAGGGCGTCGTCGTCAGCGATTGGGGCGGGATCGGGGAGCTGATCCCACACCGCGTGGCGGCCAACAAACGCGACGCCGGCATTCTAGCTCTACGCGCCGGCGTCGACATAGACATGTCCGACGCGGTCTATGCAGACAACATGGCCGCCGCGGTGCACGCCGGACAAATCCCGATCGCGTTGATCGACTCCTCGGTGCGGCGAATGCTGCGCCTCAAGTACGCGCTCGGCCTGTTCGATGATCCGTTTCGTTTCAACGATGTCGCGCGCGAGCGTCGGTACACTCTCGCCCCGGAGCATCTCGCCGCTGCCCGGATCGCTGCGCGCGAAGGAATCGTCCTCCTCAAGAACGCCAACAAGACCCTCCCCCTGCGCAAGAACCTCCGTACAATCGCCGTGATCGGCCCGCTGGCGGATGACGCCCGCGCGGCGCTCGGCGGCTGGGCGGCCGACGGGAGGCCCGAAGAGGCAGTCAGTGTCCTGGCGGGAATTCGCGCCGCGCTCGGCCCT
Source organism: Gemmatimonadota bacterium (assembly GCA_003134685.1). Lineage (GTDB taxonomy): Bacteria > Gemmatimonadota > Gemmatimonadetes > Gemmatimonadales > Gemmatimonadaceae > UBA4720. The sequence goes on along the minus strand of PLCA01000009.1, from coordinate 15,772 downwards.
TCGGTGCGCATCATCCAGGTGCGCGGCGCGCCGGTGGACACTGGGGATAGCAGCGGATTCGCCGCCGCCCGAAATGCCGCATCCGAGGCAGACGCCGTCGTGCTCGTGCTCGGAGAGCGTGAGGACATGACCGGCGAGGCATCGAATCGCGCCTCGATCGAGCTGCCGGGGTCCCAGCGGGATCTCGCGCTGGCCGTCATTCGCGCGGCGCGGCAATCGCCCGGGGGAGAAAACAAGCCGGTGGTCGCCGTATTGATGAACGGACGACCGCTCGCTGTCCCCGAGCTCGCGCGCGAGGCGCCGGCGCTCGTGGAGAGCTGGTTCCTCGGCAACCAGCATGGCACCGCTGTCGCCGACGTGTTGTTCGGTGACTACAACCCCGGCGGCAAGCTCCCAGTCACATTCCCGCGCGCAACCGGCCAGATCCCGATCTACTACAACCACAGGAGCACCGGTCGTCCGCCCGACTCGGCGAATCATTACACCTCGAAGTATCTCGACCTTCCGTGGACTCCGCTCTTTCCGTTCGGATACGGACTGAGCTACACGACCTTCGCGTACACGAATCTCCGAGCGTCGGCGGCTACAATCCGCGCCCGCGATTCACTGGTCGTATCTGTCGACGTGAGGAACAGCGGCGATCGCGTGGGTGACGAAGTCGTCCAGCTCTACATCCGCGACGACGTTGCCAGCGTGGCGGAGCCGGTGAAGGCGCTCAAGGGATTTCGGCGGATAACTTTGCAGCCCGGTGAAACGCGCACTGTCACGTTCAGGATCGGTCCCGATGCTCTCGCGCTTTACGACCGTCGCATGCGCCGTGTCGTCGAGCCTGGAAGCTTCACCCTATTCGCAGGCACGAGCTCGGATGACGTTCTCACGGCCCGCTTCGAGGTTACAGGCGAAACCCTCGTCCTTGCTCCTCCGACGCCGCGGTTTCGTTAGGTAATCGTTGCGGTGAAGGTCAGTGTCCCAAGGCCGGCGACGGTGGCGCTGATCGTCGCGCTCCCGGCCGTCGGGCCGGCGGTGTAGGTCACCTGCGCGACCCCGTTCAAATCCGACGGCGTCGCTGGCGCGCTCAAACCTCCGCCACCGGACACAATTACCCAGTTAACCGAGACGTTCGAAAGAGCGCTGCCGTACTGATCGATGACGATCACGGTCAGCGGGTTTGCCAGCGCGGTTCCCGCCGCGGTGGTCTGGAGGTCGCCACTGATATATAGCCGAGTATCTGCGGCCTCGGCGGATCAGTAGTCAGCGTGCACCCGGCCAGCGCCAGGATGCTGATGCCCGCCGCCAGGCTTCTGCGCCATCCAACTGCCGCTCGAGCCCGAATCATCGTGTGATGTGCCCCCTTCTCGCCGTGGATGAGATCGCCGTCCACGGAATTGACGGAATTAACGGTGGGTTGCGCCCAACGGCAACAACCGTCTTAGGGCTTGAAGATTGCTCGCGGAGGCAAGAGTGCAAAAACAACTCACCACGATAGTCGAGTCGCTCGAATCTGCACAGGCGCGATTGCGCGCGCTCGCTGACAAGTTCTCGGACTCGGCTGGTTCATGTCGATGATGATCGGCCCAATGCGTCATGTGGGCAAGTTCAAGCTGGTTCCCGTCAAGACCACGCCGCCGTTCGTCCCCAGGGGCGGCCAGCCCCGCGATCAGATCCTATCCGAGTTCGTGCGATTGCAGGCCGATCTCGTCACGCTGATACGATCCGCTGACGGCTTGCCGCTCGACGCCGTGAAGATCGTGTCTCCTTTCGGCGGGCGAATGAAAAACAGCGCATATTCGGCGTTGGTGATCATCGCCCGGCACCAACACCGGCACATCGATCAGGCCGAACAAGCCGCGAGCGAATGAATGCCGCGCAATCCGCTGCCCCGCGTCCGAAAGCTGGCCCTTTCCCTCCCCGAATCCCACGAGGTGGAGGCATGGGGCGCGCCGACTTTTCGCGTGAAGAACAAGATCTTCGCGATGTATGCGCACGCGAACAATCATCACGGCGGCGGACGGAACGCCGTCTGGTGCAAGGCGAAGCCGGTGAACCAGAGTTTGATGATCAGCGCGGCACCCGATCGTTTTTTTTCACCTCCGTACGTCGGGCCGGGCGGATGGATCGGGGTCTGGCTGGACGGAGAGGTCGACTGGGACGAGCTGCTCGAGCTGTTTCGTGATGGCTTCCGGATGACTGCGCCGAAGAAAGTTCTGGCGCTGCTTAAGGATTCCTGACTGCGCCAGCTGCGACTGAAGACCACCCGCCGAGGGCTTCGACGCGTAGTCTTCATTTTTTTTATTGCGCCCCCACGTCCCGTCCCCAACATTAGACCGCGACCCGACCCCACGAACTCATGCCGACACTAACCGAGACCCACGTCCAGCTCCGCTCCAACCGCGAGATCGCGATCCATGTACGCGATCTCGCGCGGGCGGAAGCGTTTTACGGAAAGCTGCTCGGATTCAGGCTGGTGAGACGCACGCTGGACCAGCTCGAGTTCGACACGGGAGAGCTGCGGCTCTACGTCAATCGCGATGAGTCAAGCCTCATTTCGTACATCCCCTCGTTCGACGTCGATGACTACAGCGAGGCGCGCCGTTTTCTCGAGGCGGCGGGGTGCACGCTGAGGTTCGCGGGCGAGCAGCCGGTTCCGTACTTCGAGGATCCGTTCGGGTTCGTGTTCGACATCGTCGAGCGGCCCGCCAAGATCATCGCCTGACTACGCCAGCTGCTCCACCCCGCGCACGGTAACGCGGTGCGACACGAGCGGCAGCGGCGGATCCGCGGAATCGCCGATCACGATCGCGCTCTCGAGGATCGATCTTCCCACCGCCAGGTCTTCCTCGCTGCGGGCGTGGATCGTCGCCAGGGCCTGACCTTTGGTGACGCGGTTTCCGGGCTTCGCTGTGATCACGAATCCGACTGAAGGATCGACTCTGTCCTCCATGTTCCGGCGCCCACCACCGAGCGCAATGACTCCGTAGCCGATCGCGCGCGGATCCACCGTCTGCACAACCCCCTCTCTCTTCGCGGCAAAGGTCTCGTCGTGCGGCGCGTACGGCAGACGCGTTGGGTCGCGCACCACCCCCGTGTCGCCGCCCTGGGCCGCCACGATTTCCTCGAACTTGAGCAGCGCATTACCGGAATTGATCGCGCCGCGCATCAACGCCTGCGCTGCCTCCAACGTGCTGGCGACGGTGGCGAGGACGAGCATCGCGGCCCCAAGCGCCATCGTCACCTCGATCAGGTCGGGGGGGCCACCGCCCTTCAAAACCTCTATCGCCTCCGCCACCTCGAGCGCGTTGCCGCACGCGTGCCCAAGCGGACGATCCATCGCCGTGAGGATCGCGACCACAGGACACCCGTGTGCGGATCCAAGATCAATCATTGCCTTGGCAAGCTCCAGCCCGTCCTCGAGTTTCGGGAGAAAAGATCCAGAGCCGCGCTTGATGTCGAGCACGAGTCCCGTCAGGTCCTCCGCGATTTTCTTGCTCATGATGCTGGCCGCGATGAGCGGAATCACCTCCACCGTCGCCGTCGCGTCGCGCAGTGCGTACAGCTTCCGGTCCGCGGGAACGATCTCGTCCGTCTGGCTCAGCATCGCGCAGCCGATTCTCGCGATCTGCTTCTCCGCTTCGGCCAGCGTCAGAGCCGTCCTGAAGCCTGGAATCGACTCCAGCTTGTCGAGCGTGCCTCCGGTGTGCCCGAGTCCCCGTCCCGACATCATCGGCACCGCGACACCGAGCGACGCGATGAGTGGCGCGAGGATGAGTGATGTCTTGTCTCCGACACCGCCCGTCGAGTGCTTGTCGATTCGCGCCATGGGCAGACGGGAGAGGTCGAGCCTTTTTCCGCTCTCGAGCATCGCCTCCATCATCGCGTTCATCTCACTCGGGTCGAGCCCGCGGAAGTACATCGCCATCAGCAGCGCGGCCATTTGATAGTCGGGTACTCTCCCCTCGGCGTGGGCGAGCACGATCTCCCGAACCTCCTGCGGCTCGAGCCGCCCGCCGTCCCGTTTGCGTTCGATCAGGCGTGGTACGATCATTTAGGCTCAGCCGGGGTACTTGTTACCGTCAACATCACCTCGCAATCGGAGTTCACATGCGCGCCCTTCAGTACCTGTCTGCAGGAATGCTGCTCGCTGCCTCAATGGCGGGCGCCCAGACGGCAGCCGAGCACATTGCGCTTGGCGACAAAGAATACGTCGCCATGAACGCTCCCGCTGCTCTGCAGCACTACGAGGAAGCAATCAAGCTGGATCCCAAGAACTATGAGGCCAACTGGAAGGCATCCAGATCCGCAGTCGATCTTGGATCCTACGAGCGCGACGACGAAAAGCGCGGCCTCGACTTCAAGAATGCCGAGCTATACGCACGTCGGGCCGTCGAAGCCAACCCGGGCGACGCCGAGGGGCATTTCAACCTTGCCCGCTCGCTGGGGAAAAACGCTCTGACCCAGGGACCGAAAGCGCGGATCAAATACGCCAAAGATGTCCGTACCCACGCCCTCGAGTGCCTCAAGATCAATCCGAAGCAGCCCGGCTGCCTTCACGTGATGGGAATGTGGAACGCCGAGGTGATGCGGCTGAGCGGCTTCACGCGCATGATGGCGAAGACCTTCCTGGGCGGGCAGGTGTTCGAATCGGCCAGCTGGCCGGAAGCGAAGCGTTACATGGAAGCATCTGTCGCTAATGAGCCGGATCGGATCATTCACCACCTGGATCTCGCCGGGGTCTACCGTGATATGGGCGACAAGGCCAAGGCGCGCGCCGAGTACGAAGCGGTGTTGAAGCTGCCCAACCGGGATTACAACGACGGCCATTACAAGGGGGAGGCAGACGCGGCGATCAGAGCCGGTTAGGTCTTGAGCGCGGCGTTCAGTTCTTCCTCTTCCGCTTCCCCTTCGCTTTCGGTGGCGGCGAGCTCCAGCTCCTCGGCGAGCTCGGCCCACACATCCTCGTCATCCCGTTGTCCTCTCGCGCGCCGCCCTATGCGATGGCGGGTCTCTTCTCCGCTCGCGGGCGCCCATAAGAGCGCGACCGTCGCTCCCAGGATTGCTCCGAGAGCGATCCCGGCCGTAAACAGCCCGATGTTGTTCCAGTCGGGCACGGTCTCGTTGGGCAGACTGTCCCGTTTGGGCTGAGGAATCGATCCGGGAGGCGGCGCTTTGGGGCTGGCCGATGCCGGTCTGGGCGGGCTGGGAGAGTTGAACATAAGAGCCTAGCTCAGGGGATGGTAAGAAATTTGCCCTGAACATCCGTCTAGCAATAGCCGTGCGAGGATGCTGAATGAGCAGTTCGGGTAAAATGGTATTATTGGTGGAAGACAACGAGGACAATCGAATCGTTTATTCCACCATCCTGAAGCACTTCGGTTACGAGGTAACCGAGGCATTGAATGGTGAGGAAGGAATAGCAAAGGCTCGGTCAGAAAAGCCTGACCTGATCCTGATGGACATCTCCATTCCGATCATTGACGGTTGGGAAGCGACCCAGGTGTTGAAGCACGATCCGTCTACGAAGTCGATCCCCATTATAGCGCTGACCGCCCACGCGCTGGCATCCGATCGTGAGAAAGCGATGGAAGTCGGCTGCGATGGCTACCTCGCCAAGCCATGTGAGCCGAGAGCCGTAGTGGCGGAGGTGCAGAGATTTCTCGGCAAGAACAATGGAGCCTAAGCAGAAGAAGCGGATTCTCGTCGTAGATGATCACGAGGACAACATCGAGCTGCTCCGGGCTCGCCTGGAGGCGCGCGGCTACGAGGTATTCGGGGCCAGCGATGGCCAGGCGGCGCTGGATCAGGTGGAGCACGTCATCCCCGACCTGATTCTGCTCGACGTGATGATGCCGAAGATGGACGGTATGGAAGTCGTCCGCCGGCTGAAGGCCAACAAGAGTCTTCCCTTCATTCCGGTGATCATGCAGACGGCGCTCGATTCGACCGAGAACAAGGTCGAGGGGCTGGACGCGGGCGCCGACGACTACATCACCAAACCGATCAACTTCGCCGAGCTCGAGGCGCGGGTGAACTCGCTCCTCCGCATCAAGAAGCTCCAGTCCGATCTGGCGGCGACCAATGGCCTGCTCGCAGCGGCCAACGCGGAGCTCTCCGCGAAGAAGGAGGAGTTGTCGGAGGCGAACGGTAAATTGTCGGAGGCGAACGACAAGTTGTGGCGGATTTCCCTGACCGACGGCCTTACCGACATCGACAACAGGCGCTGCCTCGAAGACCGCCTGCACGAGATGTGGCAGCACTCGGAGCGGAGCCACGAGCCGATCGCGCTCATCATGTGTGACATCGATAAGTTCAAGAGCGTAAATGACAACTTCGGCCACCAGGCCGGGGACTCGGTGCTGAAGCAAGTCGCGCAGCTTTTGAAGGACGAGGCGCGGGAGATCGACCGCGTCGGCCGGTACGGCGGTGAGGAGTTCCTTCTCATCCTGCAGGATACCGTTCTCGACGCCGCTGTCACCTTCGCCGAGCGGCTGCGGGAGAAGGTGGATCGCCATACATTCACGTACTCTGGCGGGACGCTCACCCGGACGATAAGCTGCGGCGTCGCGGCCGCGCCCCACCCACGTGTGAAAGACCAGGAAGCTCTATTGAGAGCGGCGGACGATGCGCTCTACGTGGCTAAGGAGACCGGGCGCAACCGCGTCGTGCGCTTCGACGGCGCCGAATACAACACACACACGGAAAGCAAAGGAACCAAGACGTCGGATGGCGAAAAGCCGGTCAAGCAAGCAGGCGGAAGCGGAGGAAGTGGCTCCGCCCTTGGCGCGTCCTCAGGACCCAGGGACCCGGCAGAAGGCCGACGAGTCCAGGCTTAGCCGCGCGGGGGAGCTGCGGGCTCTCCTCACCCGCGCATCCCACGAGTACTACGTTCTCGACCGTCCGACGATGTCGGACGCAGCGTACGACAAGCTCTTTCGAGAGCTGCAGGAGCTGGAGAGGAGTTTTCCGGAAAGTCGCACTGCGGACTCGCCCACTCTGCGTGTCGGCGCCGAGCCGCAGAGCCAGCTCTCCAAGCACGAGCACCTTCGGCATATGCTCTCGCTCGACAACGCCTTCGACGACGAGGAGCTGCGCGCCTGGGAAGAGCGACTGGTGCGGATCGCCGGCGACGACGTCGCGAAATCGGGGTACACCGCGGAGCTCAAGATCGATGGCATCGCTGTCGCGCTCACGTATGAAACCCAGCTCTTCGTCAAGGGCGCGACACGCGGTAATGGCGCCATTGGCGAGGACGTAACGGTGAACCTCCGGACGGTGCGCGACGTTCCGCTACGCCTGCACGAGAGCGCGCCGAAGGGACGAATCGAGATTCGCGGCGAGATCTACTTCCCGTTCGATCGCTTCGAGGAGATGAACGAAGCCAGGGCCCGCGCCGGCGATGCCGTCTTCGCCACTCCACGCAACGCCGCGGCCGGAAGTCTCAGGCAGCTCGATCCCGCCATCACCGCGTCTCGACCGCTCAGATTCTTTGGCTATTCGGTCGCCGCGCCCGACGGGATAGAGCTGCCATTCGAGACGCAGACGGAGCTGCTCGACGCGCTGGCGGAGTGGGGCGTCCCGGTGGCGCCGCATCGAAAGCGCGCTAAGACGCTAGCCGAAGTCGAGAAGTGGGCGTACGACCTGGAGCACAGGATCCGGAGCGAGCTGAACTTCGGTATCGATGGCGGCGTCGTCAAAGTCGATTCTTTGCGGCTTCAGGAGGAGCTGGGCGTCGTGGGCGGGCGCGAGCCGCGCTGGGCGATCGCGCGCAAGTTCGCCCCCGACATCGCGGAGACCAGGTTGCTGAAGATCAGGGTCAATGTCGGTCGAACCGGCGCGCTGAATCCGTACGCGGAGCTCGAGCCGGTGGAGATCGGCGGCGTGATAGTAAAACTGGCGACCCTCCATAACGAAGATCTCGTCATCTCCAAGGATCTTCGTGAGGGCGATTGGGTGCAGGTGAAAAGAGCGGGCGATGTGATTCCGCAGATCATCGGGCCGATTCCCGAACGGCGCACCGGCAGCGAGAAGCCGTGGAGCATGCCGAAGAAGTGCCCCGTGTGCGGAACGCCGGTGACCCGCGAAGTGGATGAAGCCGCGATCTACTGCCCGAACATCGCGTGTCCTGGGCGTCAGCTGGAAGGCCTGGTGCATTTCACGTCGCGGGGCGCGATGGACATCCGCGGACTTTCGTACGCCCGCATTCAACAGCTCGTGGAGGCCGGTCTGGTTCGCGATCCGGGAGATCTCTACGCGCTTACGCGCGCGCAGCTCCTCGAGCTCGAGGGCTACGCCGACAAGGGTGCCGGCTCGCTGATCGCTGCGATCGAGGCATCGAAGTCACAACCGCTTCAGCGACTGCTGCACGCCCTTGGAATCCGGCACGTGGGATCGATCGCGGCGCAGCTCCTCTCCCAGCATTTTGGAACGCTCGACGCGATCATGTCGGCGTCGGCGGACGACATTCTCAACGTGCGCGGCATCGGAGCGACGATAGCCGATGGCGTGGTGGCGTACTTCTCCGATCCCGCCGGCCGCGCGCTGGTCGAAAAGCTGAGATCGCAGCGCGTCAATTTCGCTGAGCCGCGCGCGATTGTGGCCGGAGGACCGCTCGCCGGAATGACGCTCGTCATCACCGGCACTCTGCCGACCTTGAGCAGAGCGAAGGCGACCGCGACGATCGAAGCCGCCGGCGGACGGGTCACCGGATCGGTCTCCAAGTCGACAGATTTCCTGCTCGCGGGCGAAGACGCCGGAAGCAAACTCGAGAAGGCGAAGACGCTGGGCGTCGCGATAATTGACGAGGCCGACCTCTTGCGTCGAGTCGGCTCTCCCGCAACATCTACCGCGTGAGATCGTCCTAACTTCGCATGCCCACTACAGAAGCCCCCGAATTGATCGGCCTGGCGCAGCGCACGCTGCGCGATCTTCGCCTGCGCGTCGCGGGCGCCAGCGGCGGCGGACCCGATGCGCTACGTGAGGCAGGGTACGCGGGCGCGGGCTCGCTCTTCGACGCGTTCGAGAGCTGGCTCAGCGAACGTGGCTCGAGGAAGGCGGAAGATCTTCCCATCGACGAGTTCTCCGCGCGCGCCGCCGAGTTCTTCCAGGCGGCGGGTTGGGGACGCGTGACGTTCCGCTCGCTGCACGACGCGCTCGCCGTGATCGACATCGAGGGATGCTGGGAAGCACAGCTCCATGGTGAAGGCGAGAGTGGCTGCCACCTCACCATCGGGACATTGGCCGGATTCCTCGGCTGTCTCGCCGACTATCCGGTCGCCGTGATGGAGATCGAGTGCACCGTCGGCGGAAGGGCGCGCTGCCGGTTCCTGGCCGGCAACGCCGATATGCTGGAGCACGCGTACGAGCGGGTGTCGCGCGGCGAAGAGTGGGAGACGATCGGGGCGGGAGAGTTCTAGCGCCGGCTCTTGCTGAAAACGGCAACTGAACTGGCGGGAGGCGTCAGTAGCGCGGAATGACTGCAAAGGAACGGGGTGGGAGGCGCCAGAGGCACAGTCGCCAGTTCTCAGTTCACTACGCCCGGACTTATCTCGTGCAGGGAAGGAACAAGCAGTGCTTTTCCTCTCACGCCACTGAGGCAAGTCCGGGCGTCGTGAACTGATACCTGGCAACTACGCTACTGACGCCTCCCACCCGTTCAGTTGCAGCTATCAGGTAGTCTTCAGTTAAGAGTTCGTCGATCGGAGCGCATCAGCGTAAATGGGATTCGGCTTGAGCTCTTCATCGACAAGAATCTCCCGATCCCACGGCAAAATGATCGTGCTCTCGGTCGCGATCGCGTGAAAATCCGGAGCGTAGCCGCCAGTGCGAATCGAGACCGCGGTCCGCACCTCTGCCGCGCCTCCCTCCTGAACCGCCGACACCGCCAAACGCATCGTGTCTCCAGAATCGCACGTCTCGTCCACGATCAGCACGCGCTTGCCCCGCACCTCCTTGGGGGCGCTGCCGAAAACCTCGGGCGCTTCGCGCGCGCGCGATGTTCTGTACTTCCGGCTCACCACCAGCGAATGGAACTCGCGTCCGAGGATTGCCGCGATCACCGCGCCTGGAATCACCCCAGCCGTGGCGATCCCGATGACGATCTCGGGGTCGTAGGCGCGCGCCACCTTGAGCGCCAGTCCGCGCGACAGCTCGCCGAAGAACGGCCATTCGATTTCGAGGACGCCTTTGGCGGCGTCGACCGTGTGTTTCCGCGGTGACATTTTGCTCTCAAGCTGTTTGGGGAAAAGCAGTTAGGTTAAGCTAGCCCTCTCACATCATAGTCGGTAGATTCGACCAAATGTCATTCTGGGACCGCCTTACGGGCGGCAAGCCGAAGCCGGCGACCGAAAACCTGGACTACCTCAACGAGGCGCTCGCGCTGGAACGTCAGGGCGATTATGATGCCGCGCTGACGTCGTATCGGCTCGCCCTCCGCCAAAGACCCAACAATCACAAGGTCCTCCAGAACATGGCAATCGCCTACTCGAAGCTCGGTCAGCTCGACGAGGCGATTCGCTGCTACCGTCGCGCTCTCGCGGTCGAGCCCAAGCTTTCGGGAGCACACTACGGTCTGGCTTTTCTTCTTCTCAGGCGCGGTGAATTGAGCGACGCGGCCTTTCACCTCGAGGCGTTTCTGATGGATCCGCCGAAAAGCGCGGAAGCCGAACGCTGGGTGAAGCACGCCCAGAAGACTCTCGACGAGATGAAGAGCACCGAACCGCCTCCTTCCTCGAACCCCCAGTTGAAGACCAGCGACTATCCGGGGATTTCGGAATAGATGGGAGCGGTCCTCGCTGTCGTAAGCCAGAAAGGAGGAGTCGGCAAAACCACTACCGCTGTAAACCTCGCCGCCGCGTTCGCGCGCCGGGGAATGAAAACGCTGCTCATCGATGTCGATCCGCAGGGATCGGTGCGCTACGGCTCCGGGCTCGCCCGCGGTCACGCGACGGCGGGATTCGCCGACTACCTGAACGGCGAGCGCAGCCTCCGCGAGATCATTCTGCCGACGGCTCTTCCGTGGCTGCGTGTCATTCTTGCCGGCTCCGTCGCCGATGAGTCGGACCACGCCGTCTACTCGCAGCTGGTGCGCGAGACGAATGTCCTCCAGGACCTGCTTCAAATGGCCGAGCAGCGGTGCCAGGTCGTTGTCGTCGACACGCCGCCCGGGCTGGGATCGATCACTCGCAAGGTGCTGGGCGCCGCCGAGCACGTAATCGTCCCGCTTCAATGCGAGCCGCTGGCTCTCCAGACGACGCCGCAGATTCTGCGCGCGATTCAGGATATCGTCGCCGTCAACGAGCGTCTCACGCTCGACGGAATTCTTCTCACCATGTACGAGGCGAACAATCCGGCCAGTGACCGGGTAGTGGACTACGTGAGAAAGCATCTCCCCGCCAATATCGTCTTTGACGTCGTGATTCCCCGCACCTCGGCTACGGCCGACGCTTTTGCCGCGGGCCAGCCGGTGGTGGTTCGGAGTCCCGCCGACGCGGCGTCGCAAGCTTACGTAAACCTCGCGACGCTGCTAGCTGACCGGTTGGTATGAGGCTGTCGCCGGCAAGCGCAGTGTTCTTCACCCTTCTTGGGATCGGTCTCACCGGCGCCGCCTGCACCGACGTAAGCGGCAGCTCGACGTCCGTTCTCTCGATAGTGTTCGATTCTTTGTCCGCGCCATCGGTTGTCGTCGGCGACACGCTGCGCGACACGACTGGTGCCATAGTGCGCCCAGTAGTACATGCCTTCGACTTCCAGGGTAGAGAGATCATTCCGGCGCCGGTTTTCTTTTTGTCGCCCGGCTCCGGCGTCACCGTGGACAGCGCGACCGGGATCGTCGTCGGAGACAGCCTGCGCTCGACGCCGGCGCGGATCGTGGCAACCGTCGGGATACTTCAGGCGGTTCAGACCGTCGACGTTACGCTGCGGCCGGATCTTGTGCAGGCGGTGAACGCCCTCGACAGCTTGCAATATTCGCCCACCGACAGCACTCTCAACCTGTCGCGCCAGCTGCAAGTGAAGCTCACGCATGGCGTCGCTCCGAACGACACCGTCGTGAAGTCCTACATCGTGAGCTTCACCATCGTCGCGCAAAGCGATCCGCAGCTGGGCGTGCTGGTGAACGACGCTGGAAAGGCGTCCGTCGTGGATACTACTGACGCGACCGGTATAGCGGGGAGAATGATTCGCGTGCATCCTCTCCTCCTCACCTCGACCGTCGATTCGATAGTGGTGAACGCCACGGCGAAGTATCGTGGAGTGCAGGTGAATGGCAGTCCGGTGCGGCTCGTGCTCCTGCTGAAGCCGCCCGGCTAACCCGCTAAACCAGACCCGCTTTCGGGGAGAATGAATGGCGCTGATGGAAGCCAAAGGTGGACCGCGACCCGCTCCTGGGACGCTGAATCAGCTCTTTTTCGACGCGGTCTCGAAGTTCAACCGCCCTGACGCTCTGCAGGTCAAGAGAGACGGAGCTTACCGGCCGATCTCCCACAGCGAGGTCGCCGACCGCGTACGTCATGCCGCCCGCGGGCTGTCCTCGCTCGGCGTCAGGCGTGGAGACCGCGTCGCAATCCTTTCCGAGAATCGGCCGGAGTGGGCAATCGCGGACTACGCGTGCCTCAGCGTAGGCTTAACCGACGTCCCCATCTATCCCACTCTGCCGGCCGACCAGGTCGCGTACATGCTCAGGGATTCGGGCGCCGTCGCGGTCTTCGTATCGAACAAGATGCAGGCGGAAAAAATCAGAGAAGTCCGCTCGCAGCTCCCTGCACTCAAGACCGTAATCGGCTTCGATGACATCTCCGGCCTCACCAACATGTCAATGGCGGAACTCGAAAAACGGGGATCAAAGGGCGAGACCCGGGAGTCGATCGCCACCTACCGCGAGGACGCCCTCACGGTCAAGCCGGACGATCTCGCGACGATCATCTACACCTCGGGCACGACGGGCGAGCCCAAGGGCGTGATGCTGACGCACGACAACATCTACTCGAACGTCGAGGCGTCGCGGAAGGCCATTCCATTCGACGGTCGTGACACAGGGCTGAGCTTCCTCCCGCTGTCACACATCTTCGAACGGATGGCCGGGCACTACCTGATGTTCGCCACCGGAACATCGATCGCCTACGCCGAATCGATCGACACTGTTGCCGCCAACATGCTAGAGGTCCGGCCGACCCTCGTTCTCTCGGTGCCGCGACTCTACGAAAAGATGTTTGCGCGCATTCTGGAAACGGCTCTCACCGGCGGATTCCTGAAGAAGAAGATTTTTTTCTGGGCGCGCGGCGTCGCCGAGCGCTGGGCCAATGAGAAACTGGCCGGAAGGGAGCCGGGCGCACTGTTGGCGCAGCAGTACGCGATCGCGCAGAAGCTCGTCTTCTCGAAGCTCAAGGCGCGGACAGGTGGACGCCTTCGCTATTTCGTCTCCGGCGGCGCGCCGCTCGCACCGGACATCAACAAGTTCTTCTTCGCCGCTGGATTGGTAATCCTGGAAGGATACGGGCTGACGGAGACTTCACCCGTGATTGGAGTCAACACGCCCGAGAATTTCCGCATCGGCACCGTCGGGAAGCTGGTCGACGGCGCCGAGGTGAAAATTGCGGCCGACGGTGAGATCCTCACTCGCGGGCCGAACATCATGAAGGGGTACTACAACAAACCCGACGCCACTCGGGAAGCAATCGAGCCGGATGGCTGGTTCCACACCGGCGACATTGGTGAGCTGAACGACGGATTCCTTTCCATCACCGATCGCAAGAAAGACCTCATCGTCACCGCCGGCGGCAAGAAGGTCGCGCCGCAGCCGCTCGAGAACAAAGTCAAAACCAACAAGTACGTTGCCCAGGCCGTGATGATCGGTGACAAGCGCAAATTCCCCTCAATGCTGATCGTGCCGAACTTCGATCAGCTGGAAAGGTGGGCGGCGAAGCGGAATATCATCTGGACGGACCGCGCGCAGCTGCTACGGATGCCGACGATCCAGGCGAAGATCGAAAAAGAAGTCAACAAGGAGCTGGAAGGCACTGCTCACTTCGAGATGCCTAAGAGGATCGGTTTGCTCGAGCACGATTTCTCGATCGAGACCGGCGAGCTGACGCCAACCCAAAAGGTGAAGCGCAAGGCGATCGACAAGCACTACAAGGCGCTCATCGACTCGCTTTACGAAGAGGCCGAGCGGAGCGGATTCACCGACCAGCACGCGATAGCTTGATCACCTCCGGCGCCTTCCGCGCCACCCAGTAGTCCTCATCCCGGGCGAGCACCGTGAGCTCGCTCGGTGGCGGAATCAGGGTGGGGCCGACGATCCTCCCTCCCGCTCGGATCGCCTTCACCGCCGAGGCGACGATTCCCGCCGGAAACGAGGCGTCGAGCGCGACGCCGAGCACCGAGCCGGGCGCGACCGGAATCTCTGAACCGACCAGCAGAAGTCCGACGGTCTCGGATTCCTCGACACCACTTTCCGGATTGAGCGAGAGCACGCGCGCTCCCGTCATCAGGCTCAGCTCCTGCGCGGCACTCGCCCAGCTCCCGCCAAGGACCACCGTTGCCCCGAGTTCCGTGACGTCGAGAAAAGCGCCTGCCCGCGTGGCGATCTCTTCCCGCTCCAGTGTCGCCGCCCACTCCCCGGTTTTGCGCGGCGGCAAGTCAGCGCCAGCTGTGAAATCCGCTATGCCTGTTGTGATCGGGTATTTCGCGGAGCAGGTCGGGCAGCCGAGCGTGCCGTCGACCACGAAACGATTGGAGACGGTTTTGAACGACGCGACGAGCCAGGTATCCTCGTGCGCTTTGACGCAACGCAACAGATCGAGCAGTTCGATGAACACTGCGATAGTTACCCGCGAAGCCTCATCGGCGCGCTCGAGCTCTAGCCGTGCGAGAGCCGCAGCTCGTCGACATTCACTCTCGCCGGCTGAGTGAGCGCGAACATCACGGCGCCGACGACGTCATTCGGGTCGAGCATCGGCCGCTTCGAATGGGGCTTGGCAACAGGGTCGGTGACCTTGACCGAATTCCAGATCTCGGTGTCCGTTGCCGCGGGAGAAATCAACGTCGTGCGGACTCCAGTCCCACGGAGCTCGGCCCGCATGACTTCGTGAAGGGCGCGAAGACCGAACTTGGCGGCGGAGTACGCGGCGTTGCCGGTAAAAATGGTTCGATCGGCGATCGATCCGATTGTTACAACGTGTCCCGCCTTCCGCTCTTTCATGCCGCCTAGAAAAGCGCGTACAAAGAGGAATGGGCCGACGAGATTGGTATTGATCGTCTCGATGAAGGATTCGGCCGTCGTCTCCGCCGCGACCGCGACGCTGAATATCCCGGCGTTGTTCACGAGAATGTCGGGAACGCCGTTCAGCTCCGTGACGATGCGCTTCGTCGCCTGCTCGACGCTTTTCGGGTCTGTGATGTCGCACGGGACGGCTATCGACCCCTTGATCCGCGCCGCTCGCTCCTTGAGCTTCGCTTCAGTTCTGGCGACCAGAACCACGCGCACGCCCTGGCCGCCGAGCGCTTCGGCGATTCCAGCGCCGATTCCTCTGGAGGCACCCGTAACGACAGCGGTCCGCCCGCCGAGCGAGGCCACTATTTAGTCGCGGCCGTTGTGGGCGAGACGCAGGAACTCGTCGCGCGTCTTGGGATCTTCGCGGAATGCGCCTCTAAGCGCCGAAGTGATCGTCTTCGAGTTCTGCTTCTGCACTCCGCGCATCATCATGCATAGGTGATAAGCCTCGATCACCACGCCGACGCCACTTGGGTTCAGCACCTGACAGAGACCCTCGGCGATCTGCTC
>PLCA01000011.1 GCA_003134685.1 Gemmatimonadota bacterium | reverse complement strand
CGGCATTGCTCGCGCAGCTTCCCCTCGTCAGCTCCATCTCCCAGCAAAAGAAGACTGACCTCCGATCCTTTAAGCCTTTGCTGCACCTCGGCAAAGGCATCCAGCAGGTAGTTCACTCCTTTACCCCACCAGAGCCGGCCCACGTATACGAACGTCACACCGCGAAGGCCAAGCTCGGAGCGAAACTTCTCGCGCTCCGGCAGTGCCACACGCCGACCGGAGGAAAAATGCTCGACATCAACCGTGTGACGAGCATAAAAAATCCTGTCGTCTGGTGCGTTGTAACGACGAGCATATGCGCGCGCTTGATTCCCGGGAGTCTCGACTCCATCAACTCTTGCAAATAGGAAATTCTTAGCCAGCTCCTTCCACCACCTCCGTGTTACCCAATTGTCTGACGTGGCAAGCATGCGGAACATTGTCAGCCGCTTTCTGACACGTGCGATGATCCACCCGACAAGAAAGGCTGGCTCTGCATAGAGGCTGACGAGGATGTCAGGTGCGCTCGCTCCCAAGAGCGGAATCGGAAAGTGAAACTCCCAATTTGCAATTCGCACCGAGGGCATGTACCGGTACCTGAACCGCCATCCGCGTTCATCCACGATCCATGTACGGTCCGGAGCCCGCCTCTCGTTGAACCATGCCTCGAAATCGAGATTGCCCCGATCCGCAACGGCGTTGAACCGTTCGACCATGTAGGGGGCGGGCATGTTATTCCAATAGACCACTCGCGGCCTGGTACTATGGATCACTCGGCTCCGCCTTCGTTTGAAGCACGCCGCACTCGAGCCTTGCTAATAGTTCCGCGAGCGCTTCCCGTTGCGAATTCTTAAGAGATTCGAAGTGAAGTCTCGACTCAACGCAGCGAGCGCGAAACTCTTGTGCGTTCGCTATCCACCCCACAAGCTCTTGCGTCGCGGCCGCGACGAAGGAGCTGCCTTCAGGTATGACCGCGCCGGCGCGGGAAGGCACTATCTGGGCCAAGCACCCACGAGTCGTGGTGATTACAGGAATTCCGTGTGACAGAGCCTCCAACACGGTCAGCGGCTCCGCCTCGTTCTCATACGTAGAGGGGAACAGCAGCACGTCGATTGACGAGAAGAAATGCGCCTTTTCTTCGTCATATCTTGGTCCCACATAACTGACGTTGGGCATTCGTCGAATGCGTTCCATCACCAGATCCTTGACATCATTGCCCGTGAAAGCCCCAGCAACGGACGCTTGGACGCTCTGCCCATTCTTCGTATGACTCAAGGTTTTCACGACGTCAAGAAACGTGAAAATGCCCTTTTCCGCTGAAACGTTGCTAATGTATCCGATACGACTGAGGGCCTCTCGTTGCTGCGGGCTCTTGTGTTCCGACTCGACGAAAGCGGCATTGGACAGTACCAAGACGTTGGCGACCTTTGGATACAGGCGCCTAAGCCTGTCCTCCATATCACGGCAAAGAACGATGTGCAAACCATTGGTCCCCACGGCTCTCGCGAGCAACGAGGTGATAGAGCTGCGATTCCTCAAGTACGCGTAGCTGTGGTGGTGCAGAAGCACGACGCGGCCCAGCACACGTGCCAATAGGACAAGCGCGACGTCGTAGGTTTGTCCATAGCCACCAGCCGCACTCAGGTAGAGAACACCCTGGCCGCTCCCAAGACTCCACAGATCTCTTAAGGCCGTGGCAATCTTCCCAAAGCGCTGTGTCCGCGTCAGCCACGAACGCCCTGGCCGCGGTGACGTATTGAGAACGGTTGGACTGAATCCTCGCGATTTCAAAATCTCGACTACTGCAGCGTTTACCGCTGCCATCCCATGGACCGGCGGGGGAAGATTACCGGCTATGACTATTCCACGGCGTGCCGGCACTTTCTTAGGCGCTCCGTGAGCTCTGACAAAGAACAAAGACTCTCCGCGCTTTGGTCGACCGCGATTACCGTCAAACCCTTCATTCACGGACAAAGTTAGTACCTTCGTGCCACATTTCTGCCGCCCCACCAAAACTTCAGACCTCACCGCCAACATGCCGATTCAACATCGCCAACATGCCGATTCAACATCGCCAATCTGCAGATCAGCGGCCAGTTGAGGGATTCGCACCAGAGAAATTCTTGAGATCGCCCGAGAACGACATCAGTAATTCCCAAGCACTAGATTTGCCCGATGCCCTACGCCGATGAGTATTTCACTTGGCAACGGAACCTGGGAGAGTTTTCCGCCAAGGCCAACCGCTTCAGCTTCACGCCCTACGTGAATGCCACGGACCGAGTGGTCGATTTCGGTTGCGGGGGCGGATATTTGCTTGCGTCGCTTAGCTGCGCGGAGCGGATCGGCGTCGAGATCAATCCCATCGCCCGCCAAGAGGCTGGACGTCAGGGCATCAAATGCCTTGCGTCCACGAGTGAGATCCCCGAAGACTGGGCCGATGTCATCATTTCCCACAGCGCCTTGGAGCACGTCGAGGCTCCGCTGGCCGAGCTCAGACAGCTCTTTCCGAAGGTGCGGCCCGGTGGGTTGGTCGTCTTCTCGATCCCGCACGAAGCTCTGGGATGGGCGTACAAGCCCAACGACATCAACCAACACCTCTATACCTGGAGCCCCATGTGCGCGGGCAACCTGTTCAGTGCAGCGGGGTTTTGGGTCGAGTCGGTTTCGGTAGACAGGAGCATGTGGCCCCCCATGTACGGGCGCATTTATGCTGTCGTAGGTGAGCGCGGCTTTCGCCTTGCGTCCAAGCTGTCTCGGTGGGCGCGCGTTGCGGTCTCGCCCGTAAAGACTCTCACCGCCGACGCGACTATTCTTGTCGTGGGGCGACGTCCCAAGGGCCGACATCATCCCGTGGACGCCGTGTAGAGGTTCTTCCAGAGCGAGCCGTTCAAAACGCAGGGACCGATGCCGTTACCGTAGCGGCATTGGTGCTGTAGCACATATCACAGTGGTTCTTGACTAGGAGATTGGAGTCGAGGTGGAACTCCAGGGCCCGGCTAGTAACCGTGGCACCACCCATAACCAACCACGTTTGTATATGATAGCGATGCTAGAGTCAAATTTCGCGGCAGGATTAATCAGTGTCTTTTCGAGAATGGCGCCGTTCCTTAGTAGGCAGTGCCGAACCGCCGATCGCCAATGCCTCGCGTAGCACGTGAGCGCACCGAGGCCAGTAATTGAATCGCCGATCGTTTGTGTTTGCGGTTGTCGCACTCGCGGCCAGCGCGGAACACTTGCGCGCTCACGGAAAACAAAGCGAGAAGCCGGGGCGCATCCAGCTCATTCCGATTGAAACCACAGACGGCTTTTGGATCCTGTTGCCGTTGAAAGGACCTCACCAGGCAGGATTTGAGATCGATCGAAAAAGCAAAATCGTCACGCTGGTTACGGCAGAACTCGGCAACCTGCAAGCCGTAGAGCTTGAGTCCGGTTTTGTGGTCTTACTGCCCGTCACGTAAAATCGTGATGCCCCGACGGCGTAAACAGCTAGACGCTTGAACCGATGCTAGTGCTGTCACCGGTCGTGTTCACCTATTGAGATCAGCAACTATGCCCATAATACCAGGCGCGAGTCGAAAGCAGGCGGGACTCTACTACGACAAGGGCGGTGCTGTCTACAATGTCGCGCACCCCGACTTCGGAGCTAAGTGCGACGGAATCACCAACGATTCAGTTGCATTCCAGGCAGCAATCGACGCAGTGAATTCACTCGGCGGCGGCACCGTCCGAGTACCGACTGGAACAACTAGCAAGATCATCAACGTCGTCAACAAGGACGGGGTTACGCTCTTGGGGGACGAAGGCTTCGGCTATCACGATGGTTCGCTCCCTAAGACCAGACTCCTAGCTGCCTCGACCGGAATCATTATCGACACCCCAGTCGGAGGTCAGACCGTCGGTGGAATTCGCGGATTTACTTTCGTCGGTTTGGGCGCAGCCGTCGCGTGCAAGGGTTTGCGCATCAGAGGCGGGCGCTGGGGGATGTATAAGCAATTGGAGTTCACCCAATTCGCAGACGAAGGACTGCTCTGTGCGAGCGGCACCATCGCGCATACCTTCGAGGACATCCTGGCGATCAACTGCGTTCTCAACCGGAAACGGGCTGCCAAGATTGGTGCGATTGACATCGACGGTACTGATCATGATGTCAGCAGGGTCGAAGCATCGATCTCCGGGTCGATCCAGGGCACCGTCCAGTCGGTCAACCTTTATTGTGTCGGCATCGCGATTCGAATGACGGCTGGAACTGTCAACGCCGTCAAAGGCGAGATCTCGGACGTCGGTGTTTATGTGAGCGGAGCGCTCAACCGATTTACGGCCAGCCGAGCTGATCTCAATTATGGCCACGGTTGGGAAGTCACCGGCGGCGGCAATCAGTTCTCGATCCCGCTTGCGCTGAATAACTCGCAGGACACGACGAACACCTACGACGGCTATCGGGTAACGGGCCTGAACAATCAGTTCGCCAGCCCCAAATCAGTGAGCAGCGTCGCCAAGGTCCATAGGTACGGCATCAACGACCAAGCGGCGACAGGAGACATTAGTAAGAACGACTACGACTGTCCCAAGGACTCAGGCGCCGGAACTGCCGCCTACAACCACGCGCCCGGTGGCGCTGCGACGTGGCGATTCGCCCGCGGCTCGGCCAAGACGCTGACAGCAAATTCCGCCACACCTGATGTGACGGGTTATGAGTTCTTCGTCACTGCGAACTCAAGCCGGACGATCGTGACGGGCCCGACGGGGGGCGTAAACGGGCAGGTGATGGATTGGCTTTGCAACGACTCGAACACGACGGTTCAGCATGACGGTTCCACAATCATCACTTGGAACGCGGGCGACGTAAAACTTCGGCAGGGGGGAACCTACCGCTGGCTCAAGAACGGGGCATGGCGATTTATTGGCGGCGACGAATCGGCAGACGAGACCGTTTCAGCAGACAACGGGGATACGGCGAAGACCCTGCAATTCCGGCTACAGGAACCTAGTCAGCGTTGGAATACTCCACTTACTGCGAATCGCGCCGTAACGCTGTCCACGACCGGAGCTGGAGCAGGCGCGAAATTCCATCTCACCCGGCAAGCCGGTGCCACCGGCGCCTTCACGCTCGACGTTGGCCCCGGGCTTAAATCCCTTGCGGCATCTCAGTGGTGCGACGTCGAGTACGACGGATCCAGTTGGTTCCTTCGGGCATTTGGTAACCTCTGAGGTGGCCGGTCGAGGACTGTTCGATTTTCGGATCCGGTTTCCGTTACAACAGGCGAGGCTTGAGTGACCGGACTTCTATTCGAACTCTCCGACAAAGCGGCCTATGAGCTGGTTGGTGGCGCTGAACATTCCGGCTAGTGTATCACGGACGGGGATAAGCTCAACAAACCCAACTTTATCAAACGCTACTTCAATCACGACGTCACCTTCTGCCGTGAAGGTTGGGTCCGGCTTTTCGAGGGTGACCGTGAACACTCTCGCGCCTTCTTTCGTAACTCGCTTTCGCGCAAAATCGCTGAAATTGGTAATGGTTCGGCCGGGAATAATGCCAAGTTGCCGTGCCATCTCTTCATCTGTGCTGGCCTTC
Organism: Gemmatimonadota bacterium; assembly: GCA_003134685.1. Lineage (GTDB taxonomy): Bacteria > Gemmatimonadota > Gemmatimonadetes > Gemmatimonadales > Gemmatimonadaceae > UBA4720. Next base: position 1,407 of record PLCA01000011.1, on the reverse strand, counting down.
AGGAAGCCGGAAAAGCGGGCGGCCGCAGCGACAACTACCAACAGCAAGTGCTTGTCTCGAATGTCGAGTTTGTGCAGGGCACCGAGAAAATGATCTTTTGGGGTGGAGCAGAGGTAAGGCTGTTGCGCCCTGACGAGATCGGCGGCGCAAGTGCTTATGCCCTCTATAGCTCCGTCATTACAAACTGCGGTGAAATGTTGTTCCTTCAGGCAAACGGGGAATCTGTGCTCGCGAGTTGGGGTGCCACCGTTCTCGAGCACCAGTGCCGTGATCAAGTGGTCGAGACTGGATCGCAACTGGTGGATGACTTCTCCGGTCAAAACCGCCAAGCGCGGTGGGACCGCGGGTTCTCCTTTGACTATGAAGCAGTACTCCAAGCCCTTTTTCTGAAATTCGCGGACGACTTCGTGTGGGGCGGTACTCTCAAACGCGGCCATCTCGACATCGAGCTGCCGGATTGTTTCGTCGGCCCGCTGAATTTTGGCTCGAATGCCGTTGAGCCGATGCGTCATCGCTTGCCCGCTGTCGGGCTCAAATGACTGAGTCTCTCCGTGTCTGCTTCGAGCGCACCGAGGATCCCATCCACTTTGCTCGCCAAAGTCTCGAGGAAAGTCGTCGCTGGCTCGCTGCTCGAAATCTTACTGTCGCCCAGCGATATAGAGAGGGGGAGCTTTGCCTTCGGGTTGCACTTGATGTAACCGCTGGAGCCTATTCTGGCGAACTCAAACTCCTGCTTCTTGCTGCCCCAATGCATAAGCCCGACCGAGCTGGGCCCCCGAATTTCCGATGCGAGGTCGTTCAGAACCAGGTGGGTGAGATCAAGGTTCGTCTTGAGGACAAGCTGATGTTTGTTGGGACCGGCGATGCGGCTGAGACTGTACAGGACGTCGTCCCCTCCACCGTATGGCTGGAATCCCTTGAGAGTCGGGAGCAGATCGGCGCGAACGCTCTTGCAGTTGTCCTTGATTATCCGATCGATGTCCGTTGCGTCCTTCGCGAAAGGGAAGTAGTTGTCTCGCTTACCTCCAAGTCCGACAGCGGCGCAATTGACGGCTTGGTCGAGCGTATGCCTGAGATTGTTGACCGCATTCGACGCAAGCACGCGAAGGTGACCCGGCATCCTCTGAGGGACGTGGTACTTAACGACATTCTCGCCCGTCTTTCGGTCGATCTTCTGGGATGGGACGCCAAAGCAACTGTCCAGGAAAACCCGCGACTCGACGTCAAAGTTCTTTATATCATGCCTAGCGCCGTCGAGGAGTAGCTTAGGACTCTCGAACGGGTCAGCGTCTGGTGACATGGCTCCCTAAATCTAAATGGTCGTTTGATGCTTGAGCCGTTGCCTCCCCATCACGCGCGGGCCATTCGATCACCACTCCCCACAATTTTGGCGATTGCGGCTTCGAA
>PLCA01000014.1 GCA_003134685.1 Gemmatimonadota bacterium | reverse complement strand
GTGACAGGGACGTTTACCAATACGGTCCGGGCGACCAGTGGCACGATCTTCGGTACGGCGACGGCAATCGTTACCGCCGGGCCGCTCTTTACGATCACGGTAACGCCGAACCCGGATACGCTGGCCATCAATACCACGCAGCAGTTCGCGGCGGTAGGCAATGACGCCGGCGGCAACGTTGTCCCGATCCCGCCGCCCCTCGTCTGGTCGGTCGTGAATGGTGGCGGCAGCATCGTTGCCAACACGGGTCTCTTCACCGCGGGTGGAGCGACTGGGACGTTCCCCAACACCGTCAAGGCAACGAGCGGCACGGTCTTCGGTACGGCGACGGTGGTAGTTACGGCTGTTGCACCGGGACTTCTCGGGTCGGCATCAGGTGTCGGGATCCTGGCAGGCTCGACCGTCACGTGCGTCACGGGCGGCGTTGTCAACGCCGACATCGACATTTATGCGGGCAGCGCACTTGTCGGCTTTGGCCCGTGTGTGTTAACGGGGGTGAAGCATCTGGCCGACGCGGTAGCGCAGCAGGCGCAGGCCGACCTCCTCGTCGCGTACAATACGCTGGCCGGCCTGCCGTGCGGGACTGTCATCGGCACCGCCGACATTGGCGGAACGACCAAGACAGCCGGTGTCTACTGCTCCGCGAGCACAATTGGCGTCACAGGCAACCTGACGCTGGATGGCGGGGGAGATTCGAACGCGACCTTTGTCTTCCAGGCCGGCAGCTCGCTCACCGGAGTGGGAAACATTATCCTGATCAATGGTGCGCAGGCCAAGAACGTGTGGTGGGTGAATGGCGCTGCGGCCACGATCGGCGTGGGGTCCGCATGGGAGGGTAACATCCTCGCTGTGTCGAGCATCACGCTGAATGACAACGTTACGCTGCTCGGACGCGCGCTGACGCGGATCGGTGCGGTAACGCTGGGCAACAATAACGTCATCACGCTGCCATAGTACCGGCGAGAGCTGGGGCCGGACGACCGTCCGACTCCAGCCCCGCTCCGGGCAGGAAGTTTCAAAGGAGAAGCAGTAAGTACCCGAGCCGAACACGGCTCTGCGAAGATCTGCCGGGTGCGGAAGACCGCACCCGGCAGATCTTCAATCTTTTAAGCGCATGCGGCATGGAGGATCAACCGATGCGACCAAGCAAATTCACTAAAGACCAGATCGAGCAGGCGCTCCGGCAAGTGAAGGACGGAACGCCCGCCGTGCAGGTATGCCGTAAGATGGGAATCACTGAGACCACGTTTTACCGCTGGCGCAACAAGTACGAAGGCGTGGCGGTGCGCGGGTCGCGCGAAGTGCGAGAGCTGCGCGACGAGAATCAGAAGCTCAAGCAGATCGTTGCGAATCTTCTGCTCGAAATTCAGGAGTCAACGGGCTTCCCCCGAAAAAAATAGGAGCGCCGATGCGGAAGCTGGCAACTCGTCGCCGAACAGCTAACCCGTGGTAGCGCGGCGGCCATCAACAATCTGTACGACTACGCGCGGCCGTAACTTGTGTGCCGTTACGCCTCGAGCAGCGACATATTGCCCAGATACCACTCGTAGGTCTGTTTCAGGCCGCTGACGAGACTGATCCGGGGCGCCCATTCAGTCGCGCGTATCTTGCTCGAGTCGAGAAGCTTTCGCGGCGTTCCGTCAGGGCGCGTCGAATCCCATTCAACCGGACCATCGTAACCGACGACTTTCGCCACGTGCCCGGCGAGGTCACGAATGGAGAGCTCCTCCCCGGAACCCACATTGAACAGTCCGCTGCGCACGTCGGCCAGCTTCGGGTAGAGTCGCAGTCCCGTCATGCAGCAGTCGTTGGACGCGTGACCCGTTGCGGTCGAGCCCGCCCAGATTCCCGATTGCTCCCCAACGCCGATAATAGGCACCGCGTATGATGACAGTATCCTCAAGGATCTTCGTATGCGATGGGCCAAATTCGTATACGTCCTGGCAGCCCCAATTCTCTACGCCTGTTCGGGCGACGGGAACGTACTCTCCGTACTCAGGGCGCCACCCCCCGTGCCCATCCAAGCAATCCAGGCCCTGCCCCACAACCCGCTTGGTGCACTCGTACAACACGAAGCCAACGGCCCGTCCCAGATCCGCGTCGCATACGCCGCGACCGATCACTCAGACAGTGGCTTCACTCCATGGCAGAGCCCTGATTCATCGGTCGTGGTTCTGGGCCTCGAGGCGGGACGCACTTACACGATGCGCGTGCAGTCCTTGTTCGACGATCAGCCGATCGACGGCCCCGCCTCAGAGTACCACGCCCCACCTCTGCCCGCCGCTCTCGATCAAGTCAGCATAAAGTTGGTGGGCGCCTTCAGCGGCGGCTACTCAATGTCTCCGATCGCCGGCCTCGATGGTCACGGATACCTCATAATCTTTGATTCGCTCGGGACGATACGCTGGTACCGCGATTTCGGAACACAGGTATTCGAAACCACTCAGCAGGAAGACGGGCGCTTCACAGCCTTCGTTGGTCAATCCGATGGTTTCAACATGTCGGCAGGCGCGTATGTGGAAGTAACCTCTACCGGAGATTCAGTTCGCGCCGTGACTGCGGTTGGCAGCCCTTACACCGATCCTCACGAGCTGCTCGAGAGCTTCGACAAGCAAGGAAATCGGAGAGCGGACTACTTGTTCGGGTACGACTTTCGCGCGTTCGATCGGACGGCCATCGGTGGTGGTCCATCCGATACCATCGCTGTCCACCAAGTACTCCGGATAAACGCCGCCGGAACTGTCGACACGCTGATCTCCGGATTCGAGCACTGGAGCGTGACCGATGACGTCGCGCCCTTTCTCATCGCCGATCTGGACCACCCCAACTCAATCGATTTTGATCTCGACGGGCAAGTGATCGTGTCTTTTCGAGATCTCAGCTCCGTCGTCAAGGTCAATCGCAGGACGCATGCGTTCGATTGGGTGCTCGGCGGCACGCACAACCAGTTCACCTTTCTCGACGATCCGCTCGGAGGCTTCGACTCGCAGCACACCGCGCGCGTTCTGCCGAACGGCCATTTGCTGATCTTCGACAATGGATGGGCGCACTCTCCACAAGCGTCCCGCGCAGTCGAATACGCGCTGGACACAACCCGTAAAACCGCGACGATGGTCTGGCAGTACTCGGCCAGCCCGCCAATCTTCAACGCCTTCACGGGATCGGCGCAGCGACTCGCCAACGGAAATACCCTGGTTGCGTTTACGCTCAGTGGAATTGTCGACGAAGTTCGCGCCGACGGCACTCTGGTAGGTCGCGCGACTCTGGAATCGGCGCCGGGACGAATAGCAACACCGTATCGAGTAACACGTATCAGGAGCTTGTACTCCTACGCTCGCCCCTAGCTCTTTATTGATCGATCGCCGACTGCCGAAAGAGGTCGCTATGCGAGGGTAAGCGGTTAAGCCTCGAGCGACGACATATTGCGCAGATACCACTCGTACGTCTGCTTCAGACCGCTCTCGAGACTTATCCGGGGTGCCCAGCCGGTCGCGCGCACCTTGCTCGAGTCGAGAAGCTTGCGCGGTGTTCCGTCAGGGCGCGTCGAATCCCATTCAACCGGGCCATCGTAACCGACGACTTCTGCCACATGTCCGGCAAGGTCACGAATCGAAAGCTCTTCTCCGGAGCCCACGTTGAAGAGTCCACTGTGGTCTGTCATGATCAGGTCGCACGCAGCACGCGCCAGGTCATCGACGTGAAGAAATTCTCGAAGCGCGCTGCCAGTACCCCATAGTTTCACCGGCTGCTCACGCCCGCCCAGTACGCGTTTCTTTGCTTCGTGAAACTTGCGGATCATTGCCGGCAGCACGTGTGAGCTCTCGAGGTCGAAATTGTCGCCCGGACCGTAAAGATTGGTCGGCATCAGCGACAGCCATCGGTGTCCGTATTGCCGATTGGCCGCTTCGACGAGCTTGAGGCCGGCGATCTTCGCTATCGCGTACGGCTCGTTCGTTGGCTCGAGGGGACCCGTCAGCAAGTACTCCTCGCGAATTGGCTGGTCGGCCAGCTTCGGGTAGATACAGGAGCTGCCAAAAAAAACCACCTGCTTTGCATCAGAGGCGAGGGAGTTGCCGAGAATGTTGTTCTGGATCAGGAGATTCTCGTAGAGAAATTCCCAGCGTGCGGTATTGTTGGCCTGGATTCCACCGACTTTCGCCGCCGCGACAAAAACAATCTCCGGCCGCTCCTGCCTGAAAAACTTGTCGACGGCGGACTGATCGCGCAGGTCGAGCTCGGACCGATTTCTGGTCAGCAGATGGTCGTAAGACCTTGCCTTCAGCTCACGGACCAGAGCAGACCCAACGAGGCCATTGTGGCCCGCTACAAATACGCGGCTAGGCAACACATTCAGGAGAGGACAGGGCGAAGGAATTCGAGTGATGGCTCGAGAGTGAAAGGCTCTCTTGCCTGGACCGCTTTCAGATCCGCGTCCGCCATCATGTTCACGAGCTCGACGAAACCTACGCGTGGTGCCCAGCCGAACGTTTTCTTGGCCTTGGTGGCGTCGCCGTGAAGAACCTCGACCTCGGTGGGGCGATAGTAGCGCGGATCGATGGCAATGAGCTCAGTTCCGGTGTCGCTGTTTACCGCGACCTCGTTCTTGCCGCTCCCGCGAAATTCCAGAGTGAATCCGAGCCGCGCGAACGCGAGGCTGCAAAACTCGCGTACGGTGTGGGTCTCACCCGTCGCGAGGACGAAATCGTCGGGCTTGTCGCACTGGACGATGTTCCACATGCCCTCGACGTAATCGGCCGCAAAACCCCAGTCTCTCTTCGCGCCCAGATTCCCGAGATAAAGCTTGTCCTGCTGCCCTTCCCTGATGCGGGCCGCCGCCATTGTGATCTTTCTCGTGACGAAGGTCTCACCGCGAATGGGTGATTCGTGATTGAAGAGGATGCCGTTCGAGGCGTGAATGCCGTACGCCTCGCGATAGTTCACTGTAATCCAGTAGGCGTACAGCTTGGCCACTCCGTACGGAGACCGCGGGTAGAACGGCGTGCGCTCGTTCTGAGGGGTCTCCTGTGCCTGCCCATACAGCTCTGAGGTTGACGCCTGATAGAAGCGCACTCGGCTCGTCATCTTCAGTATGCGAAGTGCCTCCAAAAGCCGAAGCGTACCCAGCGCGTCTGCATTCGCGGTGTACTCGGGTGTATCGAACGACACCTGCACGTGGCTCTGAGCAGCGAGGTTATAGATCTCGTCCGGCTGGGTTTCCTGAATGATCCGAATCAGGTTGGTGGCGTCGGTGAGGTCGCCGTAGTGCATGACAAAGCGAGACTGCACTTCGTGGGGGTCCGAGTAGATCCCATCCACGCGCTGGGTGTTGAACATGGAAGAGCGCCGCTTGATGCCGTGGACCATGTAGCCCTTCGCCAGCAGAAGTCTGGCGAGGTACGCGCCGTCCTGTCCTGTTACTCCGGTGATCAGGGCAGTCTTCATTTGCTTTGTTGGGGACAGGATTGAGAATTGGTGGCCAGCGAGCGAAGAATCAGGGCGAATCCCCAAGTCCGACGGCCTGGGCTGCGACGCTCGAAGCCGGATCCTTTCCGGAAGTCCGTGACGTTCTTCGGCGACGCCGGGAGTCCGTCTTGACCAGGAGGAGAAGCCCCTGCGCCAACAGTGCCAGCGCGATAGTCGACCCGACGCCATGGATCATAAGGTCCCGAGCGCTCATCTCGCCGCCCCATGGATTCACACTGACCAGACTCACTGCGCCGTTGCCTTCCCCGGTTTCGCCCGATTCGGCAAATCGCAGAGCTGTTGTCGTGCAGATCCAGAAACCGATCGCCACGGTGGCTGCGAGGGTGATCTGCTTTTTCACGCGCGAGGAGCTGCGCACCTTGGCGCGGAGCATCGGCCACACAACTGCAACTACCAGGAGGGTTCCTGCCAGCACGTAGAGCGCCTTCGAAAACTCCACAAGGGTCAGAGCCGCTCCGAGAACAACCAGAGCGGACCCCACTAACCGATGTTGCCGAGATGGCGACCGGGTCGCTCGATCCATGAGAATTCGACCTAAGCTTTCGGCAGGAACGGAACGGGAATATCGACCGATCCATTTGGTTGCTGCGCCTGATAGCGATAGTTGTACTGGTAGTAGCCGTACTTACCGTACATCCCGTAATAGCGGTTGCTCTCGAAATCGACGTCGTTCAGAACTGCGCCGAGCACGGACGCGTGAACGTTTGCCAGTTGCTCGGCGGCGTACATGAGGCCGCTCTTTTCCGTTATCCCCGCTCTTGCAACGATTACCACACCGTCAGCGACCGTCCCGAGTACAGCCGCGTCCGTCACTACGTTGAGCGGTGGAGAATCGATGATGATAGCGTCGTATTTCTGTTCCAGCTCGGACAGAAGGTTGCGCATTTTTTGCGAACCCAACAACTCGGCGGGATTTGGCGGCAAAGTACCAGTGCTGAGGAAGTCCAGAGAGCCGTTCTCGCCCAGATCGATCGATCGGATTGCCTGGTCCAGTTTCCCGACGCCGAGGAGAACGTTCGAAAGTCCGGGTTCTCGCGGAGTGGAGAATACGCTATTGAGAACACCGCGCCGCAGATCTCCATCGACGAGCAAGATTCTTACGCCCTGCTGCGCGAGGGTGATCGCTAGATTTGCGGCGCTCGTAGTTTTTCCGTCACCCGGCATTGGGCTGGTGAAGACGAGCGTCTTCGAGACCTGGTCTGGTCGCGCAAAGGTTATGTTCGTCCGCAGTGAACGGTATGCCTCGGAGACGGGACTACGTGGGTCAGCGCCAGTCACCAGGCGATCGCTCAGCCACTCCTGATTAGCGGAAAGGCTCGGGGCGATACTCATGGATTGGGCGGCCAGACTTGGTGTTGCACGTCGGAGCAGCCTGTTCACAGCGTGGGTGGGGCCGCGCAACTCCGATGATGCTCGCGGAATGCGAGGGATGAGGCCAAGAACCGTGGCGCCCGTAAAGGCCTGTAACTCCTCCTTCGTGTGGACTGTACGGTCCATCATTTCTCGCCCGAATGCCGCTCCGATGCTCAGCATCAGACCCAGCAGAGTGGCCATCGATATCACCAACCCCGTCTTCGGACGGACGGGATTGATCGGCAGAATCGCCGCATCGACGACACGAACGGTCGGGTCCTCGGCCGCCTGGGTGATCTCGGCCTCTTTCAGCCGGGTCTGCAAGAGAGTGTAAATCTCCTCGAGGATTTTTGGCCGGCGCTCGAGCCGCGCGAACTCGACTTCCTTTGCCGGGATGCGTTGGAGCTGGGCTCCGAATTGAGCAAGCGAGGCGTCGAGGGCTGCTACCTGATTGGTGAGACCTTGCAGGTAGGTTTCGCCCACGGCTCGGAGCTCTTGCTCGATCTCCTGAATGCGGGATGTGAGCGCGATCACGTCCGGATCCTTTGGAGTCCTGCGGGCTAGAAGCGCGGAGCGCTGATCTTCAAGCTCCGTTAGGGCCCGTAACGATTCATTGGTGCTGATATTCTTGAACAGGGTTGGAAACGCCAGCATTCGGCGATACGGCGACGGGTCGTCGGGCTTTTGGGTCACCGCAGCAGCACGAATTTCTGTCAGGAGTGTCGCGAGCGCCGCCCGCTCAGCGTTTATCGAGCTACGCTCTCCCTGCAGGCTGGCGAGCCGTGTGACCTGCGCGGTGCCTTCAGCAGGCAGGTTTACGATCTGTGCCTGCTGGCGGAAACTTTGGAGCGTGTTCTCCGACTCGGTAAGCTGGAGCGAAAGCGTATCCAGCTGCTGGCGGAGGAATCGGGCTACGCTTCGAGCCTCTGTAGTCTGAACTTCCCGACGGTGCATGATGAATCGGTCGGCGAGAACGTTGGGCACCTCCCGCACGAGACTGGGATCGGTCCCCTCGTGACGTACAACCACTACGTTGGCAGTACGGGAAGGGCGGCTTACGCTCAGTTGCTTGCTCAGATCCCTTACGGCCGTCTCGAATGGCACAACCGAGAGAGTGATCGCCTTGAACTCTGATCCTGGCCGCAGGGTGAATGTGACCCCGTCGGCAATGAATTGCTGACCCGGAGGAGCCGCACCTAGAGATTCATGGTTTCGGCGACTGGATACGAGGAACGTGCCGTCGGACTTTCGGGTGAAGTCGAGTCCGCCGCTGGGGGCGTTGGGTGCGACCTTCAACAACGAAAAAATGCGCTCACGCTCTACTCTGGTCGGTCTCGTCAGTACCGCGCGCAGCGCCAGCGAGTCAACGACGTTCTCGGCGAGCGTACGACTCTTCAATACTTCCATTTCGGTGACGAGATCGCTGCCCGAGGAAAGTTGTTGGAGAGCCTCGAGGACAGGAATTCGCGATTTTTGCTCATCGATTCGAATTGAGGTCGATGCCTCGTAGACGGGCGTAGCCGTATATGCCCAGACCGCGCTGGCGGCGATTACGAGCCCGGTGCAGCCGATGATCAACCACCGGTTCCTGACTAGAAGGTGCCAGGTGTCCTGAAAGGTGTGTTCCTGATCCGGGTACGGTGGACGAATCTCTATAGCTGTCATCGGGACTATTTTCTTCTAGACAAGAGCGCTATGAACAGACTGGCCGAGACTGACACTCCGGTAGCGACCAGCCCGGCGTTGCGCACGATGAAACTACGTTCCGGCACGAAGATCTGGTCACCAGACCGAAGAGGCGTTTCACCAATTCGCATATTGCTGCTTATTCCCTGGCTCACGCGTACACCATTGCGCACCAGTTCCACCTTGTGTTGATCGCCCATGGGAGTCGCGCCACCCGCGGCAGCCACGGCATCCGCTATCGTCATGGTTGGGTCAACCGGATACAGCCCAGGCTTTTGTACCGCACCAAGAACATTGATCCGTCGAAGCATCGTCACTTCAACCGACGGGTTCTTGAGGTAGACCGCGTAGGCGCTAAGGAGCTTCGCCTTAAGCGACTCTGGAGAATCGTCCAGGACGTTGAAGGGGCCGATTTTGGGGAAGGTCGCGACACCATTTTCGTCGACCTGAAATTCGCCCGAGAGATCTGGCTCCCTCCAAATTCGAAGCCGTACCAGATCTCCCGGACGCAGAACGCCCGCGATCGAATCCGGCTCATTTGCGGGACGAGTCGCAGTCTGAGCCGACGCCGATAGTGCGACGGCGCAAGCGATTATCGCGAACACGAGAAAACGCCAGCGAAGCATGTTGACCACTACTTTTGTGAGGGGTGCTGATCCCGAGGACCGCCAAACAGACGTGGCTTACGGGGAGAATCAAGATAGGGCTTCGCCGCTATCCCACAAGAGAAAGTTGGTTGTTCCCTTTGAAGTGGCGGTTCGGGGCGTTTAAAGGGCTGTCAATGGTCGTGCCCGTTCGACGATTTTGGCGATTGCGGCTTCGAA
>PLCA01000003.1:631536-743318 GCA_003134685.1 Gemmatimonadota bacterium | reverse complement strand
TGTCCGCCACCGCCTTGTCCGCCGCCGCCGGGTGGGCGTCCACCACCACCACCACCGCCGCCCGGGCCGCCACCACCTCCGGGCTTACCACCGCCACCACCACCGCCGGGCTTGCCTCCACCACCGCCGCCTTGTCCGCCACCGGGGCCACCACCGCCACCGCCCTTCGCACCGAACTTCTCTTCCGTACCAGCCATTCTTGTACCCTCCGGAGTGTTTGTTCCTGGCAGCGAAAAAAGCAACGCATGTGCCATATTAGAACATGCTGTCAGCAAACTCACTGCGTAATTCGCGCCACAAATATTAAATTCGTGCCAGTAAAACATTTTCGTCGAGTGAAACCGCTCGAGTCGGGCGCGCGCATCGCGCTCATTGCTCCAGCCGGTCCGCTGCAAAAACCTGAAGAGCTTGCGCGAGCGCAGGAAAACGCGCGCACCTTCGGTTGGGAGCCGATCGTCGCGCTTCATGCGACAGATCGGACCGGGTATCTGGCGGGCCACGACCGCGACAGGCTGAACGACATCAACTTCGCGCTGCGGGACCCAAACATCGACGGGATCTGGTGCCTGCGCGGCGGCTACGGAATGATCCGCATCCTCGCGGAGATCGACTACGATGCGTTGTCTCGCACACCCAAAGCGATCATAGGATACTCCGACATAACGGCGCTCCACGCCGCGGTGCAGCGAAAGTGCAGACTCGTCACGTACCACGGGCCAACAGCGCGGGAGCCGCTCAGCGAGCTCTCGCGCGATTCGTTTGAGCGCGCCGTCGTCAAGCAAACGGATTCCTGCGGCACGACGCCGAACGCGCGCGAGATCAATGCAGGCACCGCCGAGGGGAGACTGGTCGGCGGCAATCTCGCCGTCCTCGCCTCACTCTGCGGGACGCCGTTCGTGCCGGATCTCAGCGACGGCATTCTCATCCTCGAGGACATCAACGAGCCCGTCTACCGCATCGATCGGATGCTCCAGCAGCTCCGGCTCTCGGGCGCGTTGACTGGGTGCAAGGCGATCGTGTTCGGGGAATGCGTCAAATGCCCCGATGACGCCGGCGGTAGCGGCCGCGCCTTCGACGAAGTGCTCGGCGAGACCGCGCATGCACTCGGCGTCCCGTGCATGGCCGGGATTCCGGTCGGGCACATCGACGCGCAGTGGACGATTCCGCTCGGCGCCACTGCGACGCTCGACACGAAGACACGGACGCTTGCCGTTACATCATATGCATCCTGACTCAGAATGACCCACAAGACAGGGCAGGACCTGATCGACGAAGCGAAGCGACAGATCGAAGAGACGACACCCGAACAAGTGCGCGACATGCAGGCGCGCAACGAGCGCGTTGTCTATCTCGACGTCAGAGAGCCCAATGAATGGAATCTCGGGCGGCTTCCACACGCGACGCACCTGCCGCGCGGAAATCTCGAGACGAAGGTGGAGGGCATCATCGACCGGAAGCAAAAAGTCGTGGTCTACTGCGCGCGCGGAAATCGCTCGGCGCTCGCCGCGCTCACGATGAAGCAAATGGGGTACGAGAACGTCGCGTCGATGGCGCGTGGATTTGTGGGGTGGGCGGACATCAACGGCGAGGTCGAAGGATGACCAGCGCGGCCGTGATAAAACCCGAGACGTTCGAGATCCCATGCCGGGATGGGCTTTCCATCCGCGGCGAAGCCTATCCAGCGGAGGAATCCCTCGGCTCCGTCATCATCTGTCACGGCTTCAAGGGATTCGCGCACTGGGCGTTCTTCCCTTACCTCGCGCGCACGCTGGCGCAGGACGGACTCACCGCGATCACGCTCGATTTCTCGGGGAGCGGGATCGGCGCGGATCGCGAGTCGTTCGTGCAGGCCGAGGCGTTCGCCGGAAACACGTTCTCGCGGGAGCTGGAGGATCTCGAGCTGATCGAGGAGTACGCGCGCAGGAAGAAGTGGATCAAGGGAAAATTCGGAATCTTCGGCCATTCGCGTGGCGGCGGAGTAGCGATCCTATACGCGGCTTCGGAAGCGGCGAACGTGAACTCGCTCGTGACCTGGGCCGCGATCTCCTATCCGAATCGCTGGTCCCCGGAGGATGTGATCACGTGGCGGAAGCGCGGCCACACGGAGATCACCAATTCGCGCACCGGTCAGGTGATGCGCCTCGAGACGGACTTGCTCGACGATGTCGAGCTGAACGGAAAGACGAAGCTCAACATCCAGAACGCGGCGGGGAAGATCAAAGCGCCGTGGCTGATCATTCATGGGACCGGCGACGAGACGGTGCCCAGCACGGAGGCCGAGCATCTTCACTCGTTGTCGAAGGGAATGAGCACGCTTCGACTGATCGAGGGAGCGAATCACGGCTTCAGCGCAACGCATCCGCTTACCGAAGTCCCACCGGTTCTGGAGAAGGTCGTGCTGGCGACGGCAAAGTTCTTCGTCCGGAACGCGATCACGAAGTGACGTGAGAGAAGCCGGCGAAGAGAGATTTGCGCATCTCCTCGGCCACCCGAGCGTCGCAAGAATCCGCTCGGCTCTCGCTTCTCACAGTCCTGTCGTGGCCGAGGAGGAAGAGGGAGTGCGCAAGGCGGCGGTCGCGCTGATCTTTCGGCTCGCGAAAGGCGACGCGCTCGAGCTGCTGTTCATCAAGCGGGCGGAGTACGAGGGCGATCCCTGGAGCGGCCAGATAGCCTTTCCCGGCGGACGAGTGGAAGCGGGCGATGTCTCGCTCGCCGAGACAGCGATCAGGGAGACGCGCGAGGAAACGGGGATCGATCTGGCGCGCGAAGGTCTGATCATTGGGACGCTCGACGATCTGCGCCCGCGGTCCATCAGGCTTCCAGCGATAATGGTTCGTCCGTATGTAGCGTTACTGGATCGCAGCGAGCCGCTCGTCCTGAGCCCGGAGGTGGCGCTGTCATTCTGGCTTCCGTTCGCCGCGATGGCGGACGCCGAATCGTGGCACGAGGACACGGTGTTCGCTCGTGGGATTCAGATCAACGCACGCGTTTTTCGTCACGAACAGCACGTCATTTGGGGAATGACCGAGCGAATACTCGCCCAGCTTCTGGCATTGCTTGCCTGATCCGCCCGGGTTAATCCTTTGCGGGCTCGGCGGCAATGCCGGGCGGCAGTCCCGCCGGTGGCTGCTTGAGCTGAAGGATCGGCGCATCGTGGATGATCTGTCCGCCCAGGTAGGATGTGTACGCCACGATGCCAGCGGCGGCCAAGGCCCCGACAAGTACGCCAGCACGCATCCAACCGGGAATCAGATCGGCGGGCCGCTTAAGGGATTGCCACCACGAGTAAGCCGCGAACGCACCGGCGATGAGAATCACCCACAGGGCGATGGTAGCGAATTGGTCGTGGGCCTCGATCGTGCCCGGGTGAATGTACCACGGGTCGTTCAGAGCGTGATCGGCCTTATTCCCTGTGAAGAAAACGGGATAGATGGAGGCTCCAGCCGCGGTGAGCGCGCCCATCGCCGTGAGCCAAAGGCCCCTCCGTCCGAGCAACAGCGCCAGAATGCTCACAGAGAGCGCGGAGATACTGAGCACGACCGGAAAGTGATTGATGAGGAGATGAGTGTAGGGCCAGGACAGCATGGTGTCGTGCTCTCGTCAATGCGGTGGAATTCGCGCGGCGACTCTCACTGAAAGTTACGGACGACCCGAAACAGTTGCTGTCAGTCAATGCGCGAACGGCGTCTCTTGCGGGGTGAATATCACCAAAACGAAGTGCGCAACCACTATTGCGGGAAAAGTTAGGACATACTAACTTATTTCATAGTTTCTCGATAATTCCGGAGTCAACCTTTGGCGACGCAGCTCGACCAGACACCTCGCCGGCCGAAACACGAGCCGCCGATTCCGCCCCCGCCCGGGTGGCGCCGGGCACGCACCACTCCCTCGCTGGTCGAGGTCTATCGAACGGTTCCAGTGGCCGGCAAGGGTTGGTGGCGCAAGATCCTCGCATTCGCCGGACCGGGATACCTGGTGGCCGTCGGTTACATGGATCCGGGCAACTGGGCGACCGATCTCGCTGGTGGCGCGCGATTCGGGTACACGCTCCTCAGCGTGATTTTCGCCTCGAACCTGATGGCGATCCTGCTCCAGGGACTCGCGTCGAAGCTCGGCATTGTCACCGGACGTGATCTCGCGCAGGCGTGCCGGGACCACTACTCCAGGCCGGTTGGTTTCCTGCTCTGGATAGGCTGCGAGATTGCGATCTCGGCGTGCGATCTCGCGGAGGTAATCGGAACCGCGATCGCGCTCAACCTGCTCTTTCACATTCCAATTGCTTACGGTGTCGTCATCACGTCGCTGGATGTGCTCCTCGTCCTCTACCTGCAGAACAAGGGATTCAGACTGCTGGAGGCTCTGGTCATCGCGCTCATCGCAACCATCGGCGCGTGCTTCCTGTTCGAGATCATTCTCTCGCAGCCGCCGTTGGGAGAAGTGATGCGCGGGTTCATTCCGAAGCCGGAAGTGTTCAGCAATCCATCGATGCTCTACATCGCCGTGGGGATACTCGGCGCCACCGTGATGCCGCACAATCTCTACCTGCATTCTTCCATCGTGCAGACCCGGCAATACGAGGAGACGCCCGCGGGAAAGCGGGAAGCGGTTCGCTTCGCGTTCATAGACTCGACGATCGCGCTCTCCTTTGCGCTCTTCATCAACGCGGCCATCCTCATCATCGCGGCGGCGACCTTTCACACTTCCGGTCACGCCGAGGTCGGCGAGATCCAGGACGCCTACAAGCTCCTGACGCCGCTGCTCGGCGCCGGCGCCAGTGCCGTGTTTGCGCTGGCGCTTCTCGCCTCGGGACAGAACTCGACCCTCACCGGCACGCTCGCCGGCCAGATCGTGATGGAGGGATTCCTGCACATCAGGCTCCGTCCGTGGGTGCGCCGGCTCATCACTCGGGGGATCGCCATTGTTCCAGCCGCGATAGTCGCGATCATGTACGGCCAGAGCGGCACCGCCAAGCTGCTCGTGTTCAGCCAGGTGATCCTCAGCATGCAGCTCTCGTTCGCGGTGTTCCCACTGGTCAAGTTCACCTCGGACCGGGTGAAGATGGGCGAGTTCGTGAACCCGGTCTGGCTCAAGGGGCTCGCATACTTTGTTGCGTTAGTGATCGCCGGTCTCAACATTTGGCTGCTGTTGCAATTCTTCCGTGGACCGGTGACCTGATGTACGAGCGTATACTCGTGCCCGTCGAGCACACTCCGTACGACGAAGTAATCCTGGCGCACGTCCGGAAGCTGGCGCGCACGTGCAACAACGCCTCGATCGTGCTGATCCATGTGGCCGACGGCTGGGCGGCTCGCAGCATCAACGAGCTCGACCTCCGCGAGTCGGAAGAAATGAAGAGCGACCGCGAGTACATCGAGGCGATCGCCGATTCTTTCGAGAAGGAAGGATTCGACGTCGACGCAATTCTCGCGGGCGGTGATCCGGCGAAGGAGATTGCGGACTGCGCGAAGCGCGAGAACTGTGACCTCATCGCGATGGCGACGCATGGACACCGCGGACTCTCCGACGTCATTCGCGGCAGCGTGGCTAGCGAGCTCCGTCACATCACAATGGTGCCGGTGCTGATGGTGCGCGCGAATCCCGGCTTGAGCCCCCCGACGCCGCGGCCGGCAACATGAGCGCTGCGCGCGAGGAATCGAGAGTGCCGGGGCGGGAGCCGCTCACCGCGCCGGTCGAGGACTACCTCAAGGCGATCTACGCCATTGGCAGGGGCAGCGGTGCGGCCGCGACCAATGAGATCGCGCAGCGTCTGGCGCTCGCACCCGCATCGGTAAGTGGAATGGTTCGTCGCCTTGCTGACCAGGGATTGCTGGCCTATGAGCGCTACCACGGCGTGAAACTCACGGAGAGCGGCCGCCGCGCCGCGCTCCGCACGCTGCGGCGTCATCGCGTGATCGAGGCTTATCTGGCGGAGGCGCTTGGGTATCCGTGGGATCGCGTACACGAGGAGGCGGAGAGGCTCGAGCACGCGGCGTCCGACGAGCTGGTGGACCGCATGGCGGCGACGATCGGCGAGCCGGAAGTCGATCCACACGGCGCGCCGATTCCCACGAAGGATGGCTCGGTAGATGAGACCGAGTACACCTCGCTGGCGGATCTGGCCGTAGGAGCATCCGGAGTCGTCGTTCGAGTTGCGGACGAGGATCCGGAGATGCTGAGATATCTCGGTGAGCTGTCGATCCTGCCGGGGAAGCGAATCACGGTCAAGTCGCGCGCGCCCTATGATGGACCGATCACGCTCGGTTCGGGACGACAGGAGATGTCGATTGGGCCCGCGCTGGCGTCGCACGTGCTCGTCGCTCCGCTTGCAGACAGGGCTGGTAAGCGCGGCTAGCTTTCGGGCATGTTGCTCGCCGCCCTGCTCGCGTCACTCCTTGTACAAGGCTCAGCCTCGGTTGGTCGCGCGCCCGTGCCCGCAGCGGCGCCGGCGATTGAGCGACGTACCATCGCGATCGACGAGGCATTCGCGGCGCGAGCGCACCTCAAGATCGGCGACCTTGTTTCGGTCTCTTCGCGCCCCGGAGCGATTGGCGATACGGTGACCGTCGGCGCAATCGTGCGGCGTGGAGCGGACCCGTCCGAAGTGGCGCGCGGGGATCTGCGGGTCAGGATGCATCTCGATCAGCTGCAGACAATTGCCGGGTACGGCGATCGGGTCGATCGATTCGCGATCGCGACGACGCCAGCGGCTGACATTCCGCGCCTGATCGATCGCATCAATCGCGTCGCTTTCGGCTTCAAGGCTTATCGGTCGCGCGACATTGCCGTCGAGACATCGCGCACTTTTCAGGTGGTGAGCCGCTTCCACCGAGCGATCGGGATCATCACCATCGTCGCGAGCTCGGTGTTTCTGCTTTGCATCATGGTACTAAAAGTAGAGGAGCGAAGAAGGGACATCGCGGCTCTCCGGTTGATGGGAATCTCCCGCGCGACAGTGGTACGCGCGATCGTACTGGAAGCCGCCGTGGTCGCGGTGCTCGGGAGCGCGCTGGGTGTGGTGCTCGGATGGGTGGTGTCTCTGTTCGTGAACTGGCATTACCAGGCACTCTATCGGACGCCGCTCGAGTTCTCGATGGTCACACCACCGACTGTCGTTTTCGCCGTGTCGCTCTCGCTCGCACTCGGGATCGTAGCGGGCGTAGTGGCATCGCTACGACTCGTGCGCACGCCGCCACTCGCACTCTTCGGGCGCTGAGTGAGATCGGCGCTGGCGCTGGCATCGTTGATCAGGCATCGCGCCCGCACGGTGCTCGCGGTGCTGGGCGTCGCGGTCGCTGCCGCGATGCTGCTCGACATGGTGATGCTGGCGACGGGAATGCGCGAATCCTTTCGCGAGTTGCTGCTCTCACGGGGCTTCGAGATTCGGCTCGCTCCAAAGGGGACGCTGCCATTCGACACGGACGCGACGATTCCCGGAGTCGGAGCAATAATGGCGACGTTGCGAGCCAATCCCGACATTCGGGAGATCAGTCCTGTGCTGGGCGCATCGATTCACATTCTGACCGGCAATCGCGATGTGAGTGGATCGGCCCTCGGGATCGATCCGAGTGTCCAGGGCGACTACGAGCTTATGTCGGGCCGCGACGTGACTACACCGGACGCTATCGTCGTCAACGACCACCTGTTGAGACTGCTTGGCGCCCGTGTTGGAGATACACTCAGCGTGGCGACCGGTTACGACCCGCAGACGCGCACCTACTCCGGTCAGCGGAAACTCGTCTTGATGGGCCGAGTGAAATTCATTTACGGAGCGAACGATCAGTCGTCGTCGGCAATGCGCCGAGAGACGCTCGAAGGAATGGGCGGACAAGCGCGAGACCGGGCATCCCTGTTCATGGTTCGGGTGCGCAAAGGCGCGAACGCGGAGCAGGTTCGCGACTGGATCGACAAGCAGCTCCCCAACGTGACCGCGATCTCCATCGCGACCGCCATCGCGCAGGTAGATGAACGACTCAGCTACTTCCGCCAACTGGCGCTGATACTGGGCGCGGTGAGTCTGTTCGTCGGATTCCTGCTGGTGACCACTCTGGTGACGGTCTCGGTGAACGAGCGCGCCGGAGAGATCGCGGTGATGCGCGCGATTGGCGTGTCGCGTTCGCACGTCGTCGAGCAGATCGTGCTGGAGGGTATCGCGATCAGCTTCGCAGGAGCCGTGCTCGGTCTGGCGCTCGGGCTCGTCACGGCGCGCTATCTCAACGCGATTCTCTCCGCCTTTCCCGGGCTGCCGATGGCGATCGACTTCTTTCTCTTCCAGCCCAAGGCCGCCTGGTCGGCGCTCGGGCTTCTGATCGCCAGCGGAATCGGCGCCGGAATTTATCCTGCCTGGCGTGCGGCATCACTGCCGATCGCTGAATCGCTGCGGCGAGAGGCGATCGCATGAGTGCAGGCGTTGATTCTCACATTGTCTCGCTCCGGGATGTTCGTCGCGATTACGCGCTGGGCGCCGAGCGTGTGCACGCGCTTCAGGGGGTGACGCTTGATGTAGAGCGCGGGGACTATGTGGCGATCGTCGGTCCTTCGGGTTGCGGAAAATCGACGCTGCTCAATCTGATTGGCGTGATCGACCAGCCAACGTCTGGCACGGTTGCGATCGCGGGCAGGCGTGTGGACGCGATGAGCGATCGCGAGGCGACGCAATTCCGGCTGCGGAACATCGGCTTCGTGTTTCAGCGCTTCTATCTGTTGCCGATTCTATCCGCGCTCGAAAACGTGGCGCTTCCGATGGCGGAGGCGAAAGTATCGAAAGGAGTGAGAACCGAGAGGGCGGCGGAGCTGCTCAAGTACGTGGGGCTTGGCAATCGCGAGCGCCATCGTCCCTCGGAGCTGTCGGGGGGCGAGCAACAACGGGTCGCGATCGCCCGCGCATTGGCGAATGGGCCGACGCTGCTTCTCGCGGACGAGCCGACGGGTGAGCTGGATGCCCGGACGGGGGCTGAGATCATCTCGCTTTTCCAGCGACTCAATGCGGATGGCACGACGATCGTGGTGGTTACACACGACGAAGATCTGGCGAGCGCCGCGCGTCGGAAGGTCCACATGCGCGACGGCAGGGTGGTGGACGCGTGATAGTCCAGCTCGCTCTCCGCAACATTACGTATCGCCCGTGGCGCTCCCTGTTGCTCTTTTTCGGTTTCGGAGTGGGCGTCGCAGTGATGATAGTGCTGCTCTCGATCGGCGAAGCAATGCTGTCGCAGGCGCGAAACGAGAAGCTGGTGGGCGGCGGGACAATCACCGTGCTCCCCGAGGGGCTCGATGTCGAGGTGATGAAGACGGGAGGCATCGGCGGCCTCTTCTTCTCGATCGACCACGCTTCCTTTCTCTATCGGCAGGTGTTGGCCTCGCCGAGGTACAACGGCGAGATCGCGGCGGTAGCGCCGCAAATAGAGGGGAGACTGCTCTACGTGGGGACCGCCGACGGCCAGGAATTCCCGGTTCACGCGAGTGGGGACATTCCCTCGGCGACGACAGCGGTCGGTGCCGCACCGGAAATCGTGGCCGGCAAATGGGAGAATGACGCCAGCGACCGGCGCTGGGCCGCGCCGACGGCGTTCGAGCTGAGAAATGAGATCGACCACTTCCACCTACCCTCGGACAGCGTTGCGAACAGAGAGACGTGGGCGGAATGGCACTACTTCAACGTGCTGTCGCCGGACAAAAAGCGGTGGGCATTCATCTCGTTCATCGTCAGTGGGGATGTCACGAGCACAAAGTGGGGTGGCCAGATAGGGATCACATTGCGAGAGCAGGACGGAGCGACGCGGCGCTTCGCCACCACCATAGATCGGTCCCGGGTTCGATTCTCGACCACGGACGCGAATCTCATGTTCGGAGACTCGCACGTCATCGTATTGCCTGATGGAGATTATGAGGTGCGCGCCGCGGCCCGGGAGGAGAACGGTGCGCGAGGCAAGATGTCGGTCGCGCTCCGTGTGCATCCAGCGCCGTACGCGTATTTCCCGGGCGTAGCCATGGGCTCGGGCGGGTTCGTTTCGGGCTACACGGTTCCCGCTCTCCGCGCGAGCGCGACGGGAACTCTCTGCGTCGACAACCAGTGCGAACAGCTCAGCGACGCGCAGTCGTACCACGACCACAACTGGGGAGTCTGGCGCGGTGTCACGTGGGACTGGGGCGCGTCACGGGCCGGCGAGTACACATTCCTGTTAGGCCGCGTGTATCCCGGTGACAGCTCGGCATCAATTCCCCCAGTGCTCGTCTATGTAGTGGACTCGCTCGGATTCCGCGCCGTCTTCCGTCCCAAAATGATTTCGTACGTGGATGGCCGGACAGCAAGGACGAAGTCAGGGCTGCTGTGGGTTCCGTCGCGCGCGAGCTTCGAGGATGTGCGCGGTGACGACACGCTGCGGGTCGAAATAACCGTCGAAGATGCGATTGCCACGGATACGAGGCCGCGCCCTAACGCAAAGGATGGCAGAGGCGAGGCGGAGCGCGGCGATCCGCTCGGCAGCGAGAAAGCGCGGCCATATTTTATCCAGATGAAGGGGACGGCACGAATATTCGGGCGGCTCGACGGCCAACCGCTCTCAGGAACGGGCACCGGGTTCTTCGAGACGTATCGTTGAAAGAACACCGGCCGGCCGCCCACAATGAAATTCGCCGCACTCGTCGTGATCTGAAATGACCGATACACATTCCTTCGTTCACCTCTTGCTGGTCATCGCGGCCGTGCTGCTGACGACACGCGCGCTGTCGGTGCTGGCCGAGAGGTTCGGTCAGCCGGCCATCCTTGGCGAGCTCGTCGGTGGAGTGTTGTTGGGCGGTTCGGTGCTCGGGATTCTGGATCCCGCCGACCTGGCTATCCATACGCTGGCGCAACTGGGACTCCTGATCCTGCTCTTCGAGATCGGGCTGGCGACCGATCTGCGCGGGCTGACGAGAGAAGGGGGGACTGCGGCCGTCATCGCGATCGTGGGCGTCGTGCTTCCGTTCGTCATCGGCTACGCCGCGCTATCCGCGATGGGCATTGGGCGGCTCGCCGCGATAGTATGTGCGGCATCACTCACAGCGACGTCGATCAGCGTATCGACGCGCGTGCTCGCGGAGCTGGGGTTTCTACAGACGCAAGAAGGAAGGGTGGTACTGGGGGCGGCGGTGCTCGACGACATCATCGGGCTGGTGATTCTTTCCGTGATAGGAAGTTTCGCGGCCGGCGTCGCGATAACGGCGACGGGGGTGGTGCGCACGAGCGCGGTCGCCTTTGGATTTGTGGCCATCGCGATTGTCGTTGGAAGCTTCGTCGTCCCGCCGTTGTTCCATGCGGCGAAGCGGCTGCGCTCGCCGACGACCATCGCGATCATGGGTCTCGCGTTTGCTTTCTCCCTCGCGGCGCTGGCCGGACTCCTCGGGTCGGCGATCATTGTTGGCGGCTTCGTCGCGGGCGTCCTGCTGAACCGCATCGACCAGCGCGACGATGTCCAGAGATCCGCGGGAGCAATGGGCAGTCTGCTCACACCCATCTTCTTCGCATCTGTCGGCGCCTCCGTCGATCTGCGCGCGCTGGCGCAGCCGAGGACGTTGCTGATCACGCTGGTTCTGCTCGTGGCAGGCGCGGTCGGGAAGATCATCGCCGCGTACGTTCCAGTCTGGTTCAAGGGAAACAAGGCACTCGTCGGCGCGGCAATGCTTCCCAGGGGCGAAGTCGAGCTCATCGTGGCGCAGACCGGACTGGCAATTGGCGCGCTCGACGCGTCACTGTTTGGTGCGGTCACGCTGATGGTGCTGCTCACGACGCTACTTTCGCCGCCGCTCATTCAGGGAATCGCCAAGCGTGACCCTCGCGCCGTGGAGCTGAGACCCAGGAAAGCGGCAGGGTAGCTTCGATCCGGCTTGACATCCGGAGGCCGCGGCTTCCGATTGAACGCCATGTCCGCGGAAATCCATATCGGCACGCAGGGCTGGAACTACGACGCCTGGGTGGGACCCTTCTACCCGAATGGCACGCGGCCGTCCGAATTCCTCACTGTTTACGCGCGGGCGTTCGATTCGGTGGAAGTGGACTCGACATTCTATGCATCGCCGGCGGCGACGACGATTCGGAGCTGGGTCGACCGTACGCCGAAGGGATTCCTCTTCTCGCTCAAGCTCCCGCAGGAGATCACGCACGAGCAGAGGCTGCGCGACGTCACCGGCGCCTCCCAGCTTTTCTTCGAGCGGGTGCGCGAGCTGGGCGACAAGCTCGGGCCCGTCCTCGTACAGATGGGACCGGATTTTCAGCCGGGCGAGCTTCCGGCCCTGGTCGATTTCATCGGACGGGTTCCGAGGGATCTTCGCATCGCGATCGAGTTCAGACACCGGGGCTGGATCAGCGAGGGAGTGCTGGCGCTGCTCAAGGAGCACAACATTGCGCTCGTGCTATCCGATGGCCGCTGGATCCCCCGCAAGCTGATGCTCAGTCTCGCCGCGCGTCCCACCGCTGATTTCGCGTACATCAGATGGATGGGGCCGAACCGCGATCTTGTCGACTACACGCGGGTGCAGGTCGATCGCTCGCGCGAAGTCGATTTGTGGTCCGACGCGATCCAGGATCTGTCCGACAAGGTGTCGCGGGTTTATGGGTACGTGGCGAATACATTTTCAGGACACAGCCCCGCAACAGCGCGGGACCTTCAAGAGCGCCTGGGACTCACGCCGGTCGACCCGGACCTGCTCGGCGAGCAGATGTCGCTGTTCTGAGAATGCGGCGATTCGGAGATCTACTACTTGGTCTTGGCCTCGTCGTCGCACCCGGGCTCCCGTCGAGCGGGTGACAGGACCCTGACGAATCTGGAAACCAGACGCGAGAGCGGGCATCTCGCGATATTTCGCCCGTGACTCCTCGCAAATGGATCCTCAGCGTTCTCGCGATCTCGATCGCGATCGCCTGCATCTCACTCGGCTGCTGGCAAATCCGACGGCTGTGGGCGCGACAGAAAGCGAATGCCATCGTCGCCGCCAGACGGTTCGCCCCCGAGGTCGAGCTCGACTCGCTACCCCGCGATACCGCCGCCGCCCATTTCCGCAGAGTGCACGTCAGAGGGATCTACGATCACGCGCAGGAGATCATCTACACGCTGCGGGGGCGCAACGGATCACCAGGTGTCAACATTCTGACGCCGCTGCTGCGGACCGGAAAGCAGACGGCTGTGCTCGTCAACCGGGGTTGGGTCTATTCAGCAGATGGCACGACTATCGATACGCAGCCATGGAAAGAGGCCGACACCCTCAACGGGCACGGCTTCGTGGAGACTTTTCCTACCCAGGGTCCATTTCCGCCGCCCAACGCGGCGCGGCCGAGGTCGTTTCGCCGTCTCGACCGTTCAGCACTCTCGAAGGATTTCTCGTATCCAATCGCGAACTATTACGTCGTTCTCACCGATTCAGCGACGTCGCCGAGTGCTCCGCCGCGCGTTGAAGAGGCGCCGCTTGATGAGGGTCCACACCGCAACTACGCCATCCAATGGTTTTCGTTTGCGGCCATTTCTATTGTAGGATTGGGTATCTTCCTAAGACGCACATGAGTGAAACATTGACAGGCGTAGCAACCGAGAAGGAAGCGCGGGACGTTGCAGAGTCGGCGCGCGAGACCGAGTGGACACACCCGAGCTTCGTGCGCGAGCTCTTCCTTGGGCGATTCCGTCTTGACCTGATTCACCCGCATCCGCCCTCCGACGTGGCGGAAGAAGCGCGAGCCAAGCCGTTCATGGACAAGCTGCGCGCGTTCATGGAGCGGGTGGATTCCGATGAGATCGACCGGACCGGCGAGATCCCCGAGCCAGTGGTGCAGGAGCTGCGCGACATGGGCGCATTCGGCATCAAGATCGGGAAGGAATACGGCGGGCTCGGCCTGTCGCAGATGAGCTACATCCGCGCGATCGAGTTGGTGACCTCCAAAGACGGATCGATTACAGCGCTCCTCTCCGCCCATCAGTCAATTGGAGTTCCGCAGCCGCTCAAGCTCTTCGGCACCGAAGAACAGAAGCGCAAATACTTTCCGCGACTGGCGAAGGGTGCGATCTCCGCCTTTGCGCTGACCGAAGTCGACGCGGGATCTGATCCCGCCAACATGCGCTGCACCGCAACTCCAACCGCGGATGGAAAGCACTTCATCATCAATGGCGAGAAACTCTGGTGCACGAATGGAACTCGCGCCGAACTGTTCGTGGTGATGGCGCAGACGCCGGAGAAGGTGATTGCCGGCAAGGCGCGTAAGCAGATCACTGCTTTCATCGTTGAGTCCTCTATGCCCGGCGTTGAGGTATTGCATCGACTGCGCTTCATGGGACTCAAGGCCCTCGAGAACGGCGTCATCCGCTTCACCAACGTGAAGGTCCCGCGCGAGAACATCTTGTGGGAAGAGGGCAAGGGATTGAAGCTCGCGCTGGTCACGCTCAACACGGGACGTCTCACGATTCCGGCCGGCTGCGCGGGCGCGGGCAAGCAGATGGTCTCGATCACCCGCAAGTGGGCGAACGAGCGCGTGCAATGGGGTCAGCCGATCGGAAAGCACGAAGCCGTCGCGCAGAAGATCGCGCGCATGACGGCTTACACTTTCGCGATGGAAGCGGTAGCCGAGCTTTCGGCTGCGCTCTACGAGCAGGGTGGCTACGACATTCGGCTCGAGGCGGCGATCGCGAAGCTGTTCAACACCGAAGCCGGCTGGAAAATCGTCGACGACACCGTGCAGATCCGCGGTGGACGCGGGTATGAGACAGCCGAGTCACTAGCCTCTCGCGGAGAGCCGGCGATACCCGTAGAGAGGGCGATGCGCGACTACCGCATCAATCTCATTTTCGAGGGATCGTCGGAGATCATGCGGCTTTTCATCGCCAGAGAAGCAGTCGACTATCACTTCAAGCTCGCGTTCAACATCGTCAACCCCGAGTCGTCGTTCAGGGAAAAACTCTCGGCAATGGCGAGCGCGACGCCGTTCTACCTGGCCTGGTATCCGTCGCGCTGGCTGAACGCCTCGAGGTTGAGACGCTACAGCGAGTTCGGCAAGCTTGCCCACCACGTGCGGTACATCGAGCGGACAACGCGTCATCTCGGGCGCTCGATCTTCCACGCAATGGTGAAGTTCGGTCCCAAGCTCGAGAAACGGCAGATGGTGTTGTTCCGCACGGTGGACATCGGAGCGGAGCTGTACGCGATGTCGGCCGCGTGCTCGAGAGCGCAGATGCTGTCGAAGCAGGGACGGCCGGAAGCAGTCACGCTCGCCGACGCGTTCTGCATTGAAGCGCGCGACAGGATCAAGGCGCACTTTGATGCGCTCTTCGGCCCCAACGATCCCGCGCTGTACAAGCTCGCGATGGAAGTTCTGCGCGGTGAGCACGCCTGGCTCGAGCAGGGAATCGTGTCGAGCTTCTCGAGCCCTGACAAAACAAAACGGCGCCCCACTGGTGGGGGCGCCGCTTCGGGCGCCACGAGCGCCAAACCGATTTCTGACTCGACGACAATGAAGGTGGGCGCTACCAAGTAGCGCCCACCTTTCAGGGCGTATCTACGCAGCAGCCGGCGTTGCGCCGGGTTTGGCGGTGTAGCCGATCGCCAGCATGACGACGCCGAGCAGGCAGTGGAGCCAGATGTCGGATCCACCAAGCGGAACGAGACCGAATCCGCTCGGCGAGAGGAACCCGAGGATCGTGAGCACGATGTAAATGACTCCTGCCACGGTGAAGAACTGCTTCGAGCCTCCCCAGCTTCGTGAAGCGGCGAGTCCCCAGGCTCCGAACAGCAGGTGCACGATGTTGTGCAGCAGGTTGACAGGGAAAATGCCGAGCGCTTTCGCGGCGAGCGCGGGATCGGTCGGCTGCATCGCCATGCCGCCCTTCGCGAGGAATCCGACGAGTGCTACTAGGATAAACACGACGCCGAAAACCGCCGCCAGCTTTTGAATCGTGGAATTCATGCTGTGCATCTCCTGTGGTTGGATGGCGCGTCGGGAACCTGCTCCGCGCGCGCCACAAACCTAAGCGCGCGTGTCGGTTTATCCTACAACGCATCTGCGCCGTCTGTTTGCGTGCGCTCTTCCGGCATCATCGTGTGAGTCTTGCGCGCGCGCTTCAAGATCATCGCGCGGTCGGTCGGCGAGGATGTCCTCTTCGGGAGCTCTCGCCTGCAGCGTCGCCTTGCGGCTCGCTGCACCGCGCCGCCTNNCGGCGCTGGCTGCGGCCGCTCCCGCCGAGGACATCCTCGCCTCCCTCCCAGTCGTGATCTGTGGTCGCGGCGCCGCGGTCTCCAACGCGGAGATCATGTGAGCGCGCGCACTCTCCTGGGCGCGGTCGCGTGTGTCTGAGAACGGGTCGCGGACTTACTTCACGGCGTGCGAACTATTGGTCGCGCAGGACCAACAGCAGCTGTGAGATCTCACGGGAAGTCGGAGGAAGTCCTCGCAGGCGACGACCGACGAGCGACCATCCGTGCGCCGACACCGGCCAAAGAGCGACTGATGCCTGGTTTCGTGGAGATCGTTCGGACAATCAACGAGCGAGAGCCCGGAGCCGAAGAGGATTTCCTCCGACTGACCGACGCGCTGAGATCAATAAGCTAAAGAAGGGTGCCGCTGAGAATCAGGAGCGCGACGTAGAAGTAAATCGAGAGACCAGTAACGTCCACGAGTGTCGCGACGAATGGAGCGGACGCGCTCGCCGGGTCGAAACCGAGGCGCTGAAGAACGAACGGCAGCATCGAGCCGGCGAGCGAGCCAAAGGTCACGACTCCGACCAGCGCCACGCCGATCGTCAGCGCGAGCAGATTCGGATGCGGATAGTGCGCGATGCCGAGCTGCTGCCAGATCAGAATGCGCGCGATTCCCATCAGGCCGAGAATGGTGCCGAGCATCAGGCCGGATGGCAATTCCCGGAGCAGGATCTTCCACCAGTCGCGCAACTTGATTTCTCCCAGCGCCAGCGAGCGGATGATGAGCGACGTCGCCTGAGAGCCAGAGTTGCCGCCGGAGCTGATGATGAGCGGCACGAACAGCGCGAGGACGACCGCTTTCTCGAGCTCCCCCTGAAAGTGGCCCATCGCGGTCGTCGTCAGCATCTCGCTCAGAAAGAGCGCGGCGAGCCAGGGCGCGCGCTTGCCGATCATCGAGAAGAATCCGATTTGCGTGTAGGGCATGTCGAGCGCTTCCATTCCGCCGAAGCGCTGCACGTCTTCCGTGTGCTCCTCGACGAGGGCGTCGATGACGTCATCGACGGTGACGACGCCTTGAATCACCCCGTTCTCGTCCACGACGGGAACCGCGACGAGATCATACTCGCGCACCAGTCGCGCGACCTCTTCACGGTCGGCGGTGATCGGGACGGTCTGCACCTCCTCCCATGCGATGTCCGACACCTTCGCGCCTTCAGGCGCCGCGAGCAGCTCGCGCAGCGACATCACGCCTTGCACGCGTCCGGCGGAATCGGTCGTATAAATGGTGTTCATCGCCTCCCGCCGCTCCGATCTCGCGATGCGGCGCACGGCGGCGAGCGCTTCATCAACCGGCGTGTCCTGCGAGACGGAGACGAACTCCGTCGTCATCAATCCGCCGGCGGAATCCGGACGATAGGCGAGGAGCTTCTCGGTCTCGGCGCGCTCAGCCGCCGGAATCTCGGAGAGAATCCCCTCGGTGGTTTCTTCCTCGAGACCTTCGAGCGTGTCGGCGCGATCGTCCGGAGTCATCTCCGTGACGAGCTCGGCCGCCTGGCGCACGCTCATCGTCTCGAGGACTTCGGTGCGGAGATCCTCGTTCAGGTACTCGAGTACATCCGCGGCGCGCTCGACTGGGAGTGCAGAAAGGAATGGCGCGACCATCTCGCGCGGCAGCGCGTGCGCGACGTCAGCGAGATCCTTGGCGTGCAGCTCATCCGTCTCGGCGGCAATCGCGTCGGGACTCTCCTCGATCATGACGAGGATGTCGGGCGCGAGCAGAGCGCCGACAGTGGCTTCTTTGTCCTCTTCCACCGGCGGAGTGTACGCTGGGGTCATCATGGCACGATTGGGAGAGTGCGCCCGTCGATCTTGATATCCGTTACGTCGTAGCCCGCGACTTTGATGGCGTCGCGGATTTCCTCGGGCGTCACGGTGCCGTCGTGCTCGATCACGGCCCGGCCGATGGAGACGTCGGCCTTATGGATCCCCTCGACGCCCGCCAGCGAAGTGAACACCGCGCGGACGCAGTGCGCGCAAGTCATGCCGGAGATGGAGGCGGTGGTTATCATCGGGGCATAATATAGTAGTGCCCGCTATGCCCATGGCCCTCCGAGTTCTGTTTTTTAACGCGGGCTTAGCGGAGGGCCAGCGGCAACTGAACGTGATCCGAGATCTTAACTGCGAACTGAACGGGATCCGAGATCCTAACTGCAAACTGAACGTGATCCGAGATCTCAACTGCAACTGAACGTGATCCGAGATCTAAGAAGCGTAGATCTCAGATTTTAGTAATTACGCTGCGACATATCTGAGTGGCGTTATGGCACAGGCGGTCGGTTGTACTCGGATACGCGCTGGATACGGTCAGAGCGCGGTGACTACAGACTGAGATCTATGCTTCTGAGATCTCGGATCCCGTTTAGTTGCAGTTGTCGGATCGCATTCAGTTCGTAGTTGTCAGACTCCATTTGCAGTCAATCAGTCCAACCTATTTGCCGGTCGCGGCACCGGAGGATTCTTCTTTCGGGACACGAACGTCTTCTCCAACGCCGGCAGAAACTTGTCGTACCTCGAGCCTGGCTCCCACAGAACCCAGCCGTCGTAGCCGGAATCGTACACGGCGCGCTTCTGCTCCTCGAGCTCGTGTGGTCCGTACTTCGGCATCCCGATGCTGAACGCCTGCAGCCACGGGCGCACGTGCTCACCCTTGATGCCGATTTTCTCGTCGCGCTCACGGGCGCGCGAAATCGCGATGTGGATGACGCTGTAAGGATCCGCGTTCGGGTGCGGCAGCTGGAAGGAGCCGGGCGGATAGTGTGATGGATAGACCATCGGCAGGACGACATCCACCGATTGGGCGATCGGCTCCCACTTCTGTCCGACTTCGAGCGTGCCTCCGACCGTCGTGACGAGTCCAAAAATGTCGGCGGTAGTTCTGACGCCGAGCTTCGCGAAGCGACTGCGTGCCTCGGTCAGGAATTCACCGAGCACCTGCGGCTTGCTCCGTCCGTTCTGCTCCGGAAATACCTGCGGCGGCAGACTCTTGTACGGCTCGGGGAATCGGATGTAATCGAACTGGATCTCACCGAATCCCATCTTGATCGCGTCTTCAGCCACGCGGAAGTTGTACTCCCAGATCGCATTGGCGTACGGATTCACCCAGGTCTGTCCCTTCTTGTCGTGCCACGCGGTGCCGTCCGCTTTCCTGATGGTGTGTTGGGGATTGTTCCGCGCCGTCACCGAATCCTTGAACACGACGATGCGCGCGACGGGCAGAATGCCGTGGGCGCGAATGGTGTCGACCAGCGCCCGGAGATTGTGCGCCTTCACCTGGGCGCCCGCGTTCTTCTTCACCATCGGATCGCTCGACTCGTAGTTGAGTCCGAATTCGTCCTTCACGTCGATGATGAGCGCGTTGATCTCGGTCGAGTCGGCGATCCCAATGAGGTGCTTGAGGCGACGAGTATTCGCGGCGAAGCGGAAAACGTAGAGTCCACGCGCCGGAAGCGTGCCTTTGATCAGCGAATCGAGGACCGGTGGAGTCGGATGCTCGGGGAGGACAACGCGCAGCCGCAGCGTGGTGTCAGTGTCGGCGGTCGCGCGAGCGGGGGTCTTCGGGACGGTGCGATCGACCGTGTCCGCGGGTGAGCGTGCAGGAATCGCCACGCTGGCGGAGGTCATACTGGCATTGCCCTGCGTGGACGCCGGCTCCGCAGCACGATCAGGCGTTGTGTTCCTCGCGGGTGTCTCGTGCGTGCCCGTGCAAGCAAGCACCGACGCCGCCACCGCGGCTAACGCGAGCGTGATCTTTTGAAATTGCATGCTTCTCTTGTATGGATGTCGGCAGGGGACGGTGCAAATCTAATCACAGTCGCGAGCAGCGTCGCGTCGTAAGTACGGCCGCCCTGAATAGTACAACCCCAGAGGGCAGTCTGGTCCGTCGCCCTGACCAAACCCGGTATATTTGGCAACGATGCGCCGAACATATCGTTCTCCTCGCCTGCGCCCGCTGCGCAACCGAACATATCGTTCTGCTCGCCTGCGCCTGCTGCGCAATCGAAATATCGTTCTGCTCGCGTGCGCCTATGTCTCCGCCGGGGCCTGCGCCCTTCCGCCCCCGACGCCCCCGATGGCGGAGTTTCTCGTGTCCGCCGGCGACCAGACCTACTGGGTCCGGAGCGACAATTCGGGACTCAAAATCAGAGGCTCACCCCTCATTCTCGCGCGCACCGGCGGGCGTTACTACGAGATCTTCGTTGGGGAGATCGATCGCTCCTTTCCCCGGGCACTCCTGAGCGGAGAGCGGATCTTTCGTCGCGAGCTCGACAGCGGCGACTCCACCGTCATCTACGACGACACCGCCATCGTGCATCTCTCTGAAGATTACCATCGCCAGCACCCGCGCGCCCCACTGCTCGGTCCCGACGATGATCCGGACGACGACATCGACATCACCGCGGTCGGAGAGACAGATATCCTGAATGTCCTCGGCCCCTATGTCGCACTCGAGCACCGGCTGTCCATCGAGCGCGCGAACGATCATGACCAGGATGACACGACGCGCGCGGTGATCGACCTCCGAAACGGAAGGCCAGCGGAGCTCGATCGAATGTTGCGAGACTCCACCGTCCAGGAAGCGGCGGGCGAAGGCGGACTCGTTAATCGCAGGTGGAGACACGACGGCTACGACGTCATCGCCCACTACGACTCGGTTCACAAGGCGAATGCGCTGTCGCTCCGGGATCGTCGCGGACGAGAGTGGAGACTCGCACTCGTCGCCTCGAGCTTCGTTCAGATATTCTGGCTCGACAAGCCCCGGGTGGACGCGAAAACGCGGCACGCGCTGGCGCGGGCATTCAATGATGCGACCGCCTACGGCGAACGGATTCAGCAGGTGTCGGGGGGGAAACCGCGCCTGAAGCCGGCGCTGAGCGCAACCGGGCGCCAGACGTGAGCCGGTCGAAATCAGCTGGCAAATCCTCGGGTACGTTGACGGGAACGGAGCCGCGGCATGCGAGCAAGTCCGGCAACGGTGCCCGCGCTGTTCACGAGACCCAGCACGAGACTGCTCAGCTCATGATGCCGCAGCACGCCAATGTGCTCGGCCACGTCTTTGGAGGCGTCGTCCTCTCGATGATGGACACCACCGCCGCCGTCTCGGCGATCCGTCACGCGCGTCTGGCGTGCGTGACGGTGTCGGTCGATCGCGTGGATTTCCGCGAGCCGATCCACGTCGGCGATCTCGTGATCATGAAATCGAGCGTCAACTTCGTGGGCAGGACGTCGATGGAGATCGGCGTCCGCGTCGAGACCGAGAATCTGCTCACCGGGCTCAGACGGCACACGAACTCGTGCTACCTGACGTTCGTCGCGGTCGATCGGAATGGAAGGCCAGTGCCCGTGCCGCCGCTCAAGCCGGAGACGCCAGAGGAACTGCGGCGATACGAGGCGGCCAAGCAGAGGAGAGAAACGAGATTGCAGGAGAGGACGGAAGAGGGAAGAGGCAGGTAGTCTCGCAACGGCCTTGACCAGGCTTCCGCATCTCACCACAGTAGGAGTCATGGAAAAGATCTTCACAATCGAAGAAGCGAACCGGACGCTGCCCCTGGTCGGGAGGATCGTCGAGGACCTTGTGCGCGATCATGCGCGCTGGGAGGATAAGGTCCGCGAGTTCGAGCTCGCGACGGTGGGATCGAGCCCTGATCGCCCCGACGCAATCGCGGAGCTACTGCAGATTGAAGCGCAGCGGCTCGCGCGCGACATCGAGGGTTACATCGCCGAGCTGAACGCGCTGGACGTAGTTTGCAAGGGCATGGACACGGGACTGGTGGATTTTCGCGGACAGATCGACGGACGCGAGGTTTTCTTTTGCTGGAAACTCGGCGAGCCAAGCGTGCTTTATTGGCACGAAATGGACGCTGGCTTCGGCGGACGGCAGCCATTGCATCCGCTGGCAGTGACATCTCACTAGAGAAATCATGGCAAGACAGATAAAGCCGTTCAGCGGCCCCGACGGAACGAACTGGGGCGTCGAAGTTCAGGTGCCAGGCGCCAGCAACGCGATGATCGTGTTCCATCATCCGGGCGGCAAGACCGCGCGGCTCGACCGCTACGCCTGGGATATCTGGAATGGGCCGGAGTCTCGTAGCGTGACGTCGCGTGTCGCGCCGGACAAAATCATGCAAGGGCTCACGGACGAGAAGCTGCGCGCGCTCTTTCGGCGCTCTATGCCCGTGTCGAACAATCTTACGCGCGTCGACCGGGCGTCTTAGTCCCTTAGTCCTGCGCGCTTGGTCAGTCGGCGGGGGGTCCTCTTCGCGGCTACGCTCGCTTGGTCGGAGCCCCTAACAGCGCTCCTTCGCTCCGCTCAGTCGCGGGTCTCCTCCTCGCGCTCGCTTTGGAAAGCCGCTGCGAGGACCCCCCGCCTCCTTCCCGCTTGAATCACAGCAGGTTCTAGTCGCGCGGGTCCCACGCGTCAGTGCGTGGGGCAGCGCGCGCGTCGGACGTGCGCGCATATTCGAGTCCGATTCGCGGACACGGGCTACGCGATCAACGAGATCTCAGGTGGGAGGGAGGCAAGGGTGTCCTCGGAGGGAGCGGCCGCAGCCAGCGCCGCCGCAAGGCGGCGCGGTGCAGCGAGGCCGCCAGGCGAAGCGGCAGGCGAGAGTTCCCGAAGAGGACATCCTCGCCGACCGACCGCGCGACGATCTATGAATCCGCAGCCGCCTGCTCGAACGGAATCTCGATCTCGAGTCCGTCGCGCGCGATGACAGTGGCCGGAAAAATCTCGCGGGCCTCGCGCTCGAGCTCGGACGTGTCGCGGGAGTAGCGGGCGGAAACGTGGGTGAGCACGAGCTTCTTCACCCCGGCCTTGGCGGCCACCTCGGCCGCCTCGCGCGCGGTCGAATGTCCGGTCTCGAGCGCGCGCGGCGCCTCTTCGGTCGCGAACGTCGCTTCGTGAACCAGGATGTCGGCGCCCGTCGCGACTGCGATGGTGCCCTCTGAGGGACGTGAATCACCGGTCAGCACGATGCGTCGACCCGGGCGCGTGGGTCCGACCAGCTCCGATGGCTTGACCGTGCGACCGTCGGGCAGACTCACCGTCTCACCCTTGTGGATTTTCCCCCAAAGCGGGCCCTCGGGGATTCCCATCTCGCGCGCCAGCTCGGGATTGAATCTTCCCAGTCGCGTCTCTTCGGCGATGTGATACCCGATCGCCAGCCTGTCGCCATGCTCGACGGTGAAGGGAATGACTGAATACCCGTTCCTCTTCACCGGCGTCTCCGGCGTGATCTCGAACACCTTGATCTCGAAAGCCTGCTTCTCGCTTCCGAGCGTAATGGCGCGCCACAGCATTTTTTCGGAGCCGGGCGGGCCGTAGAGATTCATCGGCTCGGTGCGGCCCTGAAGTGCGAGCGTGCGCAGCAATCCGGTGACGCCCAGCATGTGGTCCGCGTGCATGTGCGTGAAGAAGATGTCCGAGAGCGCGAAGCTGATCCCGTAACGCATCATCTGTCGCTGGGTGCCTTCGCCGCAGTCGAACATGAGCGTCTCGCCCTCGCGGATGAGCGCGAGAGAGGAGACATTCCGCTCGACCGTTGGGCGGGACGCGGAGGTGCCTAGGAAGCGGAGGGAGAGCGACACCCGGGGAATATATCGCGGCTTGATTCCGGCCCGGCGGCGGAAACTGCAACTGAACGACAGGGGAGCTGACAGCTTTCAAGGTGATGGCTGTAAGCTTTACTACGTCGGGACGTCACCGGCACGGGTCAGGGCAAAAGCGACTGCTTTTGTCATAACACCGCCGAGTGGCGTCCCGGTGTTTGCAGCTAACGGCCCGCAACTTCTTTCAGCTGACAGCTCCCCTCTCGTTCATTTGCAGTTTTCAAAGAGCTGTTACGATTTGCCAGCCCGTTCGTCCTACACTTGTTGCCCGGCCTGTATGATTAAGCCGGGTAAAGAGTTACAGGTCTGAAGACAGAATTAGGGTCTTGACTTTGGGTGCGGATCCGCTAGTTTCAGTGAAGAGCGGCCCCGCGTTGTTCCGCGGGGCTTTTGCTTTGATCCGGTGCGACGGATCAGCCCGACCTTGGTTCGAGTACAGTCCGTCGCGTTCGCGCGGGGCTGTAGCTCAGCTGGGAGAGCGCTGCAATCGCACTGCAGAGGTCAGGGGTTCGATCCCCCTCAGCTCCATTGTTTTTTTGAAAATTGATTAGCTGCCCGCCACCGATCGGTAGGACGTAGAGTTCCAATGACGGTGTGCGTGGCACGATTGGGCGGGCGACCGCCAAAATAAATCGCCGCAAACTCACAGAGTTTGCGGCGTTTCTGTTTCTACTAGCTCAACGATCTCGAACCCGGGGCTACACCCACCAGGGATCAAAGCAGTCGTAATTGTTCTGCCGAGCGATCTTCCCGTCCCTGAACTCCAGCCATATCGACAGGTGGGCGCGCATCTCCGAGTCGGCGGGCAGACTGTCGACCGGAACCGCGAGATATCCGCTCCAGAAAACCTCGAGCGCAACTGAGTCGCCGTCGACGATCGAGTTCAGGACGTCGTACTTCTGGGCCCTGAGTGTCTTCTTCCCCTTCCTGGCCGCGTCAAGAAGCTGTTTGAGATCGCGGTGAGCTCCAATCGGGGACAGCCGGTTCGGAAACTCCTCCTGGACCGCGTCCTTGGTGAAGAAGTCCGCCAACGTGCCACCCTCGGCGCCGTTTTCCAGAGCTTCCAGGTAGCGACGCGCGATTGCGAGATTGTCGGTGGTCGTGATCGTCATGACATCATCTCGGGCTTCGGGTGTGTCGTGTAGCATGCCACTTGACTCGGCAAGGGGGCGTCACGTCACGGGGTAATCCCCCTCCGCTCCGGAATCCTACAAAATGAGCGACCCCTTCGCTCTGGAATGTTAGGCCGAGGACGGCCCCCCGCAACCCCATCCGTAGAGGGATCCTCCCCAGGGAAGGAGCGGTTTTCACTGCGAGAAGAACGAGGTGGGAGGTGCGAGAGGGGCACAGATATGAGGCAGGAGGTAGAAGAGCCTCTTCTCCTTTATTGCAGGAGCGCGGCAACATCCTGCCTTAGGGCCCGGAAGGCATCCGCATTGAAGCGATTCGCCTCCCGCTCCGACGGCCCCAGAAAATCTCCGACCGCCGTTCCACTCAATCGATTGAGGAATCGGAGAATCCCGCTCTCCTGAACGACCAGCGTCCCGCGTCTGTTGAGAATCGTCTGCGAGCCGGGGTTGTCTCTTATCGATATCCGCACCGGGATTCCCGGGTCCTGGAATGGCCGCCGCAGCGAAGACTTGAGCAGATATCCAACGGTCGGAGGCAGGTGCCACTCCGGCTCCTTTGCGAAGTGCATCGACCAGCCGCGCTCGTGCGGCGTGTTGATGACTTCGAAGTCGCCCGCCATTTCAGTCCACCCTACTGTGAAGATCAGAATCTTCATCGACAAATCGACGTGGATGGTGAGCGCCTCCGGCATCGGTCTCACAGCGCCCTCGAATGGCGCGAAGTGTCCGCCCTTGCTCCGCATCCTGAAGTGCATGTAATAGTTGGCAGCCCACGCGTCGAACCAGCGCGCACCGGTCTTGTCAGTGAGCGTGATTCGGTACTTTCCCTTGCTGATGTACTTGTCGATGTACGCCGCGTAGTGCGGCATCGTCGCCTTGAGGATGTCGGGCGTCAGCTTGATGGCGATGTCGTATGTCGTCGCGCCATCGCTGTCGGGTGCCGCGCGGAGTGTGTCGATCGT
Organism: Gemmatimonadota bacterium; assembly: GCA_003134685.1. Lineage (GTDB taxonomy): Bacteria > Gemmatimonadota > Gemmatimonadetes > Gemmatimonadales > Gemmatimonadaceae > UBA4720. The sequence continues at coordinate 717,412 of PLCA01000003.1, read as the reverse complement.
GAACAATCTCCCCATCGCCGCCATGGTGCGCGGGAAGCCGGTCGTATAGTTGGCACGAATGGCCGCGGGAGATTTCCCTTCGCCGCTGGCGAGAGACGCGGCCAGCACGTCGGTCATGCTCTTCGCGGCGATGCTTCCCAGCGCGACTTCGACGTTGGTGAACCACTCGTACTCGTTGTCATTGAGCTTTCGGAGTCGCACGATCTCGCGTGATTCGCTGAGCGCGTCTGGTGGTGTGGTCGTGAGCTTGGTGTTCACGATGTAGCGATCGACGGAGAACACTCCTTCGTCACCGAATAGTCGCGCGCTGTCGGGTCCGATGGCGAGCCAGACGCTCGTGTCGTTGTAGACGCCCGACGGGGTAAGCGCATAATGCCCGAACTGCACCCGCGCGTGAGAGATCCTCGGCGGTCGCTGGATATTGGTGAAGCGCGAGCCGACGGAGTAAAAGAATTCTTCCGCGTTCTGCCGCGCGAGCGCGATGTTGGGTCCGAATGCGGGCGCGACTTCGCGGCACGCTGAGGTGAGGACGAAGAGCGATACGGTGAACGCAACGAATCGAACGATGGTTGGGATTCTCACCCGCGAAAGTTCGACGCCTGGATGAGGTGGGGGAAGGTGGCACCCTTCGCAACTGGGTCTGGCGCCCTCTATGTAAACGATTACATATTTGGGCCGTAAAGACAAAGATCGGCCAATAGCTCAGCTGTTCCTCCCGTCTCCCACTCGGTCATCCCGTGATCCGAGTCCGGGTCCATTGTTGCGAGGAGAATGGTCACGATCAAGGATGTCGCGCGTGAAGCAAAAATGTCCGTCGCCACCGTCTCCAGAGTTCTAAACGGCAGCGGACCGGTAAGCGAGGAGACGCGGCGATTGATTCGCGAAGTCGCCGGACGCATGCGCTACGTCCCGCACAGCGGGGCGCGGAGTCTCATCACGAGCAAGACCCAGACGCTCGGCGTTCTTCTTCCTGACCTCTATGGAGAATTCTTCTCTGAAGTCATTCGCGGCATGGACGACACAGCGCAACGGAACGGGTTTCACCTCCTGATCTCGAGGGCATACGCCGACAGGCATGGCATCGAGACCGCGATACGCGCGATGCGTGGGCGCGCCGATGGCGTCGTCGTGATGTCTCCCGATCTCGACGCGGAGTCGCTGTTGAATTTGCCGAGCACCATTCCGGTGGTGTTATTGTGCTCGGTGTCGAGGGGGAACGAGATCGATTCCCTCACGATCCAGAATTGCCGAGGGGCGCGTGAAATGGTGGCGCACCTCATCTCGGTGGGGCACAGGCGGATCGCGATCATCAAAGGGTCGCCGCGCAACTACGACGCCGCGGAGAGATTGCGCGGCTACAGGATGTCGTTGCGCGAGGCGGGGATCATGCTGGATCCTTTGCTCGAGCGTGAAGGCGACTTCACCGAAGCGGCGGGATACTCCGCGGTGCTCAAGCTCATCGCGCTAAAAAATCGGCCGACGGCGATCTTCGCGGCCAACGACTCGATGGCGATCGGCGTGTTGAGCGCGCTCCGTGAGTCGGGCATTGCGGTTCCGGAGGAGATGGCGGTCGCCGGCTTCGACGACATTCCACTCGCGCGCTACATGGATCCACCCCTGTCCTCGGTGCACGTCCCCATCTGGGAGCTCGGTGCGAGGGCGGTAGATCTCCTCCTCCACGGCATCACGCACAAGAACGATCACCCGCGGCGTCGCGAGCGGGTGTCGACCAAGCTCGTCATTCGGCGCTCGACCGGCGGTGTGCCGGCGGAGCGTCCTCCACCACAAACCCTCAAGAGGAAGTTGGTATCAGTCTGATACACCGTGTCTGTAATGATTTTCTTGTAGTACAACAACAACAGGAGATGTAAATGAATACCAGCAGCATCAATCTTCATCGATTCTCTCGAGGAGTTGCCACAGCGATCGCGCTCCTATGCATTGTGAGCGGGAATCTCTTTGCGCAGAACTCGACGGGAACGATCCGCGGCACCGTCAGTGGCGCCGGCGGAGCGCCGATTGCGAGCGCGCAAATCCTGGCGAGAAATACCAGCAGCGGCGTGCAGCGCACGACGCAATCAAACGACGCGGGAGTGTACAACCTCGTCGGACTTGTGCCGGGCACGTATGACGTGACTGTCCGCAGAATCGGAAGCGCCCCACAGAATCGTTCTATCGTTGTGCAGATCGGATCGACGCAACAACAAGACTTCTCTCTCACGGCGCAGGCCACGGAGCTGGCAACTCAGGTCGTTACGGCCGCCACGGGAACGGAGACGCGGACTTCCGAAAGCGCGACCAACATTACGCAGGCGCAGATAGCCAAGCTGCCGACGCCAAGCCGCAACTTTCTCGATTTGGCGGCTCTGGCGCCTGGCATCAGCGTCACAGACGATCGCATCGATGTGAACTCACCGAACCCCTTTAGAACTGTCTCGGCCGGAGGGCAGTCGCCGAGCTCGCTCAACCTCTTCATCGACGGCACGAGCTTCAAGAATGACATGACGCAGGGTGGTATCGCCGGACAGGACGCCAGTCGTGGCAATCCATTCCCGCGGAATGCCGTTCAGGAGTACCGGGTCATTGGACAGAACTTCAAGGCCGAGTACCAGAAGGCGTCGAGCGCGGTAATAACCGCAACGACCAAGTCAGGCGGCAACGTCTGGAGCGGCAACGCACTGGTCGGTTATCAGAATGCCTCGTTCGTGCAGCTGGACACCTTTCAGCGCGCAGACAAAGCCAACAATCCGACGACTTTCAAGAAACCAGCCTACAACCGGACTCTTACCGCCCTGAGTGTTGGCGGTCCGATCGTGAAGGACAAGATCCACATCTTCGCGTCGTATGAAGGCAATATTCAGAACCGCTCCAGTCGCGTCAATTTCCTGCCGCCTCCGGCGGGATTCCCGGCGCTCGACACCGTCAATCTTCTCCAGTACAACGGTAACTTTGGATCACCATTCAAGGAAACGCTGCTGTTCGGGAAGCTGAGCGACGAGATCAACGACAAGTCTTCGGCCGAACTGAGCTTCAGCAACCGTTCCGAGACGGATGTCCGACAGTTTGGCGGCAACCAGGCGTACTCCACGGCGAACAATTTCCACAATTACAACACGGCCATTCAGCTGAAACACAATTTCTTCAGCGGCCCGTGGCTCAACGAGGCGCTCCTGAGTTACACGAAGTTTCATCGCGGCTTCAGCCCCAACACTCCGGGTACCCCGCACCGGCTCTTTATCTACCCAACCAGCTGCTGTTACGAGATCGGCAGCTACATCGCGACGCAGGAATACATCCAATCAGGCCCGTCGTTCCGCGACGATCTCACGTATACCGGATTTCAGCTTGGCGGAGAGCACGTCATCAAGGGCGGACTGAGCCTCGACTTCCCGACGTATGACGTCAACAAGAACAACAATGGGACACCCCAGTTCCAATATCAGGATATCCGTGATGTCGGATTCGGGCCTCAAGTCTACAATTACGCGTCCCCATTTCAGTTGCAGTACGGCACCGGAGATCCGAGGCTGAAGGACAGCAACAAGGAGATCGGTGCTTATATCCAGGACGACTGGAGTCCAGTGAAGCAGTTGACTCTCAATCTTGGTGTTCGCTGGGATTACGAGACCAACATGCTGAACACGAATTTCGTGACCGATCCAAAAGCCGCGGATACGTTAAGGCTATACGCTGCCAACCTGGTCACTCCGCTCGATCTCAGCCGCTACATCGCGACTGGCAACAGTCGCACGCCGTTCAAGGGCGCGTTTCAGCCGCGACTTGGCTTCTCCTATTCGGTCGACCAAGCGGCCAGAACCACCATCTTCGGCGGCTGGGGTCTTTACTACGATCGAATCCCGTTTGACGTAGCGGTCGACGAAAAGCTGAAGATCTCGAACCCGACCTATTTCACGCTGTTCGCTCCCAAGGGACAGGCGCCAATCGGGACTGAGGTGGCGTGGCAGGATTCATATCTTACCGCTGACACGGCAACATTGGATGCCGTCTCGAAGGCTAACGGCCACCCGGAGCTCTGGGTGTACGACAACAAGTTCAAGGTGCCACGCTCCACTCAATGGAGCGTGGGAGTCCGTCAGCTATTCGGCGGTTATTCCGCGTCCGTCAGCTACGCCAACCAACACGCGTATGATTTGTTCACCCAGGGTCTGGCCAGCACCAGCTTGAATTCTAACGGAACTTGCTGTTCTACTCCCTTCAATTGGGCAGCACACGGGTACAACGCAATCATTTATTCTTCGAATGATGCGCAGACGTGGTACCACGCGATCAATGTGACACTTGATCGAGCGTACAGTCGTCCGTCCCTGGATTCGTTTGGCTGGGGTGCCGGCCTGGCGCTGACCTTCGCGCGGCGCTGGCTGCAGGGAATCGACAACCAAGGCGACACTTTTGCTTACCCGAACACAGCCGCAATTCCAAAGCACGCATCGAACGACGAGAAAGCACGGTTGGTCGCAAACTGGATTACAGACATTCCATATTTCTTTGGAATCCAGTGGTCCGGTCTTGCCACTCTTGGTGGTCAATACAACGTTGATGCCGGGTGCAGCCGATTCTGCGGACTGTCCGATCAGCAGACCAATCCGTTCCGATCCGGTGGCTTCACAGTCCCCGGCACTTTCCCGTATCGCAACATCGACATGCGTCTGCGTAAGGACTTCCCGAACTTCGGAAGAACAACGACAGCGATTGGAGTCACTTTCGACGTCTTCAATGCGCTGAACCACAACAACTTCGGGTGCTACAATACGGGGGCGCCGGTTACTGATCCAAACTACGGCAAACCTGGCTGCGTGGTTACCGATGCTCGCAGATACCAGCTGGGCGCCGAGATGAACTTTTGACTCCTTCGTCGATAGCAGCCGAGTGACTGCCATCGACGGTCTTTTCGACCTGACATGAGAATCGGCGCTGATTGCGGCAGTTCGCAGCCAGCGCCGATTTTCTTTTCCATTCCGCTCTAGAGTGTGGACCCGGGGTTGCAGAGAGTTGCGCCGGCGGGCAACCTCTTTCCGTTTTCTGAATACGCCAGGTGACACTACGGGAATCCTATGACTGACATCCGGCCGGGCCTCCGTCGGTACTCCGTTGCTCTTTGTTTTGTGGCGTCGGCGTGCACGAGCGCGACGTCGATCACAGGCATCTCAGGTCCCACACCGCCGTCGGCGCTCACCGCGCGGCAGACCGCGTTCCTCGACACGTTGGAGCGCCGCACCTTCAACTGGTTCTGGGAACGGAGCGATCCGAACAACGGACTAACCCCCGATCGCTGGCCGTCGAAGAGTTTCTCGAGCATCGCGGCAGTAGGCTTCGCCCTGACCGCGTATCCGGTTGGCGTCGAGCGCGGATACGTCGCGCGTGCGGACGCGGCTCAACGCACGCTCAACACGCTGCGCTTTATGTACAATGCGCCCCAAGGCTCGCAGGCGACCAACGTCACCGGCTACAAGGGATTCTTCTATCATTTCCTCGACATGCAGACTGGCTTCCGCTTCGAGCAGGTCGAGCTCTCTACAATAGATACATCGCTGCTGATGGGCGGCGTGCTTTTCTGCCAGTCGTATTTCACCGGGCCTGACGCCACCGAGAGCGCGATCCGCGCGTACGCCGATTCGCTCTACCTGCGCATCGACTGGGCGTGGGCGGTGAATACCCCGCCCGTCGTGAGCATGGGCTGGCACCCCGAGAACGGCTTCATCAATTCCGACTGGAAGGGATACGACGAGGGGATGATCGTCTACGTGCTCGCGCTTGGCTCACCGACTCATTCGATCGATCCGGCGAGCTGGAGCGGATGGACGACCACTTATAACTGGGCCGCGTTCTACGGGCAAAGCCACGTGAATTTCGCGCCACTCTTCGGGCACCAGTACTCGCACGTGTGGATCGACTTCCGTGGAATCCAGGACGCCTACATGCGCGCGAAGGGAATCGACTACTTCGAGAACTCGCGCCGAGCGACGATCTCGCAGCGATTGTACGCGATCGACAATCCGGGACAGTGGAGCGATTACGGCGCGAACATCTGGGGTCTCACGGCTGGGGATGGGCCGTTCGATACGACTTTCGTAGTCAATGGGCGCTCCCGACTATTCTGGACGTACACGGCGCGAGGCGCGGCCGCGGGCGAGATCCAGGATGATGGGACGATTTCGCCTACTGCGGCGGGCGGATCAGTGCCGTTTGCTCCCGAGATTGCGATTCCCGCGCTGATCACGATGCGCGAGAAATACGGCGACAATCTTTTTTCGACTTATGGTTTTGTCGATGACTTCAATGCCACGCTGGTAAGTCAAACTCCAAAGTACGGTCGACTCGCGCCAGGGATTGGCTGGTTCGATACCGATTACCTGGGCATCGACCAGGGGCCGATCATCGCGATGATCGAGAATTACCGGAGCGATCTGATCTGGAAGACGATGCGGAAGAATCCGTACATCGTGGCGGGGCTGAAAAAAGCCGGCTTCACTGGCGGCTGGCTAGCGAACTAGCCGGCCGCCGCCAAAGCGATTTCGACCTCGCTCGAGGTTAGTAGGTTTGGACGAGGTGATACAGATATATGATCGGGTTTGTCGGGTACGGATTGTAAAATTCAGCAATCGCGAGCGTCGAGTCGGTGAGTTTGCCATGTAGGTTGCCCACGCACATAGCTCCGGGCGGACAACCGCCGAAACCACCGATCTCGATGCTGTCTGCTTTCAAGCGATATTGCTGACGTAGGGTGTAGGTGTTTTCTTCACTCCCGTACTGGAGATAAGCGTGACTAAGGTGATGGACTGTCACGGCCTGTCCAGTCGAATCGAGAGTGACGGTAGACCACAGCACTTGAGTGGTGTCGCCTGCACCTGCGGAAATGATGGTGGGCAATGGGCGGTTATCAACGCTTTGCAACACGAAGAGCCTGGAGACTGGCTTGGGTGATGGCTCGATCGCGTCGCGGCACCCGAATGTCGCGCAGAGCAGGATGAGACAGAAGTTCTGACAGGATAGGTGCATGGTTGTTTCCTTGAATGGTGCCGTAGAGCGGGGCTGGCTCGGAAAACAAGTCGACTGCTAATCAGGGCGCGACGAGAGTTTGTAGGTGTAGACTAGTGGTTGCCTCGGATCGATCGTAAGACTCAAGCTCCTTCCTGAAATCGTGCCGAAACTTGCCGCGCAAACTACTACGGCGGGATAGGGGCGGAAGCATCCGATTTCTATCTTGTCGCCGGTGATCCTGTAATCCAGAGTACTTGTGGTGGTAAAATCACCCTGACTTATATCGCGTCGCCGTTCTGTCACGACCACTTTGCCCAACCCGTCGAGAAACAGTGTGCCGGACAGGATGGTTGGGCCTTCGGGGATCGGCGAGACAAAGGTGGGTAAGGGTCTTCCGTTGATATTGTCGAGGGTGAAGCCGGAGAACGGCGGCGGCGACGGCGCGGTTGATGGGTCGTGGCAAGCGAGCGCCACAACGACTGCAAGGAGAAACGCTTTCTGACAAACCAATCGCATTGGTACCTCCGGCTCTTAGGGTATTTTGAGGATATGCGCCGGAGTGTGCCCCGTCCAGTCTTAATTCCCGTCCTCGTGTTTTCGGGGTTTCTTCTCACTCTGTCAGTTGAGTCCTGCTCCAGCGCCTCAGCAGGCAGTAAGACGACGCTCCATATCTGGGCCATGGGGCGCGAGGGTGAAGTTCTCTCGCAGCTCATCCCTGGATTCGAGAAGGAACACCCCGACATTCACGTGGAAGTCCAACAGATCCCCTGGACCGCCGCGCATGAGAAACTGCTAACGGCCTACGTCGGCGACGCCACGCCAGACATCGCCATGCTCGGCAATACGTGGGTCCCGGAATTCGTCGCCCTCAATTCGCTCGCGCCACTCGATAGCTTCGCCGACCGGTCGAAGGAAATCAGGCGCGACGATTTCTTTCCCGGCATCTGGAAAACCAACGTCGTCAACGGCAAGACGTACGGCATTCCATGGTACGTCGACACGCGATTGATCTTCTATCGGTCTGATCTCCTGGCCAAGGCTGGTTACGAGGAATTCCCGAAGACGTGGGCCGATTGGACCGCGGCGATGAAGAAAATGAAATCGCAGATGTCGGACAAGCAGTTCCCGTTGCTGATGCCCACCAACGAGTGGCCCCAGCCGGTGAGTTTTGCGCTCGAGGCGGGCTCGCCGATCCTGCGAGACGGCGCTCGTTACGGTGGGTTCGAGCAGCCGGAATTCAGAAAGGGATTCGACTTCTATCTCGGCTTTTACCGGCAAGGCTTCGCATCACCCGTCTCCAGCTCGCAGGTCTCGAATCTCTTTCAGGAGTTCGAGCGCGGTAACATCGCGATGTACATCTCGGGCCCGTGGTACATCGGGGAATTCAAGAACCGCCTCGATTCGGCCACGCAGAAAAAGTGGATGACGGCGGCGATGCCCGGCATCAACGGGCCGGGAGTGTCGCTGGCGCTCGGATCGAGTCTTTCTTTGTTCGCCGCGTCGCAGCACAAGAAAGAGGCATGGCAGCTGATGGAGTACATGTCTCGTCCGGCAATACAGCTCCAGTTCTACGTACTCACGGGCGATCTGCCGCCGAGGAAGGCGGCGTGGCAGGACACGACATTCGCAAACAACAAGTACACGAAGGCGTTCCGCGATCAGCTCGAGCGAGTGGTGCCGTTGCCGCAGGTTCCGGAGTGGGAGGAGATCGCGACTACCATCTTCGAGCATGGTGAGCAGGCGATTCGTAAAGCCAAGACGGTTGATCAAACTCTGGCTTCGCTCGATCAGGATGTGAATGCAATGCTTGAGAAACGTCGATACCTGTTGGCGCAGAGTAAGCAACCGTGATGGGTACGAGCGCGCGCGCGCCGTCCGACGTCGGTAGAGCTGCGTGGCTGTTCCTCGCGCCGGCTTTGATTCTGATCTTTGTGTTCTTCTTCCTGCCGGTGCTCGCGTCGCTCGTGTTGAGCGTCACCGATTTCGACATCTACGCGATCGCCAACCCTCCCACGACGCGATTCGTCGGGTTGGCGAACTACACGAAACTGTTTCACAGCCCCGAGTTCTGGCAGGCGCTTAGAAATACTTTCTACTTCGCTATCGTCGGCGGGCCGCTGACCATCGCCGTCTCTCTCGGAACAGCGCTCCTCCTCAACGCGAAGCTCGTCCGCTTCAAGAGCTTCTTCCGCACGATCTACTTCACGCCCTTCGTGACGACGCTCGTCGCCGTCTCGATCGTGTGGCGCTACTTGTACCACACGCGCTACGGGGTGCTCAACTACGGCCTCGCGCACCTGGGCATCGCTCCCATCGACTGGCTCGGTAATCCGCACTGGGCGATGCCGGCCATCATCCTGATGTCCGTGTGGAAGAACTTCGGCTACAACATGCTGATCTTCATCGCCGGCCTGCAGGCGATTCCGCAGGATCTCTACGACGCCGCTGAGATTGACGGCGCCGGCCCCGTCCGCCGCTTCTTCGCGGTGACGCTGCCACTGCTTGGTCCGACGCTCCTCTTTGTCAGCGTCATCACCATGATCGGCTACTTCCAGCTCTTCTCGGAGCCGTACGTGATGACGCAGGGTGGCCCGCTTCGCGCCACGACCAGCGTGGTGCTGATGATGTACGAGGAAGGATTCCGGTGGTGGCGCATGGGATACGCGGCCGCGATCGCATTTGTCCTGTTCATCGTGATTTTGATCGCGACGCTTATCCAGTTTCGGCTGCAAAAGGACTACACCTAGATGTCACGGACCAATCCGAGATTTGTTGCGATGGAAGGGAGGTCAACTGAAGGCGACCTGCCGAGGGCTTTGGGCGGATCGGCTGGGGGTCGCGGGCGGGACTCCGCACGAACCCGCAAGCGGATAACTCAGATCGTCTTGTACACCTTGTTGATCATCGGCGCCCTGATCGCGCTCATGCCGATGCTCTGGATGCTGTCGGCGTCGTTCATGCCCACGGGAGAGGCGAGTACCTACCCGCCGCACCTGATGCCGAGCCGGATCACATTCATCCACTATCGGGAACTGTTCACTCGGCTCAACCTCGGGCGCTACCTGTTCAATAGCGCGCTGATCGCGGTGATCGTGACGGCAGTGTCGCTGGTGATCAACTCGCTTGCGGGTTACGCGTTCGCCAAGCTCAGATTCCGCGGGCGTGATCGCGCGTTCCGCATTCTGTCGCTCGGCCTCGTGCTGCCGGTGCAGGTGGCGATGCTGCCGCTCTTTCTCCTGATGAAGAATCTCCATTTGATCAATACCTACTGGGGCGTGATCATCCCGGGGATGGCCAGCATCTTCGGGATCTTTCTCATCCGGCAGTACGCGCTCTCGATTCCGGACGACATGCTCGACGCAGCGCGCATCGACGGCGCTTCGGAGCTCAGGATCTACTGGTCGGTCGTTGTGCCCGGGATTCTGCCGATTCTGGCGACGCTCGCGATTTGGACTTTCCTGGCGACGTGGAACGATTTCATGTGGCCCTTGATCGTGCTTAGCGATGAGGCGCACTACACATTGCCCGTCGCGCTCGCGAATCTGTCGGGCGAGCACGTGATGGACACCGAGCTGATGATGGCCGGATCGGTACTGACAGTGATACCCGTATTGAGTGTGTTTCTGTTCCTCCAGCGGTACTACATCCAGGGCGTAATGGCCGGGAGCGTGAAGGGATGATTCGTGGTTCTACATTAGTTCTGATTGCGGGCATCTTCGCACTGCGGGTGCAAGCACAAACGCCTACGGCGACCGCTCCCCCGTCGAATCCACCCACACCTACGCCAATTCCCGCAGTGGTGGCACCCGCGCCGGTCGCCCAGACAAGCATACCTACTATAGTATTGGATTCGTTCGACTCCGTGACCCAATGGACGGCGACTCCAGCGGATGGCGTCGAGATCTCCGTCCATTCGGAAGCGAACGGTGCGCACGGGAAGGCGATGCGCGTTGATTTCGATTTCCACGGGCATGGCGGCTATGGCGTGATCCATCGCGCGTTCAATCTGGCGCTCCCGCCCAACTACGAGTTTTCCTTCGCCATCAAGGGCGACGCGCCGACCAATACCCTCGAGCTCAAGCTCATCGACTCGACCGGCAACAACGTCTGGTGGTCAAACAATCCGAATTTTGTTTTCCCCAAAGACTGGACGACGATCACACGGAAGAAGCGGCAGATCTCCTTCGCGTGGGGGCCGACCAACGACAAGGGTCTGAAGCAATTCGCCGCGATAGAGCTGGCGATCACCGCCGGCTCGGGTGGGAAGGGAAGCATCTGGCTCGATGATCTCGTTGTCACGCCGCTCGAGCCCGATACGCGCTTCTATCCCGCTCCTTCGATGTCCGCATCATCGCAGGCGGAAGGTTACGGCGTGTATCGCGCGACTGACGCCGATCTGACGACCGCCTGGCGGAGCGCTCCTCTGCGAGTGAGCCCGACGCCAGCGAGCGCCACTGCGACAGTGCCAGGCTCGGTGCCAGCAGGCGCCGAGACGATCGACATCGATTTCCAGAGGCGACGGGAATTCGGCGGGCTCGTCATCGGCTGGGAACCTGGGCGTCGCGCCAATTCCTATGAGGTACAGGGCTCACCCGACAAACAGAGTTGGCGGACGCTCTACACCGTCAACAGAAGCTCCGGCACACCAAGCGTTCCACCAGCGTCGACCAAGGCGGGAGTCACCACAACCCCTCTCTTTCGCGATTACCTGTACCTGCCCGAGAGCGATGCGCGCTACCTGAGAATCGTGCTCGTATCGCCGGAGAACAAGGCCGGCTACGGCATCCGCGACATCAGCGTCAAACCGATCGACTGGGCCCCCACCGAGAACGATTTCTTCTTTGCGCTGGCGAAGGACGCGCCGCGCGGCAGCTACCCGCGTTATCTCTCCAGTGAGCAATCGTACTGGACCGTGATCGGCGTCGATCGCGACAGCGCCGAGGCGCTGATCAATGAGGAGGGGATGATCGAGGTGGGGCGTGGGCAGTTCTCGATCGAGCCGTTCCTCTACATCGATGGCAAGCTCGTCACCTGGAACGATGTGAGTACATCAGTCGCATCAAACCCAGAGGCGTTGCCACTACCGCAGGTCGTTTGGAGCACAAAGGATCTCGATCTCACGATCAGCGCGTTCGCTGCTGGTCCGGTCGACTCGTCGGTTCTCTATGCGCGGTATCGCATCACCAACAATTCCCGCTCTTACAAGAAGCTGACGCTCTTTCTCGCGCTGAGGCCGCTGCAGGTGAATCCGCCCTGGCAGTTCCTGAATCTCCCGGGTGGAGTTGCGCGCGTCGACTCGATCTCGCTGCAAGGGTCGAGTGTGCATGTCACCGGCAACAAGTTCGTCCGCTCGCTCGCGTCGGTCAGCGGATTTGGCGCGGTGGCCTTCGACGACGGGAACATCGTCGACTGGCTGCGGACTGGAAAGGTCCCCACTTCCATATCCGTCATCGATCGAACCGGCCACGCCTCGGCTGCCTTCGCGTACCAGCTCGAGCTCGGCCCGCACGCGACTTCGAGTCCGATCGATCTCGCGGTGCCGCTCCATGGTGGCGATCTGAATCTCGCGCAGCTGCTTTCCGCAGCGCGAAGTGGGTACGTCGCTGCGCCGACGCAAGTTGTCGCCGCGCAGCCCGGCGCGACTCCGGAACCGTCGGTCGCGAGCGCTCCCGGCATCACGCTCCTCCCTGGACAGGGAGAGCGCGCGGTCTCGTCGCAGCTCGAGAAGACAGCGGGCGAATGGCGCGAGAAGATGGGACCGGTGGGCATCACGCTACCGCCGTCGGCGGCGCGGTACACCCAGACGATGCGCGCGCAGCTCGCCGACATTCTGATCAATCGCGATGGCGCCGCGATTCAGCCGGGCTCGCGCAGCTACTCACGCTCGTGGATCCGCGACGGCTCGCTGACCTCGACCGCGCTCCTGCGACTCGGTCACGACAAGGATGTGAAGGACTTCATCGACTGGTACGCGCCGTACCAGTACGACAACGGCAAGATCCCATGCTGCGTCGACGAGCACGGCGCGACACCGGTGCCCGAGAACGACAGTCACGGCGAATTTATCTATCTGGTGGCCGAGTACTATCGGCACACGGGAGACAAGGCGGAGCTGGAGGCGATGTGGCCACACGTCGTCAAGGCGGTGGCGTATATGGATTCGCTTCGCCACGAGAGGATGACGTCGAAGTACACCGTCGGCGCTAACAAGCCGTTCTATGGATTGTTGCCGGAGTCCATAAGCCATGAAGGCTACAGCGCGCAACCGATGCATTCCTACTGGGATGATTTCTTCGCGCTGAGGGGATTCAAGGACGCAGCATTTATCGCAAGGGAGCTGGACAAGCCCGAAGCGGCAAAGTTCGCCGAGTTCCGGAGCAGCTTCCGATCGAACCTGTTCGAGTCGATCCGTCAGGTAGTGATCCTGCGGAAGATCGACTACATCCCCGGCTCGGTGGAGCTGGCCGATTTCGATGCGACGTCGACGACGATCGCGGTGAGCCCGGGCGGGGAAGCGGGTCGTCTCCCCGGTCCGCTGCTGGCGCGCACGTTCGACAAGTATTTCCAGGAAGCACGTCTCAGGCGTCTCGGCATCAAGCCATGGGACGCGTACACCCCGTACGAACTGCGCACGGTGGGCACGCACATACAATTGGGTCAGCGCGCGCGTGCGCACGAGTTGTTGGACTTCTTTTTCACGGGTCAACGACCTGCGGCGTGGCATCAGTGGGCGGAAGTCGTCTATCGCGATCCCAAGACTCCCAAGTTCATCGGCGACATGCCGCACACTTGGGTGGGCAGCGACTATATAAGGAGTTTCCTCGACATGCTCGCTTACGAGCGTGAGAGTGACAGTTCTCTCGTAATCGGCGCGGGTGTTCGCGACGAGTGGGTCCAGGAACCGCCGGGGATCAAAGTATCGAATCTCAGCACCGAGTATGGTCCGCTGAACTACGACATGAGCGGCGTCGGCAAAGTCGTGACGATCAATCTGCGCAGTGGCATCAGGATGCCGCCGGGTGGGATCGTGATCTACAGTCCGCTCGATCAGCCTATTCTGTCTGCCGCGGTCGACGGGGTTGCAACCGCGGTTCGGGGGGCGGAGGTCAGAGTCCGCAAGCTCCCGTCGATCGTCACGATCCGCTACGCGAAATGATTCGGCCCCAGGTGCTAGCTCTCGGCGAAGTGGGCGCAGCCTCAGCATCTCGGTTTGGGTCGGCGAGGGTATCCTCTTCGGCGCTACGCTCGCTTGGTCGGAGCCCCCAACTACGCTCCCTCGCTCTGCTCGGTCGCGGGTCTCCTCCTCGCGCTCGCTTTGGAAAGCGCCTACGAGGACACCCTCGCCTCCCGACAGAGATCCTTAACGGCGCATCACTTCGCCAGGGACGCGCCTTTGGTGCGAATTACTTCGGCGTAGTAGCGGCCGGACGATTTTATGGTACGCTGCTGCGTCGAATAATCCACGTGCACGATGCCGAAGCGTTTGGAGTAGCCGTGCGCCCACTCGTAGTTATCGAGCAGCGACCAGGCGTAGTAGCCCTTGAGATTCACGCCCTGTTTCATCGCCTCGTGCGCAGCGCGCAGGTGCTGGCGGAAATAGTCCACGCGCAGCGGATCCTCGACGCGGCCGTTGATTGTGTGCGGCGGATCGTAGAACGCCGCGCCGTTCTCCGTGATATAGATCGCGGGCTTGCCGTACCGCTCGGTCGCCCAGAGCAGGATCTTCGTCAGCGCCTCGGGAAATACTTCCCATTTCGTATCTGTCTCGATGTGCTGGGGCTGCGGCACGTGCATGGTGCGGAGCGGAAGATTCTCCGGGCAGTCGCGCTCGACGCGGCGCGTGTAGTAGTTCACTCCCAGAAAGTCGATCGGCTGTTTGATCAGTCGCATGTCCTCGTCCGACCACTCGGGCCATGCCTCGCCGAAGATCTCGCGCATCTCGTCCGGGTAGCGGCCGAGGAAAACCGGGTCCAGGTACTGCCTGTTCATGTAGGCGTCGGCGCGGCGCACGGCCGCGAGATCCTCCGGAGAGTCCGACGCCGGGTATTTGGGCTCCAGGTTCACCGTGATGCCGATCTTGCCCCTCTTCGCGGCCTTGCTGAAGCGGAATCTCTCTACCGCCAGCCCGTGCGCACGAAGAAGATTGTGAGCGGCGATTGGGGCCTCGAACAGATTGGAGTGGCCGGGCGCCAGCACGCCCGACAAATATCCGCCGTCGGTCACAACCCACGGCTCGTTGAGCGTCGACCACATCTCTACACGGTCGCCCAAAGCATCGAACATCGTCGTCGCATAGTCGCTGAACCAGCCGGCGATGTCGCCGTTGAGCCAGCCGCCACGGTCGTCGAGCGCCTCCGGGAGATCCCAGTGGTAGAGCGTGGCGTTCGGCTTGATGCCGCGCTCGAGGAGCGCATCGACCAGCCGCGAATAGAAGTCGATTCCCTTTTTGTTGGCGGCGCCGGTGCCCGCGGGGAAAATGCGCCCCCACGCGATGCTGAACCGATAGGCGTTCGCGCCCAGCTCGGCCATGATCGCGACGTCGTCCTTGTAACGCCGATAGTGATCGCAGGCGACGTCGCCCGTCCCGTCGAGCCAGGTGTTGCCCGGAGTGTGAGAGAAGCGGTGCCAGATGCTGCGTCCGGCGCCGTCGGCGGTGGGAGAGCCTTCGATTTGGTAGGCGGACGTTGCTGTTCCCCACACGAAAACATCGGGGAACCGGTAGGCGCTATTCATTCAAATGGTCGATTTACGATTGCGAGGGCGAAAGCATGGCGCGTGTAACGCTTAATGGCATCCGTAAAATTTACAGTGAAGGCGCCCAGCAGGTAGCGGTCGACCGCGTCGATCTTGATGTGAAGGACGGTGAGTTCGTCGTTCTCGTCGGGCCATCGGGATGCGGCAAGAGCACTACGCTTCGCATGATCGCCGGCCTCGAGTCGATCAGCGCCGGCACGGTCAAGATCGGCGATCGCGTCGTCAACGATGTGCCTCCCAAGGCGCGCGACATCGCGATGGTGTTCCAGAACTACGCCCTGTATCCGCACATGTCGGTGCGAGAGAATCTGGGATTCGCGCTCAAGCTCAGGAACATGTCGGCGGAGGATATCGACAAGCGCGTAAAGATCGCCGCCGCGACACTGGGCCTGGACGAGTACCTCGACCGCAAACCGCGCCAGCTCTCTGGCGGCCAGCGACAGCGCGTCGCGCTCGGCCGCGCGATCGTCAGGCAGCCGCAGGTTTTCCTGTTCGACGAGCCGCTCTCGAATCTCGACGCGCAAATGCGTGTCTCGATGCGCCGCGAGATCGCCCGTCTGCACCAGGAGCTGAAGGTGACGATGATCTACGTCACCCACGATCAGGTCGAAGCGATGACCCTGGGCGACAGAATCGTCGTGATGAACAGGGGGCACGTGATGCAGATCGATACGCCGATCAACCTGTACGAGAAGCCGAAGAACAAATTCGTGGCTGGATTCATCGGAAACCCGGCGATGAACTTTGCGAACGGGACCATAGAGGGCGGCGGCCCGTCGCGATTCGTGGCGGAAGGCGGGGAATGGGAGATCAATCTCCCGTCGCGCGTGTCTGCTCCCCTCGGTTCCGCGCGTGGGCGCGCGATCACAATGGGAATTCGCCCGGAAGACGTGTCAGTAGTAGCTGGTATTCGGGCCGCTCCCGCTACCGCGACAGCGCGACTCGATCTGGTGGAGTCGCTGGGGAACGAGACGTTCATCTACGCCCGAGCCGGGCGGCACGACATCACCGCCCGGGTCTCTCCGCAGAATCTGCCCCCGCTCGGCTCCAAGATCGTCCTCGCATTCAATCTCGAGAAGGCGCACTTCTTCGACGCAGTTTCTGGGGAGAGAATCGGTTAGGGTCGGCTGGCATCCATTCTGGCCCTATCAGAGCCCGTACTTAGCCCCAAGATAAAAGGTGCGACCGTAGTATTCCCGCTGGATGCTGTAGTCCTGCTTCGGCGTTCCATTGAAGAATCCGAACACCGCGTTGTTCAGGTTGAGCGCCTGAAGCTGGAGCTGGACGGCGCTGGTGAAGTTGTAGCTCAGCGATGCGTCGACCTGCGAGTGGGCGTAGAAATAGTTGTCACCATTGGCGGTCGCCGTGCCGTCGCCGTACGCGGCGATGTTTGCGCCCTGGTAGGACCACGCGGCGCGTCCCGAGATCGGGCCGCGATCGTAGGTGACGCCGAAATTGCCGAGGCTGGGCGACTGGCGCGGCAGCTGCGCGAATCGGTTCGTCGAAGGATCGACCAGCGCGCGCGAATCGACGTGTGTGTAGTTCGCATCGAAACCAAGTCCGTTGAACAGGCCCGGCAACGATGTGAGACGCTGCGTCCACTCCGCCTCGAATCCGAGCAGATGGCCGGATCCAACGTTCGCCGGACGGGTTCCCGCCTGTCCTACGAACGCCGCCACCGGTCCGTTGTAGACGAACGTCTGGTTGATGATCAGATCGTGGATCGACTTGTAGAATACACCGCCCGAAATCACTCCCACCGACTGGAAGAAGTGCTCTACCATCAAATCGTAATTCCATGCGTGCTGCGGCTGGAGATCGGGATTGCCCGATGAAAGGTTGTCGGGATTCGACTTATTGCCGCCGACTGTGCCCGTGAGATGCGGAGCGAGATCGGAGTAGTTGGGGCGCGCGATGCCGCGCGTCACCGCAAGGCGCAGCTGCGTTTCAGGCGCAACGGAGAACCTGATTTGCGCACTTGGGAAAAGATCGGTGTACGTCTGGCTTCCGGGAACCGTCGTAACCCCGAGCACCTGCCCCGTCGTATCGCGTGTGACGACGTGACCGGTATATGCCGAGTGGGTGTTCTCGGCCCGAAGGCCGAGGTAGAGTTGGAGCGGTCCCGCGTCGACCGTGTTGCTGAGATATGCGGCGTAAATCCGTTCGGACCCATTGAAGCTCGCGAGCGCGTTGCGAACGGCATTCGTCACGTCCTGGAAGGGATGTGTGTTCTCGTAGTCGTTACTGGCGCCAAGGCTCGGCATCGGGCCGATCGTGTAGGCGCTGGAGAGATTGCTGTAGTAATTGGGATCGCTGAACGTCCCAATCACCTGCGGCAGCATCAGATCGGTGGAGCTCGAGAAGCTACGCTGCCGGCTCAAGAAGTCTTTGCGCTCGTCGCGCATCTTGCCGCCGAAATGCAGAGTGGATCCGATAGAGCCGGCGGTGTACGGCAGCGAGAAATCGACCGCGCCCCCAGCGTCACTGCCGGTGGTGAGTCCGTCGCTTGTGCTCCAGGAATGGAGTCCGTAATTGGCTGGATTGCCGGCAGCCGTTGACATCGACGGGTCAAGGTAGCGGTATGTCGGATTCTTGCGATCGGTTCCATCGTAGGCGACCGTCAACCCCTGGCCGCCGGGGCCATCATAAATGAACGGACTGAATCGATAGTCGTTAACAGATTGTCTCGTGCCGGCGAAGTTCGCGGACGCTACAGTTGTGATCGAACCGAGCTGAGTGTGGAGGCCCAGTGTTCCTCCATAGAGTTGCTCGCGAGGAGTGCGTTGCGACACTTCGCGCGTAAGCTCAGCACCCGTGCCAAATCCGCGCGCACCGACGCCCGCGGAGTCTCCATTGGCGCCGAAGGTTGACCCGGTCTGAGCGGTCGCGATGTCGTATACGTAGCGCGTGCCGAAGTTCTCGAAGAGCGACCAGAGACCTTTGAGCGAAACCGATGTGCCAGAATTGATGCGATAGTCAATGTCGCCAGCTAGGCCGTAGCGATTCCGGTGATACGAATAGTCACGCTGACTCCATTCTATTGGGATCGACCGGCCCTGGTCATCGACCGTCCACGCGGGCTCGACGTCGTTGATGCCTCGGTTGTTGTAATCGGCGGATCCTCCCAGCAGGAAGCCGAGTTTTCCGTCCTCGCCAGCGCGCCCGCCGTATGCGAATCCGCCCTGGTATTGGTTGTAGCTCTGAAGAGTCATCTGGCCGAACTGTCCGGAGACATAGCCGTGAGGGCGGCCTTCCGGTGTCTTGGTCACAAGGTTCACCGATCCGCCGATGGCATCAGCGTCCATCTCGGCCGTGAGCGTCTTGCTGACTTCGATCGCGGCGAGGATATCGGAGGGCACGTCGTCGAGCTTGGGAATACGGGCGCGTTCGGTGCCGGGAAGATGCGAGCCGTCCACGGTCACGTTTGAGAGTCGCGGCTCGGTACCACGGATCTGGATGAATTTGCCTTCTCCTTCATCCCGTTCGGTGGTGACGCCCGGGATTCTTCCAGCGGCTTCCGCCGCGTTAAGAGTCGGAAGCGCACGGATCTCGTCGCCCGAGAGAACGGTGACGACGTTCGGCGCATTTTGCCGGCGCTCCAGCGCGGCGGCCTTGCTTTCACCGAGCCGCTCGGCGTTGACCACTACGCCGGCCAGTAGCTCGACAGCGGGAAGTAGCCGCGCATCGCGGCGCGCAGAGCTTCCATCGCGGATCTCGACGGTTGCCGTGTCCGGCGCGAAGCCGAGCTTTGTGATTCTCACGACGTAACTGCCGGCAGGAACGCGGGCTATTTCATAGCGACCTGACGAATCGACCATCGTACCGAGGCGGGTTGCAGCGACGCGAACCAACGCGCCCGGCTGTGCCTCGCCGTTGAGGCCGGTGACGGTTCCGGCGAGTGACCCAGTACCTTGTGCGAGAGCGATGTTGGCGAAGGCGAGAAAGGCTGGCAACGTGATCCAGCGAACCGTACGAGTGAGCTGCGGCACGGAAGACTCCGAGTAGAGACGCCTGAACTTCGCGCGCCAATGCCACGGACTTACGCTTGCTATCGTCTAAGCTTTGTCACGACTTCGCGATGGTTGTCCGATGGAAAGACAACTCGCGCGCGTTGCGGCAGCCACGGACTCGATTCCTCACGCCACGACGCTTCCGGCCGCGTCGGTCGCCGCGTTCACCTGGAAGTAACAACCCACGCCGCGAGGATGAAGGCCCCCAGCTAACAAAGCTGCAAAGCCTTCAGCCCCCTGCTTCGGTATTCTCGAATCAAACGCAGAGCGGGATGATCCAAGACCCCAAAGTGCCTCAGGTGCAGGTAATGACGCCCTGCGCAGTGACGCCGTTGTCACACAGCTTGGCCGACTGCGAGTGCGTTGCGGTCGCGGTCCATGAAGACGGCGGTCCGGCGACATTGGTGACATTGATCGTCACGTTCTGCGAAGGTGAGAAACCCTGTAGCGGAGTTGCCATCGTCGCGGAGCCACCGAAGTACGCACCGTTGTTGTCGGCGGCGTACTGCTCTTCGTAAGTCGCGAGATTGCGGAGGTCGGACTTCATCGCCGCAACGTAGGCCTTGTCTTTCGTGCTTGCAAACTTTGGAATCGCGATCGCGGCGAGAATGCCGATGATCACGACGACTATCAAAAGCTCGATGAGCGTAAAGCCCTTTTTGTTGCTGTACACAGATGCTCCTGGATGGCGTATTTCGGTGAGGTCTTTCATTCAATAGACTCGTCCAGACGGAGCGTTGAAACGCTAAGATCCCGTTAAGACCGCAACAAAACTTGTCAGCTACATGGGAAAAAAAGTGTAACAAATCGTTATGACAGCGTTTACCACCCGTCTGCTGCGGATGACAGAAATGACAGGTTCGCGCTCTATCACCGCTTGAGGCACGCTCCACCCGCTGAAAGGAGTCGACTACCGAAATCAACGATTCCTTGCTCCGTTTAGCCGCGTCCTTGCCGTGTAGGCAGTGTGTACCCAGCTGCCGCCGTTGACCCCTTGGTTGGCGGCTAAACGATCAGGAGGAAAAAATGGAAGCGCGTTACCTATACAATATCAAGCTGGTGGGAGTTGTAGCTCTTTGCACTCTCGCGGCGTGCTCAAGTGACCTAACGGGCGGCAATAGACAGCCCGTTCGGCTGTCATTCACCACCAAGGTCTCCAGTGCTCCGGCCGCCATTCGCATCTCACCCGATCTCGTGGTCGGTGCAGCCGGCGACCTGATTCTGACAAAGGTGCAGGTCGTAATTGGGAAGGTCGAGCTCGATGAGAACGATGCGACGAATTGCGTCTCCGAGATCGAGGCGACCGGCGACGACCACGCAGAAGTCGGACAGGAATGCGAAGATGTCTCGCGCGACCCCGTGCTGGTCGACATTCCCGTCGATGCGGCGGTTCACTCGGTAATCAATGTTCCGCTGGCGCAGGGCACCTACACCAAGCTCGAAGCCAAGCTGGAATCGGCGCGCGACAACGCCACGGCGTTCAACGCCGCCAATCCAAACCTGGTGGGCAAGAGCGTTAGGGTGGAAGGAACGTATAAGGGCACGGCCTTCGTCTTCACATCGGCCGTGCGCGCCGGGCTGGAGATGGAGTTCAGTCCGCCGCTCGTGATCGATGCGACCACGATGAACGCGACGGTAACTCTCGATGTCGCGAAATGGTTTCTTGACGGATCGGGCGCGGTGATCGATCCGAACACTGCGACGGCCGGCAGCAACGCGCTGCAGGTAATCGAAGACAACATCCGTCGCTCATTCCACGCTTTCCAGGACAACGACGAGTCGGGTGTCGACGACCATACGGAGCACGGCGGCTGATTCTCTGAATCAATCGCAAAAGAAAACGGGGGCATCGAACTGATGTCCCCGTTTTTCATTATGCTCGAACCTTACCCCTCGAATGTGGCCAGGCCCGACTAGTCGTTCTGGTTATAAAAACCCGCGCTCCACTTCATCATTTGACTGGCGAGAGCGTCGCGCTCACCGTCAACGCTGTCACGCCCCACCGCGTCCTTCAGCACGCGAGCAATGATCGCGCTCAGCTCGACCTCGATGTCCGGAAGCTTGGCGCCGCGCTCCCGCTCGTCCTGAACGTGCTGGCGCACAGCCTTGCGGAGCGCGGTGAGGGCGACAAGGGTCCGGTCGGTGGCGCCTCTAAGAGCGCGATCCAGCTCTTCAGGCAGAGGGCTGGGCGTGAGATCCTGGTGGGGTGACATCCTACGCGTCCCTATAGTACTCGACGATCGACCACTTGATGATCTGATCCATCAGGAAGTCGGCGTTGGACAATTCGTGCTCATTGAGGGCCTGCGGAAAGCGCCGAGTTCCTTCCTTGGCGCAGGCCTTCATGCTGATGATCATTTGCGCCGGGCCCACGTTCGTATCTCGCAGGGTGCTGACGCAGGCTTTTACGCACTCGCGCAGCTCCGACATCGACAGGGCGCTGCTTCTGACGACGTCATGCAGCGCGACCTGGAACAGTCGCGCGGTTTCATCCGGAATGTGAGACGGCGTTGTGGCCGCGGTCGATCGCGTTTGCGACAATCTCGATCCTCGCGTCGCGCTGACTGGCGTCGCCAGTAGCGCCTGTGCCTTCCGAGAGAATCGGAAGCGAAAGCACGGCTGGCGACTAAATCCCGTGCGGGCATATGAGCCTTTTTGAAACGTATGTCGCCCCTTCATGCAAGGCAATCCCACGGGACCTTATGTACGATTCTGACGTTGATACTCTTCTGGGTGCTATGGTCGCCGCTCCAGCTGACGGGTCTCTGACGGCGCAGGGGTAGTGTTTCCGGTAACTCTGCCTCGGGAGAAGAAGTGAAGAGATTCAGCATCGCCATGCGCTCGTGCACACTCATCCTATTCGTCGCCACTCTTACGACCCTCGGCTGCAATCGCGCCGGTTCGTCGAGGACCCAGGCCCGGCCGCTCAAGCCGGCTCCATCGACGAAATCGTATGTCGACCGAAAGCCCGGCGAGGCCGGACTGGCGGCGCCGGCGTTCCTCCCAGTTGAGTCCTGGTAGGGAGGAACGATCGCATAACAACCGCCCAGGTCGCGCAGCACGGAGCTCATCGGATTAGTCTCTGACCGCCACATCCGGCCTCAACGCAATCGCCTTTCGCAGGTAGACGTGCGTGTCGAGTGGCCGAGGCGCGCGGGGCTCGACCTGCACCAGCGCCCTGAGACATCGCTCCATCGATCCCTCGACGGGAATCTCACTCGCGCAGAGGAGCGGCACACCTACCCAGCCCATCTCGCGCGCAGCCAGCGCCGGGAACGCCGACCTCAAATCGTGCGTCACCGTGAAGAGCACGCTGACGATTTCCTCGACCTCGAGAGAATTCCGCTCCACGATTTGTCCGAGCAGCTCGCGCGTCGCCTCGGCGATTTGCTTTGGGTCGTCTTCGTCCACCGAAGTGGCGCCGCGAATCGCGTGCGTGCGTCGCCAAAGTTGAGAGCGCTGCGACACGACAGCGACGAATCGGGTGTGATTGTCGCGCCGATCCTGAATCCCCTCCTCCAGCACACACAGCCCGTAGCGCTGAGCGGCGGCGCGACTCGCGATCGCGGCGCGCGAGAGATCTCCACTCTCCGCGACCTCGCGCGCGGCCCCGCCCGTGTCGAACGACTGGCCGGGCTTGATCCACTGGTGCGTCTCGAAGAAGCGATTGCACTGGACGAGAGCAACCGGATGACTCGAAGCGGTGCGCAATCCATCGAGCGTCGCGCCTTTGGGAGCGAGCAGGCAGTGACGCACGGCAACGAGCGTGTCGCCGACGATTCGCAGATCCGGATGCGCGGCGAGAGCAGACCACCCCGCCTCAACCTTTCCAATCGAGGAGTTCTCGACCGGAATCACGCACGCGTCGGCGTTGCCTTCGTGAACCGCGCGCACCGCGCCAGCGAATGTCGGGACCGGTATCGCTTCGACCGGGTGCCGCCATATCTGCGCGATCGCGTTCTCGGCGTAGGCGCCCCGATCTCCCTGAAATGCGACGCGCATCGTCAGGCTCCGGGGGTGAGGCTCACCAGACGCGTGCGGTTCCGTACCATTCCTGTGCAACTCCTGCGATTTCAGCATGACTGCCCCGATGGAGGTCAATGAATGGGCTGCCGCTCGTCGGGGTCTCTGAAAAGAGAAGGCCCCCGCGATTGGCGGAGGCCCGGAGTCTTTGCAAGCTGCGTCTACTCTACTGCACGCGCGACCGGGGCCCCCATCGGTTGTAGCCGAAGAAGCCGAGATAATAGCGCGCGCCAAAAGAGTAGGTGCTCACGGGGCCAAGAATAGGTTCGCGCTCCGCAAAAGTAAAGAGCGTGATTGCGGGCAAGTTGTTCGGGCCCTCGGCACAAAGGCTCGACGCCGAGGTGTTAGTTCATGATGATGATTCCGCCGCTCGAGCCCCCGAACCTCGGGTTTACGATGTTGTTGAAGATCGAGCCGAAGCTGTAGCTCAAACCGAGGTTGACGGAGTAGGTGTACGACGTTTCGAGCTGGCGCAGGCGCAGCAGCCGGTCCTGATCGCTCAGGTCACCGCGCGGGAGATAAAGCTGGTCCCGCAGAAACGACACATACGCAAACGAATAGAACGAGAATCCCTTGAACAGGTGCAGATCCAGGCTGTTGAAGAAAATGAGATGCCTCTTGGTGAAATCGTCGATGTACGCCGCGCCTTCGAGCGAGCTGCTAACTGATCCCCAGGGCTGTTTCAAGCCGAGCGACACTGTCAACGTCTGATCGCCGCGAACTTCGCTGATCTTGTCGAAGATCGTAGTGTCCTGGTACCTGAAGAAATTGATGCCCGGTGAGTACTGAAGCGTGAGAATCCGCCTCGTCGACTGGGAATAGGGAAAGAAATTGTACTCGACGGCGGGTGCGAATCGGATCGCGTGCTGCTGATTCAGGAACGTCGACGCCATCCACGACGCGCGCTGGCCGGCTGACCACCGGTTGCCGAGGCTTTTTACGATCAGGTCGTTGAAGCCATAACTGTGTGAGTAGCTGTTGAACTTGCTGTTGTCGCTGAGAATGAATCTGCTCTGACCATAATTGCCGTTCACGCTGAGGACGGTCTTCCACATCTCGGTCGTGCGGTTGGCGCCGACGGATCCGTTGAGTGAGACCTGGTTGTACGACTGCTCGCCGCTACCGTATCCGCTCGCGGATATTGTGACTACCCAGAGATTCCAGGGGTCTCTGCTTGCTCCTTTCGGGCCCTCACCAGTGCCGGTGGGCGCGGTGTAGGTAACGTCGAAACGGCCGGCCTGGCCGAGGTGCGCATAATACCGGACCAGGCTCAACCTGATGGTTCGCGTCAATCCGTGCCTCACATCATCCGGACTCGCGCTCGGCGGTGCCACGTAGGTGAGCGTGTCGGCGAGGTTCGCCAACTCGTGCAGGCCGATGAAATGGAGCGTATACTCGGTGCCACCGCCGCCAGTTTGCTGACCTGTGACGAGAATGTGGACCTGCGCGTACTGCCGGTCGCGCACGTAGTCGACGAAGTTGATTTCCGTGTGGATGAAATCGACATCGCACATGCCGCAATCGAGATAGACGCGGAGCCTGATAGGCGGCGGCGCGGAGTCGTTGGGCGCCGGCTGTTGCGCCCCCGCGGAAGAAAACGCGAGGGCCCCCAGAGTGGCCAGCAAACAAAGAAACGCAACACGTCGAGTGCGCATCAACCTTGGCCGGGTGAGACTTCGAGAACTGTTCCTGGTCCGCTCCGACCAGCTGAGCGGTCGCGCCAGCTATTTCTTCGTCTTCTCGTATGTGCCGATCAACACAGCGTTGCCGACTACGTGACCTTGGATCGCCTTCTCCAGATCCGCTTTCTTCGGATTGCTCAGTCCTTTTAGCATCGTGTCGAGCGCGAACAACTTGAAGAAGTAGCGGTGGCGTCCGATCGGCGGGCACGGCCCCATGTAAATCGATTTGTTCCCCTCGTTGCTTCCCTGCGCGCTGCCGGCTGGCATCCCCTTGTTGGACGCGTTCTCGGGCAGGCTGGTCGCGCTCGCGGGAATGTTATAGGCCACCCAGTGCGAGACGACGCGCGTCGGCTTGGCCGGATCTGGTGCGTCGGGATCCTCGACGATGAGCGCGTAGCTCTTCGCAGTCGCCGGCGCGCCCGACCACGCGAGCGGGGGCGAGATGCTGGCACCTTCGCAGGTGTACTTGGTCGGCATCGCCGCATTCGGGTCGAACGCGGAGGAACTGAGATTGAATATCATTGGCACGGCGTTGGCTGGGCCGCTGGTGTCCTTCGGGCGGCCGACGTTGGTGATGACTGCCGCGGTATCCGTGGTGGCCGACTTCGACTTTCCACAGGCGACAGCGAGAGGGAGAAGAATGACTGCCAGAATATTGCGGAGGAGCATTCTGCGATCCTGTCGAATGAGTTGATCATTCAAGACTACGCGAATGGGACGACTACTGCGAGCCCCGAAGTTGCCGAATCTGGATCACGAACCCCACGAGTCCCCCGACGTAAAAGAGCGCGCCAAACATCGTGAGCGCAATCGCAGTCGATTGGGCCGACGCCAATCGGGCGAGCAGCGTACATAGTGCTCCAGCAGCAGAGAGAGCATAGGCGGTCCCCTTGCCCAACGGTCCGCCGACGCGTTGAGCTCTGAAGGTCTGCGCAATGAAGAGCACGACCAATGCGACCATAACGGCGAGGCTTAGTACCCGAAGCAGCCTGCTGTCGCTGCGACCGGCAAGGTTCGCGGTTACAGTTGCCACGGCGAGAATGAGCGCGAGGTGCGCGACCCAGCTCACTCTATCGCGTCGCGCTCCGGGTGCTGCGGGCACCATCGGCCTAGGCTATGCCGCTTTGGCGACGTACGCGAGCATTGCCCAGTAGTGAGCAAAGCTCCCGCCCATCACGCACAGGTGCCAGATCTCGTGGGACCCAAAGAGCCGCGGTGTGGCGCCCGATGTCGCGCGGGGCCATTTGGTGGCGTGCACAACGGCGCCCAGAGTGTAAATGATTCCGCCCGCGAGCAGCCAGAGGAGGAATCCCGGCGGGGCTGCGGCGAGCAGGGGACGCACGAGGAAAACCGCGATCCATCCCATCCCGATATACAACGCAGTCGCGAGCCACTGTGGGGCGTGCATCCAGACGACGGTCTGAAATACCCCCATGGCGGCGAGCGACCAGACTGCGATGAGCAGCCCGATACCGAGCCGGCCGCGCAGCAGCACCAGACAGACGGGCGTGTACGATCCAGCGATGAGGATATAGATCATCATGTGATCAATGCGCCGGAGGTGCGCGACAGCCCTCGGCGAGACCTTGAGCGAGTGATAAAACGCGCTGGTGCAGTACATCGATACGAGGCTCGCGCCAAAAATGGAGAACGCGACGATCTGCCGAGTGCTTCTGTTGTCGACCGCGATGACGAGGAGGACCACGAGTCCGACGACCGAGAGGACTGCACCGACGAGGTGAGTCATGCCGTTGACGGGCTCGCGGAACGGGACGCGAAAGTTCATGCGGAATAGCTACGCAAACGGTAGACCCGCAAC
This sequence comes from Gemmatimonadota bacterium, assembly GCA_003134685.1. GTDB lineage: Bacteria > Gemmatimonadota > Gemmatimonadetes > Gemmatimonadales > Gemmatimonadaceae > UBA4720. The sequence goes on along the minus strand of PLCA01000003.1, from coordinate 690,125 downwards.
AGTCTTTACTCTGCCCCTGTTTCGCGAAATCGGAAGGTCGTCTGGGGCAGCGGCATCACCCAACCAGCTGATCTCGGTAGCGACTTCCCCAGACTCTTGCGAAACGCATGGAGATCTGTAGCGGGATTCAGTTGCGTCGGCAGAGTTTGTGACCGAAAAAAGTCTTCCCAGTGCGCGACGATCACCTGTCGCGGGCTGAGCACGGCCAGGAGACTGTCGGGCGTATTTGAAACGTTTGACGACGTCGCCGCGCACAGCACCGCCAGGTCAACCGCGCGTTCTGCGAGAAGCTCGCTGGGCGGAAATCCGAGCGGTGGTTCGCTCGGCGCGTCCTGAAAATAGATTCTGAAGACGGGCTCTCTGGTGCCGGCAGCCAGCACATCAATCAGGAACGCATACGGCTCGCCGAGTTTCCATTCGGCGGCGGTGTGGGGTAGGCTGTCCAGATCGACACCAACTGAGCCGACCGTAAACGTGTAGCTTCGCCTCCACCCGTGGAAAGTTGGCGCGTGACCGGCGATCAGGGCCATGAAACGGTAGGCGCTGTCGTCGGTGTAATACCACACGCCACGCCGCTCCCTCGTTCCCGCTGTTGTCGCGGAAATGGCCACGACCCGCTGCCCGCCGTTTGACCGTAGAGCCGAGTCGCCCATCAGCATGTGACGAACGGAAGGTGCGCCGTAGATCCTGGCAGTGGTGGCGCGCTTCGTCGCGATGAATGGTATGTCCATTAAGTGATCGTAATGGCCATGGCCAACGAGGATTGCCGTCGCCCGATCCGCGGATCGAGGAAGCATTTTGTCAATTGCTTGCGTGTCGGCCGAGATGCGCGGTGAACTGCGCAGCAATCGAGTCAGTCGAGGCATCACCATCGCCAACGATGGATTGCTGAAAAAGGGCGCTGTCAACAGCACATGCCCCCGGTGCTCGATCAACAGGCCCGAGACTCCCAGGTATGTAATGCTGATTAGGCGCTCTGGATCCCCGCACGCGTCAGGGGCACATCCGACCGCCTGGGGGTGGGATTCAACCTGGTTGTAGATGGTGATCGGAGGGCGGCATCCGACTGCCAGAAGCAACGCGATCACAAGTGGTTCTGCTGCGCGTGCGGTCTGCCTGTAGGCGAGCCAATAAAAAGTCAGCCTCAGCCTAATCCAAGACAACGTAAGAGCTCCTGAAACCGCGGATCAGCGCTGATCCGATCGTATAGTGGTACTCTGATTCCAAAACCCAGCGTACAATCGCGCGATGAACATGCTTTCCCCAGCCATTCAAAGGCAGCATCCGGGTTCTCGAGGTTGGCATAAATCCATGAGACCATGGTCGGGCCGACGTATGCCTGTTTCGAGCGCTCGAGCAATTCGGCGAGTACACCTTCCGCAGCTTGGCCCTCGCCGGCCATCGCGTAAACGGCAGCGAGAAGGGCGCGCAGCAAATTGACGTCAGGCGAAACTGACACGCCGCGCTCCGCGTGACTGATCGCTTCCCTGTACATCCCCTTTGCGGCGTATGAGAGAGTCATGGCCAGCAAGCCCAGGAATGATGTGCGATCCCGCTCAAGCGCTCGCTCGCACTCGCTGATCGCCTGGTCGTACTGTCGTCCATGGTACGACACCAGCGCCGCTATTCCATTGGTAGCGGGAGAGAACGGATCGAGCTCCTGTCCGAGATGGGCAGCCTCTGATGCTTCGCGCTGCCTATCGAGGGTACTGAGAAGCCACGCATGAAAACTGTGGGCGAGCGCGTAGCGGGGGTTCAGATCAATTGCATGAAGAAGGGAAGATTCTGCCGCGTCCCAATCCCAGTTCAGGAGCTGAACGAAGCCAAGCGAAGTGCGCGATTCCGCCAGCTCGGGGGCCAACTCTACTGCGCGCGTTGCGGCCGCGAGTGCCTTGGGAAGAACCTCTGAAGTGGGGAGGAATCCCCAGAGCCCCGGCACGCTGTAAGCGTCGGCGAGTCCGTGATATGCGAGCGCGTAATCAGGATCTTTGGCAAGCGCATGCTCGTAATGATGAATTGCCTTTTCCAGCATTCCCTTCACGTTCCACCGATACCAGCAATGCCGGCCCCGCAGGTAGAGCTCGTATGCTTGGACGTTTTCCGTGTGTCGCTTGCCGAGGGCTTCATTTTGTGCGGCAGTCAGTTTGACCTTCAGCTGGTCGACGATACTTCGCGCGATCTCGTCCTGGATTTTAAAGACGTCCTCAATCTCTCGATCGTACTGTTCCGACCAGATGTGGTATCCGTCATGCGCGTTGACGAGTTGAGCGCTGATTCGCACGCGCTGACCCATTCGACGCACGCTTCCCTCGAGGATGGTGTTGACATTGAGGAGCTGCCCAATCTCGGTGATTCCCAGCGACTTCCCCTTGAGACCGAAAGTGGAAGTGCGCGCCGCGACTTTGAGTGTCGGAATTCGCGAAAGCGCATTGAGAATCTCCTCCGTGACTCCGTCGGAGAAATACTCGTTGTCGGGACTCGCGCTCATGTTCGCGAACGGCAGAACACCGATAGATGGCTCGCCAGTCGAATGACGTGGATCGATCGCCGCGGCATCGGATAGCGCGCGAATGAGATCCTCCGCGCGTCCAAAACGTTCCTCCGGATTCCGCGCCAGTGTTTTGAGCACTACTGCGTCGAGCCAAGGAGGAACGCCTTTCCGAACGCTCGATGGTCGCGGAGGGGGCTCGGTGAATCGCTTGACGAACCCGTCTTTTCCGGCGAACGGCGGCTTCCCGGTCAACATCTCGTACAGAACGGAACCGAGGCTGTAGATGTCCGTACGGCCATCGAGCTCACGATCTCCCATCAACTGCTCGGGACTCATGTAGGCAGGGGTGCCGGGTCCGCCCATGCCGGTGCGTGTCAGATGTTGCACTCCGGCCACGTCGATTGCGCGCGCGATGCCGAAGTCTGCCACGATCGCGTGTCCACCGGACAGCAGAATATTCTCGGGCTTGATGTCGCGGTGGATGATGCCCTCACGGTGCGCATACGACAAAGCATCCGCGGCTTCGCAAGAGATCCGTATGGCCGCATCTATGGGCACTTGGCGCTCCCGGCTCATCCTCGCCCGCAGGGTCTCCCCGCTGACGTAGGGCATCAAGTAATAGAGCAGCGCTTCTACATGACCCGAGTCGTGGAGGGGCAGGATATTCGGGTGTTGCAAACGCGCCAGCATCCGGATTTCCCGGACAAATCGCAATTCGCCCGTATCGGAGCTTGGATCCGCGTTCAGAACCTTGATTGCCACCTGGCGATCGTGCCTGGCGTCATTTGCGAGATAGACTGTGGCGAACGCGCCCTGGCCGATCTCTCGCCCGATTTCGTATCGTCCGGCGAGAGCAGCCCGGAGAGGGCCGATCGGGTCGTGGGGAGGGAGCGGGGTCGTCACGCAGTCTCCTCTCTCATCAGCCCGCTCTGATCCGGGCCGAGGGCACTCGCCTCGGGACTGCAGCACGAAATACCATGACGTCTATGACGGGGCCGCAAACATAAGTCGCTACCATAGTTAGAGCCATAGCCAATGAACGAGGCATTGGCGGCAACCGCTCCCAGCCCCCAGATTTGGCCGCCACCAAATGAGGGAACCGGCCTTTTCTTCTCGCGACGTAACCGCCCGCATCGAGCGCTTCAACGCGGGCCGTGAGCCGGAGCGACTCGCGCTCAAATATCGAGCGATGTGCAAATCGCCCTTCTCATTTTTTCGGGGCACGGCGCATCTATTCTGGGAGGACCTTGGCGTACGACGGAGCGCACTACCCGGCAGTCCGCTGGTTTGGGCATGCGGAGATTTGCACCTGGAAAATTTCGGAAGCTTTCAGGGCAACAACGGTCTCTCCTACTTTGACCTCAACGACTTCGACGAAGCTGCTATTGCTCCCTCGAGCTGGGAATTGTCCCGCTTGGTGGCGAGCGTCTATGTCGCAGCCCCGGCGCTCAATTTTACCGGCGCCGACGCGAACGAGCTCGTGAGGCTCTTTCTGGGCGCATATCAGAAGGCGCTCGGCCGTGGCAAGGCGCGCTGGATCGAGCGCGACACGGCGATCGGCATGGTGCGGACACTTCTGGACCGGGTGAAGAGACGCAAGCGAACGCTGCTCATCGAGTCGCGAACGAGCTGGAAGAAGGGGAAGAGACAACTTCGGATCGATGGCCAGCATACTCTGCCCGCTACTGATGGTCAGCGGAGAGAGGTCACGCGCTGGCTCGGCAAATTCGCGAAATCCCAGCCGGATCCCAGCTTCTTCAAGGTTCTGGATGTCGCCCGTCGCGTTGCCGGAGTGGGAAGTCTAGGCCTGGACCGGTATGTCGTGCTGGTGCGAGGGGATGGCGGTCGCGACGGCAACGCTATCCTCGACGCCAAGCAGGCGCCATCGTCGAGCCTTGCCAGATTCGACAAGGTGCGGCAACCGGCGTGGAAGAGCGAGCCCGATCGCATCGTCGCCATTCAGCAACGCATGCAGGCGATCGCGCCCGCGCTGCTCGATGCGATGAAGATCGAGCGTGGCGGCTACGTCCTGCGCGAGCTACAGCCAAGCAAGGATCGTCTGACCCTGAAAGACGCTAGAGGTCATCCGCGCCGTTTTAGTTCCGTGATCGAGACAATGGGCCGCGTCACCGCCTGGGCGCAACTTAGAAGCAGCGGACGTCAGGGCTCCGCAACTGTTGACGGTCTCATCGCGTTCGCCGACACGAGCGGTTGGCAGCGACGGCTGACCGACTATGGCCGATCGTATGCGGCACAGGTCGAGCGGGACTACAAGGTGTTCGTCGGCGCGCAAGAGGAACGAGAATGAAAATCAGCCCGTTGGCCGGGAAGCCGGCGCCAGAATCGATACTCGCCAACATTCCGCGACTAATGACGGCATACTACGCGCTCGAGCCCGACGCCTCGGTCGCCGCGCAGCGGGTCGCGTTTGGGACTTCGGGCCACCGCGGAACATCCGTCGAGAGCTCGTTCAACGAGGAGCACATCCTCGCCATCACCCAGGCCATATGCCTCTATCGCCAGCAGAACGGAATCGATGGTCCGCTCTTCATGGGGATCGACACCCACGCGCTCTCGGAATCGGCGTTGGCCTCCGCGCTCGAAGTCCTCGCTGCGAACGACGTCGAGGTAATGATCGACGATCGCGAAGGATTTACTCCGACGCCCGTCGTCTCGCACGCGATCCTCGCGCACAACCGCGGCAGAACCCAAGGGCTCGCCGACGGCATTGTGGTCACGCCCTCGCACAATCCCCCGGAAGATGGAGGATTCAAGTACGACCCGCCCAACGGTGGCCCGGCTGACTCGGCGATCACCGGCTGGGTTCAGGATAAAGCGAACGCGTTTCTCGCCGACGGTCTCAAGGGCGTGCGACAGGTTCCGTTCGCCAGAGCCAAGAGCGCGGCGACGACGCACCGTCACGACTACATGGACGCCTACATCGGCGACCTGGCGGCGGTCATCGATCTCGACGCCATTCGCGGCGCCCACCTCACACTCGGCGTCGACCCACTCGGCGGCGCGGGCGTCCGCTACTGGGGAATGATCGCCGATCGCTACAAGATTCCGTTGACCGTTGTAAGCGATGTCGTGGACGCGACCTTTCGCTTCATGACGGTGGATTGGGACGGAAAGATCAGAATGGATTGCTCATCGCCCTACGCGATGCAGCGGCTGATCGGGCTCAGGGATCGTTTCGACGTCGCGTGGGCGTGCGATCCCGATCACGATCGCCACGGCATCGTCGCGAAGAGCGTGGGACTGCTGAGCCCGAATCATTACCTCGCGGTGGCGATCTCTTACCTCTTCACACATCGCCCCAATTGGCCGGCGACGGCGGCAGTCGGAAAAACCGTCGTCAGCAGCAGCATGATCGACCGTGTGACCGCTCGACTCGGCCGCACGCTCAGGGAGACGCCCGTCGGGTTCAAGTGGTTCGTCGGCGGACTGGTGGACGGCTCGCTCGGATTCGGGGGTGAGGAGAGCGCGGGCGCTTCGTTCCTGCGCCGAGATGGCAGCGCGTGGACGACGGACAAGGATGGAATCATCATGGGACTGCTCGCGGCGGAGATGACGGCGGTGACCGGGAAGGATCCGGGCGAGCTTTACCAGGACCTCACGCGTGAGTTTGGGGATCCCGTTTACGAGCGGATCGATGCGCCCGCGACCGCGGAGCAGAAGAAAGTTCTGGCGAAGCTTTCAGCCGGCGACGTAAAAGTTTCGGAGCTCGCGGGGGAGAAGATCGTTACGATGATGACGACGGTCCCGGGCACCACCAATGCGATTGGCGGGCTGAAGGTTGTTGCGGAGAATGGGTGGTTCGCGGCCCGGCCCTCCGGGACCGAGGATATTTACAAGTTGTACGCGGAGAGCTTCCTCGGCGCCGACCATCTTAAACGGATTCAGGCGGAGGCGCAGGAGATCATCGGGCGTGCCTTCAAGGGCGCCGGCGCTTGATCGCTTGCTCGATCATCTTCCGGGCAGCCTGCGGATCTTCGACTTCCACGATCAGCCGCTTATAAGTCTCGTGGTCCAGCTCCAACACGATGGTTCGCTCGGGATCGTGTACGTCGTAAAAGACAACCTCGCCGTGCTGATAGAAAGTGCCGACCGTGAGGACGCCCGGAATATTTGATCCCAGGAGCCTCAGGCCGTGCCACCATCCGCGCGCCGCCTCAGGATCGATCTGAACAGCGCGAATGTGCGCGAGGGGAATGTCGAGTCGACTTCGCAGCGACCAGAGCTTGTCGAGGCCCTCTACGTCTAAATGAACGCGATCGCCTTCGATTGAGATGTGCACCATGGATCTCTTTTTTTTAATTGTCTCGTTTCGCGGGAACACGTTGTGGCAATTCAGGACCTTTAACATGCACCACAAGCCAGACTGTGGTCGGGGAAGGTTATGCGCGCATGGAGGCGTCCACAGAACAGAAGCAGGGAGCTGAAAGCTTTGCAGCCGCTCGGCTTGGAGCTCTTCCGGTGGCATTCCAGTAGGCACAAAGGATTCGCGGTGGAGTGAAAGTGAACAGACGACCGTCGCAATGAAACGGTGCGGGTCACTGAAGCTTTCCGCCGCACTTTGGCGTGTGAGCGATTTCAAGAAATTGCACGTTTGGGTGAAGGCGCACGCTCTCGCGCTTCATTCCTACCGCGTCGCGACAGGAATGCGCCGGTCGCAAGATCAATCATTGCGCGGACAGATAATTCGGGCTGCGATGTCGATCCCGGCAAATATCGTCGAGGGTAGACGTCAGGAGAGCGAGAAGGAATTCGCGCGGTTCCTGCGTATCGCTCTCAACTCCGGCTGTGAGCTGGAGTATCACCTGATCATGGCCGGCGACATCGGGGCAATACCCCAAAGTGATTCCGAATCTCTTCTGAGAGAATGCATCGAGGTGAGAAAGATGCTCCACGGCCTACTGAACAAACTTCGTGGACATCTCGCCGCCGCGCAGCCTCAGACCGCCGGTATGAAAGCTCCCAGCGAAAGGCTGCAAAGCTTTCAGCTCCCTGCTTCGGTATTCTCGACCAGAACGGACGAGCTACGCTCGTCCGTTCGCGGGAACTACACTCAATCTTTAGGGATCGCTCGCCCGACGATCACGGTGATGTTGTCAGTTCCGCCAGCGTCCAGAGCATCCTGAACAAGCTCCTCGGCAACCTGCCGCGCTGACCGCATCCCGCCCAGTCGCTCCGCGATTCTCTCGTCCGCGACGTGCCGAGTGAGCCCGTCGCTGCAAAGGAGGTGGATCGTTCCCCAGGAATTCGGAATCCGGGTGACGACGGGCGCCGTCTGCTGTCCCCCGATCGAGCTGGAGAGAACGTTCGCCAACGGTGACTTCTCCACGAGCTCTCTCGGCATGATTCCCTGATCAGCCAGCTCCTGCGCGACGGTCTGGTCCCGCGAAATCTGAATCAGCGCGCCATCGCGGTACTGGTAGTAGCGGGAGTCTCCGACCTGAAGGAGGTAGACCCACGGCCAAACACCGATGAATAATGTGAGCGTGGTCGCCATTCCAGCCGCTTCCGGGTCGGATGCGGCGCGCTCCTGAAGCGCGTCGTGGCACCTCTTCGCTCCTTCCTCCAGCGAGTGGCCGAGATCGACACCTTCCTCGTCGAACCGATAATAACAACGAGCACCCTCGGCGATGTACCGGGTCGCCACCTCGAGAGCCATCCTGCTCGCCTGCTCGCCCTTCAGTCCTCCGCCCACTCCGTCGGCGACCATCATGAAGAACGCGACGCGCTCCTCCGCGAGCGGGATCTTGTCGAGTGCGAGACTCGACTGTCGAATGTCGAGGCGCTTGCGGAGTGAGCCGAGGAGGAAGTGATCCTGATTCTCGGCCCGGACCTTTCCGCGATCGGTAACCCCGTAGGCGTCGAGCTCATCGTCGCGCGGCTTGCGCGAAACCGCGTCGGGTGCCGCGACCTCTTCTGTGTGAATCATCCTGCCTCCCGGTCCAGCCTGCTGCAGTGCTACTTCAAGATACGTCCGGCGAGGAGCGCCAGTATGAAAGCTCCAAGCCGAAACAGCCGTAAAGCCTCCAGCCCCCTGCCTCGGTATTCTCGACACGAACGGGACGAGCAAGCTCGTCCCGTTCGGTCCCGCGCAGGAATCCCTACGCCGAGAAAATCAAAAGCCGTATCTCACCCCAACCTGGATCTGTCTCGGATCCCCGAGCCCATTCCGGATCGTACCATCAAAATTGAAGAGCAGCGAAGCCGAGGACGGATCACGGAAGTTGTCACGATTCAAAACGTTGAACACCTCGACCAGTGCCTCGAGCTGCCCATGCCCTCTCACGCGGAATGGCTTCGACAACCGGATGTCCCAGCTCGCAAAAGCGTTGTCGCGGCGAATCGTGTTCCGGAGCAGGATTGTCCCGTTCGCGCAGATTCTATCCGTCGGCGCCGTCGCGCGCTGTCCACTCGGCGCGTTGTTGATGCACTTCTCGGACGTCGGCTGGGCCGAGTACCAGGAGAAGCGGGTGTTGCCGTGGATGTCGAACGGGAAATGGTACAGCGCCCACAGGTTGAGACGATGACGCTGGTCGCGGTCGCTGTAGTTGTACTCGCGATCGAGCTGGGCGGCGTTGGCGTAACGGAAGCTGAATGGATCGCGCTCGTTGTCGTCGTCAGCCTTGTCGACCGCGAGCGTATAGTTCGCCTGGTACTGGAAATTCGGATCGGCCAGACGCCCAAGGCTGAACGTCACACCCTGGTAGCGCGACTTGGCAGAGCTCTCGACCGTAGTGAGAACGCCGACGCCGTTAGCGGTGCCGTTGAGTCCGCTGGTCCACGGCGAGCCGAACGCTGCGTCGTTGCGATTGACGAAGCGCGTGAGATTGTCGGTCGCCGCGTAGGTGTACGACACCGACGCCGCGAGTGAATTGAGTATCTCCGTATCGTAGCCGATTGAAGCGCTCATCGTCCGTGGATTCTTGAAATTCTGGTCGAAGACGAAGATGTCCGGTCGGAACGGAGCACCCGCGGGTGCCGGTAGCAGTGAGTTGTAAGGTGGCGGGGGACCGAGCACTCCCGTGAGCGCGCTGTTCCGGAAGATCGTCTGCCCGATTGACCCGTTGGTGCTGCGCGCGCTGGCCAGGTTGAGTCCGGGAATGCGCGCGTAGTAGAGTCCCGCCGCCGCGCGCACGACATGCTTTCCGTCGCCCTTTGCATCCCACGCGATTCCCAGTCGAGGCTGGAACATCTTGTAGTCGGACGGAATCTTCCCGTTCGACGGGAACGCGAACGTGCCATTCGCATTCGTCACCGACTGTCCGATGAAACCGCTGAAGAAAACCGCCGACGGCGGGGTGATCGGATCGGGCTCCTTCTGTCCCTCCCACCTGACGCCGTAATTCACGGTGACGTTCGGCGTCGCCTTCCAGTTGTCCTGAATGAACACCGCGAAATCCTGCTGCGGAATCACCTGTGTCCCCGAAGCCTCAAGCGACAGGCCATTCACGCCTGCCTGCTGCAGATAGAGCTGCACAGGCCCGGAGATCGTAGTGTTCGCCGGGCAAGCGCCCGTCAGCGAAGTGCTCACCTGTACGCCCGCCGCGTTGCTGCACTCCACATAGTTGTTTCCGAATTGCACGTAGTTCTCGAAGCTCGTCACGGAGTTGAAGATGAATCGCCCGTTCCCGAACCCGATGAATGTCTGGTGCTCGGCCGTCCGGTTGTACTCGAAGCCGGTCTTGTAGATGTGGTTTCCCCGCACCCACGAGACGTTGTCGAGCGCCTGCACGCGGGTGTCGTACGATTTCACCGGAATGAAGAACGGCTCGCCGATGCGGAAGCCGGACGCGAAGTCCATCCCCGTGTCGGAGAACGGCCGGCCCTGTCCCGGTATCTGCGGCCCCGTGTAGGAGCGCGGCCTGTCCTCGCGCGCGAACTGGAACCGGAACTCGTTGTCGATGGTGTTGGTCAGGTGCGATACGAGGCTGCCGTTTACCGCATTCGAGAAATCCTTCTCGGTCGCGTTGGAGCTGGCCCCCCACGTGTCGACGTCGAAGGTGCCGTTGTCCTGTTTCGAATTTGTGTAGTTGTACTTGAGCGAGGCGTTGTGGGTGTCGTTGATGCGCCAATCGAGCTTGACGAGCGCGACCTGCGCATCGTTGGTGCGACTGATGGGCCCGAAATCCTGCGCCAGCGCCCCACCGAACGCCGTGCCGAGATAAGTCTTGAGAGAATCCAGGGCCAGGCTCGAGGGGCGGGTCTTCTGCTTCACTTCCGAGTAGACCTGCTGATCATAGGCGACGAAGTAGAAGAACTTGTCCTTTACGATCGGGCCGCCGAGCGTCATGCCGAACTGGTTCTGCCGGAAATCGGGCTTGAGCGTGAGGTTCGCGTGCGACGCGTCCGAGGACAGCACACCATCCTTCCCGAAATAGTGCAGCGTGCCGTGCATGTCGTTGGTGCCGCTCTTCGTTATGACGTTGACGAATCCGCCGCTCGATCTTCCGAACTCTGCGTTCGCCCCTTGTGCGACGACCACCATCTCGCGCACCGCATCGAGATTGAAGGTGAACGGTGGCCGCTGGCCTCCGCGCTGCTCGCCGAAGAATGGATTGTTGAAGTCGGCCCCGTCCACCGAGACGTTGTTATGAATGCCGCGCTGTCCGCCGACACTGAGAACGTCACCGTCCGGGCCCTGCGTGATCGCAACGTTCGGCGTGAGAAGCGCGAGGTTGAGGTAGTTGCGCCCGTTGTTCGGGAGGGCGCTCACGACCTCGGCCGGTAGGCGCGTCGCTTCTGCCGAGAGCGTGGCATCGACTGTCGGGACCTGGGCGACGACGGTGACGCCCGCGAGCTGCGTCGCGGTTCGCGCCAGGACGAGCGGGAGATCAATCGTCTGGCCGAGCGTGACGGCGATGTTCGACTTCGTGACGGGAGAGTAGCCGACGGCTCTCGCCGACACGATGTAGTTGCCGAGCGGGAGCAGTGTTGTCACGAACACGCCGGCGTCGCTGGCTTTTACAGTGCGCGTGAAATTCGTCTCGGTATTTCGGACCGTGACAAAGGCGGGGACGGGCTTGCCGCTCGAGTCGGTGGCAACGCCTCGTACGACGCCGGTCGTGGCCTGAGCCTGTGCGTGAAGGAGAGCTGGAGCGAAGAAAAGGGCCGCGAGGAGAAGACGGGTTCGCGGTGATCGTGAGAGAGCGCGCCACTTCATAGAGGAATCCCCAGAATGAGTTAGGCAGCTGATCACGAAGAGACCGGCAGCAGTCTCTCTGATAGTGCCCAACGTACGGAAATCCGGACGTGGCGACCAGTGGATTCCAAATGATACGGATGGTTACGCGTTACGAGCTTTTCCGCCGGCCTCCGGGGTTGACCCCGGTCTGACGCAAATGGCTCGCGATCAATCGTGCCGATTCGAGCGGCTCGCGGTCGGCGGTATCCACGACCAGCTCAGCGGTCGGCATCTTTGGTCGGTCAAACGCCCCTGACTCATCGAGCTTCCGAAACAGCTTGAGATCGCGGAGCTTGCCGAATTTCCCGCGCGATTCGGCGGTGAGCCTGGTCTCGAGCTGGGCGTCGTCGCAGCGCAGCTCGATGAAGCGGAGAGCGCCGCGGCGGGCGGTGACGCGCTTCTTGAGCGTCGGGATGAATTCGTCAGTGACAGTCGACTCCGGGGCGAACGTCATGATCACGCCGGATTGCTTCGCGGTGATGCAGGCGTCGACCGTGTCGAGCCACAGCTTTTCCCGGAGCGCGACGAAGGGCGGCGATCCGAAGGAGAAGAGCGAGGTCACGAGATCCACCACCGCGTGGTTGTGGAGAAGGCGGTAGCCGGTGTCGGCCGCGATCAGCTCGCCAATGGTGAGCTTGCCGACGCCCGGGCGGCCGAACAGGAAGATTACCTGCGTGCTCACGACATGGGCGAGAGGGAAGTCTGCGGCGGCGTCATCATCTCCGCTCCGCTCTCCGTGATCGCCATAATATCCTCGAGCCGAATTCCGAACTTGCCGTACTGGTAAATCCCGGGCTCGTCCGAGAACGTCATCCCCGGCTGAATCACGATCTGGCTCCCGCGAACGAGGTATGGCCACTCGTGGCCTTCCAGTCCGATCCCGTGCCCGAGGCGATGGGTGAAGGTTCGATAGTCTGGCCCGTAGCCGGCATCGGCAATCACCTTCCGTGCGGTGCCATCCACGTCTCCGCACTTCTTGCCTGGCCCCGCGAAAGCGAGCGCTTGCCTCTGCGCTTCGTGCACGATGTCGAATACCTTCTGGGCCTCAGGAGCGGGCCGGCCGAAAACGACGGTGCGTGTAATGTCGGACTGGTAACCGTGCACGGTGGTGCCGCCATCGATCAGGACCACCTGGTTTTCTTCGAGCGAGCGCGGCTTCGGCAGACCGTGCGGGTACGCGGACGACTCACCGAACAGCACGAGCGCGCCACCGGGGTAGCCGAGCTTCGAGAACGCATCAGACACGTTCTTGGCAAGCTCCGTCTGCGTCATCCCCGCGCGCAGCGTTTTGTGTGCGGCGCGGTACGCATCGAGTGTGATATGATTCGCAAATCGCATGATCTCGATCTCGTGCGCGGTCTTCACCCCTCGGCACGCATTCGTGATCGGCTCCGCGGTCCCCAGCTGCATTGCGGGGACGGCCAGCGCCAGCTCGTTGAACACGAACGTACGCGCGCTCCCGTCGACGGCGAGCTTGCCCGTCGCAAAACCCCATCCCTTAAGCACGCCGGCGATGAGCGCCTCGGGACTTTCGTTCTCCTGCCACACGCGAATCTCGAACCTTCCATCCACCTGGTTCGCGGCGCGCTGTTCTTCGAACGCGGGCGAGATGACGATACCCTTGCCCGTCTGCGGCAGGATCAACGCGAAGAGGCGCTCGCTTCGCCCCCAATCGATTCCCGAGAAGTACGTCATGTTCGCTCCGGGCTCGATCAGCATCGCGGAGTAGCCAAGCTCCTTCATGAGGCGTTGGGCTTTCTCACGGCGTGCCACTCGCTCGGTCTCGGTGATCGGAGCGGGCGCGTCCGGTGCGCGTGACTTAAGTCGGGCCAGCTCCGGAGCGATCTCGCGTCGCTTCTCGGAAAGCTGCTCCGTATCAGCCTCGGTGGGATTGAAGCCGAGGAATGCGGCGGCACCGGCGACGGTTGCGCCCCGCTGAACGAACTCTCTCCGCTCCATTCAGACCTCTCTTTGGAAAGAGAATATTTACCGCGTCAAACAGTGCGAGGGCGAGCGACTCCGAGCCAGCGCCTGAGCGCCACAACTGCCCAGATTCCTTCGACCAATCCGAAAGGCCAGGCACCCTGAAGGAAGCCGTATACCGAACCGAGACAGCAGGCGATGGCGAAGCCGAGAATGAACCAGTGGCTCCTGGCCTCGAGCGCGTAACATAAGAGCATGGCGGTCACGGCAAACAGGCCAAACGTGCTGAGGATACTCAACGCGTCAACGCCGGCCGGTCAGCTGCCGCAACTGCGATCCATCTGCATTCACGATCCATATCTCCATCCTGCCGCTCCGATTGCTTTGGAATGCGACTCGCTTTCCATCCGAAAACCAGCTCGGCGTCTCATCGAGAAAGGCTTCAGTGTGGGGAGCGATCTCCCGGGCGCCGGTAGTTTGCAGGTTGACGAGCCACAGAGTGGATTTGCCTTTGGGTGAAATCGCGTTGGCCTGAAATGCCAGCTGATGACTATCGGGATGCCACGCCGGCATTTGTGCCCGTCCTTCCTCGGGCGTCAGGTGTGTCACCTGGTGTGGGTTCGATCCGTCCTCGTTCATGACCCACACACTCATACCGGTTTTCTTGCTCACCGTGTACGCCAGCCGGCGACCGTTCGGGGACCACACGCCGCGCCAAACCGTCAGAGAGTCGTCAGTCACTTGTCGGGGCGAGCGGCCCTGCCCGTCGGTGAGCACGAGGTGGGATGCGGTCCAGGGTCCGACGTCGTAAACGACTCTGGTTCGCGCCGGCGACACTTGTGGCCCGCGGCCGGGGAACGTTCCGATCATGCGGTCGCGCGAGGGTGAGCTGTCCGGCCAGAGCTCGTACAGCTGGCTCGTATCCCGAATCAATACGGTGTAGAAGATCGATTTGCCATCTGGTGCCCACTGTCCGCCCGCGACACTGTCTCGGGTGGTGAGCTGCCTCTCGCCGGTGCCGTCGTCAGAGATGATCCAGAGCTGCGTTGTTCCGGTCCGATTCGACTCGAAAAGGATCTGGGAAGCACTCGGCGAAACGAGGGGGAAGCCGCCGTTCACGATTGGCGGAGCGGTCGTCTGCGCGCCCGCGCTCAAAGCGAGGGCCGAGCAAAGGGCGGCGGAAAGGAGTCGAGACATTGTCGATTGAAAAAACTACAACTGAGGACTACTTGCCAGGGGCTATCAGCGTGCCAGTTGATGGCCGCGGGATACTTTGCCTGGCTCGATAAATATCCAGGGCCGCCCAACTAGAAGAAGACTCCCGATGGACCGCCACAAAGAGGCAAATGTTGGACGTGGGAGAGAGTAGCCCTACATTAGACCCTCTCCATAAGAGGAATCCTCTCGCCCGATCTAAGGGAGCAGCTCCAACGCGCACTCGGCGACAATTACACCATTGAGCGTGAGCTCGGCGGCGGTGGGATGTCGCGCGTTTTCGTCGCAGAAGAGATCTCGCTCGGGCGCAAAGTCGTGGTCAAGGTATTGCTTCCCGAGCTTGCGGCCGCGGTCAACATCGACCGATTCCGCCGCGAGATACAACTCGCCGCGAAGCTGCAGCATCCGCACATAGTACCGGTATTGGGTGCGGCGGTCAGCGACGGACTCCCTTACTATACAATGCCGTTCATCGAGGGCGAGTCGTTGCGCGCGAGACTCGCGCGCTCCGGTGAGTTGCCAGTTCGTGAAGCGGCGCAGATTCTTCGCGAGGTGTTGAGCGCGCTGTCTTACGCGCACGAGCACGGAGTCGTTCACCGCGACATCAAGCCGGACAACGTTCTTCTTACCGGCAACCATGCCGTGGTCGCGGACTTCGGCCTGGCCAAGGCGTTGAGCGCCTCGACGAACCCCGGCTCTTCGCTTACGTCAGTGGGTGTTACACTTGGCACGCCCGCTTATATGTCGCCGGAACAAGCGACGGCCGATCCAAGCACAGATTACCGGACCGATATCTATAGTG
Source organism: Gemmatimonadota bacterium (assembly GCA_003134685.1). Lineage (GTDB taxonomy): Bacteria > Gemmatimonadota > Gemmatimonadetes > Gemmatimonadales > Gemmatimonadaceae > UBA4720. The sequence goes on along the minus strand of PLCA01000003.1, from coordinate 674,495 downwards.
TCGGCGCGATGGCGTACGAGATGTTGACGGGGCAGCTGGTTTTCAGCGGTCGTTCTGCGCAGGCTATGCTCGCCGCGCACGCGATTGACAGGCCAGAGCCCATCGACAAAAGGCGGCCGTCGGTGCCGCCGGCGCTTTCGTCGCTCATTATGCGCGCGCTCGAGAAGCGCCCCGCCGATCGTCCACAATCAGCGGCAGAGATGCTCGGTGCGCTCGAGACAGCTGTGACGCCGAGTGGAGAAACGGACACCGCGTCGATGCGAGCTGCTGGTATTCCCCGTCGAACAAAGCGGCTGATCATACCAGCGGCAATTCTCGGAAGCCTGCTGGTAGCTGGCGCCATTTACGCCTATGAGTCCCGCCGCCATTCGGGCAGTAATGGTGCGGACGTCTCCTCACCCGCGGCCAATGGGACAATCAGCGCTGTCGCGGTGATTCCATTCGCCAACACCGGCGGGAATGCCCAGGACGAATACTTCTCCGATGGAATGTCCGATGAGCTGGCTCACGCGCTCTCCCGTCTTCCGCGACTCACAGTTGCGGGCCGGAGTTCATCCTACGCATTCAAGGGCAAGAGCTTATCCGCTCAGGAAATCGGCAATGCGCTGAACGTTGCCGCTGTCGTCGAAGGCAGCGTTCGCCGCTCGGGACACCGTCTGCGAGTAATTGCGCAGCTGACAAGCGCAAAGGACGGCCGGGTGATGTGGTCCGACACCTTCGAGAGCACTGCCAGCGACGTCTTTCAGGTACAGGATGATTTCACCAAAGCGATAGTCGGAGCGCTCACTCCCGCGCTCGGCGTCAAGGCCGCCGCGGACGCGGCGAGTACCAGCAGAGGCACCGACAGTGAGGCGGCCTACGAGCTCTACCTCAAGGGCAGGTACTTCTTCGCCAAGAGAGGGGAATCGGGCCTCAGGCGCGCGATCACGTACTTCACTGAGGCAGCGGCGAATGATCCAAAGTTCGCACGTGCTCGAGCTGGGCTGAGCATGGCATACAGCATCCTGGGGAACTTCGCCCGGGTGCCGCTGGATTCAACGGGGTTTCTGGCCTTGAAGAACGCCGAAATAGCTGTGGCTCTGGATTCTTCTCTGGGAGATGCGCACCTCGCCCTCGCCAACGCACTATCGTATGCGACGCGCCTCAAAGAAGCAGATCCCGAGTATCAACACGCTTTGAAGCTCCAGCCGGAGGATGCGACGACGCATCAATGGTATGGGGACAATCTCCTGATGCTGGGCCGGGCGAAAGAGGCTCTTTCAGAGGAGCAACGCGCGGCAGCGCTCGATCCCTTGTCACCGATCATCGCCTCCGAAGTTGCCCATGCGCTGTACGAAAACCGGCGGTTTCCGGAAGCGATTGCCGGGAGTCTGCGTGCTATCGAGCTCGACTCGACATTGGCGATCGCCCAAAAAGTCCTGGGGCTCGATTACGTATTCGCGCGTCAGCCGGAAAAGGGTGCCCTGGTGTTGGAGCGGAACTACGCTCGCGAGCCCGGCCAACCTGGAGCGCGCGGATACCTGATCTTCAGCTACGCAGCAAGCGGGCGATGGGCCGAGGTGACTAAGCTCTATCACGACCTGACTCGCAGCTCAGATGCTCATGGCACCGACCTTCTGCTTGCGAATCTGGCGGTGGGGGACCGGGTGAAAGCGCTCGATGTCTTCGAGCGCATGACGCAGTCCGGTCTCGGCCAAACTCCGATCGGTTGCGATCCTCCATATGATTTGCTGCACGACGAGCCGCGCTTCCTTGCGGTCATCCACCGTTTCGGCGCGGGACTCTGCCCTGTGACGACGCCGTGGCCGATCAAGGCGCCTCCACCTCGACTCGCGTTGAAGCAATGAGCGATCTGAAAGGCGAGGTCTAGGTTTTTTCGCCGCGCAACCAGCGATCGATACTCTCCGCGGCGTCTCGGCCCTCGCGAATCGCCCACACGATGAGTGATGCTCCACGGTGCGCATCGCCGGCGGCGAAAACTCCCGGTACGCTCGTGCGGTGCGCGCCATCGGTTGCAATATTGCCTCGACCGTCGAGCTCGACGGCGAGATCCACCAGCAACCTGCTCCGTATTGGGCCAGTGAATCCCATCGCCAGCAATACCAGATCCGCCTCCAGCTCGAAATCGGTCCCGGGCAACCGCGCGTAGTCGGTGTGCCCGTCGGCGAATAGCTGCCTCTCGAGACGCGCGGCGTGAATCCGATGGACTTTCCCGTCCTCGCCGGAGAACGCGGTGGTGGCGACGCTCCAGTCGCGATCGCAACCCTCTTCATGCGCGTGCGAGGTGCGCAGCTGCATTGGCCAGAGCGGCCATGGTGTGCTCGCGGCGCGACCAACTGGCGGCTGCGGGAGCAGCTCGAACTGCCTGACGCTCCGCGCTCCCTGACGAACGCACGTACCCGCGCAATCGGAGCCGGTGTCGCCGCCGCCGATGATCACGACTCGCTTGTCGCGCGCGTCGGTGACATCGTGCGCGAGCATCGCATTCTGGCCGGCGTCGCTCGTCGTTCCGGGAACTGGATCACCAAACAGCCTGCGGTTCTGCGCGGTGAGAAAGTCCATCGCGAGGTGGACTCCCTCTAGCTCGCGGCCAGGCACGTCGAGATCGCGCGCCGCGCCCGCTCCAGTAGCCACGCAGACGGCATCGAATTCCGCGCGTAACTCTTCGACTGTGATGTCCTCGCCGACGTCGATCCCGCTGCGAAATTGGACTCCCTCCGCCTCGAGCTGGCCGAGACGGAGATCGAGCACAGACTTCTCCAGCTTGAACTCAGGTATTCCGTAGCGAAGCAGTCCGCCCACCCGCTCGTTTTTCTCGAACACCACGACAGTGTGTCCACTGCGGCGAAGCTGCTGGGCGGCAGCAAGGCCCGCCGGCCCGGAGCCGATGATCGCGACGCTGAACCCCGTCACTCTCCGCGGCGGACGCGGCACCACCCAGCCCTCCGAGAAGCCACGATCCGCGATCGTCTGCTCGATGTGCCTGATGGCGACGGGCTCGTTCACGAGACCAAGCACGCACGCCGACTCGCAGGGTGCGGGACAGAGCCGGCCCGTGAGCTCCGGGAAATTGTTCGTCGCATGCAGCGACTCGAGCGCCTCGCGCCATTCCCCGTGCTGAACGAGGCCGTTCCATTCGGGGATGATGTTGTGCACGGGACAGCCGCTGTCGCCCTGACAGAACGGCACTCCACAATCCATGCAGCGCGCGGCCTGAGTGCGCACCGCCTCGTCCGGAACGGGACGATAAAACTCACCCCAGTGGCGCACACGCTCTTCCACCGTCTGGCGCTCCGCCGTCGCTCGGCGAAGCGTGAGAAACCCTTTCGGATCAGCCACGACGAGCCTCCCCGATCACCAGCCCGCGCCGTGCCGCGGGGCTCGCGTTGGCTGCGTCCGCATCCGCGCGACGCTCGAGCGCCTTCCGGTACTCGGTTGGCACGACGGCGACGAAAAGCCGTTGCGACCGCTCCCACCGTCCCAGCTCACGTTTCGCGCGCGCGCTGCCGGTGTACCGCGCGTGCTGCTCGACCAGGCGCCGCAGCAGCTCCAGCTGGCCGAAGTCGGTCACGTGCGCGAGCTCGACCATCCCCATGTTACACTGCTGTTCCAGCTCGCTGAACTCGTCGAGCACGAAGGCGACGCCGCCGCTCATTCCCGCGGCGAAGTTCCGGCCCGTGCGGCCCAGCACGACGACCGTGCCGCCAGTCATGTACTCGCAGCCGTGATCGCCGACTCCTTCGACTACGGCGATCGCTCCACTGTTCCGCACTGCGAAGCGCTCGCCCGCAACTCCCGCGATGTACGCTTCGCCCGACGTCGCGCCGTAGAGCACCGTGTTGCCAACGAGAACCGTCTGGTCGGGAATGAACTGCGCGGCACGGGGATGCCGCACGATCAGCCGCCCGCCGGACAATCCCTTTCCGACGTAGTCGTTCGCCTCTCCCTCGAGCTCGAGCGAAAGCCCGCGCGCCGCGAATGCTCCGAAGCTCTGACCCGCTGATCCGGCGAATTTGAAAGAGATCGTTTCGTCAGGCAGACCGGTGTCGCCATATCGGCGAGCGATCTCGCCGGAGAGCGTCGCGCCGACAGCGCGATCGGCGTTGGTGATGGACAGCGTCGACTTCACGCGTTCGCCACTCTCGAGCGCCGGTTGTGCCAGCTGGACGAGCTTTTTGTTCAACCCTCCCTCTTCTTCCGAGTGGTCGAGCCTCAACCGGACGTGATGGCGCGCAACGCGATCCGCGCGCGTGCGCGACGCGGGCATCGCCAGATGCAGGAGCGCGGAAAGATCCAGTGTGGCCGCCTTGGCGTGATCGGCAGGCGGCAGCGCGCACAGCATATCGGTGCGGCCGATCATCTCGTCCATCGTGCGGAAGCCGAGTCGCGCCATCAGCTCCCGCACTTCTTCGGCGATGAAGAAGAAGTAGTTCACCACGTGCTCGGGCTGGCCGCTGAACCGCGCTCGCAGCTCGGGATCCTGCGTCGCGATGCCGACCGGACACGTATTGAGATGACATTTCCTCATCATCACGCACCCTTCGACGATGAGCGGCGCGGTCGCGAAGCCGAATTCGTCGGCGCCGAGCAGCGCCGCGACGACAACGTCGCGTCCGGTCTTGAGCTGGCCGTCCGTCTGTAATCGCACGCGCCCGCGCAGGCCGTTCATCACGAGCGTCTGCTGCGTCTCCGCGAGCCCAAGCTCCCACGGACTTCCGGCGCGCATGATGCTCGAGAGCGGAGAAGCGCCGGTGCCACCCGAGTCCCCAGAGATCAAAATCAAATCTGCCCGTGCCTTGGCCACACCGGCAGCGATGGTTCCCACTCCCGCCTCGGCGACCAGCTTGACCGAAACCATCGCCTTCGGTGCGATCGCCTTGAGATCGTAGATGAGCTGCGCCAGATCTTCGATCGAATAGATGTCGTGGTGCGGTGGAGGCGAGATGAGCGTCACGCCGGGCACCGAGTGCCGAGTACGCGCGATCACCGCGTCTACCTTATGTCCCGGGAGCTGGCCTCCTTCGCCCGGTTTCGCTCCCTGCGCGATCTTGATCTGCAGCTCGCTCGCATTGACCAAGTACTCGGCCGTAACACCAAACCGCGCCGACGCGACCTGCTTGATGGCGCTGTTGCGGTCAGTGCCGAAGCGGGCGGGATCTTCGCCGCCCTCTCCGCTATTGCTGCGACCGCCGAGTCTGTTCATGGCGATCGCGAGCGTCTCGTGCGCCTCTTTGCCGAGCGATCCGAACGACATCGCTCCGGTGCAGAATCGCCGTGTGATGGCGCTCGCGGGCTCGACCTCGTCCAACGGTACCGGGTCTCGCTGGACGAAAGCCAGTAGACCGCGGAGCGTCGACTGTTGCCGAGTTTCATGATTCGCCAGGCGGCTGAATTCCTTGAACGTCGAATAGCTGTCGCTGCGCGTCGCGTGCTGGAGCTTGGCGATTGTCATCGGATTCCAGTTGTGATGCTCGCCTTGCACGCGGTACTGGTATTCGCCCCCGGGATCGAGCCGCGCAACCGATGCGTCTTCAAGAGTGGATGCGTCTTCAAAAGCGAACGTGTGTCGACGCAGCGTCTCCTCGGCGATGAGATCCATGTCGATGCCGCCCACGCGCGACGGTGTGCCCGCGAAGTGGCGATCCACGAGCGTGTTGCTCAATCCCACCGCCTCCCATAGCTGGGCGCCACAGTAACTCTGCAGAGTGGAGATGCCCATCTTCGACATGATCTTGAGAAGACCTTTGCCGAGCGCTTTTACATAGCGATCCTGAGCGGCGGCGCCGTGCGGCTTGTCTCCGGTTGCTTCGGGGCGAGCCATTGCAGCGACAGTCTCGAGAGCGAGATACGGGTGCACCGCGCTCGCGCCGTAGGCGACGAGGAGCGCCAGATGCGAGACCTCTCTCGCTTCGCCCGTTTCGGCGACGAGACTCACACGCCAGCGCAGCCGCTCGCGTATGAGATGATGGTGCACCGCCGCGACCGCGAGAGCCGAGGGGATCGGAGCCTGATCCGCGCTCATTTCGCGGTCACTCAGAATGAGGATCCCGCATCCGTCCGCGATCGCTCTGCTGGCGGCACGGCAGAGAGCGTTCACCGCCGGCTCCAACCCGCGAGTTCCGTCGGCAACCGCGAAGAGCGCCGGAAGAGTAACCGCGCGCAAAATTGGATCAGTCACACCGCGCAGCGCGGACATCGCCTGCTCGGTGAGAACCGGTTGCCCGATGTGAAGTTGCTTTGCGTGTTCGGCCGTCTCATCCAGCAGATTGCTCTGCGGCCCGAGATTCATCGACAGCGACATCACGAGCTGCTCGCGAATCGGATCGATCGCGGGATTCGTCACCTGCGCGAACATCTGCCGGAAATACGAAAACAGTAACTGCGGCCGCTTCGACAAAACTGCCAGCGGCGTATCATTCCCCATGGAGCCGGCCGGCTCTTCACCCGCTTCCGCCATGGGCCCCAGCACCATCTTCACCTCGTCGGCTGTATATCCGAACGCCCGCTGCCGCGCGTGAAGAGGCAGAGTACGGTCGTCATGCAGTGTCTCAGACCTGTCATCTTCTTTGGTCTGAGATCTCGGATCCAGTTCTTCTCGCAGTTGCAGTTCCGAGACGAGAGTCGCCAGCTCGACCTTTCCCTCCGCAACCCACCGCCGGTACGGCCGCACCGCCGCCAGCTCCATCTTGATCGCTTCGTCGTCGAGTATCCGCCCTTGCGTAGTATTGACCACGAGCATTTTGCCAGGCTCGAGCCGCCCCTTGGCGCGAATGTTCTCGACCGGGATCTCGAGCGCCCCCGCCTCGGACGCGAGCACCACAAAGTCGTCCGCGGTGACGACGTAACGCGCGGGCCGGAGCCCATTGCGATCGAGCATCGCCGCGATCTGCCGCCCGTCGGTGAAGGCCACGGCGGCCGGCCCATCCCACGGCTCCATCAGCGACGCGTGGTACTCGTAAAACGCGCGGCGCTCGGGAGACATCGTCGCATGTCCTTCCCACGCCTCTGGAATCAGCATAGCCATCGCGTGAGCGAGGGGCCGGCCCGCGAGCGTCAGCAGCTCGAGCGCGTTGTCCAGCGAAGCAGAATCGCTCTGATTCTCGCCGCAGACCGGCAGCAACGCAGCGAGGCGCCCGCCGAAGCGCGACGAGAACATGATGGCTTCGCGCACGCGCATCCAGCTCAGATTCCCACGCAGCGTATTGATCTCGCCGTTGTGGCAGAGAAACCGGTACGGGTGCGCCAGCCGCCATGATGGGAAAGTGTTGGTCGAGAAGCGCGAGTGGACCATCGCGATCGCGCTCACCACATCGCTCTCGCGAAGATCGGCGTAGAATTGCACCAGCTGATCGGGCCGCAGCATCCCTTTGTAGACCACGGTGCGTGAGGAGAAGCTCGCCACGTAGCAGTCGCTGCCCTGAACCTCGCGTAGCGCGGCCTCGATTCTCCGCCGGATCACGTACAGCGAGATCTCGAAGGAGGAGCTGGTGTCGACCTCGCGTCCCACGCCCATCTGTCCCACACCCACCTGTGCGACGAATATCTGCCGCATGGCGGGACGCCCACGCCGAGTGGGACCGGAGAGGACAGAGTCGTCGACGGGAACATCACGCCAGCCCAGCACGGAGCACCCTTCAGCGACAACAACTGCTTCGACCATGCGCTCGCAGATGAGACGGTCGGCGCGGCGGGAGGGCAGGAAGAGGTTGCCGACGCCGTAGCTCCCCGCGTCGGGCAGGGAGATTCCAAGCGGGCCGCACACCCGCCTGAGGAAAGCGTGCGGGACCTGGAGCAGGATGCCGGCACCGTCGCCGGTGCAGCCGTCGGCTGCGATCGCGCTACGGTGCGTGAGATTGTTGAGGACCTCGAGGGATTTGTCGACGACATCGCGGGAGCGAACGCCGTGGATATGGGCGACAAACCCAATTCCGCACGCGTCGTGCTCGTAAGCCGGATCGTACAATCCCTGCTTTTCCGTCATCGTCTATCCCCGGAGCGTTTGCTCCCGTGGGTGCCGCGGTTACACAAAAAAAAGGCCTCTGCCGATTTTCGGGAGAGGCCTTTTGCGCGTTATTCCAGCAACCTGCTATGAGTCCGTGTTGTTGCCCGCGCAAAGTCTCTCCATTGCCCCAAGTCGATTCGAGGCGGGATGAAGGAGAATTCGATAATTAGCGGGCGATTTGATCAAGTGAGATCTCGAGCGTGTTTGGTGACTGGTGCTTGAGAGCAAGTTAGTCCGCTGAGCGCATCCAGGTCAAGAGTATAATTATGCAAACGGAAGATTACCTGCCAATGGCAATCGGCGGGCCAGCTGATTGCGGGCTGGTCTTGACCGTCGAGCGAGCGAGAAGCATTTCTAGCGGAACAAGGCTTTCCGCAGGGCACCTTGATCTGCCTTCCCACCGGTGACGACCATGAGATTCCGACTGCAAAGCTGCGCAGCTTCCCTCTCCCTTTCGATCCTCATCCTGAGCCCCGGTAGGCTCAGCGCCCAGCGACCGGCTGGACCGGATTTTTCGCAGCGCTTCACCGCGCTCGCCACGGCGACCGCACCGAGTGATAGCGCGAGGCTGCACCGGTTGTTCGATCTCGATTGGGAGTATTCCAACGTCTCCTACCCCGAAGGCGCGACGTACGTCGGCTATCCAGGACAGAACGACCGCTGGACCGATCTCTCGGTTGCCGCAATCAACCGGCGGCGGGCAGCGGTGAACAGCGAGCTCAAGGTCGTCGGCGCAATCGACCGGGCCCGATTGAACGCCCCGGACCAACTGAGCTACGACATCTTCAAGAGGGGTGTCCAGGAAACGATTGAGGGAACGCGATTCCCGGGTGATCTCCTCCAGGTCACGCAACGCGACGGACCGCAGTACTCCGCCTCAACCATTAACGCTATGTCGGCGGCAACGGTCAAGGATTACACCGACATCATCGCCCGATTGCGCGCGCTGCCGGTCGTAGTCGACCAGACGATTGCTTTGCTCGACAGCGGCATCAAGCGCGGCATAACTCCGCCGCGAATCACGCTGCGCGATGTTCCCGCGCAGATGACGAATCTGGTGCCCGAAGATCCTATGAAGAGTGCGCTGCTCGCTCCCTTCACTCAATTCCCCGTCGGGATCGCTGAGAGCGACAGAACGCGTCTTCGCGCCGATGCAGTGCACGCTTACAACGAGCAGGACCGACCGGCATTCCAGCGCCTGCAGAGCTATCTCACCAATACATACCTCCCGCGCTCGCGAGAGACCATAGGAATGAGTGCTTTGCCCGACGGAACAGCTTGGTACGCGTACAACATCAAAGTTCAAACGACCACTACACGCACTCCGCAGCAAATCCACGATCTTGGTCTGGCAGAGGTGAAGCGCATCCGCGCTCAAATGGACAGCCTCATTCGGTCTACCGGGTTCAAGGGTGATTTCCCTGCCTTCACCAACATGCTCCGCACCGACCCGAGGTTTTTCTACACGGATTCGGCCGCTCTCGTCCGGGCGTATCGTGACATTACCAAGCGGATCGATCCCGAGCTGCCAAAACTCTTTGGCAAGCTGCCGCGCCTTACTTATGGAGTCACGACGATTCCGTCCTACGCGGCGCCCTCGCAAACTACGGCCTACTATCAGGGCGGCTCCCCTGGGGCCCACCGAGCCGGCGAGTTCTTCGTCAACACCTACAAGCTCGACACCCGGCCGATGTGGGAGATGGAAGTCCTCACCGCGCACGAAGCAGTACCAGGTCATCATCTTCAGATAGCAATCCAGGAGGAGCTCGAGGGGATCCCCGAATTCCGGCTGTACGGCGGATACACAGCGTATGTCGAGGGATGGGCTCTATACTCGGAGAGCCTCGGCCCCGAGCTGGGACTCTACAAGGATCCATATTCCAAGTTCGGACAGCTCACCTACGAGGTATGGCGAGCGATTCGGCTAGTAATCGACACTGGAATTCATTCTTTCGGCTGGTCGCGCCAGCAGGCGATCGATTACTTCAGGACAAACAGCGCCAAGACAGATCAGGACATCACGCAGGAAGTCGATCGCTACATCGTGATGCCTGCGCAGGCCTTGGCGTACAAGAGCGGAGAGCTGGAAATCAAGGCACTCCGGAAATACGCGGAGCAAGAGCTAGGACCAAAGTTCGACATTCGCGCTTTCCACGATCAAATCCTAAGTCAGGGGGCGCTTCCGCTCGACGTCCTCGACACCCGAATCCGCGCATGGGTCGCGGCGGAGAAAAAACCTAACTGAAGTCATAGCGCCTCAGAGCGTGCGTCCTACCGCGCGCGCTACCGGTGCAGCCGCGCGCATCAATTCGCCGAACATCTCGAGAGTCAGGGATTGAGCGCCGTCGGAGAGCGCGGCCTCAGGATCCGGATGGACCTCCACCATGATGCCGTCCGCTCCGGCGGCAATGCTGGCGAGCGCGAGCGGTATGACGAGCCGCGCCAGCCCTCCCGCATGGCTGGGATCCACGATCACGGGCAGGTGCGTCTCCTCTTTCAGCACCGGAATCGCTGAAACGTCGAGCGTGCTGCGCGTCGAGGTCTCGAAGGTGCGAATTCCGCGCTCGCACAAGACGATGTCGCTGTTTCCCGCGGCCATCACGTGCTCGGCCGCCAGAAGGAGCTCCGTAATCGTCGCCGACAACCCGCGCTTGAGCAGAACGGGCCGCCCGCACCTGCCGACTTCCTCCAGCAGCGAGAAATTCTGCATGTTGCGGGCGCCGATCTGAAGCATGTCGGCGGTGCGAGCGACGAGCTCGACCTGGCGCGTGTCCATGACCTCCGTCACAACCGGAAGAGCACTCTCCGCGCCCGCCGCATGAAGAAAGCCGAGCGCCGCCGGCCCCAATCCGCTGAAGGAGTAGGGGGAGGTCCGCGGCTTGAACGCACCCCCTCGCAACATCACCGCGCCCAGGCTCTTCACGCGTGTGGCCACGTTCGCGATCATCTCTGCGCTTTCGACAGAGCAGGGTCCGGCGATCACCGTTATTGCGGCGCCGCCGATCATGACGCTGTCGCTCACGCGCACCGGCCGAGTCGCTCGTGCACCCGAGGCATGGGCAGCGAGACGATACGGGCGCGACAGATCCTTCGAGGGAAAGCTGTCGTGCCCATGAGGTCTTGTGGTCTTCGCGTGAGTCGATTCGGATCCTGCCATGACTGCCCCTGCGTGAAGATTGAGAAGTGGATTTGCTCCGCTCGGGACCCCCTGAAACAAAAAGGCCCCCGCGATTGCGGAGGCCCGTAGTCTGTCTGCGTTGTCGAACCTGGAACTTTACCGCACGCGCGACTCGGGCCCCCGTCGGTCGTAACCGAAGAAGACGTAGTAATAGTTCGCGCTAAACCAGAAGCTGGACATGTGGGGCAAGCTAGAACCCGAATCGGGAAAAGTAAAGATCAAAATGATCGCCTCGCCAACCCAGCCCCCGTTGCGCTCCCCGCGTGATGCGTTTAGGATTGAATCAATGACCACGTTCACTTCACTTCGCCATGCGCACAGCCACCACGGCCTCACGGGCCGCGGGGCGCTCTTGCGCGTGCACGTCAGACTATAGTCGACTAGTCAGACTCCACTAACAGAGCTTCCGCAGCCCGTCCCATTCCTGGACGGGCTTTTTCGTTTTAGACCACTCATCTACTGACGGGCTTTTTCGTTTTAGACAACTCATCTACTGACGGGCTTTTTCCTTTCCGCCAATCATCTCATGCTCAAGATCGCACTGCCAAACAAGGGACGCCTCGCCGACGATACGCGCGAGCTCTTCGGAGATGCCGGACTCCCGGTACTCACGAAGGGCGATCGCGCGCTCTCCGCATCGCTCGGCGGAGAATTCGAAGCGCTATTCGTCCGCGCGCAGGACATACCGGAGTTTGTTGCCGACGGCGTGGCCGATGTCGGGGTCACCGGCTGGGATCTCGTCTGTGAATCGGGACGGCCGGTCGAGCGGCGACTGGATCTCGGCTTCGGAGAATGCCGCCTGATCGCAGCCGCGCGCGAGGACAGCGCCCTCAGGACAGTCGACGACATCGCAGTCGGCACCCGTGTCGCGACTTCCTTCCCGAACATCACGCGGGAGTTCTTTCAGGCGCGCAGCCAGGGTGTCGAAATCGTGCCCATATCGGGCGCGGCAGAGATCGCGCCGCTCCTCGGCATCGCCGAGATCATTGTCGATATCACGTCGACTGGCTCGACGCTCAGGGTCAACGGCCTGCGCGAGATCGGCACGCTCCTCACCTCACGTGCACAGCTCGTCACGAGATGCGACACCGTTTTCGAGCGGGCCAAAAACGAGGCGCTCGACTCGCTCATCTTGGCGCTCGATTCGGTCGTGAGAGCGCGCGGCAAGAGGTACCTGATGGCGAACGTACCCCGCCGGTCGCTCGACGCCGTCAAGCAGATCATTCCCGGCATCAACGGTCCGACCGTGATCGACATCCTGAACGGTGGTGACCGTGTCGCGGTGCACGCAGTAGTCGATGCGGCGACCGTCTACAAAACGATGGGCGCGCTCAAGGCACTCGATGCCAGTGGGATTCTCGTCACGCGGGTGGAGCGCCTGATGCCGTGATCCAGACGATCCAGAAAACGGGCTGGAGATACACGGGCGCTTTAATCGCGTTATCCGCGGACGAGCGCGCTTCCGTCCTGCGCAGAACGGGCGTGACGAACTGGCTCGTGCGCGAGACGACTGAGGAGATAGTGCGCCGCGTGCGTGTGGATGGCGACCGTGCACTGCGCGAGATGGCGCGCAGGTACGACGAAGTGGCGCTCACGGCCCTCGAGGTACCAAGCGGCGTTCGACGAGGTGCGCTCGCGCAGATTGATCCGCGGCTCCGATCCGCGCTCGAACGTGCGGCGCGCAACATCGAGACGGTTCACTCCGCGGCTCCGCCACAGACGGTGGAAGTCGAGACCGAGCCGGGTGTGACGGTCGGCCGGCGGCCCGATCCATTGCGGCGAGTGGGGATCTACTCGCCGGGCGGGCGCGCCGCGTACGCGAGCAGCGTCCTGATGGCGGGAATTCCCGCGCGCGCCGCCGGTGTTTCCGAAATCATTCTCTGCTCTCCGCCGCAAAGAGACGGGTACCCGGCGGCGGTCGTGCTTGCCGCGTGCGAAATCGCAGGAGTGAATCGGGTGTTCTCCCTGGGTGGTGCCGGCGCGATCGCGGCAATGGCGTACGGCACCGAGAGCGTTCCGCGCGTCGACAGAATCGTCGGGCCGGGAAACGCATACGTAGCCGAGGCGAAGCTTCAGGTCAGCAGGGATGTGGGGATCGACTCTCCGGCGGGGCCGAGCGAGCTGTTGGTGATTTGCGATGCAGGCTGCGACGCCCGCGCAATCGCCCGCGAAGTCGTCGCGCAGGCGGAGCACGATGTGGACGCTTGCGTTGTCGTCGTTTGTCTCGATGACGAGACAGCATTGTCGATCGGTAGCGCCATCGAGCAAAGCCTGCCGGACGCGCCACGCGCTGAAGTCGCTCGCGGTGCGCTGGAGCAGAGGGGTGCCCTGCTCCGAGCCGATTCAATCGCCGAGGCAGTCGAGTTCGCGGCCGATTTTGCCCCCGAGCACCTAATGTTGGCGCTCGACGATGCGGAGCGCCTGCTACCCGACATCCGGAACGCGGGCTGTGTGTTCGTCGGCGAGCAGTCGTCGGTCGTGTTCGGTGACTACATAACCGGCGGCAATCACGTTCTGCCAACCGGCGGGCTGGCGCGCAGTTACTCCGGACTCGGGCTGCTCGACTTCGTTCGCTGGACGTCGTACCAGAAAGTGACTCGAGCGGCTGCCCAGCGTCTCGCAGCGGACGCCGCCGTTCTCGCCAATGCTGAGGGTCTGCCCTCGCACGCTGCCGCCGCGCTCGGCTGGACCGCTCCATGCTGACGGCCAACGACAATCGCGCAGCTGGGTCCGCCGCCGACAATCGCGGAGCCGACTCCGTCGCCGCATTGGCGCGCGAGAGTTATCGCGGGATCGCGCTTTACTCTACGCCGCGCGGCCGGTGCAGCGTCGACCTCAGCGACAACACGAACTTGTGGGGAGCGCCACCCGCGCCGTTGCGCACGCTTGCGGCGGTCCGAGACGAGGACGTTACGCGATATCCGGTTGCGTACGAGCCGGCGCTTGCGGCGGCGCTCGCTGATTATGTGGGCGTGTCCGCCGACATGATTGCGTGCGGCTGCGGCTCAGACGACGTGCTCGATTCCGCCATCCGAGCCTTCGCCGAGCCGGGCGAGGTGGTGTGTCTGCCCGAGCCTTCGTTCAGCATGATCCCTGTCTTCGCGCGGACGAACGGGCTCTGTCCCGTTGCGATCCCGCTCACTCGCTCGTTCGATGTCGATGTCGATGCGATGCTCGAGACGGGCGCACGCATCATTTACCTTTGCTCGCCCAACAATCCAACGGGCGGAGCGCTGCCCCGCAGAACGGTCGAGCAAATCGTAGAGAACGCGCGGGGCCTCGTGATCATCGATCAGGCGTACGCAGAGTTCGGTGGCGAAAGCTTCACCGATCTTGCGTCGAGCGGTCGCCCGGTCCTCGTCACGCGAACGATGTCCAAGGCATTTGGACTCGCCGGGCTGCGAGTGGGTTTTGGCATCGGGTCGCCGGAACTGATCGCCGAAGTATTGAAGGCGCGCGGCCCGTACAAGGTCAATGCAATGGGGGAGCGCGCGGCGATCGCGGCTTTGGACAGTGACCGGGCCTGGGTGGACGAACGCGTAGACGAAGTTGTCGCCAACCGGTCGGACTTCCGCGCGGAGTTGGCCAAGCGTGGCTTCGCGTCACTGGAGTCGTCGGCCAATTTCGTGCTCGTGCCGGTCGACGATTGCGCTGCGACCGCCAGCCGGCTCGAGCGCGCGGGAATCCGCGTTCGTGCATTGCCGGGCCTAACCGGCATCGGTGACGCGATCCGGATCGCGATCGGACCATGGGAACTGATGCAGCGCTGTCTCGATGCGCTGGGTAGCGTCGGCATGAGTCAACTCGCGACCACCTCACGAGAGGCGACATGACGCGCCTCGTGATCTTCGACTACGGCGCCGGCAACCTTCACTCGCTGGCGAAGGCGATCGCGGCGGATGGACGAAATGTCACGGTCGAGACCGATCTGCGCGTGGCGATGCAAGCCGATTGCCTCGTACTTCCCGGCGTCGGAGCTTTTGGCGCGGCCGCCAGCGCCATGCATGGTGGGCAGGCCGATCTCCGCGCCGCGCTCTCGGATGGCCTTCCGTGTCTTGGCATCTGCCTCGGCATGCAGCTCCTCTTCGATGCGAGTGAAGAGTCGCCAGGGAGGGGCGTTGGGCTCATCCCGGGCAAGGTCACGCGCCTCCGCACGCCGAAGGTGCCGCACATGGGCTGGAACGACATCGAATGGCGCGAAAGTGGAAACGGACAGAACAGAGCCAGCCTCGGGTCTGCGTACTTCGCGAACGCCTATATCTGCGAGCCCGAGGACGAATCGCCGATCCTCGCCTGGACGACGCACCAGGATGCCAGATTCGCCTCGATGGTTCGCAGCGCGAATACCGTCGGCGTCCAGTTCCACCCGGAGAAGAGCTCGTTCGCGGGACGCGCTTTCGTCAACGCGGTGATCGAGGATCTGATCGAATGCAGGTGATTCCCGCGATCGATCTGCGCGACAGCGCCTGCGTGCAGCTAGTCGGAGGGTCGTATGCCGACGAGCGCGTCCGTATCCCGAATCCGTTGGCTGTCGCGGAAAGGTGGGCGCGTCTGGGATTTGGCCGCATTCATCTGGTCGACCTCGACGCCGCAACGGGGCGTGGATCGAATTGGGAGATCGTGACCGCAATACTCGGCGCGTGTGCGAACGTGCAGTGTGGTGGCGGAGTGCGTGATCTCGAGACGATCGCGGAATTACTCGATGCCGGCGCATCCGAAGTCGTGCTCGGCACACGCGCGATCGAAGATCGCGCGTGGCTCGAAGACGCGGTGTCCCGCTACCCGAACAGGATCATCGTCGCCGCGGATGCGAGAGAGCGCCGGCTCGTGACACGCGGCTGGTCGGAAACAGGCTCGCAGAACGTAATCGACTTCATCGACGAGCTGAGCCTGCTCCCCCTCGCCGCGATTCTCGTCACAGCTGTTGAGAGAGAAGGTCGCATGGAAGGTCCCGATGTGACCCTTATGCAGGAACTCGCCCTTCGGTCGAAGGCGCCGCTTCAGGCATCCGGCGGAGTGCGTGGCGCTGATGACCTCCGCGCGCTGGCCGAGCTGGGTGTTAGCGCGGCAGTCGTCGGAATGGCGCTCTATACGGGCGCGCTGGATCCGAAAACAATCATCGAGGAATTCCCTGAATGAGCGTCGCGAAGAGAGAGACGAGCGAAACTTCCATCCGCGTGGAGCTGCGGGCCGGAGGTGGAATGAGCAGCAGCAAAACGGGAAACCGTTTTCTCGATCATATGCTCAACGCCTTTGCCCGCTACTCCGGACTGACTCTCGACGTTCAGGCGCGCAGCGATCTCACGCACCACCTGGTAGAGGACGTCGCGCTGACGCTTGGCCACGCGTTCAGGGAGATCATTCCGTCGGGAGCGGCGCGATACGGTAATCGTGTGGTGCCGATGGACGACGCTCTCGTCCAGGTGTCGGTCGACATCGGGGGGCGGCCCTATTACGAGGGGCCACTGCCCAGCGGGCTCTACGATCACTGGATGCGATCGTTCAGCAACGAGGCGCGCGCGACGATCCACGTCATCGTGCTGCGCGGGAACGACCGGCATCACATCGTGGAGGCCGCGTTCAAGGCGCTCGGGCTGGCGCTTCGCGACGCGCTCGTGGATACCGGAAAAACGGTCA
Source organism: Gemmatimonadota bacterium (assembly GCA_003134685.1). Taxonomy (GTDB): domain Bacteria; phylum Gemmatimonadota; class Gemmatimonadetes; order Gemmatimonadales; family Gemmatimonadaceae; genus UBA4720. The sequence goes on along the minus strand of PLCA01000003.1, from coordinate 657,678 downwards.
GCACGAAAGGATCGATTTCGCTGAGTGTGAGTGATGCTGACGAATAGAATCATCGCGTGTCTCGATGTGATGGACGGCCGCGTCGTCAAGGGAACGGGCTTCGTGAATCTTCGCGACGCCGGCGATCCGGTTGTGCTTGCCGAGCGCTACGAGGCGCAGGGTGCGGATGAGATCGTCTACCTCGACATCGCCGCCACCGGTGAAGGGAGAGGCACGTTGCTGGATCTCGTTCGACGCACCGCCGAGCGGCTGTTCATCCCGCTGACGGTCGGAGGGGGGATGCGAACGGTCGACGATATCGCGAATGCATTGCGCGCCGGGGCGGACAAGACGGCGGTCAACTCCGCCGCCGTTCGGCACCCTAACCTGTTGACGCACGCGGCGAGCCGATTCGGATCGCAGTGCGTGGTCGCGAGCATCGACGCTCTGAGAAGGGGCGAGAGCTGGGAAGTCTACGTAGATGGGGGGAGGCAGCCTACGGGACTGGACGCAATTGAATGGGCGAAACGGTGCGCGGAGCTGGGGGCCGGCGAGATTCTTCTGACAAGCATCGATCGTGACGGAGCTCGCTCCGGCTACGACATCGAATTGCTGTCGGCGGTAGCGGCGGCGGTTACAGTGCCAGTCGTCGCATCGGGCGGTGCGGGTTCCGCTCGCGACGTTGTAGACGCCTTTGTCCGGGGCGGCGCCGACGCGGCGCTGCTCGCCGGAATTCTGCACGATGCTACGACGGATATCCGCAGCCTGAAATCGGCACTGCAAGCGGCCAGCATTCCGGTGAGGACGGCTGCGTGACTGACATCGGGATTTACATGGGCGCGGTCGCGGAGGTTGCTCGCATTGCCGGTGATATCGCGAAGCGGCACTACGGCCGCAGTCCGGAGACACGCACGAAGAACGACGGATCACCGGTGACAATCGCCGACATCAACGCAGAGCGAGCGGCACGCCAATGGATCGAGCAGCGATTCCCGGACGACGGCATTATCGGCGAGGAGCTGGCGCCGGTCCGCTCGGGTGCGGCGCGGCGATGGATCCTCGATCCGATTGACGGGACGTACACGTTTCTCCAGACGGTGCCGCTCTGGGGAACGCTCGTCGCGGTAGCCGAGGCAGACAGCGTGATCGCCGGGGCCGCGTATTTCCCCTCACTGGACGAGATCATCGTTGCGGCTCCCGGCGAGGGATGCTGGTGGAACGGCGCACGCGCGGGCGTGTCCACGGTTGCGGAACTGGGCAAGGCGCGATTGGTCACAACGGACGCGCGGTTCATTCGCGACGCGGCGAGGCGCGAGCGCTGGATGCGGCTGCAGGATGGCGCGCGCACAATGCGGACGTGGGGGGATTGCTACGGCTACCTGCTCGTCGCCACCGGGCGTGCCGAGATCATGGTCGACGATGTGATCGCCGATTGGGACGGCGCGGCGCTGATGCCGATCATCAACGAGGCGGGGGGTGTGTTCACCGACTGGCGGGGGAGGGCAACCGCCTTTGGTGGCGACGCGATAGCAACCAACGCGAAGCTTGGGGCAATAGTGCGAGATGTTCTTGCGCCTGCGGTTGCAATCGCTCCAGCACGAACTGCTTCATGAGCGCCCGCTTGAATCTCGACGCAGTGCGTTTCGACAAGGACAGCGGGACCGTCGTAGTCGTGGCGCAGGACGCGGTGACCGGCAGCGTGCTGATGGTGGCGAACGCAGACCGCGTAGCGCTCGAGTGCACCGTTGAGACCGGCGAGATGCATTACCGGTCCCGCACTCGCGGCCTGTGGCGCAAGGGCGCGACCAGCGGCAACGTGCAGAGAGTCGTGTCCCTCACCCTCGATTGTGACGGCGACACGGTACTCGCCCGCGTGATCTCGGCCGGACCCGCGTGTCACACCGGCGCTGTTTCGTGTTTCGATGAGAGCGTTGCACCGAATGTCTGGTCGGCCCTCGCGGCGACGATTGCGCTCCGGCATGCGACGATGAAAGAGGAATCCGGGACTGACGTCGAGCAGCGATTGCGCGAAAATGGAAAAAAGTCGCCAAGCTATACCCGCGAGCTGCTCGTCGACCGCAATCTACGTCTCAAGAAAATCGGGGAAGAAAGCGCCGAGCTCGTTACAGCGTGCGCCGACGGGGACGCCGCTCGTTCCACCGAAGAGGCGGCGGATCTGATCTACCACGCGGGAGTGGCGCTGGAGGCAGTCGGAAGCTCGCTCGATGACGTCGCGCGAGTCCTGCTCGAGAGGTCCCTCAAAAAGTGAGGGAAACATCGCCGTTGGGGAGCGGACAGCAGCGCTGTTTTCTGGGAAGGCATGGCGTAATCCTGACCGAGTACGAATAATTGAGAGAAGCGATCAAAGAAATCATGATCACAAAAGCCCGATGACTCCGAAAACCCTGGTCGACAAAATCTGGGATGCTCACCTCGTTCGCCCCGAGACCGAGAGCACCCCGGCCGTCCTCTATGTCGACCTCCACCTCGTGCACGAGGTGACATCGCCACAGGCGTTCGCCGAGCTGCGCAATCGCGGTGTCCGGGTCAGACGTCCGGATCTTACGTTGGCGACGATGGATCACTCGACGCCGACCACGCCCCGCTCGGCAGGTCGTCTCCAGGTCCTGGACGTTCAGGCCTCGGCACAGCTCGCGCAGCTCGAGACCAATTGCGAGGAATTCGGAATAGAACTCTTCGGCCTGGATGATACCCGCCAGGGAATCGTCCACGTGATTGGTCCCGAACAGGGTCTCACGCAACCGGGCATGACCATAGTGTGCGGCGACAGCCACACGAGTACCCACGGAGCGTTCGGGGCGCTGGCATTTGGGATCGGCACGTCGGAGGTGGGCTATGTTCTGGCTACTCAGACGTTGCTGCAGCGCAAGCCGCGCAACATGGAGCTTCGCATTGACGGAGTGCTTCCTCGCGGCGTTACAGCAAAGGACATAATCCTCGCCGTGATCGCGAAGATCGGCATCGGTGGCGCCACCGGCAACGTTTTGGAGTACAGCGGCTCTGCCATTCGCTCGCTCGGCATGGAAGAGCGAATGACGATTTGCAACATGTCCATCGAGGCGGGCGCCCGCGCCGGTCTCATCGCGCCCGACGAGACTACGTTCGAGTACATCGCTGGCCGTCCGTTCGCTCCCGCCGGCGCGGACTGGGGCGCGGCGCTTGCCCGCTGGAATCAGCTCGCGAGCGACGAAGGCGCATCCTACGATCGCTCTGTTCGCCTCGAGGCCGCGAGCCTCGCACCGATGATCACCTTTGGTACCAACCCGTCGATGGCGATCCCGATCGATGGGCATGTCCCCAATCCCAGCGAGGCGGCCAGCGCTCCTGAGCGCGTCGATCTCGACAAGGCCCTTCGCTACATGGCGCTCGAGCCGGGACAGTCTCTTCTTGGACATGCGGTCGATGTCGTGTTCGTGGGAAGCTGCACCAATTCCCGAATCTCCGACCTACGAGAGGCGGCGGCGGTGATGCGGGGACGGCGCGTCGCGGCTGGCGTACGGATGCTCGTCGTTCCCGGCTCACGCAACGTCAAACGCGAAGCTGAAGCCGAGGGGCTGGATCGCGTTTTCCTGGACGCGGGCGCGGAATGGCGGGAAGCAGGCTGCTCGATGTGTATAGCAATGAACGGAGATCAGCTCGCGCCCGGCCAGAGCGCCGTGAGCACGAGCAATCGCAATTTCGAGGGGCGTCAGGGCAAGGGAGGCAGGACATTTCTCGCCAGCCCGCTCACCGCGGCTGCGACGGCAGTGGCCGGCGCCATCGCCGATGTGCGGACCCTTTCGTGACGACGATTCCATGAAGCCACTTACCTCGCTCACGTCATCGTGCGTGGTGCTGCACGCTGCGAACGTCGATACCGACCAGATCATTCCGGCGCGCTTTCTGAAGACGATTGAGCGCCGCGGACTGGGCGCGCATCTGTTCGCCGACTGGCGCCTGGACGAGCAGGGGCAGCCGCGCCCCGACTTCCCGCTCAATTCTCCCGACGCGGTAGGTGCGGCGATCCTCGTCGCCGGAGACAACTTCGGCTGCGGCTCATCCCGCGAGCACGCGCCCTGGGCGCTGCTCGATTTCGGTTTTCGAGCCGTCATCAGCACCGGCTTCGCCGATATTTTCCGGAACAACGCACTCAAGACGGGGCTGCTTCCCGTCGCTCTTTCGACGTCCGCGCACGCCACGCTGCTGGAGCAGCTCGCGGAATCACCGCGCGCGCCGGTGACAATTGATCTCGAGTCGCAAACCGCGACACTGCCGGATGGAACGGCGCACGCTTTCGCCGTGGATCCGTTCGCCCGACATTGTCTGCTGAACGGCGTCGACGAGCTCGGGTTCCTCCTCGAACAGGACGCCGCGATCGCCGCTTACGAGTCGACGCATACCGCCCACGTGTGCACGCGCTGACGATTGCGCTGCTGCCGGGCGACGGGATCGGCCCGGAGGTAGTGGCCGAAGGCGTCCGCGTGATCCGCGCGGTGGCCGAGCGGTGGGATCATGCGATCGAATTTCGCGAGGGATTGATCGGTGGCTGCGCGCTCGATGCGCGAGGAACTCCTCTACCGCCTGAAACACTCGAGCTTTGCCGAGCCGCGGATGCCGTTCTGCTCGGCGCGGTCGGTGGCCCGCGCTGGGATAATCCCGACGCACGTCAGCGGCCCGAGCAGGGTCTACTCGGGCTGCGGCGGGAGCTGCAGGTGTACGCCAACCTGCGACCGGTGACCGTGCATCCATCCCTCGCGGCTGCATCGCCCCTACGCGCCGAACGATTGGAAGGGGTGGACTTCGTAGTCGTGCGCGAGCTCACGGGCGGCATCTATTTTGGTGACAAGCGTCGCGAACAAGTGCCCGGCGGCGAGCGGGCGGTCGACGAGTGCGTCTACACAACTGTCGAGATCGAGCGCGTGACGCGGGTAGCGGCGCAGCTCGCGCGTACCCGGCGGCGCAAGCTGACATCCGTGGACAAGGCGAACGTGCTCGAGACTTCGCGGCTCTGGAGATCGACCGTCACTCGCGTGTTGCGCGAGGAGTTTCCTGATGTGGCGCTCGACCATCTGCTGGTGGACGCCTGCGCGATGCAGCTACTGAGAGATCCGCGGAGCTTCGATGTGATCGTCACGGAGAACATGTTCGGCGACATCCTCACCGACGAGGCATCGATGCTGGCCGGGTCGTTGGGCGTGCTTCCGTCGGCTTCGCTGGGCGACGACAATGCGGCGCAAGATGGGGAGCGTCCGCGCGTGCGGCGCGGACTATACGAGCCGATCCACGGCTCCGCTCCAGACATCGCCGGCCGCGGGATCGCGAATCCCATAGGCACCATTCTCAGCGTGGCGCTGATGCTCAGACATTCATTCGGTCTGGAGCAGGAGGCTCGCGCGGTCGAGCAAGCCGTCGCCGCGACAATCGATGAGGGCTTTGTTACCACCGACATTGCGCCGGCCGGAGCACGCTCGTACTCGACCGTAGAGGTAGGCCGCGCGATCGCGGCGGCACTCGCCAACGCAGTGTCGGCGTAGTGAAGTAACAGAACTGAAAACTGAACGGGATCCGAGATCTGGAAACTGCAAACTGAACGGGAGCCGAGATCTGGAAACTGCAGACGTTCGTGCTTCCGTCAATGACATAAACTGAACGGGATCCGAGATCTGAGAAGCGCAGATACCAGAGTTTAGTAACTGCGCTTTCGACGTATCTCAGTGGCGTATTGGTAGAGGCGGTCGGTTGTACCAGGATACGCGCCGGATACGGTCGGAGCGCGGTGACTAGCCCCTGAGATCTATGCCTCTCAGATCTCGGATCCCGTTCAGTTTGCAGTTGTCAGATCTCGGATCCCGTTCAGTTTGCAGTTAAGATCTCGGATCCCGTTCAGTTGCAGTTAAGATCTCGGATCCCATTCAGTTGAGTTGTCAGTACACGAATATGACGTTACCCGCGACGGTGGTTTGCGTGTCGGCGAGCGTGCCCCGCTTGGTAAGGATCGGTTGGTTCGCCTTGTCGTAGCGCGCCTCTCCCCGGAGCAGGACGTGATCGGTGAACTTGAATGTTGGCGTGAACGTCCCTTCCGACAGCGTCGCCCTGGTGCCCGTTCCAAGTCGCACACCATCCTCGTCGTGAAACGTCTCGCCGCGTAGCGCGACGGAGAACTTGTTCGTCAGCGCGAGCGTGGCGTAGCCGGCGATGCCCTTCCACGTCGCGTCGGATCCGGGATTCACAAGGCTCGTGCCGTTCTCCTTCCCGTAGTCGCCGTTCGCGCCGAGCGTCAGCGTGCTGGTTGGCTTGAAGATGGCCACCAGGTCGAACACGTTGCGGTTCGAGTGGTTGTTGTTCGCGAGCTCCGGCCCCCCGATCCAGTTAAGCAGCACTTGGAGCGGCGCGACCGGTGTCAGGGTGAGCTGGGCTCCGACAGACTTCGAGCGGTTATTGTCGCGCAGGAGGTCCCACCCATTCACCACCTCGACCATCCCGGCGACCTTGCTCGAGAAGGCGTAGCTCGCCTTGACTCCCGTGTGCGTGAATGGAATGGCGTAGCCGAAGAGGATCGACCGGCTGTAGTTGTCGTTGTAGCCGTCGTATCCCTCGATTACCTCGTAGCCCAGGTGCGTGACGAACTTCCCAACATCGAAGCGCAGGCCGGAACCGAGTGGCGCGATATAGCTCGCGAACGCCTGCTTCAGGTCGAACTGCGCGGCGGTCTGGTCCTGTGTCTTCGTGATTTGCGGGATCGAGTTGCCCGCGTCAAAATCAACGCGAAAGCCGGCGTCGTTCGGCTTGGAGGCCGCGATCTGCACCACCAGCTCGGCGACGTCGAGGTTGAAGGAGTTGTCGTTGAAGTCGAAGACGCGGTAGCTGCTCGCGCCGTTCGTGGGACGGTTGCCGTTGTACTCGTAGGCGCTGGAGACGAAGGCGTTGACCGCGAGGTCGTCGAACCATTTGGGAAGTGCCGCGGCAGCCTTGGCGGTGGAGTCTTTGTTGTCTGCAGGCGCCTTGCCGGAATCGGCGCGCGAAGGAGCAGTGGCAACTAACTGGGCGGCTTGCGCCTTCGCCTCCTGACCGATGGTTGCAACAGACAGCGCGAGCATCGCTCCCCCCAGGAGGGTCCAGCCCGATGGGCCGGCTCTCGACGGTGGGACCTTCACGCGAGCGACTCCAAATATTCGCTGCAACATCTCGACCTCCTTAGGGTGGGTGGCACGGTACAGCGGAAATCCGTTGGCATTCGAAAACGTTTAGCTGGTAGTTGCGGCCAGTCGCCCGCTGAGATCCTTCCGTCCTCCAAGACCCCGACGAGCGGCTGGCCCACAATTACATCCCGACCTAGGCTGCTTCGTCCTTTGACGACATGGTGAGAATCACGCTCTCGGAGCCGCTGATCATGTACTCGGGGTAGGCCGATGAACCGTGTTCGTGAAGGTCCAGCCCCTCGAGCTCTCCCTCAGGCGATACCCGCAGCGTGCCGGTCGCTTTGACGGCGTACATCAACGCCATCGCGGCGGCGAACGTGGCCGCTGTGATAACGGCGCTGCCGATGAATTGCGCCTTTAGGGTGCCGAGCCCGCCGCCATAGAACAGCCCAGTCACCACCGTACTGACATCCTGGCCCGTCGGGGTTGGCGCGCCGTACTTGCCGGCCGCGAAGAGTCCGAGTGACAGCGTGCCCCAGATGCCGCCCACCATATGCACCGGGACTGCGCCGATCGGATCGTCGATGCGGAGGTATTCGAGCGCATCGATTCCCCAGACTACGACGAGACCTCCGCCGATGCCGATGAAGAAGGCGCCGACCGGGTCGACCCAATAGCATGGACAGGTGATCGCCACCAAGCCGGCCAGGAATCCGTTGGTCGTGAGCGCCAGATCCCACTTCTTCGTGCGTATATACGAATAGATCAGAGAGGTCAGTCCGGCCGAGCAGGCAGCGAGCGTCGTGTTGAAGGACACTCGCCCAATGCCTCCGGTGTCGAGGGCGGAGAGCGTGCTACCGGGGTTGAAGCCGTACCAGCCGAACCACAGGATCAAGCCACCCGCCGCTCCGATGATGAGATCGTGCGCCGGCATCGGACCGCCACCGTCCCGCTTGAACACTCGGCCCAGGCGCGGACCGAGCGCGATTGCCCCAGCCAGTGAGATCACCCCACCAATCGTGTGAACGACCGTGGACCCGGCGAAATCATGGAACGGGATGGGCCCCATTGTCGCGAGCCATCCGTCCGGACCCCAAGCCCAGTGACCAATGATCGGGTAAATGAATCCGGTCACACCAATGCTGTAGAGCAGATCGCCGACGAAGCCGCAACGGCCGATCATCGCGCCGGAGGTGATGGTGGAGCAGGTGTCGGCGAAGGCGAACTGGAAAACCCAGAACGCGAGCAGCGCGACACCGGTGGTGCCATACGTCGGCGCCAGACCCTGAAGGGCAAAGCCGTGCAGGCCGATAAACCCGTTTCCTGGCTCGAACATGAAGGCGAAGCCCCAGAGCCAGAACGTGACACCACAAATGCAAGTGTCGGCGATGCCCTCGACGAGGATGTTGACCGACTCGCGCGAGCGCGCGAACCCGGCCTCGAGCAATACGAAGCCGACCTGCATGCAGAACACGAGGAACGCGGCCACCAGCGTCCACACGGTGTTGATCGCGTTTACCACCGCCATAGGATCGAGAGCGGGAGCCGCCGGCGCCGCCTGGGCTCCGAGCATTGCGGGCAGGAACCACCGCGTGATGAGCGTCAACACGATGCCGAGCCCGATGGCCTTTCCGAGGAAGAGCAGCACGACGTGGCGCCGAATCAGGGGGTCCTGCCAGTTCGTTCGCAACCGTGCGCCGACAGTTTGCAACTTGGTCATAACGGCTTCTCCTCCACGCAAAAGGGATCGACTCAGAACTCGGGGTGAGTTCGTGATTAGGGCTTTCGACAGCTGCTTAGTTTTTTACTGCAAGCTCCAACGAGTGCTTCTGGACTTCGTCGACGGTCACAGGCGTCAGCGCGGCGTTGTCTCGCTCTCCGGTCCGAATGCGAACGACGCGATCGAGCGGCTGGACGAAGATCTTCCCGTCGCCCACCATGCCAGTGCGGGCGGACCCGATGATCGCATTGATGGTCGCCTCGACGAACGGCTCCGAGCAGGCCATCTCGATCTTGACCTTTTCGTGAAACTGCAGGAGAAGCTTCGTGCCTCGCCTCACCGTCACAGTGTCCTTCTCCCCACCGTGACCGCTCGCGCGCGTGATGGTGATGCCCGTGACGCCGGCGCGGAACAGCGCTTCCTTGACGGCGGGGAGGCGGTCGGGCCGGATAACGCAGCTGATGAGTTTCATCGGTTGTTCTCGACCGGGTAGATGACTGCGAGCGCTGCGCTTTTCATGAACACCTTCACAGTTCTCCTCCAGCGTGACAGGTGAGAGTTGGTCCCGCGATCCCTAAAAACAAAAACCCCCGCGTTCATCGATCGAAACGCGAGGGGAATGGAAATGAGCTCTGGTTCTAGCTTGTGGCGGCTCTACCCGAAACGTTCGATCGCGTCCCACAGGATCTGTGGGAGCGGGCGATTATTTCCCGGATTAGAAAGAGAGACGCGGGGAACGGAGAGCATGACTTGGGTGGTGACCGAGCAAATGGTTGCGAAGAACAATGAACAACCCGAACGCGGGAAAGGATATTCGAAGCCTGTCCGGCTGTCAAGAGAATATTGCAAAAAATGCACAAAAGGCGAGACAATCCGCAAAAATCGTTTGGGTTCATGGGTCAAACTGCCAAGGATAGTGCAAAATGTGCACTCTTCTTCGGTCAGTCTGCAAACACCCCGGTTCTGTTCCTGATGCTGAAAAGGCGCTGCCGCCCGCCGCCCGCTCAACGCTGCCTGCTACCCGCTTCACTGCGTCGGGACAGGCCTCGGTTGATTCATGGCACAGACAAAGCGCAAGGAAACACTTCGATCGGTGGGTGGAGGACCCGAACCCCGCACTTGACAGACTTGTCGAACCTGAGTTATGCTGCCCCGAGATCGATTTCACATTCGCACAAACGCCATTACCAAGATCATGATCCGCAGCCAGCTCCTTCTCAGCCTTATTCTGTCCCTCCTCCTTATTGGGGTAGGGCTTATCGGCTTTGGGAAGAGAACTGGTCTAGCAGCGATGTAACGCAGACAAACGCCTCTTCCCGCAACGGGAGAGGCGCTCGGTGGTAGCGAAGGGCCTCTCCCCAATTCACGGGAAGAGGCCCTTCGCTTTTTCATGTCTCTCATGCAACCGCCGACTATGGGAAAACCGTAATGCGCTCAGACACCATCAAGAAGGGATTCGAGCGCGCGCCGCACCGCAGTCTGCTGCGTGCCACGGGTCAGATTCGCGACCGCGCTGATTTCGACAAGCCGTTCGTCGCGGTGTGCAACTCCTACGTCGATATCATCCCCGGGCACGTGCACCTCCAGGAGTTCGGCCGCGTGGTGAAGGAGGCCGTGCGCGCCGCGGGCGGAATTCCATTCGAGTTCAACACCATCGGAGTAGACGATGGCATCGCGATGGGGCACGAGGGAATGCGGTACTCGCTGCCCTCGCGCGAGCTGATCGCCGATTCGGTCGAGACGATGGTGCAGGCGCACTGCTTCGACGCGATGATCTGCATCCCCAACTGCGACAAGATTGTGCCGGGGATGTTGATGGGCGCCGCGCGCGCGAACATCCCCACCATCTTCATCTCCGGCGGACCGATGGCCGCCGGCGTGGACCGCGGTGGCCAGAAGGTCGATCTGATCTCCGTATTCGAGGCCGTCGGCGCGCGCGCGTCGGGCGCGATCGACGACGCACGTCTCGAGGAGCTGGAGATCGCGGGCTGTCCGACCTGCGGAAGCTGTAGCGGCATGTTCACCGCTAACTCGATGAACTGCCTCTGCGAAGCGCTCGGCATTGCGCTGCCCGGCAACGGGACAATCCTCGCGGTTTCCCCCAGGCGGCACGAGCTCGCCCGCGCCGCCGCGCGCCAGTTACTGGAGCTCCTCCGTCTCGGCATCCGCTTCCGTGACATCGTCACCGCCGACGCAATCGATAACGCGGTGGCACTCGACGTCGCGATGGGCGGGTCGACTAACACTCTGCTCCACGTCATCGCCGTCGCGCACGAAGCGGGGATCGAATATCCATTGGCGCGGTTCAATGATGTCGCCGAGCGCGTGCCACATCTCGCGAAGGTGTCGCCGGCGTGGGACGGGAATCGGCAGTGGCACATTCAGGATGTCGACGCCGCTGGTGGCGTCCCCGCACTGCTTAAAGAACTGGCGCAGAAGCCCGGAACGCTTTTTCTCGACGCGCTCACCGTCACTGGCAAGACAGTCGCGAAAAATATCGAGGGCGTCCAGAATCTCGATCAGCAGTGCATCCGGCCCATCACTGAGCCGCATTCCGCTCGCGGCTCGCTCTGCGTTCTGTTCGGCAATCTCGCTCCCGGCGGCGCCGTGATCAAAATCGGCGCCGTCGAACACCACGAGCTCACCTTTCGCGGTCCGGCGCGCGTCTTCGAGGATGAAGAGTCGGCGATCGCGGCGGTGCGCCTCAACACCATCCGTTCCGGCGAGGTCGTGGTGGTCCGCGGCGAAGGTCCGCGTGGCGGCCCCGGGATGCGCGAGATGCTGTCGCTCACGAGCATGCTCAAGGGGATGCCAATCGGCTCCGAGGTGGCGCTGATCACCGACGGAAGATTCTCGGGCGGCACTCGCGGGCTGTGCATCGGTCACGTCTCGCCCGAGTCCGCCGAGGCCGGTCCCATCGGACTTATACGTGATGGTGACATAGTCTCTATCGATCTGCCGGAGCGCCGGCTGGATGTCGACCTCACCGTGGCGGAGTTGCGCGCGCGCCGCCGGCAATGGACCGCTCCCGAGCCTCGCTACACGCGGGGATGGCTGTCCCGTTACGCGGCGATGGTGACGAACGCGGGGCGTGGCGCGGTGCTCGAGTGGCCACAGGCGGGCAAGGATGTCGAGGTGATGAGCGAGTCATGGTCCGGCGCGGTCGAGGCAATCACCCACTCGCCGCGCGAAACCTACAGGCCCAACGCGGGTGTGAGCACATGACAGACGAGCGCACCGGAGCACAGGTGATGTGCGAAGCACTCATGCGCGAGGATGTCGAGGTCATGTTCGGCATCCCCGGCGGGGCGATCATGCCCTTCTATCACGCGATGTGGGAGTATCGCGATCGGCTTCGTCACGTCCTCTGCCGCCACGAACAGGGCGCGGGCCACGCGGCCGAGGGTTACGCGCGCTCCACCGGGAAACCCGGCGTCTGTGTCGCCACGAGCGGACCCGGTGCCACGAACCTGGTGACTCCGATCGCCAATGCGTGGATGGACAGCACTCCTCTCGTCGCGATCACCGGTCAGGTGTCGAGCGCTGTGCTGGGGAAAGATGCTTTTCAGGAGACCGACATCACCGGCATCACGCTGCCCATCACCAAGCACAACTATCGGGTGAGTCGCGCGGAAGATCTGCCGAGTGTGTTTCGCGAGGCGTTTCACATCGCGCGGACGGGCCGACCCGGGCCGGTGCTGATCGACGTCACGAAGGACGCGCAACAGGCGCGCCTGGTGCCGGATTGGAACGTGACGCTCAACGTCCCGGGATTCAGCGCTCCAGTCGGTCTCGACCCGCGTGCGATCCGTGAAGCGGCGCGCATTCTGGCGGGCGCGAGCAAGCCGCTCATTCTGGCGGGGCAGGGCGTCATCATTTCCGACGCGGTTGCCGAGCTGCGCACGCTCGCTGAACGCACGGGCATCCCTGTCGTGACGACGCTGCACGGCATCGGCGCCTTTCCCGAGGATCATCCGCTCAGTATCGGGATGCCCGGGATGCACGGCTGGGTTCACGTGAACCGCGCGATCCAGGATTGCGATGTCCTCCTCTGCATCGGCGCGCGCTTCGACGACCGCGTCACGGGCAAGGCAAGCACGTTTGCTCCGCGCGCAAGCGTCATCCACATCGACATCGATCCGTCGGAGATCGGCAAGAACGTAAAGGTCGCCGTAGCGATCATCGGCGATGCGCGCGCTGCTCTGCGCGCGCTGATCGAGCTGATCCCGCCACGCGACGCCGCCATCTGGCTCCGCAACATCAGGGAGACGCAGGCCACTCACCAGCACCGCCAGCCGTACCTGCGTCGCCCCGACACGACGGAGCTGATGCCTCACGACGTGTACGCGGCGCTGAATGCGGCGCTGAACAAGCGTGGCGGATACCGCGTCATCACCGATGTCGGTCAGCACCAGATGTGGGCCGCGCAGCTCATCGAATGGCGGCGTCCGCGCACGCACATCACAAGCGGCGGCGCGGGGACCATGGGTTTTGCCGTGCCCGCCGCGATGGGAGCGGCGATCGCGCATCCCGACGAGACCATTTGGGCAATTGTCGGCGACGGCGGATTCCAGATGACGAATCAGGAGCTGGCGACGATCGGCCAGGAGGGAATCAAGAACGTGAAGGTGGCGATCGTGAACAACGGCTACCTGGGCATGGTCAGGCAGTGGCAGCAGCTCTTCGAAGGACGACGCTACAGCGGCACTCCTCTGACGGGTCCGAGCTTCGCGGGACTGGCCGAGGCGTATGGGCTGCGTGGGTTCACGGTCGACCGCATCGAGGATGCGGAGGAGGCCATACGCGCTGCCTGGGACCACGACGGATCGGTGGTGCTCGACTTCAGAGTGGAGCGGGAGGCGAATGTATTCCCGCTCGTGCCGCCCGGGCTGAGCATCGGCGAGATGATTACACGCGAAGCGCCCGCATGAGGCACACGCTGATCGCGCTCGTCGAAGATCGACCCGGCGCGCTCAACCGCGTGCTCGGCCTGCTGCGCGGACGCGGACTTGGTCTCCACAGCATCGCTGTCGGCGATAGCGAGACACCGGGTGTAAAGCGCGCGACGGTGCTCGTCGACACTGAATCCGTCGAGCAGACGATCAAACAACTCAACCGCTTAATCGAGGTACTGGAGGTGACAGACGTGACGAATGCAGAGTATGTAGTGCGTGAAACGGCGTTGGTGAAGATTCACGCGCCCGAGCCTAGACGCGACGAGATCAAAACGGTGGCGGATGTCTTCGGCGCGAGAATCGTCGGAAGCTCTCCGCAGACCGTCGTCGTCGAGATGACGGACACACCAGATCGACTCGGCGAGATGATCGCGCGGGTGATGGCGATCGGCGCGTGTGAGACGATGAGATCGGGAAGCCTGGCGATGGCGCTTGGAGGTCCGACCCCACGCGTGAACGCGGTATCGGAGGACGCCACCCGCGTCTGGTGGTCGCAGGCCGACGGAATCTCCTGAGGAAATCATGACCAAACTCTTTTACGATGCAGACGCGGATGTCGGCCGGCTCAACGGCCGGCGAGTAGCAATCATCGGTTACGGAAGCCAGGGCCACGCGCACGCGCTCAACCTGAGAGACAGCGGAGTAGATGTCGTGGTCGGACTGCGCGAAGACTCGAGCAGCCGTAACGCAGCGCAAGCAGCCGGACTGGCGGTTGCGAGTGTCGACGACGCGGCCGCGCAATCGCAGATCATTATGATCCTCACTCCCGACACTGGGCAGGCGCGCATCTACTGCGATCATGTTCAGCCTCACCTGGGCCCAGGCAAGACACTGATGTTCGCGCACGGATTCAACATCCGGTTCGGCCAGATAATCCCGCCTGAAGGCGTGGACGTCAGCATGGTCGCGCCCAAAGCTCCGGGACACCGCGTGCGCGAAGTGTTCCAGCAGGGCGGCGGCGTGCCGGCGCTGGTGGCAGTGCATCAGGATTCATCGGGACACGCGCTCGACGATGCGCTCGCATACGCCAAGGCGCTCGGCACCACCCGCGCCGGCGCGCTGATCACAACCTTCGAAGAGGAGACGGAGACCGATCTGTTCGGCGAGCAGGCGGTGCTGTGCGGCGGAGTCTCCGCTCTGGTGAAAGCGGGATTCGACACTCTGGTCGATGCCGGCTACCAGCCGGAGGTCGCCTACTTCGAGTGCATGCACGAGCTCAAGCTGATCGTCGATCTCATGTACCAGGGCGGGCTGAGCTACATGCGCTACTCGGTGTCGGACACGGCCGAGTACGGCGATTATGTGGCGGGGCCGCGCATCGTCGACGAACGGACGCGCGAGGTAATGCGCGATCTGCTCGCGAACATCAAAGACGGGTCCTTCGCGCGAGAGTGGATCGCGGAGAATGACTCGGGCCTACCACGCTTCAAGCGCACACGTGCGGCGGAAACCAAACATCGAATCGAGGATGTCGGACGATCGCTGCGACGAATGATGACGTTCGTGAACGCGAAGGAAATCCTGCCTGGCGCGGCGAGCGCATGACGCCGGTGCCGGCAGGGACCGAAGGAGGGGACGCCGGTCAATCGCGCGACGACGGTCGCGTCCGGATTTTCGACACCACCCTCCGCGACGGTGAGCAAGCTCCCGGATGCACGATGACGCTCGAGGAGAAGCTGTCGGTTGCACATCAGCTCGCGCGCCTCAGGGTCGATGTGATCGAGGCGGGATTTCCGGCGGCATCGGAAGGCGACTGGACCGCCGTGAACCAGATTGCTCGCGAAGTCGGTGGAGTCTACGGTCCCGACATCTGTGGACTGGCGCGCGCCAATGAGCGCGACATCGATCTCTGCTGGACGGCAGTGGAGCCGGCGGCCAACGCCCGGATACATATCTTCCTCGCCACATCCGACCTTCACATGAAACACAAGTTGGGGATGACGCGAGCGCAGGTTGTCGCGGCGGTGGCGACGGCGGTCTCTCATGCCTGCTCGCTCGGCGCCCAGGTCGAGTTCTCCGCGGAGGATTCGGCGCGCACCGACCCTCCGTTCCTGTACGAGGTTCTCGGCGCCGCCCTCGACTGCGGAGCGACGACGCTCAACGTGCCGGACACGGTGGGCTACTCCACTCCAGACGAATACGGCGCCCTGGTAGCAGGGGTTCGCGCGAACGTCCCGGGCATTGAGCGCGCGACGGTGTCAGCCCACTGCCACGACGATCTCGGCCTGGCGGTGGCCAATTCGCTCGCCGCGGCGCGTGCCGGAGCGCGTCAGGTGGAGTGCACCATCAACGGCATCGGTGAGCGCGCCGGAAACGCTGCACTGGAGGAGTTCGTGATGGCGTTGCACACGCGCCGCTCATTCTTCGAGCTTCACACGAATATCGAAACGCGCGAGCTCGCGCGCAGCTCGCGTCTCGTTTCGGCGTGCACAGGCATCGATGTTCCACCAAACAAGGCGATCGTCGGCGCCAACGCGTTTGCCCATGAGGCCGGCATCCACCAGGACGGCGTGCTCAAGAACCGTCTCACCTACGAGATCATGAGCGCCGAGACGGTGGGATGGGATGGCGTCGGCCTCGTGCTCGGCAAGCACTCCGGACGTCATGCGCTGCGGGCGAAAACGGAGGCCCTCGGCTACGAGCTGACTGACGACGAGCTGACCCTGCTGTTCGCGCGGTTCAAGGATCTGGCGGATCGCAAGAAGCTGCTCGACGAGGGGGACATCCATGCACTGATGATTCGGGGGCCGCAACGGTCGGGTGACGGGGCGGGCGTTGTGCGCGAGTTGAATTGAAGACTGGTTTTCGACTGGTTCGAGCCAGCTTTGCTTCCGGAGCGACACGGAAAGAATTGGCGCGCGCAATAGCGTAGCCCATTCTTATCCCTGATCGCCGGTGTCGCGCGCAAGCTCCTGATATAGCTCCACGTGATCGTACCGCTCACCCGTCCGATCGATCGTCCACCCCGGAATCACTCCCACCTCTTTGTACCCGAGAGATTTGTAGAACGCTTCGGCGGGCTCTCCGTGCCGCGTGCTGAGGCGGATCAGGGTCCGGCCATTTTCCCGGGCGGCATCGTGAAGCGCGCGCACGAGCGATCTGCCGATGCCCTGGCCCCTCGACGCCCTGTCCACGAACAACTTCTGCAGCTCCGCCCGATGCGGTGAGTTGGGCCGTTGAGAAAGCTCGAGCTGGCCGGAGCCGACCACGATATTGTCGCCGGACGCCACCAACAGTATCCGCGACCCGGCCTCCAGCTCACGAATCAGCGAGATCCAGTAGTCCCGCGCTGCCGCATGCGTGATCGGCGCAAGAAATCCGAGTGGTGAGCCGCTGTTCACCGTTTCCCTGAAAAGCTCAGTGAGCTCCGGAAGCAGGGCCACGAGCTCGAGCGCGGAAACCGATCGAATGACGGTCGACTCGGAACGCGTGAAACGCATGTAACTCCGTTGTTGTGTCGGCATCATGGAGCAGAAAGCTGCGCCCCGCCTCTGACTCCGTCTGTAGGGATTAGGAGAAAAAAAGGGTCAGTATCAAGAGAAAACAAGGGTGAGCCACCTCATTCCGTCTTTCACCAATTCCATCATGGCGAGGTGAGATCACCTCGCGCCAACAAACTGGCCGTCACATTATAGTATTTGGTATTTGCAATCGTCGCCAAGCTCCCTCTGGCTTTCAAGGATGTGAAGACAAAACTCACGAAATTGATCCTCGATCAGCGACTGCTCCTGCTGATCTACGTCACCGCGGCACTCATCGTCACCATCCAGCGCGGCGTGTTCGGCTTCGCGAACGACTTTGCGATTTTCCGCGCCTCGTTCTGGAATCTGATCGCGAACAACGATCTGTACGTGCTGCGACTGGAGCAGGCGCGCGACTACTTCAAGTATTCCCCCTCGTTCGCGCTGCTGTTTGCTCCTTTCGCGGTGCTTCCGCTCGTTGCCGGCCTCTTTTCCTGGAACGTCGTCAATGCGCTCGCGATCTTCTTTGCGCTGAGGCTGCTTCTGCCTCGGGAGCAGTGGGCCGTCGCACAGGCGCTCGTGTCTGTTCCGACACTCCGCTCGATGCAGTCATCTCAGAGCAACGCCCTCGTTGTGGCGATCATCATCGTCGCCTTCGTGGCCTACGAGCGCGGCTGGCTGTGGCGCGGCGCGGTCGCGATCGCGCTCGGTACGGTGACCAAGATATTCCCACTGGCGGCGCTCACCTTCGCGCTGCCTCGCCGGGATCGAGTGCGGGCGATTCTGATCACGGTCCTAACCACGGCAATTCTGGTAGCGCTTCCGCTGGTGGTCATCTCACCAGACGCGCTTGCCGCGCAATACAGATCCTGGAGCGCTCTTGAGCGCGGCGAAGCTGCTCTAGTAGGGTCGAGCGCGATGGAGCTTTTCCGCGACATCGGCATCACCTGGCCGGCGTGGCCCGTGCAGTTGATCGCATGTGCAATCCTTCTCGGGGTGCTGATCCTGCGAATGCGCGATTGGAACGACAGGAAGCTACGGTTGCAGTTCCTCGGCTTCGTGATGGTATTCTGCGTCGTGTTCAACCATCGCGCGGAGCGTCAGTCCGCGGTGATCGCGCTGTCCGGAATGGTGATCTGGTACCTCGCGTGCCCCTCCCCACGCGCGGCGTGGCGAACCGCGCTATTCGCGATTGTCTATTTCCTGGTTGCCCTGACTGGCTCGGAGCTGGTGCCGGACGCCATCAAGCACATCCTCGCCTCGCCAACACGATTTTCCATTCCGCTCACCATCCTGTGGCTAGTGATGCTGGGCGAGCTGGTCCTCGTGCGGAACGATCGACGGCCCATCGGCGAAGCTGGTTAGCGTCACGCCGCAGCGAGCGAGCAGCTCTCGAAATTCGCGGGAGCACAGCACCTCCAGCTCGGTCTCTCGCTCCAGCGTGTAGCTGTCTTGCTCCGCGAGTGAATCGTCAGCGTAACCCGGGTGTGTCATCAGCTCGGTCGTTCCCGCCGGCAATCGTGGAATCAGCGCGAACAGTCGCTTCGCGAACGATCTTCCTCCCTGCAATGAAAGGCCGACGAAATGAATCGCACGATCATTGGCGCTGGTTCGGCCTGACAGACGAGCGCAAGCCAAAAGGCCCGCTTTCTTGAGAGTGGCCCGCCAGTCGCGGGCATTTACCCACAGCGGCTCAGTGGGGACGCGCACCTGAAAAACTCCCCTGGAAGCAGCGGCTGTGATGACCGCCGATGAGATTGCCGGGTGCGCGTGGACGTGTCGATGGCTGTCCAGGTGCGTCGGTGGGAAGCCCGCATCGGACATGCGATCGATCTGCGCCAGGCACTCGCGAGCTATGTCCCATTGATCAAGAAGTCCGAGAGAAGCCCGCGCGACCAACACCGGCAACGCGTAGAACTCGCCGGTATCGCGTTGTGTCAGCGACGGCGAGACCGTGAGAGGGCGGCCGACGGTGAAATTCAGATGAAGGCCGAGGGAGAGGGCGGGGCACGAGCGCGCACGGTCGATAGCGTCCGCGAAGGCAGGCAGATTGACGACCATAGATGCGGAGGTAACCGCCCCCGCTTCCGCCGCCTCGATTATTCCGATGTTTACGCCGCGCGAGATTCCGAAGTCGTCGGCGTTGATGATGAGCCGAGCCGAGCTAGGCGTATATCCCACGCGCACCATTTCGGCGGACGCGAACGAGATCCATCAACATCCGGGCCCCATGCCTGGCGAACGAAATAGTGCTCGGCTCGTCGCTGTAGTAAAAGTCCACCGGAACTTGCTCGATCTTCAGACCGTGCAGGCGCGCAATGAAGAGACACTCGAGGTCGAAACCAAAACCGCACAGCGTCTGGCGTGAAAAGACTGTCTGTGCGGCCTGTGCAGTGAATCCTTTGAGCCCAGCCTGTGTGTCCAGGATGCCAGGCAGGAGAACCTGCTGCGTCAACCGGTTGAACAGACGACTCATCAGGTGTCGCGTGTAGAGATAATGGAAAAACGTCGGGCTCATCACGTAGCGTGATTCGGGCAGCACACGACACGCGATCGCGACATCGTTTCCTGCTTCGAGCACATGCAAGAGCTTGGTGATTTGGGAGCTCGGGTACGCCAGGTCGGAATCGACGAAAATCCGATAGGCTCCGCTCGCGTGAAGCATACCCCGCGCGACCGCGTGTCCCTTGCCCTGGTTTACTTGGTTCCTCAGGACGACCGCCAGCTCGTTGTGGTTCGCGAAGTCGCCCGCGATGCGCGCGGTCGAGTGCCCGCTGCAGTCGTCGACGATGACGATCTCCGTTTTGAACTCCAGGCGCTCGCGAAACTCGCGCATATGGTCGAGAGTCGCCGAAAGCTGGCGCCCACCGTTCCAGGTCGGGATGACGATGGACAAGAGCGGCGTGGCCGGTTTTGGTAGCCTCCGGTGGAAACGGGCGGGAACTTCAGTTTCAACAAAAGCCATAGTTATGCGTATTAGACCTTTTTATTAGGGCAAGGCTGAGGCCCGGAGGATAATCCGAGGCGCTTACAGCAACATTACACCCTCCGTTGGGCGACGAACAGAACGTCGGCAAAGAAGTAAGGGCCGCAGCGCTCCGAGCGCACTGTAAAGCTGGCGCTCTCGAGCAGACTGGTCCACCCGCGTGCACCTCTGAAGCTCAGCTTTGGGCCGGCTGATCGGGTAAAACCGACGCCTGTCGCGAGGTGCTCGTAGAGCCGATTCGCGGCCGCTTTGATTCCGTCGTCCGAATCAATCTCGCGTACGGCGAGAATCCCGCCTGGGGCGAGGACCCGGGCCGCCTCGCCAACGAGGAATTGCTGGGTTGCGGGATCGAAATAGTGGAGGATGTCCATCATCGCGATGCCGGCGAGGGACCCGGATGCGAACGACACGAGCTTCTCTCTGAGGTCGCCGACCTGGAATTTTGGCCTGGACGTGACTGGAATTCTGAGTGCGGCCGCTTCGGCAACTCGAACGCGATCAGGATCGTGGTCGACGCCGATGATCTCGCGCTGATGGGAGCCGAGGGATAGCGCGAATGCCAGGAGTCCGTGCCCCGTTCCGAGGTCGAGCACGCGTCCCTGCGCTGGGAGGGCGGATGCCACGCGGGCGTACGGAGTCAGGATCGAGCGCAACGAGAGGAAGCACCGGGTTGATAGCGGCGCATCGGCGAAGATCACTGGCGGACCTAATTGAGGGAAGGAGAGGTCCTGCTGTTCTATCCCCGCTCCGCGTGTGGTGTCAAGCCGCGCATTGAAGCGCCGGCTATGGGGTCTTAGATTGGAGGACCCACCTCACATTCTACTCCATCGCATGAATCGCCTGGCGCTGCGTATTCCGAAGTGAATTTCCGCTCGCTTGTGCGCGCGCTCCTTGCCGCCAGCCCGGTACTCTCCGCCGGAAGTTTCTTGCCCTGTCTTGGCGCGCAGGATTCTCAAAAGGATAGCGCGGTTACGACCCGTCCATGGCTGACGAAAGGTGACGCCGTGGCCGGCGCTCTAGCCGCGTTGGCAACCGTGGCCATAGCACCTCTTGACGGCCGGACTGCAAGAGAACTGCAGGAGAAGCGCTTCCAACGAAACGACGATCTGCAACACACCGCGCGCGATCTCTCGTTCCTCGGCGGGCCGGGTCCATTTGTCATTGGCGCCGGTCTTTTTGCCGCCGGCCGCATCACACGAATGCCTCGGCTGGCAGGTGCTGCGCTTCACATGACGGAAGCCGTTCTCCTTGCAGCCAGCATTACTGGTCTGGGTAAAGGGATCTCCGGGCGAGCGCTTCCGTCCGTGAACGATAGTAACCCGGAGAACTTTCAGTTCGGCCGCGGCTTTCATGATGGGAACGGACCATTCGTGTCGTTCCCGTCTGGGCATGCCGCTGCGAGCTTCGCGATGGCTGCGGCGCTCACGAGCGAAGCCGACCAATGGCATCCGGGATTGGCTCGCATCATCGGTCCTATCGCGTACGGAGGCGCGGGGCTCGTCGGGCTTGCCCGCATGTACCAAAACGTCCATTGGGCGAGCGACCTTCCCCTTGCAGCAGCAATTGGAACCTGGAGCGGCCTCACAGTAGTCGCTCGATCGCACCCGAAGGCCCGGCAATCGGACATACAGACCGGCGGCCTTCCTACTGCGCTAGTCGACATGCTGCGCTCGACGACAGTCGTGCCCGTCGCGGGTCACGGTGCAGCCCTAACGTGGTCTATACCGCTAGAGCTGGGTAGCCACTCTCCTGGACCGTAACCGATCCTCTGCGCTGCGGGACGGCGCGCTGATCGCCGCCATCGCAGCGTTCAGCTTCATCCCCTTGCTGGGACGACTGCATCTTTTTGATTGGGACGAAATCAATTTCGCCGAGGGTGCGCGCGAGATGCTCGTCACGGGTGACTATCGACGGGTGCAGATCGGATTCCAGCCGTTCGCCGAGAAGCCGCCGCTTTTCATGTGGGTTCAGGCGTTGTCGATGCGGGTGTTCGGCGTGGGGGAATTCGCTGCGCGGCTCCCTAATGCCTTGGTGGGGATCATCACGCTGGTCGGCATCTATATAGTAGGGCGGCAGCTTTTTGATCGCCGCTTCGCCTTGTGGTGGGCACTCGCGTTTGGCGGCTCGATGCTGCCCAACCTGTACTTCCGCTCCGGGATCATCGACCCGCTCTTCAATCTCCTGATCTTTGCGGGAATTGTCGCGCTCTTCGCGTTTCAGAGCAGTCGGCAGACAGACGAAGGTTTGAGAGCGGCAGACGCCAATACTCGTATCACGCGGGTGTCTTACAGCGGCGGTGAATGGGTGCTGCTCGTTGTTGCGGGCGTGAGCATTGGGTTGGCAGTACTGACTAAAGGCCCTGTCGGGCTGTTGCTTCCTGGTCTCGCGTGGTTGGGGGTCTGGGCGGCCCGGAGACGCTACGCCGTGCCTATCGTTCCCGTGTTGATCTGGGTAACTGCGGCAGGCCTCGTTGCGGCACCGTGGTACATTCTCGCCTCGCAACAGGGATCGGGCGCGAGCACCGGCGGCTTCATTGGTGCCTTCGTCGCGCGTCAACTCGAGCTCCTCCGCACGGGCGTGGCCGGGCACACTGGCCCATGGTATTTCCACTTCCTGGTGCTCGCGCTCGGATGCTTTCCCGCCTCCGTGTTTGCGGTCTCGGCGTTGGGCAAGCGCATAGGCGACTCGCCGGAACAGCGTGACTTTCGACTCTGGATGATCTCGCTGCTGATCGTGGTGTTGGTGGTGTTCTCCCTCGTGCAGACGAAGATCGTCCATTACTCGTCGCTTGCATACTTTCCCATCACCTTTCTCGCGGCGCAGGCGCTCACCGATGTTGAAAAGACATGGTGGCCGCGCTACTGGAGTATCGCTGCCCGCGGGATCGGGCTCGCCTGGACCGCTGTGTTTCTGGCGCTACCCGTCGTCGGGCTCATGATCGCGCACAATCGGCTGGACCTGTCGCGCGTGGTGAGCGACCCACTGGTACGCGCGACACTCGCGGTTCGGGTCGGGTGGTCTCCCGTGGATCTCATCGTCGGCGGAACGTATTTCGCCGCGATCGCGTTTGCACTCGCGACACTTTGGGGTGGGCGGAAGGATACAAAGCGATTCGCCGGCATCTTGTTCGTTGCGACGGCGATCATAGTCCCGCTCGCGCTCGCGAGGATTGCGCCCAAGATCGAGCGATATACGCAAGCGACTCCGATCGCGTTCTACGAGTCTCTCCGCGGGTGCCAGTGTTATGTCGCCCCACTCGGCTTCAAGAGCTACGCCCACCTGTTTTACGCGCGGGTACCACCCGAGCACTCGGCACGTGCAGCTCGAGTCGCACCTGACCATTTCGAGGAATGGCTGCTATCCGGCCCGATTGACAGGCCAGCATACTTCGTCACCAAGATCGATAAGGCGGATCGCTGGCGCGGCCGGCGCGGACTTCAAGTCTTCGGCGACCGAGATGGCTTTGTCTTTTTCCGACGCGAGCCCGCCGTGTACCCTTTGTTGCGCAATGCAGTTATCCCGCCGCGATAGCGCGAGCGTTGCCGCCGTTATTTTCGACGTCGATGGAACGCTCTATCGCCAGTCTGCTCTGCGGCGCGCGATGCTGTTCCGTCTTGTGCGCGCGCACGTACTCCATCCCCGTGACGCGGTTGCGACATTCCGGATTCTGTGGTCATACCGCGGTGCGCACGAACAGCTGCGGCGTGATCAGCTCCGAGGCGATGGGCTCCGCGTTGACGGCTCGACTGGACCAGCCGCGATGCTTGAAGAACGGCAACTGATGCTCACGGCAGATCGCGCGGGATATCCGGTGGCCGCGGTGAGGCGCACAATCGAAAAATGGATAGAACGATCTCCTTTGGATCTGATGTTGGCGACGCGTTGGCCTGGCGTAATGGAATATCTGAAAGAACTCCGTAGTACCGGGATCCTCATCGGTGCATGGTCCGATTATCCGGCGACCGCTAAACTGACCGCGATGGGTCTCTCGGCTCTTTTCGATGTGGTCGTGTGCGCGCAGGACTCTGATGTCGGGAGACTCAAACCCGATCCGGCGGGACTTCGAACAGTGCTCGCACGTCTCGATACACCAGCGGAACACGCAGTGTATGTCGGTGACCGGCCCGACCTCGACGCTGGCGCGGCCAGTGCCGCTGGAGTGCGCTGTTACATCATCGGTCGCGCGGGAGCACGCGGCTCCGGGTGGACTGGCGTGCGCGACTACACCGAGCTGAGGCGCCTCGTCGCCAACGATGCCGCATAGCGAGTCGACAATCCGCGGTCTTTTAGAGATCGCGCGTGTGGATCACTGGTTCAAGAATGTGTTCGTGCTGCCCGGCGTTGTCGTTGCCCTGGGCTTTGCTCCCTTGGCTACCAACGCCTCGGCCGTCGAAGCCTTTCTCATGCGGCTCGTCCTCGGGCTCGTTGCCGTTTGCCTTGTCGCATCGAGCAATTACGTCCTCAATGAGGTCATGGACGCTCCGTTCGATCGGCATCATCCCGAGAAGTCTCGGCGTGCGGTACCGTCAGGGCGGGTCAATATTCGGCTGGCGTACCTCGAGTGGGCGGTTCTCGCGGTAGTCGGAATTGGACTGGGCGCGTTACTCTCATTCGGGCTCGGCGCGTCGCTCGCCGCACTCTGGGCGATGGGCTGCGTCTACAACGTTCCTCCGATCCGCAGCAAGGATGTTCCGTACGTGGATGTCCTCTCGGAAGCGGTGAACAATCCGCTCAGAATGCTCATGGGCTGGTACATAGTGAGCCCCGGCGGGCTCGCACCAGTTTCACTTCTGGTGAGCTACTGGATGGTTGGCTGCTACTTCATGGCCATCAAGCGCTTCGCCGAGTACCGCCACATTGGTGATCGTAGCCGAGCGATTGCATACCGCCGCTCGTTTGCGGGGATCGCTGAGCAGCACCTGCTGATCTCGATCGTGTTTTACGCGTCGGCCGCGATGCTCTTTTTCGGCGCGTTCGCGATGCGCTATCGCATCGAGCTTATCGTGTCGTTCCCGTTGATAGCGCTCGTGATGGCGATCTACCTCGCCGTCGGATTCCGGCCGGATAGCGCGGCGCAGCGGCCGGAGGGGCTGTATCGGGAACCGGCGCTGATGGCTGCGGTGGTGGCGTGCACTGTACTCGTAGTGACGCTGTTGTTCGTTGACCTTCCGTGGGTGAATCGGATCTTCGTACCCACGATGCCCAAGGCACCCAACGCTGCGGTGAGGCGCGCCATCTCCCGCGGTGTGCTACCGTGAGCGATCGCCGGGCGAATAGCGGGTGAGATAGAGATTCAGGGAGCCGAAGGAGAGGCCCGATTTCAGCTGGATCATCATGTGGGTGCTGTCGTCGGCGAGCCACACTTCCGCGTGTCCTTTCTCCGAGAAGATTCCGGGTGTCTTGAACTGCGGCTGCACGACGATCGCGTTGAAAGTGCCTGCCGGAACCGTCACCTTCTCTCGCCGGAGCACGTGAATGGTGATGGGATTTCCCTCGGGCTGGAAATAACGATTGAACGTGTAGGTGCGGCCGACCTCGAGGGGAACGCTTCGCAGGAAGTAGAGAAACGAAGCGTCGTCGAGCGGCTCGTGCACGGATGGAGCCTCCGGCCTGCCGAGGCGCACGTAGGTGGCCCGCTCGGGGTAGATCGCGTAATCCCTGTCTGCGTGATACCGTCCTTCATTGATGTGCTGCACAAAGCGGAGGGAGGATAGACTCGCGGTATCGAACCAGCTCACAGTGCTATCGCGGACGCGGAAGAAGAACGTTCCACCCGAAATCGTAAAAATGGCGCGCCAGGCGGTGTGGCCACGTATTGTGTCGGTGCCGGCGAGCAGCATCGTCCCGTGTCCTACATGCAGCCGCCCAAAACTCACGTCGTACGAGAGACGTTCTCCAGCGG
>PLCA01000003.1:528246-631497 GCA_003134685.1 Gemmatimonadota bacterium | reverse complement strand
AGGTGGATAGGAACGGAGGAGGAAGGGTGTGCAGATCCAGTCAGCACGCCAACGTTCGTATTAGGTCAACCTAACGAGTGCGTCAGGCCAACTGAAGACTACCTGCCGTAACCGATCTAGCGGTCCGCCATCCCCACGGCGTCGAGCATGAACGCGTAGCGGAACGCTCGCTCGCGCAGCACGTCATAGCGGCCGGAAGAACCTCCGTGCCCGCCCGCCATGTTGATCTTGATGTACAGGGGATTCGAATCGGTCTTCAGCGCGCGGAGCTTCGCCACCCACTTGGCCGGCTCCCAGTACCCGACCTGTGAATCGTTGAGCGAGGTGGTGACGAGCATCCACGGGTAAGCCTTCCGCTCGACATTGTCGTACGGCGAGTACGTCTTCATGTACGCGTACTGATCGGCGATGTGCGGATCTCCCCACTGCTGCCACTCCTGCGCCGTGAGTGGGATCGATGCATCCATCATCGTGTTGATGACGTCGACGAACGGCACATCGGCGACGACCGCGCGGAAAAGATCGAGGCGGGGATTTTGTCATGAGTTTATCCGCCTGATCTCACCGGACAATTCAGGTCGCCCACGCGGGTTTGCGATACACCTGCCGTTTGCCCGCTCCAGCCGCGCTGTGTCGCTCATACCATTCCGGCTTGACCCGTATCTCCGTCCGTGAGATGCGCGATGCGTCTGTCGCAGGAGGCGACCATGTCGACATTCCCGATCTACTCGACCACGAGCCACACGCATTTCTTCGCGCGATGGGTCACGTGCGCACTCGGCGTATCCGCCGCCACATTCCTCGGAGGTTGCGCGGGCGACAGCACCACGCCGAGCGCAATCACTGCCGCCGTCGGCGTGCAAGCCGATCGTCAGGACGGGAACGGCGACGGCTCCCGGCAGCAATTTGTCATCTCTGACCAGTTCAACAACCGTGTGATCGAGGTCGATCGCGCCGGCAACATTCTCTGGCAGTTTGGCCGCGGGCCGAACGACGTCTCCTCGGCCTCGATCATCGGCGTGAACGACGCGCAGCGAGTGGGAGAGCTGACGCTGATGGCAGGCACCGGCGCTCCCCCGGGCACCGAGCCCGCCTGTCCGGCCGGGTGCCCCGACAATCGCGTGCTCCTAGTCGACCGCGCTGGCGAGATCGTCTGGCAGTACGGCAAGTTCGGCGTCACTGGAGCTGGTCGCAACGAGCTGAACGCGCCGGTCCAGAACACCTATCTCCCCAATGGGGACGTGCTCATCACCGATCAGGGGAATCAGCGAGTGATCGAGGTCGAGCGGCGCAGCAAAAAGATCGTCTGGCAGTACGGCGCCACGGGGGTGGCGGGCATCGGCTTCGATCAGCTCAACAACCCGAACAGCGCGGAGTTGCTCGCCAACGGCCACGTGCTGATCTCCGACGAGAACAACCACCGCTCGATCGAAGTGAATCGCGCCCACCAGATCCTGGCGACGTACACGGCGCACGGGACTGTGAGCGGCGTTGCCTTCACGAGCCGGCTGCCCAACGGACACACGCTGATCACGGACTCGAACAACAACCGGATCGTCGAGGTGGATGCGGGCGATAACGTGGTGTGGGAGTATGTGACGAACACCGACCCGGCGAGTAATGCGAATCCGCTCCCGACGCGCGCCGTCCGGCTCGCGGATGGGGGAACGTTGATCAGCGATCAGTTCAACCACCGCGTGATCGTCGTCAACCGGAGCAAGACGATCGTGCGGAACTTTGGCACCCTGAACGTCGCGGGCTTCGGCCGTAGCAACACGAGCCAGGGGCTCAATGGCCCGTACGACGCGAAGGTGATCGGAGACTTCACCGGTCTGACGCCACCGTTCCGCTAGGTCATGCGTGCTCTTTTAAGCGGCGCATCGCGATGAGTTGTATCACGACAAAGGCGTAGGTGATCCATACGCACAGCAGGAGAAAGATGATCGTGGCAACCATTGGGAGCGGCGCCCGTGATGACCAGAGCGCACGCGGCACGTTATCAATGAATGCCACACGCGGCGCGCCGCCGGCGAGCACCACCTCGACCGGCGGACCGATAAGGTCCGACGGCGACTCAATAGTGACACGGAACTTCAGCTCGCCGCGCGCGTCACCGGGCAAACCAACCGGAAATCCGACCCTCGCGGTGCCATCGTCTCGCGTTGTGTCCTGGCCGAGGGTCATGACGCCAAAGGTGCGGGTGACCGAGAATTCAACGACCGCGTGGACCACCGGACGGCCATTCGCACTTACCTTCGCCACCAGCATGTCCTGGCTATCCACCATGCTGCGCGTCAGTTCGATCCGGGGCACCGGCTTCTGGACCTGAGCGCTCGCTCGCGCCCACGGCACAACCGAGGTCAACGCTCCGGCGATCAGCAGTATTGTCAGGCCAGCCGGCGCGAGGCTGCTGTGCCGTGATGCGCGTTCGCCAGCCACCTTGCTTTCCGCTTCGTCTGCGTCCTCCAATGTTTCCCACACCGAGAGGATCGGGAAGATGCGTGAGAAGAGCGTGAAAAGAAGGAGGAATGCGGCGAACGCGCCCGCTGTAATCGTGCACTCGACGAGGCTGGGAAAGTAGTGCGGTGTGATTCCCGCCGCTTGGGCCGGGATAAACGGCGTCTCCAGCGTCGGGACAATGATCAGATAGCGCTTGATCCACATCCCGATGTTGATCAGCACGGATGCGGTCACGATGGCTGTCAACGAGCGGCGACTAGGCATGACGAGCAGCCCGATCGGGATAAAGAGACCGAATACCCCCCAGAGCCAGAACGAGGTGCCATAGGCCGTGCTGCCGGCGAGCAACGCAAGGAGCCGGGAGTCGGAACCGAACCCGCCATACCACGCCGTGAGGTATTCGCTCAATGTGAAGTAGCCGTACAGCAGCGACAGCGCGAGCAGCAACGTCGCTAGCCGCTGGAAGTGCTCGGGAAGGAGATAACGCTCCAGCCGGTAAGCGCGCCGAAAGACCGCCATGGCGGTGATGATCGCCGCGGTGCCCGAAAAGATCGCGCCAATTACGAAGTACGGGCCGAAAATTGTGCTGTGCCAGCCAGGACGCAGCGTCATGCCGAATACCCACGACACGACCGTGTGCACCGACACGGCCACCGGAATGATGATGACGGCCATGGCGCCGAGCGCTCGTGTCAGACGGCGGCGGTGTTCCGGCGTCTCTCGGAATCCCAGGGAGAGTATCTCATAAAGACGCACCAGTCGGGGCGAACGTCCACGCTCGCGAGCGAACCGCGCGAGGATCGGCATATCCGGAATCATCGCCACGTACAGATACAGGAAGCTGCCC
This sequence comes from Gemmatimonadota bacterium, assembly GCA_003134685.1. Classification (GTDB taxonomy): domain Bacteria; phylum Gemmatimonadota; class Gemmatimonadetes; order Gemmatimonadales; family Gemmatimonadaceae; genus UBA4720. Next base: position 628,190 of record PLCA01000003.1, on the reverse strand, counting down.
GTGATGTACGTGGTAACCGACACCAGGTCCCAGAGGATCGGCGACTGCAGCCGCCCATGTATTAGCAGGTACAGGATGCGATCCGGGCGTCCCATGTCGATGACCACCATGCTCGCACCGACCATAAGGGCGAGGACGGTGATTGCTTCGGCCATACGGGTAATCGGCCGCCGCCAGCCGGCATTCGTAATGCGCAGAATCGCAGAAATGAGCGTGCCCGCGTGGCTGATACCGATGAAGAACACGAAGTTCGTCATGTACGCGCCCCACGAGACGTAGTCCCGCATCGCCGTCACATGAAGGCCGGACGCAAGCTGGTAGATATAAGCGACGAGCGCTAACAGGCAGACACCGACCAAGCTCGCGATCCAGATGTGGCCGGCTCGGCCCAGCGGATTGAGCGTCGCCAGGAGATCCCGTTCGACGATGCTCGCCTCCGGCCGCGCTGCCGCGCCGGCGATGGGTTGCGTCATTGCGCTGATTGCGTTTCCCCGCCTCTCGGCAGGTTTCCATGGTTGGCGCCGGGCTCATTGGGCGCTGGATACTGCCGGTTTACCGCCGGCAGATAGAACACACGAGGCTTTGTCCCCAGCTCCTCCATGTAGCGGAAACCGGCGCGATCGCGCAGCAGTTTCGATAGTCGCACGGTCTTGCCGGCGGAGTTCGTCACGGCATCGTCGTTCTCGTCACCGAACCAGATTGCGCCCATCGGGCAATGGCTGGAGCAGTGGGGCAGCTTGCCTTCCCGCGCCATATCGGCGCAGAAGTCGCATTTCTCGACCGTGCCGACACGGCGCGGGTAACCCCACTCGGGCGAGTACCCACGCGTGTGGGCTTCCGGCGGATCGTTGGGCCGGCTCCAATTGAAGACTCGCACTGAGTAAGGGCAGGCGGCCATGCAGAACCGGCAGCCAATGCAGCGCTCGTTGTCGATCAGGACGATGCCGTCCTCACGCTTGAACGTCGCGCCGACGGGGCAGACGCGCGTGCACGGCGGGTTATCGCAGTGAAAGCAGGGACGCGGGAACCAGTACGGAGCCAGGTCCGGCGAATCCTGCATCTTGAAGATCCGGAGGTACTCTCGATCGGTGGGAATGAAATGATTCTTGGCGCATGCCAACGCGCATTGGCCGCAGCCGTCGCACGCCGCGAGATCGAAGACCATAACCCATCGGCGCCCGGGTATGCCACGCCGCACCTCGTCAGACGTCTGTGCTAAGGCGGCGTATTCCGCCGAGGGCGTTACGACCAACTCCCCGTCGGCAGTAAGAGCGAGCGTCGCCGCCGCGCGCGGACCGCTCGATTTCGCACCGGCGCCCAACAGCCGGTCAGCGCCAACCGTGCCAGCGGTTAATCCGCCCGCGGCCAACAGCCCGGCTCTCAGAAACTCCCGTCGTGGCATCTTCATGGATACAAAATTCCCTCCGCGGCGGAGCGTCGCGACAAGATTGTTGGTTCGCTGTTACAGGCGAGTCTTACGTCGATGGCGCTACTTGTTGCCGGCCGCCGCCCCGCCGCTCTCAACGACCAGAGTGCCTTTCATCCCGACGGCTGCATGAGGATCGCATACGTACTCGTACTTGCCCTCGGCAAAGCGCCCGTCGATCACGACATCATAAGTCTGACCTTTGGTCGTGAGGTATGGCCCCATTGCGGCAGCGCCGAGTTTGGCCCCGGGCGCCTGTTTCGTGAAGTGCACGTTGTGCATTACGCCTGCGTCCTCGATGAAGCGCACTGTATCGCCGCGGTGCGCGACAACGAGCGCGGGCTCGAAGGCGAACGGGATTGCTCCCGCCTTGGTAACGAGCTTCACGACTATCGTGTGCGGATGGAGAGGCCCTGCCTTCTGGCCATTAGCGGAGGCAGAGAGAGCAAGCATCGCCACCAGCGAGGTGGTCATCAAAAGCTTTAAGCGGGACATGGTTTTCTCCATAAGAGATCGAACCAATCGAATGTGCCCGAGCAACCGAAGCGGGCGCGCGGGCACATGCGAAATACAGCGGGAAAGATGTCGTATCGGTTCTGTGCGGTGCGTAAGGAACGGCCTGAACTTGCATAGGGGAATCCCCCACACGGCGCAGTCCAGACGGAGTACGTTTATCAACATGTCGAACCCGATTCGTTCTCTGGTGGCGACCACACTGCTCTCTGTGGCCGCTTCCTGCACACCGGCGCCCCGCACTCTCTCCACCCCGACGCACGCAGACTCGACCGTCATCCGCCGGGACATCGAGTACCTCGCGAGCGACCAGCTCGAGGGCAGGCTCGCCGGTACACCGGGGAATGATTCCGCCGCGGCGTATCTCGCCAGGCGCTATCGGTCACTCGGCCTGACCGAGCTGGTGCCGGGTTATCTCCAGCCGTTCAATGCACTCTCCGCGCAGGACGCGCACATGGGGCGAACCGCGCCGAGGCCGACGCAGAACGTCGTTGCGCTACTACGCGGTCGTGATCCGGCGTTGCGCGATGAGTACATAGTGATCGGCGCGCACTTCGATCACTTGGGACGGGAGACGACGTTCGCCCAGGATCCGGAAGCGGGGAATGCGATCCGGAACGGAGCGGACGACAATGCATCCGGAACCGCCGCCGTCCTCGACCTCGCCCGGATGCTCGCGGCAGATCCGCCGCGCCGCTCGGTGATCTTCGTCAACTTCAGCGCGGAGGAGCTCGGCGTCTTAGGCTCCAGCTGGTTCGTGAACCATCCGCCCGTCCCTCTGGAACGCATTGTCGCGATGATCAACTTCGACATGGTCGGCCGACTCAGAAACGACAAGCTGATCGTGTACGGAACTGCGACCGCCACCGAGCTCAAGGGTATCGTCGACAGCGCGAATGCCGCCGCGGGGAGCGCAATGTTTCGCATCAGCGGCGGCGGTGATGGATACGGTCCGTCGGACCAGTCTTCATTCTATGCGAAGGACATCCCCGTTCTGCACTTCTTCACGGATCTGCACGAGGATTATCATCGAGCCACCGACGATGCCGACAAGATCAACGCAGGGGGCGAGGCGCGCGTGGTGGATCTCGCGCTGCGCGTGGCGCGGGCAGTCGCCGACCGGCCGGAGCGGCTGACATTCGTGCGGATCGCCCCGCCCGCGCGCACGGCTGTCTCCGAAGAAGGCAAGCAGACCTACCTCGGCACCGTGCCCGACATGGGTGCCAGTGACGCCAAAGGCCTGCGTCTCACCGGAGTCCGTCCCGGCAGTCCCGCTGATCAGGGCGGACTCAAAGCCGGCGACGTGATTGTGGAATTGGGGGGTGTGGCGGTGAAGGATCTTTACAGCTACAGCGATGCGCTCTATGCCCACAAGCCTGGTGATGTGGTGAAGATTGTCGTGCTGCGGGGCAGCGAGCGACTGGAGCTTTCCGTCACGCTCGGCAGGCGCGGCGGCTGACGTTTTCTCTATAGAGCGCTGGAGACCGAACGACCACAAATAAATCCGTTCAACTTTTGGAAACGGCGCGTGCCGATACCGATACCGTCTTGAAAGGTCTCGGATGCCAACTGGATGGCCTGAGTCAGGCGGAAGCCGATTCTCGTCTGAAACAGTTTGGCACGAACGAGATTGCTCGCGAGAAGCGTCAATCGGCGCCGATGCGCCTCCTCGGTAACATCAAGAATCCGTTGGTCCTGCTGCTTCTGGCGCTGGGCACAGTCTCCTTTCTGACGGGTGACCAGCGGGCGACGGCGGTCATTTTCGTGATGGTGGTTCTGGGCGTGGTGTTGCGTTTCTTCCAGGAGACGCGCGCCGATAACGCCGCCGCGAAGCTCCAGGCAATGGTCAGCAACACGGCAACGGTGGTGCGAAGCGGCAAGGACGAAGAAGTACCGCTCAAGATGCTGGTGCCTGGCGATATCATCCGGCTGGCAGCGGGCGACATGGTGCCAGCTGACGTACGCGTGCTTTCCGCCAAAGACCTGTTCCTGAATCAGGCGGCCCTCACCGGCGAAGCGCTGCCGGTGGAGAGAAAAGCCGCCCCGGCGTCGGCGAACGTTCAGAACCCGCTGGACCTTCCCAACACCTGCTTCCTCGGCTCCAACGTGGAGAGCGGATCCGCGACGGCCGCGGTCATCCATACCGGGGGCAGCACCTACTTCGGATCACTGGCCACCAGCATTGTCGCGCCGCGCCAGTTGACCAGCTTCGACAAGGGCATCAACAAGTTCACCTGGTTGATGATCCGCTTCATCGCCGTGATGGTCCCGGCGGTTTTCCTGATCAACGGACTGAGCAAGCACGACTGGGTGGAAGCTTTCCTGTTTGCCCTGGCCGTGGCGGTCGGACTGACCCCCGAGATGCTGCCCATGATCGTGACCGTCAACCTGTCCAAAGGCGCGCTGGCGATGGCGCGCAAGAAAGTGATCGTTAAACGCCTGAACGCAATCCAGAACTTTGGGGCGATGGACGTGTTGTGCACCGACAAGACCGGCACGCTCACCCAGGGCAAGATCGTGCTCGAGAAGCATCTGGACGTGCACGGCAATCCCAGCGAGAGGGTGCTGCAATTCGGCTACCTGAACAGCTACCACCATACCGGGTTGAAGAACTTGCTCGACGAAGCAATCCTCGACCATGAGGAGCTGGAAGAACGCCTGAAGATGAAAGAGCAGTACCGCAAGGTCGACGAGATTCCTTTCGACTTCGTGCGCCGGCGCATGTCAGTGGTGGTTGAAGATGAATCCGGGTTGAACACGCTGATCTGCAAAGGCGCGGTGGATGAAGTGTTGAGCCTGTGCACCCGGGTGGAACTCAAAGGGGAGGTCATCGAAGTTCTGCCCGAGCACGACGCCAAACGCAGACAGCTGGCGGACGAGTTGAACGGTGAGGGCTACCGCGTGATCGCCGTGGCGTACAAGACAATGCCGAATGCCCCGGACGAACCAGTCTATTCGGTCAAGGATGAAACGGACCTGATCCTACTGGGTTTCCTGGCCTTCCTCGACCCGCCCAAGGACAGTGCGACGGAAGCGTTGAAGCGGCTCAAGAAACTGAATGTGGACGTCAAGGTCCTGACCGGCGACAATGAGATCATCACCGCCTACATCTGCAAGGAAGTGGGCATGCCGGTAGAGCATCTCCTACTCGGCTCACAGATCGAGGCGATGAGCGAGACGGAGCTGGCCGCGGCCGCGAGCGTCACCAGCGTTTTTGCCAGGCTGGTCCCGGCTCATAAGGAGCGCATCATCCGCGCGCTCCAGAGCAAAGGCCACGTGTTGGGGTTCATGGGCGATGGCATCAACGACGCGCCGGCTTTGAAGGCCGCCGATGTCGGCATCTCGGTGGACAGCGCGGTCGACATTGCCAAGGAGTCATCCGACATCATCCTGCTGGAAAACAGCCTGCTGGTGCTGGAGCAGGGCGTGCTGGAAGGCCGGCGGGTGTTCGGCAACATCGTCAAGTACATCAAGATGGCGGCGAGCTCGAACTTCGGGAACATGTTCAGCGTCGTAGGGGCGAGCGCGTTCCTGCCGTTCCTTCCGATGTTGCCGATCCAGGTGCTGACCAACAATCTGCTGTACGATTTCTCGCAGACCACCATCCCGACCGATCAGGTGGACGATGACTGGCTGATCAAGCCGCGCCAGTGGACGATTGGAAAAATCCTGCGCTTCATTTTGTTCATCGGGCCGATCAGCTCGATCTTCGATTACCTGACGTTCTTCATGATGCTGTACATCTTCGACTGCTGGCACAACCCGGCCCTGTTCCGTACCGGCTGGTTCGTGGAGTCGCTCTTCACGCAGACGTTGATCATCCACGTCATTCGCACCAACAAGATCCCTTTCATCGAAAGTCGGGCGAGTTGGCCGCTCATCACCACATCCGTGATCATCGTCGCCGTTGGCGCCTGGCTGACGGTTTCGCCCCTGGCGAACACGCTCGGGTTTGTCCCGCTCCCGCCGCGGTACTGGTTGTATCTGGCCTTCATGCTGCTGGGCTATGCGATTCTGACACAGGTGGTGAAGACCTGGTTCATTCGGAGGTTTGACGAATGAAACCCCGTGCGCCTTGATGGAATCTGATATTGTCAGGCCGTTGGTGATCGCTCTTTCATCGAGTTCCGACCAGCCTAAGGTTCTTCCGGACCGCCAATAGAGAAGCTCCCAGCTAGAGAGCTGCAAAGCTTACGGCTCCCTGCTTTAGTATTGTAGAAATAGAGGGGCGAAAACTGGTCTGTTCCTACGGCATTACGGGGAGGACCACGTGTGACGCGCGATCAGCCGAGTGGAATACGCGCTGCGTCGTGCGATGAAAATCCGCGTCCTTCGCCTGGAAGATGTCCATGAACGTGCCTGGGTTCCGGTCGATCATCGGGAACCAGGTACTCTGCACCTGGACCATGATGCGGTGGCCCGTTCGGAAAGTATGGAACGCATCGTTGAGCGTGAACCTGACCGGCGTCGCTGCGCGTGGAACGAACGGCTTGGGCGCGGACATGCTATCACGGAACTTCCCGCGCAGCACGTCGCCGCGCACCAGCATTTCGTAGCCCCCCAACGGCCGCGCCCAGCTCCCCGGGCCCGACTGCGTGCGCGTGCCCGATGACATGAGTGTGTCCGGGAAGACATCGATCAGCTTGACGATCCAGTCGCAGTCCGTGCCCGACGTGGATACCACGAAGTCCGCGACGATCGGCCCCGCGATGGTGATATCGCGGGTGAGGGGTGCAGTCTCGTACACCAGCACGTCGGGGCGCTCGGACGCGAAGCGCTGGTCTTCGTCCATGAACGCGGGGTTGTACCAGTGCCTCGTCTCGGCTGTGTACGGAACCGGTTTGGCGGGATCGCTGACGTACTCATCGAAGCTTGCGCCGGCAGGCGGCGCAGTGAATCCGAGCAGGCCGCCAGCCTGCAGATAGAGATTCGTGTTGGTCGTGTTGGCTGGCGGCCACTTGTCGAGGAAGCGCCACTGATTGGTGCCCGTTTCGAACATCGCGGCTTCATACGTACGGGGAGCGGGTCCGTTCTTGAGATAGTGATTGAAGAACGGCACTTCGATGCTGTCGGTGAAGAAGTCATCCGTCTTCGATCCCCAGGCCAGTACGCCGAGCGTGTCGCCACTGCCACGGTTCCACTGGCCGTGCGACCACGGTCCCATCACCAGCCTGTTGACGAGTCCGGGATTCTGCTTTTCAGCCGCGGCGTACGCGTTGAGCGCGCCCCACTGGTTCTCGGTGTCGAACCAGCCGCCGACCCAGAGCATCGCGGCCTTCAGGTTTTTCAGATGCGGCCTGGCGCTTCGCGCGGCCCAGAACGAATCCCACTGCGGATGACTCGACAGTGAATCCCAGAAGGCGACGTGATTGTGGAAGTAGCGCGGATTGACGTTCGAGAGCGCGCCGAGTTTCATGAAGAACGCGTAACCGTCGGGCGTGCCGTGGTCGAAGCGCGGGTCGGGCGTGCTTTTGGGACTGGGGCGGGGCCAGCCGAATGAGCTGTAGAAGTCGAACGCGTGCGGGAGGAGCAGGGCGCCGTGGTGAAAGAAGTCGTCGCCGCTCATCCACTCGGTCACCGGCGCCTGCGGAGAAACCGCCTTGATCGCTGGGTGCGCCGAGATCGCGGCCATCGAGGAGTAGAACCCGGGGTACGACGTGCCGCGCACGCCGATATTGCCGTTGTTGAAGGGCACATTGTGGATCAGCCACTCGGCGGTGTCGTATGTGTCGGTGGACTCATCGATGTCGCGCTTCGACTTGGGCGCGACGATGACGGGACGCACGTCGGCGAATTCCCCTTCGGACATGTAGCGTCCGCGCACGTCCTGCCGGACGATGATGTACCCCTGGTGCATGTAGGCGCGGACCTGATTGTCGACCCCCTGAGGGACGCTGTCGCGCCCGTACGGCGCCACGCTGTACGGCGTGCGCATCAGGATGATGGGATGGCGCGTGGATGTGTCGCGGGGCGTGAAGATGGATGTGAACAACCGCACGCCGTCGCGCATTGGGATGAGGACTTCGCTCTTGGTGAAATTGGCGCGGATGAAATCGGCGTCCTGAGCGCGCACGGTGAGCGGCAGCGCGAGCACGGCGAAGCCAAGGATGATGCGTTTCACAGGGGCTCCGGAAGTTGCGGGGTTGTTGGAATGTATGGTGCGCTACGTCGCGAGGCGCGATACATCTGTTACTACTATAGGAAGGACGGTAAGGCAGCTGGAGGAGGAGGCTGGATGGCATGGCCGAAATCGTCCCATCAATGGCATTGCGGCCAACAGCTGAGGCGCTGATAGTAGCAGCATCCACACCTACAGTAGCCAGAGTTGACCATGAGTCTGTCTTCAATTCAGGAAAAAATCTTCTCCCTCTCCTGGGAACCCGCGCTGATTCTGCTCGCCGCTTTCGTTGGCGCCGAGGCGACCGCGGCCCAGACCCCTGAGCTCGCGAGGATCGTCGCCCGGCACGTGACCGCGATAGGCGGTCAGAAAAGGCTTGACTCGATTCAGTCTTTCCAGATGTCGGCAATCGTCAATGAGCGTGGCACCCTTCATCCACTGTTCATCGATCGCCGTCGGCCCAATCTTCTTCGCGTCAGAATGATGCATGGAGGAGACCTCGTATTCACCGAGGTCTACACCGGGTCCGGAAGCTGGGAGGGTGCGCCGGGCAAGGAGAACTGCGCGCCCGATTCCGGGGCGAGAAACGCGACGCGGCGGGCGGCTGAAGAGTTCGACGATCCACTGCTCGCGGCGCTGTCACACGCCGCCACCGCGCAGTTGAAAGGGCGGGTCCGGCTCGGGGGTCAGGATCTGTATCAGATCGACGTTACACAGACGGACGGGAACCAGGGCTCTTATTTCCTGGATTCACACTCATTCCTTCTGAATCGCGTCCGTAATCACCGCCCGATGCACCCCGGCGAGCCATCGCGGTTGGTCGAGCTGGTGCTCGACGACTACCGGCCGTTGAGCGGAGTCCTCTTTGCATTTCGCTCGATCGAGCGGGATGTGGAGACGGGCGAGCCGCTCACCGTCGGACTGCTGCTTTGGGGAGAGGCGAATGTTCCCGTCACTGGAGATCCATATGCGATCCCGGCGACCTGTCACTGACCGCCGCAATCGGCTCGTTGTTTTCATAGCTGGCGACGATACGCAGGTTCTCGACCTGGCTGGACCGGTCGAAGTATTCGCGCGATGCACTCGCATACACGCTGCTGAGGAGTCTTCGTCGGCGCCGCCCTATCGCGTAAAAGTCCTGAGCCTCCGAAAGCGCGGAGTCATAACGACGACCGCGGGCCTCACGATTCAGGTGGAGGGCGCGTACTCGGAATTGCGCGAGACGCCCGACACGCTCCTCGTGGTCGGCGGGGCAAGGATGGAGGATCTGGCGTTCGACCGGGAATTCGTGCCCTGGCTTCGCCGTCAGTCCAAGGGCGTTCGGCGCATCGGCGCGGTGTGCACAGGAGCGTTCGCGCTCGCACAAGCGGGCTTGCTCGATGGCAAGCGGGCAACCACGCATTGGGCGTGGGCCCGGAGACTCGCGGAAATGTTTCCCAATGTCATCGTCGATCCCGATCCGATACACACGCGCGATCACGGCATCTACACGTCTGGTGGTGTCACCGCGGGAATGGACCTGGCGCTGGCGATGGTGGAAGAAGACTATGGGCCCGAGCTATCGCTGCGCGTCGCGCGAGAGCTCGTTCTCTTCTTGAGACGGCCCGGCTCGCAATCGCAATTCAGCGCGCCCCTGGCTGATCAGCTAAGTGATCGCGAGCCAATTCGTGAGCTGCAACAGTGGCTTCCGGGCCACCTCAAGGAACGCCTGACGATACCGCAGCTCGCGAATCGCGCCGGGATGAGCCCTCGCAATTTCGCGCGCGTCTTTACGCGCGATGTGGGTATGACACCGGGCGAGTACGTAGACAGGCTTCGGTTGGAGCTCGCCTCCGTAAGATTGTCGCAATCGACCCACGGTCTCGCGCGCATCGCCGCAGAATGCGGATACGGATCGCCGGAGGTGCTGCGACGGACAATGCGACGAGTGCTAAACGTTACGCCGCGTGCGTATCGGGCGCGATTCGGATCGAAAGGATCTGAATCGTAGTGAAGCTCGGAACCAGCAGCCAGCAACCGTGACCCGGACGCCTGGACTCGCGAGGTGGAGGGGACAATCCGGCCAAGCCGGGACAATCCGCCGCGGCATCGCACGGTTTCTGCACTGTTCGATGACGACATTCCACCTTTCGTAATCTCTCTGTAATCTTGGCCCTGCAGTTGTCGAACGCGGCCGAGTCCGAGTGTTGAAACCATGAACAAGTTGCTTGCGCTGATATGCATCAGTGCCTCGACCGCTTGCGGCGACCAGACCCAGGCCGGTGCGCGCCATGTGGCGGCCGGAGGGTCCCACGCTCGAAGCAGCGTGAACATCTACGCGAACACGGGCGCGAACGCGCTCGCACCGGAAGCAGCTCGCGCCCTCCCGATGGTCTACGTGCCGAACTCGCGCTCCGGCACCGTGAGCGTCATCGATCCCCACACCTATCAGGTGGTTCGCACCTTCGCGACCGGGAAAGTACCGCAGCACGTCGTGCCTTCGTACGACCTGAAGACTCTGTGGGTCGCCAACAACTCGAGCGGTACTCTCACGCCGATCGATCCAACTACGGGCATTGCTGGAAAGCCGGTCCGCGTGGACGATCCGTACAACCTCTACTTCACCCCGGACGGCAAGTACGCGATGGTAATTGCAGAAGCGCGCCGACGAATTGATTTTCGCGACCCGCACACGATGACTCTCGTGCAGTCTCTGCGTGTAGCGTGCAAGGGACTCGACCACGTGGAGTTCACGGCGGACAACGCCTACGCGATTGCGACGTGTGAGTTCTCGGGCCAGGTGGTGAAGATCGACCTCGCGACACGCTCCGTAGCGGGATACCTGACGCTCGACCCCGCCTCGTGGAAGGATTACATCCCACCACCAATCGCCCGCCTCTTTGGACGCAAGAAATATCGAACGACTGGCATGGCCGCGCTCATGCGAGTGCCCTCGATGCCGCAGGACATACGCTCCTCGGCCGACGGCTCGAAGTTCTACGTCGCGGACATGAAGAAGAACGGAGTCTTCGTCGTGGATCCGGAGAAATTCGAGCGAGTCGATTTCATTCACACCGGCGTCGGGACACACGGAATCTTCCCGAGTCGCGACGGCAAGTATCTCTACGTAACTAACCGCGGCTGGACCACGCTCGCGGCCGGTCGTCACGGTCCTGGGTCTATCTCGGTTCTCGATCCGGCGACCGACAGTGTTGTCGCCAATTGGCCGATTCCGGGCGGCGGCAGTCCCGACATGGGCAACGTCAGCGCCGACGGCAAAGAGCTCTGGGTCTCGGGCCGCTACGACGACGAGGTTTACGTCTTCGACACCCAAACGGGGAAGCTGACTCATCGCATTCCTGTCGGGCGCGAGCCACACGGCCTCGCTGTCTGGCCGCAGCCCGGCCGCTACTCATTGGGCCACACGGGTAATATGCGATGATGGCGCTCAAGGTTCTTCTTGCGCTCTCGATCTGCGTAGCATCGCTCGGGGCCCAGCAGTCTGTCTACATCGAAGATCTCACCTGGCCGGAAGTGCAGTATGCGATCGCGGCGGGTAAGACGAGCGCAATCATCTACGTCGGCAGCACCGAGCAGAACGGTCCGCACATGGCGATCGGCAAACACAACTTCATCGCGCGCTGGGTCGCGGGTGCGATAGCGATCAAGCTGGGCAATGCGCTGGTTTATCCAACGCTGCCGTTTGCCATCACGGGCGATCTCACTCAGAAGACGGGACATATGAGATTCCCTGGCTCCGTGTCGTTGAGCTCCCAGACGTTCCGAAGTGTGGTGCACGACATTGCGACGAGTGCGGCGGACGCGGGGTTCAGGAACGTCTTCCTGATGGGAGACCATGGGGACGGCCAAACCGAGCTGGCGGCAGTCGCGAAGGAGCTCGACGGGCAGTGGAAGACGCGCGGCGTCCGCGTGTTCTATGTGGGTGACGTGTATTTCAAGGAGAAAGAGCAGGCTCGGACATACGCCGCGTCCCACGGGCTGCCCACCACGGATGTACATGCGGGATTCGATGACACGTCGGAGCTGATGGCGCTCGACGGCCAGCATCGCTTGATCCGATCAGAGAAGTTGGCCGCGAGCACAGGGGCGCGAACCGCGATCACTGGAGTCGACGGTGATCCAACCAGATCCTCGCCCGCGCTCGGCGATATTTTCCTCAAATACAAAATCGACGACGCAGTGACTCAGATCCGGCAGCTGTTGGCCGCGCGGTAGGTTTTCTTAAGCTGCCTCTGCCGGTGGAGGGATCACCACCGCGTCCGGCGTTGTACTCGCCGGCACGCCGGTGAGTGACTCGATGAGAGCGAAGAGCTGCTTGGGGTTTATTGGTTTCGATAGATACTCGTCCATACCGGCCGCCAGGCAGATCTCTCGATCGCCTTTCATTGCGTGCGCCGTCAGCGCGATGATCGGCACGTGTGCGCCTGTTACCGCCTCGAGTTTCCGGATGGCTGCCGTCGCCTGCAAACCATCCATCTCCGGCATCTGCACATCCATCAACACGATGTCGAAGCAATCCTCCGTCACCGCGGCCACCGCTTCGCGACCGTTAACGGCGGTGACTATCGTGTGACCGCGCTTTCTGAGCAGAGCCGTCACGAGTAGCCGGTTCACGGCATTGTCTTCCGCAACGAGGATGCGCAACGATCGATGCGCTTCGTTGAGGCTATGCCGCGTCACGACAACCGGGTGACCGAGCGGGCGCTCGTTGGTCGCGAGTACAGCCAGCATTGCCTCGAGCAGCAACGACTGACGGACAGGCTTGGTGAGGTAGGAAGCGACCCCGACCTCTCTGCACCGAACGCCGTCACCCTTATTGCCGACGGACGAGAGCATCATGATCATGGTTGTCGCCAGCTCCGGCCGCGCCTTGATGCGCCCCGCCAAACCGAATCCGTCCAGATCGGGCATCTGAAAATCTATGATCGCCAATGGAAATGGCTTGCCGGCGGCGAGTGCGCGCTCGAGCGCGGCGATCGCCGCCAGGCCTCCATCAACCAGGGTCGGTCGCATTCCCCAGACGGTGAGGATCTCCTCCAGAATCCGCCGATTCGTCGCGTTGTCGTCCACCACCAAGACGTCAAGTCCATATAGGTCCTTCAGCTCGCCGGACGGCGTCGGGATTGCCAGCGCGCCTCGGATCTCGAAGGGCAGAGTGACGTAGACCTGGGTACCGCGCCCGGGCTCGCTCTCTATCCGGATTGCTCCGCCCATCAACTCGGCGAGGCGCGCGGAGATGGTGAGGCCGAGGCCCGTTCCTCCAAATCGACGTGTTGTCGATCCGTCTGCTTGCACAAAGGCGTCGAAGATCGTCGCGTGTTGCTCTCTCGGTATGCCGATGCCCGTATCGCTCACGCTGATAGTCACCGACACCCGCTTACCCTCGATGCGTTCGCAGTCCACCCGAACGACCACTTCGCCCGTCTCGGTGAACTTCACCGCGTTGCCGATCAGATTGTTCATGATTTGCCGGAGGCGCGACGGATCGCCGCCGAGCGCGGGAGGAATGTCGGGAGAAATCTGGCAGGCCAACTCCAACCCCTTGGCATGGGCTCGCGGCGCAAGCGCGCGCAGAGTATCGGCAATGGCGTAGCGCAGATCGAAATCGATGGTGTCGATCTCGAGCTTGCGCGCTTCGATCTTGGAGAAGTCGAGGATGTCATTGATGATTCCGAGCAGCGCATCGCTGGACGAGCGAACCGTCTCGAGGTACTCGCGCTGCTCCGCCGTCACGTCTGTTCCCAGAACGAGCTCGGTCATGCCGATGATGCCGTTCATCGGAGTGCGGATCTCGTGGCTCATGTTCGCGAGGAACTCACTCTTTGCCTGACTCGCCGCCTCCGCTGCGTCGCGCCCCTGCCGCGCCTCGGCGGCCTCGCGAAGGGCGTGCTCTGTCGCCGCCTGCTCTGCCTGGAGGCGCATCAGCTTCTTGCGCATGTCGATGAAGCTCGCCTGCAGCTCGCCGACCTCACCCCCGCCGATGCGACGAATCTCTGTCTTGAAATTGCCCGAGCCGATTTCACGCGCGACACGCGTGAGAAACGCGACCGGACGAATCAGAAAACGCGAGAGCATGAGGGGGGCGGCGAAAACGAACACCAGCACAAACAGGGTGAAGATCACGAGCCCGACGTTGAGCATCATCGCGCGCGACCTGATCCGGTCGAGACCGGTGTTGAAGACGGCATTCTGCCGCAGCGCCAGTGCCTCCAGCTGCGGAAAGACCGTTCCATCGATGAACATGTCCAGAGGGTCGCTGAGAACGGCGGCAGCGGCAGCGCGATGATTGGAGAGAAGCAATGACTCGACGGAATCGGAGAGCAGCAATGCACGCTCCATCCTGGGCCGGAAGGCGAGCAGATCGAGCCTGCTCGAATCGGCACGAGATCCGACGATCAGGCTGTCCAGCGCGGCCCGTACCGACGCCGTCAAATCCGCGTGACGACCGCCATCGCCTTCAGCAATCCCCGCCACACGATTGTCGAGACGGGTGAGCAGCAGCTGAAAGGCGCGCGTGAGTCTCATCTCGCTTCCGAGCTGTGCCAGCGCACTCTTCAGGCTGTCGACCAGGACGCGCGCTGACCCCAGAGTGACGCGGTTGATGATCTCATCCGCCCCCAGCGAGTTGGCGATTTGCTCGAGGTCAGCCTGTTCGGCGTTGAACCGGGCCACGAGCTGGACGGCGATCAACTCTTCGTTGATGCGCTCGATCTCGATCCGAACAAAATTGGCCTCACGATATCTCTTTGCTTGCGACCATTGCTGCGCGGTTTTCTCGGCGAAACGCAGGTTATTGATCAGCTCCTGAAGCGCCCTGGGGTCGTTAGCGCTGGTGTCAGTGACGAATTCCGAGCGATCCTGCGCGAGGCTCGCCATGCTGCTGACGAAAGCGCTGTCCGTAAAGCTGCGCGCGGCGGCGAGCTGCGTTTGCGTCTCCCGCGCTTCCGCCTCTCCGGTGGCGGAAATGGGGAGGAGCGATGCGGCAGTTTCGCGGCTTTCGCCGGCAAGCGCGACAATGAGGCGCTCGAGCCCGGCGATTGAGTTCCCATCGCGCTGTAAGTGCCCCAACTCCTGAACCCGCTCGCGCGTGGCCCACACCGCCCCACCGAGCAGCACGATCAGACTGCCGAGTAAAGGCAACGCCAGCAGGAAAAACCAGGTCCGCAGCCGCACGTTGGAGAAAGGCGCGGTTCTTTGGGCCTTTACTTCGGGTCGTTTTGTCAGTGGTGATGCCGTGTTGTCAGGCGTCGCCAGAAGCGCCGGAGAGAGGGGGGCAGAGGGCTGCCGCCGAGCATCTGGTGCGGTCGCGCTCAGTTACTAGCTACACGACCACTCGGGGACTAGGCAACACTGTGCACGCCCGAGGCCACGCTGGCCTCTCGCGAGCCAGAAGAATGTGGTTCGATATCTCACAACTACAGACTGAACGTGATCCGAGATCTCAGCAGCGTAGATATCAGAGTTTGGTAACTACGCTGCGACATATCTGGGTGGCGTTATGGCACAGGCTGTCGGTTGTAACAGGATACGCGCGAGATATGGTCAGAGCGCGGTGACTACCTACTGAGATCTATTCCTCTCAGATCTCGGATCCCGTTCAGTTCAGTTTTCAGTTCAGTTTTCAGATCTTGGACCCCGTCCAGGCGATCGCTCGGGCCCTTCACACATTTGTGAGGTCCGCGGGTGACTTTATCGCGCCAATGTCGTCAAGATGTCATGCGAGTTCCACCTGGCCGCTCGTTGGCCTATCTCGCAAACGCAAAAAAAAACACCTTGGCCCTGGAGGCCAAATGAAGTTCCATACACTCGTAAGTGCTGTGGCAGGCGTAGCGATCTGCACGACAGGAGCGTCTGCGCAGTTATGTCAGGGAGATCTCTCATTCCGCGGGAGCTCGAAACACGTCGGGGCTGCTCTCGGGATGAGCAACAATACGACCTCATTCGATGGCGCCCTCACGGTCGGACACCCGAAGGGCTGGTACGGTGGGGGGTCGCTCGGAATGTCGAGCTACAACAACATCGACGGCCACACTCTCGGGCTCGGCGGCGGGATCGGGTACTCGATGCCGATGGCGAAGAACAGCAAGTGGGCGATGTGCCCCGTCGCCTCGCTATCGCTTGGATTTGGTCCGAATCTCAACGTCGCGGGCACGACCACAAACCTCTCCACGCAGACAGCGGTGCTTGGAGTTTCGCTCGGCACCGCGTTGGCGCTCAGCAAGACGGTCAACCTGCTTCCGTTCGGCTCGGCTTCTCTTGGACACACGAGAGCTTCGGCAAAGGTGAACGGGACGTCCAATACGGCGAGCGATAACTATTTATTGCTCGGTATGGGCGCCGGCTTCCAGTTCTCGCCGTCGTTGGTCGTCCGTCCCGCGCTCAATCTGGCGGCCGGCGCCGACCTCGTCGACGACACCGTGTTCTCACTCGGCATCACGTGGGCACTCGGCCACTAGTCCGCGATTGGCAGGTATAGAGAAATTGAGAACGGCGCGGGGATTCCCGCGCCGTTCTCACATCCGGCCGTCACGCGAGGCGTTGACACGCTCGGCAACGAGATGGTACTACTCGGCACACCCTCAGGAGCTATTATGCCCGACGAAATGGGAAGCTTTCGCGTAGAGGTCGAGATCGAGAACCCCGCGCGCCCGGGCGAGAGACGAACGCTCACGTCCGTGCTGGTGGACACCGGTGCGGAATTATCATGGGTTCCAGCCGAAGTGCTCGAGTCTCTGGGAGTCGAGCGATACAAGAAATTGCGTTTCCGGCAAGCCAACGGGACAATCCTCGAGCGTTGGGTCGGCGGTGCGTATATCCATGTCGCCGGCAATCGGACCAACGACGATGTCGTGTTCGGAGAGCCCGGCGACCTCGTATTGTTGGGCGCACGCACGCTGGAGGGCCTCAACGTTCGGGTAGAGCCCGTCACCAAGCAATTGGTGGACGCGGGTCCCGCACCGGCAGCGGCGGCTGCTTAACGCGGACGAATGCGTCCGTGCGACCGAGCGACGGCATCGAGTGAATCGTAGACCGCACGCTTGACCAGCGTGCGCGCTTTGATCTCGGGCCCCAGCTCGAGCAGCGCATCCGTCCCGGATTCGTAGCGCGGCCACCGTGGCAACTTTCCAGCGGTTGGCGGTCCGTTGGGATTCCCACTCGTGGCGAACGCCACCCAGTAGTCGCTCATCGCCGCGGCCAGCGTCGAATCATAAGGCGTCGAGCCCGCACTCGGCTGCAGCGGATGCGGCCGTCCGAAGACAAAGGTAATTTCGGCGCTATGATAGGCGCCGCGCGCGCGATTCGCGCTGTCGTCGCCGACGCGCGAGAACATGTACACGTACGTCGGCGCTCCACGCGCGGACATGAGACGAGCGAAGGTGCGCGTTGGCGCGCCCATCCATTCGTCGCCTTCGTCGCGATTGCTGCCGACGATGACGGGGACGAGGTTCGCCGCGCTGCGCAACAGCGTCGAATCCACGGCATGCGGAAGCACCCATCCGTCGACGACCGGCCAGAACCGCGGCTCACCCGGCGGGCCCTGGTGCAGCGAGGCCGCGAGCACGGTATCCGGATTGAGAGCGCGAAGGTGCGCGGCCGCGTCCGGACCAACTCCGTACACGTGCAGCGAGTCAGCGAAGTGGAGCGCGACGGCTCGCGAGTCATCTCGCGAAGCGACGCCGGTGCCGACCCCGGTGCCGCTCTCCAGAATCGCGCGTTGAAAAAGTCCTTTCGCCAAGGGCGAAGCCAGCAGCGAGCCTACGCTCATTCCGCCGGCCGATTCGCCGAAGATCGTCACGCGCGACGGATCGCCGCCAAAACGCGCGATGTTGCGTTGCACCCACTGCAGCGCAGCGATCTGGTCGAGGAGCCCGTAGTTGCCGGCGGCGTGGTGCGGTGATTCGCGCGCGAGCGCCGGATGCGCGAGAAAGCCAAAGGCTCCGAGCCGATAGTTGAGCGTGACGACGACCGCGCCCTTTCGCGCGAGGGGCGCCCCGTTGTGGCGTTCTTCGCCGCCGAATCCGGCCCAGAAGCCGCCGCCGTGAATCCACACCATCACCGGGCGTCGCGACGCGCGTGTGTCCAGCGAATTCGTCCAGACGTTGAGAAAGAGGCAGTCCTCGGAGACGCCAGCGGCGAACGGATCAATGTCGCCGTACGGCTGATGCTGCACGCAGTTGTGGCCGAGCTGACTTGCGGGGCGCACGCCCGTCCAGTGCGTCGGCGGTTGCGGCGGCTTCCACCGCAGCTCCCCTATGGGTGCCGCAGCGTATGGAATGCCGCGAAATACCGTCACTCCGGTGGCGGAATCAACGATTCCTTCCAGAGTACCTGTGTCAATCGTGACGCGTTGTGAAGGAGCGCGATGGGCGCCGAGGAGTCCCGCGAAAATCGCGCTGACAACTATTGAGAGGAGGCAGAGACGACGCATGGAGGCCTGTTACCGGAGGTCAGGGGAGGGAAGCCATCGTCTGTTTTATCCCCGAGGCTCGGATGGTGTCAAGCCGTTTTGCCGCGATCTGTCCAACGTCGTTTATCGCGGTCGCGGTCGATGGGATGCGAAGCCGGTCGTCGTATTTTATCCCTGAGTGGCGCTAAGATCCCACTAAGATTGTGAGTTCGGCTCTCGAAGCCGCCGGACCAGGCTTACTCTCCCTCCGGGCCCCGTGTAAGACGATCATCGAATCCCGGGGAGGAATGGCGACGTGAAGACTTCGCGAAGCGTAGTAATTGATTCCCAGCTGGTAACGATAACGGCCCTGCTGTCGTTGTTTGGATTGGCGATGGTCTATTCCGCCGGACAAACGGACATCAAAACCGCAGTGGCGTCCGCTTACAAGTCACAGGCACTGTGGTTGTTGATCGGTGTGGTATCGACTTACGGGCTCTTGAAGATGCCCGTTCGATTCATCCGATGGGCAACATGGCCAGCCTACCTGTTCACGCTGGCGCTTCTGCTCTCCCTCCTCGTTCTCGGCGTCGGCTCAGGTGCTAACGGTCATACGAGAAGCTGGCTCGCCATTGGCGGCCACCGGCTTGGCCAGCCCGCCGAATTCGCCAAGCTCACCGTCGTGTTGATGCTGGCCAAAGTGCTTTCTGAATCGCCGCAGTCTCCGAAATCCCTCCTGGAATTGTGGAAGCCAGCCCTGGTCGTCGGGCTCCCCTGGTTGCTCATAATGCTTCAGCCTGACCTTGGCTCGAGCATCGTCTTCATCGGAATTTTCTTTGGGATGCTCTACTGGTCGGGAATCGCATGGCCGATGCTCCTTCTCATCGCGAGCCCGGCAATCAGTCTATTGCTCTCCTTCAGCGTTGGACTCTGGGGCGCGTGGTTCTTCATTCTGCTCGCGCTCGTTCTCTGGTATCGTCCGTACCTCATCGAGGGAATCGTTCTAATGGTGCTCAACGTCGCAACGGGCGTGATCGCACCAATGATGTGGGAGAAGATGGCGCCCTATCAGCAGAATCGATTGAAGGTTTTCATCGATCCGTCCGCGGACCCGCGACAATCCGGCTACCACGTGCTGCAATCAAAGATTGCAATCGGGTCCGGTGGATTATTCGGTAACGGGTTCACGCTGGGAACGCAAAAACGGAGCGGCTTCCTTCCCGAGCAACATACCGACTTCATTTTTGCGGTCGTCGGCGAGGAGCTCGGCTTCATCGGAGTCACCGTTGCCCTGACGCTGTTCCTTGCGCTCCTGCTGCGAGCAACGGGGATTGCTTCCCGCGCGAACGATTCATTCTCCAGTCTTGTCGCATACGGCCTCATGTCGTCGTGGCTCGTCCATGTTGCGGTCAACATTGGGATGACGCTCAACCTCATGCCGATCGTGGGAATTCCGCTTCCCTTTTTCAGTTACGGTGGATCGATGATGCTCGCGAGCTGGCTGTCCGTTGGCGTTCTGCTACGCATCGCCGGTGAGGGGCGCGGTCATTAGGGCCACCACCGCTTGTCCGAGTACGACCGGCCAAACACCGCGTGGAGCGCGGGCCGCGGATCATCGGTTTTGACCACGAGATCGAGCCTATCGGCGACCGGCACTACCTTGGAAAAATCCCTATACCGGCGGAAGCTGTGAAAGAAACCAGCCGGTCCGCCGTGTGCGACCTTGCCGAGGAGAATGTCGGGAATGAGGAGGAACTCGTAGACGTAAAACGATCTCAAGCTCTTATCCGAGGGCAGGTCCTTCGTGTCGATTCCCCTCGGAAGAGACCCGTGCTTGCCCCACTGAACGTCGATCTCGGGCGGGCCGCGATTCAGCCAGAGTGTGTGCAGCAACGTGCCGTGCCAATAAGTCCATATTTCGGTCGCCGCGTGGGTGTTGGGATCATAGCCCACATACACCACTTCTTCGTCCGAAGGCTTCGCCCACGGCAGCCACTGGCCGTTCACGTCGTGTCGCCAGAGAAGATGATAGGCGATGACCGGCTCGGTTGGATGAACGACAGCAACGACGCGATCGAGCGGAAAGGGCTCGTCACGCTGGAGGTAGAGCACCGGGGCCACGGACTTCGCGAGCGCCCAGGTGGCACTGTCCGCGCCGAAAGTTGCCGGACTCGGAACCGGAGGCGCATACGCTCCGCGACTGCAAGCGCCGAGTGTCGTCACGGTCGCGATTAAGAGGACACGACGCACCATGACTGCTAATAGTACGCAAGAAAGAATTTGTTTCTAGGCGTGAGCTGCAATGTCGGACCAGGAATCCGGAAAAACGCCAGCTCGTGCTTGATCGTTCGCCAGACTTTGTTATCGCCGGGCAAGTGTTCGGGATCAAGGTCGAGCGATACGAGGAGTTTTCGCTTGGCTCTCAGTGCGCCACCGGTCGCTGGGTCCACGTAGTCGGTGATCGAATAGCCCGGCGAGAGTCGGATGAACGACGGCCAGAACGGCTTGGCTCCATCCGGCAGCAATCCATGCACGTCGGTGGAGAACCAGTAAGTCTGGCCGGAGTAATCTGTCGTCGCCCGCGGTTGACCCCCGTGTCCTGGCAAGTTGCGCCTGCGATACGCCTCCGTCGGTCGATATGACCACACCGGCTTTATGTACTGCAGCGACGTCGTATGCTGCTGCGCTACCGCGAACAGAGCACCCGCTGCGTCGGCGATCAGATCGGATGGGTTGAACCCGTACAGCTGTTGCGTCCCATCCCACTCCTCGATCTGAAATTGAAATGCATACGCGTACAGCGCTGCCAAAGCGACGGCACGTGAAGGCGGCACGCACCCGGCCTGCAGCAGCTCCGATGTGACACGCGTAAGCTGGTATCCACCGAAAAGATGTCCGAACTTGTCGGCATCCCGCTCCTCGCGGTCCCAATCGTTCTCGACGAACCATTTCGGCGCGGGGGTTCCCGACCACCAGGCGTGGTGAAAGTACAGATAGAGGCCAGCGTAACCTCCGGTGAGACCCAAACCGGCCGCTGCGCGGGCGAGTCCGCGCGAAGGATTCCGGCACTCGCGAGCGAACTGGATCGCGGCCGAGTCAGAGGCACTCGGAGTCCACCTGCACGGTGAGAGCATCGCCGCCGCACCCACTCCCTCCGCCAGCTGCACGAAGGGCGTCAACCCGATCCTGAGATTGCCGCGCGTCTGCGAGACTGCCGCCACACTGACGCCCCCGCCAGCCAATGTTCCCATCAACGAACGTCCGAAGCGCTCTGCCGGACTACACGACGACGCACCACCCGACCGCGCGGCGCCGAGCGCGGCGCCCAGGACATTTCCCACCCCGAACCCGTTCGCGACCGTGTGGAGGTTGCAGACGCGATCCGAGAACACGCCGCCGCAGCCTTGCGGAAGCGATAGCACAATGCCGCCGAATCCACCGATGACGCCGCCAACCATCGATGACAGCGTCCGGTCCAGGGCCTGGCCAGCAACAACGCGGGTAGCGCCGGTGACCGCGAACGACAAATAACCGAGCGCGCGTAAAACCGAGCGTGGGATCATGAGCCCGAAAAAAGGTCGGTTCGACGTGTGGCCTCAAGCACCGGCACCGCAATCTTAACGAAATCTTTCGCATTTGAGATACCCGCGGTATCGACAGATCCGCTCACGTAAAGTGTATTGAGGCGTAAGCCTTGGTGCCCTAGATTGAAGGTCCCTGCCACTTACTTCGAAGGTCCGCCGTCATGTTTGAAAATCTGAGCCTTCCGCACCTCCTGATGGTTTTGGTGGTCGTCCTGCTTCTCTTCGGAGCGAAACGGATCCCCGAGATCGCGGGCTCCATGGGCAAGGGCATCCGAGAATTCAGGAAAAACATCCATGAGGGCGTGAACGAATCCGCCAGCCCACCCCGTGTCGAGCCGGGCGCCTCGCCGCAGAGCCGTGAGTCGGGCACTCGCGTTGACGAGGAGCTGCGCACCGAGCCGAAGCGGCTCCTTTGATGATCGAGTAAATCTCACCGCTGAAACACTCCTCCTTCCCCCGCGACCTCGCGGCCGCGCGGTATCTGGATCTTTTCGTCGTTGGCGGAGTGTCGGCCGTTCTGGCGATCAGGTTCATCCTCCGAATTACCGGCTACCCAAGTCTGGGCGGCGCCAGATTTCATATCGCCCACATGCTTTGGGGTGGCCTCCTGATGGCCGTGGCGCTGCTCCTCTGTCTCTCCTTCCTCGGCAACCGGACCAGGCTTTCTGCCGCACTCATCGGCGGAATCGGATTCGGAACGTTCATCGACGAAATCGGAAAGTTCATCACGCGCGACAACGATTATTTCTTTCAGCCGTCGATCGCGCTCATCTACATCACGTTCGTCCTCATCTATGTTGCGTTTCGCGACCTTCAAATGCGCCGCGGAATCAGCAGGGAGGAATATCTCGTTAACGCGATCAATGACCTGGAAGAGGCCATCATCAACGACCTCCAACCGGTGGAGCGTGACAGGGCGCTCCGGTATCTTGCGGCCATCACCGAGAAAGACGAGCTGACATCGGGATTGGTGGCCCTCATTGAGCGCGCGAGCATTCAGCCGCAGCCCCACGGATGGTTACGCCGGATTCGCGAATACGTCGTCGCGGGCTACGAGGCCGTGCTCGCCAGATCGAATCGATTCGGCGGACTCATTACGCTTTTCGTTCTGCAGCTGGTGGTCAACGCCGGGACAGTTGCGCTGATCGTAGCGGGAAATTTGTCGGCGGGAATCGTGGCGGAAGCCTCCGGCCAACGAAGTGGGGCGTTGGGCCTCCTTCCAATTTCGGATTGGCTACTGATGCTCTCGACGCTCATCCCGTCGATTTTCGTCGTCATCGCCGTGATTGCGCTTCGCCGGTCGAGAATGACGGCACTGCATTCGTTTCACCGGGCCGTGCTGCTCTCGATCTGCTTCACCGAGGTTTTCATGTTCTACCGCAACCAGGCTGCCGCGCTACTGGTTTTGGCGTTCAACCTCTTCTCCCTGGCGTGCGTGAATGTTGTAATCACGCGGGAGACCCGGAATCGCATGGACATGACTCGCATTTGAAGGCGACCGGTTACAGGTTAGAGCGTGTTGCGACTTGACGAAGTTCTTCCTGTCCTGCTGTCTCTGATTTTGCTGGGCGTCGATGCCGGCATCGCGCAGCAGCCGCCCAGAGCGCAGGTCGATGGCGGTGTGGTCGAAGGCAGTTATTATGACGCTCGATCGGCCGACGCGGTGTTCAAGGGTATTCCCTTCGCCGCGCCTCCGGTCGGGGATCTCCGCTGGAAGCCGCCAGCATCTGTCCCCGCGTGGCGAGGAATTCGGGCCGCAAAAGAATTCCCGCCCATCTGCCCGCAACGGCTCTACTCTCCCGAGTACTACGCCGGCATCTCGGCGCGAGTCGGGGGTCG
The DNA here is from genome assembly GCA_003134685.1 of Gemmatimonadota bacterium. Classification (GTDB taxonomy): domain Bacteria; phylum Gemmatimonadota; class Gemmatimonadetes; order Gemmatimonadales; family Gemmatimonadaceae; genus UBA4720. Next base: position 604,323 of record PLCA01000003.1, on the reverse strand, counting down.
CATTCTGCCGCAGAGACCGCTCACGACCAGCGAGGACTGTCTCTACCTCAGCATCTGGACATCCAATTTCGGCAGCGCCGATCGCCGCCCGGTAATGGTCTGGATCCATGGCGGAGGGAACAACGGCGGTTGGGGAACCCAAGGCACCGACAACGGCGAGTCTCTGGCTCGCCAAGGCGTGGTCCTGGTGATGATCGAGTATCGAGTGGGCGCGCTCGGCTTCATCGCCGATTCGGCGCTCACCGCGGAATCGCCCCACCACTCGTCGGGCAACTATGGGCTGCTCGATCAGATCGCGGCTCTTCGCTGGGTGCAGCGGAACATCGCCGCGTTCGGGGGAGATCCAACGCGCGTCACAGCGTTCGGTCAGTCGTCGGGCGCGCTCGATGTCACCTGCCTGATGGTGTCGCCGCTCGCGCGCGGATTATTCCAGCGAGCGATTTCCGAAAGCGGGGCTTGTACCGGACCGTTCGCCGCGCTGAAGGAGCCGGTGACTGATCACTTCGCGGCAGAAGATAGTGGCAGGCAACTGGCCAAAGCGCTTGGGATTTCCGGATCGACCAACGTGGTTGCCGCAATGCGCTCCAAGAGCGCGGATGAGATAGTCAATGTCATGTCACAGAACTACGGCATAGCGCACGAGGTGAACGTCGACGGATGGGTGATTCCCGAACAGCCGGACAAGGTACTGAACGAAGGGCGGCAACTCAGTGTGCCTTTGATAGTGGGCAGCAACGCGGACGAATTCCGCACACTCGCTGGCTCATTTCCTGTTGCCTCGATGGCCGGATACTCCGAGCAGCTACTTGGCGCGCTGGGTAACAGCGCCCTTCTTCGAGCGTTCGTTCCGCGGCTGCTCGCGACGTACCCCGCGTCCGACACCGCGGAGGCTCAGCGAAGGTTGTTCGAGCTGAACAACGATGGGTTCGGCTCGGGCGCCCGCTACGTTGCGCGAGTGATGGCGAAGGCGCGGCAACCCAACGTGTACTTTTACTACTTCACTCACGTCGTTCCCACACCCGGCGGTCAAGCGCTCGGCGCTTTCCATACTGGAGAAATCCCGTTCGTCTTTGGCAGTGATATGGGTTGGCCGAAGGGTCCCGATGATTTGTCGCTGAGAAACGCGATCAGTAGCTATTGGGTTCAGTTCGCGGCGACAGGGAATCCGAATCGGCGCGGTCTTCCCGAATGGCCGAAGTATGAGCCCGCATCCGATCGATATCTCGAGTTAGGCGACACCATCCGCGTCGGCAGCAAGCTGCGACAGCGTCAGTATGATTTGCTCGATGACGCGCAGTCGGCGCTCGACGCGCGACTCAGCCACTAAAGTGGCTCAGTTTTCAACCCGATGAGTGCGCGATTCGGGCGTCGATCATGGAGTGTGTTCGCTCGCACGCGGAAGAGAAAGGGTAAAGCGCGCTCCTTTCCCTTCGGTGCTCTCGACGGTGAGATCGCCGTTCATCGCCCGGGCAAGGTCGCGGCTTATCGCCAATCCCAACCCGACGCCGCCCTCTCGATCGGAGAGACCCTCCTTCAACTGAACGAATCGCCCGAAGATGGCACCGAAGTTATCTCTTGGAACTCCTGGCCCCGTGTCACTGATGCTCAGCGTCACGGTGTCATCCACTGCCGCGCACTCGGCACTGATGTGCCCGCCTGCCGGTGTGAATTTGATTGCGTTGGAGAGAAGGTTCACCAGAATCTGAGCCACTTTTTCCGGATCCGCGCGTGCGACGATGCTGGAGTCGCCCGAGATCCCGTCGAAGACGAGCCCTCTCTGTGCGATGAGTGGCTCGATCAGCTGGATGGCGTGCCTGAGCGCGTCACAACCATTGATGTCGCTAACGGCGTAGGACACACCGCCGCTTCCGGCTCGCGCGAAGTTGAGGACTTCAGTGATGAGGAGGGCGAGGTGCTGCTGATTGGTTTTCACGCGCGCGAAGTCGGCGCGCTGATCCTCGGTCACGGGCCCCCGCAGTCCCAGATCGAGGAGCTCGATATAGCCGCCGATCGCATTGAGTGGCGCGCGCAGCTCGTGGCTCATCGCGCCGAGGAACGCCGTCTTCGCACGGTTCGCGGCCTCGGCATCGTCGGCGAGACTGCGTTCGCGCAGCGCACCGAGGAGCATCTGCTCGGCGACCTGCCGCTGTAGGTCGAGGGCACCGTCGGGCGAGCTTGACTCGCGAATCTCGATGCCGAGAGCATCGGCCCGCCCGTCGTCCGTGATCACGGGCCACACGCTGCATTGCCAGCCGCTCGCTCTCTCGCTCGACGCGTCGATGCGCTCATCCAATAGCTCGACGCCATCGCGAGCCGCCCGATCGAGAAGCGCGCTCAGCGCTCCTCCCTCGGTCCCGGTGAACACGGTGGCGATTGGTACTGCGGGCGTCTCACCCTTGGCGATGCCGGCCAGGCGGGAGAAGGCGGAGTTGGCGTAGACGAGCTTGCGCTCAGCCCCACGTGTAATGGCGAATGGCAGCGGGGAGCGCCGCATCGCCTGCTGGACGGAAATGCCCATGCAACGGTTCTCCAGCAAGAGTGATTTTGATCCGGGAAATCCTTGCTACCAAGCGTGGTACCAACGATTTCAGTAGCTGGACCAGATCCCGTTGCAATGCGACGGAGAGCCTGAGTCGGAAATTGTTGTAGAGCGTGCGAAGGAGACGTCCTTGTCTCCGATTCGGTATACAATACACCAGATGTTTATCGGTGTTCCTACCGGCCGGGAAACTGCGAACTTACGACTACCGGCCGGGGGCTGATGGCGGATCGGCCTTGGGCTCCGGGCGGGCTGTTTTGTGTGCGCAAGCTGGCGGAGGGGGTGTGCGATCGGTACTGGAGAGACACTTCAGTAGTGCATACAACATCTTTCGCACTCGTATTGTCTGGGTGACTAGCGAGCGGAAGTCGTCCTCTGAAATCGCCTTGGTGTCGTGACCCAGAATCAGGTGATACTCCAACTCTGAGCTCGAGTTGAGCGCGTACCGCAGAAACCGCGCGAATTCCTTCTCGCTCTCCGCAGCTCCTCGTCGTGCTCGAGGATCCAATGCCTTCTTCCCTCGGCGATGTTCGCGGGAATCGACGTCGCCGCGCGAAAGAGCTGACTTCGCAGCGAAGCGTAGCGACTGCCGCGAATCTGCTTACAGACTCGATCGACACAGAGCGAGAGCGCGTGTGCCTTCTGCCAGACGTGCAGCTTCTTGAAATCGGACACACAGGAAAATGAGAAAAGCATCGCGGAGAGCCGCCATCACTTTCTCCCGCCCCCTATCCATAATCAGCGCGCAGAAGCAGCCAGCCCGCAGCCGAGAGCCGTCCCGCCGAAAGCCCCCGGCCGGTAGTCATACGTTGCAGTTAAATCCGTTAGCCATACTTTAGCAGCAACCCAACTCGCCCCAACCCATGATCCAGGAAAACCTCGAGATTCCCGCCGCCGACGGAGTCACCGAAGCACTCCTCGTACGTCCGGAATCCACCGACCCGCTTCCCGCCATTATCAACCTCACCGATGGACTCGGCTTCCGTCCCGCGTTCGCCGAGCAGTCGAAGCGCATCGCTGAGCGCGGCTACGTCGTGCTCACGCCCAATATCTTTTACCGGATTTCAAGGTCGCCGGTCTTTCCGTTCGAGCCCGATTTCGGTAATGACCGCACGCGCGAGCGATTCCGCGAGCTCACGGGTCCGCTCAAGCCGGTCGCCATGGAGCGCGACGGCTCGGCGTACGTCGATTTCCTGGCATCGCAGCCGTTCGTCGGCAGCGGACCAATGGGTGTCATCGGCTTCTGCTTCTCCGGCAGGTTCGCGCTGCTCGTCGCGGCGGCGCGTCCCGATCGCGTCGCCGCTGCCGCTTCATTCCACGGCGCCGGATTGTTTACCGACACCATCGACAGCCCCCATCTCGTCCTGCCACGCGTGAAAGCGCGGCTTTACTTCGGCCACGCCACCAACGACCAGAGTATGAATGCCGAGGCGATCGAGAAATTCGAGTGGGCGCTACGCTCGAGGGGCGGCGAGTACGAGAGCGAGATGTACGATGCCAAGCACGGCTGGATGATTCGTGGCGGCCGCGTCTATGACCGGCAAAACGCGGAACGAGGATTCGAAAAGTTGATGCGGCTCTTCGACGACGCTCTTCAGACGGCCGAGGCGCGCGGCTAATCGCGCAGTCTCGACGTCTGCGCCGGTCAGTCGGGCGAGGGTATCCTCTTCGGCTCCGGGCTCTCGCTCGTTGGTTGTCCATACGATCTTCGTGAAACCAGGCATTAGTCGCTCTTAGACGGCGTCGGCGCACCGATTGTCGCTCGTGGGTCGTCGCCTACGAGGACACCCTCACCCTCCTTCCCCCTGGGTTCGTAACTGCGCGCGGCGCTTGCGCCGCGTCGGTGGCGCGGTGACTACGACCAGGTCGCGCACGCACGCCCGAAAGCCTGCATCGAGTTTCGCTCCCGCGCGAAGTGCGTGCGCGGAGAATGCCGAGCACGCGCTGCCGCGGATTGCGCGCACGGAGGCCGCGTTGACTTCGCAGTTCGAGGCGTGTGCTGTTAAGAGTGCTCGCCCAGGAGGCGCGGGGTGTCCTCGTAGCGGCTTTCCAAAGCGAGCGCGAGGAGGAGACCCGCGACCGAGCAGAGCGAGGGAGCGCAGTTAGGGGCTCCGACCAAGCGAGCGTAGCCGCGAAGGGGATACCCCGTGCCGACCCCGCGCGATGTATCCGGCGGAAGCATGCACCACGAACCGCACGGAGTCAGCTAGTGACTGGGTTACAGGCGGCTAGCGTAGCTGGACCGGGCTCTCGCGGCGTACATTAGATGCCCGCGCTTAGGAACCCTTGGACGACCTCTTCGATCAGCTCCAACAGACGTTCGGGAGCAACTATACGATAAAGAGGGAGCTGCGCGCGGGTGGAATGGCCCGCGTGTTCGTGGCTCGCGACGAATCGCTCGGCCGGGAAATCGTCGTGAAGGTGCTGCCACCGGAGCTCACCTACGAATTCTCGGCGGCACGATTCGCCCGGGAGATCAAGCTCGCGGCCGCGCTCCAGGAGCCGCACATCGTACCGGTACTCAGTGCCGGTCAGACGGTGGGCGGGCTCCCATACTTTACGATGCCGTTCGTGCGCGGGGAGTCGCTGCGCATGCGCATCCTGAAGGGCCCGGTTCCGCTCGAGGAGAGCCTGAGCGTACTGCGCGATGTCGCCAGCGCTCTCGCCTACGCGCACCGACAGGGCATCGTGCATCGTGACATCAAGCCCGAGAACGTTCTGCTCAGCGAGGGCACGGCGGTCGTCACGGATTTTGGAATCGCGAAGGCAGTTCAGGCGGCGCGGAAGGAAGGGGCGAAGGGAGGGGCTGAGATTACGCAGCCGGGCGACTACGTGGGAACACCCATGTACATGGCCCCCGAGCAGGCGGCCTCCGACCCGGCAACAGACCAGCGAGCGGACATCTATGCGTGGGGTGTCGTCGCCTACGAGCTGATCTCGGGAAAACACCCCTTCGCCGAAATGACATCGCCGCAAGCCCTGCTGACAGCGCAGATGTCGGATACACCACCTCCGATAACGGGCACCAACTCGAGGGTTCCACGTTATATCGCGGATCTGGTGATGCGCTGCCTGTCGAAGACCGCTGCGATGCGGCCCGTCACGGGAACGGAGCTTCTCGCGGCACTCAATGATCCATCGACCACGCGGTTCCCTCAACTCAATGTGCCCTCGCGCCGCCGGGGCGTTCTCATCGCAACGCTCGTCGTTGCCCTGGTGCTGGTTGGTGGAGTGGTCTGGCGCGCGCGAGCCGCGTCGGCCAGACCACCCTTGATAGCAGTGCTTCCGTTCGAGACAGAAGGGCCGGGCGCCGATTCGAGCTTCGCCGACGGACTGCGCGACGCTGTTACGGGAAAGCTCGCGCGCCTGGGGGGACTAAGTGTCATCGACCGGAAAAGCGTTTCGTCGCTCGCCGCGTCTCCGGGAACGAGTCCGCTAGAGGCGGGGAAATCCCTCGGCGCAGATTTCGTGTTGCGGGCATCGGTGCGCTGGGCGAAGGGAGCTGACGGTCAGCCGCTGGTGCGGGTGAGCCCCTCACTCATACGCGTGTCCGACGGCACCACGAGCTGGGCGGGTGAGCCGGAGATCGTGTCGCCCGCTGAGCCTTTCACCATCCAGGCAAGGGTCGCGACGCGGGTTGCCGAGGCGTTGGATGTGGCGATGATCGATCGCGAGCGAACGACGATGGAAATGCGCGCGACGGGCGATACCGGTGCTTTCGCCGCCGTCGTCCGTGGCAAGCGCATCAATGAGGAAAATACGACTGCGTCATATGCGGAATACGAGAAGGCGTTGCGTCAGTTCGAGCACGCGTATCAGCGAGATGCGGGTTACGCGGATGCTCTCGGGCTTGCCGCGCAAACCATGGCGACGATGTCTTATGCCCGAGGCACCAAGATGCTCGACTCGGCCTCCTTTCTCGCGCAGCGCGCTCTGGAAATGGATCCGACCCAGGCCAATGCCGTTGCAACGGTGGCGTTTCGTGGGTTGGACCGCCCCTCAGAGGCTCTCTCCATCCTCAGGCGGGCGGTGCGAGAGAACCCCTCGAGCATCGAGCTCCTGGCTTACGAGCAGCGCGCACTCCAATTCGTCGGTGATTCCGCCGGCGCGTGGGAAGCTGCCAAGCGCCTCGTTCTGCTGGCGCCAGGCTCTAAACCGGTTCTCGCGACCGGCTTCAATACCGCGCTGGCACTCCGGCGGTACCGCGACGCGGCGGATCTCGTGGCGCGTGAGCGCGCGCTCGACCCCGCCGCTCTTGGCCCGATCTTCGACGCCGCAACCCTCGCCGAAAAGCTCGGCGACAGGGCTGGTGTCGCGCGAGCAGTGCGAGAGCTGAGAGCTCGCGGAGGCAGACTGGGTGCCGTGGATGGGGAGTTCATGCGAAACGGTGACGCAGCGCTTCAGAATGAGCTCGCCACCGGCTCTCTGGCGTCGTTCGCACCAGGCTCCGCGCTCGATAGCGTGAATTTCTACGCCGAGAAGGCCGAGCTATTCGCGGGCCGCGGAGACTACGCCCGCGCCCGCACGCTTGCGGATTCCGCCTGGCGCCTCGAGAAGCAGATGGCGGACGATCCGAATCAGTCTGCCTTCGTGAGGCGCACACAGTATGAGGTTCTGGCGTGGCTCGCCGCATTGCTCGGCGATCGTCAGGGCGCGCTGGACTTGCTCCGACACGCCGGAGAGAGTCCTACTATCACGATGTATCCCAAAGGCGTCGAGGCGGTGCAGTTGTCGTGCACGAGGGCAGCCGTGTACGGGTTTCTGGGCGACGCTGAAACGATGGTGCCTTTTGCCCGGCGCTGTTTCACCAGCGCGAACGGTTATCCAGTTGCGTACCTGAAGGATCCCGAGTTCGCGTGGCGTATGAAAGATCCGCGCATGAGGGCGCTCGCTCGAGGGCAGGCGACGGCAACGCAGGGCAGCCGTTGAACTACAACTTACGACTACCGGCCGGGGGCTGTGGGCGGGCCGGCCGGGGGCTTCGGGCGGGCTGTTTTGTGCGCGCGAACTGGCGCAGGGGGATCGTTAACGGAGAGAGACTTCAGAAGGGCGTACAACATTTTTCGCACTCGGATCGTCTGGGAGACCAGCGAGCGAAAATCAGCCTCTGAAATCGCCTCGCACCCTCGAGCCAGAATCAGGTGGGACTCCAGCTCCGAACTGGAATTCAGCGCATAGCGCAGAAACCGCGCGAATTCCTTCTCGCTCTCCTGCCGTCTTCCCTCGGCGATGTTCGCCGGGATGGACGTCGCTGCGCGAAATAACTGACTCCGCAGCGAAGCGTATTGTGCGCCGCGAATCTTTTTACAGACTCGATCGACACTGAGTGAGAGCGCAAGCGCCTTCTGCCAGACGTGAAGCTTCCTGAAATCGGACACACATGCAGATTGAGCAAGTCGTCGCGGAACACCGACATCAGAATCCTGCCCCCTCCGGCATAACTCGGCGCGCAGAAACAGCCCGCACGTAGCCCCTGGCCGGCCCGCCCAAAGCCCCCGGCCGGTAGTCATAAGTTCGTGGTTAGATCCGTGAAGCGGGGCTGTTACTGAGAGAGCTGGCTCGTGCAATAGCGTAGTAAACGATCCACTCGCTAAGCCGCACCTCGCTTCGGAGCGATGCCACTGTCGCGGCGCACCGCGGGAACGTCTTCATCCTGCACTGCCCGAACATCCGTCAGGGACAATTTTACCAGAGCCTGCGTCTGACCTGACGCTCGGACGAACTCCACATCGAGCGTTGAGTCCCCATGAATATGAACGACGGCACCGATGTCGCCCTTGCGAAGACCATTCTCGGGGACGTCGCGTTCAAGCACTACTGTATCGAGCTCACGGAAGATCATGACGCACTCGCAGGATAGGCGGTGATGAAGCGGGGCGCTGCTTCTCTTGAACGTATGATCCAAACCGTCGTCACTGGCAAGAGCGAGCCGTTTGCTCTCGATCCAAGGCGCTCATCATCAAAAGCTCGATCGGGCGGCGCGGTCTAAGTAACGCCGCCTGGGCTCAGCATCCACGCTCGCCGCTCGATAACCTCGCCGGCCCAGCGGGGGCTAGCTTTCAACCAAATGACTGCGCGACTTGGGCTCGGGCTTGCCGCACTTGGCCGGCCCGGATACGTGACGTTGAATCATGCGAGCGATCTGGGCGGACATTACGACCTGCCGACCATGGAGTTGCACGCGCACGATGTTCTCGATGCGGCGTTCGAGGCGGGAACCCGCTACATCGATGCGGCGCGCTCATACGGCCGGGCGGAAGATTTCCTGGCGTCGTGGCTGCGCAAGCGCGCGATCGAGCCCGGTGAGATTTCGGTAGCGTCGAAGTGGGGATATACCTACACGGCCGGCTGGTCGACGAGCGCCACGCAGCACGAGGTCAAGGAGCATTCGCTTGCGGCCTACCTTCGCCAGCTCCATGAGAGCATCGAGCGACTCGGTCCTTATCTCTCGCTCTATCAGATCCACTCGGTGACCGCCGAGAGCAAGACACTGGAAGACGACGCGCTTATCGATGCGATTGCACGATTGCGTGAGCGAGGCATCAGTGCGGGGCTGACTGTCAGCGGGGCGGGGCAGGACGTCGCCATTCGGCGGTCTCTCGAAGTGCGTCGCGATGGCGAACGGGTATTCGATTCAGTACAGGCGACCTGGAATCTTCTCGAGCGGGGGGCGGAGTCAGCGCTCGAGGAAGCGCACGCCGCGGGGATGAAGGTCGTCGTGAAGGAGTCTCTGGCCAACGGGCGATTGACTCAGGCAAATCGAGACGACGACGCGTTCTTCTCGCCGATCGTCACGCGAATTCGCGAGCTGGCCAAGAGTCGGGGCTTGACCGTGGAAACGCTTGCGCTAGCTGCCGCGCTCGCGCGTCCATGGGCCGATATTGTATTGACCGGGGCAGCGACGGTCGGGCAGGTCCAGTCGAATGTCGGCGCGCTGGAACTCGCCTACGATCCCGAACTGGATGAGAAGCTTCGTTCGGTTTCTATCGACTCTACCGAATACTGGCGGGCTCGTAGCTCGTTTAGATGGAACTGACGTCTTAATCAATAACCGCAGGACCATTATGGAGGAGGACCATTATGGAGAGGATTGGAAGAGTATTGTTGCTTCTTGAGAGACTCTTGATGAAACCGTTTTCGCTTGCACTTACCGCGTGCCTGCTTCTCGTGGCGCAGAGTGCCGTGAGCGGCGCCCAAACCGACACGGTCTACGCCCGGCCCGGACGGCTCGCCTCGGCGGGTGCGCACCGCCTGAATCTCTATTGCATGGGAAGCGGCTCGCCGACCGTCGTGTTCGACTCCGGTTGGGAAGACTGGTCGCCGGCGTGGGCGATCGTGCAGCCGCGCGTGGCGGCCTTTACACGCGCATGCGCTTACGATCGTGCCGGCGCAGGGTTCAGCGAAGCGGGTCCGATGCCGCGGACGAGCGTGCAAATCGCCGACGAGTTGCACACGGCGCTCCACTCCGCCGGTGTCAGTGGCCCTTTTATTCTGGTCGGCCACGCTTTTGGAGGAGACAACGTCCGCGCATTTGCAGACCGGTACATGCCGGAGGTTGCGGGGCTCGTGCTGGTCGAGGCTGACCCCAGTGATTTGGAGCCGAGCGAGATGCGCGAAGGGGAGCATCTAACGCAGAAAAACTTCCTTGTCAAATTGCGCGAGTGCCGCGATTCCATCGCCGAGGGCAAGCCGCTACCGCTCTTGCCAGCGCGTCCTGACCGGCCGCCTCGCACCTGCGCCCAGCAGTTCTTCCGCGGTTTGCCGGAGGCAGCGTGGTCACCGGCATTGAACGCGAAGCTATTGCAACTCGCGCAAACCAAGGTCGCGATGTACGACGCCTACATCTCCGAAATGGAGGAGTTCCCGGGGGATGAGGTCTACCTTCAGCAGCATCGCCAGTCGTTGGGCTCCCGCCCCATACGCGTGCTCACCAGCGGCAACCATGGCGTTGGCTCGCTTCACACGCTATCGCCAGAGGAGATCAAGTACGAGCACGAGGTCGCGCTGGCTCAGGACAAGTGGCTCCAATTATCCTCAAACGCGAAACTGGTAATCGCCGACCATAGCTCGGAATACATTCAGTTCGATCAGCCGGATGTCGTGACCGAAGCCATTCGCGAGGTGTTGACCCAGAGCAAGCAGTGAAGCCTGAACCGGATGATCAATGCTTCTGTCAGTCGAGGTACTCAAGGTTCTCTTTGATATTCCTTTCCATGTCGTAGAGGTTCCTCGCGCGGTGAATCTCAGAGCGCCCGTATGATTCCCCACACCTCGAGCTCGATCGCATCCAGTGGTATGCCCATAGAGGCGATCGCAGCTGCTCCCGGACACACGCTCGCACTATCGGTGAATCCAACGACCACGCGATTGTGCAGGAGCGATGTGCCGGTACCACTCAAGCCAGGGATGCGCTTGCTGGGCTGGGTCACCAAGTGCTCGATGGCAATCAGCTCTGAGAGGCTGTAACGTCCCGGAATGATTTTGATTCGCGGACCCATAGCGATAAGACGCCGGACGAATTCTTCCGAGCGTCCGGAATAGGTATCGTAAAAAATCCGATGAATCTCCTCGGGTGATGCGGGCGAGGGCAGTTTCATGTAGACGTTGAAGGTATCGGCGGCGAGAAACCAACCCCCGAACCCGGGCAGCTTCGACTCAATGCGAAGCATGATATCCTGCTCACCGCGATCGTAAACTCCGGTCAGCGCCTTTGCGATGACCGCGGGAGCGGCAGACAGAGCACTTGGCCCGGAAGTGACAATGCCTGGGCAGACAATCGGTGGTCGCGGCGGAGGAGCAGGCGGATATCTGTAGTGATGGTGACACGCGGCCAATGAACCGACGATCGCCAGAGCCAGAATGGTTGCGTTTCCAGAAGACATGCCGTGCATGCTCAGATTGGTGAGCTGGGGAACTGACGGTCTCGCCTTCCGCGACGGGAAGCAATTGTCATTTTCAGCACGCCGTTTGCGTCGCCTCAACTCCGGCATTTTGCTCCAGAGAGCTGGCATTGCCAGTTTCACGCGAGACGAACTACGTCTCCCTCAAGAGGTACCGTCTGAAATGTATGAGAATAAGTTCTCCCAGTGGCAGTCGTGGCGACGTCGCCACGAGCTTGATGCGCTTGAGTTTCCCGGAGTGTATGTCCTTGCTCGCACGGCGCTCACTTTGTCTGGCCGCCCGTTTTCATGGCGGAAAGAAGTCATCTACGTCGGGATGACAAATGCCGCCTCCGGGCTGAAAAGTCGGCTGAGGCAATTTGACAACACGATTATTGGAAAGAGCGGGCACGGGGGGGCCGATAGAGTTCGATACAAATTTCCAAACTACAAGGGCCTCGTGAACAGGCTTTACGTAGCCGTTGCGCCTTTCAGATGTGACCCGGTGTCGAATCTCCCTGAAGACCTCCGACAGATGGGCGAGGTCGTCAAGTTTGAATACTCATGTCTTGCTCAATATGTGGAGAAATTCGGTGTCTTGCCGGAGTTCAACAACAAAAAAAAGTCCCCCAAGTATAGTCTTACATTTGGGAGAAGTTCAAAGAAAAGGTTGATGCTCCGCTTACAGATTCGCTAAGGCTATGGAACCAGCCGCGGGAACTTGCCTACGATCCCGAACTGGAGGAGAAGCTTCGTTCGGTTTCGATCAACCCTGCGGAATACTGGCGCGCCCGTAGCTCCTTTAGATGGAACTAAACCGACATGATGCGGAGAGAGTCGGGCTGAAGATGCATCCTCGTGATAGATCGCCAAACCACGTGGTTGGCGGTTTGTGGGTAAGCTTTGACTTCCGCAAAAGGGCCCTAATCTATGACTAATCGTGCCATCTTCCTGCTCGGCTTTATTGCAATTACCTCCGCGTCAAGCCTCGCCGGCCAGTCGGGCAAACCGAGGCGAGCTGCAGCGCGAAAGGCGTTCATAGAAGGCGATGTGTATCTGATGATGCAGAGCGGGGACACAAAAAAAGGGGCGGGACTTACCATTAGTCTATTGCGAGATGGAGAGCAACTGCGGAAGAAACTAGATCGGGTTTGCTTCTCTCACGATAGTCTCTCGAAGGAGCTCAAAGCGCGGGAGGACTCGCTATACAAGGCGTATATGGATGCCGTTCTCGATGTTCGGAAGGAGCGATTGCGCACGGAGGCGAAGGCCGTGCACGATAGTCTTGCGAACGAGACCGTTGCAACACTTAGTGCAGTAGTTTTTGCCTTAGCGCAATCTGCAGTCGGCCACTCAGAAACCGGGATGAACGCGCATTACTCATTCTCGAATATCGACGCGGGGAGGTACATCGTATTCGGGGAGTGGACAATTGGGAATACCGAGTATCAGTGGTGGGCACCGGTCGAACTAAAGGCAGGTCAGCGATTGGCGCAAGATCTTAACAATTCAATCGAGGCCAAGGGTAAGGTGTACTGCGGGATTAAGTGAGCAGCTAGGCCGTGGATCACTGAACCCGCTCAAGCTCTGCGAAACCCCGCAACGTCATGCGAGCCCGACGCACCGCCGCCAGTGCTCGAGGATCAGCACCATACTGAGCGTATCTAGCTCGCAGTATCGCTGGAGCAATCCGGCCCACATGTCTTTTTTCGCCGGATCGTTCTTGTCGACGCCGTACATCATTTCCTGATAAGCGCGCATCGCGCCGGTTCCCTCGTGGACGTCCTGGAAAACGCCACTGATCTCTACAGGGGGAAGGGAAGCGTAAGGATCGCGTGACTCATCCGCGACCATCCCCGTCCACGCCTCGAACTGCTTGCGCATTGGAGCATCTGACTTCCACAGCGCATCGAGAACAACTTTGATCGACGTGCGACCACGCATTCCGGGATGGTAGAAGTCGTACTTCGCCCAGTTGTGCAGGTCGACGATACGATTCTCGAAGACATCGGTCATCCAGTCGACGAGCTCCGGGACGACGTGACCGAACTTATCGAGATCGGCGATGATCTGTTTGAGCGTCGTCCCCTCGAAGTGCGACCAGGTGAGCACCTGCCCACTGTCCCCAATCGCCTCGCGCAGCGACTCGGCGAACGCCCTGTTGGGCCACACGTCGGTCTTGTTCAACCACTCGGCGTGCGTCGGCTTGTCGCCGAGTGATGCGACGGTGTGGCAGCTCCACTGGAATGTGACGAGGCCATAGGAGCGCATTCCTGCGTGGTAGGGCAGCGCGAGTCGCGAGGTCTCAAAGTCGATGAAATACATAGGTCCGTGAAGCGCCTCGACCTTGCCGCGCAAGTCCGTCGAGAGAAAAACGTCACCGCGCCGAGTGAATTCGATTTGCCGGCGCTGCCGCTCGGCGTTGGAGCCAATCCTTCCGTCCGCCTTGACGAGGCAGTCTTCGGGGATGTCGAACAGCGACGCCTTCTGCTGGCCGACCATCCAGTCCACAAGCGAGGAACGGTCGGGTGCCTTGCACGTGCCGATCGAGAAGAGCTCGAGCATATGCGGCCTCGGCGTGGCGAGCGCGCCCCAACATTCATCGAAGCCGCTCTTCTCGGCGCTTTCGTCGACGCGGAACTCGCAGGCCCCGCACTTGGACCTGCGCTCGATGCCGACGGAATGAACGGACAGTGGCGAATCGAGGCGTGATTCGTAGATCGCCGCGGCCTCGGCGACATCGTCGCGAAGCATCGCGACTTCGGCGGAGACGTCTACTTCGGTCACGAGGTCGAGATGCGCGAGCTGTTCAGGCGACCCGGTGTAGCGAGCGGTGAGAAGTCGGGTGGATCCGTCGGCCGAAGTGCGGCGCACGAGCTCGAAAAGGCTCGGGATATTGTCGATGAGGGCATTCTTGCTCGTATCGACGAGGACGAGAAAGGGCTTGATGGTGACGCCAGGCAGCACCTTCTCCAGCAGGAGAACCTGGAACGTGATGTCTTCGAGCTTCTCCACCCATTCGGAGAAAATCTTGTAGGGTTTCTTCTTGCCGCGGAGCGCGCCGGCTCTCCCTTCGGACAGGGACGCCGCGTGTTCGGCGCCGTCGAAGGACTTGGCCTTTACCTCGAGGAGGCGGACGGTATTTCCTTTCTTCTCGAGAATGTCGACGCGAGCCTGTTGGCGGCCGACGAGCAACGTCGCTTCGAACAGCGTGACCTGGTCACGACCGAGCTGGTCGATCGTGCGTTGGTAGTCGTCGACCACGCCCCGGCCGTACTCGAGCTGCACGCCATCGACGTATTTCGCCTTGGCGAGGGCCTCGACCATGTAGCCACCCTCGGCCAGCAGGGCGAGGTAGGGGTTCATGTCCCGGTTGTCGGGATAGCCGTTTTCGCGGAAGAAAAGCTTTGCGTCGCAGGTGCGGGCAAGCTTGAAATCGGACTTGGAGAGGGTGTGGGGGGCCATTCTTGGTCTTATCCCTGATTCGCGGGGGCTGTCAAGGCGCGCATTGAAGCGGGGCCTTCAGGGTTTTAGATTGAAGGTCCCCGCCCACTTCGGCGGAAAAATCTAAGTTCTGCCCCTTGGTGTAACTGGCAACACGTCTGATTCTGGATCAGAAGAGTCCTAGTTCGAGCCTAGGAGGGGCAACTGATGTAACCAATCCTCGATAACACAAGTTGTTATCGAGGATTTGCTTTCCGGTCGCTGTCAGGAAGGTTTGCCAATTTTCTGGATGGGGCTGGCCGCATCTCGAGGGCCGGCTCGGAATGTCCGATCTCTCCCATCGGTGAGGCACCCGAGAAGGATCGACCGTTTAGACTTCTTTTTAGGATGAATTGTTCTGCACTTGACGGGTCCCGTTGCGTTCGGCCTAATTGCCGGTCTGGCTCTCGCGCACCTAGCCAATGAGCAACTCTTTTGCTCACTACACCAAATTCTTGAGGCGTTATTGCCGACACTCGATTGGATTGGCAAGGAGGCGGTAGCCACTCACCACCAGAAAGTTCCGTTTCATTTGCTAAAGGACATTCCAGCTCTTGGATCGACTGATTCGGGAGATGGAAACCTAATCATTCAAGGGGACAACCTACTTGCCCTGAAGGCGCTGCTCCCATACTACGCCGGACAAGTGAAGTGCATTTACATCGATCCGCCATACAATACGGGTACGGACGAGCGTGATGAGACTGGGAAACGCGCGGGTTGGACTTTCAGCGACAATGTCGACAGTCCGGAGATTCGCGAATGGCTCGGCCGCGTTGTGGGCCCAGAGGTCGAGGATCTCTCTAGGCACGACAAGTGGCTTTGCATGATGTACCCCCGCCTGTCATTGCTCCGGCAGTTTTTGCGTGAGGACGGCGTAGTCTTCGCCAGCATAGACGAGATAGAAATCGCCAGCTTGCGCCTTCTGTTTGATGAAATCTTCGGTGTGAGGAATCGTGTCGGAACAATTATTTGGAAAAACGTAACCGATAACAATCCCACCCAAATTGCGGCGGAGCACGAATACGTGCTCTGCTATGCAAACAACAAGACTGATTTAGCGCCCGAGTGGAAGGCGACGAACTTAGCAGTGAAGGACAAGCTGCTTCAAGTCGGCGCCGAGTTTGTAGAAAAGTACGATGATGCGCTTGAGTTGCAGGCCGCCTACAGCGTGTGGTTTAGGAAAAACAAGACTCAACTCTGGCCTTTTGATAGATACAAATACATCGATAAGGGCGGCATCTATACGGGAAGTCAGAGCGTCCATAACCCGGGGAAGGAGGGCTACCGCTACGATGTGATCCATCCCGTGACCAGGCGGCCTTGTACTCAGCCATTGATGGGCTATCGATTCCCGGAGGAAACTATGAGGCGCCTTCTAGACGAAGGCCAAATTCTATTTGGAGAGGATGAGTCCAAGCTCGTGGAATTGAAGGTGTACGTGACAGATTATCGCGCGAAGCTGTCTAGCCTCTTTGAGCTCGACGGGAGAATCGGAACGAACGAAATCAAGCAGATTTTCCCGGGCGACAACCGCCCGTTTGACTTTCCCAAACCAACCGCGCTCATTGAAGAGCTTCTTAGCTTCACCACGACTGGCAACGATTTAGTTCTTGATTCATTTGCAGGGTCCGGGACCACCGGTCACGCGGTCCTCAAGCTGAATCATGCCGACGGTCAGCGAAGACGATTCATTCTTGTCGAAATGAAGCCCTCGATTGCCAGGACGATTACGGCCGAACGGGTCCGACGTGTTTCGGACGGGTACACGAATGCTAGCGGCAATTTCGTGGAAGGTCTCGGCGGAGGGTTTCGATTCTGTGAGCTGGGGGAGCGGCTCACAGACGAGTCTGGCCAGTTAAGAGCGACAGTAAGTTTTTCTGACCTCGCTCGCCACGTTTACTTCACCGAGACGGGGGAGCCGCTTCCTCCCGCTCGTGTTCTCTCCTCTCCATTCTTGGGCGACTACCGTGGAATCGGCCTCTATCTCCTCTACAACGGTATCCTTGGTGACAGGAGTGTCGGCGGAGGCAATGTCCTGACGCGCGGGGTTCTGGCCGAGCTTCCCCCCTTTGACGGTCCTAAAGTGATTTACTGCTCCGGCCATCGACTTGGACCTGATCGTTTGCGATCGGAGCGCGTTACGGTTCGACAAACTCCTTGGGCCGTTCGCAGCCGGTGATCACGCTAAAAGACTACCAAGTCCGAGTTCTAGATACGCTCCGCGAATTCTTCATTCTCTGTTCGCAGGAGGGACAACCAAACCTTGCGTATCAGAGAATACAGGAAAGCAACGGCGGCTCACTCAGCTCTTATCACCCAGTGCAAGTAGAAGGACTTGCGGACCACATGCCATACGTCTGCCTGCGTGTTCCTACCGGCGGTGGCAAAACTCTCTTGGCCTGTTACGCCTCTGGATTGGCGATGACTCATCTAATACACGCCGAGCGCGCAGTGATTCTCTGGCTAGTTCCAAGTAATACGATTTTAGATCAAACCGTCAACGCGCTCCGGGACCCAAGCCATCCATATCGACGCGCTCTCGAAATGTCGTGTGGGGCGGTGGATGTAATTACCGTCGAGGAAGCACTGCAGCTGTCGCTCGCAGCTGTAGAGGCGCAGACGGTTGTAATCGTGGCGACAATCCAATCTTTCAGAGTCGAAGACACGGCCGGACGGAAAGTGTATGAACAAAACAGCGCGTTCTTGGAACACTTGCTTCATGTCCCAGCCGTCCGTATCCACGATCTTCTCCTCGGGCCCGATGCACGACCCGTCCCCTCACTCGTAAACATGCTCCGCATTCGGCGACCAATCGTAATCGTCGACGAGGCGCATAATGCGCGAACGGAACTGTCATTCGCAACACTCGGGAACATCCTTCCCGCGTGCGTCATCGAGTTCACTGCGACCCCGGTTCTGCAAGGCGAAACGCCTTCCAACGTACTTCATCGGGTTTCAGCGGCGGAATTGAAGGTCGCAGATATGATTAAGCTTCCGCTTCGAGTTGTGACGCGTCATCCGAGCCAGCGGCCTCAACTCCTCGCAGAAAGTATTGCCCTCCGGTCCGATCTCGAGCGACTAGCGATATCAGAAGGCCAGCGAACAGGCGAATATTTGCGGCCGATTCTCTTGATCCAAGCCGAGCGGGTAGACGCGTGTGAGCCTCTGCGCGAGCAACTCGTCAGGGAGTTCGGTATACCGTTCGACCAAATCAAGATTTCAGTCGGTTCATTAGATGAGTTGAAAGACTTGGGAGACATTTCGGGAGCTGCGTGCGGAGTGCGAATCATCATTACCGTCGTGAAGCTACGCGAAGGATGGGACTGTCCTTTTGCTTACGTGCTTTGCAATCTCCGCGAGACACGCTCGGCGACAGCTCTAGAGCAAATTATTGGTCGCATCCTTCGACTGCCGGGAGCGACAGCTAAGCAGCACCCGGATCTCAATTGCGCGTATGCGCTAGCAGTATCACCGTCAATTACAGAAATCCTGGCCGATTTGCGCGCTGCCCTCATTGGTAATGGATTTACCTCGGCCGAAGCAGAGCGAATTATTTTTCCTGTCGCACAAACAACACTCCCGCTTGGCTCGCAGCCTCAAACGATGCGTGTCGACCCGGCGGAAATTGATTCGAGTGTGGCAATTGCGCAGTCCTCCGCTCTGGAAGGTAAGGCCAGAATAGACGTCTCTACGGGTGAAGTAACGGTTCTCGTCCCCCTAACGGACAGCGACGAAACACGGCTACTAGGCGCTTTCATTTCATACGAGTCGAGACGCCAGGTCTCAGCGCTAGCTCAGTTGGTTCGGGAGACCGAGAGGGCTTTCGGGGGAACTGGGGCTCCGAGAGCTCCTTCACCCTATGAGCGCGGAGTGGACTTTGTGGTTCCGCGTCTCGCCGTCCGCGAGGCCAACGAGGTTTTCGAGTTCGAAAGCACTTTACTGCTTGAACACCCGTGGCGATTGAGTAGCAAGGACGCTGGGCTGCCCGATAGCTACGACCCGGTCCGGAGACCTGTTGGGCAAATCGGGACGATCGATGTGGGAGGAAGGGGCGGAGGGATGCAAATGGAAGTGCTCCCAGAGAGACAGGAGACAGACTTCGTTGGAATGCTCCATCAACACGCCTTCGCCCTCGGCCACGAGCATGACTGGACGATAGAGACTCTCGTCGCTTGGCTGGATCAACGCCTCGACCACCAAGACATCCCGATTGCAGAGTCCGCCGAGTTCTTGCGTCAAGTTATTCGAGGACTCATGGCTCGTTTCGGAATCCAGGACGTGGGAACAATCGCTCTAGACCGGTTCCGTTTACGAGATGAGGTGGAAAGACGTATTCGATTTTACCGTGAGTCGGAACAGCGAACGGCGTTTCAGCTGTTTCTGTTGCCGGATTCACCACTCACCGTTACTGTCGAGTGCGCTGTGAATTTTCGCAAGATGGGGTACGAACCGAGCGAGTGGTATGGTGGCGATTTCGTGTTCAGGAAGCACTATTTTGGGAACAGGCCAGGTGATCTTGCCGAACACACCGCGGACGGCAGCCTTCGCGAGGAATTCAAATGCGCGCGGTTCATCGATGAAATGCCTGAGGTGCGATTCTGGGTGAGAAATCTTCCTCAGCGGGATACTTCGTTTCGAATGCAAACTTCAAAAGCGTGGTTCTATCCTGACTTCGTAGTCCAGCTCGAAGATGGGCGAGTTCTCGTCGTCGAATATAAGGGCGGTCACCTGTTAGCTGGCGCTGAGGAAAAATTGGCGGTAGGGAAAGTATGGCAATCTAGGAGCAATGGAGCATGTCTCTTTGTGATGCCAACAAATGAAAACTTCGGGGCGATCACCGCTGCTGTGGCGTAACGCCGTCGAATCGGGAGAAGTGCGTTCCCTTTGAACAAGTTGTTCTGTGACAGCTTACCGCAAGTAGTCCACACGCTGTGAGTGAGTCATGACTTGTTCGCGTCGCGCTGACAACTGTTAGAATCTTCTAGACCCCGGTAAAGCCATCTGAGATGGTCAGTCGGGAATGGGCATCCAGTATTCGACCGGGAAAACGGGAACGAATGTACTTTCGCTGTGTCTGTAGAGATTGCGCCATCCCTGTCGGGCGCTCATCATGGCCCACGCCGCGAACGCACCTAGGACCGCGTCTCGTTCGTGATCTGATCGTACGCTTGTTTCGAAGTCAACAAGGCCGCTGAGGTGGCTGCAGTCGATCTCTACGACGGGCCTTTGAGAGTTTGCGATCTGGAGCAGCCACAATAAGGCCTTGGGGTGAGACTCAGTGATCCTAACGGCTGGCAGCTTCACACGAAGCAGGTGTGCCGCGAGGATGCCTTGGGTAAGGCAGGCTCCTCGCAGTGAATTCACTTGTTGGACCGTCCCTCCGGCGTTGCCCGCTCCCATCATTCTTATGGCCCCGCGAATAACCTTATCGACATCGCGGTCACCGTCCGCCGCCCAAAAAAGAGGACTATCAATGGCGGCCGCCTTAATTTCGCCGAACCCCTCGGCGCTGTTAACCGCGGCAGTGACGGCACCGGAAGCATGATCCGCTAAGCCCGACCCCCGCAATAGCAATCGTCCATTGGCGATGGATTCGACCGCGCACCAGCCAAAGCCGCCAATTCCTCCTGGATCGAACCCGAGAATGATCATGCAAGCGTGCCAATTGCCGTTTGAAGTTGTTATTCCAGTGAGAGAAACTAGCGTCCTACACCGTATCCCCAGATTACACTGCCGACGGGTAGGCACGAGCCAGTTCGAGGATACGTAAGATTAAACACCCCAGAACCCAATTCCGGAAGCCAACGTATGCCGCTCTTTCACGTCACAAAGAACGAGTTCTCTTCGGTCGCACAGTCAGACTTCCCTGACGAACGCACACTCCAGAGTCTCATTGAGCGGAATCTGGGGACCGTTTTCAATTTCAGGTTTATTGCAACGGAGTTCTCCACGGGTTCGCAGCACGCAGGGGCGTATCGATACCCTTGCACTGTCTGAGGACGGCAATCCCGTCATCATAGAGTACAAACGGGTCGCGTCCTCAGAGCTCGTTAACCAGAGTCTGTTCTATCTTTCGTGGCTTCATGATCATCACGGCGACTTCGAAATTGCTGTGCAAAAAGCGCTTGGTCCGGCGGTCTCGATTGACTGGTCAGATACGAGGGTTATATGCCTTGCCCCGAACTACAAGCGATACGATTTACTCGCTGTCCAAATGATGGGCGCCAACATCGAGCTTTGGACCTACCGCTTATTTGCTAACGGTTCGCTGTATCTGGAAGAGGTCCTTCAAAAAGGGGTTCCGCAGTCTCCGCCGGACGCGGGCAAAAACCCCATCATGGTTGAAGCTGGGAAGAAAGCAGCCGCAACTAGGGCCACCGCGAATTGGACTTTCAAAAAGCATATTGAGGGCAAGTCTGCGCATATCCGATCACTCGTTCTGGCATTGCAGGAGTTCATGTTGGGCCTTGACCCCAGCGTGGAGGAGGCTCCGAAGAAATACTATGTCGCATATCGGACGACGCAGAACATCGCTTCAGTTGAGACGCAACAGAAAAAAGTGCTTCTGTTTCTCAAGCTTGATCCCAAAGTTGTACCGGGCCCGCCGGGTATGTCTCGCGATGTAACAAAGATTGGTCACTTCGGGACTGGCGATCTCGAAATCACGCTGAAGACGCTGGAAGATTTGGAAGTAGCCAAGCCATTCATACAGAAAGCGTATGAGCGTATTGGCGGATAGTCGGACACCGGGAGGTGGCCCGCCGAGGTCTAACTCGCTCCAAGATCTTCCAGAACCTCCGTTCGCCACCATGCCCACGGTAGACGATCAGGGATGTTCTGATCCTCGGCATTCCATCTCATGATACGAAACCGACATACAAAGATAGAGAATCGTCATTTACCAAGGCCGATGTCGCTTTTACAATCAAGCGCAACTTCATGATTTCCGAGGGAGCCTGTCACGATCAGCTCGGCATACGAGCATTGAGTGAGAAGTTCTGTCCTAAGGAGGGCTAGTGGCACTCGATTTTACCAAGATTGGTAAGTCAGGCGCATCAAAAACTGTTCTTCATCCGAGAGAGCTGTTCACAGTATTGCCAAAGGAAGGATCGCGATATCAGTATCCGCGGGATGTGCAGGCTGAAGTTTGGGATCGATGGGACGCGAGACGAGGCGAGCGAGATGTAGTAATTAAGATGAACACGGGAGGCGGCAAGACTGTCGTCGGCCTTGTAATTCTGAAAAGCCTTTTGAACGAAGGTATCAAACCCGCCGTTTATATCACTCCCGATCCGTACCTTACGCGACAAGTCGTTGCCGAGGCCGAAGCGCTCGGCATCGCGGTCGCGAATAACGCGGAGGATCCGCGGTTCATGCGCGGCGAGGCAGTACTCATTGCTAACATCTACAAACTGGTAAATGGGAAATCTGTCTTTGGGGTAGGTACTGAGGGGTCGAAGATTCCTCTCGGCGCGATCGTTGTCGACGATGCTCACGCATGCCTTTCCACCACCGAAGGGCAGTTCACTTTGCGAGCGGACTCGACCTCGAAAGCTTACAAAGGCCTACTTTCTCTTTTCCGGGAAGATCTTAGAGGACAATCTCCGACACTCCTGTTAGATGTTGAAGCCGAGGACCCGGCTAAGGAGCTTCTAGTCCCATATTGGGCATGGATTGACAAGAACGACCAGGTCGCTGCCATTCTGCACGGCGAACGAAAGAGCAGTCAGTTGGAGTTTTCGTGGCCGCTACTGGAAGACGTGCTGCCCTTATGCGAGTGCGTCTTCGGTGGGGGTGTTGTCGAGATCTCTCCGAGATGCATGCCGATCGAAGCCATCCCGAGTTTCGCAAATGCGGAGCGAAGGGTTTTCATGACGGCGACACTGGCTGATGACAGCGTTCTCGTAACGCACTTCGATGTAGACCCAAAAGCTGCCCAAGCTCCCATTACCCCTTCGCGTGCAGACGATGTCGGCGACCGCCTTATCCTCATCCCACAGGAACTCAACCCCGAAATCGACGACGGTGCACTCCGATCCTTTGCGGCAAAGTTGGCCGAGCAGTACAATGTCGTCGTCATTGTACCATCGCGGGCAAGAGCCGAGCTATGGTCTGCTCACGCCGCGCAAGTGCTCGACGCTAAGGGGCTAGGGGAGGGGATCGCCAAACTCAAGGCGGGCCTCGTAGGCCTAACTGTAATCTTGAACAAATACGACGGGATTGACCTTCCAGACGATGCGTGCCGGGTTCTTGTTTTGGACGGCTTGCCTGACGTAAGAACTAAACTTGATAGAATAGATCAAGCAGCGTTGGCCGGAAGTGCCGACCAAACTGCTTTCATGATTCAGCGAATAGAGCAAGGTATGGGGCGCGGTGTGCGGTCTAACATAGATCGCTGCGTAATTCTGCTCACCGGAAGATCGCTGACCCGGCAGCTCTACGCGACAGGCGCGCTCGACATGCTTACTCCAGCTACGAGAGCTCAATTTGACCTCTCACAGAAAGTTGCCGCAGAACTTCGCGGAAAGTCTCTGAAGAACCTGCGCGGGGTAATTTCTCAGGTGCTTAAACGGGATCGAGGTTGGGTCGACGCCAGCAGGGGAGCGCTCGTTCAGGTGAAATACTCCTCGATCGGCAATGTTAGTGCTACGGCTCTCGCCCAGCGGAGTGCCTTCAACGCCGCGCGTCGTCGAGACTTTAAAGACGCCACAGCACGAATGCAAAAGACAGTGAATGAGACGTCCGATGTGCGCGTGAAGGGGTGGTTACGCGCACAGCTCGCGCGTTACGTTCACTTTCTCGATCCGGTTGAATCGCAGCTCATTTTGAAATCCGCGGCAGCAGAAAATAGGTTTGTCACGCGGCCGCTTGCCGGAATCGAATATCTGCGTTTACGAAGTGTCGATAAAGACCAAGGAGCATCGGTTGTCGAGTTTCTCGTGCGGGAATATCCCAGCGGGAATCACCTTCTTGTCGGTCTCTACGGCCTCTTGGATCAACTGATTTTCAAGCCTGAAACCGCTCCGGCTTTCGAACTCGGGATTAGTCAGCTCGCGAGGCACATTGGCTTTTCAAGTCAAAGGCCGGAATCGGAGTATGGAAGCGGCCCCGATGTTCTCTGGAGTCTGGGTGCTCTTCGTTATCTAGTGGTTGAATGCAAGAACGGTGTGGTCGGCGACACCATAAATAAGGGCGATGTCAACCAACTAACTGGGTCGATGAATTGGTTCGACCGACACTATGATGCCAGCTGTAAACCGGTTGCCGTTATGATTCATCCGACGAACGTGGTTGAGCGCGCCAGTTCCCCTCACAGCTCGATGAGAGTTATTACGGCGAATTCCCTGACTGATCTGAAACGTGACGTTGTGAGCTTCGCGAAGGCCCTCGCCAACCAGTGGCCACCGACCCATGAGGTCGCTGGCAGCCTTCTCACACATTATAGCTTGACGGCATCGCTTTTTATCGAGAAATACTCAGAGAAGCCTCGATATTCTCGGTAAGGGGAGATTCGCAGTGCGGTCGCCTATCTTAGTCAATTCGCGGACCGCAACAGTCTCGCGGTCATTCGGCCAATTGATCACCTACAGCCACCGCGCAACGCCGCCGTGATGTGAGCAGGTGCCACTTCGCGAACGACTGAAACTGTACGTGCTGTCGCGACATTGCGCGCTAGCACCTTCCGGGGGGCGGCCGTCCAGCGTACGAATCGGGGAGGCAACCCACTCACCTCGCGAATTTATGTAACCACGGCCGCCGATGGGTTGTGCGGTTTGGGATACAGCAGACGGGAACCGTAGGAACGCCTGTATGACGTGCCCGGTGAATTGCTGATACTCGACACTACACCATCCGTCGACACAGGACGAAACCTTGATCGTTGTCTTTGGCGGAATCGTTGTAAGGACCCGCGAATCCAACGCGGGTCCGTCTCGCAACGAAGCGGTCACGCGTGTGACCGCAACAGAATCTGCGCGCGGCTCCTGCGCTACTAGTGGGGGACTAGCTAGGCAAAGGAAAGTCGCCTGGACGAGCGCAAGTAGACGCATATAGCCTCCGCTTATACGACGACACATTTTACCCGCCCGGCGTTCCCATTACCGGCGGCCTGAAGAACCGTAACACCATCGGTCGCCGGTAGGACGATAATCGGGCGACCTCAACGGCGAGCACGGGTTAACTAACCTTGTCGCACTCTAAGCAGTGCTTCTTGTTTCCCGTCCCTTGCAGGCGATGTTCAGGCTTTATGCGCCTGCCGTCTGGGCACGTATCCTTGTCGTGATAAGCCTCGCGATGCGTTGGCGGATACTCTGGAGTATTCGTATGGAAAGGCGCCACTTTCGACATTTGTCCTCCCTGGCTAAACCTGCGTGTTCACTACGCTAGGCGGTCAAATGCAGCCCACAATGTCGATTTTATTTCACCGACTGTCGATTTTCTATCATCTCAAGTTCACTTCGGCGCCCCCGAATTTATCGCGAACGACCCCAAACGGCAGCTAAGGCGGACCCTCAGTCACGGGTCCAGACCGACTGCGAAGTTCCAGTAGCTGCACGAACAATTGGTACAAACGGAGGGCTGGCCCAGCGATGTCGGGAACAACAAAGCCATGCGCAACTTCGTTGCGAACGGGCTCGAGCGCCTCTAATTCCTGAAATTGGATGATCGACAGGATCCCAAAAGAGTACAAATGCTTGATGAGCGGCCGCACAGAAAACACTTCGATGGGTATCGCCTGGTCTTGTGCGATTCGTCTCAATGTGCCCTCCACTCCCGCCCATGCTGCCAGAAAACTCGCCGCGTACAGTTGGTTAGAAATCAGCCCCCCGGCCACCCGCGACTGTTCAACAAGAGCAGACCAATCGGGGACACCTTTTCCCTCAATCGTGCCGTCTTCTTCAACAGTATCCGAGGGTATTAGAAGAAACCTCCAACCCGGGTGTTCGCGCACCAGTCGGGCTACCTCAACATACTGGTCAACAGACGTGCCCTTTTCTGATCGTTTCACCTCGACGATCAACCTCTCATCTTCGCGGGTCGCAAGGATATCGGGACGGTAACCCGCTAAGTCGAATGGAATAGCTCCCTCAGTCGGATTAATGAACACTTTGAATCCTTCATTAGCCAGGAGGTCAGCCACGCGTTGTGTCGCATTTTGCTCCTCCCCGCCGCGCGGATCGCTCACAGAAAGAAGCCCAATTGTTTGGAATTGCTCGCGCGCACATAGATCCCTTCGTCGTTGCTGACGACTAGCTCGATAAGACTCTTTGGGAGATAAGTAAGATCTACGGCCTCGTTCAAGTAGCGCCTGTGACTTTGAACGTCGGTTACAATCACGTCGTTCTTGTAAACGATGTTTCTCAGCGCATCCTGTATCGGCTTGATGATGTTATCTACGTCTATGGGGGCCCGCTCATAGCACCGAAAGACTATCGTTAGGTGGACTTTGCCCTTCGTGAGGGGAGGACCTGCGCCAGCCATGCGCGCAACAACTCCGACGAGCGATTTCCACGCCTGCAGGTTCGCGCGATTCTTTGCCTGTAGCGACACGGGTCGGAGTGGCAAGGCAAACTCGACCGACTTCACTGGTTTTGCCGGGTCATTGGGATACGGGAATTGGATCGAAGCGTATGCGCCCTAAGTTCGCTATTACGGTTCACAGGCCCGGACTGCCGCCGAGTCGCCGCCACAAATAAGCATACGTGAGAGCCAGACTCTTCGCGCTCTGCTCGTTGGTTACCACCACCCTCGACGCGTTGTGCGCGTTGACCCAGTCCATCGATCTCGTGCCATCGACATCCTCGAGCCAGATGAACGGATCGGTCGCGGCCTGCCGCGCGGTCAGCGCCGCGGGGAGGATCGCGGAACATGAGAGAAATGCTAGGTAGCCGTGTTTGGTGGCCGTTTTGTGTTTCATTGATCTCGCCTCATGGCGAACTGTGCAACCTATCGCGCAGTAGTGGCATCGAACGCCCGCTCCAACAGCTAAATCTTTTGCCAAATCCTCCCCGAAAGGGCACTCGTAAGCGCCTCGATCTCGTTCACTTCGCTCAACACAACCGCGTCCTTGAATCCCTGCACCAACAACGCCGACAACTTCCCCGTCAGCGAAAGTAAATCAGTGCAATAATCGAGATACCGCCCGAGCGACGGCGGGCTCATCGCTCCCTTCGCACTCTCAGTTATCTCCGGCTCCGGCAACCTCCTTCCCGCCGGATCCTTCGCCAACTGATGCATGTCCACGACGTGGGCGAGACTTCGCAGCTCGTGCAGCACTCCGTGCGCCCGCCTCCGCTTCAGGTTGGTCTCGAGGCGCAGCAGGAACAACACCGCGACACCTGACACCGCCGCGATGTTGAACACCGCCGCAATCGACTGAATGTCCGAGAACTTGTGTGCTCCCTCGGGCAGCTCCACGCGCGGACCGGCCAGGTAAAGCACCAGGATCATTCCGGCGATCAGCAATCCCGCGAAGACGCGTATCGGCCAGTTGGTCTCGCTCAAATACTCCGCGCACTCGGCCACTTCGCCAGCGACCGCGATCAATTCGTCCGCCACCCTCCCCAAACCAGAATCCGGAAACTGATTCTCGATCCGATCCCTCAACGCCGTGAGGGACTCGACGATCTTCGATTCGTCGAGCTTCCGGAATTCCGAAGTGGTCACTGCTTGGTGGACATCGTCGTCACATTCCCCGAACGGCACCCAGCTGTTGCCACAGATAGGCGTAAGTAAGCGCGATGCTCTTCGCCCTCTGCTCGTTCGTTACCCCCGCCCCATGCCCGCCCTCGGTATTCTCGAAGTAGTAAAACGGTAGCCCCATCGACTCCATTTTCGCGGCCATCTTCCGCGCATGCGCAGGATGCACCCGATCGTCGCGCGTAGTGGTCGTGAACATCACCTTGGGATACTTCGTACCGGCCCGAAGATTCTGATACGGCGAATATTTCGAGATGTAAGCCCACTCATCCGGCTTGTCCGGATCCCCGTACTCCGCCATCCAGCTCGCCCCCGCCAGCAGATGACTATACCGCTGCATGTCGAGCAGCGGCGACTGGATCACCACCGCCTTGTACAGCTCCGGCCTCTCCGTAAACGCAACGCCCACCAGCAACCCGCCGTTGCTCCCGCCCTCGATCCCCAGATGCTCCGGTGATGTTATCCGCTGGCTTATCAGCGCCTCGCTCACGGCTGCAAAGTCGTCATAGATGCGCTGGCGATTCTCCTTGAGACCCGCGCGATGCCACGCCGGACCGAACTCTCCGCCACCGCGAATGTTCGCGAGCACATAAGTCCCGCCGCGCTCGAGCCAGTTCGCGCCCACGTTCGCGCTGTACGACGGCGTCTGCGACGACTCGAACCCGCCATATGCGTACAGCAGCGTGGGATTATTCCCATCGTGCTTCATGCCTTCACGATGAACGATAAAATAGGGGATCTTCGTTCCGTCTTTCGACATCGCTTCCATCTGCTCAACGGTCAGGTCCTTCGCGTCGAATTGCGCCGGCAGTCGCTTCACCTCGGAAACTTTTCCGTCCTCGCTCGCGAGGTAGAGCGTCGTCGGTTGGATGAAGTTCGTGTAAGTGAAGAAGAAACGATTCGACCGCGGCGAGGTCGCGACCACGCCAATGGCGCCGAGGTCGGGCGCCGGTACCTTCTCCGCCGACCAGGCGCCGTTCTGGTAGCGATACCGCCGCAGCTCGCCGCGTACGTTGTTGAGCACGTTGATCAGCAGGTGGTCGTGCGTCGCCCCGATTCCGTTGACGCTCTCGCGAGGCCCGGGCTGCATCACCAGCTTCAGGTCGCTCTTCCCGGCGAGAAAGTCATCGAGCGGCGTCGCAACGAGCGACCCCGTGCCCCATGTTTTCCCGCCAACCTGCCACGGGTCGCGCACGTACACGACCATCTGATCCCGCACCAGGAACAGATCCGCATCCGCCGGAATATCCAGCTTCACCAGGCGGCCATCCCGGAACAGGGACTTCGTACCCTCGTAGAAAGTCTTCTGATCGTCGACCTCGATGTAGCGGCGGTCGCCCGCTTCGCTTGATCCGACAAACGCTCCCATATGGTCGGCGGGCGCTTCGTACACCGTCGTAGCAGAGGACAGAGGTGTCCCGCGTTTCCAGAGCTTGACCACGCGCGCGTAGCCGGAAGTGGTCATCGACCCCGGCCCGTAGTCCGTGCCAACAAGGAGATTGTTAGCATCAACCCAAGCCAGTGACTTCTTTGCCTCCGGCAACCGGAAGCCATCTTTTACGAACTGACCCGTCTTAAGATCGAACTCGCGGGATTCGCTCGCATCCGACCCGCCGCGCGAGAGCGACACCATGCAGAACCGCTCCTCGGGATCGAAGCAATCGGCGCCGCCCCACGACCAGGTCACGCCCTCCGCTTTGGCGAGGGCGTCTACGTCGAGCACAGTCACCCACTTCGGATTGCCGCCAGTGTAATCGCTCCAGCTCGTGCGCCGCCAGATCCCTCGCTCGTGATCGGCGTCCTGCCAGAAGTTGTAAAGCATGTCGCCGACAATGCGCGGATACGCGATCCTGTCCTTCGAGTCGAGGATCGCCTTCGTGCGATCGTAGATCGACTGATAGATCGGCAAAGCGCTCAGCTCGGCCACAGTCGACGCGTTGTGGGCGTTGACCCAATCCATCGATCTCTTGCTGTCGACGTCCTCGAGCCAGATGAACGGATCCGCCGAACTCTGCTGTGCGGCAAGCACTATCGGTGCGATTGCAGCGCACAAAACGATTGCGATATGGCCAAGCTTGATGT
The DNA here is from genome assembly GCA_003134685.1 of Gemmatimonadota bacterium. Taxonomy (GTDB): domain Bacteria; phylum Gemmatimonadota; class Gemmatimonadetes; order Gemmatimonadales; family Gemmatimonadaceae; genus UBA4720. The sequence continues at coordinate 574,638 of PLCA01000003.1, read as the reverse complement.
TGGGTTTCACGATGTCCCCCCGGACGCAGAGCTGAATTAATCTCGGGCATTTCTATGTGAACTTCCACCGTGCCGAGTGGACAAACCGACCGCCGAGAGGGTAGCGTATGGCTATGGCGATTTCCGTCCCGCTGTATACGGTCGACGATCTCGAACACTTCCCGGACGACGGCAACCGCTACGAGCTGCTGGACGGAGTGCTGCTGGTGACGCCGCAAGCCGCTGCCGTGCACCAGGTCGTCGCGAACCGCATTCAGTTTGAGCTCACCGCGTTCCTGCAAAAGCCCGGACTTGCGCACGTCGTCGGCCCGGGTGCGGTCGTGCGGATGCCGAGAACGCAACTACAGCCGGACATCCTTGTGTATCCTGCGCGCTTCAGCCCGATGACCGATTGGCGCAAGATCACAGAGCACTGGCTGGCAGTCGAAATACTCAGCCGGTCATCGCGGGTGTATGACCGTGAGTTCAAGCGCGACGCGTACTTCGCGCTCGGACTCGAGCAGGTGTGGCTCGTCGATTGGCGCGACCGGTCTGTAGAAGTTTGCACCGGTAAACGAAAGAGCCGTGTCGTCCGGGATAGGATTCGGTGGCGGATCGCACGGACTGAAGTCGTGATCGACTTGAACGAGGTGTTCGCGGGGCTCTAGGAGCCGGAAGCGGGAAGCAGCGTACTTCGTTCCCGCCTCTCAAGCCGCGACTCGATGCCTGCGACGCCGTCTCGAGGAACCGCGCGGACGGCCGCCCTTCGCTCCGTTGCTTTTTGCCGCACGGACTTTGGCAGGAGATCTCGACCGCCCGCCATGACTCGCGAGCTGCCTCATCCAACTGACGGTCCCAAATATCTCCTGTAGCAAACCGGGCACGCTCAAATCGACATCGAGGGATTCCCAGTGCAGACCTTCTCCTGAAGGGTCCACTTCCACCTCCCCCAACTGATTCGCCGGAACATTCCGCAGCCACGGGATCAGCTTTATCGGAAGCCGGAGACTCGACCCGTTGGTGAGCTCGATAGCGAGTGACTTCGCACGTGGGTCGTAGCGAGCACTGACAGCTCTGGCCTCCGTCGCGCGTGCTCGACGTTCACGCCTTCTCGCCGCGGGGATCTGTGAGAGAATTTGCTGGTCCGTGAGGAGCTTATTCGCCATGTATTGTTTTCCAGGTTGCCAACAGTTGCGTCTTCCATTGCGCCGGCCTTCACCACGTGAACATGAGGAGGGCCGTGCTCGCGTGGAGGCAGGAGAATACGGACTGCAAAGCCACCAGACCTCATGACGGTCGGCAAGCTAAAACTAACCTAACGCTTGGGTTATCGCAATCGTCGATGAGGACTGCGTGGGGGGCGCTTGCCGGAGCATGAATGACCATGCCCGATTTCACGCGCCTAATCGGGATCGATTCCGCTCACGTTTTACCATTTTCCGGAACCCGCGGATTCGACGACGGCAACAAGCGCGGCGGTCCTAGCGGCTCGGCCGTAGACACCAGGGCTTGAGGCCGGTGTAACTAAAGCGTTACTTTAGTGTAACTATAATCACGCTCAAGAGTCTTATTAGTACGAATATAAGGAGGGGTGTTCAGATGCCGGCTCTCATAACCACTGTACGCCAGCAAGGGTCTTCCGCCGTTACCACCGTTCCACCCGAAATTGTGCGACGGCTCGGGATCGCTGCCGGAACCACGCTCGCCTGGGTTGAAGATGGGTTCGGCGGATTTCGCGTCAGTCCATTTTCCGCAGATACCGCGAAAGCAGTGGAGATTCACGAAGCGGTGATGAACAAATACGACCCAGCGTTCCGCAAGCTGGCTAAATGAAGTCGAAGGCGAAAAGGGAGGAGCCTCGCTGGATAACCGAGGAAATCCTTTTCGTCATCCACGCGCAGCAGGTCGAACGCTATGGCGGCTCTCACGGAGTGCTCGACAAGAACGTAGTTCTGGGAGCCCTACACCGGCCGATCAACCGATGGGCGTACGAAAAATCGGCCGACTTTGCCGACCTCGCCGCCTCCTATCTGATTGCGTTCGCCGGCAGCCAGGGATTCAACGATGGGAACAAGCGCACAGGATTAGCCTGTGCGCTTGTTTTGTTGGGCTTGAACTCGGTGAGCTTCGAGGCCGACGCGGAGGAGCTGTATGAGGTCACGCTCAGAGTCGCGACTCGCAAGATCGCAGACAACGACGTAGCGATTTGGTTCCGTCAGAGAATCGAGTGATGCGCGAGGCTGACATCCTGGGTGTACGGTCACCGCAGCAGCGTGCGTCGCTATTTTGGGACGCCGAGGCTTGGCTGAAACGGCCCGGTCCCGCTCACCTGTAAAACCGTCGCGCCCCGCGCCTGCGCCCAATGGGGGTGACGCGCCGGGATAAAGACGAAGTCCTCCGGCGAATAACTTTGCCCCGCGCTCGTATCGACGCTGTTTCCCATCCCGAGCTGCATACCGCCGGACAACACCGTCACGTACTCCGCGGTGGGATTCCAGTGCAATGGAATCTTGTAACCATCGGGTAGACTCAGGCGCAAGACGAAAAGTCCCGGCGAGAACGGATCGCCATGTAGCACGCTGATCTTCCCTCCCGGTGGAAAACCCGGCGGGGCGAAATCGATCCACGAAAGAGTGCCCTCATTTTCCGCCACGAAATCCGATGCCTCCGCCGGCATCTGGGCCGGCATCGGCATAGTGCTAACCGGCGCATCGAGTGCCACGCGCCACTTTCCGTTCACCTTGCGCCAGATCGTGACGTAGTTGCCGGCCTCGCTCATTTTTCCACCAAGCCCGTAGTACGACTCGGTGTAAGTCCCGTATTCCGTCGCCAACGTTGGACTCGCGACTTCGATCCTGGTGGGTATCAAGTGCAGCCGAAGACGGTCCGTCTTGAGCATTTCGCTCCATCCCGCGCGAATGGCGGCCGAGCCTTTCATCGCCGGTGCGTTGGACGGAATCAGCACCGCGTCCGGTGTATGGAGCGCAACGAGGCTGTCAACGTCTCGCGCGGCCACGTATCGCTGGCGGGCGTCGGAAGCCGCGCGTACGGCCCGTTCGTCCCTGGTCTGACTTGATGCCGGGTGCGCAAGAGTCGCAATCGCGATCGCAATCAGTGGAATCAACGGCGGGATGCGCATCAGACGGTCAAGGCGGGCCAGTGTGGGCATCGAGCGCGCTCTCCAACAATTGAATCCTTTGCCAGATCCTCCCCGAAAGCGCACTGGTGAGCGCCTCGATCTCGTTCACTTCGCTCAGCACTTCTTGATCCTTGTACCGCTGCACCAACAACGCCGACAACTTCCCCGTCAGCGAAAGTAGGTCAGTGCAGTAGTCGAGATACCGCCCGAGCGACGACGGGCTCATCGCCCCCTTCGGACTCTCGGTAATCTCCGGCTCCGGCAATCGCCGCCCCGCCGGATCCTTTGCCAACTGATGCATGTCGACGACGTGGGCGAGACTTCGCAGCTCGTGCAGAACTCCGTGCGCCCGCCTCCGCTTCAGGTTGGTCTCGAGACGAAGCAGGAACAACACCGCGACACCAGACACCGCCGCAATGTTGAACACCGCCGCGATCGACTGGATGTCCGAGAACTTGTGCGCTCCCGCGGGTAGCTCCACGCGAGGACCGGCCAGGTATAACACCAGGAACATACCCGCGATCAGCAGCCCCGCGAAGATGCGTATCGGCCAGTTGGTCCTGCTCAGATACTCGGCGCACTCGGCCACCTCTCCAGCGACCGCGATCAATTCGTCCGCCACTCTCCCCAAACCAGAATCCGGAAACTGATTCTCGATCCGATCCCTCAACGCCGTGAGAGATTCGACGATCTTCGATTCGTCGAGCTTCCGGAATTGCGAGGATGTCATCTCATTTCGATCTTGGACATAGGATGAATCTCCGTCCATCCGTTGTGCATGTCGAGGACCTGCATGCCGGTCGCCTCGACGTGCGCGACCATCCTTTCTTCGCTCCGCGACCCCAATCCATTCACGTTTTACCTCCTTGAAAGTCGAGCGTCTTACTTGTACAATAGATCTGTACAAGTGAGGCCGTCCGCCTGGGGAGGCGTTAAATGGGTACCACGTCGTACAGCAAGCTTAGAGAGAATCTGGCGGAGATCTGGGACAAGGTTGAAGACTCCCAGGAGCCTGTGATAGTGGAACGCCGAGGTCATCAAACGATGGCAATTCTCCCCGCTGAGGAGCTGGAAGGTCTTCGTGAAACCGCCCACCTGCTGCGATCACCGAGGAACGCCGCAAGACTTCTCACGGCGCTCCAGCGCGCCCTTCGCGGACAAACCAAGTCAATCGCGCTCGAAGATCTGCGCGCGGAGCTGGGGCTGGATGGAGAGAAATAGTACTCTGGCTTCGGAATGACCCCGTCAAGTCACCGGCGCGATTCCTCACGCAAACCGCGCTCTCTTGTGATCGAACCCGAGTGCCTCGAGGATCTGCGCTGGTGGGTTGATACGAACCGGAAGACAGGGCTACGAGTGTTTGATCTGATCGAGGCTGTGATGCGAGATCCCTTTTCCGGCACTGGAAAGCCCGAGCACCTCAAGCAGATGGGCCCGAATATCTGGTCTCGGCGCATCACAGGCGAAGATCGACTGGTTTATCTGGTCAGCGACGACCGTGTGAACTTCTTGCAAGCGCGCTTTCATTATTGAAGCGGCATCTATCCTTACGGTGTCGTGGTCTTCGTGGTGGTGCCCGTCTGAGAAATAGCCGGACGGTTGTTGAGCACACAGGCGACGGACTCTTTGGCCCCCGCCGTCTCCATCGTAATCCCGGCAGTCGACGGATCCCCCGCCTGCGCCCAGCTACTGTACTTCTTGGCCTGAGGCGAGACCGAGTAAATCAGCCCGGGCTTGGTGACTTCGGTCGTAACCCACGTACCAACGGCCGCCTCCCCGCTCGGCGCGATAATATCCGCCGACAAGAAGTAGGCAGGAAACTTCACGCCACTCGAATCGATCATCTGATCCGACTTGACCGCCCAGGCATTCGCCATCCTGAAATCCTTTCTAACCAATCCGCCCGTGAAAGCCGGCATCAGATCAGGGGAAAACTGGAGGCATGCTTTCGGTGCAGCCTTGGGTCCACATGCTGCGCCGAAAATCATCGCCAGCGCGACAAAGGAAATGCGACCACCGATCCCGGCCGCTCGACTGACTGTTGAAAGCCTATCTACTATAGAAGGGGTTGCCATGTTGCCTGGTCTCCATAGGGCAGTGAAAGCTGCGTGGTAAGAAACTAGCACCGCTGGGCACACGTAGAGAAAAGTGCACCGGCATTATCGTTTTCTGCACCCCCGGGATCCCCACCGAATTGACCGCTTGTCAGGCAAAAAACCTGCGTTAAACCGCGAATTAAGGGGTGAAAGCCTGCCAGGGCATGACCTTGAGTAACCTTGCCAATCCCAAGGGTATACACGGCGGCAGGGTGTATGCAGAGCTCTGCTGTGGTCCCCGAATCGTCAGCCCTTAGTCGCACAGAATCCATGGCCAATATTTTCAGCCCCCCGACTTCTAAAGATGTCGTCAAAGGTGGTCGCTTTGGTCGCAATGGAACCGACCATTCTTCTGCGTTCTCCCTGAACGGCGATTACCCACGCACTCCCCGCTTCCAGTGGGCCGGAGGAGTCGCGCGCTTCTGGGACAAGTACATGTCCCTCCCGAATCCCTTTTGGGCGAAGCCCCATCCCGACGCGATCGACGACGGCGACGAGAACGGGGTCTATGCGATAACCAGAAGGACCGACTACTGGTTCAACCGCGAGCTCGCCCAGCTGGAGCAGGAAGCGAAGCTGCTCGCCGCGGAATGGGCGGAAAAGGGATTGCCACGCCACGATGTCGAACGCGCCGGAGTCCTCGAGCCCGAGCAAGTACTCGGGATGAAAGCTCTCGAGCTGTTCCGGCAATGGCGGAAGCGCGTTCGAACAAAGATGCAGGACCAGATCCAGTCCAGGAGCGCCGCCCTCAATAGGCTGATCGGTGAATCGCGCGCAGAGTCAAATGCTCTCGAAGCCACAGCCAACGAACGAAAGAACACGCGATCACAGATCGAGGCCTTCCAGCAATTCAAGGAGTCTGATCCCTCGAGAGTCGGGTACGATCGCATCTTCAAGAGCTCTTTCGGCTTCTGGATTTTTGCCGCCATCCTGACGGTCGCGGAGTTCACCGCGAACTTTCCGGTATTCCGGTTGTTGCTGCCGATGGATTCGACGCTGGTCCAGCTCGCCTCGACGCTCGGCGAAGCGGCAGAAAGCCACACCTGGCTCGCGGGTCCATTGGTCCTGCTCCAGGACATTCTTCTCCACTTCGAGGCTTTCCTCGTCGCCCTCATCGCCGTCGTCATCCTCGTCCTCCTCGGCAAAACCACCGGCTCCTCGGCGCGATCGGTCGTCGCATTCAGCGCGAAGGAATCACCGATGGCGGCCACGACCATACGCGCTCACCGCCGCCAACACCTGTTCGTTTTCGTCGTCGGGCTCCTCGGAATCGTGTCGGTGCTGTCGTTCCTGTATTTCTCGCGCGCACAGATCGCCGAGACCGCGCAGTCGCGCGTGCACTCGGACAGCGTGTCGCTCGGGCAAGCGTTGTCGGACCAGCAGGCTGCAGGCACCGATCTCGCTAAAACCGCGGCCACCACGCAACGCGTAACGGACGCGAACCGCACGCTTCGACAACATCTCGACGACGCTGCCTACGCCATAACCGTCCAGCGGATCAACAACGCGATCGTGTTGCTGAATATCGGACTCGTCCTCGCTGCGATGACACTCGGCTTCGTCTACAAAAAGGAAGATCTGACGGACAGGCAGGGCGAGCATCCCGCGCTGCGACCTCTTCGTGCCAGGCTAAACATTCTCGAGCGCGAAGCACTCAACCACGCACGCGGTGCGCGCATTTCCATGAGTGGGGCCGCGGCCGAGGCGGGCAGGATCAATCACCTGCTGGAGTCCCATCCGCTCCGCGAGTGGCAGGGAAAGCAGGATCGGCTTCAAAGCGTGATCCTGCAATTCCGCGGGGAAAACGCCCGGATTCGTGGTCTCGATCCCGCCAACGTCATCGCTTTTGCGCAGCCGAGCACGATCCTGTTTCCCGGGGTGGACGAGGATGAGGAGCTGCGCAGGCCCACCGAGTTCAATCAACTGCTTCAGCAGCTGAGTCAGGTGGAAGTCGAATTCGCCCGGGTCGCTGCTTACGCGATTCCGTCCGGCACGCAACCAACAAAGTGATGAGAGAATCATGAGGTCAATACTTGTCGCCTCAACGCTCGCCGTCGTCGCTATAGGATGCGACAACGCCGTAGGGAGCGAACCTCCCTACCAGGGACATTCCTACATCGTGGGAATCGATATTTCCGGAAGCCGGAACAGGACCGAGCTCGACGAATCGAAGAAGCTCCTGGACGGCGTGATCGATCACCTTCAGGTGGGCGATCACCTGACGCTCATCGAGGTGTACCAGGGCGGACGCGTGCCGGCGCGACAATGGTCAGACAGCACCCGCACTCCTCGGAAATCCGGAGCGCCGACGGCGTCGGAGAAGCGGCGGCTCGAGGATTTCAAGGAAATCGCGCGGATGCAGACGTCCATTCTGTTCGACTCGGCGCGCGCCAGGGGAATTCTGTCGACCGACATTTTCGGCACGCTCAGCCGCGCCGCGGATTATGCAAAGGCTTCGAGAAATCGCGGAACGACGCTGCTCCTCTTGTCGGACATGATGAACGAAACTCCCGACGTGATGATGACGCATAAGGCGGACATTCCAGGAAATCGCTGGATCCGGGAGCTCGCGGCCGAGAAGCGGATTCCGCGGCTCGAAGGGGTCTGCGTCGTGGTGGCGGGAGCGGATGTCACCACTGAGAGGGGCGCGGCTATTCGGGATTTCTGGGACAAGTACTTCGAGGTTGCGGGCACCCATGTTTCGCCGGATAACTACAGGAATATGATTTCGGATCCGGCCGAGGTCGCTTGCTCTGGTTCCTAGGCGCGTCAGCGCTTGCTTAGAGCCAGGAGCGCCTCGAGCTCAGCTAGTTACTAGACATAATTCAACCGGATGCGGCCACGAACACCGCCGCCCCGATGACCAACAGCCCTCCCAGAATCGAATACGATCCCAGCACGTCGTGCAGCAGCATCACGCCGAGCAGCGTGCCGACGACCGGCTCAAAGTTGAGAAACACACCGGCCTGAGATGCCGGAACGTGCGCGAGCCCCCAATTCCACAGATAGGTCGTGACTGTTGTGGCGAGAATCCCCAACGCGACGACGGACGCCCACGTGCGCACAGAGAGATGCACCGGCGGAAGGCCTTCGGTAGCGATCACCCAGGCAAAAACCATCAACGTGCCCGCCGTCATCACGTACGCGCTCGCATTCACCGGGGAGTAGCGCCCCGTCTTCATGAGTGCCTGGGTGATGAGGATCCAGGCAGCCCCAGCGAGCAGAGACAGCAGGACCAGCAGATCTCCGCTCAGGCTCGCCTGAGCACCAGCCTCTCCGCTCGAAGCCCCGAACGCGATGAGCCCCGCACCGATCATAGATGCGATTAGCGCGAGCCATCGTCCCCTCGTCACATGTTCGTGCGCGAACCACGCTGACCCCGCGCCCAATAGGACTGGCAGCGCGCCGATCATGAGCGAGGCGTGCGAGACGGTAGTCCGCGCCAGGCCGGCGAACTGAATCAGAAACTGCACCGGCACACCCACCAGCGCGGCAACAGCGATCAGAGTGTAATCCTGGCGGGCGATCCGCGTCTCTGGGTTTCGCAGGGCTCGCCACGTCGCCGGCGCGAAGCCGATCGAGGCGAACAGAAATCGGTAGAGCACCAGCTGACCCACCGACAGATCGGTGAGCGCCCATTTGCCGAAAAGGAAGCCGGTGCCCCAGATACTTCCCGCCGCGGCCAGCGCGATGAACGCGCGTCCGCTGCCAGTAGCCGCGGGAATCACCTGAGGTTTAGTATTCAATTGATTCTCACCCAGATCTCAGTCATGGCTCAAACTTCGGCACCTTCGACACACTCGGCCACCCTTGACGACGTGGCGACTCGTGTGGACCCGGCGAATCGTGTGGACCCTGCTACCAGCGCGGACCCAGCGACGCTCCTGTTCTCAGACCTCGACGTAGAGCTGGCAACGACCCGGCGCATGCTCGAGCGCGTTCCCGACGGCAAGGATGACTGGCGCCCGCACAAAAAGTCGAGGACGCTCGATGAGCTCGCCACGCACGTCGCACAGTTACCGGGCTTCGGAATCCTGATGCTGACCCGGGACGAATACGACGGAGGCACCCAACCGCCCGAGCCCAAGCCGTCGTGCTGCGCCGAGCGAGTGGAGACCTTCGACGAGGTGAGCGGGGAATTCCGGCGGCTGGTGAAGGAGATGACCTGGGATCACGCGATGTCGGAGTGGACGCTCAAGTTCCGCGGCCAGGTTGTGTTCAGCGCGCCGCGGGCGCAGCTGCTCAGGAGCGCGATGCTCACCCATCTCGCGCACCATCGCGCGCAGCTCGGGGTGTACCTGCGGCTGCTCGACGTTCCGATCCCGGGCAGCTACGGACCTTCGGCGGATGAGGGCCCGGCTCCGAGGTAGTCCGAAGCACGCCGGTCGCTCGAGTCTTTCCTCTATTGCCTCTGTCGCAGGGAATGAGCAGCTAGCACCTTTTGCTACTCCTGCTGCGACCCGGTAGGACGATCCTTACAACTGATAGGGGGTTGCTCGATGACTGATCTGCGGGCGACTCTTGAGCGCACCCTCGGCGATATCTACGTCTTCGAGCGCGAACTTCAGGGTGGGGCGATGAGTCGCGTGTTCATCGCGATGGATCGCCAGCTGGGACGGGAAGTCGTGATAAAGGTTCTGCCTCCCGAGGTGGCCGCCGAGCTGAGCGCGGACCGATTCCGGAGGGAGATCCAGCTGGCCGCGAAGCTACAGCATCCACACATCGTTCCGCTGCTGTCGTCGGGCGAAGTGGGCGGCACTCCATACTTCACCATGCCGTTCGTCGAGGGTGAGTCTCTACGAGCGCGTCTTGCCCGGGTCGGGGAGCTTCCGATCCCCGAAGCGGTCAGGATTCTGCGTGAGGTCGTAAGCGCCATCAGCTACGCGCATAAGCACGGCGTCATACACCGCGATATAAAGCCGGACAACGTCATGCTCACTGACGAGTTCGCGCTCGTCACTGACTTCGGGGTCGCGAAGGCATTGCGCGCATCTACGAAATCCTCCGAAGCTCAGACGACAATCACTGGTATTGGAATATCGCTTGGCACGCCGGCGTACATGGCGCCCGAGCAGGCGACAGCGGACCCGTCGGTCGATCACCGCGCTGACCTCTACGCGGTCGGCGTGATGGCGTACGAGATGCTCACGGGAACTCTGCCTTTTGCCGGCCGCTCCACCCAGGCGATGCTCGCCGCACACGCCATAGAGAAACCGGAGCCGATCGAGCGGAGGCGACCGGGCATTCCACCCGCGCTTGGCGCGCTGATAATGCGCTGCCTCGAGAAGAGGCCCGCCGACAGGCCGCAGAACGCGGGAGATCTGCTTCACGAGCTCGAGGCAGTACCGGTCGCGCTGGCGCCGCCTCCAAAAGCTGGCGGCCGACGTACGCTGATCTTCGCCGGCACTGCCGCGGCCGTGCTGCTCGTGGCGCTCCTCGTCTACCGAGGTAGTAAGCGCAATTCGGCGGCGGCTGATCAACCTGTCGCCCAAATTCGTTCGGTTGCAGTGTTACCTCTGGCTAACGTCGGCGGTGATGCTCAGGACGAATATTTCAGCGAGGGCATGACCGACGAGCTCGCGAACGTGCTCAGCAAGCTTCCAGGTCTACGTGTTGCCTCTCGCACTTCGGCGTATGCCTTCAAGGGGAAGAAGGACATCGACGTCGGGGAGATCGGCAGGAAGCTGCATGTCCAGGCGATTCTGGAGGGAGTCGTCCGGCGCTCGGGGGATCGATTGCGAGTCAACGCCCAGCTCACGAACGTGAGCGACGGCCTCGCGATCTGGTCGGACACTTACGAGAGGCGCACCAGCGACATCTTCGCGGTGCAGGACGATATCGCCCGCTCCGTCGCGGACGCACTCAAGCTCAGGCTCGGCGGGAAAGCCGTTGAGCTCTCATCATCCTCTCGGGGGACGGAGAATCTCGAGGCGTACGACGCCTACCTGCGCGGACGCTACTTCTGGAATCGCCGGGGCGCGGCAAATCTGCGCAAGGCGCTTTCGTATTTTGAGGAGAGCGTCGGGAGAGATCCGGGTTTCGCCCGCGCGTATGCCGGACTCGCGATCACCCACGCCATTCTACCCGAGTACACGGACACGCCTCCCGCCGATGGACTGGCGAAGACGCGTTCCGCCGCGGCGCATGCGCTCGCCCTCGATAGCTCCCTCGCGGAGGCACACACCGCGCTTGGACTGGCAGCCGTCCACGCCTGGGATTTTCGTGCTGGTGAAACCGAGTACCGGAAAGCGATCGCGCTCGATCCGGGGTATCCGACAGCGCACCAGTGGTATGGGGAACTGTTATATCACACCGGGAGGCTCGATTCGAGTTTTGTCGAGACTCGCCAGGCCATAGTGCTCGACCCGCTGGCGCCCATTCCGTTCGAAGCCCTTGGCTACGCTCTGACGCTGGCTGGACGCTACGATGAGGCGATCGAGCAATACCGGCAGGCTGATGAACTGTCACCGGGATTGACGCTCAGTCTTATGCTCATCGGCGACGCTCAGTTGCAGATCGGTCAGGTACAGCAGGCGGTGCAGGAGTTCGAGCAGGCAACTCGGCTCGATCGCGAGACACTTCTCACCAAGGGCAAACTGTGTCACGCCTACGGCGTTGCCGGCCGTGCAGCCGAAGCGAAAAAACTGCTGACCGAAATCGAGGCGCGCGCAGAGAAGGAGCGTGAATCGTGGGTCACACTGGCTATCTGTCAGCTCGGTCTGGGAAATCGCTCAGCCGCTCTCGACGCAATGGAGACAGCAACCAGTCACCATGAGATTGCGGTTTTCACGGCTTACTCGCCGCTGCTGGATAGAACGTGGGATCCCGTGCGTGCTGATCCGCGGTGGACTGCGATACTCCGCTCCGCTAATCTCGCGGATTATATGGGGAACGCGCGGAAGCCGTAAAGCAAGATCCTCGCACCGGCAGTTGCAGTTCAGTGTTGCAGTTGGGTGTCGTCGGGCTCGTCCTCGACTCCCGCATACAGTCGAAGGGACTGCACCATCTCCAGCAGATCGGTCTGAGCCTGATCGAGCTCCAGTTTGCCTTTCTGGGTGTCGATCAGCCCCTTCTCGAGGCCAATGGCAATTCGATTGAGGTGCTTGATCTTCTCGATCACTCTGTCGGTCGCGCGCCGCAGCTTGCCGTAACGCCGCTTTTCGGACAATGCGCGGTAACAACGTTGCACCAGCTCGCCGTCCGAGAATTCCTTGGCTTTGCTCACCGCATCCTCGACGCTCACGCCAGGAACGCCGCCGTGGTCCTGGTACGCGATTTCGGTCGACGCCTCTGTAAACATCAGGCGGCCGAGGTACTCGACGCCGTCGTGGCTCGTTCGCAGAGCTACGAAGTATTTCTGCGCATCAACCGTGATCGTTCGGATCTGATGGTCGGCGCTGGCGGGGGATGGGGGCATTGTACTTTAGGACTGCGGCAACCACCCAACTGTAACGGATCGCGAACGATGCCCCTATCTTGATTGGGTCCTCCTCATTGGTCAGCCTCCTGTCGCCCCTTACGCGACCTCTCGCCATATGAATCCTTTTCGAAGCATCTGTCTTGTTTGCTGTTTTGCGCTCCCAGGATGCGGCGCGGCGCCCGCTGAGCGAGCCCCACCGGATCACAATGCAGCGCCGGCGCTGCCCGTGAATAGGATTGCCAGCGCCCACGACTGGACGCGATTCGGTTGGGATGCGGGCCGATCCAGTGCCGCCGTCGACCCGACCGGAATCACCGCGGGGAATGTCGCCACGCTGCGTCGACAACAGGTATCACTCGACGGAACCGTCGATGGCGCTGCCATCTATTTGCACGGCGTCCGCGCAAACGGCGGAACACACGACGTTTTCTTCGTCACGACCACATACGGGAAAACGCTAGCCATCGACGCCGCGAATGGCGCCATTCTCTGGCGTTTCACGCCCAGTGGATACGATTCGTGGGCGGGGTCCCGTCAAATCACGACTGCGACGCCGGTCGCTGACGCCAGCCGAGAGTTCATCTACGCTGCGTCACCAGACGGGCGCATCCAGAAGCTCGCAGTCGCGGATGGTCACTCTGTATGGAGCACCGCCATCACTCGCCTCCCCACTCGCGAGAAGATCGCCTCATCTCTCAACTATTTTCACGGCCGGGTGGTTGCGGTGACAGGTGGTTATATCGGGGACGCGCCCCCCTATCAGGGGCACGTCGCTGTTCTGGACGCCGCGAGCGGTCGGCTCCTGCATGTATGGAATTCGCTTTGTAGCGATCGGCGCGATCTGATCGATCCTTCCTCGTGCGGCGAAAGCGGGTCGGCCATTTGGGGTCGCGCGGGTGCTGTGATCGACTCGACCACGGGAGATATCTACTTCGCGACCGGCAATGCCCGGTGGGATGGGCGCACGAATTGGGGCGACGCCGCGATCGCGCTCGATTCGAATGCGACGAACATCGTCGATAACTACACGCCGACGAACACCGATGAATTGAGCTCAAGGGACGCGGATCTTGGATCGACCTCTCCCGCGCTGCTCGGCGGCGGTTTTGTCGCGCAGGGCGGCAAGGATGGAACCATCCGCCTTGTGCAGTTTGGACGAACGCGAGGCGCCGCGCCGCGTCGCGGCGGCGAGACGCAGGTGGTGTCGACACCTTCCGGTACGGATCTGTTCACTGCGCCCGCAGTGTTGAACGCCGGGCCAACCACCTGGATGTTCGCGGCCGACAACGGTGGGACGGCGGCGTGGACTCTTGATGGTGGCCGGCTTCAGGCGAAGTGGAAAAATCGCAATGGGGGCACCAGCCCTGTTATCGCTGGCGGGCTCCTCTACGTGTACGATCCCGACGGCGGGCTTCGGGTCTACACGCCGGAATCTGGACAGCTGCTTGCGAAACTGGACTGTGGAAGCGGCCACTGGAACAGCCCGATTGTCGTTGACGGAATGATCGCTCTTCCCGAAGGAAACGCGAATCAGCACCGCACTACTGGCGTCCTCGACATCTGGCGCGTTCAGTAAATCGTCGATGATGTCGATGACCACCGGCGACTAGGTAAGAATAAGGCAACAAAACGGACAATCCCACTGCCCGTGCGGTCGGTGGCGTGTCAACAACTGCAGAGCCTGTACTCACTGCGGTCCGCGCGCACGCTAAATTTGCGGAGACCCTTTCACTCGACCGTCATTCATGGCTAAAGCATCCGCGCGTTCCAAATCCTCGAGCAAGTCGACAGAGTCGAGCAAGTCGAAAAAGTCGAGCAAGTCAACGAAGAAGTCGGCAAGAAAGTCAACGAGTAGGCCGAGCAAGTCTACCAAACAGGCGAGCCCGCTCGCGCTCCTGTTCCCTGATCTTGAATCGGAGCTCGCGACGACCCGCCGCATGCTCGAGCGCGTTCCCAACGGCAACAACGACTGGCGTCCGCACGCGAAGTCGCGCACACTCGGCGAGCTCGCGACGCACCTCGCGCAGCTGCCCGGTTTCGGGCTCTTGATGGCGACGCGCAACGAATTCGACGGCCTGGCACCGCGTCCACCGCAACCAATGCTCCTGACCAGCGCCGAGCGGGTCAGGGCGTTCGAAGAGACGAGCAAGCAATTGCGCGCGATTCTTCAGCAGATGACGTGGGATCAGGCGAATGCGCCATGGAAGCTGCGGCTGGGCGACAAAATCGTCATGAGTGCGCCGCGGACGCAGGTCCTCCGCACGGTGTTCGTCACGCACTCGGCGCACCATCGCGCGCAGCTCGGCGTCTATCTTCGAATGCTGGAGACGCCGGTGCCGTGGAGCTACGGCAGATCTGCTGACGAAGAGCCGCCGGCGGCCCTTTAGAAATCGTTCGCGCGGATCAGGGACCGGGAGGCCGAGCGTTGACTAACGGGCGCTCGGCCTTCTGCGTCAAGGCGAATCGATCGGATCGAATTCCCTCGACCGAGCCTTACGCTCGGCAATCATCTGACGCCAATGCTGACGTCGCGCCTGCTCACGCAGACGGTAGCGGATCTGCGCCATCATTTCCCGCATGTGCTCATTGTCGCGCATCATCCTCTCGGCGGATTGCATCGCGTCTCTGCTCCATTCGGGCAGCCGCTCGGCAAAATCAGGAGGTAGATAGACCTGCACCGGATCCACATGGACGTCGATGTCGGGCGCTTCAATTTGCGGAGGCGGCACGACGCGACTCCGGTATGATGCCCTCGTGCCTCCAACCCTGGTCCTCGGTCTTCTGACATCGGCGATGCGTGACTGCTCCGGTTTCTGCACCGGATTGAACGAAGAGAGCGTCATGACCAGCAGAGCACCCAGCACCAACGCACTCGGCCTGTACCGCATGCGGATCGCGACCCAAACGAACAACAATGTCAGCGCGAGCGCCCCGAGGAAGAGCGGGGACGCTAGAGGGGCGGCGGCCTGGGCGACGCGTGGGACGAAAGCCGCTACTGTCTCCTGTGCCCGCACCAGCGGCGGATGAACCGTCGCATCGATCGTGCGCGCAGTGAGCGCGTCACTCGTACCGGGCCGAGCGGGCGTCCCGTCGGTCGGATGTCCCATCGGGTGATGAGGATTTGTCATCGAGCGACCCTCCAAACTCCCCTACGCGACCAGCGCGCGGAAAGTTCCCCCGTGGCCGATCACCCCAGGTTGGACATATTTATCGTCCATTCGGTTGTAATGCTTGCCTGAGACCACCGTCCGGTATTCGCATGAGCGCGCAAAACTCTTCGCCAGTCTTAGTCCACCGTCGGTGGATACGTACTCTCCTCGTAGCATTTCTTGTCTCCGCTTCTTGCGAGTCCGCCGAGGCCCAGACATCACTTGCCCAGGTTGCCGACACGTCGCCCTTTCGGTCGCTTGTTCTGCCGGCGCCGACCGATGTTCGAACCGGTAGCGGCAGACCGGGCGCGAAGTACTGGCAGCAGCGCGTCGACTACAAAATCGCCGCGACCCTCGACCCTGCGCGCAACGAGCTCCGCGGGCGCGAGACGATCCACTACGTAAACCATTCGCCCGACGCGCTTCCGTATCTCTGGCTGTTCGTCGAGCAGAATCTCTGCGCGCCCAACAGCATCACGAACGTGCTCAACCAGCCGCCACTCGTCTTCCTCGACGCGACCTTCGACTTCTCCTGCCAGGGATTCAACGGCGGAGGACACCTGGAGTCGCTCCGCATTGCCGGCGTCGATGCAAAGCGCACGGTTTACGGGACGACGATGCGAATCGATCTGGCGTCGCCGCTCGCTCCCGGCGCGTCGCTCGATATTGAAGCCGTGTGGCACTTCAATGTTCCACCGCAGGGCGGCGGACGAATGGGGCACGACGGCGCGCTCTACGAGATGGCGCAATGGTATCCGCGACTCTGCGTCTACGACGACGTCCACGGCTGGAATCATGAGCCCTACATCGGCGCGGGGGAGTTTTATCTCGAATACGGCAACTTTGATGTGTCGCTGACCGTGCCGGCGTCGTACATCGTCGCCGCCACGGGCGAGCTCGCGAATCCGGAGGAGGTGCTCACGTCCACTCAGCGCACCCGTCTCGCGGCGGCGCGAAAATCCGAGACTCCCATCGCGATCATCGGCGCGGACGAAGTCGGCAACATCGAGAAGACGCGGCCTCGCACGTCTGTGCAAGCCACTGCGTCGACGCCCAATCGCGTACTGTGGTTGACCTGGCACTACACCGCCAACAACGTGCGCGATTTCGCGTTCGCCGGCGGACCCAACTTCCGCTGGGACGCCAGTGGCTACGACGGCATCCTCATCGAAGATCTCTATCGGCCCACCGCGGACAAATGGCCCGAAGTGAATCGCATGGGGCGTGAGGCAATCAAGTACTTCAGCGAGCAGTGGTACCGGTATCCCTGGTCGCACGCGACGACCATCGAAGGTCCCATCGAGGGAATGGAATACCCGATGATGACGTTCACGCCCAACAGTGCCGTTCGGGAAGACCAGCAGTGGGTGATCGCGCACGAGTTCGGGCACGAGTGGTTCCCCATGATCGTCGGCTCCAACGAGAGGCTCTATCCATGGATGGACGAAGGCTTCAACACCTTCATCGATCTCGGGAACGCCGCGAAGTATTTCCAGGGCACGCCGTACGGCGATTCGATCGAGGTGCACCCGCTGCATCTCTATGCCGACCACGCCAAGCCCGGCGCGGAGCAGCCGCTCATCACCAACCCGACGCAGGTGCGCGATCTCTTCTGGGTGGGATACCAGAAGCCGGCTCTAATGATGCAGATGCTGCGGTACGAAGTACTCGGCAAGGATCGCTTCGATGCGGCTTTTCGAGAGTACATCAAGGCGTGGGCATTCAAGCATCCCACGCCCGGCGATTTCTTTCGCATGATGCGCGATGAATCGGGAATGGATCTCGACTGGTTCTGGCGCGGGTGGATTTACTCCACCGCTCGGCTCGATCAGTCAGTCGACTCAGTCGCGACTCGTGCCGACGGAGGCTCCAATGTCTACGTCGGGAATCGAGGGACGATGGTGATGCCCGCGGAGATCTCGCTCACCTTCGCCGACGGAACTCATACCATCGTCAAGCTGCCGGTGGAGATGTGGAACCTCGGGTCGCAGTTCGTTTATCGCGTTCCGGAGAAAAAGCGCGTCACGCGCGCGGAAGTGGATCCGAGGCACGCGCTTCCGGACATCGAGCGGGCGAACAACGTCTGGCAGAGGTAGGCTCCTGGCTACAACCAGTCGGGAGGAACTGGCGCGCTGAATGTGCGTCTGGGCTCATGACGGCGGAGGAGTCACAATGAGCGTTCAGGTGATTGGCGGGCGGACGGTATTCGCCGTGTTTGCTGCAGTCACGATTTCAGCTTGTTCGGCCGGCGAGCAGAATACAGCCTTCGCCAGCTCTTCGACCGCGCGGAGTGCCGTCGGAGTACAAGACTCGACATCCGCCGCGTCGCAGAGCGCCGCGCTTCGCTTTACTCTCGCGCAAACCGGGAATGCAGCGCGGTACCGGGTTCGCGAGCAACTGGTCGGCCACGACCTTCCGAACGATGCAATCGGTGAGACGAAGCTCCTCGCGGGCTCGATCTCGTTCGACTCCAGTGGGAAGGTTATTCCTCAGGCGTCCAGCTTCAGAGTGGCAGCCGGTAGCTTCGTGAGCGACAAGGATCGGCGGGACGGCTTCGTGCGTGGACGATTGCTCGAGGCGGATCAGTATCCGACGATCGTGCTGGTTCCGACCGCGGTTCGTGGAGTTTCGCTTCCCCTTCCCAAATCCGGAAGCGTCCCGATCGAAATGACCGCCAACCTCATCGTTCGCGGAGTTTCGCGTCCTACGATTTGGAAGGGCACAGCGCAATTCGAGCCGGGACGGATCGCGGGATCCGCAGCCACGGCGTTCACCTTTGCAGACATTCAGCTCGAGCAGCCGCGCGTGCCGGTGCTACTGAGCGTCGCAGACACGATACGTCTCGAGATCAACTTCAATCTCCTTCAGCAGTGATAGAGAATATGCAAATTCAAACTGAACGTGATCCGAGATCTGAGAGGAGCAGATACCAGGGTTTAGAAACTACGCTGCGACATATCTGGGTGGCGCTACGGTACAGGCGGTGGGTTGTAACCGGAGAAGCGCTCAACACGGTCGGAGCGCGGTGACTACGTTCTGAGATCTAGTCCTCTCAGATCTCGGATCGCGTTCAGTTCAGTTTTCAGATCTCGGATCCCGTTCAGTTGCAGTTCCCGGGGCTGACGGGGCGAACGAATCGCATCACCGTCATCCGGCGGGCTGACCGTGGAGCAGTCCCCCTGTACCCACAGCCCAAATGTCGGACGCAGAGCTGCCCCAGATGTCGAAGAGGTTCTGCGTCGTCCCGCTCGCGACGCTCGACCAGCCCGTACCGTTGTAATGAACAATCGTCCCGCCGTAACCGACTGCCCACACGTCAGAAGCGGATGATCCCCAGACACCGACAAGAGGCTGGTTAGTCCCGCTCGAGACCGTCGACCAGCTCGTACCGTTGTAGTGGACGATTGTCCCATTGTCACCTACAGCCCACACGTCGGACGCGGAGCTGCCCCAGACGCCGCTGAGTCCCTGCGTCGTCCCTGCAGGAGCGCTCGACCAGGTCGTGCCGTCGTAATGGAAGGTCGTCCCGCCGATACCGGCCGTGTAGCCGACGGCCCACACGTCCGACGCAGAGTTGCCCCAGATGCCGGAAATAGTCCGCGTCACGCCCCCGACGGCCGACCAGCTCGTACCGTTGTAATGGAGGACCGAATCGACGTCGCCGACGACCCACACATCAGACGCGGATCCGCCCCAGACGCCGAAGAGGATCCCGGGTTGTGCCCGCTCGAGAAGGCTCGACCAGCTCGTACCGTTGTAATGGAGAATCGTCCCTGAGAGGCCACCTACAGCCCACACGTCGGACGCGGATGTGCCCCAGACGCCCACGAGCTGCTGGGATGAGCCGCTCGAGACGCCCGACCAGATCGTACCGTTGTAATGGCGGATCGCCCCACTGTAGCCCACAGCCCATACATCAGACGCGGAACTGCCCCATACACCGCGAAGGGTGTCGGTCGGGATACTCGCCCAGATGATGGTCCCAGCCGCTACCGTCGTGATGGAGAATGCGACAGCGGTCAGACCGGTTACCGTCGCAGTGGCGGTATTCGTACCTACTGTTGTTCCTGTTATGAATTTCGCTGCCGCCGCTCCGTTGATGTCAGTGATCACTGTCGTCGGAGTTACGCTGCCGTCGCCGGCAGTGACCGCAAAGGCTACGCTGACTAAGTACGCCGGGAAGTTCGAGGCGTCAGTCACCCGCACACGAATCGAATCGGAAAAGCTAGCGCCAGCTGCAACGCTCGTTGGGTCGGTCCCGACCTTGGTCATAATTGCGGGAGCCGCGACAGTGACCGTGTTTGAACCGGTAAGGTTACACGCCGTAAGAATCAAGGCGGTCAGGACAGGCGATAACGGACCCACGAGAATGCGCACTTTCATTCGTCTCAGTCTCCAAAGTCTATTCGCGAAGCGCCTTTGGTATGTACGCAACACGGGAGCCATCCGTTGGATGGCCGCCTTGGGCGGCGGGCGAGAAACCCTTGACACACCCGCCCGCAGCCCGTCATTATTCTCTCGTCGTCTGCACCTCAGCCAACTTCGTCATCCGATGAATACGTTCGCGCTCAACCTTATGTGTCGCATTAGCCCGTGCGGATCTCCCCAAGGAGAGACGGACCGGCGCGTGCGTGCAAGGTGCACCAGCGCGTGAGCTGACCAGAGAACCCTTCTGTACGCCGCCGGCCCTCTCCCACCGAGAGGGCCGGTTTTTTTTGTCTCGTCGCGACACCCCTCGCTGTACCACTCATTCCGGAGCAGAACCACATGAGTACCACGATCGAGCAGGAGCACGTCGCCGGGCTTGGAACCCGCGCGATTCACGTCGGCCAGGAAAAAGCCGACTCGGCGACGAACGCCCGCGCCGTCCCCATCTACGCCACCACGAGTTACGTCTTCGACAGCCCGGAGCACGCCGCCAGCCTGTTCGGTCTCAAGCAGTTCGGAAACATCTACACCCGCATCATGAACCCCACCACCGACGCCTTCGAGAAGCGCATCGCCGATCTCGAGGGCGGAGTGGCGGCGGTCGCGACGTCGAGCGGGCAGGCGGCGCAGACGCTCGCGCTCCTCAATCTCGCGCAGGCGGGTGATTCCATCGTCTCCTCTTCGTCGCTCTACGGCGGCACCTTCACCCTCCTCAAGTACACCCTCGCGCGGCTCGGGATCACTACGCGCTTCGTGGACGGAAACGACCCGGCGGCGTTCGCGGCTGCGATCGACGAGACGACAAAGGCGGTGTACGTGGAGACAATCGGCAATCCAGGACTGGACGTGTCAGATCTGCGCGCCGTCGCCGGCGTGGCACACGCGGCGGGAGTGCCGCTCGTCGTAGACAACACGTTCGCGACGCCCTTCCTCAATCGGCCGATCGAGCACGGCGCGGACATCGTGCTGCATTCGGCCACTAAGTGGATCGGCGGTCACGGTAACAGTATCGGTGGTGTCGTCGTGGACGGCGGCCGCTTCGATTACACCGCGTCGCCGCGCTTCAAGGGCTTCTATGTCGATCCCGAGCCCGCGTACCATGGACTGTCTTTCGGCGGCGTATTCGGGAACTTCAACGGAGCCAACATCGCCTTCGCGATTCGCCTGCGGGTGCTCCTGCTTCGCGACATAGGGGCCGCGCTCTCTCCCTTCAATTCCTTCTTCTTCATCCAGGGTCTGGAGACGCTCCAGCTCCGCATCAAGCGCCACTCGGAGAACGCACTCGCGTTGGCTCAATTCCTCGAGGGCCATCCCGCCGTCAAGTGGGTGAGCTACCCCGGCCTTCCGTCCCATCCGACCCACGAGACCGCAAAGCGCTACCTGACCGGCGGTTTCGGCGGTGTGCTGACCTTCGGCGTGCTAGGCGGCGAGGAAGCGGCGAAGAAGGTGATCGCGGCGTCGAAGCTCTTCTCTCTGGTCGCCAACGTCGGCGATGCCAAGAGTCTGATCATCCATCCGTGGAGCACGACGCACCAGCAGCTCGAGCCGGCCGAGCGCAAAGCGGCCGGCGTCACCGACGATCTGATCCGCCTGTCGGTGGGGATCGAGGACGTAGATGACCTGAGGGACGATCTCGACGTCGCGCTGCGCGGGGCGCTCGGACTGTGACGAACGGCCCAACCCTCCTTGATGCCGGAGCCGCGACGGGTGTCGCGCACGCTCCGGCGTCGGGGGTGGGGGTGGGGGAGGGGAAGGCGGCGCGTCACCGTGGCGTGCAGCTCCTCGACCGCTTCGAGCTGGAGAGCGGCGAGGTGCTACGTCAGGTTGAACAAGCCTACTTCCTCGATGGAACGCTGAACGACGCGCGCGACAATCTTGTCGTCGTCTTCCATGCACTCACGGGATCCGCCGACGCGATGGGCGATTGGTGGCGCGACGTCGTCGGTCCCGACCTCGCGATCGACACGAATCGCTACGCAGTGTTGTGTACCAACCTCCTCGGGTCGTGTTATGGGACGACGGGGCCGTCCGATCCTGCCCGTCGACCCTTTCCCGAGGTGACGACGCGCGACATGGCTCGGCTGGTTGGCCAACTGGTGGAATCGCTGCACGTACCGTCGATCGCGCTGGCGATCGGCGGCTCGCTGGGCGGAATGGTGGCGATGGAGTTCGCGGCCACCTATCCCGCACTCGTGCGCAACGTCGTCGTGCTGGCTGCGCCGGCCGAGCATCCCGCGTCCGCGATCGCGTGGAGCCACATACAGCGGCGGGCGATCGCCGCGGCGGGCGACGAGGGACTCGAGATCGCACGCATGATCGCGATGATGACCTATCGCACGGCGGGCGAGCTCGCCGATCGGTTCGGCCGCGAGGAACACGAGGCCGGGGGATTCGCTGTGGAGCGATATCTGTCGCGGCAGGGCGAGAAGCTCCGCGCCCGTTTCGACGTGGACACCTATCTCACGCTACTCGACGCAATGGACAGCCATGACGTTGGTCGCGGCCGCGGTGGCGTCGCGAGCGCGCTGCGTCCGGTGAAGGGGAAGATCATCGGCGTCGGAATTCCGGGTGATCTGCTCTACAATCCACTCGACGTGAGGCGCTGGGCGGAGGCCGCGGGCGCCGAGTATCGGGAGATCGAATCGCCCAAGGGACACGATGGTTTTCTTCTCGAAGGAGAGCAGGTGTCCTCGCTCTTGCGCGAGGTCCTTGAGGGGGTAACTGCAACTGAAGACTATCTGCCGGGGGCGGTCGGCGGGCCCGCTGACGGCCGCGGGCTGCATCAATCATCGAAGGTGGCCAATTCCCGCAACGGGACGCGGCCCCACGCCGGCGAGTCGGCGCGAGCCGCGCGGGCTGACGTCGTCATTCTCGGGTACGGTCGTATCGGGCGCGAGCTCGCTCGACAACTTGATGGTGCGACGGGACGGATCGGTGTGCGCGTCGCCGCCGTTATCGATCGCAGCGGATTCGTGCTCGACCCGAATGGCCTCTCGGGATTGCGTCTCGAGACTCTCGCCGATTCCAAGGAGTCAGGGATCCCGCTGGCCGATGCACCTTCCGGTGTGCGCGCGACTGCATCCGAGGCGCTCGCATCGATACGGCACCAGGGTCTTTCTCGGCCAATTCTCGTCGATCTCACCGCAAGCGATACGACCGCGGAGCTCGAGGAAGCGATCGTGGCGGGAATGGATCTGGTGCTGGCGAACAAGCGGCCGCTCGCCGACCCGCGTGACGCCACGGGCGGGCTCGTGCGTCATGCCGCCGCGCACGGGCGGCGTGTTTTGCACGAGGCGACCGTAGGCGCCGGCCTCCCTTTGCTGGACACCATCAGCAAGCTCCAGGAATCGGGCGACGAGGTGCTGGCGATCGAGGGTTGTCCATCCGGAACGCTGGGCTACCTGTTCGGCGAGATCGGACGCGGCATACCGTTCTCCACCGCATTGCGGGCGGCCATGGCGCTCGGCTACACGGAGCCTGACCCGCGCGACGATCTGTCGGGGATGGACGTCGCGCGCAAGGCGCTCATTCTGGCGCAGCGCCTCGGCTACGAGGGATCGCTGGACGAGGTCGAGGTTGAGTCGCTCGTGCCGGAGCAGCTCCGCAACGTGCCCATCGCGGAATTTATGGCGCGGATCGAAGAGCTCGACCCCGTTTGGCGCGAACGCGTAGCGGGGGTGCAGGCGGGCGGACGCGTGCTCCTGTACCGCGCGACTGTCACCGCGGAAAGTGTGCGCGTCGGCCTCGTTGCGGTGGGCGCGCTGACCTCCTTTGCGATGATGTCGGGCACGGACAATCAGTTCGCGATCACGACGACGCGCTACCGGGCGAACCCCATCGTGATCACGGGGCCAGGGGCTGGGGTCGCGGTGACAGCTGCCGGCGTTCTCAATGACGTTCTAAAGTTGGCGCGGTGGCGGTAACATCAACTGCAACTGAACACTACCGGCCAGGGGCCGTCGGCGGGTAGTGTTCAGTTACAGTTACAGTTGCAGTTGCAGTTGGAGTTGCAGTTGCAGTTGCAGTTGCAGTTGCAGTTGCAGTTGCAGTTGCCCTACCCGGCAACCCGCCGTAAAACATCCATTGCCGCCGCGTAGCTCAATGGCGCCGGGAGTGAATCCGCCGCGGTGCCAGGATCCTTGAGCAGGTGTCCGGTAAGCACGGCCGCGACACGCGCGTTCGACGGGATCTCTCCGGCCGCCACCAGCTTGCGTACACCCGCGATGCTAGCCGCGCTGGCCGGCTCGCACCCGACTCCCGCGTGATCGATCACGGCTTTGGCCGCGAATATCTCCTCGTCGCTGACAGCCACAACCTGCCCCCGCGTTTCACGAATTGCGGTGACCGCGCGATCCCATGACGCGGGGTCGCCGATGCGGATCGCAGTGGCGCGAGTCTCGGCGCGCACGCGGTGGTGCGTGACGAATCCCTCCGCGAACGCTTTCGCGAACGGCGCCGCGCCGGCCGCCTGCACGGCGAGCAGTCTCGGAACGCGGTCGATGAGGCCGAGCGCGCGCGCCTCGCGCAACGCTTTGCCGAACGCGGATGTGTTGCCGAGGTTGCCGGCGGGGAGCGCGATCCAGTCCGGCGATTGCCAGCCGAGCTGCTGAAGCAGCTCGAACACGATCGTCTTCTGTCCCTCCAGGCGGAAAGGGTTGACCGAATTCACCAGGTAGATTCCCAGCGTCGCGGCTTCGCGCGCGAGCCGAAGACAGTCGTCGAAATCACCATCGATCGGCAGGACCCGCGCACCGTAGGCGATTGTCTGCGCGAGCTTCCCCGCGGAAATCTGGCCTGCCGGTACGAAGACGAACGAGGGAATCCCGGCATGCGCCGCATACGCGCTCAGCGACGCAGATGTGTTCCCGGTCGATGCGCAGGCAACGGCTCGCGCGTTGACGCGTCGCGCCTGTGTGAGCGCGACCGTCATGCCGCGGTCCTTGAACGATCCGGTCGGATTGTGACCCTCGTGCTTCATAACCAGATCATCGACGCCAGCGTACGCGGATATCGCCGGGCGGTTGATGAGCGGCGTGTTCCCCTCCGGATGACTGATGATCGCATCGTCAGCGGCGTGGAGCACGAGCTCGCGGAACCGCCACACGCCCGAGCGCTCGCGAGCGGATCCCGGACTCGCGACGACGCGCGAGTCGAATAGAGCGCGCAGTTCCGCTCCGCGCACGGCGGGAGGCGCATGCTCGGCGAGCAGCAGCCCGTCGCAGGCGGGGCAGGTCGCATGCGGCAGGTCGTCACCGTAAGTCGCGCCGCACGATTCGCAGCGGAGAACCGTTGCGCCCGTCATTTCGCCCTGCACGATTCGCAGCGAAGGACAGTTGCGCCCGTCATTTCTTGCCTCGAGAAGAAGATTTGCCGGGGCGGGAAGAGTCGTCTTCGCGCACGATTGCCCCCTCCGGATCGACGTGCGTCACTCGTGTGGCGCACTCGAGCCCCGCCGCGAGATACGCGGCGCGCATCGCTGTGGCAACGGCATGCGCAATCAAATCGTCCGACACGACCGCGAATGCGCTCGGCCCCGCACCGGAGATGGAGACACCGTATGCACCCGCGTCCAGCGCCGCGCGTTTCGCGGCCACGAATCCTGGCAGCAGCGGGGCGCGAGCCGGCTCCGCGATCCGGTCGTCGATGGCACGCCCGAAGAGCGCGACGTCGCCCATGTAGCACGCGGCCACCATCGCGCCCACGTTTCCAATCTGGTGAACTACGTCCGCGCGTGATACCTG
Organism: Gemmatimonadota bacterium; assembly: GCA_003134685.1. GTDB lineage: Bacteria > Gemmatimonadota > Gemmatimonadetes > Gemmatimonadales > Gemmatimonadaceae > UBA4720. Next base: position 548,686 of record PLCA01000003.1, on the reverse strand, counting down.
CTCGGGCAACGCACGCCGCGCGACGACGGTCAGGAGTCGCTGCGCGGGCTGCGCCAGCACGAGTATCAGCCCCGCCGGAACGGGAAGTCGCACCACCTCGATTGGATCGAGTGTGCGGACGAGCACGATCCCGCCGAGCAGTGACGCCGCGATGTTGTCGAGATGGCGTCCCGCGACGGCGGATTCCGCATCGAGGCAGCTCGCGAGCAACGCTTCGGTTCCAAGCGGATTCCCGAGCAGAGCGTTGGTCGCCACCGCGCCCGCCACCGCGGACGCCGCGCTCCCTCCCTGTCCTCCCGAGAGCGGGAGCTCTTTGCGGCACCACAGCGTGAGGCCGTGTTTCGCGCCGGCGCGCCGCATCACGGCAGCGGCCGCAAGCGCGGCGGTGTGACGCGCAGCATCGCGCGGAAGATCTGGGTGACCGGCGTCCGCCACCTCAATGCCTGGCTCGTGGCGCCACGCGACAGTGATCTCATCGCGCGCGCCGGCAACCGCGCAGCCGAGCACATCGAGGGCGGGACCGATGTTGCCGATTCCACCGGGTGCACTCGCCGTAATTCGACGCGCGCTCTCGTTCGCCTTCGTCGCCTGGGTCATCTCAACCGGGGCGAATCACGGTCCAGCGACAGCCGCAGCATCAGAGCGGCAGCGCGAGTGCTGCACAGGATCGTAGCTGCTTTCACGCCGTCACGATCCGCAGGACATCGCCGAGCACCCCGGCAGCGGTGACCACGGCGCCCGCGCCCGGTCCGGACACGACGAGCGGGCGCTCCCGATACCGCTTCGTCATGAACACGAACAGATTGTCGGTCCCATCCAGGGATGCTAGCGGGCTGCCCAGCGGAACGCGCGCGAGACCGGCGCGCACGCCGCCTCGCGTGACACGCACGCGATAACGCAGCACTGCGTTGTTCACCCGTGCATCTTCAACGGCCGCTGCCCACGATGCGTCGACCTCGGGGAGCGCGGCGAGGAATGTCTCGCGCGTCACGTCCCGCAACGCGTCGGGAATCAGCGACTCGATCTCGACGTCCTGCATCTCTCCGGAGTACCCGAGCATGCGGCTCAGGATGATCCCCTTGCGGGCGACGTCGATCCCGCTGAGGTCGTCGCGCGGATCCGGCTCCGTATAGCCAAGCGACATTGCTTGCAGCACAACGTCGGAGAAGGCGCGACCGCGGCCAAGCTCGCTGAACAAGAAGCCCATAGTGCCGGATGGCGAGCAATCAATCGCCTCGACTCGATCGCCGGAGGCGACTAGCTGCTGAAGCGTGTCGATCACCGGAAGGCCCGCACCGACGGTCGCTTCGTGCAGCACACGGCGTCCACGGTCGCGCGCGCCGAGGATGCGTTTCGAGATTGCGAAGCTGCCCGCCAATGGCACCTTGTTCGCCAGGACGAGGTCGAGGCCGTGATCGAGCGCGGTGGTCAGCGCCGCCGACGTGTCGCCGCTCGCCACATCCACGAGCACGGGGCGAACCATCGCGTGGCTCGTCATGAACGCCACGGCCGCGTCGGCCGTTGCCAGCTTTCCGCCAGGGATGCGCTCGAGCGCGCCACCAGACTGCTTTTCGCGAAGCGCGCGCTCGAGCTGCCGCCCGGTCAGTCCGCGTCGGTTGTAGAGAAAGCCCGATCGATCGATGAGCCCGATGATCCTCAGGCGCGGCGCTTCGCGCGAGGACAGCGACTGAATCTGCGCGACGAGCTCCCCGCCGACGCGGCCGACTCCGAGAATGACGACGTCGGCGGCGTCTGCCTTGCTCGCGATGCGACCACCACCGACCTTGTCGAGTCGAAACGCCGCGTGAACCGCGCGTACAGCGTCGCCTGCCTGACGATCTTCGACGACGAAGGAGATGTTGCGCTCGGTCGCGCCCTGCGCGATGGCGATCACGTTCACCGACGCATCGGCAACCGCGCCGAAGACGCGGGCAGCGATGCCGGGCATGTGAGCCATACCCGAGCCGACGACTGCTATCGTCGTCAATCCCGATTGCACGGCAATGTCCTCGATCTCGTGCCGCGCCAGCACCTCACGGAGATCCTGGCGCAGGTACGCCGTGATCTCGTCGGCGCGATTGCCGGGGATCGTAAAGCAGATCGATTGCTCCGACGAAGCCTGCGAGATCAGCGACACCGAGACGTGCGCATGCGCCAGCGCGCCGAACACTCGCGCCGCTACGCCCGGGATGCCGAGCATCCCGCTGCCACTCACCGTGATCATCGCCTGATCGGGCATGCCGGAGATGGCGCGTACCGGCGCGCCCTTGACGGACCGACCCGCGATGATCGACGTCCCGTGCGCCGAGAGATCGGCGAACGGGCGCAGCCTGAGCGTCGTGCCGCCGAGCAGCGGCATTAGTGTGCGGGGATGGAGGACTTTGGCTCCATAATACGCGAGCTCCGAAGCTTCGCGTACGTCGAGAAAAGGCACGACCCGCGCTCCGGGGACGAGACGTGGATCAGCCGTCATTACGCCGGGGACATCCTTCCACAGCGTGACGTTTCGCGCGGACAGCGCGCGCCCAAGCACCGTGGCCGTGAGATCCGATCCGCCGCGACCCAGCGTGACGACGTGTCCATCGCGTCCCATGCCGATGAAGCCGGGAACGATGACTATCACATCCTCCTCGAGGTGGGGGAGGAGCACGGACCTCGCAGCGACCTCACTGCGCGCGAGGTCGGGCGCGGCGTTGCCGTGACGACCGTCAGTCTCGATGAGCTCCGTCGCGTCGACTACCACGCTCGGCGTCCCGTTTGCGCGCAGCATCGCACTGACGATCTGCGCGGCGGCGCGCTCACCATGCGCGAGGACCGCATCCCGGCGCTGCGCACGATCGGTATCGGGCGGCGCGAGGGCGGCCAGATTATCGCTAAGCACCTCGGTGAGTCGCGCGAGCTCGGGCTCGAGCGCGATGCGCTCCTCGCCAGTCACCAGTGCGTCGGCGACGCTGGCGTGCCGCTGGGCTAGCTCGCGCGCGATCACGTCGGCTTCGCGCGAATCGCCTTCAGTCGCGCAGTGAGCGGCTCGGAGCAGGGAATCGGTCACGCCCTGGAGTGCCGAAGTCACCACGACGCGTCGTTCATCCGACGGCTCCGCCAGCAGCGCGCCGACGTGGGCGATCGCGCTCGCGCCGGAAAGCGCGGCGCCGCCGAACTTGTGGATGGCGATCGGATGGGTTGCGGACGGCATGAGCGCTCGGCGCAACATACGGCGGACGCGGGGCTAACTGCAACTGAAGACTACCTGCGGGAGCGGTCTCCGGGCGGGCTGCGATAGCCGCTCGGCTCAGAATCATTGACAGGATCCGGCTTCCGATATAACGATCGGGAACAGTTGGCCACCTCTACCACCCGGGGGGTGCACAATGTTTCGGATTACTCGGACCGGCCTTGCCGGACTGGCGCTCGCGCTACCCTTCGCGTCGGCGTCCGCGTCCGTGGTCCCACAGGCAACCAATAGCGAAATACGAGTCTCGCCTTCGATCTCCGACGCTGGTCCGTTTTCCGGTGAGATCGAGTACGGCTTCGACACCGCGCTCAACAGGACACAGGCGCGATTCAAGGCCTCGCTGGGATCCGGCAACGTTCTCTTCAGAGTCTTCGTGGCAGCGCCGCCGGTGCATACACTCATTGCGGCTTACGAGTTTCGGGGTCGGGTTCCTGCCGATTACCCTGATACCGTTCGCCTCACACTCATTTCGGATGAGTACACGCAGGCCTCAGATCATTTCTTACTCCGGGGAGCAACACCGATCCTGGTGGCATCTCTCGGAGACACGGTCATCAGCTACCCTCTGGGGATCGCGCAAAGGGTGGAAGAGTGGGTCGTGCCCAATACCCCATCGGTTGTCACTCGTTCATCCGGAGACAACGGCTCTGCGAGATACCTGCCGCAGCAGCTCCCGCACGTGATTCACATCGAGCGCACTGCAACGGCATCGATTCCAATCTGCGATTTCCTGGCCCTCGTCAATACCAGGAACGTTCGCGGCACGGTGGCCGGGTTGGAATTCGATCTCAATGATGGAGTCGTATCCGGCTTGCGGCGATTCGCGGCGCAAATGAATCATGGCGCGGGTGTTAGCGGAGATATCAACTGCCGCTAACGGACCAAAAGTTGTCAGGCTTCAGGCTCCAATGGGTTGCCACTGAGGGAGCGCGCGCATCCACTTACGGCAGTGCGAACGCGACAAACGCGCCGCCCGGCGGCGCGGCGCGGGTTCCCGCGTAGCCGCCGAACGCCGCGATCACGACGTATTGCTTTCCGTTCACCTCATACGTGATCGGGGTCGCGTTTCCGGAGTTCACCATCAGCGACTCCCATAAAAGCTTGCCCGTATCCTTGTCGAAAGCGCGCAGCTTCTTGTCGTAGTTCGTCGCACCGATGAAGACCAAACCGCCGGCAGTCACGATGGGTCCGCCGTAGTTCTCGGTTCCAGTGTCCTTCAAACCTTGCGCGGCCAGATCGGGATACTCGCCGAGAGGAATCTTCCAGGCGTATTCTCCCGAATTCAGATCGATCGCGTTCAACGTCCCCCACGGCGGCGCCACCGCGGGGTAGCCGTCGGGGTCGTACCACTTATGGTATCCCGTAAAGTCGTATTTCGGTTCGCGGGGTGAACGTGAAGCGGGCGCAGCTCCTTTCGCCTTGCCACTCATGACGTACTGAACGAGCTGAACCAACGTCTGCGGCGGCAGAGAAGAAAATCCCGGCATGCGACCCGATCCATTCCTGATGCTCGCGGCAACCTGTGCGCGCGTGCGCCGCGTTGCGATGTCGACGAGCGATGGAAACGCCGAGCCGCTAGACATGTTCTCCCCGTGACACGCCGCGCACTGATTGAGATACGTCTGACGGCCCAGACTTGCCGCCGCCAGCGTGCGGCGCATGCTCGACGTCCACGCGATGTCGTTGGCGTTCACGTAGAGCACGCCGGTAGTTGGATCGAGGGCAGAGCCACCCCATTCTGCCCCGCCATCGAACCCGGGGAAGACCACGGTTTCTTTGCCGACCATGAACGGGATAAAGAGCCCTTCGCTGCGGAGCGTCTTGAATTGCTCGACCGCCCACTGATGCGCCTGTGGCGTTCGAGTGGTAAGCATGTCTTCGGTCAACAGTTGCCGGGCAAAGGGCGCGGGCTTCAAGGGAAACGGCTGGGTCCGGGCCGCGACCTCGCCCTCGACCGTGCTGGGCGGAACGCGACGGTACTCGATCGGGAAGAGCGGCTTGCCGTTGGCGCGATCGAACAGGAACACGAAGCCCTGCTTGGTTGTCTGCGCCACCGCGTCGACGCGCTTTCCGTCATGCTCGACCGTCACGAGCGTCGGGGGCGACGGAAAATCGCGATCCCAGATGTCGTGCTTGACACCCTGAAAATGCCAGATGCGTTTGCCGGTCGCCGCATCGAGCGCCAGCAGCGTATTGGCGAACAGATCGTCGCCGACACGGTTGGCGCCGTAGAAATCCGCCGCGGCTGATCCGGTGGGGACGTAAACGATTCCGCGTTTCACATCGACAGCCATGCCGGCCCAGTTGTTGGCTGCACCCGTGTACGTCCAGGCTTTTTTCGGCCAGGTCTGGTAGCCGTACTCGCCGGGACGAGGAATTGTGTGAAACGTCCAGCGAAGTTTTCCGGTGCGGACGTCGTACGCGCGGATGTCTCCGAGCGACGCCGGCAGGCTCTCGGCCGTCCGGCCACCAACGATGTACAAATCCTTGTAGATGACACCCGGCGTAGTGAGACTCACCGACTGTTTTTTCGGATCCCGATCGAGATCGTAATGAAGGTCGATGCGGCCGCCGCGCCCGAAATCGTCGAAGGGTTTCCCAGTGACGGCGTCGACGGCGTAGACGTACCGGCCAAAGCCGGCCAGCAGTCGTTGCTCTTTCCCGTCAGTCCAGAAAGTGATGCCGCGACCGACACTTCTTTCTCCAGACTTCCAGGACCACTTCAATTTCCCCGTCGCACCATCGAGCGCGACGACGCTACTGCCTGGCGTAACGCTGTACAGAATGCCGTCGACGACGATCGGTTGGGCCTGAAAGCGTCCGTTGGGCGGGCTGTCGCCCGGATCGAATTGCCAGGCCATTTGCAGCCTGCCGACATTGGAGCGATCGATTTGCGTCAGCGATGAGTAGCGCGTTCCCGCGGCGTCGCCACCGTAAGCCGGCCAATCGCTTAGCGCGACGTGGTCCTCCTGCGCGTTGAGGACGGTGGCAAGGAATAGGAATGCGAGAACCCCCGATTTCCGTGCCACCGTTCAACGAGCTCCTACTTCGGCGCTCCGAGCACTAACTGGAACGGACCCTCCCCATGCAGCTGAATCACGGACGGTCCCTGCGCGGTGCTGCCGCCCCAGTGCGCGTGCCGCGGGGGAATGTAGAGGAAGTCGCCCGGCCCGTAGGTTTTGAGCGCGCTCGGATCCGCGGTGTTGCCCATTCCGAGCAGGAACGCTCCCGATACGACCGTCAGGTTCTCGACGCCGGGATGCCAGTGAACCGGAAACCGGTAGCCGGCCGGAAATTGCAGGCGGAGGACGTAATGACCTGGCACGCCGGGATCGCCGCTCAGAACGGCGAGCTTCATTCCGGGATCAAAGCCCGGCGGCGCGAAGTCGCTCCACGTGAGCGCGCTGTTGGCCAGCACCTGCACGTTCGCCATTTCCATCGGAGCCGCGGCCGCCGCCGCCAAGGGAGTGGCCGTGTTCGGTGCATCGAGAGCCACGCGCCATTTGCCGTTGAGTTTGTGCCAGATCGTAACGTAGTTGCCGGCATCGGTCCCCTTTCCCTGAGGCGTATCGAACGACTCGGTGTAGGTGCCGTACTCCGTCGCCACGGTGGGACTCGCAACTTCGATCTTCGTCGGCGTCCAGTGCAAAACGAGACCCGGCGTCTTTACCATCTCGGCCCACATTCCACGAATCGCCGCCGATCCATTTGCGAGCGGCGCGTGGGACAACATCACCACCGCATCCGGAGTGTGCAGGGCGACGATCGCGTCGACGTTCTGCGCGGCGACATCCTTTTGCCATTGATCCGAAAGCGCGCGTATCGCGCGGGCGTCGCTCTGCTGGCTCTGAGCTGTCGACGTGAAAGCCGCGATCGCCACCGCGGCAAGCGCAATCCGCCATGCAATCCTGTTCCTACTCATCTTGTCTCCTCGATAACGGGTGGGAGGTGAAGCAAGTAATCCCCGGGGTCCTGAGCTTAGATGTGTCCGATGGGCACGTCAAGATTGGACTAAGCCCCGCCTCCCCGCAGCGCCCGAACGAGCGCCCCTTCCTCCCCCGGCCGCTCGTCACCCCACAACAGCAAGAGCGCCAGAATCCCGTACGTCGGCAGATGACCGACCAGCTCCCGCCACCCGAAAAATGGGAGCGAGAGATTGAATGGTATCAGCGTCACGATGATCATGAGCCGGACGTACGTTCCGGTGATGAGCATCAATCCCATCAACAACTCCACGGTCCCCGCGATCAAGAGGAACTTCGTGTCGTCGATGCCCGAGAGCCCGATATACGGAAAGAAGTTGAGGTGATAGGCCGACAGAAAGGCGAGCCCCATCGGAAGGTTCCACAGTTTCTCGGTGAAGGCGGTCACCGTTAGCCCGATTCCGAGCGAGGTCCGGAGTACCGGAACCGCGTAGGGAATGAGCGGTGCCAGCGGCTTGTTCAATTTGTCGAGCGCCATGTCGAACGCCAGAGGCCCACGCCCCGTCGCGAAGAGAAAGAAAGCTACGCCCAGTATCTCAGTATGCTCAATGATGCGCAGCGGTCCGAACGCCAGCATCCCGAGAATCCAGACGGCGCCGAGCGCTGCCGCGGCGGGACGCGCGAGTGCGCCGTAGATGAAGCTGAGACCTATCGCGATCTCCACCATGCCGAGCAGGCCGCCGAGGAGATTTACGGGCAGCACGAGATTGGGGACGAAGAACTGTCTGCCCACTCCGCTCACGAGCAGCGTGATGCCCATGTGCACTCCGATCACGAGCGGCACCCAGGTGAGGATCCGAACGTAATTCTCCCATGGCATTCCGAGCGCGATCGGGCCGGGCACGACGCTATGTCGGCCGCGGGCTCGGTATATCACCGTCGCGATGATGGTGATGCCGAGCGCGACGGCGATTGGTACCAGACTCTCGGGTGAGCTCCACGTGCCGAACTGCACCGGGAACTTCGTCTCGTCCAGGAACCAGCGCTCGTGGAGGATCATGCTAGCAAAAGCTACGATGGATCGATCGGTTCACATTTTCTCCAGCTTCGATACAGGATGGATTTCCACCCATCCATTGTGTGTATCGAGGACAAAAGTGCCGGTTGCCCGGACGTGCGCGCCGACCGCGGGTATGGGTAACGGATTCGTGTAGCCGGCGCACGCTGATTTTGGCTTCTTCATCGTCGTTGGATTGGCGCACACGATCTCCAGCACGATGTCGCCGCCCTTTTTCTTTGCATTTCTCTTGTTCACCAGGGTGTCCTGCCCCGGATCCAGCTTGAGCAGAAAATGTTGATCGCCGTCCTCGTCAACAGAAGATTCGTCGATAATCCCGGTGACGCTCAAACAAGACACGAGCTGCTGCAGGCGTTTGGGGCTATATACGTGATCCCACAGGGACGCGTCGCAACCGGTTGCCGCGGGCTGTGATACCTCCGGTGTGCCGACTTGTTTGGCGCTCGCGGATTGTGATGCCTCGGCTGTGCCGACTTGTTTGGCGCTCAGGGTGTTTGTCTTTTCGCCCGAGCAAGCGCTAAAGGCGGAAACAAAAAACAGCGTGATCAAGTATGGTGTTGGGGCGCTCTGGTGCATGCCACTCTCCATTGGGGCCTGCCCTATATTAGTGCTTCAACCTTACCTTCGACCATGCCCTCCATGCGCGTAGCCCTGCTCCTCGTCGCCGGATCTCTCGTCGCCGGATGCGTCCCGGCTCCGACCACCTCACCGCTCCCGCAGTCAGGAGCGTCCTCGCTCTACATGCCGCGCGCTGTCCAGCAGGCGTACCGGAAGGGAACGAGATCCCCCGACGGCAGGCCCGGCGCCGCGTACTGGCAGAATCGCGGCCGCTACAACATCGCGATCACCGCCCTGCCGCCCGACCGATCCATTCGAGGCAGCGAGCAGATCACCTACTTCAACAACAGCCCGGACACGATCCGCAATCCGGTGATCAAGCTGCTTCTCAACATCCACAAGCCAGGCGCGCCCCGCGGTGGCGGCGCTTCCGCGGATTACCTCACCTCGGGTGTGCACATCGATTCACTGGTGGTGAACGGGCAGGTCACACCCTGGCCGGGCGTCGAGAATGCCTTCACCTGGCAGCGTATCCGACTCGCGGCGCCGGTCCTGCCACACGACTCGCTGCACCTCGCGTTCAAGTGGCACTACGACATCTCGAAGGAAAGCGGGCGCGAAGGGATGATCGATTCCACCACCTGGTTCCTCGCCTACTTCTATCCGCGGGTTGCCGTGTTCGACGACTACAACGGGTGGGACACGATGAACTTCACCGATGTCCAGGAGTTCTACAGCGACTTCAACGACTACGACGTCTCGATCACCGTTCCCGCCAACTATGTCGTGTGGGGCACGGGTACGCTGCTGAATCCTTCAGAAGTCCTGCAGCCGGTACCTCTCCAGCGGTTCACGCAGTCATTCAACTCGGACCAGACGATCAACGTCGCGTCGAGAGCCGAGATGGCGGCGAAGGCGGTGACCAGACAGTCGCTGACGAACACCTGGCGTTTCCGGGCCACGAACATCCCGGACATGACCTTCAATCTCAGCAACCATTATGTATGGGACGCGGCCAGCGTGGTCGTGGACGACGCGACGCACCGCCGAGCGAGCGTGCAGGCGGCATACAACGACACGGCCGCCGATTTCCATCACATGGTGCAGTTCGCGCGGCACGGGCTCGACTGGCTCTCGCACAACTGGCCCGGCGTTCCCTACCCGTACGAGAAAACGACCGTCGTCGAAGGCTTCGCCGGCATGGAATACCCGATGATGGTCAACGACGAGAGCTACGCTGATACGATCTTCTCGCGTTTCGTGGTCGAGCACGAGATCGCGCACACGTATTTCCCCTTCTACATGGGGATCAACGAGAGCCGGTACGCGATGATGGACGAGGGCTGGGCCACGACCTTCGAGTACCTGATCGGCTCGGCCGACATCGGGAAGCAGCAGGCGACTGGCTTCTTCCAGCAGTTCCGCGTGAATGGTTGGGCCGGCAATCCGTCCCCACTCGAGGATCTGCCGATTATCACGCCGGCCGACGGATTGAGCGCCAACGCTTACGGAGACAATGCGTACGGCAAGGCGGCGCTCGGCTACCTCGCGCTAAAGGACATGCTGGGCGATGCGGCGTTCGGGAATGCGTTGCACTCCTTCATGGATCGGTGGCACGGCAAGCACCCGATTCCCTGGGATTTCTTCAACACCGTCAACGACGTCACCGCCCGAAATCTGAATTGGTTCTGGAATGGCTGGTACTTCAGCAACAGCTACATCGACTTTGCGGTCCGTGGCGTCGAGAAAACGGGTAACGGATACACGGTCGCCATCGACAACATCGGCGGCATGCCGGCGCCCGTGGATCTGGAGACGCACTACGCGGACGGGAGCAGCGAAGTCATCCACGAGACGGCAGCGATATGGGAGGCCAATCCGCGGAGGGCGACCGTCGCGATCTCTACGAATAAATCGCTTCAGACGCTTGTGCTAAATGGTGGCATCTGGGTGGACGCCGACTCCACCAATAACCGCTGGTCTCTACGGTCGATTATACCTATTCGGTCCGGTTCCGTATCTCCGCCAGCTTCGCCTGCTGCGGGGCGGTGAGCGTGTTCTTGATGCGCACCATCAGCCCGATCTGCGCCCTCTTCATCTCACGCTCCAACACGAGAATGCGGTCGACTTCCTCGAGGACCTGCGTCTCGTCCACCTGCGCGGGCTGAAGCAGACGGCCCATCTTCTCGCCCTCGGCGCTCAGCTTCCACTGCAAATCCATGAACTTTCCCTGTGCCTGCTGAACGGCGGAGGTGAGCGCTGCGCGCTGCGCGTCCTGAAGTCCGATTTCAGTCTGGTGCTGCATCACCAGCTCGGGCGGGAAGAAGTTGCGTCCGAAGTCATCCGGGCCACCTGGGCCCGGCCCCGGGTTTCGCTGTCCCGGCGGGGCTCCCTGCGCCGCGAGGGTTGCGGTGCTGAGCACAAACGCGAATGCAAGAATTGAAACTCTCATAGTCAGGTTCCTCTGTTAGAAGGTACTGGGATCATTTCGTCCAGAATGGACGTACCGAGCGCGGGCATCTCGCTGAGCAGCTCGCTGCCCGGAGTTCGGAGAAGCACATCGGTCGGCGCGCGCCATGTCGCAATAGCAGGCGTAGCCGCGGACGGCGACAACGATCGCGTTTGCGCCAGCCAGATCGTGGCGATCGCGGCAGCTGCCATCGCGCCGAACACGAGAGGCCGAACGCGCGGCGTCGCGCGCCAGCTCTTACGACCGCGCGCGCGGCCGTAGGTCTGCCCGAAGCTTGGTGCGCGCTCTCGATCGGCGTCACGCAACCGGGCGAAACCGCTGCGAATCTCGCTCTCGTCCATCATCGTCACAGCTCCCTCGCGTCGCCGAGCAGCGCGGCGAGTCGCGCTTTGCCACGCGCATAGTGCGTTCGAGCCGAGCCGACGCTCACTCCCATCACCGCGGCGGCTTCATCGACCGTCATCTCGTGGTAGAACACGAGCTGGAGCACCTCGTGCTGGCGCGGGGCCAACTGCGCAAGCGCGTTACCCAAACTGTAGCGGCGCGAATCGCGCTCGACTTCCGCGTCCGGCGCGGCGAGCGCTTCCGGCTCGAGGCCATCGGCCTCGCGCTTCAGCAGCAGTCCGCGCAACCATGTCTTGCGCCGTTCCGAAGCGGCCGTGCGGCGAATCACGCCGAAGAGCCAGGTGCGAAAACTCGACCGCCCGTCGTAGCGCGCACGTCCATCCAGCACTGTGAGATACACGGTCTGAAGCACCTCCTCGGCGTCGTCGCGATGGCGTCCACAACATGCCATCGCCCAGCCGAAGCAGTCGGCGTGTGCCCGCTCGAGCTGTAGTCTCAGCTCGACATCGTCCATTGCACGCTCCTCGGCTTCGGGGGCTACGAGAATAAGTGTCGTGAGGGCAGATCTCATATGACAGCAGACGGTAGTTGCCGGTGGACGGTCCTCACCTTAGCGTTCAGGTATGATGCGGGTCACTGCAGTCCTGTCAATCTTCGCGGCTCTCGCGTGCTCGAGCGCGACGCGTATCACCGAAGTTGTCGGGACCTGGGGCGGTGACAATTCCGGGTTGATCGTGACTGCCACCGATGTGCACATTCACATCGGATGTACGCTCGGCGATGCCGTCGGCCCAATTCGCCCCGACGCGGATGGCCGGTTCCAGGCCAACGGGACCTACAACGTCGACGCATATCCGGTTAATCGCGGGATCCTCCATCCGGCCCAATTCACGGGGCAGATCACCGGACAGACGATGACACTCACCGTCTCGCTCACCGATACCGCGCGGGTTCTCGGCCCGGTTACCCTGATTTACGGGAAAGAGCCGCAGATGGGGGTTTGCCCTATTTGCAGGGTGCCCAAGGGAATGCGAAATCGCACGGTCACGGGTTCGGGCAAGGGGTGAGTTAGAGGGGGCCCTCAAGCGTCGAACATGCTCGCGATCTCGCTCGAGCTGATCGGCTCGTCCACGAATCCGAACGTGCCCTGCTCACGCATCTCGCGCGCCGCGCGGAGGAACGCGGCGAGCGCGACGCGTGACAACGATCCGCCGACACTCACGCGCTTGACGCCGATCGCCGATAGCTCGGCGAGGTCGAAGTGCACACCTTGAAGTCCGGCGAGGACGTTGACCGGACGGTCCACCGAGCGCACGAGCGCCGCAATGTCGTCCATCTTCACCAGGCCCGGCGCGTAAAGCACGTCGGCTCCGGCCGCCTGGTATGCCTCGAGCCGCGCGATGGTGTCGTCGAGGTCGGGGCGGCCACGGAGGAAATTCTCCGAGCGCGCCGTGAGCGTGAATGGAAACGAGAGACCGCGTGCCGCCTCTACCGCCGCGTGGATTCGCTCGACCGAATGTTCGAATGCATAGATCGGATCGTCGTCGCGATTGGTGCTGTCTTCGATGGAGCAACCGGCGAGCCCGGCGGCGGCCGCCATCCGGACGGTGTCGGCGACGGTCTCCGGATCATCTCCAAATCCGTTCTCGAGGTCGGCGCTCACCGGAAGATCGGTGCCCCCCGCCAACGCGGCGGCATGGGCCATCATCTCATCGCGCGGCACGCCGTGGTCCCGTCGGCCGATGGAGAATGCGTAGCCGACGCTGGTGGTCGCCAGCGCCTCGAATCCCATGCGCGCCAGGAGGCGCGCCGAGCCGACGTCCCAGGGGTTCGGAATGATGAAGGCTCCATCGCGCTGGTGAAGCGCGCGAAACGCGACGGCCTTGTCGGCTTGCGCTTTCGGCTTCTTGGATAGAGAGCGAATCACGTTTTGGGTGCGGGGTAGATGAGCTGTCCTTTCCTTACTTTCAAGAATGGAGTCAAGCGATGCTTCGCGGGAGACGTGCGGCTAATGATATCCCGTACGAGCCATCCCTTCTTGGCAAGTGCATCAGCAATGAGTGAACGATGGCAGCGCCATGGCACGGCTTCAGCGCACATGATGGCAGTTTCTCTCAAACTGGCAATCTTTGTAAGCGCTTCCAGGCCCTCGGAGAATTCCGGAGTCGCCATGTAATCCGCGAATCCCCTGAATGAGGCATTGCGCCAACCAAGGTTCATAGAATTCTTTCTTGAATGACGCAGGCCGCCAAGTTTTTTCAAATGCTTATATCGAATACTGTTCTGTTTTAAGGATTGTTTTAGGGAATCCCCGTTGAATTGTGGATTATGGCGGGACATGGGTATTGATCTAACATCAATCACTTCCTTGACACCATTCATTTGTAGCAGCTCGACGAATTCATCAATTCGTCTCGTAGAATGGCCGATAGTAAAAATGGAAGATTGTTTCATAGTGTTTATGGTTCTCGAGGATATTAGTTGGCTTCCTCCGGCGTCGCCTCCGCGTCGCGCCGCGCAGTTCACGGACGAGCCAGCGCGGCTGAGCGCCGGGCCGGTTCACAGGTTAGCGTTCAATAGAACGCGATAAACTATATCGGCTCGTCCAGCGAGCCGCGGATGCGTGATGATGCACAAACGTCAAGCGAGAGAAATCATGATGGATGCAAAGCGTCCCGAGCTGATGGAGTGGGCGGAATACTACTGACCGTGGTGCTATATCGCGGCCGTGCGCCTGCATCGGATCGGAAAGGAGTACGAAGAACGGGTGACTCTGCGAACGCGGTCCTTCCCGTTGGAGCTGTTGCGCCCCGGTGGCCCGCCGCGGCCGCTGCTCGAGCAGGAGTGGTGGTTGGCCGCCATCCAGGAGCCGGCGGCGGCGTTCGCGCCATATCCCGAGGACGACTGGCCAACGACGACGCTGCCCGCGTTCGACGCGGCCTGGGCGGCGTCGCGTCAAGGTCACGCGGTCGGCGTGGACTATGATCTTCGCGTGCGTCTCGCGTTCTTCGGAAAGGGAAAGAATATCGGGCGCCCCGAGGTACTGCTCGACATCGCGCGCGAGGCTGCTCTCGATATGCCGCGGTTCGAACGGGATGTCGCGAGTCCGGAGGCACGCGCGGCGGTTCTCGAGGAGAGTCGGATCGGCCGCGAGCAATTCCACGTCCGCGGCACGCCGACGCTTACTTTGGCCGACGGCACCCACCTTCATTTGCCCATCGCCTATCCGCGTATTCAAGCCCACCGCATCGTGGGAATGGCGCCGCTCGAGTGCGTCGGCGAGGCGTGCTCGGACGCCGTGCGAGCGCTTTTCGAGCGCGCGCTCGCGGGCCAGGAAACGTGACATCCGTCACGCACGCGCCGTATCGATTGGTCGAGACTTCAACGCACCACGGCGCGATTGGAGAGAGGGAATGACTCGCATTTCGTACAAGGAAATCGCCCCCGGCGCATACGAGGCCATGCTCGGTCTCGAGCGCTACGTCGGGGAGTCGGGACTGGAACACTCGCTGTTGGAACTCGTGCGGACGCGGGCGTCGCAGCTCAACGGCTGCGCATTCTGCCTGGACATGCACAGCAAGGACGCCATCGCCGCCGGCGAGACGCCGCAGCGGCTGCTCGTGCTTTCCGCCTGGCGGGACGCCCCGCTCTACACCGAGCGCGAGCGCGCCGCGCTCGCCTGGACCGAGGCCGTCACTGAACTCGGCCCGAGCGGTGTCCCGGACGAGCTATATCGCACTACGCGCCAGCAGTTTGACGAGCGCCAGCTCGTGGACCTGACGATGGCGATCGTGGCCATTAACGGCTGGAACCGTCTGGCAATTGCGTTCCACTCTCCCGAAGCCGGCAGTCATGTTTCCATCGCTCGGAAACACGAACAGGAATAGGAGGCAGCATGCAGAGCACCAGCCAGATCGACATCGTCTCGACCGTCAACGAGCTCGTCGCGCGGTATCCCGCGACGATCGACGTGTTCAACCGCTTCGGCATCGATAGCTGTTGCGGTGGCGCCGTGCCGATCGCGGACGCCGCACGGCGCGACGGCGCCGACTTCGATGCGCTGCTCGCCGCGCTTCGAGCGGCGGTTGAACATCGATGAACGTGTATCACACGCCCGATTTGGCCGCCGCTGCCGTAACGGCCAACGCGGCCCGGCCGGCTACCGCGCTCATCCACGACTCGGCCGACGCCCGCATCGTAGTGTTTCGGATTGAGCCGGGCCAGCAGGTTCCGGTGCACTCGAGTGCGTCGACCGTGCTGCTGATCGCCATCTCGGGCGCCGGCGTCGTGGCCGGCGCAACGGGCGATCGCGACGTGCGCGGTGGTGACATCATCGCATATGATGTCAATGAGCCGCACGGCATGCGGGCGAACAAGGAGCCGCTCGTCATCGCGGCGGTGATCGCTCCGCGCCCGGCGGCACACTGATGGCGCCGCATAGGCCGCGAT
Source organism: Gemmatimonadota bacterium (assembly GCA_003134685.1). Taxonomy (GTDB): domain Bacteria; phylum Gemmatimonadota; class Gemmatimonadetes; order Gemmatimonadales; family Gemmatimonadaceae; genus UBA4720. The sequence goes on along the minus strand of PLCA01000003.1, from coordinate 532,631 downwards.
TCGTCTTATTTCATGACCGTTGACGACTGCAGTCAATTGCGCAGAGCGACATCAACGGTGTACCCGTCCTTCGCCAGCAGCATCCGCAGCAGCTCCACCGCGCTCTCGTTGGCGTGAGCGATCAGAGCGAGCTGTCCACCCGCCGCCGTAAGCTGCGCTCTCGCCTGCCGCTGAATCGCATCCCTGTCTTCGCGCGTGAACGGGTTCCATAGTCCGCCCCGCTCGTCGTACGTCTGCATGTCGCGGATCTCCACCGCGATCAGCTTCGCCGGAGGAATGCGAATGGTGATCCGCCTTCTCTCGTGATCGATGATGACGTCGGGGTTGTCGCGGAGGTCGATCCCCGCCAGAAGTCGCCCCGTAACTACCACCAGCGAACGCTTGGTCGATCCGTACCAGGTATTCTCGTAGACGATGACGTCGCGAACGGTCGCTTCGCTCGAGACGAGCTTCGCCACCGCCTTGATTTGATCGACGACGATATCGTGGGTGATGTTCGTCTCGTTGCGGCCGAACATCGCGCCGGGCATCAGCCGGCTCGCGCAATAACCGAAGCCGAGGAGGATGAGCAGAGCAGCAGCGACGAGCAATAGGCCTGGGCCGACTTTTCGGTCCCTCGGCTCCGTTGGCAATGGGGGTACCTCACCAGTTCTTTCCAGGATCAATCCTCCGGGTTTCATTTAATGCTACGGGTTCCCGAGAGCGTGCAGCAAGACGGTGACTAAAGAATTTGCTGGTGGGTCGTTCCTGCGGACCTTAGGTTACGCGAGACAGATGTTCGCACCCGCCAAACTCAAGAGCCGTGAGAGCCATATGAGATCTTCCGTCATCAGCCGGACCGCTATTCTGCGATCGCTCGCGATCGCCATCGTCTTCACCGCGCCGGTCGCTGCCAGGGCGCAGAATGGCAAGCTCCCGCCGATCATCGATCGCGAGCTCTTCTTCGGCGACCCGGAAATCTCGGGCGCACAGATCTCGCCCGACGGCCGCTACATCTCCTTCCTCAAGCCGTACAAGGACACGCGTAATATCTGGGTCAAGCGCACCGCCGATCCGTACTCGGCCGCCAAGCTCATAACCAACGACACCAAGCGTCCCGTGAGGCAGTACTTCTGGAGCAGAGACGGGAAGTACATCCTCTTCGCCCAGGACCAGGGGGGCGACGAGAACTTCAACATCTACGCGGTCGATCCGGCCTCTGCTCCGGCCGCTGGACAGGAAGTGCCTGCCGCGCGGAATCTGACCGCCGCCAAGGGCGTTCAGACTCAGATCTACGCCGTGCCCAGAACTGACCCCGACATCATGTACGTCGGCATCAACGATCGCGACAAGGCGTGGCATGATCTCTATCGCGTCCGCATCTCGACCGGTGAGCGCACTCTCATGCGCCAGAATACGGAGCGCATCACTGGCTGGGTCTTCGACAACGCCGGCGCGCTTCGTCTTGCCGTTCGCTCCACCGACAAGGGCGACACCGACATCCTGCGCGTCGATCCGACGGGCTTCACACAGATTTATTCCTGCACCGTCTTCGAGACCTGCGGTCCTGATCGCTTCAACAAGGACAACAGCAAGGTCTACATGGAGACGAACAAGGGCGCTCCTGACCTGACCCGTCTCGTGCTGTTCGATCCCGCGACACAGACAGAGCAGCTTGTCGAGTCGGATCCGCTCAATCGCGTCGACTTCGGCAACGCCTCTTTCTCCGAGGTCACCGACGAGCTGGTGGCGACCGCGTACACCGACGAGCGCAGCCGCATCTACTGGAAGGACAAGGAGTGGGAGAAGGATTATCAGCTCCTGCAAAGCAAGCTCCCCGACAAGGAGATCCAGCCGACTTCCACGACCAACGACGAGCGGCAGTGGATGATCGTCGCGTCGAGCGACAGGGAACCGGGAGAGCGCTACTTGTTTGACCGCAACACCAAGAAGTTGACACCGCAATACAAAGTGTTCGACAAGCTGCCACGTGAATCGCTGGCGCCGCAGAAAGCCATCAGTTACCCATCTTCTGACGGTCTCAGGATTCCCGCGTACCTCACGCTTCCCGTTGGTGTCGCGCCAAAGAATCTCCCGCTCGTCGTCTTTCCCCACGGAGGTCCGTGGGGCCGCGACGGTTGGGGCTACAACCCCATCGCGCAGTTCCTCGCCAACCGCGGCTACGCGGTACTTCAACCGAACTTCAGAGCCTCCACCGGTTACGGCAAGAAATTCCTCAACGCCGGCAACAACGAGTGGGGGCAGAAGATGCAGGACGACCTCACGTACGGCGTCCGCTATCTCGTTTCTCAGGGAACCGTGGACCCGAAACGCGTCGGCATCCTGGGCGGCTCGTACGGCGGTTACGCCACGCTCGCGGGCCTGGCGTTCACGCCGGACGTCTACGCGGCCGGCGTATCTATAGTAGGGCCGTCCAATCTCATCACGCTGCTCAATTCCATTCCGCCGTATTGGGAATCGATCCGAACCATCTTCAATGAGCGGATGGGGAACCCGAAGACCGCCGCCGGTCTCGCCCAGCTACAGAGACAGTCGCCGCTCAACTCCGCCGCGAAAATCAAGGCTCCGCTCCTGGTAGTCCAGGGCGCCAATGATCCCCGCGTGAACAGGGCCGAGAGCGAGCAGATCGTCATCGCGCTGCGCGATCGTGGATTCCCGGTGGAATACATCCTCGCGCCCGACGAGGGCCACGGCTTCGCTCGGCCCATCAACAATCTCGTGCTCTTTGCAACGGCCGAGAAATTCCTGGCGAAGCATCTGGGCGGACGGTACGAGCAGAGCCTGACGCCGGCTATCACGGAGCGCATGGCCGTGTTGACGATCGATCCCAAGACCGTAGTGCTGGCGAAAAAAGTTGAAGTTTCGTCGGGCGCGCCGAAGCCGACAGCGGGGCTCAGGCCCGGCACCGCGACCTACAAGGGAACGCTCGCCGCGCAGGGGCAGACGATTCCGATGGATATCACGCGCACCGTGAAGGATACGGCGGGCACGTGGGTCGTCACCGAGGCAACCGCGATGCCGATGATGACTGTCAGCGATGAAGCGACCATCGACAAGGGCACGCTGCTGCTGCGAAGCCGCGTGATTCATCAGGGGCCCGCTACGATCGTGGTCGCGTTCGCCGACAACAAGGCGGCGGGCAAGATGACGATGAACGGGCAGGAGCGGCCGATCACCGCGGATCTGGGCGGCGCTCTGTTCGCCGACGGCGCGGGTGCAAACGACGTGGTCGCCGCACTGCCGCTGGCCGAGGGCTACACCACGACCTACCGCAACTTCGATCTGATGGCGCAGAAGGTGAAGCCGCGGCAGCTCAAGGTCACGGGCAGCGAGAAGGTGACGGTGCCGGCGGGTTCCTTTGATGCGTGGAAGGTGGAGATCACGCCGGCCGATGGTGGTTCCGGCGAGACCACGACGCTCTGGGTGGACAAGGCTTCGCGCCAGGTCGTCAAGGTGTCCACCATCATTCCGGAGATGAACGGGGCCATCGCCACAGCAGAACTTGTAAAGTAAGGGCTGGGGCCTACATCGCTTCTCGCAGTCGACCGACAGATTTGTCGATCCGGTTGTCTAATACGAGGTGCGCGCTCCCGACTCCGACGGAATAGCTTATGAGCTGTCGGGCTGCGAAGCTTATGGCTCCCTGCTTCGGTTCTGTGGAGTCCGAAGCAGGACGCAACAAGACCCTTTCTTCTTGCATCCAAACCATGAAACTCTCCCGTAAGATGTTGTGCCTTGCCGCGGTAGCTTTCACGGCCGCGTGCAGCCCATCAGTCACAACGGTGAACCAGCCAGCCCAGCCCGATTTCCTCCAGGCCAACCTCGATCCATCGATGAACCCCGGCCAGGATTTCTTTCAGTACGCCAACGGCGGCTGGTTGAAGCGCAATCCCATTCCCAACACCGAATCGGCGTGGGGAATCGGCAACGTCGTGCGCGAGCAGTTGTATCTCAACCTGCGCAGCATCAACGAGCAGTCGGCGGCCGCTCCCGCGGCACCGGGTAGCGACGCGCAGAAGATCGGAGATTTCTGGGCGACTGCGATGGATACCGCCAAGGCGGAGCAGCTCGGAATTCACCCGCTCGACGGTGAGCTGGCTCGCATCGACGCGATCCGGAACGCCAACGATGCGCTCGCCGTCGCCTTTGCGGAGAACCCCCTCCAGATCGGATCGTTCTTCAGCTTCGGCGTCTATCAGGATGAGAAGAAGAGCGACATGATGTCCGTGCACCTGGGTCAGGGAGGATTGGGTCTTCCCGATCGCGATTTCTACGTCAATCCCGATACCGGGGTCGCGCACATTCGCGATGAGTACGTCCTGCACATCGCTCGCACGCTCGGCATGCTGGGCCGAGGCGACGCGGCCGCGAAAACCGCGGCCACG